>NZ_JATM01000005.1 GCF_002003665.1 Bombella intestini
GACGGTGCAGGCCTGACCGTAACCAGCAACAATGCCACCGTCGGCTCCCTCGCCGGAAGCAGTAACGGCACGCTGAATGGTACGCTGCGCCTCACCAATGCCAAGGACAGCTATGCTGGCACCCTCTCCGGCAATGGCGGTCTCGCCATCGAAAACGGCACAGAGACCCTCACGGGCAAGCAGGCTTATACGGGTGACACAACCGTTGCTCAGAATGGTGGCCTGAACCTTGCGGGGTCCCTCGCTGGGGCACTGGCCAACAGCGGTAAAACCACCCTTCAGGATGGTTCTTCCGTCGCTGGTGATGTCACCAATAGCGGCACACTCAATGCCACGAACGCCACGCTCAGCAGCGCTCTGAACAACAGCGGTAAGGCAACACTCACAAACAGCAAGGCTGGTGATGTCACTAACGCTGAAGGAGCAACCTTCAACGCTACGGGTGGCTCTCAGGCTTCCGCTACAAACAGCGGTACCATGACCCTCGCCGGTGGAAACACAACAAGCGGTAATGTCACCAATAAGGATAAGGGAACCCTGACGCTTGATGGCAGCACCATCAACGGTACCCTCACCCATGACGGCGCAGGCCTGACCGTAACCAGCAACAATGCCACCGCCGGCTCCCTCGCCGGAAGCAGTAATGGCACGCTGGATGGTACGCTGCACCTCAACAATGCCACCGGCACCTACAATGGCAGCCTCTCCGGTCATGGCGGCCTCGCCATCGATAAGGGCACAGAGACCCTTACAGGCAAGCAGGCTTATACGGGTGACACAACCGTTGCTCAGAATGGCGGCCTAAACCTTGCGGGGTCCCTCGCTGGAGCACTGGCCAACAGTGGTACGACCACCCTTCAGGATGGTTCTTCCGTCGCTGGTGATGTCACCAATAGCAGCATACTCAATGCCACGAACGCCACGCTCAGCAGCGCTCTGGACAACAGCGGTAAGGCAACACTCACAAACAGCAAGGCTGGTGATGTCACTAACGCTGCAGGAGCAACCTTCAACGCTACGGGTGGCTCTCAGGCTTCCGCTACAAACAGCGGTACCATGACCCTCGCCGGTGGAAACGCAACAAGCGGTAATGTCACCAATAAGGATAAGGGAACCCTGACGCTTGATGGCAGCACCATCAACGGTACCCTCACCCATGACGGTGCAGGCCTGACCGTAACCAGCAACAATGCCACCGTCGGCTCCCTCGCCGGAAGCAGTAACGGCACGCTGAATGGTACGCTGCACCTCAACAATGCCACCGGCACCTACAATGGCAGCCTCTCCGGCAATGGCGGCCTCGCCATCGATAAGGGCACAGAGACCCTTACAGGCAAGCAGGCTTATACGGGTGACACAACCGTTGCTCAGGCTGGCGGCCTGAACCTTGCGGGCTCCCTCGCTGGGGCACTTGCCAACAGTGGTAAGGCCACCCTTCAGGATGGCTCTTCCGTTGCTGGTGATGTCACCAATAGTGGCACCGGTAATCTGACAGCTACCAACGCCAAGCTGAACAATGTCACAACAGATGGGACATTGCTGCTCGACAAGGGAACAACTGTTGCCAACAAGCTCGCTGCTAATGGTGGGACATTCACCATTGGGGAAGGTGGTGCCTCTGTCGGCTCCCTCGCTGGGAACGGCACAAGCCAGGGTATCCTCAACGACACCCTCACCCTCACCAAGGCCAAGGACAACTATGCTGGGTCCCTCTCCGGCAATGGCGGCCTGACAATCGCTGGTGGAACTGAAGTACTGACGGGCAACAGCACCTATTCTGGTCCTACAATGATCCAGAATCAGGCGATGTTGGAAGTAGACGGCAACAACGGTCTTGCAAGTGGCCTGGTTACCGTCGGGAACGGTGCAACCCTGCGTGGTATAGGCACTGTCGGGTCCACACAGGTTGCCTCTGAGGGTGTGATTGCACCGGGTACTATCGGCTCTAATACGCCATCGACCCTGCATATCAATGGTGATCTAACCATGGCACAGGGCTCTATTTTGCGTATTCGTGGTACGAGCGATACGACAGGTCAGACCATCGACACAGCCAAGGGTACTGGATACCAAGAGGTCGCTTCCGACCGTCTGGCCATTACCGGGAAGGCAAACCTGCAAGGTGGGACGCTGGACCTCCAGCTGAAAAATGCAGGTCTGGGCCTGACATATAACCAGGCTTATCGAATCCTGACAGCTACAGGCGGGGTCAGTGGTCAGTTTGATGCCAAACTTTCCAGCAATCTGGCACCTCAATATGCCTATCTGGACCCAACCTTCGCTTACAGTGCTGATGCTGTTGACATCGTTATGCGCCGCAAGCCTAACTCCTTCAGCATAGTCGGTGAAACACGCAACCAGATCACCGCAGGCCATGGGCTGGATCGTCTTGACCAGACCTCGGCACTGAGCCAAGCCATGACAGGTCTGACTAAAACTCAGGCACGTCAGGCACTGGATAATCTCTCTGGTGAGTTACATGCCTCTATCCGCACAGCCCTGATTCAGGACAGCTTCTACATCCGCAATGCGGCCATGAACCGTCTGGCAAACAGCGACTGCGACTATGGCCGCAACGGTCAGAGCCTTTATGATCTGAAGACGCATCAAAAGAACGGTGCTTGCTCTTCCGACCATGCCGTTCTTTGGGGGCAGGCTTATGGGGGGCTGGGCCATAATGGTGGAGATAACAATGCTGCCCTTATGCACCACAACACGGCCGGGTTCATCATGGGGGCTGATGCTCCGATCAACCATAGCAACTGGCGTGTCGGCGGGCTGCTCTCTTACGGGCACTCTCAGTTCAACGTCCAGCGGGGACGTTCTTCTTCTGGCAACAGCAACAACATCTCCGTTGGAGCCTATGCCGGGACACATTGGGGCCGCGTGAACCTGCGTCTAGGTGCTGCTTATAGCTGGAATGTCATCAACACCCGGCGTCAGATCGCCGTTGGTGATTATGGCGGGCGTGTCAACAGTGGCTATCTGGGCGGAACAGCACAGACCTTCGCCGAGCTGGGCTACAAGATGCGTGGTGAGCATGGCGTGTTCGAGCCGTTCATGAACGTGTCCTACGTGAACATGCAGACCAACAGCTATCGTGAGCATGGCAATGAAGCCGCTCTGCGCAGCCGTGGGACAGATGCTGGTGTTACCTTCTCCACTTTCGGCTTCCGTGCCGCCACGAAGCTGAACATTGGCCGGACGATCTTCACGCCGCACCTCACGGCAGCGTATCGCCGCGGGTTTGGCCGTCTGGGTTCACGCCAGCATGAGTCCTTTGCCACGACTGGTGGAAGCAGCAGCATGGATGTCGCCGGTGTGCTGCTTTCCGACAATGCCGCTATTATCGACACTGGCGTGACAGCCAGCCTGAACGACCATGTCGATCTGGACCTGTCCTATATCGGCCAGTATGGCAACCAGTCCACCGAGAGCGGTGCAACGGGCTCCTTCAAGATGAAGTTCTGATCCTCACGCACATCTCTACTTGCAAACAAAGAAGGGCGGGTCATTATGACCCGCCCTTCTTCAATTCTGGGCATTACCCAATAGCCTGCGGCACTGGGACAATACCCCCTCACCATTTTCTATCAGCTGTCCAACAGGACGTTAGACAAGACGACCCAGAAGGTCGGCAAAGTCTCGAATACCTGCACTGATATGTCCGGCGGCATCATGCGTTAGAGCTTCCAAAAAGCTTGCGCCATTTTGCAGGAAACTATCGAGACCCGGCCTAACACGACGTGGGAGAGGTGTTCCGTGCTCTGCCATGTCAGCCTGTGCTCCAGCGAGACTCTGGCTCATTGACGAACTGCCGCTATCCGTCAATGACGTTCCAGATGAAGCCTGACCAATCAGCTTCCGCTCGGAACTTAACAACCCGTTCAGCAGGACACCGCCAAGCGTTATGGCAGCCCCCAGCAGCAGGCACCCACCAGATACTTCATTCAACTCATGTTCATTAAGAGTTCTCATGACGAGTCTCCAAAACTTTCATCATAGGAAGTCGGAGAATTGGGACCGATTCTCCAAGAATATTGAGCAACATATTCTCTATTGGAGTCAATAATATTTTTGTTACTTCATGGTAGTTAACTATAAAGTAATATAAAAATAACAATTAATTATAAACTTTACTTTTACTTATCCTCAAGTCCATTGCATTAACTCCCCTATTTTATTGATTTTTCCTCTCCACCCCTCCTTCAAAATCGCTTTTCCTCCGCCCCCGAAAGACATTTCGGAGCATCTGGGTAGAAGAAGTAAATAAACAAAATCTATTCTGAAAAATTCAAAAGGAATGAATTAATTTTCGATAAGTAAAAATGACCTACCCTCTCTCTTCGTATCAGAAAAATTCAAAAATAGAGCCAAAGATAGTAGTTCATGATCGTCCCAGCTGGCCAAGCCGTTAATTATATTCCACAGGCCCATGAAGCTCTTATCAAAGCCGCTCTTTTCATGCCTGATAACCTCCCTTCATTGTCTGAAGGTCGCCTTTTCACATTTCAGGGGGGCACGCTGGTTATTGCCCCAGCATCATGGTCGGGGCTTGTTAACTCCTCTATCGTGGCAGCCCCACACTCCCTCATCATAGACCCCGGAACGGGCGGTCAGCTCGTCATTGATTATGCAGGGTTAGACAGCACAACACTCCAGACCAACCTGTCTCTAGAGCTGCAGCTAGTCAGCCCACCGCCGCCCAATTTTAAGCTCCAGTTTGTCTTCTCCACCACACAGGCCTCAACGCAGACGATAACACGACAACGTTACGATATCTCAACTAACCAAACCATCATCCAGCTGAATGAAGATTATAGCCCCTACAACACAGCCCATACGAACATCTTCATTCCCGGCAATCCCTACCAAATACCGCAGGACGGGCAATGGTACCCACTTAACGGCCCAGCAACTGGGCAATCCACACAACAAAGCAGCTCAACTGTTGTCTGTTATCTCGCTGGAACCCTGATTGATACGCCTCAAGGCCCAAAAGCCATTGAAGAGCTGCGCCCCGGTGATGCTATTCATGTTTTCCAGAACAAGCAGAAATCGGTCGAATATCTTCGCTGGACCGGGCAAAAATCCGTTGTTCCGGCTTCATCTGATGACTGGCCAATACGCATACGACGCCATGCTTTCGGAGAGAACTGCCCCTTCTACGATCTCTACGTTACAGAAGAACATTGTCTGCTTCTCAAGGGTGCCTTTGTTCCTGCCCGTATGCTCGTCAATGGCCGGACAATCTTGCGGGAAAAGCGGGATCGTTACGATATTTACCACATCGAAACATATGAACACCGCATCATCAGTGCCAATGGCGCCCTCTCTGAAACCTATTTGGATACCGGGAACCGTCCTAGCTTCACAACGCCCGAAGAACACCTGTCCATTTCCTCCCAGGCAGCCCTTCATTCCCGCGTAAAGAGCTGGCAGCATGATGCCGCCGCCCCCCTAAGGGTGGAACGAGATTTCGTAGAACCTCTTCATGCCGCCCTAGCCGCCCGAGCCACCCAGCTAGGCTTCCCGAAAGATGCGGCCCCTCATACCCTGACAAACGACCCAGCCTTGACCCTACTAGACCCACGAGGAACAGAACTATCTCTCTATCAGCGCACTAACGGCTATTACTTATTCCGGCTGAAAGATGATCCGCCTTTCCTCATCATCAAATCCCGGACAGCACGTCTGGACAGGGCTATCGGCCCCTTCGTAGATGATAGACGGATGCTGGGCGTTCTCATTGGTGAGATAATGTTGGTCCAACCCGATGGGACAGACCTACCTCTGACATCCCATCTAACAGCCCCGGAAGGCACCGGCTGGGATGTCATGGAAACTGCACACTGCCGCTGGACCAATGGCAAAGCCCGCCTGCCACTCCCCGATGTCGAGAAACAAGATGGCTGCCTTCTAAAAATCGAAATACTCAGTGCTGGCCCGTATATTCTGTCCTGACCTACCCGCCAGAACGACGTAAGGGGATGGCCATACAGACCATCCCCCATCACAGAGAGCCCGCCCTTGATCGGACAGAAACCCTACATACACCCCCTATTTGGGGATAGTACGGCTTAGATCAGACGTGTAACGAAGTTCACAGCCTGCTGGATGCCTTCACCAATCAGGGAAATGATGCTGGTAAGCGGGTGCTGCAGGAAGTTAGTGAAAGCCTGAACAGGCCCAAGCAGCTGCCCCAGGCCACCGAAGCCACCCAGGTTGACGCCAGAGGTATTGGCAGCAGCCGGATAACCAGCGGGTGCATAGTTAGCGGACGGAATCGTGTTGGTGTTGGCAGCCGGAGCCAGTGCGCTCTGAGCATTGTTACCAAAACCACCAAACAGACCACCAAGCAGGTTGCCTAGCAGACCTGCACCACCGGAAACGCTGTCCAGCTCACGGCTATTAAGAGCTCTCATCTCAAGTCTCCACACAATTTTCTATTAAGAAATTGGAAGTCTTCATACACCTTCCAAAAGGAATAAGCTCACATAGTTTGACTACAGTCAACAATAAAATGATATATTATTTTGAATTAACTTTGCAATAAGATTATATATACTATTATAGTACATCATATTATTTCGTATTTATGTTAATAATTTAATCACAATTAGAAATTTTATATATTTTCTTCTATATTTATGAATAGACCGACAAATCGACACCAAGTTTCATAATGTGGTCATCCTCTATCATGCGATTAACGCTACCAATAGCATGATGAAATTCATTAAACATTCCACATGCACAACTAACATCGTGACTACCGTCAGACAGTTCCTTGGGTGGCTAACTCCCCTAAAACATTACCTGATCTATCTTTTTTCTCTGCACACATAGCTTGACCATCCTACCAAAAGTCCTCTAGAAGACGGCCACGCCTTTAGTCCCGTTCGTCTAGAGGCCTAGGACACCGCCCTTTCACGGCGGCAACACGGGTTCGAATCCCGTACGGGACGCCAGCAGCTAATATTTCCGGTCAGATAAATCCCCGTTGTTTCATCCAACGCTCTGCCAGAATAGGCCACTGCTCTGTTGGCCCACCTTTACGTCCCAGACCAAACCCATGACCACCGGTCGAAAAACGATGCTCTTCACAGGGCCGCCGGTGCCGCTGATACGCTTGAAGCAGTAACGCTTCTTGCGCTGGCAGAACAATCGGGTCATCCAACGCATAAGCCATAAACAAAGGCGGCGCATCATCCCGGACATGCGGCGGCAAAGACCAGCGTTCCGCCCGCACCGGCGTGGGGTCATTCCCCAAACATACCCGGCTGGTACGGCTACCGGTAAAAGGTGGTGCAACGCTAACAACTGGATAAAGCAACATAAGCAGAGCCAAGGGAATATCGCCTTTCTGCAAAGCAGTCAGACCCATCAAATGGCCCCCGGCAGAAAACCCCATAAGCCCCACACGCCGTACATCAATCGCTTCACCACCCTGCCCAGATTGCAGCATATGCAGGGCTTGTCTGGCATCCGCCAGCGGGGCCTCCATACCCTCAGCCCATCCCTCTTTTGGCAGACGGTATAAAAGAATGGCTGCCGTTACGCCTAACGACACCAACCACCGGGCCACGGGCAGGGCTTCATGCCCCACGGCAATATGTCCATACCCACCACCAGCAGCGATAATAATAGCCGCCCCATTCGGGCGAGCAGGCCGCATGATATGCAGACCCGGCACATGAATACCGAAAACCCGCCCGCCCTGCGCAACACGAGGCTGCTCCACGGCACCAACTTCCGGCCAAAGGGGATAAAAATTGGCAGCATCGTGCAACATGTGTTTCACAGGGCACATTTCTTGAGCCAGACCATACCTACCTCCCCCGGCAAGTGCTGCCACGGAGAGAACAGAGCAGCCTTTTAAAAACTGACGGCGGGCCTTCATCTATCAACCTCTTTTTCCTCTGAAGATGATGCAATCCCCCTGCCTATAGCCGCTCATCATGCAGAAACATGAAATATTCATGACATCTCCGTAAAATACGAAGAAACACCCCCACAAAAGCAGCGAAAACACCCCTTTTCTGCTTCTTCTAGCGCTATTATGTGGTGCTGTTTCCGCTCCCGATAAATTGCAGTAGAGTGAGCCGCCTGAAAGGGGACAGAAACGTGATGCACCAGAAGCAGCATATTGTGCAGCGTTATGAAGATGAGCTGCTCCATTTACGATCCCTGATGGAACAGATGGGCGGGTTGGTGGAGCACCAACTTTCTCTCGTGCTGGCAGCCATTACCGAAAATGATGGACAGGCTGCTCTTCTGGCCGCACAGCAAGACAGTGACGTAGATGCGCTGGAACACAAGGTAGAGACACTCGCCATCCGTCTTCTGGCCCTGCGAGGCCCCATGGCCGCAGACCTGCGGGAGATTGTTGCCTGTATTCCCATGGCTGGCGCACTGGAGCGCATGGGCGACTATGCCAGTTCCATTGCCCGCCGTCTCAGCCAAATGGAGCAACCCATCCCCCGGCCCGCCCGCCTCGCCCTGAGTGAAATGGGCCGACTGGTACTAGAACATCTCCGCCGCATCATGGATGCCCTAGAACATAAGGACGCCGACGCCGCCCATGCCATCTGGGCCGCCGACCAGCTAGTGGACCAGTACTGCGAGGCCATGACGGCCGATTCACTAGAGCAAATGACCCGTCACCCTCATACCATCCGCCTCCATATTGCCCTGCTCTTCATCATTAGAAATCTGGAACGGATCGGTGATCACACAACCAATATAGCCGAGCGTGTGGTCTTCATGGTCACAGGATCCATGCTGCCCCCATCCCGCCCGCACGGCCATGACAGCCAACACAGCCTACCCAGATAGGAACCGCCTAGCTCATGACAGCCCCAACATCTCATAAAGGCTCCATTCTCGTCGTAGAAGATGAACCCGCCCTGCGTGTCCTGCTGGAACATAGCCTGCGCCAACGTGGCTATCAGGTTAGTACTGCCGTTGATGGTGAACAGGCCTTATCCTTTCTTGAAGAAAAACGACCTGACCTTGCCCTGCTAGACTGGATGATGCCCGGTATCTCCGGGCTAGAACTATGCCGCATCATCCGGCAAAAACCGGGCCTGAAGGACCTTCCTGTCCTTTTCCTCACCGCCCGGACGGATGAGCAAGATGTCATAGCTGGGCTAGATAATGGTGCTGACGACTATCTGACCAAACCATGCAGTGCCGATAAACTGGATGCCCGCCTGCGTGCACTGTTACGCCGCACACGCCCTGTGCAGGACATCATAACCTTTGGCCCTCTCACTCTGGAGCCGGAAAACCATCAAGTCACCCGGTCTGGGCGTGCCATCGCTCTAGGCCCAACCGAATACCGCCTGATAGAACTTTTCATCCGCCACCCCCGCAAGGTCTTCTCTCGGGAAGACCTGTTAGAACGGCTATGGGGGCCTAATGTCCATGTGGAACTCCGCACGGTGGACGTGCATATCCGCCGTCTCCGCAAAGCCCTGAATGAAGGGGAAGAGAAAGACCTCATAAGGACAGTGCGAGCCGCCGGCTATGCCTTGGATGACAGCGTAACCAACCGAACCTCCAGCTAAGTCTCTCATGGCCGCATCCCCCCTTCTTCTACCGGACCTCATTGCGATGGTCTGTGCCTGTCTGGCCTTGGCAGGCTGGGGAATGGTCTGGCATCTATCCCGCCGTGCCCGTCTCTCAGGGCATGAACCACATCACCGCAACTCGGACCGCAAACCCACTCCGGATAGCAGCACCATGCTCGCCAATGCGGCCCCGTTATTGGTAGAGGCCATCCCCGGCATGGCTCTTATCCTCGGTTCCATGGGACAGATTCTAGCCTGCAACGAGGACGCACAAACCCATTACGGGAAGAGTCTCGGGGCACTGCTTCGTCACCCTAATGCACGGGACACGCTGAAAACGGCCCTCCATGCGCCTTCAGCGACCGATATGGCTCTCCCTGCGGCCTGCTCGACCACCGTCCGTCTAGATGTCCCCGTAAAATGTTCCGTCCATCTTGCCATGCGCCGGGTAGGAGGAGCATCAGAACGGGATAGTCTTGTTCTTGTCCTGTTGCATGATCGTAGCATCATGCAAGCCGTAGACCGTATGCGGGCCGATTTCGTGGCCCATGCCAGCCACGAACTGCGCACGCCTTTAGCCTCCCTAAGTGGCTTCATCAACCTAATGCGGGAGGGAGGCGACACGACAGACCCATCCTCCCGTACCCTGTATCTGGACATCATGAACCAGCAAGCCACACGGATGCAGCGTCTGATCGATCGGCTGCTCTATCTCTCCCAGCTGGAACTAAAGGGGCACCATCGCCCTCATGAAAGACTGGATGTAGATGACCTGTTCGCCCTTGTTCTTGGTGAAGTCACACCACGATTCCACGACTCCAACCGCACACTGACTGTCGATTATGAAGAAAACCTCACCCTGCTGGCCGACAGGGATGAAATGGTGCAACTTCTCCTAAATCTCATCGAAAATGCCATCCGATACGGCACAAAGCCAGACCATCCCCTGCATGTCCGCCTTCATGCCAGACAGGCCACCCCTGCCGAAGGGCCATCTCCCGCTACACCCGGAATCCTGATTATGGTTGAAGATAACGGCCCCGGCATTGCCGCCCATCACATCCCCCGACTAACAGAACGCTTCTACCGTATCACGGACCAACCAGAGAACAGCACCGGGGCCGAACAGGGCACAGGGCTAGGACTAGCCATAGTTCGCCAGATTTTAGAAAGACATGGCGGGCAGATACGCTTTGCCAGCACACCGGGCCAAGGCACAGCCTGCCTTGTCTGGCTCCCAACGGCCCCCGCTCCACAGAGCCACCATTAAAAACAGTACGAAAACTCAACAGCACATGGGGGGGGAACCGCTGGTCGTAAATCGTAGCTTTTTGTGAAAAGGACAAACCGGGCAGCATCCTGCATAACAGGGCTTTCACTTTGTTTCATAATCAGAATAATTTATTTTTTAAGGCTTATAACAGGGTCAGTTTTAGCCCATAAAAGAGGAAGAGATTCACTCAACAAGGGCCTTATATTTTCCATGCTCAGCCTGTTTGATCTGTTCAAGATAGGGATTGGCCCTTCCTCCTCCCATACTGTTGGCCCCATGCGAGCCGCCCAGCGTTTTGCCGATGTACTGGCAGACCTACCCGATGGCCCGCTGGAAAAAGACCCCGCACGCATTGTTGTTACTCTCTACGGATCACTCGCCCTCACAGCCGAAGGCCATGGCACCATAAAGGCCGTTCTCCTCGGGCTGGCGGGGGAAACACCTGAGCATGTCGACCCGGAAACAGCAAAAAAACTGGTCCACCATATTGAGAGCACCCATTTGCTAAACCTCAATGGGACAAGTTTCTCCTTCGACTATCAAAACGACATCTGTCTGGACACAGGCACCATTCCCCCCATCCATCCCAATACCATGCAGTTCGAAGCTTTTGCCCGGGATGGAACCCTCATTACACGCCAGCGTTTCTGTTCCGTTGGCGGAGGGTTTATCACACCGGAAGACCAGGCACGGACAATGTCCTACTCCCTGCCCGAAGTACCCTTCCCCTTCCGCAGTGGTGCCGCATTGCTGGCCCATACTAGACAGCAAAATACCAGCATTGCCAGCATTATGATGGCCAACGAAACCGCTACCCGCCCTCTCTGGGATGTCGAGCGAGGCATGGACCGCATCACCGAGACGATGCTGTCCTGCATCGAAGCCGGATTACACAATACGGATACACTCCCCGGCCCGCTAAAAGTGCAGAGACGAGCCGCAAAACTCTATGCGCGCCTTCAGGCTAAAACCAATACGGCCCCTTCCCCTCATGGTGTGATGAACTGGATCAGCCTCTTCGCCATTGCCGTGAATGAGGAAAATGCAGCAGGTGGGCGAGTCGTCACCGCCCCTACAAACGGAGCAGCAGGCGTCATTCCAGCTGTCATGCGTTATTATCGAGACTTCTGCCCCGAATATTCAAAAGACGGCCTACGAACCTTCCTGCTAACCGCCGCTGCCATCGGAGGACTCTTCAAACTCAATGCCTCCATCTCTGGGGCAGAAGTGGGATGCCAAGGCGAGGTTGGTGTGGCATCCTCCATGGCCGCAGCAGGGCTGACAGCCGCCTTAGGCGGCACACCAGAACAATGCGAACATGCCGCAGAGATCGCCATGGAACACCACCTGGGCATGACCTGCGACCCAGTAGCTGGTCTTGTGCAAATCCCCTGCATCGAGCGAAATGCCTTCGGGGCTGTTAAAGCCATCAATGCGTCTTCACTGGCTATGAGCGATGATAGCGGGGCGCATTATGTCTCGCTGGATCATGTCATCAAAACAATGGCCGAAACAGGCCGAGACATGAATCATCGTTATAAAGAAACGGCACTAGGGGGACTGGCCGTCAACGTACCGGCTTGCTGATGGCTTACTCCAGCCATCAAGATCGCTTGCCTGAAACTGCCGCAGCCCATACGATATTGTGAATCCTTTTTCCCCCTGTGCTGCGGTACGTTCACCCCATGACACGCCATCCTTTGCCCGTTTTTCTGCTCGCTGCCTCTATGCTGGCTGCCGTCTCCACCGCCCGGGCGGAGCCGGGGGATCCCCTCCCGACCAGTGCCCGCCCCGCCGCACCGGCCCTTCTCATCCCCACCCTGCCTTGCCAGAAACTGGCCAGCACCCCCCTCACCTATGCCTCCACCGGCAGTGATGATTCGCTGCATGTCCATGTGCAATGCGCTATGGAGAAGGGGCCGGACGATCTCTGGCGGGCTAAGTCCTGCACATATGCCTCCAAATGGAACGGGTTTTACATGCCCCGTCACCATAAGGCGCACCCCTACCGGGAAGCTGTAGCGGCCTATATGAACCATGCCTGCTTTGCGGACAGCCAGCTAACGCCCTACTTCTCGGACGAACAGACAGATCAACCTGATGCTGTCTCTAGTGAAGATGCGTGGTCTTCCCGTCTGATCGCCCCGTGGCGTGGAACACAGCCTGCACATGGAATCAGCCGAGCACAGGATGAAAGAGTCGGTGCCATTTTCCTCCACAACAAGGCCGTCACACTGAAGCTGAGCTTTACCCATGTCCCGCCCGTAACGGCGGAGGAAAACAATTTGGACAAAGCCGCCCATTCTCCCAACCGCTTTCAGCCTGCCGTCAGCCTGATTAATCTGGATGACGTATCCGCCTCGAAATAACGGGGCGGGGATCAGTCCACCACCCGGAAGGTGAGATTATAACGGCACCCTAATCCCGTTCCCGACTGAGCAGAGCGAACAGGCAGGACACCATGAAAATGGCTTCGACTTGGGCCACCCCACACCACGACATCGCCATGATGTAACGGCACCTTGCGGCAAGCATCCTGCCGCCGCGCCCCGCCCCACTGGAAAAGGGCCGAAAGACCCAGCGACACCGACACGACCGGGGCCTCCATAGTGTGCTCATCACGATCCTGATGAGGCCCCATCCCAGCACCGGGTGCATAACGGTTAATAAGCCCGCATTGTGGGACGAACCCCGCATAACCAGCGGCCTGCGCTGCACGGCCAGCCAGCGCCAGAAATAGGGACGGCAAAGCGGGCCAGGGCCTGCCTGTCAACGGGTCAGTCCGCACATAGCGATACCCCTGCTCGTCACTCACCCAACCATACTCACCACAAGCCGTCATAGCAGCAGCCATCCGGCCACCACCTACTACTCTGTAATGGCGAAAGGGGGCCTGCTGCGTAATCAGCTCAACAGCATGAAGCAACGCCTGCGCTTCTGCTTGAGCAAAACCACCCAGCAACACCGCCCCAGAGGACAGGCTAAGCCGCTCTCTGGTCTCCGGAAACAGATCATCCATCAAGAACGATTACCGCCCTTACTGCCTTTGAAAAAAACGTATCTGCCTCGTGATGATCTTCAAGTCCTTCAACGCCTTGGAAAATACAGCGAAATGCGGTGCTGCCTCATGCGCCTGAAAAGCGGCACGGCCCGCATAAACCTCATGCAGAACGACAAGTCCCGGCTCATCCTCGCTGCACTGTATGGTAAATTCCAGACAGCCCGGCTCATCAGCCTTCGAATGAGCGGCATCATATCGGCAGACCTCAAGGAACGCCTCCAGCGTGTCCTTTTGAGCCTCAAACTCGGCCAAAACAACCAATGGTTTGGACATGGGACTCCTCCCTGCATGACAAACGATGACGGCTCATCCGTCTCCCCAACAGGATGTACCCGCAACCACACTTAACGCAACTGCTCTGCCATGCAACAACAGCAAGGCACCGCATCCCTTGCCAGAGAGAAACGGGCACGGTCTGATGCTGGGCGAGTTTTTTTACCCTATGAGGCAACAGGGATTCCCCCATGACTGACCAGCACAATACCGCCGCTACCCGTTTTCTCGACAGTACAGGTATTTCTTACAAAACCTGCCAGTATGATTACGCCCCACAGAAAGGTCATATCGGCGAACAGGCGGCCAGCGCTATCGGGGCGAAACCTTCAGCCGTCTTCAAGACACTCGCCGTGAAGGTCGACCGTAAACAACCTGCCTTTGCGGTTATTCCAGTCGATAAACGGGTCAATTTCAAAGCATTAGCCATCGCTCTTGGCGGCCGAAATGCCAAAATGATGCAGCCGGATGAAGCCCATGACCGCACAGGATTCGTCTCTGGCGGGACAACACCTTTTGGCTCCCGCCAAACTCTCCCTACAGTCATCGACCGCAGTGCCCAGAAGCACAAAACTATATGGATCAATGCGGGAGCCCGGGGTTTTCTAGCCTGTCTGACACCACAGGACGTACAAACAGTAACGCAGGGCCTCTTTGCCAATATTGCTGAATGACCGGTTCAAGAACGACCGCGCACCAGTGGAGATGACCGTTTCGTAACACCGATTTCACTAACATTTTCAGAGCCACCTCCTGTATTCTGCCTTTGCGATGCCCCCATGGAAGGGGTCGGTTGGGCAGCAGCCTGACAAAACTGGAACAAGGAAAACCAAGATGATCCGTGTCCCCAGAATACTAAAGCAGGTGGCCACAGGCCTCGCCCTAGCCACGCTGGCCTGCGGACTAACAGCCACCCAAGCGGAAGCACATCATCACCACAGTTTCGGCCACAGCTTTGCCAGAGGGCTGGGCTTTGGTGTTGGGTCTGGTGTTGGTTACAATACGATCGACCGCGTGTTTAACGGGTTCGGCGGCGGTTCTTATGGTGGTTACGGCGGCTATGGTGGCGGCTACGCCATGCCTTATATGGCACCTAGCTACACCCCGCCCCCGCCACCCAGTACAAATGTCATTGTCGTCCAGCCGCCAGCAGCCCCGCCGCCTGCGCCCGGCTATCCTTACCCCATACCCGGTTATACCCACTATCAACCCGGTCAGGGGTATGTCTCCCAAACGGTCACCTATGTTCAGGGATATGGCTATATCCCCTCACCTCCCCAGCCAATGACCCCATAAGCCAGATGGCGGAGATAGTTTTAACCTTCTATTCGGAAACCGATATTACTTGAACAACCAGTAAAAACAGGTTGATCTAGGTGGGATAATATCTTTATGGAGGCAGAGCTTCTGCAATAACACGGTAAGAAAGAGTTAATAACCAGGGATGGTCTTCTGCCGCCTTTTCATTGACCGCCCTGTGGCGACAACATTGTTGGCGCTCGCCATCTTTCTGTCCGGGCTGATTGCTCTGCCATTCCTCCCCATATCCACCATGCCGGATATGACGGCCACCTCCATCATGGTCATCGCCAATCAGCCGGGGGCAGACCCGCAGCAAATGGCCACCTCTGTCTCTACCCCTTTAGAACGGCGGCTAGCAGCCATTGCGGACATCCAGACGTTGGAATCTGTCACCAATAGCGGGCAGACCTCTATCTTTCTGGACTTCTCTTCTTCCCGTGATATCAACGGTGCCTTGCGGGACGTTCAAGCAGCCTTGCATGCTGCCCGAAGCGATCTACCAACCAGCACGCTGGCCGCCGACCCGCAGGCCTTCAAGCTGGATGGTGACAAACCGATCTATCTGCTCCATCTGACATCAGACCAACTTCCCAGAGCACAGCTTTATGACCTTGCCACCATCAGGGTCCGTCCTGTTCTCGCCCAGATAGCCGGTGTGGGGCGGGTCGAGCTATTCGGTGCCTCCAACCCCGCTGTCCGGGTCGAACTGAACCCTTACCCACTCTACCGCTGGGGCCTGAATCCCGAGGATATCCGCTCTGCTCTGGCCTCGGCTAATGCCTTCACACCCAAAGGGTTTATTAACTCAGGCAATCAGCGCATCCAGCTACAGACTAATGATCAGGCTATTGATGCGGCCCATTATAAGGACCTCATTGTCGCCTATCGTAATGGGCAAAACCCCATCTACCTAAAAGACATCTCGACCGTGCGAGATGATGTACAAGATGTCTACCAAAACAGCACATTAAACGGGAAAACGGCCATTACTATTGCTGTCATTCCACAGCCGCATGCCAATGCGGTAGAAATTGTGAATGACATCGTAAAGCGTATGCCCCGGCTCCAGCAGGCCCTCCCCGCCAGTGCAGAACTCCGTACAGGGCTGGACTTGTCCCTAACCATCCGGGCCTCTCTGGTAGATGCTAAACAGACTCTAGTCATTTCCATCTTTCTGGTCGTACTGGTCATTGCCCTATTCTTCCGCCATCCAGCCAGCACACTCATCCCGGCCATTACAATCCCCATCGCCCTTGCCGGGACGCTGACAGTTATGGCGTGGTTCAGTTTCTCGCTGGATATCCTCTCTCTCATGGCCCTCACCATTGCGGTTGGCTTTGTCATTGATGATGCCATCGTTGTGCTAGAGAACATCGCTCGGCACATGGAAAATGGCATGGACCGCTATCAGGCCAGTATTCACGGCACCTCGGAGATCGCCTTCACTATCGTCTCCATCAGCCTGTCCCTCATCGCTGTTTTTATACCCCTGCTTAGCATTCCCGGTACGCTTGGTTCCGCCCTGCATGAATTCGCCATGACGATGGCGGCAACCATCACCATCTCCATGGTTCTATCCCTCACCCTAACCCCCATGCTCTGCGCCCACTTCCTTACGATAGAACCAGCAGGCAGCACACCAAAAGCCCCACACCGGCCCCGCTACTCTCTTTTGGAAGACCCTGTCGCATGGGCTCTCTACGGCGTGCGGCGAACCATCCAGTCCGTGGAAACAGGCCTTGCCCGCCTTACCTCACTCTACGACCGCTCAATGCATTGGAGCTTGCGCCACCCTCGGCTCATCGGGTTGACCCTACCAGGCAGCTTCCTGCTTATGGTCGGCATAATCGCCATCATGCCCAAAACTGCCATTCCCCGCATGGACCTTGCCATCCTTCAGGGCAGTATTAATGGCGAGCCAAGCCTCTCCTTCAAAGCCCTGACCCGCAGGATGCATCAGGTAGAATCCATCATCCAGAAGGACCCGGCTGTCCAAACAGTCGTGACCTTCAACCGCACCAGCTATACGGGCCGCATCTTCGTCACCCTCAAAGATAAAAGCCTGCGTGACAGCATCCCGGTCGTACTAGCACGGTTGCGAAAAGCCATTCCCCAACAGGCAGGAGCGGAAGCCTTTTTTTGGGCGCTGAACAATGGTCGGCAAGGTGGTGGCGACAGTAATACCACCGGCAATTACCGTTATGTTCTCCAGAGCGACAGTAACGGCCCCCTTTATGCCACCATCCCCCCCTTATTGACACAGCTGCGAGCCAGCGGGAAATTCCGCAACCTCTCCACCGATGCGGAGGATTTAAGCTTCTTTGCCAATATCCTCATCCATCGTGACCTCGAGGCCCGTTACAACATCACACCCCAGCTTGTGCAAAATGCTCTCTTTGACGCCTACGGGCAGAGCATTGTCTCCACCATCCACCTCCCTCTGACCAATCACCGGGTTGTCATGGTGGTCGCTGAGCCATTCCGTGAATATCCCAACACGTTACATCATCTCTGGCTTTCCACCTCTGCTGGAACGGCAGCAGGAGGCATTGCCTCCAACCTCATCCGTGTTCGGTCCAAGGGGACACTCAGCACACAAGCATCCCTTGCACGGGATTCCGTCACCAACTCACTCGCCAACAAACTATCAGGCAACAGCTCAAATGGTGCCGCCGTATCCTCGGCACGGGAAACAATGATCCCGCTGGATAATGTAGCCAGCATTGTCAAAACCCCTATGCCCCTGAGCATTACCCACCATAACGGCTATTACGCCACAACGCTCTCCTTCGATCTGGCAGACGGCACTAGCTATGACGATGCCATTGCGCTGATACACAGGGCCTTGGTCAATCTGCACGCATCAGACAAAATTCACGGGGAGTTCACAGGGACAACCGGCGAGACAACCGACCTGATGCTCAACGCACTGCTCGCCTTTCTAGCGGCTGTTGCCATCATGTACATCACACTCGGCATTCTCTATGAAAGCCTCCTCCACCCACTTACCATTCTTTCCACACTGCCATCTGCTGGTGTCGGTGGCGTGCTGGGCCTCTGGATTGCTGGAGAACAGTTCAGCCTTGTGGCTATCATCGGTGTTATCCTGCTGACAGGGCTAGTAAAGAAAAATGCCATTCTGGTGATCGACTTCGCCTTATACATCCGCCAGCATCACCCGGACATGACAGCAGAAGAAACCATCCGCCATGCCTCCGTCACACGCTTCCGCCCTATCCTAATGACAACACTGGCCGCAGCCCTCGGCGGCATCCCACTGCTGATGAGCCAAGGCTATGGCTGCGAATTGCGCCACCCGCTCGGCGTGGCCATTCTGGGCGGGATGGCTGTCAGCCAGCTCCTTACTTTCTACACCACACCAACAGTCTATCTCCTGCTGGAAGGGCTGAAACACCGCAGCCTGACATTAATAGGCAGAATGCGGGCTGCTCTATAAGCCGCCTCTTATAAGCTCAACAGGGGAAAACGGTCAGACACGCTATGATGGGGCCGATTGCACCGCCCTGCTGCTCTTCCTATAAATGGAGGCCCTGAGGAGGAGGCCCGCCCATGACCCAGAAACACGATGCCAACCCGGCCCATTCATCCCTTGATGATGGAGAATCCCTTCTACCCCGCCCGACCCGCCGCACGGTCCTAACAGCCGGGTCTCTTGCTCTAGGTGGTGCTGGTGCCTGCACACTGGCTGTGCCGTTTCTGGATAGTCTCCGCCGCACACAAGCAAGCTCTGCTGCCAGCACGCAGGAACAGACCGTCATGGATGTTTCCGTACAAGACCTTGCGCCCGGCGCACATAAGGTCGTTGTCTGGCAAGGAATGCCTGTAGCCATCCAACACCGCACGCCGGAGATGATTCGGGCGTTGGAAGACCCCGCCCTCCTTGCCCAGCTATTGGACCCGCAATCCCGCATACGGCAGCAACCCCGTGAAGCCGAAAATGCCCACCGGTCCCTCCGACCAGACTATGGCGTGTATGTTACCATCTGCACCCATCTGGGCTGCGTGCCAGACTACCAGAACATCGCCAGCCTACCCGCCTCTGGCGGGTTCTTTTGCCCCTGTCATGGGTCGCAATTTGATGGAGCAGGCCGGGTCCTCCGCAACATGCCTGCCCCCTATAACCTGCCGGTTCCGCCGCTCCATTTCGTGGATGACCATACAATCCGACTGGGTGAAAGCACACTCTCACCCCATTACAGCATGAACAGCATCCAGCAGCTCTAAGGGATAGTCCGCACCATGAAAGACAGCACGCCCCCGACCGGCAACTGGCTCGACTCTCGCCTCCCCTTCCTGCGGCCTTTCTGCCAGCATATGGCCCGCTTTCCCATGCCACCGGTCAATCTGCTCTGGACAATGGGGGCCTGCCTAATGGTCACCTTCGGGCTGATGTTCGTTAGCGGGCTGTTTCTGTCCCTACATTATCAGCCCGATCTCTCTCTAGCCTTTGACAGTGTAGAAGCCATAGAACGGCGGGTTCCCTCCGGCTGGCTCATCCGCAGCATCCATACGGGGGGTGTCAGCATGTTGTTTGCTGCGCTCTATATCCATGTCGGACGGGGCCTCTGGTACGGGTCGTACAAAGCCCCACGAGAAATAGTCTGGCTCTCCGGCCTGTTCCTGATGCTTCTTTTCATGACAACCGCCTTTGCAGGCTATGTGCTGCCATGGGGACAAATGTCCTATTGGGGAGCTACTGTTATCACCCATGCCGTGGAGGCCATACCAGGTATCGGGCACGGGCTGCTCGTCTATCTGCTGGGAGAAGACACTCTGGGCGGCGTAGCCCTGCACCGCTTCTTCATCCTACATTTCACGCTTGGCTTCATCATCGCTGCAATAGTCGGGCTCCATATACTCTGCCTGCATGGTACAGGCTCCAGCAATCCTACGCTAGACAGCCCCCATCCGGATCGCACGACCCGCCCCTTTGCCCCGTTTTATGTGACGAAGGATTGTTTAGCTGTCTGCGTATTTCTGGCTATTTTTACCGTGTTGATTTTCTTCCTACCGGGGTTGCTAAGCAAGCTGGATAACATCATCCCAGCCAACCCTCTCAAAACACCAGCAGACATCACACCGGAATGGTATCTAGCTCCATGGTTTGCCATGCTACGGGCTATTCCCTCCCGTCTCGGTGGGCTGATTGCAGCAGCCTCCAGCCTGCTGGTCCTCTTCCTCCTGCCGTGGCTAGACCGCTCCCCCCGCCATAATGCAACCTACCGTCCGCTAGTCCGGTTAGGTATGGGGCTCTTCTTTATCGCCTTCATCACCCTCATTCTGGCAGGGATGCACGGGGCCACACCTCTGTGGGTCTGGCTCAGCCGAGGGGCCATGTTGGTGTGGTTTCTCACTTTTCTAGTACTGCTCCCTCTGTCTGCTCACAGAGAACGACAGGCCAGTAACGCCCCCACACAGGGAGAGACACCATGATGCGTTCGTGCTTCCGCCCAACAGGCATGGTCTTTCTAGCCGCCCTATCCCTAACCAGCCTCTCCACCACGGCCAGAGCGAACAGCCCTGCCCCAGTGCAGGCACCCGCTACACAGGCGGCGGCTCTCACAGCCGACCCTCTGCCTACCATGCGCCCAGAAGAACGAGGATTGATGATCTTCCAGCAGGTATGTAGCTCCTGCCACAGCATGGAACGTGCCCATTATGGGGACATGATCGGACTCCAGCCCTCTGTCACGGCTCTACAGCACTGGGCACAGCAGCGTCATGCAGGGCTGGAAAGCCCTATCGCCTCTCCCTATCCCAGCGTCGCCGTGGGCAAGGCCAATAATGGCGGAGACTATCCGCCAGACCTCTCCCACATTGCCCGGACCATCCGGGGTGGGCCGGATTATATCCGCCAGATGCTGGCAGGCTACCGCCCAACCCCTCCTGGCGTCACACTGGCCCCGAACACCTATTACAATCCCATAGCCTTAACACATCACCACAAATTCAAGATGCGCCCGCCGTTGCATGAAGGGATGATCACCTTTCCCGATGGGACACAGGCCACCATTCCCCAAATGGCCAGCGATGTAACGGCCTTCCTTCAATGGGCAGATGATTCCCATCGCCGGACCCGCCAGTTCATCGGCACGGCGGTACTGCTCTATCTCGCCCTACTTGGCGGGGTGCTGCTCGCCCTATGGCGGCTGCTGAAACGAACTGCCTGAAACAGAAGAAACCCCGCCGGGAACTCCTCAGGCGGGGTTTCTTTAAATTTCAAGGGAAATAGTTTTCTTATATCAACCTATAGGCGCCTCCCCAGCCCGAAGGCGAAAAAACGCCTAACCCAGCCTGCACCGGACGACCAAGGACGGGTGAAAAAAACATACTCAAAACCAGAATGACCACATTTTTTACACCGTATCACTTTGGGCATAAGCACATCTGACGGCTGATGTGACACATAAACAGCCCCACAGGATGTGCAGACCTGCTTCATGTATCTGTCAGGCGTATAAACCACCATACGAGCGTCTCCCTCCACAACAGACCATGCCCTCATGAAGAAAACATGGTCTGTCCTGCTTCACTGAATGACCTAGTACCAGCCCGGTATGTCAGTTCCGGTCATAGGACATCAAAAAGCCCTTTCAGGGAGCTGGATTAGCGTTCAACTGATGGATGGCGTTTATCTTCTCTTCCAGCTCTGGAGTAATCTCCACATGAATAGAGGTCAGTGCCGTCTCAAGCTGTTCCATCGTCGTGGCCCCGATGATGTTGGAGGTCACAAAGGGACGGGACGTAACGAAGGCTATGGCCATCTGGGCAAAATCTAGCCCGAATTCCTTCGCCAGAGCCTGATAGGCCCGGATGGCATCATCCACACCCGGCTTTTCGTACCGCTGACCACGATTGAATAAAGTCGTGCGGGCTCCCGGTGGGCGGGCACCATCCAGATATTTTCCGGTCAGATAGCCCTGCGCCAGAGGAGAATAAGCCAGCAGGCCGACATCTTCCCGCAACCCCATCTCGGCCAGACCAATCTCATAGGTCCGGTTCAACAGATTGTAGGCGTTCTGAATAGAGGCAATGCGAGGCTGCTTTTCCTCCCGTGAGACACGCAGGAACTCAGATACACCCCAAGCGGTCTCGTTGGACAAGCCAACATGACGGACCTTTCCTTCCTTCACCAACTCACCCAGAGCACCCAGTGTCTCAGCGATCGGCACTTCATCGGCATCGGAGAGCGTACGGAATGTCGTACCGCCCTCGCCAAAGATGTTGATCTCACGATCCGGCCAATGAAGCTGGTAAAGGTCCAAATAGTCAGTATTCAGCCTCTTCAGGGACTCATCAATGGCATAGCGTATCTGCTGCGGGGTCAAGCGGGGCTTTTCCCCACCGGGCCGGAACCAGTCATTTTGACTACGCCCGACCACCTTGCTGGCCAGAATGACCTTATCCCGGTTACCACGGGCCTTCAGCCAGCTTCCCACGATCCGCTCGGTCGAACCCTGCGTTTCTGCCCGTGGAGGAATGGAATAAAGCTCTGCCGTGTCGATGAAATTTACGCCATGTTCGAGAGCCTTATCGAGCTGGGCATGGCCCTCAGCTTCCGTATTCTGCTGGCCGAATGTCATAGTCCCAAGGCATAGTTCACTTACCTTAAGGCCAGTCCGCCCCAGTGTTCTGTACTGCATGGCCGTTTCTCCCTGTCTGTGATCGAAGCATGTCGGGATCAGGCATCCTGACATGCCCGTAATGTAAGGCGATGCGACCGGAAACAGGCATACTTCCCTTTTGCCCCGGCTTGCCGCTATCCTGCCCTCATAGAAATGCACAATGCAGCATATCAGGAAAACAGGCAGGGCCAATGCGTATTCTACTGGTTGAGGATGATCCGACTGTCCGCTCCTTTGTTCTCAAAGGGCTGAAAGAGGCAGGGCACAATGTGGATCAAGCCGATAATGGTAAAGATGGACTCTATCTCGCCATCGGAGAGAAATACGACATCATCATCCTCGACAGGATGCTTCCCGGCGGCATAGACGGGCTGAACATCCTTGAGACCATACGGGGCCAGAAAAATAACACCCCTGTACTACTGCTTTCTGCCCTTTCCGACGTGGATGACAGAGTGGACGGCCTGCGGGCTGGCGGGGATGATTATGTGACAAAACCCTTTGCTTTTTCCGAGCTTCTGGCCCGTGTGGAAGCATTAGGCCGCCGTGGACATAATGAGTCCGCCCCCGAAACATCCCTCACCGTGGGGGACCTAACGCTAGACCTTCTCTCCCGCGAAGTTCGCCGCAATGGGCAAAAAATCGACCTTCAGCCCCGTGAATTCCGCTTGTTAGAATTCCTTGTCCGCCATGCTGGGCAGGTCGTCACCCGGACGATGCTGCTAGAAAAGGTCTGGGACTATCATTTCGACCCACAGACAAACGTTATTGACGTCCATGTCTCCCGTTTGCGCCAAAAGGTGGACAAGCCGTTCGAGACGGCCATCATCCACACGGTCCGCAATGCAGGCTACATCCTCCGCCCCGCTCAGGACTGACAAGACCAGACACTATGGCAAAGGACAGAACACCCCCTCGCCGCCGCCGATGGTTCTACCGCCTTGCTATCCGCAATGGGACCGGAAAACGGCGTTGGCCCATCCGCTCGGCAGGGATCAACTTTGCACTGGGCTATGGTGTTCTGTTCCTCATTTCGGCAACGCTGTTCCTATCTTTCATCTGGTGGAGCAGCACCAGCCTGCTAAATGACCATGTCCGGGCCTTCATAGAGACCGATGCCCAAGAGCTGCGGCACCGCTGGAACCACGGGGGGGCCGAAGCTCTTGGGGATGCGATCAACGACAGGCTGGAACAGAATATTGATGACGATGCTCTCTATCTGCTCATGGACCGCCACGGCAGACGACTAGCCGGAAATCTGCCGGGTTGGCCTGTCGCCATCGAGAAGATGAATCATTTCTATGAACTGACCATCCGTCGCTACACCTTCACCACACCAGCCCAGTTTAAGGCCTATGCCCTGCCCCATGGGTTCAGATTGATTGTCGGACACGACATACGGGGCCGTACTCTCCTCAGTACCGTCATTACCCGCACGGTCATCTGGTGTGCGGTTATGATCTCCCTACTGGCTGTAGGGGGGGCACTGGTGGTACGGGACCTCTTCCGCCGCATGGTCGGCTCCATCGCCCGCACAGCCTCCGCCGTTGCCAATGGCGACCTCAACCACCGCATCACTCTAACAGGCAGCGAAACCGACCTTGTCGCCGAGACAGTCAACACCATGCTGGATAGGATAAACCGGCTGATGGAAGGTGTCCGGCAGGTCTCCAACGCCATCGCACATGACCTGAGAACCCCCATAACGCGGGCCCGCAACCAACTAGAAGAAGCCCTCTTCTCCTCCTCATCCCCCGATGAGCTGCGTGTGGCCGTCGATAAAGCCATTGTAGACCTAGACCACATCACCGGCATTTTTGAGGCCCTCCTCCGCATCGCCCAAATCGAGGCCGGTGCCCGACGCTCGGCCTTTACAATCGTTGATCTTAACCAGCTTCTCGCCAATATGGCCGAGCTTTATGAAGCCTCCGCTGAAGATGCCGGATTGAAGCTAAAACTAAATGTCACGACGCTGCCTGCCTTGTTCGGCGATGAGCGCATGCTGCAACAAGCACTCGCCAATCTTCTGGACAATGCCATCAAATTTTCCCCACCTGACAGCACGCTAACCCTAAGTGCCCATCCTGTTATGGCGACGACAGCCTCCGGCATTACCAACGAGCGACAACGCCCCCTAGGGCTTGAGATCAGCGTGCAAGATCAGGGTCCCGGTATGAATGATGCCGATATACTCCGTGCCCATGAGCGTTTCTTCCGTGCCGAGAGCGCACGCAATACACCCGGCTCCGGCCTTGGGCTTTCTCTGGTACAGGCTGTCACCAGCCTGCATCATGGCCGTCTGATCCTCACTCAGGCCAACCCGGGCCTGAAAGTCACCCTCTTTCTCCCCCTAACACCAGAGGCCGAGCAGACTAGCAGAAGCACCACGCCAACACGTAATACATCATGAGGCCCCACAACCCACCATATCTGTTACTGAATATTCATGCCCTGCCCATCTTTAGGGCATATAAGCTGTGATAGTCCTATGTTCATGCGTACCGTCTTCTTCCTTACTGTCATTCTCTTGCTGATCCAGATGCCGCCTCGGTCGGGGCACGCTTGGGGGTCGCTACTGCATGATGAGGAAGCCTCCCCTCCAGCGCAGGACCTCGTTATTACCAGCGATAGTCAGGCATATTGCGCTCAACTAAACGAGCATCTGGCAGCAAAGATGCGTCTGCCCCACGATGTCCCCGTTGGCGCAATGGATGATGCACGGCATCTTCAGGAAGAAGGGCAAGAACTCTGCCAGCAGAACCACATACGAGCAGGTATAGGCCGCCTACGGCGCGCACTTGTTATACTAAAAAATCAAGAAAGGCCCCACCCATGAGCCTCCATCGTTCCTTGTCATGCTCTGGTCTGAAAGCCTTAGCCGCCGGATGCCTACTCAGTAGCGTTGCCCTTTCCACCCCCAATGCGCTGGCTACGCCGGATGGCGGACCGGTTGTTACAACCCCCGCAGAACCACCCCCTCATCCTCGCCCGCATGGCACGGTACTATCCTTCTCCGTCTCCGATGAGGCGCAGGCCAAAGCCGATACGCTATCTATCCATTTTGCTGCTAGGGCAGAAGGTAGCTCCCCCACCATTGCCCAACAGCACCTCAACCAGCTTGTCAGCAATGCTATGTCCATTCTGAAAGACCAACCGGGTATAAAAAGCACGGCAGAAAGCTACGCTGTTGGGCAGGAATATGCCCCCCATGACAAGCGAAGCTGGGTTGCCCGTCAGGCTCTGGTATTGAGCAGCCAGAACCGTGATGGTCTGCTCGCTCTGGCTGAAAAACTCCAGAAACTGGGGCTCAGCATTGAAGACATGCAATGGAGCCTCAACCCCGAGGTTCGTGCAAAGTTGGAGCAGCAAGCCCGTCTTGGAGCTCTGAAAAAACTCCGCCAACAGGCTGAGGAAGATGCAGCAGCTCTCGGGCAGACCCTGCTTGGTCTGGAACGTGTACATATCGGCAGCCAAGGCATGGATGACTTCGCACCGCCTCCCCACATAAGCCCTATGCTCATGATGGCCGAAGCCCGCAGTGCCGCCACACCACCGCCTGAAAGCACAGCAGAGATGCAGACTGTCCGTGTAACGGTCAGTGCGCAGGCCCGTTTAGCACAGGCGCAAGACCTCGCTTCACCCTGAAGCCTTAAAAAGCCGCTGTAGGCCGCTTGCCCAGCGCAACCGGGAGGGTAATGACCTTACCCTCCCGCCTTATGGTAAAATTGAAGATGGTCCCGGGATGAGCGGCAGCCACGCTACGCAACACCGTGCGGGCATCATGAACCGGAACATTCCCGATTGCCAAAATAGCATCTTTTTTCCGCAAACCACCTTGCCAGGCCGCCCCGTGAGGGTCCACATCCTCTACCCACATAGGAAAGCTAGCATCGTTGAGCGTTACACCCAGCCAGCCATGCTCTACATGGCCGGTCTTGCGGATAGCTTCCACAACCGGGGCCACAATCTCCGAAGGAATACCAAAACCAATCCCCACGGAACCATCGCTGGGGGATGCGATCGCCGCATTCATCGCTACGACCTGCCCCTGAAGATTGAACGCAGGCCCACCAGAATTACCCGGATTAATAGGCGCATCAAGCTGCATGAAATCATCCAGCGCACCACTGCCCAAATCACGCCCGACAGCCGACACGATCCCCGCCGTTACTGATGAACCAAACCCAAACGGATTACCGGCCACCAATATCCAGTCCCCGATTTCCACCTGCCGACTATCCCCCCACGACACACAGGGAAGCGGCGTTGGGCTATCCACCTTGATGACGGCAATATCCGTCATGGGGTCATCACCTAAACTGTGAGCTGATAGAGACCGGCCATCAGAGAGGGACACCATAATGCGTGTAGCCTGCCCGATAACGTGCCGATTTGTCACAATAATGCCGGAGGCATCCACCACGAAGCCAGAACCAGCACCCGTCAGCTCATCATCTGCGGGATGCAACACACGCCGCGCCTTACCTGCCCCATGATGCCGGGAGTGCCGCTTCTTTCTAGGGGTAGCAGGCGCTGAATGTCGCTGTTCATGGCTGGTGGACTGGGATGCCGCATCAGAATCATCATCCTCATCATCGGCAGAGGATGAAGCATGAGAGATGGAGATATTCACCACCGCCGGGATAACCTGATGTACCAGCGGAGCAAAACTAGGCAGATTCAGGGCTTCCCGTACAGCCGGAGCCTCATGTGCAGTTCCCGCTGGAACAGACGTCCCTACCGATGTTGCAGCAGGTGGCAGCACCAAAGGAGAGGAGACTGGCACAGGCGGACGATGAACCGCCTTATACAGGCTGGTATTTTTTATCGGCTCAGGAACCTTTTCCCCACCGGGAACCCACCATAGGCATACGCCTGCAGCCGCCATACTCCCAACGGCGGCCGGCAGCAGGACGGACCAGATCAAGTGCCTCATAACAGGCTGCATGAAGAACGACGCCCCCCTCACTGCGGCAAGCCCGCCGCAATGTTTTTTTACGTCCTCCCTCCCTACCACACTCCATCTCTTTTGAAAGTACCTTCCCCACCCTCGGGCGGCACACTTGCAAAAAACTATTCATCGTGGCAGTTTACTGTTTCGTAACTTTCAAGGCAGTTCTGTGGCGTCTCCCATCGATTAAAATGGGCTCATAGCTGTCGTGTGGGCATTACAAAATCAATATTTTCACTGGCTTCTCCTAAAGGACGAATGCGATGCATCATTACAATGAAAGTAATATCATCACCCTGCCTTGCCCAATTTTTCTGACATATTTCTTTACAGTTCTTATCATTAAAGATGGTGAAATTAAGCAGATTGATTTTTGCGACATTCAAGAATACCTGAACGATCTTCCTACGGATGAGCAGCTAAAAGCGCATGGCATCTCCGTACTGAACCCATCTGATGATACGTTCCTACTGTTACAGCATAATCATTTTCTGTCCGCTCGACCTAACGGTACGTTCGACCTAACTAACAAAGCACATGGATGGGAAGAATTTAGAAGAATATCGAATATTCCGTTCCGATTCGTTCCAGAAAAACCCTATTCACCACGCATCCCTCACATCATTCACCAGACTGATAACCCCCTTCAACCTCAGGATATTTACCTTGAGAACATTACATCCCTAAAAACCCTCAATGAAGGGTGGGATTATAGATATTATTCAGAAAAAGATCGTATTGACTTCATCTATACCCACTATGGCTGGGAGATGTTGAATATCTACCTGCGGCTGAACCGCCTCTATGGGGCAGCACAGGCTGATTTCTTTAGATACCTCTGCGTGTACCACCATGGTGGCGTTTATCTAGATATGAAATCGGGAGGGACTAAACCCATTTCATCAATCCTTCATGAGGATGACCAGTTCATCATTTCTCAGTGGGATTGGAATATTCCCCGGTATTTTGAATGGGGTAAAAAAGCGGAACTCTCCCATATTGAGGGAGGGGAATTCCCCATTTGGTGCCTCATCTGTTCACCGGGCCATCCGCTCATGGCTAAGGTCATCAACCAGATGATTGCCAATATCTTTTTCTACACACCCGCCCTGCATGGCACAGGTAGCGTAGCAACATTGAAGGTCACTGGCCCTATCATGTTCACACGGGTCGTCTTCAACAACCTCCATAAATATGATGTGAGGAAAGAGGATATACTACACAAAGGGCTTAATCCCCACATGGTGGAGAATATCGTCCGTAAGAACCAGTATCACGGGCAAGTCCTACCGCTCGTTATACAGTCCTTTCATGTCGGGGATACAATATAATCATCGGTTGCAGATAATCCGTTCTGTCCGGGTATCAAATCCGGCCTCATGAATCATGAGCGGGATTTTCGGGCCAGTTATGCTTGGGATAACGCCCCCGCATATCCTTCCGCATGTCCAGCCAACCGGACTTCCAGAACTGTTCCAGATCCGCTGTCACGGCCTGCGGTCGTCCAGCTGGAGAAAGCAGCGTAGCATGTAGCGGCACCTTACCCCCTGCCAACTGAGGCAGAGCCATTGTGCCATAAAAATCCTGCGCTCGGGCAGAAAGAGACGGTACAACCGTTGTATAGTCAATGCGCCTGCGCCCCACTTTCAACGTAGCATGAGCAGGTAGCTGGCGGTCCAATTCTTGCTTGTCCTCATAAGGCAGAAGGCTGGTTAAGATAGCGACAAGGTCCAGTTCCTTCAGCTGAATCAGCCTGTCCAACCCGGCGAGCCACGGCTCCAGCCAGTCCATGGATTGGATCAGTGCCTCATCAGACAAATCAGGTAGATGGGGAGCATAATGCGTCCGGGCCAATGCCACACGGGCCTGAAACTGCCGAGCCGGCACAGACCATTCCAAATATCGGGAGAGATCAGACTGCGCCTTTGCCAGCAAAGCTGCCGTAACATCTTCTGGCTCGGCCGGTACGTTCCGATCCTTTAGTACCAGATTACCCAGCCGTAGCCTCTGCCGAACAATTACCTTACCCGATGTACCATCGAGAGCCGATTCCCGCTGCTCCTTAAGGCTAGCCTGCACGGAGTCAGGCAGGGTCTCCAGCGTTACAGGTGCGGCAAGCGTCATGTCCGTTCCCTTACGGATATGAAAAGCCGCACCCGCTAAAAGCCCCTCCTGCACCAACGGGTCTGTCGCCCCTATGCGGGCACTGCCACCACCGGCTAAACGGTAACGTCCGTCCGCACTGGTCCGCTGCGCTAAACGATCAGGAAATCCCGCGGCAACAAGTCGCCCAGCAGCGTAACCTGCCAGCCCCTCACTTACGAGATCCGCCAAATCATCCTGATTCACAGCCTGCCCAGCCCGACGAAGAAAACGCATTGCTGCCTGACGGAGCTGCCGTACTACATAACGAGGCACACGGGCATCATCTTGTATGAAAAGCTTCAGACGTAACCGAAGATCGGCCGAGGCCTCCCCACCCTTGCCACCCCGCCCGCCTAGCGGGTCACGCTCTTCCAAAAGAGCGGCAAGGCAGGCCGCAACAGCTAATTCTTCTACTGTTCTGGCTGCACAGAGCATCGCCGCCAACCGGGGATGCGTGCCAAAACCCACCATCTGCCGCCCCAGAGTCGTCAGTCCCTGCTCGCTATCCAATGCCCCCAAATACTGAAGAAGAGCCTGTGCCACTGCCAACCCACCCTCTGGGGCTGGTTCGATCAAAGGGAGAGCTGCGGGGGCTGTTCCTACCGCCTGTTGCCATGCCGCCGTGACGAGAGCAAAATCGCATAGGTCCGCCTCCCGAATGGCTGGAACCTCCTGCACGATCAAGCTACGCTGGGTCATCTCCGACCAAAGGCGAATAGCAATACCGGGGGCCTGCCGCCCTGCACGGCCTGCCCTCTGTTCTGCCGTAGCCCGGGAAATACGCCGTGTATGCAAACGGGGCAGGCCCGTGCTGGCATCACGCTGTGGCAGACGCCGCCAACCACCATCCACAACAACCCGCACACCGGGAACCGTTACGGATGTCTCAGCAATGGAAGTCGCCAGCACAATCCGCCGCCCGGAAGCCGGGTCCAGCGCACGGGCCTGATCCTCAACTGACTGTTCCCCATAAAGCGGATAGATGGGCGTTTGTTCCCCAAGAAGAGCCTGAAGACTAGCCTGCGCCCTGCGGATTTCCCCCACACCGGGCAGAAATGCCAGAATGGCCCCTTCCTCCTCCTGCCATGCCTGCGCCACAGCTTGAGCACAGCTTTCTGGTAGATCACGCAGATGGGCAATATCCCGCCTATAACGGACCTCTACCGGGTACTGACGGCCATCACTCTCAATCAGCGGAGCCTGCAAAGCAGTCGTAAAGATCCCAGCATCCAGCGTAGCCGACATGGCAACAAGCCGTAGCTCGGGCCGCAGACTCTGTTGCACATCACGGCAAAACCCTAGGGCTGTATCCCCATCAAGGGACCGCTCATGCACTTCATCAAATAGGACGGCAGACACACCCTCCAGTAGTGGGTCGGCAAGCAGGCGGCGGACAAGCAGCCCTTCTGTCACGACCTCAATGCGGGTATGGGCTGAAACGGCACTATCAAGACGGGTGCGATAACCAATCACACCACCGGGTTTTTCTCCCCTCAAAGCCGCCATGCGCTGAGCTGCAGCCCGTACAGCCACACGCCTAGGCTCCACAAGGAGGATACGCCCATCCCCTAGCCAATCCGGAGCCGCAGCCAGAAGAGACGGTGGGACGGCTGTCGTCTTCCCCGCACCCGGCGGAGCTACCAGAACAACATTCGGCCCCGTGGCTAGGGCCTCATGAAGGGCAGGCAGAACAGCCGTTACAGGAAGGGTTTCTACCGTCATACCGCCCCTATTATGCCCCGTGTCAGTTTCAGTCTTCGTAGGTCAGCAAAGAGGTAACGGGAACATCGACCTTCTTACGGCCGCCCAGAGCCAGAAGTTCAATCATCACAGAAGCCCCGACAACCTCGGCACCAGCCTTGCGCAGAAGGTCGATAGAAGCCGCCAACGTGCCACCTGTTGCCAGAAGATCATCCAGCACCACTACACGTTGCCCAGGGGTCACGGCATCGGCCTGTATCTGCAACTCATCCTCGCCATATTCGAGGCTGTATTTATGAGAAATGGTCTTACCGGGCAGCTTGCCCGGCTTACGCAGCATGGTAAAGCCACAGCCCAGACGGGTCGCCAGCGGAGCGGCTGTCAGAAAGCCACGGCTTTCGATCCCTGCCAGAATATCCGGTTGGAAACGGGCCACCGCCTGCGCCAAACGCCCCGTTGCCACCTGCCACGCCTCCGGGTTACGGATCAGGGTAGAGATATCGTAAAACAGGATACCCGGCTTCGGGAAATCGGGAACCTCACGGATATACTGTTTCAGATCCAGCGGGGCAGGGTCTTTAAAGGACATAACAAGCCTTCATATTGGGTCATGATTCACACAAGGGCCCCTTATAGGCCCTTATGCATCTGTTTTAAAAGAGAGCCTCATGGGGCCATGCGGGCAAAAATGGCCATGACGAGGAAAGCCACCAAAAGCATCCCCCCCATTGGAATGGCCGTGCCAACCGGCAACCATGAGAACATGACACTAGCCAAAATACCAAACACATATTGCCCTGTCCCAGCCAGAGCCGTTGCCACACCAGCATTACGCCCCTGCGTCAGCAAGGCACCGGCCATAGCATTCGGGCCTATACATCCCCCCGGCCCCAGCGCACAGAGCATCGCCCCAAAGAGCGGCCAGAGATAAAGATGCTTGAGATGCCCTGCGGCATCAACATCCAGAGCAGACCACACAGCCAGCCCCAGAAGAATGGTAGCCCCCAAACAGCTTATAGCCAGACCAGCCCGCAGCAAGGTCCGGCTGTGATAGTAATTCAACAGCCAAGCATTAATCTGGGAAGATCCAATCATGCACACCGCCATCACCCCAAACAACACACCATATTGAAAAGGTGTGAAGGCATAGACACTCTCAAATAAGAATGGCGCCGCTGTCAGATAGGTGAACACGGCAAAACCCTGCACCATCCAAATGAGCGCATTGAAGCGGTAATTCCTGTCCTGCAATGTCTGCCCATAGCGGGTCATGATGGCCCAAAGCCGCATGGGGTGGCGATCCCCCTCGTCCAACGTTTCCGGCAAGAAGAGGAACACAAGTAACAGGCCGACCACGCCATAAAGAGATGTAGCCCAGAAAATATCCCGCCATGTGATGAACTGAAGGGCAAACCCACCCAATGCGGGCGCCAGAATCGGCACCACCCCCTGAATCAGAATCAAGCGGGACATCATCTTCGCAGTGGCATCACCCACCGTCACATCCCGCACGCACGCATTAGGCACGACAAGACTGGCAGCCCCCATAAGTGCCGCAAACGCACGGAAGAAACACAGCATGGGCATGGAGGTAGACAGCGCACACCCCGCTGCTGCCAACGCATAGAACAATGTACCCACAAGCAGAGGACGGCGGCGACCAAAGCGGTCTGTCAGTGGCCCCACCATGATCTGCCCGATGGCCAGACCAGCGACCCATGCCGCCATCGTCAGGCTGCCCGTCCCCGGAGCCGAGCCAAGCTGATGCTCCATCTCCGGCAAGGCAGGCAAGTAAATATCTGTCGAAACAGGGCCAACGGCTGTTAGCGTCCCTAAAAGAAGCGGCAGCCAAAAAGGCATCTTCCCGCCCTTGATTAGAGGTTTGCCGATCAGAGCCTGCTCAAAAAAGCCACGCTGTGACGTCGTCATGCTACGTTACTCTGCCTTTCCCATCTCTTTACGGAAACCCCGCAAGACCCAAACTCCAAGCCCTGCCGAAAGCAGGGCCAGCACGGCAGCAGCTAGCAAAGCCCATCCGTGGCGGAGTTCTACACCTCTGCCTGCCAGAAGAAAAACCAGATTCTGGGGCAGCCCTCCTAGCATGGTGGCCAGTATGAACCGACCAACCGCCAGACCCGCCATGCCTGACGAAACTGAAACCAGCAAAGCAGACCCTACCGGCAACAACCTTGCACACAACACCATACGAAAAGGGGCCTGCTGCCCAGCCCGAATGAACCACGGTACCGCCTCTGTCTGCAATGGCCGTTTCCATCGCCAGAGCCAGCCCCAACCATACCCTATAAGGGCACCGGCACCGTAAGCCAGACTGGCCTCAACAAGCCCGATACCAACCCCGAATCCCGCCCCCAGCACAAAGCAGAGTGCTTGCCGGGGCAGGCCGAAGGCACAATACAGGACAGCCAACGGCAAAACATACAACGCCGCATACGGCTGCCCTGCCCAGTGCTGCATGAGCACCAATCCACGTTGAATGACCGGACTCTGCCACAACAGCACTGGGCCACCCACTAGCAATAGAATCAGAAGAGCTGGACGACGTACCGCCCGCAGCCAAACTGAACTCCTCAGAGCAGACCCCGTGCCCGTATCTGCGCATAGGCAGCCAGAGTGACCATGCAGGTCATCTCACCATCAACGATCATACGGTCAAACTCAGCGCGCGAAATGTCTTTCACTTTCATGTCGGCCTCGGTGGCTTCTCGCTCGGCCTCTCCACGAACAAGATTCCGGGCGAGAAAGACGTGGCCCATCTGGGTAGAATAGCCCGCTCCCTGATAAAGCGTGCCAGCGTGGATCAACTCCCCAGCCCGAAGACCAGTTTCCTCCCGCAGCTCGCCCAGGGCCAGCTCTCTAGCATCGGCATTAGGGCGTGTTTCCCACATCCCCATAGGGAACTCCCAAAGCCGTTTACCCACCGGATAGCGAAACTGCTGAACCAGCGTGATACGCCCATCCTCATGCACAGGCATAAGAACCGCAAAGGTTCCCCGCTCTACAACACCATATAGACCCCTTTTGCCGCCGGGATGGATGATCTTGTCCTCCCGTACGGCCGTCCAAGGGTTTTCATACGCCATCTCAGATGAAAGAATCTGATAACCCGCTTCCTCACAGGCTTTTCTAACATTGTCATCCATCATCAGCTTATTCCCCCCGCAATAAATGGCTAGCGGTCATCATGGCCATATTTGCGTTTGCGTATCATGGAAGACGGTAGAAAGTGAAACGCTTTGCCCCGCCTGCCTGACAGCAAACCTACTGACACCGCTGCATGGCAGCCATTCACAACTATGCAAGCTGAGCAAATCATTGCCCCGTGACGGAAAAGGCTTTCTCACCTATGGTCGATAACCAAGAAAGGCTGTGCCAGTTACAGCGAGTTGAATGGGCACGGCTTGCGGAAAACTGCAAAGGGGACGCTCCATGTCTGATGAAGACGCAACCTACACATGCTCGCCGACTATGCGGGTCATGCCTGTAGTCCTGTTCAACCTTCTTGTCTATTTTGTCATCGGGCTGCCTAATGCTGTCATCGGTGCCCAGTTTGTCCATAACACGCTGGGTTTCACGACAGCTGTCGCAGCGAGCACCATCTCCCTGCAGTATATCGGCACAGCCATGGGCCGCATGGTCGTTGGACACCGCATTGACGTCTATGGCCCTAAAGCCGTGCTGCGTTACGGCCTCATTTTCTGCGTCATTTCCGGTCTGCTTGTATGTCTAGCTGCCCTGATCCCTACCTTCTTGGGCTTGAATGACACATCCCGTTATATTGCCCTGGGCATCGCTCTCATCAGCCGTCTCTTCATTGGTTGGTCAGAAAGCTGCACATCCACATCCGTAACGGCATGGAACCTGCGCCGCGTCGGCCAGGCACACTCCTCCGTGGCTATTTCGTGGAATGGTGTCACATCCTACGGTGGTATCGCCGTTGGTGTGACCATCGGTCAGCTCCTCAGCTCCCTTCTGCCGACTATCCCGCTTCTGCCTGTCGGTTTTCTGGAGGTGGCTCTGGGTATCGGCGGTGTCATCCTGCTTACCTTCTATACAGCCATCAAGCCGCTGGCTGGTAAAGGCAAGCCAATGTCCTTCGGTCGGGCTGTCAAAAAGGTTCTGCCTTACGGTGCAGGTCTGGCTGCTGGTTCTGTCGGCTTCGGTACGGTCAACAGCTTCCTTGCCCTGTATTACACGGAAAACCACTGGACGGGTCTGGGCGTTGCTTTTGGCGTCTTCGCTGCCTGCTTCATTTTCATGCGTATCTTTGTTTCCGGTCAGATCGACAAGCACGGCGGTGTGCCGATCGCCTATATGTCTCTGGTGACGGAAGCTGTGGCTATGCTCGTCTTCTGCTTGGTGCATAACAGCATGGGCGGTCTCATCGGTGCAGCTCTGACAGGTGCTGGCTTCTCACTGCTCTTCCCCGCTATGGGCACCATGGCCGTCAAAACCGATGGGCCGGAGTATAACGGTATCCTGATTGCCGCTTATTCCATCTTCACGGACCTGACCATTGTGGTGTCCAGCTGGTTCATGGGTGGCCTGCGTGACCATATGGGTTGGCCTACCATGTTTGCCGTTGCCGGTATCCTCTGCGTCAGCGGTATCGCCTTCAGCGCCATCTTCTCCCGTATCCCGGGCTGCGGTGTGCCAAAAGAAGCAAAATAACGAACAAGCTTCATCGCAAGGGTGAGGATATGTCTCCCGCCCCTGTGAGACTGTTCTTTCTTTAAAATGCCGGGCATGATCTGCCCGGCATTTTTCTTTTCAGAGGAGATAATCCGCCATGATCCCCCGTTCTTGCTCTGTTTTCTGTGGTTCCCGCCCCGGACACAACCCAGCACATATGCAAACAGCCCGGGCCCTCGGCACAGCCTTGGGAGAGGCAGGCATCATGCTGGTCTATGGTGGTGGTAAGGCTGGATTAATGGGGGCTGTAGCCGATGCCACTCTACGGGCAGGCGGTACGGTGAAGGGTATCATCCCCCGCTTTCTCGAAGCACGAGAAACCCTACATGAAGGGGTCACGGACCTTGAAGTGACAGAAGACATGCCCAGCCGCAAGGCCAGACTCTTTGAGGAAGCCGATGCCTATATCATTCTGCCCGGCGGCTTCGGCACCTTTGATGAATTCATGGAGGTTCTCGTAAACCGCCAGCTTGGGCTAAGCCAGCGGCCCATCATCATCCTCAACACGGACGGTTGGGCCAATTCCCTCCTTGCCCTGCTGACGGCCACGCAAGAACAAGGCTTTGCAGATGAAGGGGCACAAGCCCTCTATGAAGTCGTAAATAATGTCAAAGACGTCATACTGCGCCTGAAGGCACCTTCACACGTCTGATCTTCGCCCCGCAGGCAGAAAGCTTCTTTTCCACATGCTCATAGCCACGGTCGAGATGATAGACACGGCTAAGCTCGGTCTCCCCCTCGGCCACAAGGCCTGCCAGAATTAGAGAGAAAGACGCTCTCAAATCCGTTGCCATCACTTTGGCACCAGAGAGACGCTCCACACCGCGGATCACGGCTGAACGCCCCTGAATGGTGATATTTGCCCCCATGCGGTTCAGCTCGGGCACATGCATAAAACGGTTTTCGAAGATCGTTTCCGTAATCATGGATGCCCCCTCCGCTACGGAAAGCATAGCCATGAACTGCGCCTGCATATCTGTCGGGAAGCCCGGATAAGGTTCTGTCGTCAGGTCAATCCCACGCAGCTTTCCATCACTCCGAACACGCAGACCGTCAGTCTCCTCCTCAACCTCTACGCCTGCCTGCCGTAGAGCATAGATGACAGCCTCCTGATCGGCCATCCGTCCACCTTCAAGCAGGACATTTCCGCCAGCCATGCCCACAGCACAGGCATATGTGCCACATTCGATCCGATCCGGCATGACGGAATAAGTCGCACCGTGCAGCTGATCGACACCTTCCACCGTAATAGTGCCGGAATGAGCACCACGAATCCGTGCCCCCATGGCATTGAGGCAGTTGGCAAGGTCCAGAATCTCCGGCTCCCGAGCGGCGTTGACAATCTCTGTCGTGCCGTGGGCCAGTGTTGCAGCCATGAGGACATTCTCGGTAGCTCCAACACTAGGGAATGGCAGCACAACCCGCCCCCCCTTCAGGCCATTAAGAGCACGAGCATTGATATAGCCGGCTTCCAACGTGATCTCGGCCCCCAGGGCCTCCAGCCCTTTGAGGTGTAGGTCCACTGGGCGAGTCCCGATAGCGCAGCCACCCGGCAGAGAAACACGAGCTTCCCCCACACGAGCCAACAATGGCCCTAGAACCAGAATAGACGCCCTCATGCGCGACACAATGTCATAGGGGGCTTCTATAGAACTGATGGTCCCGCCAAGGCTAAGCCGTTGGGGGCCATACAGCTCCTTCACGTCATAACCCAGCTGTCCAAGCAGGGTCCGCATGGTACGGATATCGGCAATATCAGGAACATTGGAGAGAATAAGCGGCCCTTCGGAAAGCAGGGCGGCGACCATCAGTTTCAGCCCCGAATTCTTGGCCCCACCAACAGAAATACGCCCCTCGAGACGGCGACCACCTTCGATCAGGAAATAATCCATCTGCTTCTCTCCATCCTCATCCCGCCATCCCAGACCGGATGGAACTTTCTGATTTTCTGAAATTTAGAGCCGTGGCGGTGTCACACCGGACTGACGCATATATTTCCCGGCACGATCAGCATAGCTAACCTCGCAAGGGCTAGCCCCTTGGAAAAACAGGAACTGGCAGATTCCCTCATTAGCGTAGATACGCGCTGGCAGAGGGGTGGTATTGCTGATCTCAATTGTCACCTGCCCCTCCCATTCTGGTTCCAGCGGCGTGACATTAACGATGATGCCGCAGCGGGCGTAGGTGGATTTACCAAGGCACACGACCAGCGTATCACGGGGAATACGGAAATATTCTACCGTATGAGCCAGCGCAAAACTGTTGGGCGGGATGATAATATCCCCACGACGGGTCACAAAACTGTCGGCGGAGAAATTCTTGGGGTCCACCACAGCGCTGTCCACATCCGTGAAAATGTGGAACTCATCAGCGACACGGGCATCATACCCATAAGAAGAAAGCCCGTAAGAAATAACCTTCTCACGCTTCTGTGCCTCGACAAACGGCTCTATCATGCCGTGTTCCTGCGCCATATGGCGTATCCAGTGGTCAGGCATGATCGACATAGCCGCTCTCCCTTATGGATGATGGTCTCTCTGAACCGATAAAAAACCCGCCAGAAACAAGCCCGCCCCAAAGGGCAGGTCGTATCACTGGGCCTGCCCTGTCATACCATCTGTCTGCGACAGAGCAAAGCAGGGTGCAGGCTGGGCCATGATCAGTCCTCCGATGAGCCACGAATAACCAAATCAGACATGCTGGGCCGGCGGCGACGCTTCCGTTCCAAAGGCGTCTCACGCACAGCACCACCACGCAGAGTACGACGGAAACGAGGCCAACGGGGCTTTACCTCACTAGCCAGCACGCCAGCCACGATAAAGCCAGCCCCAACCAGTGTGCATGTTGTTAGAACATCACCCGTACACCAGCCAACAAGTCCACCCCAGATAGGTTCACTGGAATAAATAATGGTCGCCTTAGTAGGGGAAACCGTCTTCTGCGCCCAGTTGAGCACCAGCTGAGTAGCGGCACTTACCACACCCATCACCAGCGCACAGCTCAGCCAGCCCCAACTAAACGGCGGGATATGCTCGCCCATAACCGGCATGGCGCAAAAAGCAAAAAGACCACCGGCCACAAGCTGCACAAACGCCATACGGCGACTATCCGTCTGGAGAGCGAACAGCCCAACGCATATAATCTCGAACGCATAAGAGAACGTGCCCAGCAGAGTGAGGCCATCCCCTGTACTCATGGTTAAGCCGCTCTTCCACGGTTCAGCCAGAAGAACTAGCCCAACAAAGGCAAGAAAAATACCAGCAATCCCGCTCTTACTGGGTGCCTTACGCAGGATGATCCACTGAAGCAGCGGAACCAACGGGACATAAAGGGCCGTCAAAAAAGCGGAACGGCTGCTGGTAATCGTCATCAACCCGATTGTCTGGCAGATATAGCCGAAAGCCAGCACAACGCCGATCAGCCCGCCACGCCATATTTCCGCACGGGGAATCCCCTGCATAATGCGCTTGCGCCCGACAAAGCAGACCACAAACAGGGCAGCGATGAGGAAACGAACCCCGATGAAAAACAGAGGGCCACTGGTCTTCAGCGCCATCTGGATGATGTAATAAGTTCCCCCCCACAACACCGTGATGATGCCGAGGGCGATTTCCTGCCGCGATGGCAGAGGCAGACGTGGTCTGGTCACTCAGCGATCCTCTTGACTGGCGGCAGATGCCATTGTGCGATCATTCCCTGCTGGGCGGCTGCGCTGCTGCTGTTTGCGCCGCAGAAGATTAGCCCGTAAGGCCTGCGCCTCCCGCAGCTGACGTTCCTGCCGTGCCGTCATGGGGGTTTCGCCGGTTTTCCGCTCCTGTTCAGACTTCATGAGCCTGCATCCCTTTCCTCATGAAAGCGCACAAACATATCCCGCAATCCGGTGGAAAGCAGTTCATCATAAACACCCAATGTCGCCCGCTGCATGTGCTGCTTGGTATAACGGGCAAGGGCATGGGCACGTATCTCGTCTTGCCGCTCTGCCATAAGTTCCGGTGGCACGTCCAGCACTTCCCTCAAGGCACCAGCCAAGGCCCTGCAATCACCCGCTGGAACAAGCGTCCCGCTTTCACCATGCTGTATAGTTTCCTTCAACCCGCCACGAGCTGACCCAATCACCCAACAGCCCATCATCTGGGCCTCCACCGGTACCCGCCCGAACGGCTCGGGACGCAGGGAGGGGACCGTCACGACATGGGCCAGCCTATAGGCAGCTGCCATATCCTTGCAGACCCCAGCAAAACGCAGACGATTCGCAATGCCACGCTCCTCGGCCATCCTATGCAGCATCTGGGTATAACTATTACCCTCTCCCGGCCCAACCATAACACAGACCCAGTCCAAATCCGGATGGTGGACGGCCAAATAGCCCAAAGCCTCAATCAGACATTCCTGCCCTTTCCAACGGGTCATACGGCCGGGCATAAGAATGATGCGACTTTCCTCGCCGATCCGCCACCGTTCCAACAGGGTTTGCATCTGGAGGCCCCTTACAGCCTCGGGAGAAAACACCTCCGGATCGCTCCCACGAGGGATGATACGCAGCCGGTCTTCCCCGACCCGATATTCCTGCCGCAGCCGCTCCCCGATATGCTCAGAAACAGCGATAACACGTTGCCCCCGCACCAACCCGGAATTATAGAGCTTCTTGAGCCAGAAATTCGTCTTATGGTCCCCGTGCCATGTCGTCACCAACGGCACCTTTTCCCGGCGGCACGCTACAAAGGCCACAAGGGCTGGGTAGCGGGACCGCGCATGAACAAGGCTGACACCTTCCTGCCGGATCAACCGCTGCAAAGCTTTCACGCGGCTAAAAAAATACCAAGGCGATACTTTCTTACGGAATTCTAGCTCCACATGCTCGCCACCGACATAACGCAGGCGGGATACCAAAGCGCCACTCTCCGCCGCCACCAAGGCCCGCCCGCCGGCCTGATGAATGGCCTCGGCCATGTCGATCGCCCCACGCTCCAGCCCGCCAATACCCAGTGCTGGCAGAATCTGGAGGATCACCGGTTTCTGCTTCATCGCCATTATTCCGCTATATCCACACCATAATCCAGCGCTCGGTCATCCTGCCGGGATTGTCACAACGGCCCCGCCACTATGGCTGGTTGCCGCAAGATTACTCAGTACCTGAACCATGGTAAAAGCTTCCTTGCTGCGGAAGTCCGTATCGGAAATCCAGTACCAGCATTTCTTGTAGAAGACAGAAACATAACTACCATCTGGCGCACTCGCCCCAGAATGAATGGCTACCTCTGGTCGGCTCTCGATACCGACCTGCCCAATGGTTGGCAGTGTCCGACCAGAACGGACATCCCTCTCCGGTACATCCATTTCATAGGAAAGCTGAGTCAACATCGCCAACATGGAACGAGTGAGAATAGCAACCTGCCCCTGTTTCTTAGGGTAAGGCCCATAAACAATCTCTGCCTCTGTCGCATTGGGGTCCAGATGCAGGAGGCGGCGCACCTCCCCTTGAATGGCCTGAAGATTACTATCTGCCGTTGTCGTCAACACAAGATAGATATGTTCACCGGAGGCCCCTCCAGAACCGTTGCCATTCGCACCGCCCCCGGCATTGCCACTGCCCTGACCATTACTACCGCTGCCCGATTTGCCCCCTCTGCCTGAAGCGGATGGATCGTCCGTAGAAATACGAACCGTCATCGCCCCGGCAAGCTGGAGCTGGCGGAGGTCATGCAGCAAAAGGTAGAAGCGTACAGACCCGCCCCCAAAAGGCCCTACCCCCCGCACATTAGAAAGGCCATCAATGGACTGAGCTGTCAGCCGCAACAGGGTATCAATGGCCATGCCGCCCAAGCTGAGCGGCATAATGGCTGTGGGAGAGATGGGGCGCACTACATTTTCTGCATACTGCTCGCCCGTCATCGGCTGGTAAGTGATGGTCGGGTTCTCCGCCTGCGACACTGTACCGCTACCAAACAGATAATTGCTTACGGCAGACGCTGGATAGCCATAATACCCCCCCGAAAAACTACGGGAGACATTATAACCCGCAATGACCTGCGTCGTGTCCAGAAAGGCCGGTGGCTCACCATAGCGCAGACGTACAATATTTAGCAGCATCTCACGCTTCTGCACTTCCCCCAACGCCCGAGAGTAGGCGAGCTGGTCGTTCTGGAGATGCTCCGGCCCTATGGGCTGGCACCCTCCCAGCAGCAGAAAACTACCAGACAATAAAGCAAGAGCTGGAAGCCGGAACAGGCCCTGCCTCCGCCCTAGCTCGGAAAACAGGGAGAGCGGAAAGCCCGCCTGGCGGAACAGGGAAAAAAGACAGGACAGAAGACGGGCTCCCACGAAAAAAGCCGGTTGCGAAATGACGGAAAGACCTTACCTCAAAAAGGAGGTCCTGACCAAAAATAAACTCCTCTATGGTACTGGCAAAAATTAGTAAATCTTTTCCCCCTATTCCCTTGAAACCGTAAGTTCCTCTCCCCAAATCGGGGAACAAGGGGCACAGCATACCCTGCTCCCCAAACATGATAACGTCACACATAGGGTTTCCCTACGATGCCTTGAGGGGGTCGTGAGAAACCGCTGAAAAGGGACAGATATCCATGGGTAAGATTATTGGTATTGACCTCGGGACAACCAACTCCTGCGTTGCAGTCCGCGAAGGTAACGAAAACAAGGTCATCGAGAACAGCGAAGGTGCCCGCACCACGCCGTCCGTTGTCGCCTTTACAGAAAGCGGTGAGCGTCTGGTCGGTCAGGCTGCTAAGCGTCAGGCCGTCACCAACCCCGCCAACACGCTCTATGCCGTCAAGCGTCTGATCGGCCGTCGTTATGACGACCCGACCGTCGCTAAGGACCAGAAGACCGTTCCTTACGAAATCGTAAAGGGTGACAACGGCGATGCTTGGGTGCGTGCTCGTGACGAGAACTACGCTCCGTCCCAGATCTCTGCCTTCGTGCTGGGCAAGATGAAAGAAACGGCAGAAGCCTATCTGGGCGAGAAGGTGACCGAGGCCGTCATCACCGTTCCGGCTTACTTCAACGACGCACAGCGTCAGGCCACCCGCGATGCTGGCCGTATTGCTGGTCTGGACGTTAAGCGCATCATCAATGAGCCGACCGCCGCTGCACTCGCCTACGGGCTGGAGAAAGGTGATTCCGGCAACGTGGCCGTGTATGACCTTGGTGGTGGTACGTTCGACATCTCCATCCTCGAGATCTCCGATGGCGTGATCGAAGTGAAGTCCACCAACGGCGACACCTTCCTCGGTGGTGAGGACTTCGACAACAAGCTGATCGACTATCTGGCTGACGAGTTCAAGCGTGAACAGGGTCTGGACCTGCGCACGGACAAGATGGCTCTCCAGCGTCTGAAGGAAGCCGCTGAGAAGGCCAAGATCGAGCTGTCCTCCGCTAAGGAAACAGAAGTCAACCTGCCCTTCATCACGGCTGATGCCTCCGGTCCGAAGCATCTGGTCGTCAAGGTGACCCGTGCGAAGCTGGAAAGCCTCGTGGAAGACCTCATCAAGCGGTCTCTGGAGCCCTGCCGCAAGGCCCTGAAGGATGCTGAGCTGACACCAGCCGACATCAAGGAAGTCATCCTTGTTGGTGGTCAGACCCGTATGCCGAAGGTCGTGGAAAGCGTGAAGGAGTTCTTCGGTAAAGAACCCGCTCGCAACGTGAACCCGGACGAAGTGGTCGCCATCGGTGCTGCCGTGCAGGGTGGTGTGCTTCAGGGTGACGTGAAGGACGTGCTGCTGCTGGACGTGACCCCGCTTTCCCTCGGCATCGAGACGCTGGGTGGTGTCTTCACACGTCTAATCGACCGTAACACAACGATCCCGACCAAGAAGAGCCAGACCTTCTCCACAGCTGAAGACAACCAGCCTGCCGTGACCATCAAGGTCTTCCAGGGTGAGCGTGAGATGGCTGCGGACAACAAGCTGCTCGGCAACTTCGACCTGACAGGTATTGCTCCGGCTCCCCGTGGCGTGCCGCAGATTGAAGTGACCTTCGACATCGACGCCAACGGTATCGTGAACGTCTCCGCCAAGGACAAGGCTACCGGCAAGGAGCAGAACATCTCCATCAAGAGCGATGGCGGTCTCTCCGATGCGGACATTGATCGCATGGTCAAGGAAGCTGAAGAAAACGCTTCTGCCGATAAAACCCGTCGCGAACTGGTGGACCTGCGCAACAACACCGAAGCCATGATCCATCAGACGGAGAAGACCCTCTCCGAGAATGGTGACAAGGTTCCGGCTGCTGATAAGACCGAAGCCGAGGAGGCCATCAAGAAGGCCCGTGAGGCTCTGGGTGGTGAGGATGCCGAAGCCATCAAGAGTGCCAGCGAGCATCTGACACAGGTTGCCATGAAGGTTGGTCAGGCTGTCCATCAGGGTGGTGCTGCTGCTGGTGAAGAGCATCAGGCCGGTGGCAAAGCTGACGAAGATGTTGTCGACGCCGAGTTTGAAGAGGTTGACGACAAGAAGAAGAAATAATCGCTAGAAGGAATGGAGTCCGGCATCTCTACGCCGGGCTCTTTTTCTTGCGATTGGCGCCTGTTTCCCCCTCCTCTGGGGATACTGGCGCCCTTTTTACATTGAGGGCCCTACATCTGCCTACTGGCAGGTCACACCCCGCACGCCTTGTCCGGGTGTCCGCTCTCCTGCGTGACTGAGGATCATTATGGCTACACAGATGGATTATTACGAGACACTGAGTGTCTCACGTTCTGCCAGCGGTGAAGAAATTAAGAAAGCCTACCGCAAACTGGCTATGCGCTATCACCCCGACCGCAACCCGGGGGACGAAGAAGCTGAACTAAAGTTCAAGGAAATTAATGCCGCCTACGAAGTACTGAAAGACGACCAAAAACGGGCCGCTTACGACCGCTTCGGCCATGATGCCTTTCAAAATGGCATGGGCGGCGGTGGCGGCGCTGGTGGCTTCGGTGGCGGCTTTGGCGGGTTCGATGCTGGTGGGCTTGGCGACATTTTCGAACAGATGTTCAATATGGGTGGACGCCGTGGCCGCCAGCAGCGTCAAGCCGAGGACGTGCAAGTCCAGATCGACATCAGCCTGACAGAAGCGTTCTCCGGTGTCAGCAAAGAAGTCGAAATCGCCACCCGCAAGGCTTGCTCAAGCTGTCAAGGCTCTGGCTCTGCCGACCCCAATGCCAGCAAGCAAACGTGCCAGACCTGCCATGGCCAAGGGGCTGTACGAGTCCAGCAGGGCTTCTTCGTGGTGGAACGCCCTTGCCCAACCTGTAACGGTGCGGGTCAGACCGTCAGCAACCCATGCCGCAGCTGCCACGGCAGCGGTACTGAGGCCGCTAGAGAAACCATCAAGATTGACGTTCCGGCTGGTATCGAAGATGGCACACGTATTCGTGTCGCAGGCAAAGGCGAAGCCGGTGGTGAGGGCGTCCAGCCGGGTGACCTATATGTGCTGGTCACTGTGGACAGTCACAGCCTCTTTGAGCGTGATGGTGCCAACATCCACTGCCGTGTGCCCCTACGCATGACACAAGCCGCTCTGGGTGATGAAATTGAAGTGCCGCTGATTGATGGTGGTCGGACAACCGTCAAGATTCCTGCTGGAACACAGACAGGCGACAATTTCCGTCTGCGTGGCAAAGGATTCTCCGTCCTGCACTCCAAGGCACGGGGAGATATGTACATCCGCATTACCGTGGAAACACCCAGCCATCTGACCAAACGCCAGCGGGAATTGCTGAAGGAGTTCGAGGCGGAAAGTGGCGACCACAGCAAGGGCAGCCCGGAGCATAATGGCTTCTTTGCCCATGTTAAAAAATTCCTCGATCGGTAAAGGACACCAGAGATGAGCAGCACCTCTCCTCGTATCGGCATTGCGGGCATCACGGGCCGTCTCGGCCATCTCTGCGCCGAGGAAGCCGGACCTCTTCTGGTCGGGGGGCTATCCCGCACAGCAGACCCGGCCCGTAACATCGTTACAGATGCGGCCGAGCTAGCGGGCACATGTGATGTCATCATTGATGTCAGCCATGCCAGCCTTGTTCCTGCCCACGCCAAAGCCTTCGCAAAAGCAGGGTGCGCATGGGTATTGGGGACAACAGGGCTGGACAGCACCGCCCAGCAGGCCGTGCAGGACGCTGCCGCACAAGTCGCCGTACTACAGGCGGCTAATTTCTCCCCAGCCCTGACGATGCTGCTCTCTCTGGCTCGTCAGCTTGGTGCCGCCCTGCCAGATTACGACGCCGAAATTCTGGAGGTCCATCACCGCCAGAAGCTAGATGCTCCTTCTGGCACCGCTCTAGCTATTGGACGGGCCGTTGCCGCTGGGCGGGACGACGAGTTCGAAGCCGTCAAACGGCTAGACCAAAACGGGAAGAGACCTGACGGGGCCATCGGTTTTGCCTCCCTGCGTGGGGGGCAAGTCGTGGGCGAACATGATCTGCGCTTCTTTGCGGCTGATGAAGAAATCTCTCTCTCTCACCGAGCACTAGATCGCCGGGTCTTTGCCCGTGGTGCCCTGAAGGCTGCTCTCTGGCTGGCCGATGCCCGCCGCACAGCCGGTCTTTATGGCATGCAGGATGTGCTGAACACACCCTGATCTACCTTACAGCAGGCGAGAGCACCCAGTATAATGCTCTCGCCTGTCATTCCGTAAAATACGATTGGTTAGTGCTCTCTTAAATGGAATCTCTCTTTTCCATAGCGGGAGAAGTAATAATAGATGCTCTTCTCGGCGATGCTGTACATACGCTCTGCCATTTCACTTTCACTCCATTCCTCAACCCTGAAGTAGAAAGTCCCTCTATCAAACTCTCCTCGTGCGCCCTGATCATATAAATGTTCATGATTTAACTGACCAAACTGAGCAATCGTGACGACCCGATCCAAAATACTGGACCGCTCGTCAAAGTCGCAGCCATCACCAAAACAGACAAATGGAAAAATTGCCTCCATCTTCATGGCCGTTCTGAACCCAATGACATTCTTGCCCAGTCGTTCAATAGCATTTCCTTTAGCCTGTCTGGCCTTTCCCTCAGCAAGACGAAGATCGTTCGTCCCCTGATTTTTCTTCTCCGAGATCAAAATCGGATACAGGCCGCCATCGTTCGATTTTAACGATAAAATCCCTCCATCAGGCCGCATTGATGACGTATCAAAGTAGCAACTAAAATCTACACCAGGAAATATGGAGATGAGATTTTCTATGATGTATTTCAGTTTCCATTCAGAAACATGATCAAGCTCAATAAAAGGAAACTGCTCACCTAATCTCTCAACCACATCGAGAACAGCCGTCATGAGAGACTTTTCCTGTATCTTCGACCTAGCATTAAGTATTGTTCCCAAATGCTGAACCCGAAGCTCATTCTTTTTTGACATATCTTACCTTTTATCAACCAGATACAAATTCTCTGTTACATATATCTCTCTATCAGACAGATTACGACAACCGCGGAATGTATTATACTGCCTGTCCATGACACTCACTTCACCCAGTGAAGACAGCTCCGACATGAAACGATCCTGTTTTATGAATCCTTCCGAATTGTAGGAAATAAGCACAAAATCAGCCTTCACCTTTTCAATGGCATCAAACAGGCTCTTTTCTGCATAACGTTCCTTGTTATAGGAAGAACGGTTCCATGATTTGGGGATGCCGGAAACTCTACTGATATCGTGTGGTTCTTTATAGTCACAGAGAAGATTCAGCATGAAATAGTTCGACCCGTAAGGGTGCTGATTATAAGGGGGATCAAAATAGGCAATATCCACCTTTTCCAGCCCGTTCACGATGTCATTTGCATCTGATTTATAAACAAAAGACTCACAGTTAAAATTACTCAGAACAGGTTCAACCACTTCGATATTACGCATAATCCGAGAAAGGGCATTGCGTGAATTGCCGCCAAACTGTCCAACCCCAGCCCGATTCTTATAAAACCCTTTGAAAACCCCGGACGTATTTGTATGCACCGAGGCCTGAGCAATAACAGGAGCAAGGACATAAGGTCTTAGATGGTCAGGTGTCTGGGTAAGCACTCTACAGAAACTATCCAGAAATATGGCGTTCCGTCTCGTATAAAAAACCCGTTCCCCATATTTGATATTATCATCATCCTGGGGAGCATATAAAGCGGCAATGAACCCCGGAGAAAAAGACTCCTCAATAGCCGCTCTGACTCGCTTTATCTCATGGTTCAATTCACGAAAATCAATATCAGCCCTATTAGTCTGATAACAACTATTCGTCACAAAACTATAGTCTTCAAGGTCATTGCAATGGATAGATCGAGCGTGGCGCCTAGCCATACGGGCCACAACACCCGTGCCTGAAAATAGGTCTAGGAAATCAATACGCTCCTTCCCCAATCTCGCTTTCACATCGACAATGGCTGTCTCGATAAACCCAAGAAGTGCCCTCTTATTGCCCAAATACGTGATCAGCTGGCTTTTCAGAAAATCCGTCTCTTCCTGAAAAAGGCTCCCCTGCCCTCCCATACATTCAGCCATCTAAAAACACACCCTCCATATCCGTAGCCTTCCCCCATACAACACATTACAAACAATGCTAACTCTGGATGTTTTCAGCCATTCACTGCCCCGACCCAACCCAGCCATCTGGTAGCCTGCTCTTGACCTCGAGGGTATTTTCAGCCAAGCGGTAAGACTCTTAATTCCTGTCACTTGTGCCTTTCGGGGGGCAGGGGCAGCCTCTTTTCACCACTCATTCCCTGCGAGGTCCCTGAGTGCGCAATCACGGCGATTTTCTCTTTACGTCTGAATCCGTTTCCGAAGGTCATCCTGACAAGGTGGCAGACCGTATCTCCGATACCGTCCTGGACGCCTATCTTGAAGCCGACCCAGAAGCCCGTGTAGCCTGTGAAACGCTGGTTACCACCAATCGGGTCATTCTTGCTGGTGAGGTCCGTGGCCCCAAGGCCGTGGAAAACACCCTGATTGACCGTGCCCGTCAGGCCATCAAGGACATTGGCTACGACCAGGAAGGCTTCTCCTGGAAGAAGGCTGAAATCACCTCCTTCCTCCATGCCCAGTCTGCCGATATCGCTGTCGGTGTGGACAGTGCAGGCGATAAGGATGAAGGCGCAGGCGACCAGGGTATCATGTTTGGTTTCGCTACACGTGAAACCGAAGAGCTAATGCCCGCCCCCCTCTTCTACGCTCAGAGCATTCTGGAGCGCATCCGTGACTACCGTAAGCAGGGCGATGCCCGTGGCGTTGGGCTGCTGCCGGATGCTAAGAGCCAGGTCACACTGCGCTATGTGGATGGCAAGCCGATTGGGGCAACCTCCATCGTTGTCTCCACCCAGCATGCCGAAGGTATGCGGCAGAATACCATCCGTGAGATGGTGCGTGAGACCGTGCGTGAGGTCCTGCCAGAGGGCTGGATGTGCCCAGAGCATGAATTCTACGTCAACCCGACTGGCAACTTCGTCATCGGCGGGCCGGATGGTGACGCCGGTCTGACAGGTCGTAAGATCATCGTGGACACTTACGGTGGTGCTGCTCCTCATGGTGGTGGTGCTTTCTCCGGTAAAGACCCAACCAAAGTGGATCGTTCCGCCGCTTATGCCGCACGCTACCTCGCCAAGAACGTGGTAGCTGCTGGTCTGGCAGATCGCTGCACCATCCAGCTCAGCTACGCCATCGGCGTGTCCCGCCCGCTATCCGTCTATGTCGATCTGGATGGCTCCGGCAAAGATGTGGATGAAGTCCGCCTCGGTTCCCTGCTGAACGAGATGGTCGATCTCTCCCCTCGTGGCATCCGTGAGCGCCTGCGCCTAAACCGCCCGATCTACACCAAGACGTCCGCTTACGGGCATTTTGGCCGTATTCCGGACCCGGCTCTGGACAACTTCACATGGGAGAACACCGACCTAGCCGAGCAGCTTAAGAGTGCGCTCAACCGCTAAGTCTTTCTCCGTGGAGGGGGTTTTTCCTACCCCCTTCCACCTGTAAGCCCCTTCCCTGCCCGCATGATCATGCGCCAAGGGCGGGGCTTTTTGCCATTTTCAGACTGTGTATCGACCATTGCCTGACGACATCAAACCCCAACCCGAACGTCTCTATGGCCGCCAGCGTGGCCATCCTCTTCGCCCCCGCCAGCAGCGTCTTCTAGATGAAGCCTTGCCCCGTGTGCACTTCCGGAATATCGCCGAGCCACTGAAAGGCTTTGGTAAACCCGTTTCCAAACTATTTCTGGAAATCGGCTTCGGCGGTGGCGAACATGCATTCGATCAAGCCGCCCGGAACCCCGATACCGGCTATATCGCCGCTGAAGTGTTCGACAACGGCGTCTGCTCCCTCCTCTCCCGCATCATTCCAGAAGGTGAAGAAGCCACCGCCCTAGGGCCGGACAATCTGCGCCTCTGGGCAGAAGACGGCCGCCAGTTGCTAAAAGGCCTGCCTGATAGCTGCTTAGACCGGGCCTATCTTATGTTTCCGGACCCATGGCCAAAAGCCCGCCATGCCAAGCGGCGTTTCATCCACCCCGAAAATATCCGGCAAATGGCTCGACTCCTCAAACCCGGTGCCCATTGGCGTGTCGCCAGCGACCATCCCGTCTATCAAGAATGGGTAACAGAAGTGATGGGCCAGCAGGACCTCTTCGAGGCCCCAGCCCCCGCACTGGAGCGACCAGAAGGCTGGTCCCCCACCCGTTACGAGGCCAAGGCCTTCCGTGAAGGGCGGCAGCCTTTTTACTGGACCTTCACACGGAAAGGGTGAGATACCTCACCCCCGTACACCCCTTCATGTTTCAGACAACCCGCAGGAGAGTACCCCATGACACAGCCACAGAGCGATAATTCCGCCATCGAACGGGAAGAAATGGCCTTTGATGTCGTCATCGTGGGTGGGGGTCCTGCGGGCCTGACCGCTGCCATCCGGCTGCGCCAGGAAAACCCGGAACTCTCCGTCTGCCTGCTGGAAAAAGGCAGCGAGGTCGGTGCCCATATCGTCTCCGGTGCCGTGTTAGAGCCCACAACACTGGCCGAACTCTTTCCAGACTGGAAAGAACGGGGGGCACCGCTGGATACACCCGTCAGCGATGAAAAATTGCTCTTCCTGACCGAAAAATCCGCTCTCCCCGTTCCCGCTCTGCACCTGCTCATGCCGCAGATGGACAACCGGGGCAATTATGTCATTTCCCTCGGAGCCTTCTGCCGCTGGCTAGGCGAACAGGCCGAAGCTCTGGGCGTGGAAATCTACCCCGGTTTTGCCGGGGCTGATCTCTTTATTGAGGATGGCAAAGTCTGCGGTGTCATCACGGGTGACATGGGTGTTGGCCGCAACGGGGAAGAAAAGCCGGACTATATGCCGGGTATGATCCTACGGGCCCAACAAACCATTCTTGCCGAAGGCGCACGAGGCTCCCTCAGCAAGAAAGCTATGGCAGCTTATGACCTCCGCAAGGAGGCCGACCCACAGACCTTCGGCCTCGGCATCAAGGAGGTCTGGGAAATCCCGGCGGAAAAGCACCGTCCCGGTTTCGTGCAGCATAGTTTCGGCTGGCCATTGGATACCCATACCTATGGCGGAGCCTTCCTGTATCATTTCGGCAAGAATCTCGTTTCATACGGCTTCATCACCGCTCTGGATTACCGCAATCCGTGGCTATCCCCTTTTGAGGAAATGCAGCGCACCAAGCAGCATCCAGCTTTCCGGAAACATTTTGAAGGCGGACGGCGTATCATTTACGGGGCACGGGCCATCTCCGAAGGTGGCGTGCAGTCCCTCCCTCATCCCGTCTTCCCCGGTGGGGTGCTAACGGGTGACTGCGCTGGCTTCCTCAACATGCCTAAGATCAAGGGCATCCACACTTCCATGAAATCCGGCATTATCGCTGCCGAGGCCGTGATAGAAGCCATCCAGAACGGACAGAGTGAAGCGACCTCCTACATGGAACGCCTCAAAAATTCGTGGCTCTGGAAGGAACTGCACGCTGCACGCAACATCCGTCCTGCGTTCTCCCACTGGGGTATGCTGGGCGGTGCCCTCTACAGCGGGATCGACAGCATGATCTTTCGTGGAAAAGCCCCGTGGACACTGCGCCACCGCCATGCCGACAACGAGACCCTACTCCCCGCCGAACAAGCCCCGAAGATCAGCTACCCCAAAGCTGATGGCAAGCTAACATTTAACCGGGCCGAGTCCGTCTTCCTCAGCAATCTCAGCCATGATGAAGACCAGCCCGTGCATCTGAAAGTGCAGGACATGGCCACATGGAAGGCCACCAACCTTGCCCGCTTTGCCGCACCGGAGAGCCGCTACTGCCCTGCAGGTGTCTATGAAACCAGCGAGACAGAAGAACTGGTCATCAACGCCCAGAACTGCGTGCATTGCAAGAGTTGCGACATCAAAGACCCTACACAGAACATCAACTGGTGTACGCCAGAAGGCAGTAGCGGGCCCAACTATCCTTCCGGGATGTGACTTTTGAAAGAAAAGCGGATAGTCTGACTACAGTTTTACGTTGAGCTGCGACAGCAACGAAGGATGACCATGAAGGTTCTTGTCCCCGTCAAACGGGTTGTTGATTACAACATCAAGCCGCGTGTTGCGGCTGATGGTAGTGGTGTCGAAACGCAGGGCGTGAAAATGTCCATGAATCCGTTCGACGAAATTGCTCTGGAAGAAGCCCTACGCCTCCGTGAAAAAGGTCAGGCGGACGAAGTGATTGCTGTTTCCATCGGCCCGCAAGTAGCTCAGGATGTTCTGCGTACGGCCATGGCCATGGGGGCCGATCGGGCCATCCTCGTTCAGACCGATGCCGAGATCGAACCCCGTGTCGTCTCCAGCCTTCTCAAGGCTGTTGTGGAGAAAGAACAGCCGGGCCTTATCTCCATGGGCAAACAGGCCATTGATGATGACATGAATGCCACCGGCCAGATGCTAGCCGCTCGTCTGGGTTGGCCGCAGGGAACCTTCGCCAGCAAGGTGGAGATTGCAGACGGTAAGGTCAGTGTCGCCCGTGAGGTTGATGGTGGGACAGAGACCGTTTCCCTCACCCTCCCGGCTGTCATCACGGCGGACCTGCGCCTCAATGAACCACGCTATGCGTCCCTGCCCAACATTATGAAGGCCCGCAAAAAGCCACTGGAGACGATCGCAGCCGACTCCCTCGGTGTGGATCTGACCCCACATCTGAAAATCATCAGCGTGGCTGAGCCACCGGAGCGCAAGGCCGGTGTCATTGTCGAAACAGTGGAAGAGCTGGTCGAAAAGCTCAAGACGGAAGCGAAGGTGATCTGATGACCGCACTTGTTCTGATTGAAGCCGAAAACGGCGTAATCCGTCAGGCCTCCCGGTCCGCCATTGCAGCGGCTTCCCGCTTCGGCGATGTCGATGCCCTGCTTCTGGGTGAAGCCGGTGCAGAGGCAGCCAGCAAACTGCCCGGCATCCGCAAGGTACTGCACGTGCCTGCCCTAAAGCACGCTCTGGCCGAACCCGCTGCTGCTCTACTGGCTGGTCTTGCCAGCTCCTACAGCCATATCCTGTCTGCAACATCATCCACCGGCAAGAACATCCTACCCCGTTTAGCCGGTCTGCTCGATGCACAGCCGATCTCCGATGTTGTGGCTATTCAGAATGACGCCACCTTCGTGCGGCCCATCTATGCGGGCAATGCGCTGGCCACTGTACAGTCCAGCGACAGCGTCAAGATCATGACCATCCGTTCCTCCAGCTTCGACCCTGTGAACGAAGATGGCGGCAGTGCCTCAATCGAAGTTCTTGATGCTCCCGCAGATGATGGGAAAAGCAGCTTCGTAAAGCTGGAGCAGAGCGAGTCAGACCGTCCTGAGCTTGAAGTGGCCCGCGTGGTCATTTCTGGTGGTAAAGGCCTGAAAGATGCCAGCAACTTCCACACCCTGCTGGAACCAATTGCTGACAAGCTGGGTGCTGCCATCGGGGCATCTCGTGCGGCTGTCGATTCCGGCTTCGCACCGAACGAGATGCAGGTTGGGCAGACCGGCAAAGTTGTGGCACCTGAGCTTTACATCGCTACCGGCCTTTCCGGTGCTATCCAGCATCTCGCCGGGATGAAAGATAGCCGTGTGATCGTGGCCATCAACATCGACCCAGAAGCACCAATCTTCAAAGTGGCCGATTATGGCATGGTGGGCGATCTCTTCGAAGTTCTCCCCGCTCTGGCCAAAGCCCTCTAAAAAATCAGAGAACAAGAAGAGCTTTCCTGCTCATTCCATCTCTTCAGAAACCCGCCCCTATCTTCCTAGGGGCGGGTTTTCTGTATGAAAAGCCGCAAACCTGTAAAGAAGGCTTCATTTTTCTATAAAAACAGCCCGTTTGCCCCTTGCACCTTTACCTGAGGAAGGGTAGGAATAGCCCCACAAAGTCGGAGTGTAGCTCAGCCTGGTAGAGCACTGTGTTCGGGACGCAGGGGCCGGAGGTTCGAATCCTCTCACTCCGACCATTATTTTCCCCAGACAAGTTCATCTGTTAAGCGTTATGTAGAGTAGACGTAACCTGTGCGGACCCTTCACGTAGTAAGACCCTCTATACAAGTGACGTGATCATATTCTTAAAGTAAAAATTATACCCCACGGGTGTTCTGTCTTTCATCTATTCACCATATCGTTAGGGCGATGGACGCCCCCCTCCTTTATAGGCAATAAGGGGACGTGCTTTTTCCATTGTTGAGTGGAAGACCGACCCTCTCTTCCATGGAAACGAAACCGGTTATATTTTTTCTGCAAGGATCATAACATGACCCGCAAGATTTACTCTCTCATTGCTGCTGCCGTACTGGCTGGCTCTGTTGCTCCAGCCATGGCCGAACCGGGTGGTTGCCTGAAGTATGGTGCTGCTGGTGCCGTTGCTGGCCATGTGGCCAATAAGCATAGCGTGATAGGCGCCGTTGGCGGTTGTGCCGTTGGCATGTATCAGCGTCATAAATACCGCAAGAGCATCGCCGAAAAAGCAGCTCAGTGGGACAAGGAACACCCTGTCGACAGCAAGCAGACTGGCTCCGGCTGGTGGCAGAACAACCATTCTGCTGCTGCTCTTAACCAGAAGGCTCAGTGGTATGATGCTGAACATCCCAACAGTGATGCTCCAGCAGCTCACTAAGGCTTGAGCCTGCCTACATGAAAAACCCGGCCATCTCTGGCCGGGTTTTTTTATTATTACGCCAGATTCCAACGTTAATCAGAACTGAAACCCCTTTATCGCCTGCCGGGATAATGCCTCTAAAAGGGTGACAGCCTCCGGTGCGTCATTCAAGCAAGGAACAAAGGCGAACTCCTCACCGCCTGCCTCCATAAACTCTTCCCGAACTTCACGACCAATCTCATCCAACGTTTCAATACAATCCGCCATGAAACCCGGCATGATGACGGCAATCTTTGTAATGCCCTGTTTCGGCAAAGCCGAAATATAAGGGGCCGTATAAGGCTGCAACCATTCCATCGGGCCAAAACGGGATTGAAAGGTCAGAGGAACCTCTTCCTCGCTCATACCCAATGCCGTAGCCAGCGCCTTGGTCGTACGGACACACTCATCCCGATAGGAATCACCTTTCTCCACGAACTCCTTCGGCAAGCCATGATAGGACGCTACAAGACGCTGCGGTTTAAAGGACAGCGTGTCATAAACCCGGCGCACAGAAGCCGCTAGGGCCTCAATAAACTGTGGGTGATCAGGAAAAGAAGGAACTGTCAGCACCGAAGGCTGCCGCCGCAGGCGCATCAGCGCACGGAAGAGCTGGTCATTGGCTGTGGCGGTCGTTGTCGCTGAGTACTGCGGATAGAGCGGAATGCTGACGATACGATCACACCCCTGATCCATCAGCTCTGTTAAAGCCTGCTTTACGGAGGGCTGGCCATAGCGCATCCCCCAGGCCACCGGGATTCCATCCGGTGCTAAACGCTCTGCCAAGCCTTCAGCCTGTTTACGGGTGAAGACACGCAAAGGAGACGCATTCTCCTCCTTGTCCCAAATGCGGGCATAATTTGCCCCACTGGCAAAAGGTCTGCGGGCCAACACCAGCGTGTTGAGGATTGGCTGCCAAATAAGCGGATGTGCTTCAATCACCCGGCGATCTGAAAGGAATTCCTTCAGATAACGGCGAACGGAAAAATAGCCCGTATCATCTGGTGTACCAAGATTAACGAGCAAAACACCAACCCGCCCCCCTAAGGGAACAGGCGTGCGAGGAGGCGTGTAAGTAAAATAAGACATAGCTCCTCCACTATGGAGACAGCACCACCTTTTGGAAAGAGGATTTCACTTACACTCTTTTACAAGCATAACTTATGTAAAGGTTCCGTATAGAGGGCGGAACCTTTACAAACCGTAACGTCTCTTATGCCGGTTCTTCCGGGCGGGCCACTGGCTGCCAGAGCGGCGAATCCTTGCCGATCAAATGCTGTTCATCAAGGCTCTCGGCAATCTGCACGGCATTCAGTGCCGCACCCTTGCGAAGGTTGTCCGACACGCACCAGAAAGCCAAACCGTTCTCCACGGTCGGGTCGATACGCAGACGGGACACATAAGTGTCATCCTCACCCACACACTCGATCGGCGTGACGTAACCGCCATCTTCCCGCTCATCACGCAAGATGACGCCCGGTGCCTTACGCAGAGCGGCACGGGCTTTCTCCAGATCAACCGGCTTCTCACACTCAATGCTGATAGCCTCGGAATGGCCGATGAAAACCGGCACACGCACGCAGGTGGCCAGCACCTTGATATCCGGGTCCAGAATCTTGCGAGTCTCGACCGCCATCTTCCATTCTTCCTTGGTGGAGCCATCTTCCATGAAACGGTCGATATGCGGAATCAGGTTAAAGGCAATCTGCTTGGTGAACTGGGCAACGGTCGGCGCATCATTCACGAAGCTACCTTTCGTCTGGCTGAACAGCTCATCCATACCGGACTTCCCAGCACCAGACACAGCCTGATAGGTGGACACCACCACACGCTTAATGCGGAACAGATCATGCAGCGGCTTCAGAGCCACCATCATCTGGGCTGTAGAGCAGTTGGGATTAGCGATGATGCCTTTACGAGCCTTCTTCAGGGCAGCGGCATTAACCTCCGGCACCACGAGCGGCACGCCCGGTTCCATGCGGAAATGCGAGGTATTGTCCACGACCAGACACTTTGCTGCCGCAGCCTTGGGCGCATATTTGGCAGACACCGCCCCACCGGGAGAGAAAAGCGCAATATCCCAGCCTGTGAAATCGAACGTCTCCAGATTCTGAACCTTTAGAACCTTCTTATCCCCGAAGGACACCTCGCGGCCAGCAGACCGGGCAGACGCCAATGCCACGATCTCATCCACTGGGAACTGACGTTCTGCCAGTGTCTTCAGAATTTCACGCCCAACAGCCCCTGTCGCACCAACGACGGCAACCCTGTAACCCATTCTCTCATTCTCCCTCAGGCGGGGTCTAACCTCGCCCTGTTTCATTCAGAAACCCATCCGGGCCTCATTATAAGGATTGTCTCTACCCGATGAAGGGCAACCGCTTGAAAAAGGCGGAAAAACGATGGCGTTGCAACTCACGGCGTGCACGAACATCCTGCGCCATGTAATTGAGCTGGACCGTATAACGTGGCCCCACATAAGGGCGGTGCCCATGCCATGTATCCGGCCCGTTCGGGAAAATGACCAACGTCCCCCCTGTAGGTGGAATCTCGCTGGCATAGTCCTCCACATCATCCGGCCCATTAAGAAAACGCAGGCAGCCTCCCTTATGGCCCCAATCCTTTGCCGGATCATTCAGATAAAGCAGGATAGTCACACGCTTGGAGGCACTGTCCCTATGTATCCGCCCATCTTTTGCCCGTGTCTGGCCCCGCATCGTCACCATGCTAGGAGCAGAGCGGACATCCAGCCCAAATTTTTCCGAAACGATCTCTTTTAGCTGCGGTCCGGCAAATTCCTCCATCATGACTTTTAGCTCTGGATGCAGCTTCAAAGCACCGAGAGGAAAAGACCCGCCTGCCCGTATCTCCGGCAGTAGAGAAACCGCCCGGGCAAGGGGCGGCCCCGCAAGAAAATCCGGCACTACAATGTGAGGGCATGGCGCCTGACTGACCGTGGCTTGCCTTACGGCTTCATAATTGAGAGAAATCGCACTCATAACGGCTACCACGCTACCGCCCCCCGGCAGGGCAAGCAAGCCATCCCGGTATTGTCGACTGACATAATGAGGGAAGATTTTGCCTTCACGTCATGATCGGTTAAAAATACGGCCCCAACGAGGCAAAAAGGAAAGAGGCCAGCATGACGGGCTCACCGCACCATCAGAATGCGATCAACGGCGAGAATATTGCCTATCTCGGTGAGCTATACGCCCAGTGGCTGAAAGACCCTGCCGCCGTCCATCCCGAGTATGATGCACTATTCACCACCATGGGCGACCCCACGGAGGCTGAAACAGGCACTCACACCCCAGCTTCAGAAGCGAGCCTTCGGGATGAACGGCTGAAAGAAGCCTTCCGCCTCTGCGGCCATTTGCAAGCGGAGCTGGACCCGCTGGGCCTGCGCCCTGCTCGCCAGATTGATGCCCTCACCCCAGACAGCCGAACAGACCCCGCCCTTCTGGCCCGCCTAAAGCGCACTTATTGCGGGCCTATTGGGGCCGAGTTCATGCATCTTCAGGACAGCCAGCAGCGGCAATGGTGGATCGACCGGCTGGAGGAAAAACCAGCAACGGCCCTCCCCCTTTCGCAGGAGCGTATCCTCAGCCTGCTGACCCATGCGGAGGGCTTCGAGACCTTTTGCCAGCAACGCTTCACCGGTATGCGCCGCTTCGGACTGGAGGGCGGGGAAAGCCTAATTGTCGCCCTTCAAGCCCTGCTGAATGAAGCGGCACGAGATGGCGTGCAATCCGTCTCGCTCGGTATGCCTCATCGGGGGCGGCTGAATGTCATGGCCAACATCCTGCGCAAGCCTTATGCGGCCATCTTCAGCGAATTTGCAGGCAAGGCCTTCTACCCGGAAGGAATCCGGGTATCTGGCGATGTGAAATATCATCTCGGCACCACGACAACCATCCGTCAGGGCCGCCACGAAATCCGCATCTCCCTCCTGCCCAACCCCTCCCATCTGGAGGCTGTAGACCCGGTCGTTCTGGGCCGTGTCCGGGCTGATCAGGACAAAAATAAGGACGAGGAACGCCAGAAGCATCTAGGGATTCTCGTGCATGGTGATGCCGCCTTTGCTGGGCAGGGCGTAGTGTATGAAACGCTCCAGCTATCCAAACTGGAAGGCTACCGTACAGGTGGGACAGTCCATCTCATCATCAATAATCAGGTCGGTTTCACCACCAGCCCGGACGCCGCTCATTCCGGCATCTGGAACACCGATGTCGCCAAAACAGTGCAGGCCCCCGTCCTGCATGTAAATGGCGACAACCCGGAAGCCGTGGCCCGCTGTGCTGCCCTCGCCCATGAATGGCGGAAGACCTTCGCCAGCGACATCGTAGTAGATATCATCAGCTACCGCCGCCACGGCCATAATGAGACGGATGATCCCGCTTTCACACAGCCTGCGATGGTGCAAACCATCAGCCAGCATCCGACATTACGGACCCTCTACGCAAAGAAAATTCTGGCCGAAACAGACATCCACCCTGCCGAAGTAGATGCGCTCTGGGATGATGTACAATCCCAACTGCACCGAGCTTTTGAAGACGCCAACACCTACCAGCCCGACCCGACCGATTGGCTGGATTACAGCCCGCAGGACCCCACCCGCCTGCTGGACACACCAGAACGCATCCAACCCATGACCGGCGTCCCCCTCCCCCGGCTCCAGCAGGTTGGCGAAGCCATGACGGCCATTCCAGCGGATTTCTCTGTTCATCCCCGTCTGGCACGGCTGCTCAAGGCCAAGCAGGCCACGTTAGCCGCTGGTGGCCCTGTGGACTGGGCCACGGCAGAGGCTCTCGCCTTCGGCACATTGGCCCTTGATGGCCACGCCATCCGCCTCTCCGGGCAAGATTGTGGCCGGGGTACTTTCAGCCAGCGTCATGCCGTGCTGACAGACCAGCATACGGGCCATCATTATACACCATTGGCCCATATCGCCCCCCGTCAGGCCCCTGTGAATGTATGGAACTCCCCCCTCTCCGAATATGGCGTGATGGGGTTTGAATATGGCTATTCGCTGGGCAATCCGGATGCGCTGGTGCTGTGGGAAGGGCAGTTCGGTGACTTCGCCAATGGGGCACAGATCATCATTGACCAGTTCCTCGCCGCTGGGGAAACAAAATGGCTGCGGACATCCGGCCTGACCTTGCTCCTGCCCCACGGCTATGAAGGGGCCGGGCCAGAACATTCCTCTGCCCGGCCGGAACGCTTCCTCCAGCTCTGTGCTGAGAACAATATGCGGGTTTGTATGCCTTCCAGCCCGGCGAGCTTCTTTCATCTGCTCCGGCGGCAGATCGCCCGCCGCTGCCGTAAACCGCTGATCGTCTTTAGCCCCAAATCACTCCTGCGGCACAAGCAGGCTGTGTCCCTGCTTAGCGAGATGGGGCCACAGACACGCTTCGTACCCGTTATTGCTGATGCCACTTGTGGTGGTGGGGCAAAGCGGGTCGTACTGTGCAGTGGCAAGGTCTATTACGACCTCCTCCAACAACGGGACGAAGCCGGGCTGAAACACTGCGCCATCATCCGGCTGGAGCAACTCTACCCCTTCCCTCATCACGCTCTTGCCGAAGAGCTGGGCCACCACCCGCAGGCAGAAGAAATCATCTGGTGCCAAGAAGAGCCAGAAAATGGCGGGGCATGGCAATTTGTGGATCGCCGCATCGAGGCCTGCCTGCGCGAGGCTGGGCACGCCTGTGCCCGCCCGCATTACGCCGGACGCAAAGCCTCTGCCTCCCCGGCGACCGGTCTACCCAGCATCCATCAGGCCGAACAAGACACACTCGTCCGGCAGGCTCTGGGGCTGGAAGCAACACCCACAACCATCGACTGATCCTTCATTCAAGACGTAAAGACACATATCATGCCAACAGATACATCCATCAGCAGCCAGCTCAATTCTCTCCGCACTGGGCCGGATGAACGGGGGCATTTCGGAATTCACGGAGGCCGCTTCGTTGCCGAGACCCTCATGCCCCTGATGTTGGAGCTGGAACAGGCCTATAACCACGCCAAAACTGACCCACAGTTTCAGGAGGAACTGGATTATTACCTCCGTCACTATGTAGGCCGTCCTAGCCCGCTCTGGCACGCCAAGCGGCTGAGTGAAACACTCGGCGGGGCGCAGATTTACCTCAAGCGGGAAGAGCTGAACCATACAGGCTCCCACAAGCTGAACAACGTGATGGGCCAAATTTTGCTAGCCCGCCGCATGGGTAAAACCCGCATCGTCGCCGAAACCGGAGCAGGACAACACGGTGTCGCCACCGCTACCGTCTGCGCCCTCTTCGGACTGGATTGTGAAATCTACATGGGTGCCACCGATGTGGAACGGCAGAAACCAAATGTCTTCCGCATGCACCTGCTGGGGGCCAAAGTCCATCCCGTCACGGCGGGGGCTGGCACACTAAAAGATGCCATGAATGAAGCCATGCGAGACTGGGTGGCCAACGTGGACAACACCTACTTCCTTGTCGGCACCGTAGCGGGGCCACATCCCTACCCGGCCATGGTGAGGGACTTCCAGTCCGTTATCGGGACAGAGGCCCGTGAGCAGATACAAGAACAGACAGGTCGCCTGCCAGATGCCGTTATCGCCGCCATTGGGGGCGGGTCTAACGCCATGGGGATTTTTCATCCCTTCCTTGATGATGCCGATGTTCCCCTTTACGGCGTAGAGGCAGCCGGTCTGGGGTTAGATAGCGGCAAAACGGCGGCCTCTATCGCCCGTGGCAAGCCCGGCGTCCTGCATGGCAACCGCACCTATCTGCTTCAGGATGAACACGGCCAGATCACAGAAGCCCATTCCATCAGTGCAGGGCTGGATTATCCCGGCATCGGGCCAGAACATTCATGGCTCAAGGACATTGGCCGGGTGAACTACGTCAGTGCTACGGATGATCAAGCCCTTGAAGCTTTCCAAACCCTCACGAAACTGGAAGGTATCATTCCAGCACTGGAAAGTGCCCATGCCGTGGCCCATGCCATCATGATGGCCCCGACCATGACAAAGGATCAGACCATCATCGTTAATCTGTCTGGCCGGGGGGACAAGGATGTCCCCACCGTTGCGGCCCATCTGGGCGTGAAACTGTAAGGAGACCCATCATGAGCCGCATTAAAGCCTGTTTCGACCGCCTGAAAAAAGAAGGCCGTGGTGCCCTGCTGCCTTATCTGGAAGCCTTCGACCCGGACCGGGAAACCTCCCTTGCCCTGCTACGCCAGATGCCCGAAGCCGGGGCCGATCTCATCGAAGTTGGCGTGCCCTTCTCCGACCCCTCCGCCGATGGCCCAACTATCCAGCTTGCCGCCCGGCGTGGCCTAAAGGCCGGTGCCACCCTAAAGGGAACGCTGGAGCTTATTGGTGAATTTCGCAAAGGGAATGACCACACACCGATCATCCTTATGGGCTATTACAACCCGATCGACCGTTACGGTGTAGAACGATTCTGCCAAGATGCCCGCTCCGCCGGTGTGGATGGACTCATTGTCGTGGACCTACCGCCTGAGGAATCCGAGGAGCTGGCTCCTTATGCCAAGGCGGCAGGGCTGGACATAATTACCCTCACCGCCCCAACCACACCCGATGACCGGTTAAAGACAATCCTTAAGGATGCTAGCGGCTTTGTCTATTATGTGAGCATTACGGGCATCACAGGCACACGCAGTGCTACAGAAGATCAGCTAAAAGCAGCCATGACCCGTCTCAAAGCCGCAACGGACCTCCCCGTTGTGACAGGCTTTGGCATCAGCACGCCGGAACAAGCCCGCATCGCCTCCCGTATCAGCGATGGTGCGGTGGTGGCCTCTGCCATCATCAAGGAGATGGCGGCCACCTACGATGAACACGGCCACGCCACCGACAGAAGCATCCCCACAGCACTGGAGAAAATCCGCTCCTTAGCCAAGGCCGTGCGGGACTAAAAAACAAGGCACAAGAAAAACCCCCGGCCTTTCGACCGGGGGTTTTTCAATGCATCTTTTTGTAGAGTTCGCCTTAAAGACTTACTTCTTCAGCCAGCGACCGATAGCACAGAGGCCCGCTAGAGCAGCGACAACAACACCACCCCACAGCAGTGTATGACCAACACACTGGCAACGGCTCTTCGGCTCTTTCAGCTCTTCACTGACAGACTGCAACGTCTCCTGAGCGCGTTTAGCGTACTGCTCAGCCTTGGCTTTGAGCTCATCGGTGTTGATAGCTTCCTCAGCTTTAGACTTGAGCTCATCAATATTGATAGCGTCTGCCATGGTCATTCCTCCCTAAACCGGCCACACCCTATCATTACATTGAATGACTGGTTGGGCAGATTAAATATTAAGTTTTCGTCAGAAAAATACTGACTATTGATAAGTATATCACTGATTATTTTACCAATCAGCAAATTTCTTTCATGGGTGCATCGTCTTTTCTGCATATGTCGGCCTCACGCCATGGCAAAAAAACATTTTTTCTTCTTCCTTGCCCGGCAAATGCTATCTTCTTCCTGCACTCTGCTCCACAGCGCATTCGCCCGATCCATCACGACACAGGGAACTCCTTATGCCTGCTTCATCATCCTCCCAGACATTCCCTGTAGAAGGGATGAGCTGCGCCTCCTGCTCCGCACGGGTGGAAAAAGCCCTCCGCAATGTTCCGGGAGTCGAGACAGCCAGCGTCAATCTGGCCACCGGCATGGCACAGGCCACGGGCACGGCCTCCCGCACGGACCTCATCCTCGCTGTGGAGCAAGCCGGGTACACCGTGCCATCCCCGCCGATCAAACTACGTATTGAGGGGATGAGCTGCGCTTCCTGCTCCACACGGATAGAAAAGACCCTACAAGATGTCATCGGCGTGAGAGAGGCCAACGTCAATCTTGCCAGCGGCACAGCGCAGATTACAGGCACAACCACACATCAGGTGCTGATCAGTGCCATCAAGGAAATGGGTTTTGCAGCCTCACTATTGGAAAATGAGAACCTACAGGACGCTGCTAAAGAACGACAGCAACGCATCAAACAGGCCACAAAAAGCCAATGGCGTGACCTGATAGCCTCAGCTCTACTCTGGCTGCTCATCATGCTTATGACGATGGGCCACGGGTTAGGCCTTGTTCCGGCTGGTATTCAGCCTCTGTTGCAATGGGCGTTGGCCAGCGTTGCCCTACTAGGGCCGGGGCGGCGATTCTATCAAACGGGCATCCCGGCTCTGCTCCGCCGGGCACCGAACATGAACTCACTTGTCGCATTGGGGACAGGAGCCGCTTACTTATATTCCAGCCTTGTAGTTTTCTACCCCGCCCTGCTGCCAGAGGGAACGCAGCATCTCTATTTTGATACCGTGCTGGGTATTCTGACACTCGTTCTGCTGGGCCGTATGATGGAGGCCAGAGCAAAGGGCCGTACATCCGCAGCACTGGAGAAACTGACCCATCTACAACCACAGAAAGCCCATCTTCTGACGGATGGCCAATGCAATGTCGTCCCCATCGCCCAGATACAGCTAGGGGACCATCTCCTCGTCCGGCCCGGCGAACGGGTGCCGCTAGACGGCCTAATTCTGGAAGGAAAGAGCCATCTGGATGAATCCCTGCTTACGGGAGAGCCTATGCCCACGTTCCATCAGGTGGGAGATAGTGTCATTGGGGGGACCATCAATCAGGAAGGAACCCTAACCATTCAGGCCACGGCAACAGGGGCCGATACCGTGCTTGCCCGCATCATCGACATGGTGGCACAGGCGCAGGGCGGTAAGCTGCCCATCCAATCTCTTGTGGACAAAGTAACGCTATGGTTTGTCCCGGCAATCATTCTACTATCCGTGCTGACATTCATCGTCTGGTTGATTCTGGGGCCATCCCCCGCACTAGGCTATGCGGTCGTTAATGCCATTGCCGTGCTGATTGCCGCCTGCCCCTGCGCTATGGGCCTCGCCACACCAACGGCCATTATGGTCGGCACAGGCACAGCAGCGGAAATGGGTATCCTTTTCCGCAAAGGAGAAGCACTTCAAACGCTGGAAAGCACACGGCTGATCGCCTTTGATAAAACCGGAACCCTGACATCCGGCCAACCGCAACTAACGGAATTCTATCTGCTGGATAAGGAAGCCTCCAGCGATCCTGAACAGGCTGAAAAAACCCTTCTGGCTCTTGCTGCCTCTGTGGAGAAGCAGTCTGACCACCCTGTCAGCCGGGCCATTGTCGCAGCAGCACAAGAACGCAAGCTACCTGCTGTAAAAACCAGTCATGCCCACATCATCGCTGGGCTAGGGATTACGGCCCAAGATGAGGAGGGACAGGACATCCACCTTGGCAGCCAGTCCTTCATGAAAACGCTAGGCCTCTATAATGCCGAGGCCAACCGACTCGTTGATGGTCTGAGCCAGAAAGGCACATCCCCTCTCTTCATGGCTCACAGGGGGCAGATCGTCGCTCTTATGGGCGTTGCTGACCCTGTCCGCTCTTCCGCTAAAAAGGCCATTGCCGCCCTAAGGGCGCAAGATATCCGAACGGTCATGATCACCGGTGACATCGAACCTACGGCCCGCCATATCGCCCATCTAGTCGGAATCGAAGATGTCATCGCCCAGGTGATGCCACATGAAAAAAGTCAGACTGTCCAAAATCTTCAGAAGATTCACGGCTCTGTGGCCTTTGTGGGGGATGGCATCAATGATGCACCCGCTCTAGCTCAAGCGGATACGGGGCTCGCCATCAGCCACGGGACAGACATCGCCATAGAAGCTGCAGACCTCATTCTGACAGGTGAAAACCTAATGGCTGTCCCTCATGCCATTGCCCTATCCCGGGCAAGCATGACCATCATCAGACAAAATCTCTTCTGGGCTTTCGCCTATAATATCGTGCTGATCCCGATTGCTGCGGGTGTCCTCTATCCCTTTACCGGCACCCTGCTATCCCCCTCCTTTGCGGCGGGAGCCATGGCTCTTTCCAGCATCTTTGTGCTGAGCAATACGCTAAGGCTGCGGCGACTGCGTACCGTGGTAGAGGCCGAAACAGCCACGGCCTCCTAAAACCAATCCGGGGTGGGCCACCAGACAAACCACCCCGGGCTTCATGCGGCTCTCATCTTATGCTGAAGCCAGAACAGCAGCTAATGCCTCCACAACAGGCGGCAGGTTACGTTCATTCAGCCCCGCCATACAGACCCGACCACTCCGCAGAACATAAACTCCATGTTCCTCCCGCAGCCGGTCTACCTGAGCAGGAGAGAGCTTCATCATGCTAAACATGCCCCGCTGTTCCAACAGGTAGCGGAAATCCTGACCCGGCAGGCGAGCGACAAGCTGCTCATGCAGCTTTTTCCGCATTTCCCGGATACGTGCCCCCATGGCCGCTACCTCATCCTGCCAGAGACCTGATAAAGCCTGATCCCCCAGAACGATATCCACAAGCTGCGCCCCACGGACCGGCGGACTGGAATAGTTCCGCCGTACCGTCACTTTAAGCTGGCTCAGCACCCGTTCTGCTGTGCCCTCATCCGGACAGACAACCGAGAGCGCCCCGATACGGTCCCCATAGAGGGAAAATACCTTGGAAAAAGAATTGCTGAGCAGGAACTCAAGCCCTGCCGCCACCATCACCCGGACGGCATAAACATCTTCTTCCAGACTACGCCCCAACCCTTGATAAGCAAGGTCCAGAAACGGAATCAGCTTCCTCTCCTTAAGGACAGGCACAAGCATATCCCACTGTTCATCTGTCAGGTCAGCCCCTGTCGGATTGTGGCAACAGGGATGAAGTAAAACGACATGTCCTGCTGGAATCTGGCGGATACAGGCCAGCATCGCCTCAAAATCTACACCACCCGTTGCCGGGTCGAAGTAAGGGTATGTGCGAGTTTTGAAGCCGGCCCCTTCAAAGATGGAAATATGATTTTCCCATGTCGGGTTGCTGACCCACAATTCAGCCTGCGGGAAATAGCGATGCAAGAAATCCGCACCGACTTTCAACGCCCCGGACCCACCGAGAGTCTGCACCGTGGCGATACGACCGGCCTGCACCGGCTCGCTACCACGGCCAAAAAGCAGATGCTGAACGGCCAGCCTGTAGGAGGCCAGCCCTTCCATCGGCAAGTACAAATCCGGCCTATCCTGCTGACTAGCCAGCCTCTCATAAGCCCTGCGGATGCAAGCAAGCTGCGGGACATGGCCTGCTTCATCATAATACAAGCCGATGCTAAGATTGACCTTCTGTGCCCGGTCATCTCGCTTGAAGTCCTCCACCAGTGACAGGATGGGATCCCCCGGAGACAGTTCAACAGACTGAAACATAGACTTCTTCATCCTTTTTTCGTGCTCGCATTGCGTGGACCCTGCGGACCGTAATCATAATCCGCCACGACCATGCCGAATTTCTTCAGAGCATCTGGAGCATCCATCTCTGGCAAAAGGACCTCAATAAACACGGCCCGGTCAGCCTGTTCTGCCTGCTTCAAGGCCTCTTCCAACTCACTAACCGTCTCCACCACGAGGGACAGAGCCTTATCGTCACGGTCAAACGCACGGGGCAAGTCCGCATACCGCCAGTTAGCAATATCATTATACTGGGACCGTTCCCCCAGAATCAGACGTTCGATCGTGTAACCCTTGTTATTGAGCAAGAAAATGATGGGCTTCTGATCATGCCGTAGGATGATAGACAGCTCCTGCGCTGTCAGCTGGAAAGAACCATCACCGATGAAGAGCAGATGCCGCCGCTCTGGGCTGCCACACTGGGACCCGAACAGGGCAGGCAACGTATACCCGATCGCCCCCCAAATCGGCTGGGCAATATAATGGGTGTTTTTGGGGAAAGGCGTGCCCAACAGGGCTGTATTACTCGTCCCAGCCTCACCGACCACGACATCCCCTTCTTTCAGAAAATGGGCTACACGCGGCCAGAGAGCCGCATGGGTCAACCGGTCTCCAGCTTCACCGGGCAGGGCCGCAGCGGATACAGCCGGACGAGACGGCAACGTACGAGAAGACGGCTTCACCTGTCCCAGAAGGGCCTTCAACACCGCCCCAACAGGAGCAGCTGGAATTGACCGCCCTGCAAGACTGACTTCATAGGCCTGAAGGTTGATGAACGCCTCTGGCCGAATCTCATGTGTAAAGAATCCCGTATTGATCTCCGTAAAACGCAGACCGATCCCGATTACACAATCAGACTGACTGACCAGCTCTTTAATGTCCGGGCGGCTCGCCCCGCCCACATAGCCACCCAGATAATAAGGGGCGGTCTCATCCAATACAGCCTTGGCCGGAGCCGCTGCCACACAGGGAATCGCACAGCGTTCTGCCAGCGCAGCAATCTGCCCTGCCACGCCAAAACGGTCAGCGTCAGAATCGAGAATCATCACCGGCGAACGAGCAGCGGCCAACCGTGTGGCAATATGCTCGGCGGCTAGTGCTACCTGTTCGGCATCACCCTGCAGGTTTGCAAAGGCAAACGGTTCATCAGGCACATCAATGCTCAGATGTGTGATGTCAGAAGGCAGCTGAAGATGAACAGGCCGCCGCTCCCGCCAGCAAGCCTGGAGGACACGGTCGATTTCCTCCACGGCATTTTCCGGCGTCAGGCGGGCCTGGGCGACCGTATATTCCGCCATGCACCGCCCGATGTTGCCATATCCGCCATCGCCCAGCGTATGATGCAGCAGGGCACGTCCCTCTACCGCATGCAGAGGAGGAATCCCGGTGATGTGCACAAACGGAACACGCTCAGCATAGGCCCCCGCAATGCCGCTGATAGCCCCGAGGTCACCCACGCCGAAGGTCGTCACCAAACCACACAGGCCGGAGGTGCGGGCGTAGCCATCGGCAGCGTAGGCAGCATTCAACTCGTTACAGTTCCCCACGAAGGTCAGGGACGCATCCGCCTCCACCTGCTCCAGAAAAGAAAGATTGAAATCCCCCGGAACACCGAAAAGATGGCTGATTCCTGCCTCGACAAGGCGGCGGGTCAAATAGGTCCCGATCTGCATACGCATAAACAAATTCCTAAAATATGTGGAGAGGATATGCTCCGGTACAGGCAGGGCTGCCTGATTGCCCGAAATCCTTTTTCCAGTTTCCAAGCATACCGCAACATGCATGCAGCCTGTGTGCAAATATGATCTAATATGCCGCTTTCTTCGCACAGATCACGCATGGATACGCACATCATGGATCATCTTGACTGGAAGCTCCTTTCCGCCTTGCACCGCAACGGGCGTCTGACCAACCGGGAGCTAGGCGAAACGGTCGGTCTCTCACCGTCCCAGTGTTCCCGCCGCCGACTCCTATTAGAAAAGGCCGGTGTCATCCGGGGTTACGGTGTCACACTGGACCAACAAGCTATGGGGCTCGGCGTCATGGCCTTTGTCCAGATCATCATGAAGGGCCATGCTGCTGGAGCCTTCGAACGTTTCCAAGCTCTCATAAACGGCACCCCTATGATTCAGGAGGCTCACGCCGTCAGCGGGGATGCTGATTACATCCTTAAAGTCGTGACGAAAGACCTACCCAGCCTCTCCGCCTTTGTTACAGACCAATTACTAGCGCATGACACAATCGGCCATGTGAAATCATACATTGCCCTCCGCCCCTTGAAGACAGACAGCCCTTTACCGCCATTTATGCCCTGAAACCGGCTCTCCCAACCGGGTTACGCCCTTCAATAAAAGAGAAAGCTGGCATCTTCAGGCAAGCCCGGATAAAGTCCCCCCACCTGTGATACCCTTCCGGTTCCCGTGCCACGGTGCCCCCGCCTCTGGAGGCTCCATATTCCCCATGACGGACCGGCAGGCATAGGACCACCTGATGATGCACCACTGCTGGAGAGTGAACAGAACACCATGAGCTGGCTGACCGAACATGTCCGTCCCAAATTGCGGAGCCTACTGCAGAGGGATGTGCCAGATAATCTCTGGACCAACTGTGAATCCTGCTCGCAGATGATGCTTACTAAGGAGCTCGTCCGCAAAAAGAAGGTCTGCCCCCATTGTGGGCACCATATGCGTGCCTCGGCCCATGAACGGATGCAGTGGACCTTTGATGATGGAAAATACACCACCATCGACCTGCCCACCGTACCGACAGACCCGCTGCATTTCCGGGACTCCAAGCGTTACACGGACCGCCTGAAAGCTGCCCGCTCCAAATCCAGCCTTGATGATTCCCTGCTCGTTGCCCACGGCACGATCTCCGGCAGGGAGACGGTTGTGGCTGTCATGGCTTTTGAGTTCATGGCCGGGACAATGGGCAGTGCCTTGGGTGAAGCCTTTTTGGCCGCTTGTCAGGAAGCGATCCGCCGGAAGGCTCCCCTCGTCATCTTCACGGCTTCTGGCGGTGCCCGTATGCAGGAAGGCGTTGTCAGCCTGATGCAGATGCCCCGCACGACCATCGGCGTGGAAATGCTGCGGGACGCAGGCTTGCCCTATCTGGTTGTCTTCACCAACCCGACCACGGGCGGCGTCTCTGCCTCCTTCGCCATGCTGGGCGACATCCATATCGCCGAACCCAATGCACTGATCGCCTTCGCTGGCCCCCGTGTCATCCGTGATACCGTGCGTGAGGAACTGCCAGAGGGCTTCCAGCGTTCCGAATATCTAAAAGATCACGGCATGGTGGACATCATCGCCAGCCGTAACGAGCTTCCCGCTCTTCTGGGCCGTCTGGTCGGTATGCTGTCTCCCGCCGCCGCTACAAGTGCGAATGCCGGGCCAGCACCCAGCCACACATCCTAAGCCTGCCCTATCCTGCCCTACCCACCTAGCGGGGCAGGATAGGCGACCTCTTCTTTCTGCCGCTCCCTTCGAGAAAACCGGATTTATAATCATGGCAACAGGCCAGCATACTAACGCCCCGCAAAGTGAATTCCACGGGCGGACGGGGGCGATAGTGCGCCGCCTGCAAGAGCTGCACCCCAAACTGATCGACCTTTCTCTGGACAGGCTGGAAATCCTGCTTGCCCGCCTAGGTCACCCTGAGCGAGCCTTGCCCCCTACCATTCATGTAGCGGGAACCAACGGTAAAGGCAGCACCTGCGCCAACCTGCGGGCCATCGGCGAAGCAGCGGGCCTCAGAGTCCATGTTATGACCAGCCCGCATCTATTGGATGTAACAGAACGTTTCCGTCTGGCGGGGCAGCTAGTTAGCGAGGACCAGCTTGTCGCCACTCTGGAAGAGATTGAACGGGTCAATGATGGGGCTCCCATCACCGTTTTTGAAGTTCTAACAGCGGCGGGCTTCCTCCTCTTTTCCCGCGTCCCGGCTGACCTGCTGATTCTGGAAGTAGGGCTTGGCGGGCGGTTTGATGCCACCAATGTGATTCCCACCGCACGAGCCTGCATCATCACCTCCATTAGTCTGGACCATCAAGGCTTTCTGGGTGATGATCTAGCAGGCATCGCACGGGAAAAAGCAGGCATCATCAAACAAAACGTGCCGGTTTTCGTGGCCCCCCAGCCTGACAACGTCATGGCGGCGATCACAGAGATTGCCAACACCCACGCCGCCCCTCTCCAGCGGCTAGGCCATGAATTTACCATTACCCCGCAAGGTAATGGACTACTCTACCAAGACGATGCTGGACGCCTAACCCTGCCCGCCCCGTCCCTGCATGGTCCCCATCAGGCACAGAACTCCGCTCTCGCTGTGGCAGCCCTACGCCATGCCGGGCTTGGCCTTCCAGACAGTGCTTTTGCCGGTATTGCCAAAACACACTGGCCCGCACGCCTCCAGACACTACATGGCCTTCTTACCCAGAATATCCCCGCCAACTGGGAGCTGCTGCTTGATGGCGGCCATAATCCCGGTGCAGGCACTGTTCTCGCCGATGTCCTCAAAACATGGCAGGACCAACCTCTTCATCTCATTGTCGGGCTGAAAGACAGCAAGGACGTGCAAGGCTTCCTTCGCCCGCTGATCCCCTATGCCACCACCATACAGGCCGTGGCAGAAGAGGGGCAGCATCTGGCCATGCCGGTTCAAACCATTCTGGAAGCCGCCAAAACAGCCGGTGGAACAGCCCAGCCCGGGCCGGACATTCGCACAGCCATAAACCGCTTGCGTGACGAGGCCGGGGCCAACCCTAAACCGGCACGAGTTCTTATCTGTGGTAGCCTCTATCTGGCAGGCTGCGCCTTAGCATTAGATGGCGCTGCCCCTCACTAATCAGGCCAACAACATACCCACCCGGTCCCTCTCTACACTCTGCCCCGGTGCGGACCGCCCACCCATAATGGAGCGAAACAGACCAGCATGAGCGACCAAACACCTACCCCCCAGCCTACCCCCGCAACGGATAATAGTGGGAACCTTCAGGAACTGCTCCAACGTGTTCCGCCTGCCAACCTTCGGGCAGAGCAAGCACTGCTTGGGGCTATCCTGACCAACAACAAGGCCTATGAGAGTGTATCGGACTTCCTGCACTCCTCCCATTTTGCCGATGCCGTCAATGCTCACCTTTATGAGATGATCACCAGACGCATCGAACGCAGCGGCGGTAAAGGCAGTGTCGATATCATCACAATGCAGAATGATTTCGAGGCTAGCCCCATATTAGCGGCCGCCGGGGGAGCCGAGTATGTCGCCAAGCTGCTCAATGCCATGGTGGGCATCGTCAATGCCCGTGATTATGGCAAGGTCATCCATGACTGTTGGGTGCGCCGCCAGTTGGTCGGCATTGGGACGGACATCGTCAATAACGCCCATGGCGCCCGGCCCGATCTAGATGGACCAGAACAAATCTCCGCCTCCGAAGAAGCCCTCTTCGCTCTAGCCACGGATAAAGGACAAGAAAGCGGCTTTCTTGTTTTCTCCAAGGCTCTGAAAAAAGCCCTCGATATTGCCGACCAAGCCTATCAGCACACGGGTGATATTGTTGGTCTGACCTCCGGCTTGCGGGATTTTGACAAAAAAACCGGTGGCCTACACCCATCTGATTTGCTGATTCTCGCAGGCCGCCCCGCCATGGGTAAAACGGCCCTCGCCACAAAGATCGCCTTCTCCGCCGCCAAATCCATCATGCGAGAAGCGGAGGAGAAAGGGGAATCACCTCATGGCAGTGTGGCCATCTTCTCGCTAGAAATGTCCGCCGAGCAGCTTGCCACCCGTATTCTCTCCGAACAGGCCGAAGTCTCCGGCGAACGCATCCGCCGAGGTGATATCGGACCGAAAGAGTTCGACCGCTTTGTCCGTGTTGCTACAGAACTGCAACGCCTCCCCCTGCATATTGACGACACACCCGCCATCTCCCTCTCCGCTATGCGGACACGCTGCCGCCGTCTGGCACGCACACAGGGGCTGAACCTTGTAGTGGTGGACTATCTCCAGCTCATGCGCCCCGCCGTTGGTACCAGACCGGACAGCCGTGTGCAGGAAATCTCAATGATCACACAGGGGCTCAAGGCCATCGCTAAGGAGCTGGAAGTGCCTGTCATTGCACTTTCCCAGCTCTCTCGTCAGGTCGAGTCTCGTGATGATAAACGCCCGATGCTCTCCGATCTTCGTGAATCAGGCTCGATTGAGCAGGACGCCGATGCCGTTATGTTTGTCTATCGTGACGAATATTATCTGCAACAGCGCAAACCCAAGGAAGCCTCCTTCCCGGGTGCGGACAAATACCAGATCGCCCTTGAGGAATGGCAGCGGAAAATGTCGCTCGTCCATAACAAGGCCGAGCTAATTCTGGAGAAACAACGTCACGGGCCAACGGGCACCATTCACCTCTACTTTGAAGGTGAGTTCACTCGCTTTGGTGATCTGGATACCTTCCACGAGTAATCAGACCAATAGGGGGCTTTAACAGCCCCCTCCCTCTCACTCGTGGGGCTTTTCATCAAGCGGAGGGGTAATAACAGCGGCAGGGGTCGCCGCAATAACCTCCGGTGTGGGCTTACGCCGCCACCACCAGCCACGATGCAGCATCTTCTCGAAGCGGATCTTCTGCCGCAGCCAGTTCAACATCCCGGAGAGGGTGACAACTGCAATCCCAATGCCATCCCACATATCCACGGGCTGGTTAAAGATGAAGTAGCTGAAGGCCACGATCCAAACCATCTGACTATATTGCGGTAGGGCTACACGATTTGCCGGGGCAATAGAGGCTGCCAGCATGAGCAAAAGCTGCCCCGCCGCTGCCAGAAACCCATACCCAAACAGCAAAAACCATTCTCCTGCACCATGCGGCATGACAAAATGCTGCACCATCAGGATACCGTCACCCACCAGAGGCCCGAACAGGCTGGAGCCGTATAGCGTCAGGCGGGATGTTTCCTTGCCTGCAAACCGGTAGGCGATCACGCTCACAGCAGAGGCCATGGCCACCACAATGGCACAAAGATGCCCAAACTGAAGGGCCTTCACTCCGGGGCGCAGAACAATCATCACACCGGCAAAACCCATCAGAACGGACAGCCACGCCCAGCCCGTCACCTGCTCCTTGAGGAACAACACGGAAACGATGGTGACAAAGAACGGCATCAAAAACATCAAGGAGAGGGCTTCTGGCATAGGCAGAAGCATGAAGGCTTCCACACTCCCCGCCGTGGCTACGAACACCGCCGCTGCCCGCACGAGCCAAAGCCATGGATGGCTGGAAAGCACCAGTGTTTTGTAGGACTCATTCGGCCGCTTCAAAAGCGGGACGATCAGCAGCCCGAATACCCCCCCGAAGAAGGCGACCTCAAAGGGGTCTAGCCGCCCGGCCAGCCCCTTGGAACAGGCGTCACTGATGGAAAAGAACGCATAGCCCATGAAGGCAAGCACAATGCCCGATGTAAAAAGTATCTTCCTCATGTGTTCCCTGTCCCTGATACATTGTCGCTACTGCGCTACCCAAGGGTAAGGGTTAACCCACCAAAAAGAAACCGATCAACCACATCTCCACAGGATGACAGCCCTGTGATGATGCCCCATCCTCACAGAGACAAGGCCACACCGCCCATCACGCTGCGCCGTAGGCCATATTGTGGAGCACCGACACCAATACCGCTGCCATCACGCAACATGTAACGCCGGTCGAACAGGTTGAGGACATCAAGCCGCAGCTGCATAGTGTGCCCGCCCAACCACGCCTCATGCTTCAAGGTCTGTACCAGCCCCAGATTGAAGGTGACATATTGCGGCACATGCGTCCCATTGGGGATAGTCTCATCCCCCATTTGCTTATCCTTACGCAGGCCACTGCCATAAACCATGGTGCTGGATAGCTGAAGTGGATGGTTTGTTCTGTGGAAGAACGCATAGGACCCACCAGCCGAGGCCGTTATCAGCTGGTCATGATCCAAATGCACCCAATGATTCCGCATATAGTGGAGGTCATCCGTATCAAAATTCCACTGGGCCGAATTGATGTCTTTCCCCATAGCTTTTGAAACCGCCAGATTACCATAAAGGGTCAACGGCCCTGTGTTGTAATCGGTCGTCAGCTCCACACCACGGACACGGCCCCGGCGGTAGTTATAAGCTGTTAGAATAACAGGAGCTCCAAACTGCCCTTCATCAATCAGGTTCTTTGCCTGCTTCCAATAGGCATCCAACCCGACATGCCAGTTCCGGGTGATCTGCTGCATGAAGCCGATATCATAGTAATTGTCCCGCTCTGCTTTCACACGGTCATTCTGATAATTGGCTGGGGCAGCAGATGTGCCTGCAAAACGGCTCAGCGATGTTGTGCCAACCGTTTCAAAAGGCGGGGGGGTCAGATACCGTGCATACCCCACATGGAACCGCCCGCCATGCCACGGTGTCCAGACCAATGAAATACGAGGGCTGAGCTGATGCGCATGAACGTATTCCTCCACACCATCAAACCTCACCCCACCATTAAGAACTAAAGACCGGGTCAGATGCCATTCATCCTGAAGATAGGCCCCGTATAACGCCCCTGTTTTGCCGGATGAATCATGTACTGTCATGGGATGAAGGTTGATATTCCCTTCCTCATCCACCGGATAGACCTGTGAATTGCTTTTGCTCACAGCCCGCTCGCTATAAGCCTGCACACCACCCCGCACAGTATGCGCCCGACTGACACGCCACGTCACATCACTCTGCACACCGCTGGAAAAAACCGACCGGGCTGCCTGCTGGGCAATACCATTATAAACGAGATCGCCTAGCCAATCGGGCGAATAGCGCATAGAGCTATAACGTAAAATGGCCGATGTCTGGGCACTGACCTTTTCATGATCCTCTTGCCAAGAGAGAATGGCAAAGTCCGTGATCTGCTGCTGATGTTCATCCAGATGGGCACTGTCGGGCGCATCTTCCTGCACGGGCCGATTATCCGCCTTAAAAAGCGGCGTGGCAAACTGATGCTGCTGGCCGGGATTATTAGGCAGCTGATACCACGCATTAGAAAGACCCGCTGTCAGGCTAAAACGTGTCTCCGGCCGGAGCGTATACCGCAGATGCCCCAACACATGATACTGATTGGATAAGTCATGTATGGCATCATAACTAGGTGTCGTATTCTCGATACCCACCCGGTTATGGATGGCATCCGCCGTGATGAACCCATCCCACTTTCCCCAATGTCCGCCATACTGAATGGAAGGCTGCACATAATCCCGCACGCCACCATAGCCGGAGAGTGTTCCTCCTTCGTCAGAGACGCCGTTTTTAGTCTGAATGTCGATCACACCGGCCTGCCGAAACCCGTATTCTGCTGGCAGAACACCGGTTGTCAGGCTCATGGAATGGGCAAAGCGGGTCATCAGGGCCTGTCCAAACACGTTCACCCCTTCTGGCAGGGCCACCCCATCCAGCCGGAATTGAACGTTATTATGGTCCCCACGAATGTGAATCTGCCCGTAGCTATCCTGCGTCACACCCGGAGCCTGTAACAAAATGCTATTCAATGAGGCATTATCGGCACCGGGATTCGCCTCAATAGCCTTACGAGAAAAGTTCGTCTGCGTCGCCCCGATGGCGGGCTGGAGAGCTGCACGGGCCTGATCCAATCGCCGGGCTGTAACATGGATATGCTCTTCCTTGCGGTCCTCATGGCGGACAGCATCATCGCTGCCGACCTGATCTTGTTCCGCTGTGGAAATGACCGGCTTCCTCTGGCGTGAAGCGACACTATCATCAGCCTGCGCTGCTTGAACCAGCCCTCCAGATGCTACCGCCAGAAGCACATAAACAGCCCCGCCCCGCCTCATCACCGCCATGCTGCTCTCTGTCCCTTTGATATGCTGTTCTGATACGTCATGAATGTTATGTTATAATATAACAACTGTGAAGCATCTTTCTACAGCCATAAAAAAAGACCGGGTCAGGCACCCGGTCTCTTTCAAATCATCTTCACACCAATCAGCAACAGCAAACTGCCCAGAATAAGCCGCTGCCAGCGTTCCGGGCATCGCCCAGCGCAATGGGTGCCAAGCCAGATACCCGGCAGCGACCCGCTCAACAGAAGCAACAGGGTTGGCACCATCACATCGCCTTCCATCCAATGCCCTACCCCGGCAATTAATGTCAGGGGGATAGCATGGGCGATGTCGATCGCCACAAGCTCCCGCAGCGGAAGGGTCGGATACAGCATCACCAACACAGCCATGCCAATCGCCCCTGCCCCGACCGAAGACAAACTGACCATGCAACCCAGTACGAAGCCCAACACGACCGTCAGCACCCGTGAGCGTACCGGCCCACCCAACTGATGACGCAGAACCCATTCTTTAAGTGTCGGACGGAACAGGATAGCCGGGGCGGTTACCAGCAAACAGATACCCAGCGACAGACGGATGACATGAGCCATCTCCTGCGGGGACCCTAGATGACGCAGCCAGAGCAGAGCCACCGCTACACCGGGAAGGCTGCCTGCCATCATCCACAGCACGATAGACCAACGCACCGGCCCGCACCGCCGGTGTAGAAACGTGCCGAACAGCTTCGTCACAGCGGCGTAGACGAGGTCCGTCCCCACAGCGGCCTTGGGGTGAATCCCGCAAAGCAGGATAAGAAGCGGCGTCATAAGCGACCCACCGCCCACACCCGTCATCCCTACCAGAAACCCGACCAGTGCGCCGGAGATGACATAAGCCAGATGCCCCATCATCTTATCCTTCTCCTAGAACGGGCAGGGCTTTTTCCAGATAAAGCTCCCCCCACCGGCATTTCCCTGCTGGAAAAACCGGGCTTCTGTTCCACTCTCTTGCAGAAACTGATGCCCGCCGGGTCACACCTTATGGAGGGAGACCCGGCAGAGCAGGCTCTTAACGTACGGCCTTATGCACGGCATCAATCAGGTGCTGCACACTCCGGGCCACGTCACCATCACCGGGAACAACAACATCCGGCCGTTCTGGTGCCTCATAAGCCGAAGATACACCGGTGAACTCAGCTATCCGGCCCTCCTCTGCCTGAGCGTACAGCCCTTTCGGATCACGGCTACGGCATAGCTCAGGGGCTGTATCCACAAAGACCTCATGCCAGTCTTCCCCGATGATCGTCTTAGCCAGCGCACGATCCCTGACCAACGGAGAGACCAGAGCCACCAGCACGATCTGTCCAGCATCTGCCAGAATACGGGCCACATGAGCCACACGGCGGATATTTTCTCGCCGGTCTTCTGGAGAGAAGCCGAGATCGCTGCACAGGCCAGAGCGAACCGTATCGCCATCCAGCACGGTGACGTTCAGCCCTTCACGGCTGAGGGCCTCCTCGGCATGACGAGCAATGGTGCTTTTGCCAGCACCGGGCAAACCGGTCATCCAGAACACGGCCCGACCATGCCCACGCAGGCCAGCCCGCACGGCATCGCTCACACCGCTGGCTGTTGGATGAATGGCATGTGCCCCTTCAGGCAGAGCCGCTGGACCAATCAACGGAGCACCACCAACGATCTTCTGATGACGATCCACCAACACGCCACGTCCGTCCGGCATACCCGGCGCAAAGGGGTCAAACAGAATGTTACGGGCTACAGCAAGGGTAATCTCGGCAAAGCCATCCGGTGGCACTTCATCCGCCGGACTCAGGCTGAGATCGTCAAGGTCCACCACAGCATCAATAGCCGCCACAGTGACATCATATTCCGCCGTTGCAAGGCGCAGCCGGAAGCTCTCACCCACACGCAGCGGCTCACCACGCAACCAAAACAGTCGTGTTTTGAGGCGAGCAGCCTTCAGTGGAGCAGCAGCCTCATCCCCGGCAGGGAACAACAGATCACCACGATCCGGCACCAAATCAGGCTCCAGACGTAGGGCAATGGATTCACCAGCTCCAGCAACAGGGTGATGCGGGGCGTGCCAGCGGCAGACTTCGGCCACGGTGGCCTCCTGCCCCTGCCCACCAATCACCAGCCGGTCACCCTCCCGCACCGTGCCACGCTCGACACGGCCTGCCACATAACGGATACCTTCAAAACGGTACACATCCTGCACCGGCATACGGAACGGAAGAGCATGACGAGAGGCTGGAGGCTGAATGAGAGACAGAGCCTCCAACAAAGTTGGCCCCTTGTACCAATCAGCCTTTTCGGAGCGTGTGGCGATATTGTCGCCATCCCGAGCGGAAGCAGGGATGACCTGATTGACGTTAATCTCCAGTTGCCCCAACAGCTGGCGGATATCGCCTTCCACCTGCTTCAGTCTGGCTTCATCAAACCCGATGCTATCGGCCTTATTCAGCAGGACGATCACATGATTAATACCGATAAGCCGTAGCAACATAGCATGGCGGCGGGTCTGCTCCCGTACACCCTCGGCAGCATCTACCACCAACACAGCGGCTTCGGCATCAGCGGCACCGGTAATCATATTACGCAGGAACTGCCGATGACCCGGCGCATCCACAATGACGAAATCCCGGCCATCTAGCTGGAAAGGGATGCGGGTGGAGTCCACCGTCACGCCCTGATCACGCTCAATCTGGAGGGAATCGAGCAGGAAGCTCCACTCCACGGCCAAACCACGCTTACGGCTGCTTTCCACGATCTGGACAAGGCGACCATCTGGCAAACTGTCCGTATCGTACAAAAGGCGGCCAATCAGGGTAGATTTACCGTGATCCACATGACCTACGATCACGATCGGCGTGCTGACGCCATGACGGACCTGCGATGATGGTGAATAAGTCTGTGTCATCGAAATAGGTCCCCTCACAGATAACCGGCAACACGAAGACGCTCGAACGCATCTTCTGATTCATGGTCCATGGCACGGCCTGCACGCTCGGAAGTGCGGCTTGTCTCCAGCTCGGCAATCACTTCGGCCACGGTAGAAGCATTGCTCTCAATCGGGCTGGTAATGTCCTGATCGCCCAATGAGCGATAACGCTTGCCGTCCTTGGCAAAATAGAGGTCCACGAGCGGAATATTCTCACGCTCAATATACCGCCAGATATCCAGCTCCCGCCATGCCAACAGCGGATGGACACGGACATGCATCCCATCCTCATAAGGTGTGGCGTACTGGTCCCAGAATTCCGGTGGCTGGTTGCGAACATCCCACTGATGGCTTGCCCCACGAGGGCTGAAAACGCGCTCCTTGGCACGAGTAGCCTGCTCATCACGCCGGATACCCGCCACAATACCCCGGAATTTGTGCTTGTCGATCAGGTTTGCCAACCCAACCGTCTTACGAGCTGCGGAGCGGGCTGCCGGTGGCAGGGAGGGATCCATCTCCTCCACGGGAGGACAATCACCAAGCACGAGGTCCAGATTCCACTTTTTAGTGTATTCATCCCGGAACTCATACATCTCCGGGAATTTCTTACCCGTATCCACATGCATGACAGGGAAAGGCACATGCCCCATGAAGGCCTTGCGGGCCAGCCAGACCATCACGTTGCTATCCTTACCCAATGACCAGAGTAGAGCCATGGGCTTCAGCTTGCGATAAGCCTCCCGCAGGATGAAGATGCTCTGGGCCTCCAGCTGGTCCAAACCATCCATGGTACGTGCTTCTTCCAGAGCCATGACTGCTCCCTTTCCTTCATGGTGGGCCGTGCGGCCCGGTCTTACCGTGCGGGCCGCTCTGCAATCAGGGCAGCGGCTGAAACTTCTTCGGCATTAGCATCGGGTGGGGCCGGAACGGGCCGGTGCAACCCACATTCTGTCTTGGTCAGCCCGGCCCAGCGTCCGGCACGACTATCTTCCCCCTCACCGACCGGCCGTGTGCAAGGCTCGCAGCCAATAGAACGATACCCTTTTGCCACCAGTGGATGCGGCGGCAGGGCTTTGTCCTTCATAAAACGGGCAATCTGCTCTTCGCTCCAGCCCGCCAAAGGGTTCAACTTCACGCTGCCATCCTCTTGCCGCTCTGCCACAGGCAAAGCGGCCCGGGTAGCGGCTTGCATCCGCTTACGCCCCGTCACCCAAATATCGAACTCTGGCAGCACCACTTCCAGCGGTTCCACCTTCCGCAAGGCACAACAAGCATCAGGATCGAAGGCTACAAGCTGCCCCCCGGGGTCCCGATACGCTACTTCGGCAGGGGCTGGTTGCAGGGTGCGAACATCCTCCAACCCTAGGTGACGGCTTAGCTCATCCCGATAGGCCAGAGTTTCAGGGAAATGCCGCCCAGTATCGAGAAAGAAAACCGGTACGGCCTTATCCTGCGCGGCAACTTGCGCCAACAGCACCGCTGATTCTGCACCGAATGAGGAGATCACCGCTACACGCCCCGGAAAACGAGCCAGCACGGAGGACAGCACACGACCTGTTTCTTCCTCCGAAGCAGCTACGTCTCCCTGATGGGGCAGGGCTTGGAACTCGCTGTCCGATATCGCCATGTGATCTGCTCCCCGATGGAAAAATACGATGCGTTGTAAAGTAATTACATATTTAACTGGCTTCAATGTTCATTTTTGAAAAATCATCAATTTTTGATGATATAAGAATATCTTTATGTTTAAAAAAGACAACTTCATGCGATCATAACCCACGAAAAACAGGGAAAAATCCATAAGTCACAACCTAGGGAGCCGTCTCATATTAAACTTACCAAGATAGTGATTTATACAGCACACTCTCAGAAACGGAGCGTAATGGTCGACAGCATATAGGTTGCATTCTGCCCTCCTGCCCGTCTCATACGGTGTGTTAACAGAGTCGCCCCGCCATCAATCTGCCAATTAACATGCTGCTGAAGCTGGAACTGCACCTGCCCTTGCGGCTGCAACCCCACGGCCCGCCCTACCCGCCGTAGCTTTGCCCCGGTCAGAAAGGCGAAGGGAGATGATGAGTTATACAAACCATCATTCATGCTCTCCCGCCAGAGATAAGGCACCCGGATGCGAATATTCATAAAAGGCCGAGGAGCAATACTCACGAGCGGCCCAGCACTAATGATATTTGCCCGCGTGATTGTGCGGGTTAGGTCAAATGTCCCATTACGGGGAGAAAAGGGAGCCGAAAATGTCCCGACCGTGCCTTCACTGCGGCGATTATCACCCCCGCTATAGGCCTCGGCTTGCACACCCAAAAATGGATGCAGAGAAGAGGATGAATGACGCCACCCCAGCACACCCCGCACCGCCCATGCACTCACAGGGCGGCTAGCAACGGCAGAACTGCCGGGATGGAAGCGTCCCCCCTGATACACACCTCCCAACTCATACTCGAAAGAAGGTGCCGAGCCATACCAACGGAAACCGCCATTCTGGCGTGTCTGCGTGCCCGCCTCGGACCCTTTGTAACGAGCCACAGCGGCGGATTTTCCGCCGTAATGAAACCCCATCCAAAAGAGATCGAGAAAAGAATGAACCTGTTCCCCAACGATGGAAAAAGGTTGCAGAGCAATACCGATATTTCCCCCATAAAGGCGGGTGTCGTCATCAAAACCACCCCCCATGATGGTATCTCTCGTCACCTGCGTGCCCACGAAATTATAGAGGTCCAGCCGCACCCGGTTCCACATGGCGTAGCCACGGACACCATTCCATGACAGCGGAACATTGGGTGTCTCCCGCATATAAACGAGCCATGACGGGGCATCGAGAAACTGCTGCCGCCCTACCAAAATACCGGTTTTTGCACCCAAAAGCTTACGCTCATAACCGACAAAAAGCTGTTGCACACCCAGCCTGCGCCGCCATGTGGCGTTATAGCCATAATAATTCCAGCCTGCGGCCTCACCATTATTCAGCTGGCCGAAGATCCGCCAATGCTGCCCTAAATGAAGGTCCATCCCCAACAGGTTACGCACCGTAAAACGCCCAGAATGCCGCTTGCCAGCCGTCCCCAGCTGGGGGTTAGACTCATACCAATTGCGGATACGGGATTCACCGGACAAGGACAGCCATATGCTACCGGATTCATTCAGACGAATAGCCTTCAAAGGGTCGAGAAAATCCGTATAGTTTTTAGGGTCTTTTTTACTGCTCCAATCCTCAGCCCACGGTGCCACCCCGTAAGTACCTACCGGCCCAAACCCAGCGAACTCGCCATTCCCCCAGTTAAAGGCCCCCCAGTCGCCCTGATGCCGCTTACGAGACCGGTTTTCTGCTGGTGTGACACGGCGGGGCTGGCCGATCACCCCCGCACCCGGCATCGTCTCCACAGCAGGCGGTACTTTATCAGCAACCTGAGCTTCCGCCCGTTTCTGCCCCACTAGAAAAGCCGAGGCCATCAAAGCGACAGAAACCCACGGAATCCGCCTTCTTGTCTCGGGTGATACAACGCCGCAACCCAAAAAGACCGGGGACGATCCCTTCTGCTTCATTACACGCCATGATTGCCCGCCTGTCTGCATGAAGCGTCCAATTACAACTTTTGTTAATCGTGTTTTTTATTAAATACTCTTTTATTTCACTTGTGAAGTCGTGATTTGTTTTTATCAAAAAACTGTCACACACCTTACCCATCTCTTGATGGGCTGGCAGGCGCAGCACAACACTGCGCCTGCCTCCTCCTTCAGCTTACGCACTCTTTCAGGAACTGCTCCATTGCCTGCCCACGATGGCTGAAACGATTCTTCTCCGTCTCGGCCATCTCAGCAAACGTGCGACTTTCCCCTTCAGGAAGGAACATCGGGTCATAACCATGCCCATGCTCACCTCGGGGCGGCCATGTAACCTGCCCACGACACTCCCCCCGCACGAAGCGATAAGCTCCATCCGGCCATGCCAGACACAGCACCACCACAAAGGACGCCGTTTTATCGACTGATCCACTGGCCTGCATTTCCTCATGAACACGGTTCATCGCCAGTGCCATATCCCGTTGCGGGCCTGCCCAGCGAGCAGAATAGACACCCGGCCTGCCATCTAATGCAGCCACGCAAAAACCGGAATCATCAGCCAACGCAGGCAGGCCGGTCGCCTTCGCAGCAGCTTCCGCTTTGATGAGCGCATTACCCTCAAAGTCAGTTGCCGTTTCCTCCGGCTCTGGCAGGTTCATTTCAGCAGCAGAGCAGACCGTAATGCCGCTCTCTGCCAGCAGAAGGGAGAATTCCCGCAACTTGCCTTTATTATGGCTTGCCAGAACAATCTCGCTGCCACGCTCCAAACGGCGGGTACAATCCTGTCCGCTCATTCAGCCATTCCTTCTTTCATCTCGCCGATACTCAGCCCTTCTTGCGGGCTAGAGCTTCCTTCTGCACGGCGAACAGCTCTTTCGTGCCCTTCTGGGCTAGATCGAACAAAATCTGAAACTCTTCAGGCCGGAAGGGGCGGTCTTCTGCCGTGCCCTGAATTTCCACAATGCCGCCATCGGCTGTCAGAACGAAATTAGTATCAGCCTGTGCGCTGCTATCCTCTGCATAATCAAGGTCCAGCACCGGGCCAGCTGCTGTCAGCCCGCAAGACACAGCAGCGACCTGCCCCGTCAGAGCCTTGGACTTGCCCATGCCCTCCAGAGCGATGGCCAGAGCCACCCATGCCCCAGTGATGGAGGCGCAACGTGTTCCACCATCAGCATTCAGCACATCACAATCCAGCGTGATCATGCACTCACCCAGAGCCTTGAGGTCCACACAAGCCCGCAAAGAGCGGCCAATAAGACGCTGAATCTCCTGCGTGCGGCCGGACTGTTTGCCTCGAGCAGCCTCACGAGAGCCACGAGTGTGGGTAGCACGGGGCAACATCCCATATTCCGCCGTGACCCAGCCCTGCCCCTGCCCCCGCAGGAACGGCGGTACCCGTGTCTCGACAGAAGCCGTGCAGAGAACCTCCGTCCCCCCAACACGAATCAACGCAGAACCTTCCGCATGAGTAGAAAAACCGGTCTCGATCGTAACCGGGCGAAGGGCATTATCAGTACGGCCAGAGGGACGTTCAGACATGAAACATAATCCTTAAAATCTCTTCAGAAACTCTACACGGGGCGGGCTAAAAACCGCCCTCATGACAGAACACCACCATAGGCACCCCCTGCCCTGCCGGCCATACCCACCCACAAAAAACAGGCAACACTCTGCTTCTTCCCGTTCTTTTGCAGGCCATGTTATAGAAAAGGCATGAAGCGTTCCTCCATGCTGCCAGACAGCCCGCCATCACCATCCCAGAAGCCCCGTTTCCGCCGTTGGCGGTTTCTGCTGGGGGCTGCCCTTGGCATTGGCACGTTCGGCTTTTCTGCCGTCATTCTCACAGGGGTGGGGCTGTATGCCCATCTCAGTGCCAATCTGCCCAGCGTGGACGCTCTCCAACATTACAAGCCGCCCGTGGTCAGCCGCCTTTACACATCCGATGACCAACTCATGGCCGAGCTGTCCCATGAGCGGCGCATCTATGTGCCTATCCGGGCCATCCCACCACTCGTCCGCAACGCTTTCATCGCTGCCGAGGACCAGAACTTCTATTCACACGGCGGTGTGGACCCTCTGGCCATGCTACGGGCGGGCGTGACGGATATTGTCAGCATCCTCACCCATCAGGGGAAACGACCACTGGGGGCCTCGACCATCACCCAGCAGGTGGCCAAGGTCATGCTGCTGAACAATAACAGCCTGACCATCGAACGAAAGGTTCGGGAAGCCCTTCTCGCCATGCGGATTGAGCATACGCTCTCCAAAGATCGGATTTTAGAAATCTATCTGAATGGCATCTATCTGGGTAACGGTGCTTATGGAGTCGAGGCAGCGGCGCAGACTTACTTCAACAAGACGTTGGACCAGCTAAGCGATGCCGAGGCGGCCATGCTCGCCAGCATGCCCAAATCACCCAGCAACTATAATCCATTCCTTCACCCTAAAGCTGCCATGTGGCGGCGCAACTGGGTGTTGGATCGGATGGGCGAGACCCATGCCATCCCCACTGACGAAGCCCAGCAGGCCAAGCAGGACCCGCTCGTGCCGCAGGGACAGGTGCGTTTCGGTCCGCTTGCCAACTCCGAATGGTTCGCTGCGGAAGTCCGCCGCCAGCTAACATCCCTCTATAGTGAGGAACAGACAACCGAAGGCGGGCTGGATGTCCATACCAGTCTGGACCCGCACCTCCAGCAGGTTAGTACGAAGCTTCTGCGGGAAGGGTTGATGTCTTATGCCCGCACTCATGAAGGCTGGCACGGTGCTGTCGGTCATCTGGACAGTGACGCTCTGGCAGACTGGCAAAACGGTATCGTCAAACAGAAAAACCCAGCCGGGATGCTGTCCACATGGCGGCTGGCTGTTGTGCTTGCCACCACTCCGGCGGTCCGTGTCGGTTGGGTAAAGGCTCATGACACCCACACAGCCATACTCCACAAAGCCGATGAGGTATGGAGCCACCGGAGCCATCCACTTCAAACGGGCGACCTCGTGATGGTCGAACCACAGGATGACGGGTCAGCCGCTCTGGAACAGATTCCCCAAGTGGAAGGAGCGACTGTCACGCTGGATGCCCATACAGGGCGCGTTCTCGCCCTTGTGGGTGGCTGGTCTTTCCAACAGAGCCAGTTCAACCGTGTGACACAAGCACAGCGTCAACCGGGGTCATCTTTCAAACCGCTGGTCTATCTGGCGGCAATGGAGCGGGATATTTCCCCTTCCGAGACATTCGATGATTCTCCCATCAGCTTCGGGGACTGGAAGCCGCAGAATTACGAACATGACAACTGGGGCCCCACCACTCTGCATGATGCCCTGCGGGAGAGCCGCAACCTCGTAACCATCCGTGTGGCAGCCCATCTGGGTATGAAGGCCGTCAGTGACATGGCCGTGCGGTCCGGCATGGTCGATAACATGCCGCCCTACCTCCCTGCTGCCCTCGGTGCTGTAGAAACAACCGTTCTGCGGGAAGCTGGGGCCTATGCCGCCATTGCCAATGGGGGACACAGCATTACACCCAGCCTGATTGATTACATCCAGAATCCGGATGGCACCATCATCTGGCGCAATCAGGCCAATCAGCGCACCGTAACGACCGAAAACGGCCTGCCCGTAATCCGTGATGGCCGTCCGGTCTTGGCCTCACCACAAAGCACCTTCCAGATCACCACTATGATGCGGGATGTCATCGCCCGTGGGACGGGTGTCCGGGCCGGGGTAGGAATCGACCGCCCCATCGCTGGTAAAACTGGTACCAGTCAGGATTACCATGACGCATGGTTTGCCGGTTTCTCCCCTGATACCGTCACGGTGGTGTGGATCGGCTATGATGCACCCCGCAGTCTAGGCAAGAATGAGACAGGTGGCCATCTAGCCGGACCAATCTGGAATGGCATCATGAAGGCCGTCTTCGCCACGCACCCCCGGTTGGACTTCCCCGTGCCGGAGGGTGTCACGCTGGCCGAATATGATACGGGACGCATCCGGGCCATTGATGCCTTCAAGACCGGTCAGATTCCGGGGGCCTCCGTCCCACTGCATGGATTTGGTGCCGGAACACAGGCCCTCACCGCTGCCGATACAGGCGCAGACATGATTCCTGATTCCGAAACGGATATGCCTAGCTCCACCCCATCCAGCACCAATCCTACCAAGGATAATGCGCTGGATGGAAACGTGCCCCCGCCACCCTCTTCCGCCCCACCTGTGGAGGCCCCTCAGGAGAAAGCAAACCCTGCAGAGGGAGGTGACATTGGTGTCGGTGGTCTGTACTAAAGCAGCAACACTAACCTGAAGGAAACAGGAGAACGCCTGATGTCGGCTGAGACCGAAGCCCTCTCCGAACAGATCAAGCAGTCGGTGGCACTGCTGAGGAGGCATCTTTGACTGGGATGTCGCCAAAACACGCCTTGCCGAACTGAACCACCTCTCCGAAGACCCGGACCTCTGGAACAACCCAGATGCCGCCCAAAAACTGATGCGTGAGCGCACCATGCTCGCCAATCAGATTGAGGGGGTCGAAGCCTTGGAGGCCGACGTGCAAGACACGTTGGACCTTGTCGAGCTGGCCGAGATGGAGAATGATGACGCCGTAGTGCAGGAAGGACTTGCCACCCTGCGGAGCCTCGCTGCTCAGGCCCAGCAACGTGAGACAGAAAGCCTTCTCTCCGGTGAGGCTGATAGCAATGACTGCTATCTTGAGGTCAATGCCGGTGCTGGTGGTACAGAGGCGCAGGACTGGGCAGAGATGCTTCTGCGCATGTACACGCGCTGGTCCGAGAAGCACGGCTATAAAGTATCTCTGATGGAAAGCAGCGAAGGAGAACAGGCTGGACTGAAATCCGCCACCATCCTCGTCAGCGGTCCTAACGCCTATGGCTGGCTGAAGACAGAAGCCGGGGTGCATCGCCTTGTGCGCATCTCCCCCTTCGATTCCGCTGCACGGCGGCAGACCTCTTTTGCCTCCATCTATATCTCGCCCGTCGTGGATGATTCCATCGAAATCGAGATCATCGATTCCGACTTGCGGGTGGATACATTCCGGGCCTCCGGGGCTGGTGGGCAGCACGTCAATAAGACGGACTCCGCCATCCGTATCACCCATATCCCGACCGGCATCGTTGTGGCCTGTCAGACAGACCGTTCCCAGCATCGCAACCGGGCCACGGCCATGGAGATGCTGAAGGCTCGCCTCTATGAGGCTGAACTTCAGAAGCGGGAAGCTGAGGCCTCCGCTGCCGAAGCTGCCAAGACGGACATTGGCTGGGGTCATCAGATCCGTTCCTACGTTCTGGCACCGTATCAGCTCGTCAAGGACTTGCGGACCAACATTGAGAAGGGCAACCCTGATGCCGTTCTTGATGGCGATCTGGATGAATTTATGGCGGCCTCTCTTGCGCAGCGTGTCAGTACCACACGCTCCGAGGCAAGTGCGACAGCCCAGTAAGCCATCCGGCTGCAGGGCTGTTTTGCCTGTCCCCATATGAAAAGAGGGGCTGACCTTACGAGGTCATGCCCCTTTTTTACGTTATTTATCATAAAATACTATTTAAAATAGTTATTTTTAGGGATAATTTCCAGTATTATTTGTTTTTCCCATAAGACTAACCAACCAAAACAATTCACAGAACGCCCCATTTTCTCCTCATAAGAAAACTCTACAAAACCCTTGAAAAACCGATGGATATTTAAACATCCTAGCAGATATCCACATGGATACCCCTTTTTATACACAGATGGTCCTGCGAAAGAGTCGCATAACAACCCTTGCATCACAGGGGCCGCTTAGGCCATTGGTAAAGAGGACCGGCGCGGGAGTGATCCCATGCCAGTGCGCTGGCAACCTTCTGGAGGGAATAATCCTCTAACGTGGAACGTCGGCACGGCGCACATACCGCAACGAGCAAGCGTCTTTATAGGGAACGCCGAACCTACGGCGTGGAAAAGGGTAAAAGGGTTTTGAAATGAGAAGCTATGCCGCCCAGCAACGCAAGCCGACCGATTACATCGTCGCTGTTGTCGTGGCTTTTCTGGCCATCGGTCTGGTGGTCTATGCCCTGACTCTCAATAGAGTAGAAAAGCAAGAACCCTCACACCCACCCATCCAGACGCGCGTCATTACAGAGGCTCCGCCACCGCCGCCACCGCCGCCACCGCCGCAGCCGGTGATGGTCCAGCCGCCGCCGCCTTATATTCCACCGCCGAAGATCAAGGTAGCACCACCGCCCAAGCCGCCGATCCAGCATAGCCACCAAAAGGCACCGAAGCCGAAGGCTGCTGCCCCTCAGCCTGCGCCTTCTGCTCCGGCCCAGTCCTCGGCAACGGCCTCGTCATCGACAAGTGCCAGCACCAGCTCGTCCGATAGCGACCATTCTGCTGGGGCTATGCCCATCAACAACGTACGGCCGGAATATCCAGAGGAAGCGCAGGAAGAAAACCGCGAAGGTTCCGTTACGGCCTCCTGCGATATTCTTACCAACGGCAAACCCGCCAACTGTAAATTGTTGAGCGTAAAGGGAGGACACGACTTTGCTGAAAGTGCGCTGGACTTCCTAGAACACTCACCCGTCCGCTACCAGCCAGCCATATCTGGCGGCCAGCCGGTCGTAGAACATAACCACGTCCTGCATGTGGACTTTACTCTTGGTGATGAATGATGAGAACGCATTGATCCATCACAAGCCAGCATAACGCTGCCCTGCCCCCCCAAACAGGCAGAACCTTAACAGGGGTAGGGTAGCAAACGTTTTCACATTGTCCCGACCTGCCATGAATGGCAGGAATGACAGGGAGACCGATACGGGAGGTTTCTCCCACCGGTGCACCACTTTCAGACTGGTGCTTTTTTAGACAAGGATATGGGATTCATGACCAGACTGTTCCGCCTCCCCGTAACTGCTGCTGCGCCCAAAGCGCGCGCTGTCTATGGCACGGCCCTGGCCCTGACTCTGGCTGCCATGCCGTTGGCCTCCGCCGCTTTCGCACAGGAAGCCGCACCGGCCGCCCCACCTGCCGGAGCCACAATGAGCGCTCAGCCGCCCGTTGGCACCACACCAGCCGCACCGCCCGCCGGTACTGAAGGTGGCACCCCGGTGACAGCCACACCGATAAGTGACAAGCCCGCCGAGGATGCCCCCAAAGAAAACCCCTACGGGCTGGGTGCACTCTGGAAAAACGGGGACATCATCGCCCGGGGCGTTCTGCTCATCATGGCCTTTATGTCTCTGGGGACATGGATCATCATGATCAGCAAATTCATCGAGCAGGCACGCCTTTTCCGGGCTTCCAAAGCTGTGAACCAGACTTTCTGGACGCAGAAGACCATTCAGGAAGGTGCCCAGACGCTGAAAGCGGATTCTCCCTTCCGTTACATTGCTGAAACCGGCATCGTGGCCGCACGCCATCATGAAGGCTCCATGCGGGATTCTATCGACCTCCAGTCATGGACGAGCATGTCTATCCAGCGGGCTCTGGAGACCATCAATACACGCCTTCAGGGTGGGTTGGCCTTTCTTGGTACGGTTGGGTCCACCTCTCCCTTTATCGGGCTGTTCGGTACGGTCTGGGGTATCTACCACGCTCTGACAGCCATCGGCATTGCTGGTCAGGCTTCCATCGATAAAGTGGCCGGCCCGGTTGGTGAATCCCTCATCATGACAGCCATCGGTCTGGCAACCGCCGTCCCGGCCGTGTTGGGCTACAACCTGCTCGTCCGCCGCAATAAAGGGGCGATGGACCGTGTTCGCAACTTCGGGTCTGACCTGCACTCTGTCCTGATCGGCGGGTATCGTCACGATGCCACGTTCACCAACGAGGCAAAGGATAACAGCCCGACCACGACAACCACCAACGAGCGGATCTGATATCATGGCATTCAACACCGGAAACACAGGTGATGATGGCGAGGTGGTATCGGCCATCAACACGACACCGCTCGTTGACGTCATGCTGGTGCTGCTTATCATCTTCCTCATCACCATTCCGGTGGCCACCCATACCGTGAAGGTCAAGCTACCGGTGGATCGTAACCAGCCGACCCAGACCAAACCCGGTAATATCGTGCTGGCCGTGACGGCAGATGGGCAGACCTACTGGAATACCCTTCCCGTCAGCGACCATAAGGACCTCGTCAACCGCCTTATGGAAGCAGCACGCCAGCAGCCCCAACCACAGATACAGATCCGCGGTGATGGCTCGGCACAGTATATGCCGATCGGCAAGATCGTAGCGGCCTGTCAGGAAGCGGGCATCCAGCATGTTGACTTCATCACAGAGCAGCCACACGACTGACCTGTGGTCTATCTACCCCCGCCCGCCACGAGGTAGCGGGGGTGTCTACTCCTCATCGGCTCCCCCGGTCCGGTTTACCGGGGTGTGCCGTCCGAGACAGACAGTTTTTGGAGATTCCTCATGGCCATGAACGTTGGCACGGGCAGCACACACGAAGATGAAGCCATTGTCGACATCAACACGACACCGTTGATCGACGTGATGCTGGTGCTGCTCATCATGCTCATCATCACCATTCCTCTACAGACCCATTCCGTAGCGATCGACCTGCCGCAGGGTAACCCGCCACCCTCTACCGTGCAGCCACAAGTCGTTACCATCGGCATTAACTACGACAACACGCTGAGCTGGAATGACACCCCCATCGCCTCCGAGGAGGACCTCCAGTCCCGTTTGGATGGTGCTGTGCATCCCATGACAGGTGAGCAGCCAGAAATACATATCCGTCCCGACCGTCTTGCTACTTACAAGACTGTTGCCCATGTCATGGCCGATGCCCAGCGTCTCGGCGTAACGAAAATGGGCATTGTCGGTCTGGACCAGTATGTAGAAGGACAGTGATCATGAGCCTGCCGTATCTGAAACACCCGCAAAAATGGCTTCTGGCCGGGATGCTTGGCTTTTCCGCTACAGCTTGTGTTCCTGCCATGTCCGGCCTATCCCCTGCTCGGCTACTGGTCAGTGCCGCTCAGGCGGATGATGAGCTGGGGGCAGATGTCGGCAAGCAGCTCCAGCAGGCACAGTCGGCACTTGCCAGTCATCAAGCTGGCAAAGCGTTGGAGTTCGTCAATGCTGCCGCTGCAGTGACGAATAAAAACGACTACGAAAGCTATGTCATCGACCAAATGCGAGCTGCAGCAGCCAGTCAGGCAGGCAATGTTCCGGTCGCCTTGAAGGCCTATGAGGCCCTCATCAAAAATAGCCGCACCGCACCAGCAGCCCGACAGCAAATGCTCATGGCACAAGCCAGTCTGGCCTACAGCATCCGTGATTACGCCACCGCTGCCAATGCCGCCAGCCGTTACCTCAAAGAGGTTGGCCCAAGCCAGCAAATGCAAACGCTTCTCCTCCAGTGCCATTACCTCCAGCAAGACTGGAAGGGCACAATCGAAGCCGGGCAAGCCATTCTAGCTGCTGACCAGAAAGCAGGGCAGATCCCTGCGGAAAATCAGCTCCAGATGCTCGCCACCGCTTATGACCAGCTGCATGATTCAGCTGGCAAAGTCAGCGTTTATGTCAAGCTGGTGAAGTATCATGCCCGCCCACAATACTGGCAGATGCTGATCCACGATCTAACGGCCGACCAGTCCCTGACGCCACGTATGGTCTTCAATCTGCAAAGGCTGCGTCTGGCCACTGGCCTGCTGACCAACCCGGCTGAATTTCAGGACATGGCCGAGCGGGCCGTACAAATGAATCTGCCTCAACTGGCCCTGAACCTGCTTGATGAAGGCTATGCCCGTCATCTTCTAGGTACGGGTGCCAATGCGGCGGCTCAGGCCCATTTCCGGGCCTTTGTGGCCCAACGTGCTGCCGAGGCCCGCACCGACCTACCTGCCGCTGTGGAGAAAGCCAAAACCTCCCCAGACGCAGGCCCCTCCCTAACAGCTGGGTATAATCTTGTTCTTAACGGGCAGGTGGATCAGGGGCTTGCACTCATGCAGCAGGGTATGGAAAAACACCCCCATCAGCCGGAGCTGGCCCGCCTCACGCTTGGCATGGCCATGATGGATGGTGGCCGCCGTACTGAAGCTCTCCAGCTTCTCAACGGCATGGATGGTAATGGTACCGCCAGCAACCTTGCCCAGCTATGGGCCGTGCAGCTCGCCTCGCATCAGGTCCATTAAACAGGCTTACACCGGCCTTGATACTCTGGCAGCCAATCCGTATTCCGGGACGGACTGCCGGAACTTTATGTGCATCATAACCTTTCCCCGAGGAACGGGCCGGGGAATTCAAGAGAATTAACGATCCTTTCAAAGGATCATGTCTTAAAATCTCACTGCCTGCGCAGAAACGGCCGCACCGTGGCCACATCCATCACTTAATTAAAAAAGGAGATGCGTATCTACATGACTGACAGAATACCGCACCCCACCAGGGGGCCTGCTTCTTACCGGCGTTTTGCCGGTCTGTTCATACGCCGCATGTTGCCAGCCCTGCTACTGGCCTGCCTAACATTGTTCGCCCCTTCTCCTGTCCACGCTGCTGAAGGCGCACAAACAACACCAGCTGCCACGACCACCCTCTCAGCTGAGCAAGCCCAAGAACTTATCTCTGTCCTGAGCAATGATGCCCAGCGTCAGCAATTTCTGACAACCCTTCAGAATCTGACACAGGCGAAGGCACAGACAAAGCACACCTCTATTATTGATCTAGCCCGTGAGAATATTACCCTTTTTGGTAATCGGGCACTCCAGCAACTGCGTATCCTGCATCAAAACATCATCGATTTTGGTGCAATCGCCCCTTGGGTCCATGCACTCATTTATGATGCCGCCTTACAAACCAGCATCGCCCATATCGCCCTGCGTGTGGTCATCATGCTGGTCTGCAGCTATCTGCTGTTCTTTGGTGTGCGTATTGTCCTACGCCCCCTTTACCAGCGCATCAGCAACATGGCGAAACGGCATGACCATATGGTCTTCCAGCGGGAGGCCGAGAAGCTGCGCCATGCCCGCACCGAGGCGACAGAAGCAGTCGCCGACACCGCCCGCACAGCTGCGACTCACCACGATGAGCACATAAAAGAGGATACGGCCGCCGCACAGGCTAGCCTGCAGGATAGTCTCCGCCATCAAGGCGCACTGACCCAGCTCATGCTCTGCCTGCGCCGTGCCCCCTACACATTGACCTGCGCTCTGCTGGAACTGGTCACGATCTTCACCTTCCCGCTAATCGCCCTGCTAATGGGGATTCTGGACCCGACCACATCCCCACAGGCAGGCCATGCTATATGGAGCATTTCCTGGCTGATCGGTATTGGGCTGGGTGTGTGGACACTGGTTCTACGCATTTTCCTTGCTCCGCAGACGCCGTGGCTACGGCTGAGCATTCTACGGGACAGCTCTTCCACCTTCATCTTCCGCTATTTCCGCCAAATCGGCGTTATTCTGGCATGGGGCTTCTCTCTGCTTGCCGTGCTGCATAGCATGGCAATGCCTTCCGCCGTTTCCAACGGCCTCCAGAAACTCCTGCTGCTGGTGGTTCACCTCTTCTTGGCGATCATGATCATCCGCTCCCGCAAGCGGGTGCAACATGCCTGCCAGCATATTGGTGCCAATAACCGCCGCCTACAATCAGTCATGGCACTGTTTGCTGGCAGCTGGTGGGTTGTTGCCCTCTTCTTCGACCTCGCCCTGTGGCTTGTCTGGGCAGCCGACATCAGTGGTGGGTATCAGCTTATCCTCCAGATTTTCATCCGTACTCTGATTGCGTTGGTGGCTGTCCGTGTCGTCAGCATCCTGTTCTATGGAGGGCTGGAACGCTTCATGCGGGCTCTGGATAACTGGAACCTCAATGAAGAAACGCTGTTCCGTATCCGCCGTTATTATCCGGCCGCTACAACGGTCATCCGCATCATCGTGGCTGTCCTGACGGTTCTGGCCCTTGCTCTGGCATGGGGGGCTCCGGTTTATATCCTCTTTGGCCATGGGACGCTCGGCCCCCGTATCTTCCAGGCAGCTGTAACCATTCTGCTGGCCCTGATTATCGGGATTCTGGCATGGGAAGTGGCCAATGTGACCATTGAACACCATATCCGTCGCCTTGGTGAGCAGGACAATAAAGATGTAAAAATCCGCATCGCCCGCCTCCAAACACTGACCCCGATGTTCCGCATCCTGTTCCTGCTGGTTCTGGCTGTCATCATCGGGTTAACGGTCCTATCCCAGCTGGGGATTGATACTGGCCCGCTAATTGCCAGCGCATCCATCTTCGGTGTGGCTCTGGGTTTCGGTTCTCAGAAACTGGTTCAGGACTTTATCAGCGGTATTTTCCTACTGTTGGAAAATGCTCTGACCGTTGGTGATTCCGTAACTCTGAACGGCACCTATGGTGTGATTGAACGCCTCTCCCTGCGCTCTGTCCACGTTCGGGCGAATGATGGGTCGATGAACATCTTCTCCTTCAGCTCCCTCAGTCAGGTTACCAACTATAACCGTGACTTCTCCCGTGCGATGATCCTCGCCACGGTCGATATTGATAGCGACACGGATCAGGTAGCCGATATTCTAGTGGAGATTGGCAAAGAAATGCGCCATGAGGCCCCCTATAAGGACCTCATCCTTGCTGACTTTGACCTGTGGGGCGTCTCTGCCATTGGGGAATCTTCTGTCTCCGTAAAGGGTGTCTACCCCACAACCAATGCCGGACGTTGGACGGTGGAATGGGAGTTCAACCGCCGTATGAAGAAACGTTTCGAAAAGGCGGGCATCCAGTATCCTCGTGATGTAGTGGATATTCAGGGCCCAGCGTTGGAACGCTTCATCAACAACAAAGGAGCTGCTCAGGCAGCGGCTGAACAGGGCAAAGCCTAATCTACACGCCCATAACGCCCTCTTCCCGGCACGACTGGAAGAGGGCTGATACAAAAAACCCCTGCCCTTTCAGGCAGGGGTTTTTTTCATACCTGACTGAAAAGATCAGCGGGCAGATTCATCATAGGAGCGCAGAGCCAGCAACGCCCAAATGCTCGCCGGAACCCAGCCCAGAATGGTGATCTGAAGCAGCAGACAGATAATGCCTGCAATCGGACGGCCGATGGTGAAAAAGGTCAGCCAGGGAATGAAAAAAGCGATCAGAATACGAATCATAGTTATTCCTCCATGCAATCAAGAACGACTGCAAAAACAGTGGGCTTCCGGTACGGAAAGCCACCCCTCTCATCCTTAAAAAAAATGCCATTATTATGAAAGTGTTATTCTGAATGCTGGCTGTTTCTTCCCAAATCACGCTACTGGAGAGATAGGGTAACCTGAACCCTACCAGGCCTGACTGTGCCATATAAGGAGAGATTTTCTGTCATGATCATTGCTGAAGTATCCTACCTCGCCTCCCCGGACGACGTGCAAGTCCAGCGTCCTGCACACAGGGCTTTCCTAGCAACGCTTTTCACGCAGCGTGTCCTTCTGGCTTCTGGCCCCAAGCTCTCGGGAGATGGGGGTGTTCTCATCGTTCGTGATGGTATTACAAAAGAGGAGATCGAAACCCTTCTTGCAGAAGATCCCTTCGTCACCTCCGGTGTAGGTCAGTACACATTTACCGAGTTCAAAACTGCCCAGCTTGCACCAGAACTGACTAAAAACCACTAAAGCCAAATCTATATAACATCCCGCGGATACTGTCTGATTGGGCAGTATCCCATGTCACCTGAGCGTGATCAGGATAATTCTTCTGTAATGTTAAGGTTAATATCAGCGAGTTTATAATAGACTGAAAGCCCGAGGCTGGATGACCTCCAGCCCGTCATCAAAGGAAAATGCCATGGCAGATTTTCTAAAAGAAAAAGCATCAAAACGCCCGGCCACTATTCTGGGAGCTGGGACAATGGGCTCCCGCATTGCCTTGATGCTGGCAACACGTGGCAGCACGGTCCGCCTTTTCGACAAACAGGCAGCAAGCACCCAAAAGGCCCTCGCCTATATCGAAAAGAACCTGCCCAGTGTCGTTGCTTCTGTTCAAGGCGGGCAGAGTGGCCATGTAGTGGCAGCCGCTACAATGGAAGAAGCACTGGAAGATAGCTGGCTCGTCATCGAAGCTCTTCCAGAAAAACGAGACCTCAAAACAGACATCTTCGGCCAGCTAGATCAGATCGCTCCTGCGGATGCCATTCTTGCGACCAACTCTTCCTCATTTCCATCCAGCCAAATCATCGGCAAGGTGACGAGAAAGAATCGGGTTCTCAATACCCACTTTATGATGCCCCCCGAAAAGCGGGCCGTGGAGCTGATGTCCTGTGGGGCGACTGACCCAGACATCATAGAAGACCTAGCCCGCTATTTCCGGGAAGTAGGACTGTCCCCCTATAGCGCCCGGAAGGAAAGCCTAGGCTTCATCGAAAACCGCATCTGGGCCGCTATCAAGCGTGAGGCTCTCTGCGTTGCCGCAGAGGGCGTGTCAGACCCCGAAACAATCGACCGGCTCTATTGCGAAACACAGGGCACCGCCGCAGGCCCGTTCAGGATGATGGACCAAGTCGGACTCGATATCGTCCTCCAGATTGAAGAACATTATGCCGAGGCCTTCCCCCATCTCCCCGAAGCTCCCCGTATACTGCTCCGCAAAATGATCGCCGAAAACAGGCTAGGCGTGAAAAGCGGGCGGGGCTTCTATGATTACAACGAGACAGTCCCATGACCCAGCGCATGACACTTTATTCCCTTGAGATCGAACCGGCACGGGTCACAGCCCTTTCCACGCAAGATGGTCACCCAGTATCCCATATCAACATCGGCTGGGGCACACCGGACGGCATATGGATCGACACAACAGAGGGCCGGGTTTACTGGACCAACATGGGTGCCGATGCCAATGCGGCCGATGGCAGCATCGAGACGGCTTTGCTAGATGGCAGCGATCATAAGGTCCTTGTTGCGAACGGATTGGTCGTCACCCCCAAGCAGCTGACCTCCACACCGGGAGGCGAACATCTTTACTGGTGCGACCGTGAGGGGATGCGCATCATGCGCTGTCGGCGTGATGGCTCCAACGTAGAAGTCCTCTTACAAACCGGCACCTATCCGGCAGACGTAAAGGATGCCACCCGCCATTGTGTCGGCATCGCTCTTGATACGCAGAATGGCCATCTCTACTGGTCCCAGAAAGGCCCTCCAAAAGCGGGGCGAGGCCGTATCTTCCGTATGCCGCTGGCCCTCCCCGCCGGTACGGACCCCGCCAATCGTAACGACATCGAATTGCTAGCCGACCGGCTGCCAGAACCCATCGACCTGCATGTTTCGCCTACTCTAGGCAAGCTCTGGTGGACAGACCGAGGGGCACCACCCGATGGCAATAGTCTTAATGTCGCCCGGATAGATGAACATGGCCTGCACGACCATCAGGTCATCCTACGGGAACTAAATGAGGCGATCGGTCTGGCTGTCGATGCTAGCGGAACACTAGCCTTTGTAAGCGACCTTGGCGGCTCCATTCGGGAGGTCATTCTTGAGAGCGGACAGGCCAGACTCATCACAAAGCAGGCTTCTACGACAGGCCTCTGCCTAATCATTCAGGATAACTAAATCTCCCTTTACGGAGGAAACCGATCGCCCGCTGGTAGAGCAAAACCAGCGAGGCGATCTTCTATAACCAGTATATATGCGCTAGCCTTTATATTCCTCTATCATTAACTGTTCATATGGTCATCTCTTTACCTTGACAGAACAGAGTGACCCGCTAAAAACTCTTCCCACGCACGGCCTTCTCGGCCAGAGAGAGAGCATTTCGTCCAAACGGAATACAGTGGTGCGGCCCAGACGGTGCTTTTCCACCCTCGTGGAACTGTTTATGATACCGTACTTATCCACTCCTGAATGTTGAAAGGTACTATCATGTCCCGGTCATCCTTCCTTTCCCGGCGCCATTTTCTTGGCCTTTCAACGGGGTTAGCTGGTGCCGCTGCCCTTGGCCTGCCAGGAATCGCCCATGCCGAAAACCGTACGCTGAAAATCGGTATCATGTCCGGTGAGGATGAAGATATCTGGCGTCTCGTCAGCCAAAATGCTGCCCAGCGTGGCCTAACGTTAAAGATCGTCCCTTTCTCCGACTACAACACGCCCAATGAGGCTTTGTCCGAGCATGATGTGGACGCCAATGCCTTCCAGCACCGTCCTTTCCTTGATGCCCAGATAAAGGCTCATGGCTATAAGATCATCCCGGTTGGCGACACATACTTCCAGCCGATCGGCCTGTATTCCCACAAATGGCATTCCGTTGCTGACATTCCGAAGAATGCCCGCATCGGCATCCCCAACGACCCCAGCAATGAGGGCCGTGCCCTGCATGTGCTGGAGACATTGGGGCTGATCCGCCTGCCTGCTGATTCCGGCCTCTTCCCCACAGCACTGGATGTCACCGAAAACCCCCGCAACATCTCTATCGAAGAGCTGGATGCCGGTGTGGTTGGTCGCTCCCTGCCTGATCTGGATGCTGCTGTTGTTAATATGGACTGGGCACGCAAGGCTGGCATTTCCGAGCAAGAGCGCATTGGTGTCGAAGGGCTAAAGAACAACCCTTACGTCAACTTTATCTCTGTCAATGAGAGTGACGCCAACGCAGAATGGGTCAAGCCGCTGGTAGAAAGCTACCATCAGCCGAATGTTCATCAGCTCATTCTGGACATCTATCACGGCACAGTCACACCTGCGTGGCCATGAACCCTATCCTCGACATACAGCACGTTACCCACAGTTTCGGCCAACATACGGCCCTACAGGATATTTCCTTCTCAGTGAAACAGGGGGAAGTCGTAGGGCTGATCGGTCGCTCCGGGGCAGGGAAATCCACCCTGCTCCGTTGCCTGTGTGCGTTGGAACGCCCTCAGCAAGGCCATATCCTGCTTGATGGCGTGGACCTCACCACCCAGCCAGAGCGTCAACTTGTCCGCATCCGCCGCCGGATTGGTCTGGTCTTCCAACATTTCAACCTGCTGACATCCCGCACCGTGGCAGGTAACATCGCCCTGCCCCTCCAGATCGCTGGATGCCCCCGTAAGGAGCAGGCCGCACGTATTGCGGAACTGCTGGACCTTGTCGGGCTGAAGGGTTTTGAGAAGAAATATCCCTCCCAGCTTTCTGGCGGGCAGAAGCAGCGTGTCGGCATCGCCCGGGCACTGGCTGCCAACCCAACGTTGCTTCTCTGCGACGAGGCCACATCTGCGCTGGACCCGGAATCCACCAATTCCATTCTCAATCTGCTGGCTGACATCAACCGGAAGCTAGGATTAACCATCGTCCTCATTACGCATGAAATGGATGTAGTCCGCCGCTTTGCGCAGCGGATTTTGGTCCTTGACCATGGCCGCCTTGTTGAAGACGGTACCCTGCTGGACTTCCTCCGGGATGGTCAAAACAACCGGACTCTCCAGACCCTTCTGGCCGATATCCGCCCTTCCCTACCCACCTTCCTTACTGGAACACTGGCTGACACCCCGCAGCAAGGCCCCCATAAGACCATCATTCGGTTAGTCCTGAGCGGTGACAGTGCCAGCGAACCACTCTTCAGCGAACTATCCGCACAATTTGGCGTGCAGGCGGCTCTACTTCAGGGTGGTGTGACGACTGTTGGCGAACATCTGAGTGGCGACATGATCCTCAGTCTGGAAGGGGATAGAACGGAACAGGCCCTGAGCCATCTGAAAATGGCAGCGCAGAACATGGAGATTCTGGGATATGTCCCCTCTCATTCTTAAGCTGATTCTCCATTCCACATGGCAGACGCTGGAAATGGTCGTGGCCTCCACGGCCCTTTCTGTCATCCTCGGGCTGCCTCTGGCCCTGTTTATGATCGCCACTGGCCCACAAGGGCTTTACCGCCTGCCTTTTGCGGCCCGGCTTATGGGTATGGTGGTAGATGCCGTCCGGGCTGTGCCCTTCATCATCCTGCTGGTGCTGCTCATCCCCGTTACACGTTTTATTGCGGGGACATCACTGGGAACAGAAGCCGCCATCGTACCGCTTTCCATTGCTGGGATCCCCTATTTTGCCCGCATTGCGGAAATGGCGTTGCGTGAGGTGGATTCTGGCCTTGTGGATGCTGTTCGGGCCATGGGTGGTACACGCATGACCATCATTCGCTCGGTTCTGATTGCCGAAGCCCTGCCGGGGCTGGTCACCGGTGTGACAGTCACACTCATCACTATGGTGGGGGCCTCAGCTATGGCGGGCGTCATTGGTGCTGGCGGGCTGGGTGATTTGGCTATCCGCTACGGCTATCAGCGTTTCAACACAACCGTTATGTTTGGGGTTGTGGTGGTCCTCATCATCATGGTTAGCCTGATGCAGGTCCTTGGCAACAGTCTGGCCCGCTGGCTGAAGCACTGAAGCTCCCAACCTATTACACATCAAAAAAGCCCGTCTCCTAAACAGGGGACGGGCTTTTCTATTAACTCAGGCCATCCTGTATTAGGCGGCGTCCAGAGCCTGTTTTACATCCACCAAAAGGTCTTCAATGTGCTCCACACCGATAGAAAGGCGCACAGTGGAGGACGTGACACCAAAACGTTCCCGCACCTCTTTCGGCACACCAGAATGGGTCATCGTAGCTGGATGACTGGCCAGAGACTCCGTACCACCCAGACTGACAGCCAGTTTCATGATCTTCAGTGCATTGAGGAAACGGAAAGCGGCTGGCTCACCTCCTTCAATATCAAAGGAGAAAGTCGAACCGGCACCGCTGCACTGGCGTGCATAAACTTTTCCTTCAGCTGAATCAGCCTGATAGAAAGGAGGGAAATGCACCTTGTTGACTTTGGCATGGTCACGCAGCAGCTCTGCCACACGCTGCGCATTGAGCGTAGCCCGTTCCATACGCAGTCCCAACGTCTCTAAAGAACGCCCCAGCATCCAGCAGCTATGCGGATCCAGATGGGTGCCAATAGCCCCACGAAGCTGACGCACCGGGCGGGTCATCGCTTCGCTACCCAGCACAGCCCCGGCCACAAGGTCGGAATGACCACCAACATATTTGGTCAGGGAGTACAGGGAGAGATCAGCCCCATGTTTCAACGGGTGCTGATAGAGCGGACCAAGCAGCGTATTATCACAGACGATGACAGGGCGGCTGCTCTGCTTCGCCTCAATTTCCTCAGCAATGCGGCGTACCAGCGTTAGATCCACAAGCCCATTAGTCGGGTTGGCTGGGGTCTCAATCAGGATAAGAGCGACACGGCCTTCCGCAAGGGCCTGTTCTGCGGCCTCACGCATGGTGGCCTCATCCACACCACAGTTTCCCAACCCTACGGACTTAATACCCAAAGACGCCATCGTCTTGGTCAAAAGTGTTTCCGTGCCACCATAAAGTGGCTGGGAATGGAGGATCACATCACCGGGGCGGGCATAGGCCAGCAACGTAGTCGCAATGGCAGACATGCCAGAAGAAAACAGCACGCCACGCTCTGCTTCTTCGTAAACGGCCAGACGGTCTTCTACAATTTCACTATTGGGATGGTTAAAGCGGGAATAAACAAGCCCCTGCCCTTTGCCCTCAGGCGGCTCTTTCCGACCAGAAACATAATCGAAGAAATCCCGTCCATCTTCCGCTGTTGGAAAAACGAAGGTTGATGTCAGGAACACGGGTGGCTTAACCGCTCCCTCCGAAAGGGCTGGGTCGTAGCCGTAATTGAGCATCTGTGTCTCGGGGTGCAGTTTATGACTGCCGATATGGGTCTTTTTGTGATCTGACACCATTGGAAATTTTCCTTCAGAAGGTACCTAGCCTGTATGTGATCCATCTACCCAGCCTCATAGCTGCCAGATGGTGCCCACTCCAGCACTACGGCAGCCAGTCTGGAAAGCAAGATTAGGATATGTTGTTTCCCTTATATCCTTCCTAGCTTCGTTGTTTGATACCACATCCCCCAAAACGGATAAAGAAATATGAAACCGCCCTCTGCCGCCATAAAAAAACACCCCCATCTCACGACAGGGGTGCGTATTAATCAGCCTACCAGAAATCTGAACAGCCTTACCGCCCAGCACCGTGCCGCGGCAAAATACGGTCCACAATCTGATCCTTCTTAATGAAACGATGATACAGAGCGGCCAGTACATGCAGGGCGATAAAGCCCCCAAAAACCCAAGCGAGCCAATTATGGATATCCGGCATGACTTCAGCCAAGGTTCCGCTATCCATCACACTTTGCGGCAGAGGGATCAGCGGCCATGACACCAAACCGAACAACACAATCGGCATAGCCATGGAGGAGACCATCAACCAGCCTGTTGCTGGCAGGAAAATCTGAAAGAGATAAAGAATCCCCTCCATCCCACCAATTGCCATGCGCTGAGCTGGCAACATATCCTTCGGCAACGCCGGGGCCTTATGCGTCAAACGCCATATGACACGCACCACGATCAGCAGCATGGTCACAATGCCGACAGACTTGTGGAGCTGATGCAGAGGCATCGGGTCGTTGACGGGGATGTGGTCCATGTACAAGCCAAGACCGATCATAAAGAGAACCAACAGGGCAATCACCCAATGCAGGAAGATAGTCACCGCATCGTAACGTGCTGGCTGGCCAGCCCCTATTTCCACTTGCTCTGACACGCATTGCCTCCATAGATCATGGAATAAAAAAATCGGCCCCTCTGCCTCCACGAAACGGAACAAAGGGGCCGACCCGACAATAAGCAGTCTCCGGCCTTCAGGCCAGACCTCTCTTACTTGCCCTTCTTGCTGTCCACATCCTGGAACAGCTCATCGAAACGCTGCTTAGCCTTCCCATAAAACGTAACTTTACGAGCTTGGGCTTCATTATTCGCATTATCGACCACAATCAGGCCAACCATACCCATGGAAACATGCGGCAGGCACTTGTACCCATACAGGCCCGATTTGGTAAACTGGACAGTCTTTTCCTGACTGAAAGGAACATTGATGGGCTCGGCCCCATCAGGTGTCATGCCCGGAATGGACTGGACATTGTGGCCCTTGTCCGTTGGCACGAAATGCACGCTGTCGCCAGAATGAATATAAACGACAGCCGGCTCGAAAGAGTAACGGTGTGTGCCATGGTTCAGCATCTGCACATCAACCGTGGCCGCCGTGGCGGACAGGGCTGTTGCCATAAACAGGGCGAAAGCACCACCAGCAAATTTCAACATACTATCCTCCACTTCTTAACAAACCGCCGGGGACGAACCCCGGCGGAATGCGTTCCGATTCTTCTTTTATTAGAAGAAACAGATCTTAGCGCTGCAGGTCAAAGCGGTCGAGGTTCATCACCTTCGTCCAAGCCTTCACGAAGTCGTTGTAGAACTTCGCCTTACCGTCGTTGGAGGCATAAACCTCAGCAACGGCACGCAGCTCAGGGTTAGCACCGAAGACCAGATCCACGTCTGTAGCTGTCCACTGCTTCTGGCCGGAGGCACGGTCAAAGCCCTCATAGAGGTCTTCCTGACCAGCAGCCTTCTCCCAGCGTGTGTCCATTGTCAGCACGTTGGTGAAGAAGTCCGTGCTCAGAACACCCGGGTTCTTCGTCAGCACACCATTAGCGGAGTGACCCGTGTTGATGTCCAGAGTACGCAGACCACCCAGCAGGACTGTCATCTCAGGGATGGTCAGACCCAGTGTATCAGCCTTGTCCACCAGAGCGTTCAGAGGCGGTGTGTTGTCCGCATCTGCACGATAGTAGTTACGGAAGGCATCAGCTGTCGGCTCCAGCAGGTTGAAGGAGTTGACGTCTGTCTGGTCCTGTGTGGCATCGCCACGGCCCGGAGCAAACGGCACCTGAATCTTCACACCAGCCTTCTTGGCAGCATCTTCGATACCGACGCTACCGCCGAGAACGATGATATCAGCCAGAGCAACCTTGCGGGCGCTGTGAGCGTTGAAGCTGTCACGAACCTTCTCGAGCTTCGGCAGGATTGTCTTCAGCTCTTCCGGATCGTTCACGGCCCAGCCGTTCTGCGGCATCAGAGCCAGACGGCCACCGTTAGCACCACCACGGTGGTCGGTCACACGATGGGAAGAAGCAGCAGCCCATGCCGTCTTGATCAGCTCACGATCGGACAGACCGGTTGCAGCGATCAGCTTACGCAGCTCACGAACGTCAGCCTGGTTGATCGGCTTAGCCGGCATGTTGATCGGATCCTGCCACACGAATGTTTCCTTCGGAACTTCGCTACCGAAGTAACGGCTCTTCGGACCCATGTCGCGGACAACCAGCTTGAACCATGCACGAGCGAAGGCATCAGCGAACTCGTTCGGATGCTCGGCCCAACGGGCAAGGATCTTGTGGTAGACCGGATCATTCTTCAGAGCGATGTCCGTGGTGAACATCATGATCGGACGCATCTTGGACGGATCATTCGGGTTGGCCGGATCCGGCGCAATCTTGTCATCCGTCTTGGTGTGCCACTGATGAGCACCGGTCGGGCTTGTGCCCAGCACCCAGTCATTGTTCAGCAGGTTGTCAATGTACTGTGTGGTGAAGTGGATCGGATCGGCAGACCAGGAGCCTTCCAGACCACTGGTGGAGGCATCGTCAGCTGTCTGCTTGCCCTTGATGCAGTGATCAACCCAGCCCAGACCCTGATGCTCGACACCGTTAGCAACCGGCGGGCCGCTCAGGCAGGAGTTCGGATGAGCACCGTGAGCCTTACCGAAGGTATGACCACCAGCGATCAGAGCCACAGTCTCTTCGTCATTCATAGCCATACGGCCGAATGCCAGACGGATCATCTGGGCAGACTTGGCAGGATCAGGATCGCCGTTCGGGCCTTCCGGGTTCACATAGATCAGACCCATGTGTGTAGCAGCCAGCGGGTGCTTCAGAGTACCATTCTGACCGACCTGGAAGGAGCTCTTGTTCGGGAAGAACGTGGTGCCCGGACCCCAGTAGATCAGCTCGGACTGCCAGTCATCCGGACGACCACCGACGAAGCCGAGCGTCTTGAAGCCCATCTGGTTCAGCGCAACGTCACCCGTCAGAACGATAAGGTCACCCCAGGAGAGCTTCTCACCGTACTTCTTCTTGACGGGCCACAGAAGACGCTTAGCCTTATCGAGGCTGGCGTTATCCGGCCAGTCATTCAGCTGAGCGAAACGCTGCTGAGCACCTTCTTCACCACCACGGCCGTCGATGGCACGGTACGTACCAGCATTGTGCCAAGCCATACGGATGAAGAACGGACCATAGTTGCCGTAGTCAGCCGGCCACCAAGGCTGAGAGGTCAGCATGACCTTCTCAATGTCCTTGCGGACTTCCTGCAGGTTCAGCTGCTCGAACTTCTTGTGATAGTTCGTGTAATAATCTGCACCGTACGGATCAGACTCTGCATCGTGAGCACGCAGCTTGGCCAGATTCATGCCCTTCGGCCAGTAATACTGGTTCGGGCTCGGAACATCGGCAGCCATAGCTGCAGAGGCGAAAGATGTCAGGGTCGTGCTGGCAATCAGCAGAGCTGCCCCGAAATTCTTCAATTTCATCCTGATCAGTTCCCTATTCATGGATAAGATCTCGACAGATTGCATAGCAACAACGAGCCAAGCACGATCTGATCAGAACCGTACCCCACGCCACTACTATACATCGCAGGATTTATATTATCGGTGGGGGATGAAACAAGTAAATCGTTATTTTTAATAACTCTTATAGGTCAACTTGTTTCGGAATAACCCTTCCTCATATAGGAAAGTTAACACATCTACAAGAGAAACTACTGATATAAAGCTCTCATATTAAATTTATTGTTCATTTTATGCCGGTTTTCTGCCATTTCATGGTTGCACTTTTCATACAAAAAATAACCCGCACAACCCCGCCACCTGGCGTTATACGCCCTCTTCCAGCCCGTTACCCCTATAAAATAGAAGGGCCATTTTTATCAGCTGTTAAATATTCATTCAGCAACAAAGACAGTAAGTACCGGCCTAACCGAACTGTTTTGATGTAAATCATTTTTTTCTTCGGGAAAAATATTGGTGCCCAGAAGAAGACTCGAACTTCCACGTCCTTGCGGACACAGGCACCTGAAGCCTGCGCGTCTACCAATTCCGCCATCTGGGCACACACTCTTGCGAGTATGGTGAACCGGCTGGGACTCGAACCCAGGACCATTCGATTAAAAGTCGAATGCTCTACCAACTGAGCTACCGGTTCACTTGAGGAGGCTATCTACCTGCTCACCGGGGGAGCGTCAACCCCGATAGGGTCAGAAAACGTCCCCCTTACGATTTTCTTTATCCGCACGGACGATAATACCCCATGCGGATAAGAATCATCGGCTTTCAAGCGATTATATCAGTTCTCGATATAAGCCTTGATGATGTGATCCGGGTTCTGAACCATACCGGAAGAACCAGAGCCACGCTTAATCTTATCTACATGCTCCATGCCTTCAATCACCTGACCAGCAATGGTGTACTGACCATCTAGGGACGGCACACGGTCAAACATGATAAAGAACTGGCTGTTGGCGGAGTTCGGGTCCATCGTACGGGCCATGCCCAGCGTACCACGGTCGAAAGTGGCCGTCTGGCTGAACTCGGCCGGCAGATCCGGGTAGCTGCTGCCGCCCGTGCCTGTCCCTGTTGGGTCACCACCCTGAGCCATGAAGCCTTCGATCACACGGTGAAATTTCACACCGTTATAGAAACCATCATTAGCCAGCGTTTCCAGACGCTCCACAGCCTTGGGGGCCAGATCGGGACGCAGAGCGATGACCACTTTGCCATCTTTCAGCTCCAGAACCAGCTTCTTGCCTGTTGTCGTATCTGTCATTGTCGTGCTCTCCCTGAGCTGATCATTACCATCCTGATCACCGGCCTGTGCCTGTGTCAGGGTTCCACCGGTCATGGCAGAGACTGCTACAAGACCAGCAATAAAATGCCGCCGTCTCATCTCTGTTCTCCTGTCAATTTTGCCCGTACGAGACGGGCCGTCATGGGGCTGACAAATGGAGAAATATCCCCCCCAAGACGGGCGATTTCCTTCACGATCCGGCTCGCCGTCGTACGGTGGCTCTCAGATGCCAGAAGGAAAACTGTTTCAATCTCCGGGGCTAAACGCCGCAGCGCACCGGAAAGCTGGGTCTCGAAGTCAAAATCCCCGGCAGAGCGCAACCCTCGGATCACCGTTCCCGCCCCGGCCTGCCTTACGGCATCCACCAGCAGCGTATCAAACCCGATGACAGAGATACGATCGTTATGCGGCAGAGTGGCAACTTCCCGCTCTATCAGCTCCCGCCGTTCCTCAAAGCCAAGTAAAGGACCTTTGGCATCATTCACAGCGACCCCAACCACGACATGATCGAACAGGGCCGCCGCCCGGTCTATCACGTCCAGATGACCGAAAGTGATCGGGTCAAACGTACCGGGATAGAAACCGATGCGCCGGTCAGTCATCCGCCTTATCACCATCTGCTGAAGAAGCAGGCGCCGTCTCGCCGCCCTCCGTGCTAGCAGCGTCTTCGGCCTCCGCACCGTCTTCCGTTTCCGTGTCATCTTCCATCACGGGGAACACGCTGATGATGCGCTCATCACCATCCACACGGAAGAGCGTCACCCCTCCCGCCTGACGGGACATGACACGCACCTGCTCGACCGGCAGACGGATGAGACGGCCCGTATCGGTCACCATCATCACATCCGTGCCATCCAGCGTCACGAGCGTGCCCACAACCTCACGCCCACGGCGAGCGTTGGAGAAGGTCATGTTGTTGATGCCCTGCCCACCACGACCGGAAACACGGTAATCATATGCCGAAGAACGCCGCCCGAAGCCTGTATCGGTCACAGTAAGCAGAATCTGCTCCTGTGCCTCCAGCTCAGCATAACGGTCTTCACTCAGCGGGCTATCGGCCAGAATCTCTTCCAACCCTTCATCATCGGAAGCCAACTCGCTGTTGTCCTCGATCTCTTCCTCCAGCCCTTCATCCCCGGACTGAGCGGCAAGGACACGGCGATGAGCATTAGCAGCCCGGAGATAGGCCGCCCGCTCCTCCACGCTGGCTTCAACGTGATTCAGAACGGCAAGGGACACAACACGGTCGCCATCAGCAAGACGGATGCCACGCACGCCAGTGCTGCCACGACCTGCGAAGACACGCAGCACATCATCCGTAATCTGGAAGCGAATGGCTCGAGCATTACGGGTGGCAAGGAACACATCCTGCCCCTCACGGCACGTTGCCACGCCGATCAGAAGATCATTCTCATCCAGCTTCATAGCAATCAGGCCAGAAGAACGGATATTGCGGAAATCGCTGAGACGGTTACGCCGCACGTTCCCGCTTGCCGTAGCGAAGACGAGGTGCAGGTCTTCCCACAACTCTTCATCCTGCGGGAGAGGCAGAACGGCAGTAATAGTGTCTTCACCCAGTTCTGGCAGCAGATTGACCAGTGCCCGCCCCTTGGCTGTCGGGGCAGCTTCTGGCAGGTGCCAGACCTTCATCCGATAAGCTTTTCCGCCAGAGGAGAAGAACAGCACCCACTGATGCGTATGGGCATTAAAGCTGCGAATAACGATATCATCACCACGCCGCCCCGCTGCCGTGCGACCACGGCCACCACGATTCTGCGAGCGGAATAGCTCCAACGGTGTGCGCTTGATGAAGCCATCCCGCGTGATGGTCACTACCATCTGGCCCGGCTCGATCAAGCTCTCATCAGACTGATCGCCCAGCGCATCGGAGATTTCCGTGCAGCGTGGGTCAGCTAGGGCAGCACGAGCGGCCTGAAGCTCGTCCCGCATGACCTCCATACGGCGCACATGGCTACCGATGATCTCCAGAAGCTCCGTGATGCGCGCACTGACTTCTGCCAATTCCCCCTGAATCTTCTCACGCTCCAGACCAGTCAGACGCTGGAGGCGCAGTTCCAAAATTCCACGGGCCTGCGCTTCAGTCAGGTGGACACGGCCATCGACAATCACATTGCCTTCATCGTGGATCAGCTCCAGCAGCGGCTCCACATCGGCGGCAGGCCATGTGCGTGTCATGAGCTGCTCACGGGCTGTAGCGGCATCCGGGGCGGAACGGATAAGAGCGATGACCTCGTCAATATTGGCAACAGCCAGTACCAGACCAACCAGCAGATGCCCCCGGTCCCGGGCCTTATTCAGGTCGAACCGAGCACGGCGGAGAATCACATCCTCACGGAAACGGATAAAGGCATCCAGCACATCCCGCAGCCCCATCGTGCGAGGTCGGCCTTCATCCAACGCCAGCATATTGACGCTGAAGCTCGTCTGTAGCTGGGTGAAACGGTAAAGCTGATTCAGTACCACTTCCGGCGTGGCGTCACGCTTCAGCTCGATCACCACCCGCATACCGGAACGGTCGCTTTCGTCCCGAATATCGGAAATGCCCTCAATGTCCTTAGAACGGACGAGATCAGCAATCTTCTCCTGTAGGGTGGCTTTGTTAACCTGATAAGGAATCTCCGTCACCACGATGGCGAAACGGTCCTTGCGGATCTCCTCAATCTCGGCACGAGCACGAACAGGGATAGAGCCACGGCCCGTCTCATAAGCCTGCCGGATACCCCGGCGGCCCATGATGATGCCCCCGGTCGGGAAGTCCGGCCCCGGAACAATCTGCATCAGCTCTTCCAGCGTCATATCCGGATTGGCAATCAAAGCCAGAACGGCATCAATCACCTCACCCGGATTATGCGGGGGGATATTGGTGGCCATACCCACCGCAATACCGGATGCCCCATTAACCAGAAGATTAGGGAAAGCAGCCGGAAGAACCTGCGGCTCCTGCTCGCTTTCATCGTAGTTGGGCTGGAAAGCAACCGTATCCCGGTCGATGTCATCCAACAGGAAAGAGGAGGACTTCGCCAGTCGGGCCTCGGTATAACGCATGGCCGCCGGACTATCGCCATCGACAGACCCGAAGTTACCCTGCCCATCCACCAGCCGTACACGCATGGACCAAGACTGCGCCATGCGGACCATAGCGTCATAAATGGAGCTATCACCATGCGGGTGATATTTACCCATTACGTCACCGACTGCGCGGGCCGATTTACGGTAAGGCTTGTCTGCCGTGAAGCCACTCTCCCGCATGGCGTACAAAATACGCCGATGCACAGGCTTAAGGCCATCACGCACATCTGGCAGCGCACGGGAAACAATCACCGACATCGCATAGGCCAGATAGGAGGAACGCATTTCCTCCTCAATCGTCACCGGGAGGCGGTCGGAAGGCAAAATATCGTGCGGCTCGCTCAAGACAGGTCCACCCGTTTTCTGTAATGGTTAGTCATTAAGCATAACCCATTCTGCATCAGGTGCCTAGTTTGTTCCTGTCCGCCCCCTCTTCCGTCCCCCGCATCACCGAACTACCGTGGCAGCCACCAGAACGGCTTTTTCCTCTCTGCCGGGATGAAGACAGCTCCGTCTTTCTCGATAGTGGCGGGCCAGCAGAGCAGGAGCGGCACCGCTGGAGCTTCCTGTGCCCCCGGCCAGCTGGGCATGTCATACTTCCACTAGCAGAGATGCACCTTTTCCCCCGGCATCTTCGGGAATTTCTGGCCGCTCATGCGCCAAAAGGCGCACTCTCCTCCCCTAACCTTCCCTTCACCGGTGGGGTGATCGGCCTGCTCAGTTATGAAGCTGGCATGGCCTGTGAAGGGCTAACCTCCCGCCATGAAACAGACTGCCCCGCCTTCACAGCTCTAGCCTGCCGGGACCTATTCATTATTGATAGGCTGGAACAAAAGCTCTGGTGGGCTAGCATAGACGGCCTCCCCCCGCCGGAACTACCTGCCGCTCTTCCTCCAGCCCACGGCTACCCCACCATCACAGCCATGCCGGAGCAGAGTGCCAGTGCATGGCAAGCCGCCGTCCGCACTGTGCAAGATTATATTGCGGCAGGAGATATTTTTCAGGCCAACCTGACCATGCGCTGGGTTGCCTCCCGCCCAGCAGGGCTGAATCTACCCCGCCTATATAAACAACTCCGCACAGCCTGCCCGGCACCTTTCGGAGCATGGTTCCATACGCCAGACTTCACACTGCTCAGTGCCTCGGTCGAGCGGTTCCTCTCGCTGGACCATCAGGGTCGGATCGAAACACGGCCCATCAAGGGTACCTGTCCCATCAGCACCGACCTACAGCAGAATGACGCCCTAAAAGACGCTCTGCGCCGTGATGAGAAAGAACTCGCCGAGAATCTTATGATCACCGACCTGATGCGCCATGACATCGGGCGAGTCTGCCAGCTAGGCAGCGTGGACGTTCCCCAGCTTTTTGCCGTGGAACGCTTTGCCCACGTTCATCATCTCGTCTCCAGCATCACGGGGCAACTACAGGCCGGATATGACGCAGCCGACCTGCTAGCGGCTACGATCCCTCCCGGGTCTGTCACAGGGGCTCCAAAATATCGGGCCCTAGAAATCATTGATGAGGTCGAGACCTCCGCCAGAGGGGCTTATTGTGGCACGCTCTTCCGGCTGGGGTGGGATGGAGCATTAGATAGTGCCGTCATCATCCGCAGCATCAGTGCGACAGCGGATCATCTAAAAGTAGGTGCAGGCGGGGGCATTACCTACCCCTCCCACCCAGAACGGGAATATGAAGAAATGTGCCTCAAGGCGGCCCCGTTGCTGAATGTGTTGCACACTCACGGACGCTAACCCATGCCCGCATCCCCCTGCCCCTATCTCTGGCTAAACAGTGATCTTTTCCCCGCGGACAACCCGGTCATCACAACGCAGGACCGAGGCCTGCTGCTAGGTGATGGGCTTTTTGAAACCATGCAACTCCGCAATGGGCAGATTCCCTTTTTGGCAGCCCACCTCACCCGACTAGAAGAGGGCTGCCGCATCCTGCACCTCCCGCCCCCTAAACGGGACATCATCCAAACCGCCCTAGGCCGTTTAATCGCCGCCAATGGCCTAACAGATGGCTCCGCCCGCCTAACCCTTACACGGGGGTCCGGCCCTCGGGGGCTGGCACCGCCCGCCACACCTCATACTACGCTGCTCATCACCACAGCCCCACCGCCCAACCATGCCCCGCATCCTGTTCGGCTACATATCAGCACGCAGCGGAGAGACCGACAGGCCGTGCTGAACCGGGTAAAGTCCATCAGTGCCCTGCCCGCCATCCTCGCCCGCATGGAAGCTCAAGAACTAGGAGCCGATGACGCCCTCTGGCTTACCCACGAGGGCGAGATTGCCGAAGCGACCGCCGCCAGTTTTCTAGCCCTCATGGACGGACAGCTCATCACGCCGCCCCTCTCTGCTGGGATTCTGCCCGGTATCTCCCGTGCCCGCTTACTCTCTGCCACCCTCTGCACAGAACGCCCCCTGATGGAAGCCGACATTCCCCAATTTCAGGGTGCATGGCTCGTCACGGCCCTTAGCCTGACACCTGTAACCGCCATAGGAACGCATGACCTACCACCCCAACCAGAGCAAACCGCCCGGTTAGGCCATTTTCTCCATGGCACCCCATGACGTATCCCTCTCAGCCATTGAATCCCTCCCGCTCAACCGCCACATCTCTTTCCATGACTGCTGATAAACACACCACACCCTCCCTGCCTAAGGCTCCCGTAGCCCGACGCAACCCCATCGTGCTGGAACAGCTTGGCCGTACCCGCACAGATTCCTACGCATGGATGAAAGATGAAAACTGGCAAAAGGTCCTGCGGGACCCAGCCGTCCTGCGGGAAGACATCCGCTCCCATCTAAAGCAAGAAAATGCCTATACGGATGCCGTGCTAGCCGAGACGGTGCCGCTGCAGGAAGACCTTTTCAAAGAGATGGTTGGCCGCATCCCGCCTGCAGAAGAATCCGTGCCCCTGCCGAGTGGCCCATGGCTCTACAGCCTGCGTTTTGAAAAAGACGCCCAATATCCGCTCCATGTCCGCCGGCCCCGCAAAACCGGCACTAATGAAGCTGATGGACCGGAAGAAATTCTGCTGGATGTAAACAAGCTAGCCGCTCAACACAGCTTCTATAGTCTCGCACAAGCGGCTCACACGGAAGACCACCGCTACTACGTCTATGCCGAAGACGTGCAAGGCTCGGAAGTGTACCGGATTCAGGTCAAAGACCTCTCCACTGGCACGCTCTGCGCCCCCGCCGTGGAAAGCAGCACAGGCAGCTTCACCCTCTCACCGGATAGCCAGTATCTGTTCTGGATCTACCGAGACGATAATGGCCGCCCCTCCCGCATCTATCGCCGCCCACTTCTGGGTGGGGAAGACACACTCATTTTTGACGAGACAAACCCCGGCTTCTTCCTCAGCATTGGCGTTAGTGCCTCCCGGAAGTGGATTGCCATTGAGCGAGGCGACCACGACACGAACGAGACCCTGCTCATCCCGGCTTCCAATCCGACAGCTCCGCCAAAAGTCGCCGCACCACTGGTGCGAGGGGAACGCTATAGCCTGACCCACTGGAACGACCGCTTCATCATCCTCACCAATGCGGGGGGTGCTGTGGACTTCAAGCTGATGACAGCCCCAGAAGCCACACCCGACCGTGCCCACTGGCAGGAGTTTCTCCCTTATGAGGATGGGCACTTCCTGCTTGGCGTCAGCACTGGAAAAGACCATCTGGCATGGATGGAACGGCGCAACGGCAATACGGAAATCTTCACCCTTAGCCGCAAAGATGCCGACAAGGGCGACATCCGCCATCACGCTCGCCATATCAGCATGGATGAGCCCGCCTATACGCTCAGCCTACTGGGTGTTCTGGAATATGAACAACCTGTTCTGCGTTATATCTACCAGTCCCCCACCACACCGGCCCACTGGTACGATTACGATATGCAGACCGGTGAGAAGATGCTTCGCAAAATCCGCGAGGTTCCTTCAGGGCATGATCCTGCCGCTTATGAGACACGCCGCCTCTTTGCGCAGGCCGATGATGGTGCCTTGGTACCTATCACCGTCCTCATGAAAAAAGGCACGAAGCTGGACGGAAGCAACCCCATGTTGCTCTACGGCTACGGCTCTTACGGCATCTCCATGGAAGCCAACTTCTCCACCACGGCCCTCAGCCTCGTGGATCGCGGCGTGATTTACGCTACGGCCCATGTACGGGGTGGCAGTGAAAAAGGCTGGAACTGGTTTCTTGAGGGGCGGGCCACCAAAAAAACCAATAGCTTTACCGACTTCATCAGCTGTGCCCGGCATTTGATTACCGAAGGCTACACCGCCCCCCGCCGCATCGTGGCGCATGGAGGCTCTGCTGGTGGGTTGCTGATGGGTGCCATCGCCAACATGGCCCCGGAGCTATTTGCCGGTATCGCTGCGCAAGTGCCGTTCGTGGATATGCTCAACACCATGTCGGACACGTCCCTGCCACTCACACCACCGGAATGGCCGGAATGGGGGAACCCGCTGACGGACCCGGAGGCTTATGACCTCATCGCCAGCTATTCTCCCTATGACAACATCCGTCCGGTTGCTTATCCGGCGATTCTGGCCATGGGGGGACTATCCGACCCACGGGTAACTTACTGGGAACCTGCCAAATGGATTGCCCGCCTGCGTGAAGAAGCTCGAGGCGGCCCCTTCCTCTGTCAGATCAATATGGAGGCAGGGCATGGCGGGTCTTCAGGACGCTTTGCCCGCCTGAAGGAAGTTGCCCTCGTGCAGGCTTTTGCCCTCTGGAGCCTTAAACGCGCTGAAGGCTAAGACTCCATTATAAAAAAAAGCCCCCTGCTCACCTCATGGAGCAGGGGGCTTTTTCATAACCGCCTCATCAATTCACTGAAGATCGTCACTCTGCTCATCCGAATCGAGTTCGGAAAGCTGGGAACATATTTTGCTTACCCGTGCATTCTGCTCAGCAGCCCCTCCCTCACAGGCCGTACGAGCATCTTTGCCGCAGCTAGAAATGACGCTCTCCATGTCCGATTCCAGCACATCCCGTACCAGACCAATATCAACACTGCGCTGGGCTGTTTCTTCTACATCAAGCTGCTTCTGCACCTTGTGCATCTCATCCAGATTCTTCAGGCAGGACTGGCCGGCTGAGTTTGGACTAACCCGCAGAACAGCGAGGATATTGTTCACGACAACACCTTTGGCGTTCACTGATGGATCATCATCATCCGTCCGGGCAGAACCACCCGCCCATGCCGGGCTGGCAAGACAAACAGCCCCCAACACCAGGACAGACACAAGGTGACGAAAGGACGAAAGAGAAAAGGATGGACACTGGCTCATGCCCGCTACCATAATCCGAAATCGATCAGGAAGAAAATGGGGTTTTAGGCCACATAACCTTGACTCGCCCCCTTCTGACAGGGTATGCGGACCCCAAGTTTCGCGGGCGTTTTAGCCCTGCACTGTAAGAGCCGCCAACCGCAAGGCTGGCTGGCCTGTCTTTTCTGTCGGGGAGCCTGAACATCATGAAGATCCGTAACAGCCTGAAATCCGCCAAGGTTCGTGACAAAAACTGCCGTGTCGTGCGTCGTCGTGGCCGCGTGTACGTCATCAACAAGCAGAACCCGCGCATGAAGGCCCGTCAGGGCTGAGCTGACAGACTGATGGGATGGTGCGGCATGTCCATGGCTCCGCTGCACCGCTCTGTCTGTAACGCTCTGCAGCGTACAGCCTCTTTCGAGAGGCTGAAGCCTCCTGCCCTATGGCTGGGGGCTTTTTTTATGGTTCTCATCAGCATAGCCCCTAGGGTCACGGCTGCCTCTCCAGCGCATGAGCAGGCAAAAAACCATGTGACGCCCCACGCTACGTCTACTCCCCCGCATGATAAGCCTGCTGCAACGCCCCCTAAGCCGCACAGTCTGAGCTTACAAGAAAAGCTTGAGCAGACTGAACAGGCCATCGCCAGCGAGCAAGATGACCAGAAAGCGCAAAGCCTGATGAAAAAGGCTGATACTCTGCGACTCTATAGCGTGAAGAACAGCGGCCGCATCCTGCTCAATGAAGCACAGGACAACCTAAAACAGGGCCATATAACTGAAGCTGAGAAGACCCTCTCTGCTGCCCTGACACTTCAGCCAGATAATGCATTTCTCCGCCGTCAACGGGCCGCCATACGTTTTCTCGGTAACGACCTGACAGGAGCCGTGCAGGACCTACAGGTTGCTCTCGTCCATGATCCCGGCGATGCCCAAAGCTGGGATATACTGGCCCACACGCAAGAGCATCTCCACCACCCCCATCAGGCTCTCCACGCCTATACCGAGGCCCTAACACACGCCCCTCTGCTCCCTAACGGGCAAAAACGCTACAGACAGCTAGAACAACAGGCCAACGGCACCCCGGACTGATCGATCCATCCTCATTTACATGAAGGATACCGGGTCCACATCCACATCAATGCGAGCATCATTCTTACGGGGTGCGCCATCCAGCCAACGCCGTAGCAGAGGCTGCAAGGCAATGTCGCGCCGAGTTCGCAGTAAGAGGCGGAAACGGTAGCGATCCCGCAGCAGGGCTAACGGAGCGGGAGCTGGCCCCAGAACCTGAATCCCCTCCCCCCGTGGGGCGTGCATGGCCAGCAAACGGGCCAATTCCTCGGCCTGCCGCTCCTTCGGGGCACTGACAATCACCGCCGCCAGCCGCCCATAAGGTGGCCAGAAACCGGGGCGTCTCTGGGCGGCTTCCTGTTCCATGAAGCTAATGAAGTCGTTAGCCAAAAGGGCCTTCATCACCGGATGATCGCCCGCATAGCTCTGCAACATAACCTGCCCCGGCTTGGTGCCACGCCCTGCACGCCCCGCCACCTGATGCAGCAGCTGCATGGTCCGTTCCGCCGCCCGCAGATCACCCCCTCCTAGCCCAAGGTCAGCATCCACAACACCAACGAGGGTCAAATCTGGGAAATGCCATCCCTTGGCCACAACCTGCGTACCAATGATCAGGTCCACCTCCTTATTGGAGATTTTCCGCACCGCTTCTTCCATCGCCGTGGGAGAGGTTAGCGTATCAGATGCCATACTCAGCAACCGGGCATCCGGGAAGCGGGCCTGCGCCTCCTCATGGATCCGCTCCACCCCCGGCCCAATCGGCACCAAACTGTCCTGCGCCCCACAGGCCGAACAAGAGCTGATAAGCGGCTGGGTATATTCGCAATGATGACAGGCCAGAATCCGCCGCCGCCTGTGTTCCACCATCCATGCTGAGCAATGGGGACATTGCAAACGATGCCCACACGCCCGGCATATCGTCATCGGCGCATAACCACGCCGGTTGAGGAACAGCATACTCTGCTCCCCGGCCTTCATACGCTCTTCGATACTTTCACACAGCAAAGGCGACAGAAACTGCCCCCGCTCCGGGCCATTCTCCTTCATGTCAATCAGGCTGATCTCCGGCATCTGCGCCGCCCCATGCCGGGCCTCCAACACTTCGTGACGAAAGCGGCCTTTCTGCACATTCACCAATGTTTCCATGGAGGGCGTAGCAGAAGCGAGAATTACCGCCCCTTGCACCAAACGGGCCCGCACAATGGCCATATCCCGCCCGTGATAGAGAACACCCTCCTCTTGCTTATAGGTGTTCTCATGCTCCTCATCGACCACCACAAGCCCAAGGTGAGCAAAGGGAAGGAACAGGGCAGAGCGTGCCCCTACAACAACCTGCTGCCGCCCTTCTGCAATGGCGCACCATGTTTCACGCCGTGTCTTCTGCCCTAGCTCGGAATGCCAGATAGCGGGCCGGATACCAAAACGCCGCTCAAACCGGTCTGTCCACTGGGCTGTCAAAACAATCTCCGGCAAAAGTACCAACACCTGCCGCCCTTGCCTCAGACACGCCGCCACAGCCTCGAAATAAACTTCCGTTTTGCCAGACCCAGTCACCCCCTCCAGCAGCGTGACATTAAAGGCCCGTTCCTCCACCCCAGCCACCAGAGCCTCGGCAGCTTCGGCCTGCTCATCGGACAAAGTCGGGGGGGCATGGTCTGGGTCAGCCCGCTCGGTAAGGGTAGGTGCCTCCATGAGACATTCTTCCAGAACCCCCGCATTAGCCAGACCACGAATCACCGCTGCACTGGCCCCACTCTCCTCGCTCAACATGGCCGTACTGCTAGGGCTTCGACTCTCCAAAGCCGCCAGTACTGCCTTGCGGGCTGGTGTCAAACGCAGTGACTCTGGCAAGGGACCAGCTTTTCGTACCCACCCCATAGCGGGCTTCATGTTGCCTGCTTGTGCTGGAGCACGCAGGGCAATTGCCAAAACCATGCCCGGCGCACTCAGCCCATAAGCCGCCACCCAGTCGATGAACCGACGCAAATCTTCCGGCAGGGGCGGTACATGCTCTAGCACTCCCGTAATGAAACGCAGCTTCTCAAAGGCAATCACTCGTCCTTTAGAAGGAGGCCTAAAATCCGCAGGAAGGTGGGAAGGCTGGCTATCCCAGACACAGCCCGTCAGCTCCTGCCGCCCCAGCGGCACACGCACCAACGTACCCGGTGCTAAAGGCCTATCCGACCGGTAATCCAGCGGACCATCAAAAGGGCGGGGCACTAGAACGGAAAGACGATGACCGGCTCCCATTCTCCTGCTATGGGGAGGAAGGCTGTTTTCTGCCATGTCTTCATCCTAACCTCTCCGGCAGGGAAATACCATGAGCCTTCCATCAGGAAGCCCCTCCTCCCACTCTATGACCGTTCATACAGCCCATGATGCCCTTATGGCCTGGCAAGATTGGCTGACCTACGAGAAACGGGCCAGCAAAGCGACACGGGCAGCCTATCTGCATGATGTCTCACTCGCTCTTGGGTTCTTTAGTCGTCATTTTGGGGGGGACCTACCACTGAAATCACTCGGCAGCCTGACCCTGTCTGATTTCCGCTCATGGTTGGCCTATGAGACAAACCGGGCTGAACAGGAGGCCCGCCTCCACCCGGGGAGCCGCCATACAACTGATGGTCACGCCCGTAGCCGTGCCCGCCGCATCTCCGCCTTACGAGCCTTTTACCGCTATCTGGAAAAAGAACACCACATCACCAATCCGGCTCTTACCCTCCTCCGCAGCCCCCGCCTGAAAACCCGGCTCCCCCGCCCTCTAACACCAGAAACTGCCCAGATGGCACCGGATGGCATTGCCGACCAGACGATCAATAACGGCTTTGCCTTGCGGGATGCCGCCCTCTTCACCCTGCTTTACGGAGCTGGCCTTCGCATCAGTGAAGGGCTGTCTCTCAATGTCGGGGACATTGAGCGCATCAGCGATGATATTCTGTTCGTCACTGGAAAGGGTGGGAAGGAACGAGCCGTGCCTGTTCTGCCACAAGTTCGGCAAGCTCTGGAGAGCTGGCTGGCTGTCCATCCATCACCTCATGCCAGTGCACCACTTTTCTGCGGTGTACGGGGGGGACGTCTCAACCCGGCAGTAGCCCAGCGGGCAATGAGGCAATGGCGCATGTCCGAAGGGCTACCCGACTCCGCTACACCCCATGCGCTGCGCCATGCCTTTGCGTCCCACCTGTTACAAAATGGGGCAGACCTTCGTACAATTCAGGAACTTCTGGGCCATGCCAGCCTGTCCAGCACGCAGATATATACGCTGGCAGACGAACAACACCTCATGGAAGTCTGGCAAAAGGCGCACCCCCGTGCCGACCGCTGACAGCTCCTTTCCGATCAAACCTCATACATCTTCAGTCCCCGCCAGCTCTGGGCAACCCCATCATCATACTATGACAATTTCTTTCCCCCGCTTTCTCCCTCTTCTCGCTAGCCTCGTACTGGCAGCAAGCAGTCTTGCCATATCCACGGCCAAAGCCTCCGGACCAGAAACAACCTGCCGTCAGACGCACATCACCACGCTATCCCTCAAGGAAACAGGCTATTACCTGACCACCGTGGCACAGATTCATGGCCGGTCCCTTTCCATGATTGTTGATACTGGTTCGGAAGGCAGCCTGCTGACACCTGATGCTATCGGCCGACTCCACCTCACGCCTAATGAGGAAGATGCCACCATCATCTCCGGGCCAGACGGGCGGGGGCATGTCGTACCGACCATTCAGCTAGCGGCCATCACGCTTGGCCAGCTCACCTACCGTCATCCTATCCTGCCACTGGGTGCCCTACCGGGGTTCCCCGCCATACAACCGCCCGTGCTGGGGCTGATCGGTATGGACCTACTCGGTCATTATGATCTGGACCTCGACCTGCCCCATCATAAACTTAGCCTGTGGGACATCCACAGCTCTTCCATACTCTGCCGTCAGCCGCCCTTCTGGTCCACACCGGGGCAGCGTCTCACCTCCCAGCGAATCCGTAATCGCTTCTTCATCCCCTTCACGCTGGATGGCCAGAAAGGACTTGCGCTAATCGACAGTGGTGCTCGGTCCCACATCATAAGCCGGGATTTTGTTCATAAGCTCGGCATTACTAAGGAAGAACTGGACCGAGACCCCGGCGGAACCAGCGCAGGCATTGGCGACAGGGAACACCGCTACCACTGGCACCGTTTTAACCGCCTCACCCTTGGTGGTCAGACCCAGCTTCACCCGGTGCTGACTGTAACCTCCCTGCATGAACAAGCCGATATGCTGCTGGGGGCTGATTGGCTGATCCACCACCAACTCTGGCTTTCGGCAGGACCGGAAGGAGCTGTTTTCATACAAAAACCCTAAAAAATGATCTTCATGAAGAAAAACGTAAAAAAGTGATATTTCTCTATTGCCAAGGCCCCCGTATCCCGCTAGATAGACGCCATCCCAAGGGAACAACGCTTTTACAAAAAAGCGAAAGACTGCGGGTGTAGCTCAGTTGGTTAGAGCGCCGGCCTGTCACGCCGGAGGTCGCGGGTTCGAGCCCCGTCACTCGCGCCACTCCTTCTTTAGAAGGGTGGCGTTTTTTTTATCCCTTATCCCCCAAATTACAATCTGCACCTACTCGCAGGTGAGTGTTTCCGCTTCTTCACGCAAGAAAACCCTTGCATCCTGAACGAAGCTGCCCGACATCTCTGCCCATGCCTTATATCGTCAAGGAACTATTCGCCACATTACAAGGTGAAGGTGCTCACTCCGGCCGCGCCGCCATATTTTGCCGTTTCACCGGCTGCAACCTATGGTCCGGCCGGGAGGAAGATCGCTACAAAGCCCAATGCACCTTCTGCGATACGGACTTCATCGGGACAGACGGCCCCGGCGGAGGCCGCTTTGCCACGGCCGAAGCTCTAGCCGCCGCGCTGGATGACTGCTGGCAGGCCCACACCGCAGATGGGACACATCGTTATGTGGTCTTCACCGGTGGGGAACCGCTGCTCCAGCTTGATGCAGCACTAATCGCCGCTGTAAAGGCCCGTGGCTTTACCATCGCCGTAGAAACCAATGGCAGCCTCCTCGCCCCTGAAGGAATCGACTGGGTCTGCGTCAGCCCCAAACCTGGCCAGCCGCTGAAACAGACACATGGCCATGAGCTAAAGCTCGTCTACCCTCAACAGACCCTATCTCCAGAACAATTCGCTGCGCTCGATTTCCAGCATTTCTGGCTCCAGCCCATGGATGGGCCAGAACGCCTTGCCAATACAGAAAAAGCCGTGCGCTATTGCCAGAGCCATCCACAATGGCGGCTAAGCCTGCAAACCCATAAACTGATCGGGATTCCCTGATGACGACATCCTCCTCCCCTTCCGCCAGCCATCAGGCCGCTCAGAATCGCCGTGCGCTTGTCCTGTTCTCCGGGGGGCAGGATTCCGCCACTTGTCTGGCGTGGGCCCTGCACCATTTCGACCATGTGGAAACGGTTGGCTTTGCCTATGGGCAACGCCACGCTGTGGAACTGGACTGCCGCACCACCCTCCGGCAGAGCATCAGTGCCCAGAATCCCCACTGGGCCAAAAAACTGGGGGAGGATCATACAATCGACCTTGCCAGCCTCGGTGCCCTCTCCGACACCGCCCTCACACGGGATGCAGAAATCAGCATGGGGGAGAACGGCCTACCCAACACCTTCGTGCCCGGCCGGAATCTGATCTTCCTGACATTTGCCGCTGCCCTCGCCTTCCGCCGCAGTATACGGCACATCATCACCGGCGTGTGTGAAACGGATTACTCCGGCTATCCGGACTGCCGAGATGATACCATCAAGGCCCTACAGGTGGCTCTTAATCTGGGTATGGAACAACGTTTCGTCCTCCACACGCCGCTCATGTGGATCAACAAAGCACAGACATGGCAGCTTTGCCACGATCTGGGGGGCAGTGCACTGACAGAAACCATCCGCCATGAAAGCCATTCCTGTTATAAGGGAGACCGCACCCATGAACATGCGTGGGGATTCGGCTGTGGAGACTGTCCCGCCTGTACCCTGCGTGCCGAGGGGTGGCGGCAGTATCAGGAGGGGGCATGAGCGACATCACCCGGACAGAACTGATTTTCACACGGCGTTTCTGCATGGGGCACAGGCTCATTTCAGGCTGTAGCGAGCGTTGTGCGATTCCACATGGGCATAATGAATACGTCACCGTCACACTGGTTCCCGGCCCCAATGCACCGCAGCAGAACCAACGGTTGGATGGACACAGCAACATGCTGCTGCCCTTTGCCGAGGCCAAAGGCCGCTGGCACCGCTTTATTGACGAGCGGATGGATCACAGTTTTCAGCTATCCGAGTCCGACCCGTTACTGAATTGGTTTGCCGAGCATGAACCCCAGCGGCTGGACCGCCTTGTCGTCACGCCCGGCGACCCGACAACGGAACTGCTCGCTGCCCTGCTGATGAGCAAACTTCAGGCCTTTCTAACCGCACAGGGCGGGCTGTTAGCTCCTGCCTCGCTCGAGATTAAGGAGACACCCACCAACACAGTGCGCCTGCATGGCGATCCGGCCCTCTACCTCCCACTGGTGGACCGGCCGGAAGATCAGTGCTGGTGGCACCGAGCAGACGATACCACCCGGGACTGACGCCAGAATCAGTCCCGCATCAGGGCCATGATTTCCTGACGGGCCTGTGCATCCTCAGCCCAAAGACCGTAAGACCCCGTTGTTACGGTCGTGGCACCGGGACTACGCACACCCCGCAAACTCATGCACATATGTTCAGCTTCCACCACGACCAAAACGGCCTTAGGGGCTAGCACTTCTACCATCGCCTGCACGATCTGGTCTGTCAGACGCTCCTGAAGCTGCGGACGGCGGGCGTAACCCTCCACAACACGGGCCAGTTTGCTTAGCCCTGTTAGACGGCCACCTTCGGGCAGATAGGCCACATGAGCCCGCCCCATAACCGGCAAAAGATGATGCTCACAGGTGGACTGAAAGCGAATGTCCTTCACCAACACCATGCCGCCATGCTGGTCGGCACTGAACTGCTTTTTCAGATGATCCCGCGGGTCCTCATACAAGCCGGAGAAAATCTCCAGATACATCTTTGCCACACGCTCTGGCGTGTCCCGTAGTCCCTCACGGGATGGGTCTTCCCCTATGGCGAGCAGAAGCTCCCGCACACCGCTGGCAATGCGGCTGATGGCATTCTCTGGTCGGGTTATGGCACCTGCGGCTCCCTCCGGTGTTGGAGCCTGCGCCTTTGGCGTCCCTGTTTTACTGGCTGACATTCAGCATCCCCTCAACTTCATCCACCCTGCCCCGGCATACGCCGTGTGACATCCCCAGCTATACGATCCAACTCTGCTAACGCTTCCGTAACGGAACGTCCAGCGATCTCAAGGTTCGGCTCTAGCTCAGCAAGTGGCTCCAACACGAAGGCCCGATCAAAAAGATGGGCGTGAGGAAGAGTCAGGAGCGGATGTTTCACCGGTCTCTCCCCATGAAAGAGCAGGTCAATATCCACAGCCCGCTCTCCCCAACGCCGCCCCGGCACACGACCCAACGACCGTTCAATCTCCTTGCAGAGACCCAGTACGGCTTGTGGGGGCAAGATCGTCCGCCCGAGGGCAGCGATATTCACAAAGGGTGGCTGGTCTTCCACACCCCACGGGGCACTATCATAGAAGGACGATACCACATCAATCTCCACCCCCGGTTGATGGCCCAGAGCCCCCACAGCGGCCCGTAAAACGGCCTCACGTTCACCCAGATTCGCCCCTAGTGAGAACCCGACCCGATGCACCCGCTGCTGCGTCACCGTGACAGACACATCCTCCACCACATGCGGCACAGGTGCTGAAGGTTTCCGCACCGTAACGGACACATCTTCCACTGCAGGACAGTCCACCAACACAGCCGCACAAATACGCCCTGCCAATGTTTCAATCAGCTTGCAGGGTTCAGCCTGAAAGACCCGTTCAGCACTCTGGCAAAGCTGCCCATAGCAAACGGCCTGCGTGTAATCATCTCCAGCAATCGCCGCCGAAAGATCAGCCTGTACCTCCAGCGAAATATAAAAACGCTGGCCAAGGCGGGTTTCTTCCTCATGCACGCCATGATGGCCGAACAGGCAGAGATCATGCACCCGAACATGGGTCAAAGCTGGCGTTATCACTCTGCTTCTCCCCTCAGTATCCCATTCACGGATAACAGGGCGGTCATATCCATCATGTCCCGATGCGCCTGCACGTCATGCACCCGTACCATGCAGACCCCCTGCGTGGCCCCATAAAGATTAACCGCAAGGGTTGCAGGGAGACGGTCACCTACTTCCCGCCCCAGAAGCTTTCCAAACATAGATTTCCGGGAAGCCCCGAGCAAAATAGGCAGGCCGTAATAAGCCTCTAGGCGGCGCATATTCTGCACAGCCCAAAGATTTTGCATCACTGTCTTACCAAACCCAATGCCGGGGTCCAGTAGAATAGCCTCCCGGGCAATACCGGCCCGATCAGCAATCTTCAGGGAGCGGTCAAAAAAACGCCGCCAGTCATCCCACAAGTCAAGACTGACATCGACCACTTCCCGATTATGCATCACCGCCACGACCGCCCCAGCAGATGCCACGACAGAGGCCATATCAGGGTCGGCTTGTAACCCCCATACATCGTTAATCATCTGCACCCCGGCCACCAGTGCCCGCCGGGCTACAGAAGCCTTTGTTGTATCCACAGACAGGGCCACCCCTTCCCGGGCCAGAGGGATAAGGACCGGCTCTAGACGATGCCATTCCTCATCAGCCTCCACGGGGGTAAATCCCGGCCTCGTGGATTCTGCACCAATATCCAACAGGTCCGCCCCTTCGGCTAGAAGGGTGTGTGCCTGCTTCAGGGCAGCTTCCTGCGTGAAGAACTGCCCACCATCCGAAAAAGAATCCGGCGTAACGTTCACAATCCCCATCAAGAGGGGATGTCTCCATTCTGGAGAAGGGCGCGCCGTCTGCCAAACAGCTAGCTGCTCTGCAAGGGTCTTCATGTCAATCCTCCACCCGCAGGTGAGGGTCAGCCTTTCCGGGCTGCCTCAAGAAACTGCTCCATCTGCTCCATACCCAACGCACCCGGAGCAACAGCAGCCTGACCAAACAGGAAGGTCGGCGTACCCTGCACACCCACGCTCTGCGCCTGACCGAGATTCGCTGCCAGAAGGGCCATAACGGCCGGTCCCTTCATGTCCTTCTCAAAGCGGGCAACATCCAGCTTCAGGCTCTTTGCGACATCACGGAGATGCGCCATGCCGGGTTTAGCTGTCTCTTCCATCAGGCGGCGGCGCATAGCGTCATACTGCCCCTGAAACGCCGCCGCATAGATGGCTTGGGCATCCAACAGGCTAGCATCCCCCAGAACAGGAATGACCTTCTCCACCAAACGGACATCCGTATGCTTGGCAAGGAACTGATCCACCACCGGAGCCATATGACGGCAATACGTGCAGCGAGGGTCTAAAAATTCCACAACCGTAACCTGCCCCTGCGGATTACCACGCACCGCATAGGATGGTGCCGTGGACAGTGCCTGCCAGTTGGCCCGTACAGCCGCCTTTACATGAGCTTCCTGCTGGGAACTGGCCTGCTGACGGATGGACTGGATGGCATCGGACAGGATGCTCGGGTCTGTCTTCAGTGCCTCACGGACGATCTGCACGATCGCCGCCCGCTGTTTTTCGTTAAAAACTGCCTCATCTGCGGCATGAGACGTCCCCACGAAGGACAACCCCATGACAGGAAGGCCGGCCAGCACCGCCAGAGAAAATGACTTTACACGCTGTTTCATGGTCGTGCCCTCCGTGGGATCGAAATTATGGTAGCAAAACTGCCTATTTTTAAAGAGCCCGGCAGCCCTCCCTCCCGCATTACTCATGCAGAAAGACGGCCCCATGACCAGCACCGTTAAACAGCAAACCAGCCTTTTTTTGAAGCCCCACTAGCCCGGACAAGGGAGCAACGCCCCGCTCCCAGGCTTACAGCCCCAATATGAAGGAGCCGTTAAAACCACCAGATGCAGACTTGCCCTCCCATCCCCGGCAGTTTAACGCTATGATGCTTCATTATGGGGCATATCTACGGCATAACGCCACCCCCATCATATCGCCTTGTTGTGACCCGAAACACTGGAGAGCTGCCACCGTGGTAAAGCATGACAGCCGGACCCCTCATACCCCCTGCCTGTCTGACAGACCCGCCCCCCGGTGGGCACGCAGGCTCTGCCTGCTGGCTTCTCTTAGCCTTCTAGGGAGCAATCTTGCTGCGTGTTCTGGTGGCAGAAGCCTCAAACATCACCTGTTCGGCCATACAACGCCCGCTGCTAAGACAAATACAGGCATTGTCGTAGCGGATGAGCCACAGGCCGCCCTGATTGGCCGTGACGTTCTGGCCCGTGGGGGCAATGCTGCGGACGCCGCCACGGCAACCGCCTTTGCCCTGTCTGTCACGCTGCCTTCCCGTGCGTCTCTGGGAGGTGGGGGTGCCTGTCTAGTCTCCCGCCCCGGACAGCCCGCTGAAAGCATCTCCTTCCTACCTGTCGATGGGACCGGCCCCAGTGGGGACCGACCCGCTACCGTACCCATGGTGGCCCGTGGGCTGTTCCTGCTCAATCTCCGTTACGGCTCTGTTCAGCTTGGCGACACAATCGACCCGGCCATCACTCTTGGGCAGCAGGGCATTACCGTCAGCCGCCAGCTGGCCGAGGACATCGCCGCTGTTCAGGGGCCGCTCCTCTCCAATGAGGGCATGAAGTCTCTCTTCAGCAAGGGAGATTCCGAGGTAGCTGTCCGGGAAGGGGACCAGCTAACCCAGCCCCGCCTAACCTCTTTCCTCTCCCGCCTAAAGCTGGTCGGAGTGGGAGACCTCTATACTGGTGCCTTGTCTGATGTTTTCGTCACACAGGCCAACAAGGCTGGTGCTGCCCTAACACGGGATGACCTGCGCCGCTCCCTGCCCGGCGAGACATCCGCCCTGCACTTTACAAGTGGCCCGTACCAGCTCAACTTCCTTGCGCCTCCTGCTGATGGCGGGCTGGGTAGTGCTGTGGCCTTCCGCCAGAACCTACGGGCCGAAAATGTCGTCAGCGCATGGCGGCGCACGGGTCGGACGACCCTTCAGGAAGGGCAAATCTTCATGGCTTCTGGCCAGAGCGATGCCACTGGGTTGCCCCCTCTGCCCGCCTCCACCTCTTTTGTCGTGCGGGATGGCCGTGGCCTGAGTGTTGCCTGCACTCTGACAGAGAACAACCTCTTCGGCACCGGGCGGCTGGCAGGCAACACGGGCGTCATTCTGGCAGGGTCTTCCCGCTATTACCCCCGCCCGCTCCTCAGTGCTGCCATTCTGGATGCACCGCACAAACGGATGCAGGCTGTGCTTGCTGCCTCCGGGCAGAATGATGCAGCACAGGCTGTTGCTGATGCGCTGCGCCAGCTCACACAGGGGCAAGACATCCCCGCTGCTACGGGCACGGGGCAGCTCAACAGCATTATCTGCTCTGGTAACGCCTGTACTGGTCGGGCCGCCCCTAATGGCAAAGGGCTAAGTGCCCAGACTACCACCGCACGATAACCGGCATAAAAAACCCCAGACAGGTCATGAGGGCTTGTCCGGGGCCTTTCTGAACGCCATCTGATGGGGCAGGCACATGCCCCGCACGTCTTCTCTGCCCCGAGGTCCGGGGCCTGTCAGTCACGAGGTCTTCATGTCAGCAGACAAGAACGCAGAAAAAAGCAAAGCACTAGAGGGCGCACTCAGCCAAATTGAACGTTCCTTCGGTAAAGGGTCCATCATGCGCCTGGGCCAACGGCCCAAGGAACAGGTAGATGTCATTTCCACCGGGTCACTGGGGCTGGATATTGGGCTAGGCATCGGTGGGCTACCACGAGGCCGCATCATCGAGATTTATGGGCCGGAAAGTTCCGGTAAGACCACGCTGGCCCTCCACGCTGTAGCAGAAGCGCAGAAGAAAGGGGGCACGGCCGCCTTTATTGATGCTGAACATGCGTTGGACCCCATTTATGCCCGCAAGCTGGGTGTGGACATCGACAATCTGCTGCTCAGCCAGCCAGATGCTGGTGAGCAGGCTCTGGAAATCGCCGATACGCTCGTCCGCTCCGGGGCGATCGACATTCTAGTCGTGGACTCTGTCGCTGCCCTTGTGCCTAAAGCCGAGCTGGAAGGGGAAATGGGCGATAGCCACGTTGGCCTCCATGCTCGCCTGATGAGCCAAGCCCTGCGGAAGCTGACAGGCTCCGTTTCCCGCTCCAACACCACCATCATCTTCCTGAACCAGATCCGCATGAAGATTGGTGTGATGTTCGGCAACCCGGAAACCACAACAGGAGGTAACGCCCTAAAGTTCTATGCCTCCGTCCGTATGGATATACGCCGCATCGGCTCCGTGAAGGACAAGGATGAGGTTGTGGGCAACCAGACACGGGTGAAGATCGTTAAAAACAAGATGGCCCCGCCCTTCCGGCAGGTCGAGTTCGACATCATGTATGGCGAAGGTGTCAGCAAGATGGGCGAGCTGCTGGACCTTGGTGTAAAGGCTAATGTAGTGGAGAAATCCGGTGCATGGTTCTCCTACGATAGCACCCGCATTGGTCAGGGCCGGGAAAATGCCAAACAGTATCTGCGCGAACACCCGGAAATGGCCGCCGAGATTGAAAAGCGAGTCCGGCAGGGTGCGGGCATCATTGCTGAGGACATGATGGTTGGTGAATCCTCGGAGAATGGTGCTGATTCAGCCAGTGAGCTGCCGTTGGATAGCAACCCCACCCCCGCTAGCAGCGGCGGTAGCCGGCGCAACAAAGATAAGAGCTAAAAGGGCTATCTCCCCTTTCTCCTGTAGTGGGGAGAGGGGCAGGTCATAAAAAACCCCGCTCTCGGGAAACCGGAGCGGGGTTTTTTATATCAAGCCAGAGGCCGAAAAGAGACCTCAAGCGGCCTGCTGTGCATCGGTACCTTTCTGACCACGCAGGCGGCGCCAGAGCTTGACACCACGCAACGCCAGACGGGCCGCAAACGGTGCCATCTGCGGACGCAGCAAACGGGGATCGTACCCAGCAAAGCGGCGTTCATTCTCCTTGAGGCACAGCTCCATCAGCTCAACAAAATCAACCTGCTTATCCGTCATGCTCTGCGCACCGGTCACAGTGAAGTTGTTGTCCTGAGTATGTTCCACACCGTTATCATCAAAGCTGCGCACGAGGCTCAGACGTTCATAAAGCAGGAAGAACAGCACGCCGATTACACGCATCTCGAACCACGGACGACGCCAGAGCGGCATAACGGCACGATGATAGGCCAGCCAGTTGGCAAATAGCAGAATGTGACGACACTCCTCCTGCATCACCGGCTCGAATGTTTCGATCAGCTCCATCGGGAACAGACCTGCCTTCTCTGCAAGAGAGAACAGCCCGAATGCAAAGAAGCTATCCCAACATTCGGAGAAACCCGTCACCAGATAGGCCCATTCCGTATCCCGTGGCTCGATATACGGGTCTTCTGGGGCCAGCGGAATACCATAATGCTCCACCATGCGGGCCAGAACTTCCTTATGGCGGTTCTCTTCCCACGCATTGCGAGCGATAGCATCCTTCACATCCGGGTCGTCCAGCATGTCGGCATAAGCAGCCATACGCAGGCGAGCTTTACCCTCGGTCTGCACAGCGATATCCCAGATTGGCAGGGATGTGATGCGGTGCAGTGTCTCCGGGTCCAGCTCCGGCCAGGGGATAACAGACGGCTTATACGGGTTAAACGTCTCCCGGAACATATCGGCCATAGCCTTCTTATGTTCTGGCGTGCCCGGCTTCAGCGGTCCTTTTACGGGGCTGCTCCAGTGGCGGGCATCATAGTCCACCTGCTCCAGAGTTTTCTCTGATGGGCTATCCGGCAGATGAGAATAAATATCTGCCAGAGAGCTCTTCCCGGCTGCTTTATATGCCTCGCTCACGACAAAGCTCCTTTCCTTGCTGGGCCTCAGGCCTGTTCGAGGTCGGATGCCGAAGAAATGATACGGCCAACAAGCCCGTACTCAACCGCTTCCTTCGCCGACATCCAGTAGTTGCGGTCCGTATCCCGGGCCACTTTCTCGTAAGGCTGCCCTGTTTCACGCGCGAAAAGCCTGTTCAGACGTTCACGCATTTTGATGATCTCGCGGGCTTCGATATCAATATCTGTCGCCGGTCCACGCACGCCACCCATCGGCTGGTGCAGCAAAAACCGGGTATTAGGAAGACACAGGCGCCGCTCCGGGCGCCCCGCTGCAAAGATCAGCGCACCAGCGGAGGCCACCCAGCCCGTACCGATAATGTTGACTGGGGCAACGGAATCCACAAAGCGGATCATATCGTGGATGGTGTCGCCACTTTCCACATGGCCACCGGGAGAATTGACGTAAATATCAATTGGCTTGTTCGATTCCCCAGCGAGAGCCAACAACCTGCCCGTTATGTCCCGGGCCATACGGTCATTCACCCCACCGAAGATCAGCACCTTGCGCTGCTCAAAAAGGTGGCGTTCCACCTCCGGAGCGGCACCGGCCTTTTTCTCTTCTTCCGTGGTTTCTTCCGGCTCATCCTCCATGACGGGATGCATCATAGCGGCATCATACTGGGCATCTTCTCCAGCAGAGGCAGAAGCCCGCAGGCGGGCAGCGTTATGGGTGTGGCGTTCATCATGTGTCATCATGCCGCTATCCTGCCCCTCCCTGCACGCTCTGCCAAGCCTTAAAAAGACGCTTTCGGGCAGCTTTTTCATCGTTTTTCATGATCAAATCAGGACCTTTTTTCTCCCTTTCTCTACCTGTGAGGAATTGCGTCCGAAGAAAGAGATACATATTCTGCCCCTCATCCTTCCATTCTGGGGCTTTCCTGTTTTGGCCCTGCCCCTCCCCGCTCTGTTGCACGCCGGACCATGACACCCAGCCTTTTCATCCGCTCTTTCCGTTCCGTTTCCACCGCCATCATGCGTGGTAGCAACCTGTTCCAACTTGGGGCCTGCCTATTGGCCCTCCCTGCCCTGACAGCAGGCTGCCAGCACCGTGATGCCATCGACACCACACGGGATGTTGCACACGACATCATGGGCGGTGAGATCAAACGGCTGCGTCCACCGACCCCGGGCTACGATCAGCCTGCCCCCAATATTGCCCTTATCCCCACCACCAGTCCCGAATTTCCAAGCAGTGATGCTCGAGCGATGATCACGAATCGGTTAGAGCGGGACCGTAATTACTCCCAGCGTGTTTCCGCTGCGGGAGGGGCTCTTCCCATCGGCATGATGAATCCACCACCACCCCAGCCGCAAAATGGCGGGGCTATGACATTGGGCAGCCAAAGCAGTGGACCAGCCGCCGACAGCCACCCGGCGATCATCAGGCAAGAACGTAACCCCGGCTCGACAGACAGCAACAGCCTGATCTATCAGCCCATTGCCCATACGCTACCCGTCCATCTTCCGGACCCCGGCCAGCCGCCGCAGCCTCTGCTCTTCTCCGGCTTTAGCCTCCCAAGTACGGCTCTGCCCATCATCCCAGATTTCGACACACGCACACCGGCGGGGGCGTTAATCCGCTTCCAAGCTGACAGCGACCATTTGGATGGGGACCAAAAAGACACATTCAACCAGATTGTCGCCCAGCGTCACCGCCACCTCCTGCTCATCCGGGGATTTGGCACGACCTTGAGTGCCCAAAGCGGCCTCTCTCCTGATGAACAGACACATGAAATTGGTCTGGCCCTACTCCGAGCTCGCGCCACAGCCCAGCGTCTGGCCCGCCTTGGTGTCCCGCAAGAAGATATGCGTTTAACGGGTGAGGCCATTGGTGATGGTGTGCGTGTCACCTACGAGAAAAACATCGGGGCTAAAACGACACCATCCCATTAGGACCAAGACCTGTCCGCTGGCCCTACTCAGCACCAATGGAAAAAGGGGGAATAGGAAAAGATAGGTAAAATTTCTGTCTTTATCTCCCAAACCCCCTTGTCGGACCGACCTGCCTCATGAAACATGGGCTGCCCCTTTTCCGGGGAGCCCTGCAAGGCTCCCCTCCTATTGATTGATTGAGTGTCATGACTGAAGAGTTCCACAAAATTCGCCGCCTGCCGCCTTATGTCTTTGCAGAAGTCAATAAAGCCAAGGCCGCCGCACGAGCTGCGGGGGAGGATATTGTGGACCTCGGCATGGGCAACCCAGACAGCCCCCCGCCGCAGCATGTCATCGACAAGCTGGCTGAAACGCTGCGTAACCCTCGTGTGCATGGCTATTCCGTCAGCCGAGGGATTCCTGGCCTCCGCAAGGCACAAGCTGCCTATTATGAACGCCGCTTCGGCGTGAAGCTGGACCCAGAAACAGAAATCATCGCTACGCTCGGCTCTAAGGAAGGGCTGGCCAATCTGGCCTCAGCCATTACAAGCCCCGGCGATACTATTCTGGTTCCCAACCCCTCCTACCCTATCCATCAGTTCGGCTTTATCATCGCAGGGGCCTCTGTCCGCTCCGTCCCGGCTGCGCCAGATGATACCATGCTGGAGGCCCTGTACCGGGCCGTGCGTCATTCCGTCCCCAAGCCGACAGCCCTCATTATCAATTTCCCATCCAATCCGACTGCCTATCTGGCCTCGAAGGAATTCTATAAGGAAATTGTCAAATTCGCCCGGAAGGAAAATATCTGGGTTCTGTCCGACCTTGCCTATTCGGAAATCTATTTCGGTAATGAACCCCCTCCCTCTATCCTCTCCATCGAAGGAGCCAAGGATATTGCGGTGGAGTTCACTTCCATGTCCAAGACCTACTCCATGGCGGGGTGGCGTATCGGATTTGCCGCAGGGAACCCTCGTCTCATTCAGGCCCTGACACGCATCAAATCCTATTTGGATTACGGGGCCTTCACCCCGGTGCAGGTTGCTGCCACCGCCGCCCTAAACGGCCCGCAAGATTATGTCGAGAACATGCGCCTGCTTTATAAGGACCGGCGAGATGTTCTCATCCGTGGTCTCCATGCGGCCGGGTGGGATGTACCTACGCCGGAAGGTTCCATGTTTGCATGGGCACCGATTCCGCCTCAGTTTGCCCATCTGGGCAGTGTCGGCTTCTCCAAGCTCTTGCTGAAGGAAGCCAAAGTCGCCGTGGCACCGGGGTTAGGCTTCGGTGAACATGGGGACGGGTTTGTCCGCATCGGCCTAGTGGAGAACAACCAGCGTCTCCGGCAGGCCACACGCTCCATCAAAACCTTCATGAACCAGCATAACGCCTCCAAACCGTAATGACCCCGGCCCCATTCCTATGGGGCCTTCAGCCTGACAGGAAACGACTTCATCATGACTTCCGTGCATCACAACACTGTATCATCCTCCGCCACATCCCCGCTCCGGCTGGGCATTGCCGGCCTCGGGACAGTGGGCACAGGGGTTATTCGGCTCATCCGCCAACATGACGGCCTGCTGCGCAACCGCACGGGCCGCCAGATTGAAGTCGTAGCTGTCAGTGCCCGCAACCGCACACGGGATCGTGGGATCGACCTTTCCGGCCTGCGCTGGCATGACGACCCTACCGCCCTGGCGAATGACCCGGATGTGGACGTTGTGGTGGAATTGATGGGCGGCGCAGAAGGTGCTGCCCGTACACTGGTGACTGAAGCGCTGAAAGCAGGCAAGGCAGTCGTGACAGCCAACAAGGCTCTAGTGGCCCGTCATGCTCAAGAGCTTGCCCATCTCAGCCATGAACATAAGGCCCCCTTGCTGTTTGAAGCCGCCGTGGCTGGGGGCATCCCTGCCATCAAGATGGTTCGGGAAGGTGTAGCTGCTGATGCCCTCACCCGTCTGGGCGGCATCCTCAACGGGACCAGCAACTTCATCCTCACAGAAATGGCCGAGACAGGCCGTGCCTTTGAGGACGTGCTCAAAGAAGCACAAGACAAAGGCTATGCCGAAGCGGACCCCTCCGCCGATATTGATGGATGGGACGCTGCCCACAAACTCAGCATTCTGACGGCTATTGCCTTCCGCCCGATCGTGTTCGACAGTCTAGCCGTCAGTGGGATGCGCCGCATCACAACCGATGACATCCATCAGGCCCGCAAGCTGGGCTATGCCATCAAGATGCTGGGCGTAGCACGCCGCTTGCCAGAAGACCGTGTGGAAGCATGGGTACAGCCGTGCCTCATTCCAGCCCGCTCCGGTCTGGCGCAGGTCAATGGGGTCTATAATGCCCTGACGACCGAAGGCCCCTTCAGCGGTCCCATCACCATCTCCGGCCAAGGTGCTGGGGAAGGCCCCACGGCCGATGCTGTCATGGCTGATGTGATCGACCTTGCCCGTGGCCACGGTCTCCCCCTCTGGGGCCGGGTGGACGAGCAAGCCCCCATCCCCTGCGAACCAGTGGGCAATCTAGCCAGCCGCTTCTATCTTCGCATCACACTCACAAACAACGTGAATGCAGAAACAACCCTAGGCGAACTCCGTACCATCCTTGGCAATGAAGATATCGCCGTGGAGCAAGGGCACCACCACACATCACAGGGCGGGGCCACACAGATTATCCTGCTGACCAAGCCTGTTACACTAAACGACATCGACCGTATCCTGCCTATCCTTGAGGAAATGCCTATTGTGCAGGGCACGCCGCTGGCTCTGAAAGTAGAAGACCTGCCATGACAGCGAAACAGACCCAGCATGTCCCCCATGAGTACCGTGTCACGGGCCGCAATCTGGGGCTGGACCTTGCCCGTGTGACTGAGGCTGCCGCCATCGCCTCTGCCCGCTGGACGGGCCGGGGCGACAAGAACGCCGCAGACGGTGCCGCCGTCGAAGCCATGCGCAAAGCCTTTGATACGGTGGCCATCAATGGCACCGTCACCATTGGCGAGGGGGAAATGGATGAAGCCCCCATGCTCTATATTGGCGAAAAAGTAGGCTGCGGCGGGCCGGAGATGGATATCGCCGTAGACCCGCTGGAAGGCACCAACCTCTGCGCCCGCAGCCTGCCCAATGCCATCACAGTTGTGGCCTTGGCACAAAAAGGCTGTTTCCTCCACGCTCCTGACATCTACATGCAAAAGATTGCCGTAGGCCCCGGTTTACCGGAAGGTGTGGTGGATATTGATGCCTCCATAGGCCAGAATCTGGCCAGTCTCGCACAAGCCAAAAAATGTGACGTCAGCGACCTGACCCTCTGCGCACTAGAGAGGGAACGCCATAATGAACTTGTCGCCAAGGCACGGGAGGCCGGGGCCCGTGTCCGGTTGCTCAGCGATGGTGATGTAGCTGCTGTGATTGCTACCTGCCTTCCCGGTAGTGGTGTCGACATTTATGCTGGGAGTGGCGGTGCCCCGGAAGGCGTACTGGCCGCTGCTGCCATACGCTGCATGAACGGGCAGATGCAAGGACGCCTTCTTTTTGAAAATGAAGAGCAGATTACCCGGACCCGCAGCATGATCCGCCCCGACCTCGACCCGACGCAGGCCCTCAGCCTGACAGACATGGCCGCTGGGCCGGTCTTCTTCTGCGCCACCGGCGTAACCACAGGGGACCTACTGCGGGGGATTGAATATCCCTCCAGCAATTATATCCGCACCCATTCCGTCATGATGCGCTCAGAGAGTGGTACCATCCGCTATATGGAGACCTATCACCTCCTCGACCCCCACGCCGCCTGATCTCGCCACATCCGATGCATCCAGCCGTTCCCTCACAGCCGCTTCCTGCCCTTGTTCTGAATGTCCAACATAGTGCGGGGCTACGGCGATGGATCTGGCGGCATCCCATTTTGGCAGAAACAGATAACCGGCTCGCACTAGCCCTTGCCCAGAAGATGGACATATCCGAGCTAGCGGCCCGTATTCTGGCCGGGCGGGGTATTTCTGCCGAGACAGTAGAAACTTACCTTCAACCCCGGCTACGGGATGCCCTTCCTAATCCCTCCACACTGAAGGACATGGACGCTACGGCACTACGACTGGCGGCTGCCGTAAAGACCGGCGAAACAGTTGGGATTCTCGGGGATTATGACGTGGACGGAGCCTGCGGTACGGCTCTGCTCAGCTCTACCCTCACCGCTCTGGGCTGCACAGTTCTCACCCATATTCCTGATCGCTTAGCGGAAGGGTATGGCCCCAATATCCCCGCTCTGGACGCTATGCTCAACAAGGGAGCCACTCTGCTTGTATGTGTCGATTGCGGCACAGCAGCCATTGAGATTCTGGATCATTTTGAGGGGCGTGCGGACCGGATCGTTTTAGACCACCACAAGCCAGATGGTGTACGTCTACCTAAAGGGCTGGTCGTGAATCCCAACCGGCTGGACTGTGAGTCCGGTCTTGGGCATCTTTGTGCGACGGCTGTTGCATTTCTGACGGTCATAGCCTTGCAACGGACCCTTCGCCAACAAGGCTGGTTCGACACACACCCCGCACCAGACCCTTTAGCCCTGCTCGACCTAACCGCTCTGGCTACCATTTGTGACGTCATGCCGCTACGAGGCCTCAACCGCGCCCTTGTAGCGCAGGGGCTAAAGGTTATGAATCGTCGCCAGAGGATTGGTCTCGCAGCACTGGCTAATGTTGCTGGTGTCAAAGCCAACGCGAGTGCCATGAGCTGCGGCTTTGCCCTTGGGCCCCGCATCAATGCTGGAGGGCGCATTGCCAAGGCGGGACAAGGCTTACAACTCCTTCTTAGCCAGTCCGAGCACGAAGCGCAGGCCATTGCTGAGGAGCTGGATGCCGTTAACAAAAAACGTCAGACTGTGGAAAGCCATATTCTGGATACCGCCATGGAGCTAGCCCAGAAGCAGATGGACGCTGGCCATGCTGTCATTTTTCTACATGATAGCAACTGGCACTCTGGCGTGGTTGGCATTGTGGCCGGACGACTGAAGGAACGTTTCAATCGCCCCGCCCTAGTTGGTGCCTTGCAAGATGGTGTGGTGAAAGGTTCTGCCCGGTCTGTCACGGGGCTGGATATTGGGGCAGCCATCATTCATGCCCACCAGTCTGGTCTATTACTGACAGGGGGCGGCCATGCCATGGCCGCTGGCTTCTCCGTAAAAGAAGAAAATTGCGCCGCCCTCCATGCCCAACTAGATGAAGACCTCAAAGCAGCCCTAGAACTTCCCCCGCAAGATGATTTGCTGCTGGATGGCGTTATCACCGTCAAAGGCGCCACGCCGACATTGGCAAAGCAGATCGCCCTACTGGCTCCGTTCGGGCCGGGCAATGAAGAACCCCTATTGGCCATACGAGATGTTCGCTGCGTAAAGGCTGACCGAATTGGGCAGGACGGTAATACATTACGGGTCATTCTACAGGATGCTGACGGCTATAGCCGGATCAAAGGGCTTGTCTTCCGTGTTGGAGACAAACATTTCACCGACCTGCTGGAAGATCGTAATCGCCCGCTGCTGCATGTAGCCGGACAGCTACGTCTTGAAACATGGCAAGAACGAGAAAATCTTACTTTCTTCATTTTTGATGCTGCAAGGGCTTGACCTTTTCCCCTTTCCTGCCTATTAACCCCCTCACGCCTTTAGTCCCGTTCGTCTAGAGGCCTAGGACACCGCCCTTTCACGGCGGCAACACGGGTTCGAATCCCGTACGGGACGCCAGATCATATTCTGTGGCTATTCATAAACTACCCCTCCTAAATTGCTTATTGGATTACCGTTTCACTTAGGTGAAAGTCTGAAGCTGTCTATTTTTAGACAAGGCAACAGAGGTAAGTAGAATTTTATCCACTCCCCCAATAACCATTATCCCACAAACACCCCTTCAACCTCCAAAAGCAACTCCGCCCGGCAGATGTCAGCGATGAAAAGCGGAGCCTGATCTGGTGGGCAAGGGAAGGCCTGCGCAATGGCCGTTCGTACTGTCGAAGCATCTTCGGCATGGCGGACATAAAGCTTCATGCTCTCAAAACGGCCATTGCCAAGACGGGAAAAGCGTTTTCCAGCGGCATCAAGCAAGGAATTGATTGTCTCAATTGTAACAGAAAGCTGTTCTTCTACAGTCTGCCCGATAGATTCGTGTCCCCGAATGCTTGCCGTACCAGAAAGATACAAAACCGTCCGCTCTGCTCCCTCCATCACAGTTGCACGGGCAAAAGATGGTGAACGCCGCCCATAACGGGGCGGATAATGATAAGCGGGAAGCTGGCTGGGGTTCTCCAGATTCACGCCGCTCACCTGCCGGTGGGCAATCAGAAATACGGCTACACCGCCCGAGGAAAGGCCGATACCTGTCGCCGCAGGCAGCTCATCAAGACCAACATTCATGGCCTCAAAAGCTTGAGAACGGCCACTACAGAAGTCTCGGTAACGCTCTTCTCCCCGGACATTATCCCGATTAATAGCCCCCAAGTAATTCCACATCCGATATATATGGCCAAACCCTTTAGTGCGCGCCAAAGTAATCAGACGTTCGTAATGGGACTGCACTGCATCACATAACTCCGGCTGGTCCTGTACCCAGAAGGCCGCAAAGAACAGATCACCTTCACTGCTCCAACCAATGCCGCCTTCTATCCCAGCCCGCCGCTCTCCTGAGGCGTTTCCCCTCAAGGGCATCTCCGACAAAGAGGCTGGGCACCAATGCTCGTATACTGCAGGCATAGGGCCGGGCAATGTCATGCAAACACGGCCATTCCTTACCTCCAGATCAGCCCTGGAACCCCCATAGCACAGAGTGGCCAGAGAAGACGTCTCCGCCTTCTCCTGTCCGAAATGATAGACGGGCAACAATACCATCATGCTTCATGCCACTCCCTGAAAACGATCCACGACTGACCTGTTACACAGACCATCTCAGCAGTCTGCTTCTTATGCGAAAGCCTTGCCGAATGACAAACTCTAATACCGACAAGAAAAGGCCCGCCTTACTTTAAATCTTTCCTCATGAATACTGCACGGCCTGCCATGAAATTTTGTTTCAAAGTAGAATGATCATAATTCCGGATGACAAGACGCCGTACTACCATTTCCACAGCAAAACAAACAAAGGTAGCCAGAACAGTTCCGCCCTCAAGCGGCAGACGCCACAAATTTCCCCGCATTGCACACAGCCATAATATAAGCGGAGCCAAAAGGGCGAGAATGAAGAACAGGCACCATGCCCATGTCAGCCTCACCGTATAACGCTGCACATCTGGTCGCAGGGGAGAGCCATGCACGGCCTCGGCTAGACATGTCACCAACGGGACCCGCCCCTGCCTGAGAGAACGCGCAAAAACTCTCAGCATCCCCAACAACATCAGCTCATAAATGGCAATCTGATCATACAGCCGGAAACAGGCTGGGAAATACCACCCTAATACCCCCATAACCGGTACCAACAATAACCCTGCCAAAGACCTACCAGAGAGCAGGCCCACTAGCTGCATCATGACCCCAAGGCTGATGCAACCAGCAAATACGCCCCAACTAGACGGCACCAGACCAACCAGCCCTATCCCCCCAAATAGTAGAGCAAACCGCCACAATCGCCCGACCTGCCCCTTGCTGGATAGTAAACCCGCTGCTAAATTGTGATAGACCTTACCTATCATCAATGGATTAACCTCTTAGTGACGACAGTTCCCTCTTCTCACGATCAGACAGCTCTGGAACGTGAATTGGCTGCCCATTTAACAGAGGCCGTCCAGCTGGATATGGATCCTCTCGATATTGATCCCAACATGCCCCTCTTTGGGGAAGGACTGGGGCTGGATTCCATCGATGTGCTAGAAATAGCCCTCATGGTCAACACGCAATACGGGATCAAGCTGGAATCGCACGATGATAATAACCGCGAGATATTCCACTCCCTCCGCTCGCTCGCACATTATATCAGTACACACCGTCCGGGCTGATGCCTGCCCCACCTGACCTCTCTCTCATCACCGCACCAGAGCGTCCTGTCTTCCATACGACCACAGGCCCCCTGTACGGCACACAGCTGCTCTCCCTCGCTTGGGCACTAGCGGAACAACTACCAGCTCGCCCGGTCATCAACCTTCATACTAATCCGCTACAGTTCACTCTCGTCTTTCTTGCGACCCTCATGAAGGGGCAATATTGCCTGCTCTCCAGCAATCATGCCCTCTCCCAGCTTGTCGCCCTTCAGAAAGACCATGACGCCCTCTGTACAGGCCCTTCCCTGCCTGCCCCCCTAACCGGTTTTTCTCTCCCGCCACTCTCCGATCTCACATCACCCCGTCAGGACAATATCCGCCTGCCTACCACCTACGAAGCGGCCCATGTCTTCACATCCGGGAGCACGGGGCAGGCCCGAGTTCACAAGAAATGCTGGGGAGAGCTGGTAGCACGCAGCCATGCTGCCCTCCCGCTACTCGCCCCCTCATATCCAAAAGACACAACTCTGCTGGGAACAGTGCCACCCTATCACATGTATGGCTTTGAGACGCTGATCCTGCAAAGCCTGCACACCCCCACGGCCACGGCCAGCGGCCCCAGCTTTTTTCCCGGCGATGTAGAGAAACTACTGGGCAGCACACCGGGCCACCACACCCTTATCACCACCCCTGTCCATCTACGATCCCTCACGACAGCAAAGGCCCTATTACCGGGACTACAACGCATCATCTCCGCCTCCGCCCCACTGCCCCGAGAGCTGGCACTGGAAGCAGAAGACCGTTTTCATGCCCCTGTCATGGAGATTTACGGCTCAACAGAAACCGGGTCCGTTGCTAGTCGCCGGACAATCAGCTCCGATCCATGGCAGCTCTATGATGGCATCACCCTAACGGACATACCGGATGACGGGCAGGGCCAAACCCATATCTGCCACGCCCCCCATGCCACATCTTATCCGTTAAACGATATCATCACCATGGAAGGCCCACGCCATTTCCATCTGATAGACCGCAAGGGTGACCTACTGAAAATAGCCGGTAAGCGAACATCCTATGGGGCTCTCAACAAGGCCCTGCTTCAGACTAAAGGGATCATTGATGGCTGTTTTGCTCCCCTTTTCAGCGAGGAAGAGCTAAAAGAAGTAAAAGCAGAGCCGACACGTCTACAGGCCTTTATTGTCACCGGAGCAGATGAGACCACCACCATCATGAGAGCTCTCCGCCAGCATATTGATCCGACCTTCATGCCACGGCGGCTTGTCCGCCTGCCTAGCCTACCCCGCAATCCTGTGGGCAAACTGACACGCCAGGCACTGGAAACGCTCGTCCGGGACTATGCGGAAAAACGCTCCCATCCACCTTTCTCTATTCCAGCCGACCACCCAGCCCTACCCGGCCATTTCCCCGGAAATCCCACCGTTCCGGGCATCGTCCTTCTGGAACGCATCTTCGCCCTGCTGGATGTGCCTGTTCGTACCATCAGCAGCGTAAAGTTCCTCTCCATCGTCAGACCTGATGAACCCCTCCAGCTACTCTCCAGTGCGCTGGGTGGCGGACAGATACGCTTTAGCCTCCATCATCTTTCCGGCCCTCTGGAAGGAACCGTCATTCTCCGGGGGCAGATCGGAAGTCCATCCTGATGCGGCGCAATACATGGCTCCGCCCAGAAAAAGGCAACAGCCTGAGTATCCGGCTCCTGATATGGGTTGCCCTAACTCTGGGCTACCGCTTCACCGCCCTTCTGCGCTGGCCGGCAACACTCTATTACGCCGCCGCCTATCCCACGGTCCGGCGTGCCTCATGGCACTATCTGTCCCATCTGCACCGGGCCGGAAAGCTGCACTCCCCCCGCTGGACCATGGTGCTGGCCCATATCCATGCCTACAGCACCAATATTCTGGACCGCATCTATCTGCTCAGCGGACGTTTCCCGCCACAGAACATCCACATCACCGGGCAGGACCTCCTGCATGAGGCACTCCAGCAAAAAACGGGCTGCATCATCATGGGGGCTCATATCGGATCGTTCGATGCCCTGCGCCAGTTCGGCCTAAATGCCTCTGTACGGTTCCGCATGCTGATGTATCGCCGTTTCATCGGGGCGGCATCCCGCTTCATCGAAGCCCTAGCACCGGGGTTCCATGAAGACATCATAGAGCTGGGCGAACCCCACAGTATGCTGACAGCCCTCAAAGCACTACGAAATGGGGAATTCATCGGCATTCTAGCTGACAGAGCCCATGATGATGGCCGGTCCATTCCCATCAATTTCCTAGGGCAGGATGCCCCCATCCCGGCAGGTCCGTTCCATCTAGCCCAACTGACGGGAGCACCGGTTATTCTCGTCTCGGCGATACGACAGAAAAATGGCACCTACCATATTGCCTGCAAACGTCTGGCTGATACCCTTCCCTCGGAAACAAAAGCAGCATCCACACAAACAACGCTCGTACCATACATGCAGGCCTATGCCCGCTGGATGGAAACACTGTGTCAGGATCATCCTTATGCGTGGTTCAATTTCTTTGATTTCTGGGAAGAAGGCCTCTGATCTCATGAAACGCCTGCCCCTCATTCTTCTTGCCATAACAATTTTCTGGCCGATGGCACACGCAGCAGTACCTGCCATCGCACCAACTAATACTCCTCCGACTTCTGCCCCCTCGGACGGGGAGGCTCTGGCTGTTGATATCCTGCATCGTATTGGTCTGGTCTCGCAGAGAGAGAACCACTTTACCGAAACCCGGCAACTACATGCCCTCCGGGCCCCACTCCATAGCGAAGGACAGCTTCGCTTCATCCCGCCTGATTATGTGGAAAAACTCACCCTTACCCCCGTGCGGGACAGTTTCATCATGCAGGGCGATACAGTGCGGCTCCAGCATGGCCAGAGCCCGGAGCGGACCATCTCGCTGCATGTAAGCCCAGTCCTACAGGTGATGGCAGCGACAATCAGAGGGCCTTTGCAAGGCGATGTCACCCTACTCCAGCATTATTATACACTCTCCGCTACAGGAGATGCCGGACGCTGGACACTGACATTGACCCCCCGCACGGCAGAAACGGCCCATGTCATCCGGCTTGTCCAAATAGAAGGCCGTCATAATACGCTAGACAGTACACACCTTGTTCAGGCTAACGGTGATGTAACCGACACGGCTATCACCTCACCATGAAATGCCGCCTTCCCCTTCTACTGGCTCTACTCTGTGCCATCATTGTAGCTGCGGCGACATTCTCAATCATTCCCCTCCGCATGGGGATGCAGGCTTTCCTACCCCGCCCGCATGATGAAAACTCTCAATTCCTGCTGGATGAGCTAAATCACGGGCCAACCCAATCCATCATGATCGCCTCTATCAGAGGCAATGATACAGAAAGCCTACTCCAAACCGGACACCGGTTTCATCACGCTCTAGAGGCAACAGGACAGTTCAGTCTCATTCTGGATGGTCCGGCGTCCCTTTCTTGGCAAAAGGATCAGCCGCTCTTTTTCGACCACCGGTACGGGCTGGCTCCCCATGACCGAACACGTCTTTTCTCACCGGACGCTCTGAAAGCCGATACGACCCGGCTTTATGATCTTCTCCAGTCCATGGCGGCCCCATTGGTAGAGGAGATCGGACTAAAAGACCCAACCGGTGCCTATACCGATTATCTGGCTAGTCTGGAGAGTAGCACACCTCCCGCAAGCATAGACGGCCTTTGGCTGACAACAGACCATCACGCCACGCTCATGCTACTCCAACTCCACCAGCCGAACCTCGACCCTGCACAGCTAGGGCGGCTTCATCACGCCATTCAAAAGGCCTTTGAAAATAGCCGCCCCCCCAATGCGGACTGCCAACTTTTACTCACAGGATCGCCTGCTTTTTCCTTCTTCGCTGCCCAGTCCCTCCGGCATGACATGGACCGCCTCGCCCTGTTGTCCCTTCTTGTCGTGGTCGGCATACTATATTGGCGTTTTCGCTCTCTGTGGGTTCTGGCAACGCTGGCTATCCCTTTCCTGCTCTCGCTGTCCGTCTCTATGCTCGTGGTCAAGCTCTGTTTCGGCTGGGTTCATGGCATTGCTGTCGGGTTCGGCATGACCATGCTGGGCGTCTCGCTAGACTATCCCGTCCTACTGCTGGGGCATCGGGATAAAGGCGAGGGCATCCCTGTTGTGCTGGGTCGTATTGGTACCAGCTTAAAACTGGCTACACTCACAGCCATTGTCGGACTTTTAAGCATGATCTTCTGTGGGCTACCCGGCCTCATGGAGCTTGGCTTATTCTCTGCCACGGGTATTCTAACCGCAGCCTGCATTACTATCTGGGTTCTACCCCATCTCGTCACACAGGCCGATCTTGCTGCCCATCATCAAGGTGTGTCGCCCTCCCTGCTACGCTGGGAGACTCTCCGCCGCTATCGTGGACTCTGCCTGCTGGTGGCTCCGCCAGCTCTGGTCCTGCTCCTACTGCATCCCTTCCATATTGAAAAACAGGGGGAAATCCTCAACCCCATTCCTCCTGCCTTACTAGAAACAGACCGACAGCTACATCAGCAACTTGGTTCCCCACAGCCCAGCCTAATGGCTGTTATCCATGCACCTGACAGTGAGCACGTCCTACAACAGGAAGAGACCCTCCTTGGCCAGCTCCCTTCCAATCAGGACATGGACCATGCAGCCCGCCTCCTGCCCAGCAAGGCCCTCCAGCAAAAACGGCTGGCCATGTTGCCAACAGCAGATAGCATAAGTGCCAGTCTTCGCATGGCACTTCAGGCCTCTCCTTTCCAGCCGGATGCCTTTACCAGCTTGCCCGGTGATGTGGAGCGTGCCCGGCACCTCCCCCCCCTAGGGTTAGACGATATCGCCGGTACGGCCCTTGCTCACCGCATGGACCTCCTCCTTATGGCACAACATGGCCTCTGGTATGGTCTCATTCTACCCCGCTCGCCCCAAGCCATAGCGACACTGGAGCATCTACACCAGCAGCGGCCCGACCTTCTGCTCATCAATATGAAAACAGCCGTAGGAGACCTACTACACCCTTATGTTCAGAAGGCCGCTGTCTGGTTAGCGGCGGGGATCGTCCTTGCCCTACTTACCCTCTTGATCTGCCAGAAAAACCCGGCCCGTACCGGGCGGCTCGCCCTGACTTTGGGCCTGACAGGCCTAAGCGTACTAGCTTTCTTGCGCCTTCATAGCCCGGTTTTTTCCATCATCCATATTGTGGCTCTGGCCTTTGTGCTGGGTGTTGGCATAGATTACGCTCTCTTCTTCAGTCGGCCCCAGCTTGATGAGGCCGAAAGAACCCGAACCCTCCGCACCCTGCTGACCTGCAACCTGATGACCATTCTTTCCTTTGTCATTCTGGCGAGCTGTCAGACGCCACTTCTACGGGAACTTGGCCTCACCATTTCTTCTGGAGCGTTATTTGCCATGATGTTCAGCTTCCTGCTGATGGGCACCATCCCAACCTCCTCCCAGCAGGGAGACCATTCATGACCGACCTAATCATCACCGCTGGAACGGCCATAAGTGCTATGGGGCGTGGTGTAGATGCCACCCGGGTCTGCATATTAGAACAGCATCAAACCCTTCAGCCTGATACATTCCAGTCCCCCGGGCATGGCTATATCGGGCGTGTTGCTGGCGTAGAAACCCATCCATTTCCAGCCGCACTGACCCAATTTGACTGCCGCAACAACAGGCTGGCCGACATGGCCTTAACGACTGATGGCTTCACGGAAGCTGTTCTGGAGGCCAGGGCACATTATGGTCATCATCGTATTGCCGTCATCATGGGCACCAGCACATCCGGCATCCTAACAACGGAAGAGGCCTACGCCGCCCGCCCCTGCGAAGATGCCCCACTCCCCCCCAATGTGCTCTATGAGAACACGCAGGACCTCTCCTCCCTGCCACGCTATGTAGCTGCCCGACTGAATATTACCGGGCCTACACTGACCATCTCCAATGCCTGCGCCTCCTCCACCCGTGCCTTCATAGACGCAGCCCATCTCATTGCCTCTGGCCTCTGCGATGCGGCTATTGTTGGAGGGGCAGACAGCCTCTGCCACATGACACTACAGGGCTTCGCCTCGCTTGGGCTGGTTTCAGCCTCGCCTACCAGACCCTGCGATGCGAAACGCAGCGGTATTTCCATTGGCGAAGCTGCTGGCTTTGTCCTGCTGGAACGCAGCAATGGTCGCCCTCGCTCTATAAAACCCGCTGGTTATGGTCTTCGCCTTCTGGGGTATGGTGCCAGCAGTGACGGCCATCATATGTCCTCGCCTGACCCAACAGGCAGCGGAGCCGCCCATGCCATGAAGAAAGCTCTAGACCGAGCAGGACTGGCACCAGAGGCCATAGACTACATCAACATGCATGGCACGGGGACACAGGCCAACGACCAGATGGAAGACAAGGCCATGGCGTCCCTCTTTGGCAGTTCCGTGCCCTGTTCCTCCACCAAAGGCTGGTCTGGGCACACATTGGGAGCCTCTGGGATTCTGGAAAGTATGATCTGCGCCATCGCTATGCAGGACCAGTATCTGCCCCATTGCATGAATAGTCAGATGGTTGATCCTCTCTTCCAGAGTGATATTCTTCTTGTACCCCGTCATGGCAAGCTGAATTATGTCATGAACAATTCTTTTGGCTTTGGCGGTACGAATAGCAGCCTCATCTTCGGACCACTGACATGATCATTTCCATAAACGGTATCGGATGTTGGGGTGAAGGGCTGCATGGCTGGGAAGAGACAAAAGCAATTTTACAGGGGCAGGCCCAGCATGACCGGACCAGCCTAAAACTACCCCCACCGGAAAGCCTCCCCGCCAATGAACGCCGCCGGGCCAGTCAGGTCATCCGTCTGGCCATACTCTGCGCAGAAGAAGCCTGCCAACAGGCCGGCTGCCATGCCGGGGAGCTACCCGCCATTTTTGCTAGCTCCAATGGTGATGGTTATATCATCAACCGTATTCTGAATTCCCTCGCAAGCCCGACGGGGGCTGTATCGCCCTCATTATTTCACAATTCAGTCCATAATGCCCCTGCCGGCTACTGGATGATAAGCCACAAAAGCCACCAGCCCGCTGTTTCACTAGGGTTGTATGATGAGACACTCTCTGCCACACTTCTAAAGGCCGCTGCCGAGGCTTATGCAGAGGAAAAACCCGTCCTTTTCTGCATCTATGATGCACCCATTCCCGGCTCGCTGGGGACAATCCGCCGGACTGGATCATCCTTTGGTTGTGCTTTCATCCTAACCCCAGCTTCAGGACCGGGACCGATGGGTCAACTGGCACTCTCCTTGAAAGAGGGCCAGTGCACTGATGATCCATTCACGTCCCTACCCGAAAGCTTGGCAGATATGGCCCGCCACAATCCTGCTGCCCAGATTCTTCCTCTGTTACAAGCCATTGCCCAAGGGCAAGACCTTTCCTTCTCCCTGCCCTACGGGGCCAATCATCTAACAATTGATCTGACCCATGCTCACCCGTGATGACATCCTCCGCCATATTCCTCATCAGGGAGCAAGCTGCCTGCTGGATGCTGCGACACGCTGGGATGAAACATCACTTGAGGCCACAACCCGGCTCCATAACGTCCCCGCCAACCCCTATAGGGTTGCCGACCATCTTCCTCCGATCACAGGGATAGAAATGGCCATGCAGGCCGCAGCCCTACATGGTGCTCTAACAGCCCATGAAACACGGCAGGGATGGTTAACCAGCGTCCGGGATGTCCTGATCCATTGCGACAGGCTGGATAACCCAGCATGGGACAGCCTCACCATCATCGTGACACGGAAACATCAGGCCCATAGTGGCATGATCTATGATTTCACCCTGACTGCCCCCTCTGCCGGGCTTCTTCTTGGCGGCACAGGCACCGTCATGCTTCCAACGGATAAACCATCATGACCCAGTCTCCTACTCCTTGTGATGTTCTGATCATTGGCGGCGGCCCCGCTGGCAGCACAGCAGCAACCGTTCTGGCCCGGCGGGGGCTGGATGTCATCATGCTGGAGAAAGACCAGCATCCCCGCTTCCATATCGGCGAGTCCCTTCTGGCCTGTAATCTCCCTATTCTGGAGCAAATCGGCGTACTGGATGAAGTCGCCGCTATGGGGGTTTACAAACCCGGTGCTGAGTTCGTGACCGATACCGGTGAGGGGCGGCTATCTTTCCCTTTCCGCTACGCCATAGACCCCAAGGCTGACCATGCCTATCAAGTCCGCCGCTCCGAGTTTGACGAGCTGCTCTTCCGCAATGCAGCCAAAGCTGGAGCAAAAACCTTTGAGAAAACCCGTGTCATAAAGGTTTCTTTCCCCATCCCGGATGCTCCTCTTGTCGAGGCAAAAACGGAAGGCGAAAGACCCCGCTTCTTTGCCCCCCGTTTCATTCTTGATGCCTCGGGCCGGGATACGCTCATGCTCCGCCAGCATGGGAAGAAATATAGCGACCTCCGCAACAACAAGGCCGCCATCTTCAGCCATTTCCGCAATGTGCCCCGTGCAGAAGGCGAAGGAATGGAGGGGTATATCTCCGTTCATCTAGTCAAAGGCGGCTGGTTCTGGATGATTCCCCTGCCTGATGACATCATGAGCGTTGGCTTTGTGGGCGACCATGACAGCTTCAAAAATCATGGTGGCTCTCTGGACACCCTCTTCTGGAAAACTGTGCAATCCAGCCCTAGCGTACGGGAGCGGATGGCTAATGCGGAGGCTCTAGCACCGCTCACGACTACCGGGAACTACTCGTACAAAGGGGACAAAGCCTGGGGCGAACGTTATTTCATCATCGGGGATGCCTTCGGCTTTCTGGACCCTGTTTTCTCATCAGGCATCATGCTGGCCATGCAAGGCGCTCTTCGTGGCGCCGATGTTGCCAGTGCGTGGCTGGCCGACCCGGCACAGGGGCGCAAAGCTGCCCGCAAAGCGGAACGCCAGACAAGACGGGAAATGCGGCTCATCGGCTGGCTTGTCTATCGCATCAATGACCCACTGCTGCGTTATTTCTTCATGCGGCCAAAGAATAGTCCACTCCGGATGCGGGATGCCATTATCTCACTTCTGGCTGGCAATTTCTCACCATCATGGCGGATCATGCTTCCCTTCCGAGCCTTCACAATCATTTTTGGCCTGACAAAGCGTTTTGGAAAACACAAACGACCCAAAGCCTGAGCGAGCTGTTTCTCTTTCCTGTATCAGAGAAGCAGAATCATGCTGTTTCCAGCCAGTCTGCCGCCACCCGCTGGACATTCTGACTCAGTCGATTCAGTGCCGACCCGTACAACCTCGGCACTGACCAAAACAAAGGTACGGAAGGACGATGCCCCGGGCTGATTTCAACAAGCTCCCCCCGTTGCAAATACTCTTCCACCAAGGGCAAGGGGTGCAAAGCCCACCCCAAACCATACAAGCATAAATCCAGAAACGCCTTGGAAGAGCCTACCCAACAGGCTGGGGCTCCTAACGTGACACCATGCACAGCCTCAGCCCAGCGGGCCTGAAACAGATCGCTCCTATCAAACCGCAAATAAGGTGCGCCCTGTAACGCTTCAGCCGTTACACCCTGCGAGAAATGCGCTGCAATTAAGCTCGGGCTGGCACAAGCTACATACGCCATACTGCCCAACGACACCGTTCTGCACCAGGGCAGCGGGTCGGAGGAAGCCGTCACAGCTGCCATGACATCGCCCGACCGTAGGCGTTCTGCCGTATGCTGTTCATCATCAATGGAAATATCCAACGTAATGGTAGGCTCCTGCTCGGCAAAAGCCATCATGGCACGGGAGAACCATGTAGTAATACTATCCGCATTCACGGCAATCTTTACCGTTGCTGGGAGTGTCGCCGTCCTATCTTGCCAAGCCAGACGGGATGCTAAATCACTCTCCAACACCCTGACACAATCAAAATGGCGACACAGCATTGTCCCCAACTTGGTTAATCGACAGGGCTGCCCACGAATAACCAAGACACCGCCCAGACGCTCCTCAAACCCTCGTACACGCTGAGAAACAGCAGAAGGTGTCAGCCCAAGTGATGCCGCTGCTCGCTCGAAACTGCCTTCCCGTACGACAGCACTGATAGCCGCCAGAGCAGCGTAGTCGAACATGATGAAGTTTTCCTTCATTTAGTGAAATAAAATAAGCTGTCCTGTATATACCTCACCTGTCATAGACGGGCCATGCACACGATCATCACCCCCATCATCACTGGTTTCTGCCTCGGTGCCTCCGCCATTATCGCTGTTGGAGCGCAGAATCTTTTTATTCTACGTCAAGGCCTGAAAAAGGAGCATGTGCTGCCCATCCTCCTTCTCTGCGCCAGTGTAGATGCCATCTTCATTACCGCCTCGGTGCACGGAGTGGGAAAAATTGTCAGGGCTATGCCGTTTGTTACGGACATTCTGACCTACGCCGGAGCGGCCTTTCTCATCTGGCAAGGGATTTCCGCCCTACGCCATATGGCAACGAACAGCCAAATCTCTCTGGAAGCTCAACCCCCGCAAAGCCTGAAGAAAGTCATGGCTATGACTTGCGGCTTCACCCTACTGAATCCCCATCTCTATTTAGATACAGTCCTACTTATGGGGTCAGTCAGCCTATCCCAACCTGAAGAAAGCCGATCATGGTTCGGGTTTGGTGCCGTGCTGGCTAGCTTCGTCTGGTTCCCTCTACTGGGTTACGGAGCACGGGTACTACGCCCCTTTTTCAGCAATCCGCTCTCATGGCGTATTCTGGACGGACTAACAGCCGTCATCATGCTCACTCTAGCAGGCACATTGCTCTACCATACCGCACTATCCGGCTAGAATTGGATCACCCGATCATCCGAATACAGAAAAGGCCGCCCATATGGCGGCCTTTCCTTTTGTTATGATCTGGCTCTGGCCTTGGATTAGAAGGCAACCTTAACGGAACCAGTTGCCCCGCTATCCATGGAGTGCTCCCCATACTGCCCGGTGTAGGACAGATCGAGGTCCACAGAGTCGGTAACCTTAGCAGACAGACCCGCCTTAACCACGGCAGCATCACGAGACAGCAACACGCCGCTAACCCGCATATCGCTACCATCATTGAGGAAGCGTTCTGTTCTGCTGGAGCCGAGGCTACCATAGGCCCGGCGGTAAGCCCCCATGGCATGGGCACGCAGCCACATGTCACCAATCTGGAAGCTACGCGCCACACGGAAACCAAAGCTCGTGAAGCCTACGCTCCGATCTTTGGACTGACCATAGAGAGCCGCCACACCACGCTCACTGAAGCGTCCAGCGTACTGGTTGACGTAGGACCCTTCGAGGAAGGGTTCAAACTGAAGCTTACCAAAGTCAAACTTGTAGCTCAGCTCCGTAAAGGCACGGGCTGTACCGCTACGGTAGTTACTGGTCTGACGACCACCAAAGTCAGCCACCTGCACATGGCGGCGCATGTTCATCAGGTTCCAAGTATAGAACGCACCCATACGCAGATTGAACCGCCCCCAATGGGACCCCGCATAGCTACCCAGACTGATATTGTTGCTGTTACCAGAAGAGTTGCTGGAGCCATTGGTATTGAACATGGAGTGCCCATAGGCAATCATGCCACCCACACGCCAGCGGTCATCAATCGGCGTATCCACCCCCATGACGAACCCAGCTGTCTGATGATGCAGCGGGCTTACGTTTCCACCGCCATTGCGCCCCAGGCTCCCATAAGCCTGACCCCACATGATGGTGTGGTTGCTATCGCACCGTGCTCCTCTACGCCGGGTGTGGAGATCATAATGTCCCCGGGTTGACAGAATACCGTCACCATCGCTGTTACCATCACAGCTTGCATCACCCAGACGATCCAGCACAGCCTGCTCAAGCAGGTAACTGTCCTGAATCATAGCCGTACGGGCAGAAGCGTGAATATCACCAGACAGATTGTTCAGTGCATGACGTGCCTCACCTGTAGATGTAAGGCCTGTCATAGCCTGAATCACAGGGCTGCTATCACCCATACGGTCCAGCGCATTGCCAACTGCACGTTCATTCCCGCTCTGGGCAACACCGCTGAATGCTGTAGCATTACGTGTATAAATCACATCCACAGCTTGGTTTTCGAACACCAGATAAGGTGAAACGAAAGGACCTGTCTGCATGTCGCCTGTTACGGTCAGAGCATTGTCATGGTTAGCACTGACTGTCCCTGTGGCCGTGAGGATACGATAACCATCCCCAGCATAGACACGCCCGGTATCGCTTTTCACGATACCAAGGGTCGCACTGTTCAGCTGGGCATCGCCATTCACATGGACCAAGCCACTGTTAAGCTGACGGTAAGAACCTGTCAGAGAACGACCTGTCGTATCAAGCAACCCGTTACCACGGTTATAGCCCTGAACGTTGTTAAGCGTGATGTAGGAGTTGGACGTAGTCGGTGTGGAGCTAACCCCCACAGAAAGAACAGACTGATGGCCTGCGCTACCATTCATCGTAAGGGCTGTGCCCTTATTCCCGGCGGCACCGATGTTCAGCGTACCATTGCTCTGGTTCCAGTTAGACTCAACCGTACCACCGCCATCAACTGTCGTAACAGCAGCTGCACCGTTGTCTGTCGTGTTACCGGTCAGAATGGCACCATCCTCAACCTTGATCCCGGACGAAGATGTATTGTTGCTGTCGGAAGCCTGACCATAACCAGAGGCCAGAGCCAATGTCGTATTCTTACCGGAAACGACCGTCTGGCCCTGATAGCTGTTATCATGGTTGGCAACATACAGCGTACCGCCACCCGTTGCGGTCATACCGCCGGTGCCTGTCAGCTTACCTGTAAGATAGGTGTTCTGGCTGTTTGTATCGAAGGTGCCATGACGGACAGGCTCACCGGAAGGTGTGCCATCAGACAGGGCAACATTGGAATCCACATGCAGGTCGCTGCCCTGGCGGTTACGGATAATACCGTTGCCATACAGCACAAGACCGCCATTCCCCTTAGGAGAGTTCTGGTTCGTCTGGCTGGCATCGCTGCTGATACCACTGCTACCGTTCGTATCACCAACAACAAGAGTACCGGTCCCCGCACCCTTGGTGGACTGATCAGCACCACCAACGTTCAGCTGACCATCACTTTTGATCTTAATATTGCCAGCACTGTTGATGACACCACCAGCCGTGACACCAGCAGAATAGAGCGGGGCTTTTCCCTGACCCGTACCGACAGTCATACCACCCCGACCAACGTTCAGCTGACCACCAGCCTGAGTTCCCCCAGTCCCAGCATAACCAACATTGACGGAACTATTAGATGCCAGACCACCAGCGTTCTGCTGCCCACCGACAGTCACGCCGTAGGCATTCACCACACCACCCTTCTGGACATTCAGCTGGCCAGTACCCTGATTACCAACAATCAGGTTACCCGTCTGGCTACTGCCCGTCAGATTCATCGTGGACTGCGTATTGGTACCAGCAGTCTGACCGTTACCGACAGTTACCGTACCAACAGACCCAGCCTTATTCCCGATAGTGACATTACCGGCACTGGTAAATGTACCACCATTCTGGACATTAAGTGACCCCTGGCCGCCGTTACCGACAACCGTCTGTACGCTCAGACCAGCATCATTTTTAACCGTCAGAGACGAACCAGAGCCATCAACTGTCACGCTACCCTGAGAGCCCGTATCGGCACCAACGAGCACATCACCGCCCACAACGCTTTTACCACCCTGCTTGATAGCAAGGCTGCCCTCACCGCTTGCACCGACAAGCACACCACCAGCACCAACAGTCATGGCACTGCCATCACCGGTAACGGACACATCGCCCTTACCATCAGCCTGGTTACCGACAGCGACAGTCATCACACCGACCTGACCGCCATTCTGGACGATCAAATGGTTTGCCTGCTTCGTGCTGCTGGCCCCGTAGTATGAATCACCATTACCAACAATCAGCTGACCATAAGGCTGGAGAGGCTTTTTATTGGCATCAGTCTGGTTGAACAGCAGCAACACACCATTCTTATCAACCGTCAGCGTTGCAGAATCATTGGCAGCAAGACCAACAATCATTGCACCACCGTTCACACGGTTAGAGATGATACCGCCCAGCTTGTCTCCATTACCTGTCAGGGTCAGGGAGCCATTACCACGGATAATTGTACGTCCGTTATAAGAATTCTGCCCTGTAAACGTCACATTATTGGGCTGTGTCTGCTGTGTTGTATTGATAGACTCACCCGTGTTGATATCAACACCACCGGCCTGATCAATAGAAGTTGTGTTCCCCGAAGTGACAAAGATAGACCCTGAGAAAACCTGATTCGTCCCATCACCCTTAATACGGTGAACGGAATTATCCGTGATGACGTCACCCAGGCTCGACAGATTCGCTGCCTCCGTAACGTTAACGTAAGGAGGACTCTGATCGTCACCCACCACCGGCAAAGCCGCTGGGGCCTCATCCGCAGCATTAGCGGGCGTGAAAACAGGCCCGAACGGCGTCACGTCCACACAGAACAAAGCAGCCGTAAACAAAAGTTTATTCCGCATGATTTTCTCCAACGCCGAACACACCACTCCCCCTTCCGCTTTTGCAGGCACCATCACCTAGAGAGCCCTTGTCTCTAAGGGGGATCACTTAATTACTTAACGAGATATAACAACGTGTTAAAAAATTCAAATAATTTTATACTTAATTAAGCAGTTTTCCGGGGACACAGCGTGTCGATTCGCCATAATTGACAGCACCACCCCAACACATTTCTAGATGAAAATGAGGATGCGCTAGAGCATACAAAATACATGCTCTAGTAAATCTACTACACTCTAAAGTATATTAAATGGTAAATGAAATAGGAGCCTGCCTTGGACGCTCCAACCCTGAACGTTCAGCCTGCTGCAAAAGATCAGCCAAAGTAATTCCTGAGAGACGCTCTTTAATCCCGTCATTAAGCTCTGCCCATAGAGGGGCAATTACCAAAGACTGAAGCGGATTATTACCTTTCCCCTGAAAAGCAGCCACCTGGTCCCGAATACCAACAGCGCAAACAATTTCATGCAGGCTCACCACCCGCGGGGACCGCCCCAACCGGTATCCCCCTTTCGGGCCGCGTACGCTGTCCAGCAGGCCCGCCCGGGACAACGCCTGCAATACCGGCTCAATCCCCCGCCGGAGCAAGCCGCTGCGCTTTGCTATGTCTGCCCCGCTTACAACACCGGACCGCCCAGCATAAAAAGCCACATCAAGCATAATGGACAGTGCCGTTAGGATACGGTCATTTTTCAGATACATCACTCACTCTTCAGCCATCAAAGCCTATCAGGCTCTTTTAACTTATCTCACAACATAGGAAAGAAAATTATGCGAACGATTCGCGGTGCCTTGATGTTTCTATAACCAACCCACCAAAGCAGCATGACGGATACCGGATAGACCTGCTAGGGTTCTAACAATGTCCATCCATGGCAAGGAGTACCACCGATGACAGAATCACGCTCATCAGATTTTCCTTTCCCTCTTTCCAAAACGGCCTTCGCGCCTCCCCGCGGGTATGTCTATCCTTCCTTTCTGGAAGTCGTAGGCGGTACGCCTCTAGTCGCTGTTCCCCACCTGACAGAGACAGAAAAGCTGAAAGCTCACCTGCTGCTCAAGCTCGAATTCTTTAATCCTATGGCCTCCGTTAAGGACCGGATCGGCGTTGCCATGCTGCGGGAAGCACAGGACAAGGGACTTATTACACCGGGCAAATCTATCCTTGTGGAACCAACATCCGGCAATACCGGCATTGGCCTCGCTTTTGCGGCGGCATCGCTAGGCTACCAGATGATCGTTACCATGCCGGAAAGTGCCTCTATGGAACGACGGAAAATGCTGGCCTTGCTAGGCGTAACGCTGGAGCTGACACCCGCCCGACAGGGTATGAAGGGTGCTATCAGCCGAGCCCAGGAAATTCTCAAAGAAACCAAGAATGCCTGGATGCCTAGCCAGTTTACAAATCCGGCCAATCCAAAAGTCCATGCTGAAACGACCGCTGAAGAAATCTGGACAGATACCGCCGGTGCTGTGGATGCCGTGGTGGCCGGACTCGGCACAGGTGGGACAGCCTCTGGCATTGCCCATGCCCTCAAGCCACGCAAGGAAGGGCTGAAGGTCTTCGGACTGGAGCCCTCTGAAAGTGCGGTCCTCAATGGTGATGATCCCGGCCCGCATGGCATTCAGGGGCTTGGACCGGGCTTCAAACCGGATACTCTGGACATTCGGGCTTTGGATAAGGTGATTCCTGTCACCGAACATGATGCTCTGACAACGGCCCGCCTCTGCGCCCGCACGGAAGGTCTGCCGATTGGTATTTCCGCCGGTGCTGCACTGTTTGCCGCTATGGAGCTTGCCAAAAAGGACGAATGGGCCGGTAAGACCATCGTTGCCATCGTCCCTGACTTTGCCGAACGTTACCTTTCCACGCCACTTTTTGCCGGTCTGTAAGAACCACATATACAAAAAGCCTCCGTTCCCCAAAAAGGAACGGAGGCTTCTTCTTTTCTAAGGGAAGGGCTACACAGCCCCTCCTCAGATATTCACCTTATTCAGAGGTGTAACCACCATCGATCACCAGTTCGGTTGCCGTAACGAACTTGGACTCGTCAGAAGCCAGATACAGAACGCCATAGGCCACATCTTCCGGTGTACCCAGATGACCAACCGGATGGATGTCCACCAGATGCTGATAAGCAGCCTTATCAGTGTGGGTCAGCTCATCAACCAACGGTGTCTGGATATAACCGGGGCAGACGCTGTTGATGCGAATCTTGTAACCATTACGGGCACAATGCAGGGCGGCAGACTTGGTGAGCATCTTCACGCCACCTTTGGAAGACCCATAAGCAGCCAGATTCGGAATACCAACCAGCGCAGAGCTAGAACACATGTTGACGATGGAACCACCCTCACCGCCATTCAGCTCACGCATGCTCTCGACAGCGTATTTCGTACCGAGGAACACGCCATCCAGATTGATGGACTGCACACGACGCCATTCTTCCAGAGAGGTGCTTTCAATGGTGCCATCAAAGGCGATGCCAGCGTTATTGACGACGATATCCAAGCGACCATCATGCTCCTTGATGGCAGCCATCGTCTTCTTCCACTCATCTTCCTTCGCCACGTTCAGCGGCAGGAAGCAGGCCTTACCACCGGCCTTGCGGATTTCTTCTACAACCTCTTCACCACCCTTCGGGTTGAGGTCTGCCACGATGACCTTGGCACCTTCCTTGGCCAGAACTTTAGCAATTCCCTTGCCAATTCCACTGCCAGCACCAGTTACGAGTGCAATCTTCCCAGAAATCCGTCCCATCTGTCATCTCCTCAGATAAAGGGTCTAGTTTCACGCTACTCTTTTCACACAAAATCACCTTGATTTATATCAAATTAACGGGGAGACCGATCTCACTCATTACTGTTTCCGGTCATGCCCTCTGCCCTGCTCCGCAGTCTACAGCACTTTTTATATTCACTCTTCATTCATGCATATCATCCATGCCCATAAAGCATTTCCTGTCTGACTAACCGCTAACGGGCACCCTTCTCTGATCCGACTTTATAGGGTCAATTATTTAATACGAAATATAATAGTTATTATAAAATCCCCACTATCTCGCCCATAGGCTCACACCTGACAGTCTAATTTTTTCAAGAAAAACACATAAAAACAGTATGTTATGAAAAAGTTTGCTCGGGGAGCATTTTTTCACTTTTCAAACACAGAGAATACTCCATTATGACAATGAAATCTGTTGATTTAATAAACAACTATCAGACAAAGTTCTATGGAGTTCCCATCATGGCTTCCACCGCTACAGCTTTTGCGCCGGCCTTCTCACCCGTTGCTACACTGAAGGCTACACCTCTCAGCCCGGCCATCGGGGCCATTGTGGAAGGGGTGGACCTTTCCGTCCCCCTCACTCCGGCCCAGAAAGAGGACATTCATCAACTACTCCTCCGCCATCAGGTTCTCTTCTTCCGCAAGCAGAAGATCACACCGGCCCAGCAGCGGGACTTTGCACGTCATTTTGGCAAGTTGCATCTCCATCCCATCTTCCCCACAGTCCCAGATGTGCCGGAAGCCATCGTGTTAGACACGGCTAAAAATGACCTGCGGGACAATGCCCTCTGGCATACGGATGTCACCTTTCAGCAAGAGCCACCAATGGGGGCTGTGCTGACCAGCCGCCTTCTGCCGGAGACAGGTGGTGGGGACACACTCTGGGCTAGTGGCACAGCCGCCTATAATGCCCTCTCTGAGGGCATGAAGCAGCGTATTGATACGTTAACAGCCCAGCACGATTTCCTCCGCTCCTTCCCCGTTTCCCGCTATGGCCGGACGGAAGAAGAACTGAAGAAATGGGCCGAGACACGCAACAACTTCCCACCGGTGACGCACCCTGTTGTCCGCATCCACCCGGAGACGGGAGCGAAAGGGCTATTTGTTAGTGAGGGCTTCACAACAGAAATCAACGATGTAGACCCAGAGGAAGGTGCTGCCCTGTTGGCTTATCTGATCCGCCATGCCACAAAACCCGAGTTTTCCATCCGCTGGCGGTGGGAAGAAGGTGATGTCGCTTTCTGGGACAACCGCATTACACAGCATTATGCTGTGAATGACTACCTCCCTGCCCGGCGCATTATGAACCGCATTACCATCATCGGGGACCGCCCCTATGGCCCCGGTCAGAAAGGCTAACAGACCCGATGAGCCAGCCCCCTGCTTCTTTGTCATCCTCTCCCGACAGCCCCGCCGCAAGCCGTTTTAAAGGACTGCATGTAGCGATGATCTCCATTGGTGGGATCATCGGTGCCGGACTATTTGTTGGAACATCCGCTACCATCGCCGCAGCCGGCCCTGCTGTCCTGCTGTCCTATTTGGCAGCGGGAATTGTCGTCTGGCTCGTCATGCGGCTGCTCGGCGGCTTAGCCATCAGTGCCCGGGGGCAGGGCTCCTTCATTACCCATATCGCTACCCACAATGGCCCGAAAGCTGCCTTCATCACAGGCTGGAGCTACGCCTTCCTCTGGGCCGTAACAGCCGGGGCACAGGCTGTAGCAGGTGGGATGATTATTGGCAGGCTGGCGAATATTGCCCCACTTTGGGGCGCGCTTGTTCTTGTTGCCATTGCCTGGACCATAAACCGTCTTTCCCTTCGCCATTACGGTCAGGCTGAAACAGGTCTTTCCATCTTCAAGCTACTCTTTCTAGGGGGATTCATTGCTCTTGGTCTGGGTTGGCTTGCTCTCTCCGGCCATCCCTTCACCATAGCACTCAACAACATCACCTCGCATGGCGGAATCTTCCCCAAAGGCAGCTGGGCCGTCATCGGGGCTGTACCCATGATCGTGCAGACCTTCACAGGCTGCGAAATTGCCATCATCGCCGCAACGGATAGTGACCGCCCTCTACGGGCTATCGCCCATACCATGCGGCGGCTCCCTTTGCAGGTACTCTTCTTCTATGCCGGGTCGGTGCTGGTCATCATTTCCCTGTTGCCATGGAACGGCGTGCATGTTGGGCAATCTCCCTTCCTAAGTGTACTGGAATATCTCAAAGTACCACTAGCCCGCTATGCCGCCATCGCCGTGACGCTGGTTGCTGTCCTCTCCTGCCTCAACTCGGCTGTTTATGTCGTCTCCCGTACATTGCGTGAGCTGGCCGACCTCCGCCTTGCCCCGCAGAAACTGACAGAAGAAACCACTCAACAGGTTCCCATCTGGTCCCTACGGCTAACCACGCTGCTGGAGCTGGCTGTCATCGCTGCGGCCATTGGCTCACCGGAGACACTCTACCCCGTTCTTCTAGGGGCTTCCGGCGGGCTTATCCTGTTCATCTACTTCATGATCGCCATTGCCTACTGGCTTTGGGCGCGACAGTCCCAGACAGCAACCGCCCTCCCACTCGCCAAAACTCTGACCATTCTTATTCCCGTTCTGGGTGCCATTCTTCTTATTTTACCATCAGCACGAGGGGACACCCTTCTGTCTCTCGCTGTTATTCTACTGCTGACACTGGCCAGTGTGGTCTTTGTCTCCCAACGATGTTTAAGCAGGGCCTGATACACTTTTTGAACCGGGACAAGACGTTCGCCTAGCAGAACAGTCCCGGTGGCCTGTGTTTCCCATCACCTGACCGGATTTATCATGAAAACGTATCGCCACCTGCTATGGGTGGGCCTTACCGGCCTGTCCGTACCCTTCGTCGTGCCTGCCGCAGCCCAGACCATTGGTCTCCATGAACCGTCAGAAACGGATGATCATGCCCACCATGCGCCTGCCCGTCATACGAGCACTAAAACAGGCCGGGTACGGTCATCAGTACGTCACACAAACGCAACCACAGCCCGGCAGCCCCGGTCTCCATCTCTGGTAGCATCGGGAACAAGACATCGCCCCCGCAAGGCCGTTCATGGTGGGTATGAGGCCCTGTCTGTTCGCACCCATCATATTGTGCAAGGTACACAGCTTGTATTAGGGCACAAACAACTGGAACAACAGGTGCCCGGCACCAACCCACTCCGCACATTAGCCCAAATGCCGGGAGTGCAGTTCCAGTCCGATGATCCTCAGGGTATTGATACCTACTCGACCCAACTCTACATGCACGGTTTTGTCCAAAACGAGATCGGCATAACGCTGGATGGCCTGCCTCTCGGTGAGCCGACTTTCCGCAATTATAACGGACTAAACCCATTACAAGCCATTTCCTCAGAGAATGTGGAGCGGTTGGAAGTCACCCAAAGCGCAGGGGCAGAAAGTACAGCCAGCACCAACAATCTGGGCGGCAGCATCAATTACGTTTCCAGCAACCCTAAAAACAAAATGGGAGGACTGGTCGCACAGACCTTTGGCAGCAATGCGCTGTTCCATTCCTTCTTCCGTTTTGATTCCGGCCGGCTAAACGAGAGTGGAACAAAGTTCTACGTCTCCTACATGCGAAATCAGGGCGACAAATGGAAAGGTGGTGGTGACCAGTTCATGCAGCAGGTCAACGCAAAACTGGTCCAACCCATTGGAGAGCGGAGTCAGATCTCTGCCTTCTTCAACTGGGACGCCCTCCAAATGGTAAACTATCAGGATTACGCCCCCAGCTGGCTCGACCAAGCCGGGTCCCGGTTGGGCAACTTCTACGGGCAACCCGGCGCATGGGCACGCGCTTACCATGCCGCACAAGGTCAGTATCCCGCCTCCTATAATAAACTGACAGACCCCAAAGATGTCTCCTATTACGACAGTACGGCGAGTTCATCCGACCTATTCGGAGGTATTAAAGCTGACCTTGCCCTAACCGACCGCCTGACATGGAAAACCAGCCTCTATGGCCATAGCGAGACCGGACACGGCACCTATGCCAGCCCCTATACCTACCAAAATGGCGTTGATACGGTGCAGCTCAATGGTGCCCCCATTTTCGAGCAAGTCCGCCGCCCCGCTATTGAGCGGTTTGGTGGACTGACCTCGTTTGATTACCGGCTCAAGCGGCATGATCTCTCAACGGGCTTTTGGTACGAGAATAACCAGTATGACTCTTACGCCTACGCCTACCAGCAACCCAACAGCCCCGATGCTACACCTCTAAATCCCTTCGGCAGTTTTAAAGGTGTTCCCAGCCGCACACTCTGGGGCCAGCGTTATAACACCAACAGCTTTACTGCTTTCGTACAGGACACCTACCACCCCATCAAATCCGTTGCGCTGCACTTTGGTTTCAAATCTATTCTCAATACGACCCGTGTCGGCCATGCAACCAACTGGGAGCCACGCTTTCCCACTCTGGCTAGCGGGGAAAGCCTGACAACAGCCAAAGCCTTCCTGCCCCATATCAGTGGAGACTGGCATTTCCTCCATCATCATGAACTATTCTTCGATATTTCAGAAAATGCCCACGCTTATAGCCAGTCTGGCTACAACTCCAGCAACTCCCCTTTTGCAGTCTCCCAGCTAGCCTATAATGCCACGAAGAACAGCCTAAAACCGGAAACAGCTTGGACCTTCGCTGCGGGCTATCGCTACACCGACAAGCTCATCCAAAGCAGCCTGTATCTCTACCGAACGAACTTCCACAACCGCCTCCAGCAGATTCTAGGCAGTGCGGGGGCTGGGTCCATCCTTACCAACAACACCTCTACCGTGCAGAATGTAGGAGGGGTAACCATGAATGGCGTGGATGGCGCTATCACCATCACGCCGCTCCCCGGTCTCGCCCTGTTCAATAGCATCAGCTACGATAAGGCAACGTACGATCAGGACATACGCAGCGGCGGTACGCTCTATGCCACAAAAGGCCGGCAAGTGGTGGCCTATCCTAGTTTCATGTACAAGGCCCGCCTCTCCTACGAATGGCGGCATCTGCAAGCCTATGTCGATACCCAGTATTATGGGAAACGCAGTTATGACTACGTTGGCGACTACAAACTGCCAACCTATTGGCTCGCTAATTTTGGGCTTATCTACACGCTAGACATGACCCATCTTGGGATGCGCAACCCCACAGCCGTGCGAAATCTGGTCTTCGCCTTCAATATCTACAATCTAGCCAATACCAAATATGCCTCTACCGTAGGCCAAAATGGCTTTACAATGGATAATAGAGGCGGAGCAGCCTACAATAACCAGTCCATTCTTCTTGGTGCGCCTCGCCAGTTCTTTGGGTCCGTTAAGGCGGAGTTCTGAAAACGATGTGCCATACAAAACGGGCTGGAAAGAAATAGCCTTTCCAGCCCGTTTTTCTAACATTCTCTCAAAACTACCCGATCAGGTAGGGCTAATAACCGTGTTCTGATAATAGAACTGGTAACGGCCAAGCTGTTCTTCCCAGTCCTTCACATTGGCATCTTCAGACAGAACAACACTGTCGAACCCGCACCGTCTGAGATGGATAGCCTGATCTGGCAAAAGATGACCGGAAGCCCGGATTTCACCTTTATAGCCTTCATACTCCCGCAAAGACCGTGCTTGTGTGAAAGCCCGCCCATCCCGAAAGATAGGGAACTCCAACACGATCAATGACAAGCTACCGAGGTAAGAATGTAGTTCCTCCACTTCGACATCCTGCGGTAGGGAAATGGCCGTGCCCTGCCGAGCCTCCTTCCATTCCGCAAAAGAAACGGGAGAAGTAGCGTCCAGCGTCTTACGCCCGCTGAGATCAAACAGTTTCATAAGCTACCTCCTTGAAAGCTTTCAGGCCACACCGCTTGAGCATAGCAGAGAAGGTCTCACCTTTTTGACGCTGCCCAAGATAGAACTCCACAATCCGGGCCACCGCATCCACGGCTTCATCCTCCGCAAAGGACGGCCCCAGAATCCCACCAATGGCGGCATTCTCCCCAGCATCGCCACCAAGGAGAATCTGGTACGTCTCGGCTCCTCGCTTATCGACCCCCAGAAGGCCAATATTGCCTACATGATGATGCCCGCAGGCATTGATGCAGCCTGACATATGGATGCTCAACGCCCCAATCTCAGCCTGTAAAGCAGCGTCTCCAAACCGAGCACCCAGCTTCTGTGCCAGTGGCAGAGAGCGGGCATTAGCCAGATTGCAATAATCCAGCCCCGGGCAGCTCACGATATCACTGATGAGACCAACATTCGGCGCAGCAAGACCCAGTGCCCTAAGGCCCTGCCACAGCTCATGCAGCTGGTCCTTGCGGACATGCCCGAACACCAGATTTTGAAGGTGCGTGACCCGAACCTCACCAAATGAATGATGCTCGGCAAGGTCTGCCAGACCGTGCATCTGCTCGGCTGTTACATCGCCGGGGATAGCTCCCGGTGTCTTCAAGGAAATAACTGCACAGATATGGCCCTCATCCTGATGAGGGTGCGTATTGCTGGCCACCCAACGAGCAAAGGCCGGATCAGCCTTTTTATGCTGCTCCAACACATCGGCGGCTTCTGCTGGAGCCTCGAGGTTCGGCAGAGCAAAACGGGCACGGATCTGCGCTACATGTTCCGGTGTCAACCGGTAGGCAGCACGGTCCATACGGCTCAGCTCGTCTTCCACAGCCTTGCGGAAGGCTTCCAAGCCGATGGTCTGCACCAGAATCTTGATACGAGCCTTGTAGAGATTATCCCGCCGCCCAAACGCATTATAGACACGCAAAACAGCTTCTAGCGTGGCGATCAGGTCTTCTTCCTTCACGGAATCAAAGAGTTCCTGCCCAACAACCGGTGTCCGGCCCAGTCCACCACCCACGAACAGACGGAAAAGCGGGCCATTCTCACTGGGACGGGCCAGCAGGCCAATATCATGGAAGCGAGCTGCCACACGATCTTCCGGGCTGCCAGAAATGGCGATCTTGAATTTACGAGGTAGGAAGGTGAACTCGGGATGCAGAGTGGACCATTGCCGCACGATCTCGGCATGGATGCGGGGATCCATCAACTCATCCTTAGCCGCCCCGGCGAACTCATCAGATGTGACGTTACGGATGCAGTTACCACTTGTCTGGATGGCGTGCATGTCCACCTCAGCCAACTCCCGCAGGATGGTAGGAACATCCTTAAGAGCAATCCAGTTAAACTGAATGTTCTGCCGAGTGGTGAAGTGACCGTAATTCCGGTCATATTTGGCTGCAATATCGGCCAACCTATGCAGCTGGCGGCTATCCAGCACACCATACGGGATGGCCACCCGCAGCATGTAGGCATGGAGCTGGAGATAAACCCCATTCATCAACCGCAGAGGCTTAAACTCTTCCTCGCTCAGCTCACCGGAAAGACGGCGGCGGACCTGCCCTTCGAACTCATTAATGCGCTCCTGAAGGAAGGCTCTGTCCCGCTCTTCATACTGGTAATGCCCGACAGACCGTGAAACAGGCTGTGTCATAATGCACTCTCCTTTTCCCGCACCGGGGCATAATCATAAGAAAAATCAGGGTGGACACTCGGCCCGTGGGCACGGATGGCTTCCCGTGTCGTCACAGGTTCGGGCGGTTGGGTGTCTTTCGCTACAACCTCATAAATGGCCACGACTTCCTTCTGCTCCGCTTCAGCTAAAGCACGCTCCAGAGCAGGGCCTGCGTCCTCATAGGTAAAGCGAGTAGCCTCGGCAATGGCCTCATGCCAATGCCCCCCCTCACCAAGCCAGACAATACGGCCATCCAGCAGGCGGCTTGCTGTCAACAGCAGGATTTCCCCTTCTCCCGGACGGGACAGACGTTTCATCAGGCACTCTCCTTCGGTGTGCTATAATCGGGCACAGCCTGCACCACCTCGCCCCGGTGATGCACCACTTCCCCTACAATAATCAGTACGGGACTCTGAAGCCCCGCCTGACGGACATCCTCGGCTATCGTGCCCAACGTACCCGTCACGCAACGCTGGTCGGCGCAAGACCCCCGATAGACAACCGCCACAGGCCAACTTTCCGGCAAGCCATGAGCCTGCATCTGCTGGCACAGCTCCGCCATGGAACTCAACCCCATATAAATAACGACTGTCTGGCCTTTGCGGGCCAGACTGGGCCAATGCAGGTTGAGAGTGCCATCAGCCCGGGCATGGCCTGTCACAACCACGCAGCTTTGGGCACAATCACGATGAGTTAACGGAATCCCAGCGGCCGCAGCGCAACCATTCGCCGCCGTAATACCGGGAACAACCCGCACCGGCACATTTGCCGCCAGCAGGGTTTCCATCTCCTCACCCCCACGACCAAACACAAAGGGGTCTCCCCCCTTCAGTCGCAGAACCCGTTCGCCCCGCTTGGCCCTGCGTAACATCTCGGCCTCTATATCGCTTTGCGGAAGCGTATGATGGCTCCGCTTCTTGCCAACATAAACACGCTCGGCATCACGCCGCACACGGTCGAGCACATCCGGTGCCACGAGATTATCATACAAAACACTATCCGCATTCTGCATCAGGCGCAGGGCAGCTAGGGTCAGCCAATCCGGGTTACCCGGCCCTGCCCCGACAAGCCAGACCTCACCCTGCGGGCGATCCGCCTCACCTTCGGCAACTGCCACGAGCTGCTCCAACTGCTCCCGTGCCCGGTCTTCTTCCCCGGCCAGAGCGGCCTCATAGGCCGGGCCATCAACAAAGGATTCCCAGACACGTTGCCGCTGCTTCATCCCCGGCAGACGATCCTTCAGCCAACCACGCTGCTTCTGCATGAAACGGGCGGCCTCGCCCATTCTGGCCGGAAGCATGGCCTCGACCATCTGCCGGACACGACGGGCCAGAACCGGAGAGGCCCCGCCAGTCGTGATGGCCACCTGCACGGGGGACCGGTCCACTAGAGCGGGTGTGATGAAGCTAGAAAGAGCCGGAGCATCTACCACGCAGACCGGCACCCGCAGCGCATGGGCCTGATGGGCCACCATCTCATTAACAGTTTCATCATCCGTAGCGGCAAACACCAAGGCCATGTTGGGCAGAATAGCCCGGAGAGCCTCTTCTTCCACCCGACCTTGCTGGAACACCGCCTGCCCCTGCTCTACCAAAGCGGCCAATTCGGGATGCAGCGTCTCTGCCCAGATATGAATCATCCGGCATCGCCCCTTCAGCAGGCGCATCTTCTGCACGGCCACCTGCCCGCCTCCCACAAGGAGGGCATCACGCTGATCCGTCCGCAGAACAATAGGTAGATAAGAAGGGGGCTTTGTCGTCATGCAGGGAGCATGTCAAATCTTGGGCAAAAATCAACTTATTATTTTGTTGTTTCTCAAAAATAACTATATTTAGTAGTTATATGTATCTTCCATCACGGCGTGAAAAAACCGCCTTTCTGTCTACGTTCCAGACACACGGACAGCATAACAAGCAAACATCTCGCCACTTCGCACCACCATTCATCACGGGAATGTGAAAAACGCTTGCAGGGTTAAATTATCTTTTATATTTGATTGTGATAATCATTCTCAATTTAGAGAGACATTTGTGCCCTGTCCCGTTTCGTATAACCCATTGCAGGGGCTTCTTATTCTGGGAAGTATTATCCTTCCATCCTGTGTCATGGCCGCAGAGACACCCCAACCATCCCAGAACAAGAAACATGAGACACACAGCAAAACGGCCACCTCTCACCAGCACCCCATAGAATCAATCCATGTTTATGGAAAAAGCCGTCCCCTTCTGACAGGCACAGGACAGGCGGCCTTGAAAACGGCCACACCTCTGGAAACTACCCCCCAAAACCTGACGGTTGTTTCCCGGGCCAGAATGGACATGCTCAACAGCCGTACTCTGACAGAAGCCATCCGTTATAGTGCGGGTGTCTCCGACTATGGCGGGAAAGATGACCCACGGGGCTATTTCGGGACAATCCGCGGGTTCACACCGGACATCTATTTAGATGGGACACGCACCCCTAATGCCGCCACATCGCAATCTTTTTCCATCGAACCTTGGGGCATGGAGGAAATGGACATCATCCGTGGCAGCAGCTCCGCCCTTTATGGTTCTGGGCAGCTTGGGGGCATCATTAATGCCGTCAGCAAACGCCCTACAAAAAACCAAGTTAATGTCGTGTCGGTTCAGGGAGGAAGCTACGCCCGGCGTCAAGGAGCTGTAGATATTGGCGGCACTATTGATGAGCAAGGCCACTGGATGTGGCGTTTCAACGGGTTAATCCGCAAATCGGGCACCTTTGCCCATCATATCAAGAACAACGAAATTTATGTTGCCCCTTCCCTACGCTGGCAGCCTTCCTCTCGAACAGATTTCACCTTTCTAAGCAGCTATGAGCAGCTTGATGCCGGGTCCAGCTCGCAGTTTCTGCCGTATGTCGGCACGGTCGTGCCATCTCGTTACGGTTATCTACCCCGCAACTTCCTATCTGGAAACTGGAACTTTGATGTCTATTCCAAAAGGCAGATTTCCGTTGGCTATGCCCTGAAGCAAGAGATACTGCCGGGGTGGACCATCTCGCAGAATATGCGCTTTGCCCATATAAACGTCCTCTACCGGACAGTCGCCCAGCCAAAACTAATCAACACGGATACAATTTCCCGCACGGCCCTTCTACAATCAGGCAACTACAACACCACAACTTTGGATACACGCTCAGAATGGAAAGACCATTTCGGGTCTGTCCATAGCACATTACTTACGGGTGTTGATTTCCGCAGTGACTTTATGGCGGAACGACGTGGAGAAGGAAAAGCCCCCAACTTAGCCCTCTATCGCCCCATTTATTCTACAATTGCCATGCCCAGCTATGCGTCCAAGCGCAATTACAATACAACTGGCACACAGACAGGCATTTACGGGCAGGAACAAGCAGACTGGAAACGCTTCTTCCTAACACTCTCTGGCCGTGGCGACTTCACGCAGAGCCTTCAGGTCAACAATAGCAACGGCGGCCGGACCTCCCAAAAGAACAATGCCTTCACCGGGCGTGTGGCCCTGCTCTATCAATCTACTTGGGGTGTGGCTCCTTACATCTCCTACGCCACGTCCTTTAGCCCACAGCTAGGTACAACCCATGATGGCACGGCCTTTTCCCCGACACGAGGGCGGTTGCTGGAGGCAGGCATAAAATACAAACCCCGCCGGGATTCCATTTTCGGAGATAGATTCCTGCTTACGCTGGATGTCTTCACCCTGAAAGAACGAAACGAACTGGTGCAAGACCCTGTCTATTCCAGCGACAAAATACAGCTAGGCGCCCAGCGAACCCGTGGTTTTGAAGCCGAATTTGTCGGACGCCTACCCTATAAGATTGACCTTCTCGCTGCCTTTACCGTGCAGGACCCACGCGTCACGAAAGGCAGTGCTGCTACGCAAAACCAAGTCGGCCAACGCCCGACAACGGTTCCCTCTCGCATGGCATCCTTCTTCTTGCGGCGCAGTTTCGCCCTTACACACTCCCTGAGTGCCGGAATTGGTGGTGGCCTACGCTATACAAGCACAACAGCCGGTGCCCTACCCAACACCATCATCGTTCCTTCCCAATTGGTTGGCGATATTGAGGCGCATCTCGATTACCGGCGTTGGCACCTCCAGCTAAACGGCACCAACATTGCCAACTCGAAATATGTCTCCGTATGTACCAGCACGACCAACTGTTCTTACGCTCCCGGACGGGCTTTGTATGGTGATTTGTCTTACCGGTGGTAAGGAAAAACAATGAGATGTGCCTCTTGACGTCTCTTTGGCCTCTTCGCATCCACTAACTCTGATGCGGCGTGACACGGTGATAATCTGTAGGCCGTAGCTGTGGCTACCCGCCACGTGGCGCATTGCGGGGTTCGTTGCAGGCCCCGCCGCCGCATCACCTATCCGGTTCATCCCCGCACGGGCGGGGAACAGGACTGGATGCGACTGAATGACATTCGTCTGGCCGGTTCATCCCCGCACGGGCGGGGAACAGGATCCGGCTGCGCCACGTCTCTACTGGCTCAATGGTTCATCCCCGCACGGGCGGGGAACAGGTACCTCATAATTATTTCGATAATTACTTGACCGGTTCATCCCCGCACGGGCGGGGAACAGATGTGGCACTTGTTCCCGTGGGGCGGGTCAATCGGTTCATCCCCGCACGGGCGGGGAACAGGGTGCCGGTGCGAAATCGTCATAGGCACTGCGCGGTTCATCCCCGCACGGGCGGGGAACAGTAAAACAGCCGTTTTATCCGCTGCAGCTATGTCGGTTCATCCCCGCACGGGCGGGGAACAGTCGTTGCGATCAGGAAGGGATTTCTGTGGCGACGGTTCATCCCCGCACGGGCGGGGAACAGGAGTTCGGGAATGACCGGGTTCCGGCCCGTTCCGGTTCATCCCCGCACGGGCGGGGAACAGGAGATGCGAGGCCCCTGTAATAAGCTACCGAGCGGTTCATCCCCGCACGGGCGGGGAACAGGTGGATTTTCCACGAGGCACACCATAATTGAGCGGTTCATCCCCGCACGGGCGGGGAACAGAGCTGCCCAGCGGTCCCCTCAGACGGTGCGGGCGGTTCATCCCCGCACGGGCGGGGAACAGTGAACCGAGCCGGGTAATGCGGGTTGATTTTGCGGTTCATCCCCGCACGGGCGGGGAACAGTGGGGGCTGTTTCTTGGTCTGGAGCAGAATTTCGGTTCATCCCCGCACGGGCGGGGAACAGGTATAATTTTGACAACGCCCTAAAAGGAAATACGGTTCATCCCCGCACGGGCGGGGAACAGATCCCCTTCAGCACTAGGCAGATGCACAGCCACGGTTCATCCCCGCACGGGCGGGGAACAGATCTGGTAAATCAGATCAGACCTCTGCGTATGCGGTTCATCCCCGCACGGGCGGGGAACAGTTCCCCTAGTTTCCGCAAAATAGTCCCCAATACGGTTCATCCCCGCACGGGCGGGGAACAGGTAGAGAAACGTTTGTTGGCACGCTCTCTAGCCGGTTCATCCCCGCACGGGCGGGGAACAGCCGGCAATGAGTTTAGAGTTTGGCCGCCCTAGCGGTTCATCCCCGCACGGGCGGGGAACAGCAATATTTATAACGTCTTATGCACGGATGAGACGGTTCATCCCCGCACGGGCGGGGAACAGGGCGGCTGTATAAGCAGCGGTAATAGCTGTGGCGGTTCATCCCCGCACGGGCGGGGAACAGTCAATCGCCGAATCTGGGGCGTTTCTCCGGCCCGGTTCATCCCCGCACGGGCGGGGAACAGGTGTATCGGTCATCAGTTTGTAATCGGTACTACGGTTCATCCCCGCACGGGCGGGGAACAGTTAGAAATAGAGGCGGCGTTAGTCTGAATTGCCGGTTCATCCCCGCACGGGCGGGGAACAGATGTCAGCTGTCGTTACGTTGCGCATTTTTTGCGGTTCATCCCCGCACGGGCGGGGAACAGAGAACATCAAGGGCCCGCCCACTGTCATAGACCGGTTCATCCCCGCACGGGCGGGGAACAGTAGAAGAGTAATCGTAAGTATTTTCTCCCTCTCGGTTCATCCCCGCACGGGCGGGGAACAGGCGGTGATAGAGCCGCTCATGGCCGCTACTGTCGGTTCATCCCCGCACGGGCGGGGAACAGACTTCCTATAACGCACTGTAAGATATATCTTTTTTTGTTGTCAAAGATCCTACCAACTTAAATTATATTTTAATCTTCTCTCCCTTCCTACTCTGAATAGAAAGAAACTAGCTTCAATCCATCGAAATCTACAGGCATCCGGCGGTTCTGGCCAACCGTACGAAACTCATAGCCCTGATCATTAGAAGCGCGCCAAACCATAAGAGCATCACCCAACGGCCCCACCCCAAGGAGAACCTGCTCCCAGATCATTTCCCTTGTCCGTTTGGAATAATTACCCACATAGACACCAGCCCGAATCTCTACCAGCCACGCCGCCAAACGGCCACGCAGACGAGGCGGAGCATTTGTAACAACAACTACAAACATCACCGATGCCCCGGGTCCCCAAAGACTTCATCCTCAAACGCCACAGGGACAGCTTCTGGCGGCGGTGCAGGCCGAGGCAGACCGCCAGCAGATAGAACATGCTCAATGGTTGGAATAATCCTCTCCAGCAGCCTATCTTGGCGGAACTTATCCCGACAAGCCAGCCGCACGGCGCGGTCTGGTGCCATATCCAGCCGCCCCCTTTCCGCTTTGCCCGCAATACGGAATGCTTCCGGCACCACGGTTTCCATTTTGAAAATATCCGCTACATCATACACAAAGGACAACGGCTTCCCGCTGTGCAGAAACCCCACCGCTGGTGCATAACCCGCTGCGAGGACTGCGGCTTCAGACAACCCATGCAAGCAAGCTGTGGCCGCTGAGAGGCACCGATTAGGGATATCCGAACCGCTCCAATCCTTCCGATCATACAAACGGCGTTTCCAACTAACACCATATTGAGCAGCCAGCAGAGCGTAGCTTTCCCTTACACGGGCTCCCTCAATACCACGCAACTGATCGACCGACCGCCGGGCAGGTGGCTCCTCCTTAAAACGCCGCTTGTACATCTCTCGCACGACACGCAAACGGGCCCCATCATCCAAAGCCAGACTAGCCTGCCATAACAAACGATCAGCCCGTGCCCCGCCGGGTTGGCCAGAGGAATAAAGGCGTACACCTGCTTCTCCAACCCATGTAATCAATGTCCCCACACGGGCCGCCAACGACACCGCTGCATGGGAAATTCGGGCGCCCGGCTCCAGCATGATACCAGCCAGACCACCAACGGGAATCTGTGTTCTAGTGCCATCGGCATTTATCGCCACAAACGCACCATCCAACACATCCAGCTGGGCCCGCTCTACAAAGATCAAAGAGGATCTATCTTTTAGGGGGATTGGTTTCGGCGGGGCCAGACCGGGCAACCCGTCTTTCCCCGCCCTACTCATGCAGCCCGCCGGATCAACATAAGGCCACAGCCAAAGGCCTTAGCCCGACCAAATCCTCGGACAAGCTGAGCCAGAAAAGCTTCTGGGTCTGTCACCTCTAACTGGCCGGCAAAACTCAGAATACCGAACGTTGGTATGCCTCGCTTCCCCATATTAAAACGGGGAAGTAATTCAGTCCGATAGTCTTCAACCTGCACCTCGTCAGGCACAAAGGTAAAGCCAGCTTTTTCTCCCTGTCGGGCCAGCCAGAATTTGCCTTCCTTTTCGGCTAAATCCATTCGCTGCTCTGCCCGTTGTTCCTCCGGAACATGACGAAGCGCATCCATAACAACATCAACACGTTTACCCGTATCACGCTTCATCCGTGTCGCATTGGCCTGCAGCAAGAAAGCCAGTTTATCACCTGCCTTCAATGCAGGGTCGAATATCTTACACTGGGGAGGCTCGAACAGCTCATTATCATCCCGTGGTGGACGGGGAGAGAGCGTAAGGAAGCTCCCGTCACTTTCCGCACGCCAGAGAAAATCCCGCTTCTGGTTGGGGTCCTCTGCAAAAGCAGACCAGAGCATATGATGCTGCGAGGATCGCCTCTGTCCTGCGTCAGACTCTTTCAAGGCGGCTTCCAGAACACGCACAGCAGGGCTGCGGGAAAGACGGATTCTACTTAGATACCAGCTCATTTCATCGTCTTCCCTAGCAGTTCAACATGACGTATTCCGACATCCCGTGCGGCAAAGTGCCAGCGTTGCCGGTCCAACGGAATATCATGCACAGAATCACGCTGGCTGCCCTGCTCACCAACAACCATGACCTTTTTAGAAAGATCAACGTGTTTGGAAAGCCAGATAGGCACTTTCACCTGCCCTAGAGCTTCCTCGACCGTGTCGGCCTGTACAATCTGAGGGTTCAGAGGGGATGAAAGCGGACAGGATTTACGCCCCAGATAGAGCGTAAAATGCGGTTTGCGTAGTGCGTCCGCAATCTTCTCCAGCCCTTTGCCCTGCACAGCCACGCCGTAGAACACACCTGCCCGATAATCACGCAGGGTGATGCTAGTTGTCAGCCGTCCTCCCGCTTTCCGAATTGCCTCTGGGCGAGAGTTTGGCTTCTTCACCGCTGCCGCCGGGACGGATTGAATGGTGTGGAAGTCACGCAGGACCGTGCCGCTATCGAATACGGCAACCTCGATCTTCAGACCATCCAGCTCAGAGAAATCACCATCACGCCGAATGCCTAAAGCAGCTCCCATCAACCCGATCAGTGCGGAACGGCCCGGCCAGAGCAGCGAACCACGCCGCTCATGCCCGGCCAGCTCGCCCATCGCCCCCAAAGAGGCCGAGAGCGAGAACACCAGATAAGGGGACGCCATCACTCACCCCGCACGGCTTTACCAGCAAAGGCGGCAAGTTCATCCAGCGTTCCGTTTTTACCCACACACAATTTCGCTTCAGCAGCCCAGCACTGCCCGTAGGCATCATCAATGGCCTTCCGGGTCTCTTCTAGCTTTTTGATAGAGCTTTCCAGCAGGTTTTCACCTTTTACAGCATGGAAGAAAGCACCGGACAGATCACGGGGGGCCTGCTCACCCTGTTCCGCCAGCATGTAATGTGCCCGTGGCCTATGGGCGTAGCTATTCTGCTTACCACGAGGCGTAGCCTGAGACAGAGAACGAGCCAATGCCTCCATGGCCTTGGCAGCAAGCTCCCTGTCACCATTCAGATTCTCAACCAGCAGGTCCAGATTGACACATACATACTGGTAGAACACACCCGTGCCAAAAGCGCTTTCACCGATATGACCGGCCCCACGCTCATCATCTTTATTCAGATCATCCACAGCGGAGAACCAGTCTTCCTGTGCTACTGAACGATGAGTCGTGAATGCATGAGCCACCTGCACAGCGGCATCCCGATTAAAATCAGCATCAGAAGCCAACATACGCCCGAACATGGCGATATCCACCGCTCCATCAGCCTGGCGCAGAACCTTTTTCTTCAGTTCTTTATCTTTGGGTAGCTTCTCCCCAGCAGCAGCTTTTTCGGCCAGCTCTTCTGCCAGTTTCCATTCATCTGGTGAAATAAAGGCGAGCGTTGTAGCGATTTGTTCGCCCGTTTCCTTATCAGCTGCTTCCAATTTACCGAAAATACTGGCGACAGTGCTTGCGCTCTCCTGAGCTTTTTTCTCGGAAACGCCCTTATTCAAAAGATACTGCACCAACCCACCATGCAGACGTTTAGTCCGTTTCCCCATATGGTCTGCAAGGTCGTGACTGAAGAACGTGCTTTCCCGCAAGGCTCGTTTGACTGACTGTGAAGAGTGGCGCATACGCACCTCCCCACCAATCACGGCCTGTTTGGGACGGCCCATATCGTCACGATTGGGATTAGAAAGACCATAAGTTGTCAGAACATGGAACTGGACAAAATTTGTCATGACACAAAAACCTACTCAATAGATGGGTAAAAACGAGACCAGCAACATATGTGCTATTCTGTCTTGCCTTCTGAATTATTCGCAGCACCAAAATAATCGAGACACCAGCGGGTCTTGATCCGATCATTCCAGAACATGACATCCCTTGCGAGAGCAGCAACATTGCAACGATAGTCGGCTATCTGCACAGCACGCCGCAATAACGTAGCCAACTCTTCATCTTCGGCTGTCATTAACTGCTTGAACCTTAGAGGCGACAATAATGGCTCCTTATCTGCCCCTCTAAGCCGCTCTGCCAATGTGCTTTGGCTATGAGTCCGCACACTACCAAGTATCTCAACTAGCCGACAAAAGCGTTTCAGCTCATACTCGCGCACATTCAACGTATGCACCAAGCGATGCACCGCCGGTTCAAACAAGACGTCAGGGAAACCACCACGACGTAACTTCGCACTGAGTGTGCGCGCCGCTGTTTGGCCAGATGCCTTCTCCGTTTCATCCTTCCCGCTTTTTGCTGCATCCTTCGACACAGACTGCGTGCGTGGAGCAAGATTCTTTTGCCACCACTCAAAGACCTTCACGCCAATGTCTGTTCTTTCACTCATGCGGCCTCTTCCTCTTCTTTTGCGGGACGGGGAGACCCAATGCTGTAAACAGGGCTGGACCTGCCTTCTTGCCGTATCCCCACAACTCTATGTTCAGAAACTTCCGGGCTTCGGCAATTTTCTTCATGCTCTGCATGTCACGCTCGGAAAGTCCCGGCAAAGCAACAGCTTCAAACTGATCCAAAGCCTGCTTTCGCAATACCTTCAGCCACTCCTCAGAGGGTTTCTCACCTGCAGCTATCTGGTGGAAGCACTGATAAAAAGCAGGTTCAGTTTTCAGGTAAAACTCTTCACGTTGCGCTTCTCGTGCTTCACCGGCATCCAGAACAGATGATAAGGCCCGGTTCAACATGGCTGCTACCATCTCGGCAGCTTCAATAAAGCCACGTAAAGACTCTTCAGCATCCTCGGACAGACGAGAAAGTGGCTGACGGGAATAGACAAAGTCTCTCGGGCTCATGTTGTTCATGGCCCAGCCCGCTACAATAACGGACGCCTCATCTCCTCTCTCTTGCCCACACCACTCTCTCACGATCAGTGCCAAGCTAGCCAAACGTTCTTCATGAGCTTTCTTAGGCTCACTTTCAGCAATGACACCCAACCAGTTACGATAGCCAAACCGTCCAGCCCGTGGATGGCGTGGAAGCCACTCCTCTGTGACCTTTATCCGGTAATAAGGGCTTAGAGGATGCCACCATCCGGCATAATTCGTGCCATAGGGCCGCTGTATGACGCCCGTCACACCCTCATCATCCCCTACAAGGCGCAGACGGCGGGGCATACCGAAAAACGCCTCCACATCAAAGCGTCTTGTCCCGTCTGATGGAAAGACAGACGTCTGCCCAGGTTCTGATGTCCGTGTCGGCCTCATCCACGGCAGGTCTTTCATGTCGGATGGCTGACCAAACGGAACATTGAGCCAGACGAGGTCCCATAGTTCTTCACCGGGATCGAGAAGTGTCACGAGTGGCCCACCACCACGCATGGAAGTGCGGTTTCCGGCCCCACCAGAGGGAGCAAAGTCCTGCAATGTGTAAAGCGCCATCGCCGCTTCCGGTAGAGAAAGACACGGATAACGGTTACGATGCACCATGACGTCAATATTATTACGCATGGTCTGCCCACCCGCACTATCGATGAACAGCATATCAACCGGATTGGGAGAGCCTGAAAGTTTCTCCATGTCCTGAAGAAAACGGGGGCCATCACCCAGAAGATGAAAGGCCGGCTCATAAGCCGCTAACTTTGTCTTCAAACGGTCCGGATCAGCCCGCCTACGGGCCCGCCAATCCTTCTTATTCGCTGGTGGATCTGCCAGATAAACAAGCCCGATCAACAACTCTAAACAGGCAACATTCAGATCAGGACGTACCCAATCTGGGAAAATTATGCCCTCTTCTGCCATTTGCCATGGTGCAATAATCCGCCTGCTACCATCGGCACATCGTACCGGAATCCACGGGTCTGTTATCAGATTTAGAGACACCAGAAACCTCTAGGGCTACAAGATCAACCATCCACTGCCTCTCCATGCACCAGCACAAGAATGCAGCACTTCGCTATCATCCTGCATCAGGTCCAGTCCATTAACAAGCCATAAATCAAAAAAGCATAGCTGATAATAGACTGGAATAAATTACTATCAATATCTCAATGATTAGGAATGGTATATAATTAGTCCTATATCATTCCTATAACTAACACCCCGACAGATAGCTCCATCTATTGGCTGAACTGGACATATGGTAACAACATTCTTCTTCCATTGTGGCCAGTATTTTTGAGCTTCATGAATATCGGCTCTGTCTTGATCTGGAAGGTCTAACCCCACAAGCCGCTTGCTCCGTACAGAAACTTCCGACAAAGCCCATAGAGCTGCCAACTCACTTCTGCTCAATTCATCAGAAAAAACTCCTTCAGCCTGCGCCCATGGCACAAGGCCGTGGTCTGTCTGACGGGCCAGAGCAAGAACCCGAGTTTCATCCCCAAGCCGGGTAGGATAGGTCGTATCATCCGCACCACAGCCACCCTTCCGGTAACCATCTTCGATAGTAGCAAGATTCTGAAGAGCACGATGCCGCGCAGCCATAGCCTTTCCGTACCCTTCCGCCTCTGCCTCCTCCAGTACGGAAGGTAGGTTTTCTACCTCATCACCATGCACAGCCTCTATCAGAGGGCGCAAGCCATCTGGCGTCTTGATTTGACCTGCCTTAAACAAAGCCGAAGCCGTCCGCCACATATCCGGCAAGGAATAAACCCAAGCCCCCCTCTCCAAAACTTTCTGCAACCAGCGAGCGTCCTGCACATCGGCAGGGTCGGGGGATAGGACCTTTAAGATGGGTGCTGGGACGGGGCGTTGATTGGCAGGCCGTACATCCATATGCCGCCATAGACGACCGACCCGCTGTATCAGAGACCCAATTGGGGCCAGATCGGACACCATAACGTCAAAATCCAGATCCAACGAGGCTTCAACAATTTGTGTCGAAATCAGAACGAACCCTTTACGGTCAGTACCATTCCGTCCCACACGATCCAGCACGCTCTGTTCCAGCTTTTTACGATCACACAAAGCAAAACGGGCATGTAAAAGATGCGCTTGCACACCCTTAGCCCGCAACGCATCGACCGCAGCAATAGCATCATCCACAGCATTACGAACCCATACACAGGCCGCTCCATCCGCTGCAGATTGGGCAATATAATGTACCGCCTCATCCGTCGTGGAAAGCCGTTCTACCAGGACAGGCCCTTTCTGCGGTCGAGCATCATCATCAAACTGTGTTACAGCCTCACCCCCAGCAATAGTTATGGCCGGATAGGCGTGAGATTCAGAGATGCCGCCGTACGTCTCCAAAAGGCGGGCCCGTAATTTGAGTGGCAGAGTCGCCGTTAACAATATGGCTGAGCCCCCCATGGCTCTATGCATCCGCAACAAAGCCACCAATTCTTCTGCGATATAAGGCTCCCCCATCTCATGAACCTCATCGACAACCAATATCTTGGAAGCAAGGCCATAATGTCGCAATGTTTGAAACCGTACCGGCAGAACAGACAGCAAAGCCTGATCAATCGTGCCTATTCCCACATCAGCCAGCAGAGCCCGTCTATTATCTGAAGCCAGCCATTCGGCACTTGTCACACCGGATTGATCATCAGATTTACCCGTCTTGCTCCCCTCATTCACAAGGTCACGAAATGGCACGGACAGACCGGCCCGACCATGAGCGAGAGTCAAAGACGGATTTGCAAACATTCTCTCCATAACCTGCTTGGCCCGACCAAACATAGCGTCAGCCGTGGCCATAGTCGGCAGAGCAAAGAACAATCCCCTCCCCTTACCGGCCATAATCATACGTTGCACCAGAATAAGAGCGGCTTCCGTTTTACCAACCCCGGTTTCGGCTTCCAGTACAACCAGTGTGGGGCCTTCTGGCAAAGCCAGAGAAACACACGCCTCTTGTAATGGCCTCAGTGTAAAATCAAACAACGCCCCTTCACGGGCCATTGTTCCACTTAGGCCAGCTTCTTTCACAGCTTTTTGGGCAATGACACGTGCCTCTTTTAGGTACGCCTCTGGTTCTAACTCCAATGCCTTAGGAGAGAACCATGTCGTATTAGACCCTATCCAGTCGGCTGCAGTACAGAAACCAGGCAGCCACCAGGAAAAACTTATGGCTGCCTCTTCATCTAAAGAATCAAGAGACGCTTCTGGCCAGAGCTGTTTAAAAATCTCCAGCAAACGTTGTGCTGCTTCATGACCATCTCCGACAGCCCGCAAGCATTTCCTTCGTTCCCGTCTTTGCAGATTTGTTTGAGGAGGGCGGCCATGATGCCCGGCCACAGCGGCATATAAGACTTCTCGAACCTCGTCTGTACCGCCTAGCCAATCTGCTAACCAATCATCTTCAGTCAACAGAAGAATTTCAGTTAATTCCCAATGCGTAAATGGTTGATATGCCCCCTCACGCAACATACCTCGAAATGTTTCACTGAATTTTCCTAAATCATGCAGGCCAGCTAGTGCAATAAAGGCTTGTTTTAATTCAAATGGCCAAGGTGATTCTATAATCAGTTGCTCAGCGACAGCCGCTACATCAAGCATATGATAAATTGCTGGATGTTCAAGAGTCTCAGGAGGATGGGCACTCTTAGCAGGCCAATCAAGCCATTCTTTCATCTAAGTTCTTCCCCCCGAAAATGAAACTCTCGACTACATCGAGCGTAACAGGCGATTAGGGAGATTCAAGTGAACTTTTTGTATCACTACCCACGCTTTACCGATTCAACGGAGCGAGTTGGATTTA
>NZ_JATM01000008.1 GCF_002003665.1 Bombella intestini
TATACGCAGAACCCCCTACCCGCACAACCCCAAAAAAGAGAAAAAATCAAAAAAACTTCAAAAAACGTTAAAAAATCCTAAAAAGTCCCGGTTTTCCTTCCCTTATCTCCTCCCCTCCCCCGAAATAGAAAGGGCCGGGTCATTCAAACCCGGCCCTTTCATCCATAAAAATTCTTACCTACCCTCAAAAATTCGGCATGGAAGGCAACAAGTCCCCTCCCTGACGGAACGGACAGACCCGAATAGCCAGCCCCGTTGCATCATCCGTTTCCACCATCAAGCCAGAAACGGTGGCCTTTCCTCCAGCAGGCTGGAAGCGTTCTGTCGGCACCTTCTTGAGCATTTTGCGAATGGCATTTTCTTTTTCCATACCAATCACACTGTCATAGTCACCACACATACCCGCATCCGTCTGATAGGCTGTTCCACCTTTCAGAATACGATGATCGGCTGTTGGCACGTGCGTATGAGTACCGACCACGAGAGAAACTCGCCCATCGTAAAGATGTCCAAATCCCATTTTCTCGCTGGTGGTTTCTGCATGGACATCCAACACGGCGGCCTGAACGGTTCCTCCCAGACGATGCTTGGAAAGAATCTGTTCCACGGCCCGGAATGGATCATCCAGAGCATCCATGAAGACACGGCCCATCACATTGATAACAAGCACCTTACGCCCACAAGGCAGAGTGACAACACAGCTCCCCTGCCCCGGTGTTCCCTCGGGATAATTGGCAGGACGGACAACAGCAGGAAGCTGATTGAGCTGTCCGATAAGATCTTTCCGGTCCCACGCATGGTTGCCCAGCGTTATAGCATCCACACCGCCATCCAGCAGATCACGAGCAATCTGAGGGGACAGACCAAAACCGTGGGAGGCGTTCTCCGCATTCGCAACGACCATGTCCAGCGATAGCTCTTCTCGCCAGCCTTTTAAGCCCTCTAGAACAGCCTCACGCCCTGACCGGCCAACGATGTCTCCCAGAAATAACAGTCTCAATGTCTATCCTTCATTCTTTCTGATCTGAATAATCTCACGTTCCGTCACAATGACGGGTAGTCGATGATCATACTCATCCATAGGCAGGGCCTCTCTCTCCTGTGAAGACAGACCATACCCTATAAGCGTAGCCTGCGGATAAAGAGGTAAGGTTCGGTCATAATAACCGCCACCATAGCCAAGCCGCCCCCCCTGCCTATCAAACGCTACAAAAGGTACCAGAATAACATCAGGTTCCTTCCGTCTCCCTGTAGGGTACCACGTCCCGAAGCGGCCTTTCCGCATTGGGCGATCACATCGCCATTCCCGAAAGATAAGAGGCTCTCCCTTAGGAGGTGTCTGCGGCAAAACGACACAATAGCCCGCCCGCACCAACTGTTCACAAAGCGGGCGAAGGTCCGCCTCCCCCGGCAGAGGCCATGTAGCCGCAATCACGGTCGGCTTTATGTGATGAAGGCTGATCAGGAGGTTAGCGATAAGCTGCCGATTCTGCCGTGGCAGAACGGGCCGACGGGACGCCAGAATTTTCTGACGAATCATTTTTTTATCGCAAACGGATGGAAGAGGAAGCTGGGCCATAAAATCCATGAATTGGTGAAGCCGCCTTGGCCGTTGGTCTCATCAGCCCTCCCGGACCTGCTAGGGCAGGTGGGCACCGGTAATAACGTGACCACAGCCACGACAGAGCCAGTTCCCTTGGAAGTGCTTATCGGCCCAGAGGTTGATCGTGCCTGACGCACCAGGCAGCTTCGACCCTCATATTGCACTCCTACCCGGTACTAGACAAGCACCGGAACAGTGCTTTCTATGGATCACGGCCATAGGTAGGGCCAGTATGTGGGAAATTGCGCGCGCCTTATTCGTTCACTGCCACCTTATCGGAGGTAGCTGCCCCGACCGATGGCTTGAGACCTTCTTCCACCCGCTGGAGCAAACTGGTTGCTATATCGGCTGCATCCGCCAGACGCCCCGCTGTCTGTTTGTAAGAGGCCTCAATCTGGCTGCTACGCGCCACGGCTGCCCGCTCTTCGTCCGTCATCTGCTTTTTACGGGCTTCATAAAGATCATCAGTCGTAAGCAAAGCGACCAGAAACATAGCTTCGCCATCGCCCCGCGGCCCCAATGTCCTGCGTACTTCCTCAAGACGCCGAGAGATGGAAGCAGCAAGGTCCTTCAGATACTCTTCTTCACCATCCTGACAGCCAACCGTATAGCTAAGACCACCAACCGAAAGCGTTACCTGCGCCATATGTCTTATCTTTCCTCTTCTGCTTCAGAAGATGCTGCCAGCCCGGCCGTCTCTGCATCCATATCGAGAATTCCCCGCAATCGGGCTTCAAGAGCATCAATTCTGGCAAGCAGGGCCTGTTTCATTTTTTTCTGCTCTGTACGTTCAGCCTCGCACTGAATCTCCTGTTGCTCCAAAGCAAAACCAAGCTGGACAAGAGCGATTTCCAGCCGCTCAAGGTCCGGATTTTTCTGCATGGCGCTCACCTGCTTTTTCTCCTGCACTGACATCCCTCACCTCGTAGCCTATGATACGCCCCTGCCACGGTAGAAGCAGGCAACCTGCATCCCCCATGAACCTATAGCCATCGTCCCAGATGGAGCCAGAATGACCGATCCTCACAGTGCGTCAAGCATCTTTCCATCCTTCCCCCGTCCCTTTATCACCATTTCTACCCGCACAACCCTCCTGAAAGTGCATCAGCATTTTGCTGGACACCCCTTCACCATCCTCTCCCCTCTCCATGCCGGGGCCAGTCTAGGCATAGAGTGGTGGCTCCACCTCATCGGGGAGTCCAAGGCACCCTCCATTCTGGATTGTGGGGCCAGTGCCTCACTCGCTATCGAGGCCCTGCATAAAGGTATTGAGGGAGTCGTGTGCCGGGACTTCCGGGCTGGTCTACCAAACGACATGAGAGGACGCCTTTTCTCGCAACGCCCATCTGATACGAGCATCCCAACGCTGATGCTCCCCTGAAAGATGAAAGGCTGGTCAATACACAAACAATCTGCCACATCTGATTCCTATGAATCACTGTGACCTCTACCCTGTCATTCCTTCCCTCTCTGCGCTGACAGCAGTGCAGGAGCAGCTTCCTTCTCTGCTAGCTAATGACTCTGTCACGGCCCTGCGGCTCTGTTTTGACAAGCCACTAGAACGCAAGCAGCTTGAAACTGTCCGCCAAGTAGCCTGGGAACGGAACGTAGCCCTGATTCTGGCACCTGCCAGCCTCAATCTGATCCAAGGCGTCTCCCTAAAGGACAGTGATGGGATTCATCTTTCCAGCTTACAGGATGTCAAAACCTTTGCGGGTCGTAAGGACAAACCCGGCTCTTTTCAAATCGGCTGCACATGCCTGACATTGGATGATGCTATGTCCGCTGGGGAGCAGGGTGCCGATTACGTCAGCCTCCCTGCTGTCAATCTATCCGCCCTGACACAATGGAGCGTGTTTGCCGAACTTCCCGCCGTGGCTGAACATGTCTGCACCGCAGAAGAAGCCCGTGCCGCCGCACAAGCTGGGGCCGACTTTCTCGCTATCACGCTGGACCCGGCAGAAGATGGCCTAGCTCGTTTCGCAGCTGTCAGCGAAGCCCTCTCCTAACTCAGGCGAGTCTCCCCTTACTAATAGGGGAGAATTGAGTCTGCCATATACAGAACGCCATTGGACTGCGGGTAGCCTCCTCCCGTTAGCGTCACCGTGCCATCCTTGCCGATGACTTCCACATCACCAAAGACTGTAGGCTTTAAAATAACGTCATGCCCCGGCCCGGCGAGCGTTGGCACCCGGACACTGCCACCCTTTTTTGCCGCCTTGCGCCGGATCGTAGGCATATCCCAATGCCCAACAAGGATCATCTGGCCAATAAAGCCCCTCAAATAGCTATGCCCCGTAGGCCTCATAAGGTCCGGCTTAACCTCATGCTTGAAGGCCTCAAAAGGACCATTGGGAACAGCCAGCACGGTATACTCTTTCTCTCCCTCCAGCAGGGACCAGTATCCAGACCGTATGACGGCGGCCTCAAAATCGGCCATCTCGATGGAACCAGAAAGATTGTCACTCAATGGCCTGTCTTCAAAAGAAAATGAGGGCGGCACATGATATTTGACCTGCGGATTAGGCGCCTCATCAGAGGAAGCAGGTTTATACGCCTCTTGAATACTCTTTGCCTCGGGCAGTGGTGCTGCATAAGAAGAACCACGCACAGAAAGAGGGTCCTGCCGGTTTGACGTTCCGCCGCCACAGCCAGCCAGAGCAGAAAGAGCCATACAGGCTAGCCCCAGCTTTACAGGCAGCGTCTGCCCACATCGCAACCTACGCATCAAACTCAACATCCCCCTCCGTACAGCTTCCATCCCACAACCTTATCCTCCACCGCTTCAAATGTCGTCTGACAGGTAGAGCTGTAATAGCTGGGGGGAATACTGATGCCACCCCAGCCTCCCCCGTATCCATAGCCATAGCCGCCACCCCAGCCCCAATCCCAACCGGAATACCCCGGGGAGAACTGCGTTTCCGTCTCAATATAGGACAGAAAATTATGCCCTTGGGCAACATAGGTACGGGTAGGCACCCCGAAACGGCGCAGGACCTCTACAGTCGACTGCCCGACCATGGAATTCAGCACCTTAGGCCGCTGAAGAGCCGGTGCTGTGCACCCTCCCAGCAACAAAGCTGCCCCAAGAGCCAGCCATACTCCCTGTCCATATGCAGAGCGTTTCATACCCCCACCCCTTCACTCATCGATAATTTATCGACCATGCACTCTGGTTACGGAACCATTTCTGTCAGCTTAGCCAAAGAATCTCCTCAAGACGAGGGGCACCCGTTGCCAGCATCACAAGCCTATCAAAACCCAATGCAATACCAGATGTTGGGGGCATGTCAGGTAGAGCCTCAAGAAAGGCCTCATCCACTGGCCAGTCCTGTTCCGGCGTAATCTGCATCCGCCGGCCCCGGTCTGCTTCAAAACGCTGGCGCTGCTCGTGCGGGTCTGTCAGCTCCTCAAACGCATTAGCAAGTTCCAGCCCGGCGGCATAAAGCTCAAAACGCAGAGCCACCCGTGGGTCAGCCGGGTCACGCTTTGCCAATGCCGCCTGTTCGGCTGGCCAATGTGTTAGAAAAGTAGGACGCTCCCGCCCGATATACGGCTCAACCTTCTCCAGCAACAAGCGGAAGAAAAGGTCTTCCCAATCCTCCCCCTCCCGGAGCGAAACACCAGCCTCACGGGCAAGACGGGCCGCATCCCCTGCACTAGATAACAGGTCCACCCCGACATAACGAGCAAAGGCCTCCTGCATCGTCATACGTTCAAAAGGTCGGGACAGGTCCAGATCATCCTCGCCATAAAGCAGGCTAGGCGGCAAAAGAGAACGCAACAAATGTTCCGTCTCATCCATAAGAGACGATAAGGCCGCACCAGGGCGGTACCATTCCAGCATGGTAAATTCCGGCATGTGGGTCGCACTCCGCTCCCCATTGCGCCAGACACGGGCTAGCTGAAACAAAGGCTGCCCCGTGGCGGCTACAAGACGTTTCATAGCGAATTCTGGGCTGGTATGGAGGTGGCGCACCTCTGATGTACCATCCGGATGGTCCAAAACGGTACGGAAACAACGCAGATGCACCTCCTCACCCGGCACGGGAACGGCATAGGGCGTCTCGACCTCCAGATACCCCCGCCCCTCGAAGAAAGCCCGCACGGCCTGCACCATCCGGGCACGTCGCCGCAGAAATGGTAAACGGTCCCGTATCCGGGCTGTTGTCTGCCTCGTGCTGAAACGTCCCATCACCACCCCTCCCCTTTTTGAACTTTAATGCCCACTCGTCATCTCTCCCCTATAGAGCAGGCCTTCACGCAAGCGCCATAGTAGAGTCTTCTTGCGGAAAGCCGTCTCCTTTCGCTAGAGCAGCCTCATGCAAGACCCCGCCTCACCCTCCACACCACACAAAGTACTCCGCACGACACAAGCGCTTCTTGAGGCAGACCTCATCACGCCGGAACAAGTTCCTGCGTTAGAGGCTGTGGCAGACCGCTATGCCACCGCCATTCCCCCGGCTTTTCAGCAGCTCATCACCAGCCCGGATGACCCAATCGGGCGGCAGGTCATTCCCGATGCACGGGAATTACAGACCATGCCACACGAAAATGAGGACCCAATCGGCGATGAAGCCCTCTCCCCTGTTCCCGGCATCGTGCATCGCTACGAGGACAGAGCACTACTCAAACCGCTGCTCATCTGCCCGCTCTACTGCCGCTTCTGCTTCCGTAGGGAGCATGTCGGCCCAGATGGTGGCCTGTTGGGGGAAGAGGCATTAGAAACCGCCTTCCACTGGATTGAAACACATCCACAGATACGGGAGATCATCCTGACCGGCGGTGACCCGCTAATGCTCTCCCCACGCCGGATGAAGCATATCATCCAACGTCTGTCAGCCATTGCCCATATTGAGATTATCCGCATCCACAGCCGTGTCCCCGTCGCCGCACCGGAACGCCTGACAACGGACCTACTGGATGCTTTGGAGACTGACCGTGCCCTCTGGATGGTCACTCACATCAACCATGCCCGAGAGCTAACAGAAGAGGCCCGTCTGGCTGTCCGGCAAATGCTCTGCCGGGGTATTCCTGTCCTTTCCCAATCCGTCTTGCTTCGGGGCGTGAATGATACGACTGAATCGCTGGAAGCCCTCCTCCGTGCGCTGATCGCTGCCCGCATCAAGCCCTATTACCTCCACCATCTCGATTCCGCTCCCGGCACAGCGCATTTTCACGTCCCGGTGGAAGAAGGCCGTGCTTTGTTGGAGAGCCTACGGGGGCGGGTCTCTGGTCTAATCTGGCCGACCTATGTCGTGGATATCCCCGGCGGGAAAGGCAAAGTCCCACTTGGGCCGGATTACCTCATCCACTCATCATCTGACAGTACCTCCACCCCCTCGCAAGCACGAGGACCAGATGGAAAGCACTATCCTTTTACCTAGAGCGTAACAGGGAGCTTGCGTCCCCCCCGCCGACACGGCTAGAAGTCTCCCAGAGCTACATCGCTCCCACCTACAAGGCAGGGAGCCTTGAGCAACACCGATCTTTTGCACGTACATCAGGAGCTGACATGAAACAGCAAGCCAACCTCATCCGGGCCGGGCAGGTCATCGAACATAACGGTCGCCGCTGGACCGTTCTTAAACAGCAGATTCTGACCCCGGGTAAGGGCGGTGCCTTCATCCAGGTGGAGATGCGTGACCTCGCCAGCGGCAACAAAAGCAACGAGCGGTGGCGTACAGCTGATACTGTCGAACGTCTCCTGACCGAAGATAATGACTACATCTATTCCTACATGGACGGCGACAACATCGTCCTCATGGACCCGGAAACATTCGAGCAGACCATGCTGCCGAAGGACATCCTCGGTGATCAGCTCCCCTTCCTTCAGGACAACATGACAATCGGTGTCAAGCTGGTTGAGGGTGACCCCGTTGCCGTTACTCTGCCGCCGCAGGTCACGCTGGAAATCGCCGAAGCCGACCCGGTCGTCAAAGGCCAGACTGCCAGCTCCTCCTACAAGCCTGCCGTGCTGTCCAACGGTGTGAAGGTTATGGTTCCTCCCTTCATCGAAGCTGGTGAGCGCATTGTCGTCCGCACGGAAGACGCCACTTACGTTGAGCGTGCCAAGGACTGATCATGCGTCTTTCTCCCCATATGGCCGTCATGCAGAACACGGCGCAAAAAGCGGCGCGCTCTCTCCTGCGTGACTTTGCCGAGGTTGAACAACTTCAGGTCAGCATCAAAGGTCCGGGAGACTTCGTCTCCCAGGCCGACATGCGGGCTGAGAAGACCATCCGTGAAGAGCTGGCCCGTGCCCGCCCTGGCTATGCCTTCCTGATGGAAGAAAGCGGTGCCTCCGGCGGCGATAATTGGACATGGCGTTGGATTGTCGACCCACTGGATGGAACCTCCAACTTCCTCCATGGCATCCCGCTCTGGGCTATTTCCATCGCTCTCCAGCGGCGTCATCCAAACGGGGATGTCGAGCTTGTGGCTGCTGTCGTCTATAACCCGGCCTCCCATGAAATGTTCTGGGCAGAAAAAGGTGTCGGTGCCTTCCTCAATGACCGGCGCATCCGTGTTTCCGCACGGCGCAAGCTCTCAGAATCCATGTTCGCTACAGGTATTCCTTTTGCCAAAGTTCCGGCAAAACACCGCCTGCCCTTCGGGCGTGTTCTGAGCAGCCTTATGCCCAAAGTCGCTGGCATCCGCCGTTGCGGTGCCGCTTCATTGGACCTCGCATGGCTGGCAGCTGGACGCTATGAAGGCTATTGGGAATTGGGTCTGAAGCCGTGGGACTGCGCTGCTGGCCTACTGCTCGTGCGTGAGGCCGGAGGCCATGCCACGGACGATCAGGGCCGTGACCTTGGCGATCTTGATGATGAAGTGAATGTGGTTGCTGGTAACCAGCATTTCCATGCCCCACTACGGGAGCTGGTCCACAACGCCCTCACACAGGACTAAGCCTTCACACCACCATGAGAGGGTTATGGGGCCGTATTCCGCAGCATGATATTGCCATAATGATTGCAGGATACGGCTCCTCCGCATAGGATAACGGCATGAAAAAACGGCAGGCTTCCCTCTCCCCTCTACTTTTCACGCCTCTTCTGGCAGGTCTTCTGTACGCCCCGGCTGTGCAGGCGCAGGTTTCCACCAATCTAGATGCTTTGCCTAAGGCGGCCCCCGCCCAAAGGCACGAACAGACTGTCCGGCATACGAGCCAGCCAGCCCCCGTCCATCATGATTCAACCCCGCCACTGCCGCCAGTACCATCAGGCTACACACAAGTGCCCGCCATTTCAGCTGGGGCGCCCAAGCCGACCGTCATAACACCGCCGACTTTTCCGGTTGTTCTACATCCCCCTGTCCCCGCAGCAGATGTACAACCCACCAAGGACAGCCACAGTCGAGCTGAAGCTCAACAATCTGATTCTCTCCGTATTTTGTTCGATGCAAACAGCACCGGCATGAATGCCACCACGATTGATGCCATCCGCCATTACGCAGAGACCATGGCACCAAAGGTGAATACCCGCCTCATTCTCCGCAGCTATGCCACAGCACCGGGCAGCGACATTTCCGCACCCCGCCGCATGTCCCTGTCCCGTGCGTTGGCCGTGCGTAGCCTGTTGATACAAGGCGGCATTGCCACAACACGCATCTATCCCATCGCCCAAGGGCGGCCAGACAGTACCGATACAGCACCAGCGGACAGGCTAGACATCCTCCCCGAAGCCAACCCTGCCCCTTCAGACAGCCCTGAAAAAGGAAACACGATACCATGACACGCCCGACCCGTTATCTCGTCCGTATCATTGTTTTCCTGCTGATCATTCTGGGGTTGGCTTTTGCCCTACGGAATGTGCTGATCCATGCCTTTATGGTGAATCCGGGGCTAGATGGTGTCATCGTTGCAATTCTACTGCTTGGTATTCTCTGGAATCTCCATCTAACCCTTCGGCTCTTCCCAGAAGTTCGCTGGGTCAACATTCTTCGTCAGCCACGGGCTGGGCTGAAGGTACCAGAACCACCCCGCCTTCTCTCCCCTATGGCTCGTGTTTTACGGGCACGGCGTGACCAGAACCCTAAGCTGGCCCTCTCCACACAGACCACACGGGCTATGCTAGAGAGCTTGGAGGCTCGCATGGATGAAGGGCGAGAAATTTCCCGCTACATCACGCAGCTTCTGGTATTTCTGGGGCTACTAGGGACATTTTACGGGCTGATCCTAACCGTGCGTTCTGTTGCGGATGTTATCGGTGCCATGCCTTCTGGTGGCGCAGATATTTCCACCATGTTCGACCACATCAAAACAGGTCTGATCAAACCGCTTGCTGGGATGTCCACAGCCTTTTCTGCCTCCATGTTCGGTCTGGCTGGGTCGCTCATCCTTGGCTTCCTCGATCTGACTTCGGGGCAGGCGCAGAACCGTTTTGCCAATGAGATTGAAGAATGGTTGGCCGACCAGACCTTCCTTGATACTCCCGCCGCAGAAACAGACAGTAAGGCCTCCCACGATTCTGCCCGTGCAGCAGAAAACAAAGCCGCCAACATAGAGGCATGGCTTCCACGGGTGCAGGACTTCATGCGTCTCACGACAGAAAATGTGGCACTACTTCAGCAGAACATCACCATTCTGCGCCGCATCATGGAAGGTAGTAAAGGGGCTGACGAGAAGATCATCCTGACTCTGAACACCCTAAATGAGAGCCTGCACAAGCTCCAGACTGACAGTGCCCTCAGCCGTGGCCAGACTGCCATTCTAAACAAGCTGACCGATGTAGAAGGAATCCTCCGTCAGTCTGCACAACAAGCCCCAGCCCCATCTTACCATGAAGGGCAAGGCTCCCTTATCGACCGGCTGACCCGGATCAGTGAAAGCCTCCTTCACCACCGGGAAGCACCTACGGAGACTATCCGCACGGGGCAGACTGCCATCCTCGAAAAGCTGACAGAAATCAATGCTGGCCTCCAGAACAGGCAGGAAGCACAA
>NZ_JATM01000011.1 GCF_002003665.1 Bombella intestini
GAGTGTGGGCTTCCAGGCGGGTGCCGGGAGCGGCATGATCACCGGTTCTCCGTCGCAGACGCTTGTAGGTATTGGCAAGGGGATGGCGGCGAATTCTGTGGGTCTTCTTGGTGGTGGGCGTTCGCATGATGAGAGCAGTGAAAGCCAGTCCGCTATCAGTGACACCATCACGGTCAATGCGGGGCGTGTCACGGGGGCATACAGTCGCGATGTGGACCATGCCAATGGTGCGCTGACGAACAGGTTTGATGCACAGAAACTCCAGAATCAGATACAGGCCAGCCAGCTCGGCACGCAGATCATCGGTGAGGTGATGGGGCGTGTTTCGGACGAGCTCTACAGCCATGGCGTGCAGGGTTTTGACGAGCACAGTGCAACGAACAACTGGGGCCGAGCCATATTGGAGGCAGGGGGCAGTGCAGCCGTAGCGGCAGTGACTGGGGGGAATGTTGCCGCCACGGCGACGAGCGTCTTTGCCGGGACGGTTGCTTCGGGAGCCACCCGTGACTGGGCGGATCGTGCTGCTATGGCCCTGACCGGCCAGCCGAGTGGTGGATATGGCTCACAGGCGAAGCTGCATGACAGCCTGATGAACCTGCTGAGCAACGGCATTGCCAGTGCGGCGGGAGCTGTGGGCGGGCTTGTGGCAGGACCGGGCAATGCCACGGCCAACGCCCTGAACGGAGCGTCGGCAGCATCAGCCATCCAGCAGTACAATCAGGCGTTTGAGCCGCCAGAGAGAGAAGATATTCGAGAAGTTCGTGGTGAGCGTAATGCAGAGACTGGTGAGCTTCTGAGTGATGTTGATGTATTCAACATAGAAACCTATAAAAATAATATTAAAGAAATAGAGGATATTGATCCAGGCAATCCTCTTCTTTCCAGGACACAGCTTGTTCCTCCAGGAACAGTCCATGTCCCTACGGATGAAGAAATCAACGAGGTAGTATCTGCGGCAGAATTGGCCCGTTATACTCTCAGAGAGAATAATAACGATAAAGAGGCTACACGGGTCGAGTTGGAACGTATCCGTCAGGGAGTAATTCAAGCCCGTCATGAACAGTCTGGTAAGGATATATATCAACCGATTTTTCCTGAGTTGGAGCCTCCGAATTTTGAGAGGGGGGTACTGCCTAAGCGGCTTATCGATCAGAATGGAGTATTGGATCAAAATTTCACAGATCCGGTAGTATCTAGGGATCCCCAGAATTATGATAAAAATACTTCGAATAATGATTCGAATACTTCTCTTGCAGAAGGAGGGGACAGTCAGGGGGCATTGCCGCCTTGGCGTGATTCTAATGGTGATTTTATAGGAGAGCAGAGACAAAAGAAAAAACCAGCATTACGGACAGTGCCGCCAAGCGTGGATTCTAAGAAAGCTGCTAGCGATTTTTATGAAAATTCTGTTAAATGGTTCAAGGAGAATGGCTTCGAGGTTGGAAAAGTTGAGAAGGTTGATATCAATAAAGAAGGAGAGACGAATTCGAAGAAATATCTTTTGAAGACTCCCGTGCTAGATGAGAACGGGGAAATTATCTCTCATATTGTGAGGCGCACTGGCGAAGCAGCAAGTGGTAGAACAGAAGTTACTACTCATACTGTTGAGTTGGATGAGCATCCTGACATGTACGAGGGTGCTGGAAGTGTACATGTGAAAATAAAATTTCCTCAGTCTGAGGGGAAGTGAGGCAGACTTATGAATATCTCTGACGCTGAGTTTATTAACTTTTATCAGGAATCTCTGGGCATTCTTGCTGTTGAGCCAGACAATAGTGTGAAAGTTCTATTTGGGCTTCCAGGAGTAGGGGAAGAGGAGGAATGGTATAAAAAATCGATAGCTGCTTTGACCCGGTTGGGAATGTCTGGGTTGATTTCCTGTTATGGCCCTGAGGATGATATCAGGCTCGCGGTGAGGGAAATGTATCGGAGCAGAGAGGACCGCATGTGGTTGGGATGTCTGTTTAGTGCAACTGACTCTGGTGAGGAATTGGCCAGGAAATTTCGTCTGGATGATGAAGAACCTTACCAAAGGGTTGTTCCTGGTTTCCGTGAAGAACTAGGACGTATT
>NZ_JATM01000012.1 GCF_002003665.1 Bombella intestini
ATCATGCCGCTCCCGGCACCCGCCTGGAAGCCCACACTCTGGCTCTTCCATGCAGAACTGTTCTCAAGACTGTGCGCCTCCAGACTGCCCGTATTGAAGTGGTTCTTCTCACGGGACGCCGTGCTGGAGATCACCCCTGCTGTCAGGTTCGTATTGCCCGCAACGTCAATACCAATGCCCTGATCACCCGCATACAGGCCGGAAAGCACCTTCCCCGTCGACGCAAAATGATCCGTTGTCTTCTGGTTCTGATAGCTCGCAGAGACACTGCCTGTGGATGCGCCATAAAGCGGTATCTTCACCCCAGCCGTCGCCTGCATGAAAGTACTGCGATAATCTGACGTGTTCTGCGGGCTGGTGATCTCAAGCTCCGCAGCCTTCACGTCAATCCGGGGCGCATTGACCTCCGCCCCCTTCAGCGTCGTCTTGCCGCCAGACGTCAGGCTGACGTTATTGGTCGCATTCAGGACCGTATCAGCCGCTGTCGCCTGATGGCTCTCCATGTTCGTCCGCTGCATCTGCCCGGAGGCAGACAGGCTGATACCAGCTCCGCTCGTGCCCACACTCGCTTCAACACCAACCGAAAGACCCTTCTGCGTGGTGTGATTCAGGGCACTCTGACGGTTCCAGCCCGCTTCAAGATCAATATTGTTCTTTGCATCAAGACTGATGTCCTTCGCAGCCAGCTGAGCCGCAATGGCACTGATCGACCCGTCATCCGCCAGCCCCGGATGATCGCCACGGGCCACGATGGAAAGCCGGTTGCCCGCCGTGGCCGTACTGTCCAGAACCGTGCTCTGCTCCTGTTCGGAGTGACTTCTGGTCTTCGACATGTCAAACGAGACCGACACGCCGGCAAGAAACCCGCTGCCGCCATTGCTGCCGCCGTCACTTCCCCCACTACTGGAGACCTGCGTGCTGCTGGGCAGACTGGACATTTTGGAAAAGCCGGTATCAACGGCATCACTCAACCCCGTACCCAGCTGATAGGTCCCCTGCATGGCATTGAAGGTCCGCATGCCTCTGCCTTTGGCCTAGCTTGCTGCCAGAGCAGGCTGCACCCTGGATCCAGTGATCATGGCCACATTCCCGGCCTTCAGTGTCAGGTCACCCTTGCCGACACTTATCGTACTAGAGGTCCAGCTCGTCCCATCCCCCGCATCAGTGTCACGGGACTTGCCATAACCGACGGACGTCCGGCTCCCTATGTGAAAGGAAAAATTATATTACAATAAAAAAGCTGAGCTCCTGTTACGGAACTCAGCCTATAGTTTGAAACATAGAATAACACTCAATCACTCTTAAGCGAAAACAGCTTATCATAAGGCAAGTCCACACCAAACCCCACGCCATGCTCATCAAAAATACGTCCTAGTTCTTCACGGAAACCAGGAACAACCCT
>NZ_JATM01000004.1 GCF_002003665.1 Bombella intestini
CTTCATAAAAACTTCAAAAACCACAGAAAACAGCCATTTATTAAAAAACTAAACACTCAAACGAATCACATAAAGCGATTCCCAAAAATAAGAATCGGGCCAATCCTAGACATAAAAAAACCGGCCCCCTTTTCAGAGGGCCGGCTCCTTACCGATTCACTCAGTTCTCAACAGTGGACTGTCCATTTATGAGCAGCCCCTGATCGTTAGCAGAGACCGTGATCTCGTCCCCATCATGAATGGTACCCTCCAACAAGAGACCAGCCAGCGGGTTCTGTAATGCACGCTGGATCACCCTCTTAAGAGGACGGGCACCATAAACCGGATCATACCCAGCATCGGCCATCCATTCCCGTGCCTTTTCATCCAAAGACAAGGTGATCTTACGATCCGCCAGCAAATGCCGCAGACGACCCAGCTGGATCTCCACAATCTGTCCCATATCTGCCCGCTGGAGACGGGAGAAGAGAATGATCTCATCCAGACGATTCAAGAACTCCGGCCGGAAATGCGCCCGGACAACTTCCATCACATCATCCCGCACGGAGTCGGTTGATTCACCATCCTTCTGATGTGCCAGAATCTCAGAACCAAGATTGCTGGTCAGCACAATGATCGTATTGCGGAAGTCCACCACACGACCCTGCCCATCGGTTAGACGGCCATCATCCAGCACCTGAAGCAGAATGTTGAAGACATCCTCATGTGCCTTCTCCACCTCATCAAAAAGGATGACCTGATAAGGGCGACGCCGCACGGCTTCGGTCAACACACCGCCTTCGTCATAACCGACATAACCAGGAGGTGCGCCGATCAGACGAGAAACAGAATGTTTCTCCATGAATTCGCTCATGTCGATCCGCAGCAAGGCGCGTTCATCATCAAAGAGGAACTGCGCCAGCGTCTTGGCAAGCTCCGTCTTACCCACACCGGTCGGACCAAGGAACAGGAAAGAACCAATCGGGCGATTAGGGTCCTGCAACCCAGCACGAGCACGGCGCACAGCATTGGAGACAGCCACCAAAGCCGCTTCCTGCCCCACGACACGCTCCCGCAGGACAGACTCCATCCGCATCAGCTTGGAACGCTCACCCTCTAACATCCGGTCCACCGGCACACCGGTCCAACGAGACACAACGGCAGCGATTCCCTGATCCGTCACAGTATCAGCAAACAACGAATTGCCGTCAGACTGGGCCTCTTCCTGCTGAGCCTGCTCAATCTGGCGTTCCAGCTCCGGAATACGACTATACATCAGCTCGGATGCCCGCTGGAGATTCCCCTGACGCTGCGCTACCTCAACCTCAGACCGAGCCTGGTCCAGCTCCTCCTTGTATTTCTGCACGGCATTCATGCGGTCTTTCTCCGCATGCCACGCCGCACTCATGGCGTCAGACTTCTCCTGAAGATCAGCCAATTCAGCCTCCAGAGCCTCCAAACGCTCACGGGAAGCCGTGTCATCTTCCTTACGGATAGCTTCACGCTCAATTTTCAGCTGAATGATACGGCGATCCAGCTCGTCCAGAGCCTCTGGCTTACTGTCGATCTGCATACGCAGGCGGCTGGCTGCCTCATCAATCAGGTCGATGGCCTTGTCCGGCAGGAAACGGTCCGTAATGTACCGGTTAGACAGAGTTGCCGCAGAAACCAGTGCATTATCGGTGATCCGCACCCCATGATGCAGCTCATACTTCTCCTTAATCCCACGCAGGATAGAAATCGTATCCGCAACAGAAGGCTCACCCACGAAGACCGGCTGGAAACGACGGGCCAGAGCGGCATCTTTCTCAATATATTTGCGGTACTCATCCAAAGTCGTGGCACCAAGGCAGTGCAGCACACCACGGGCCAGTTCCGGCTTGATGAGGTTGGACGCATCCATCGCCCCGCTAGAACGACCCGCCCCAACGAGCGTATGCATCTCATCAATAAAGAGAATGATCTGCCCCTCGGCACTCTCAATCTCCTTAAGAACGGCCTTCAGACGTTCCTCAAACTCACCCTGATATTTCGCACCGGCGATCAATGCGCCCATGTCGAGAGAAAGCAGCTTCTTGTTACGCAAAGCCTCTGGCACATCACCATTGACGATACGCAGAGCCAGACCTTCCACAATGGCAGTCTTACCGACACCAGGCTCACCAATCAAAACCGGATTATTCTTGCTGCGGCGTGCCAGAACCTGAATGGCCCGGCGGATTTCTTCATCACGCCCAATGACCGGGTCCAGCTTACCTTCCTGCGCTTGAGCCGTCACGTCACGGGCATATTTCTTCAGCGCATCGAAATTGTTCTCTGCCGAGGCCGAATCTACAGTCCGCCCCTTGCGGACGATCGCAATCGCCTTCTCAAGAGCCTGAGCAGAAGCCCCACCTTGGCGCAAAGCCTCACCGGCAGGAGTCTTGCTAGCGGCAATCCCTGCCAATAGACGATCCTGCGCGACAAAACTGTCACCAGCAGCTTTGGCAGCGGCCTCCGCACCGTCCAGCACCCGTACGAAATCCGGTGTCGGCTGCGGCTGGGAAGCCCCACTCCCCTGCACGGCTGGCAGTTTAGCCAATGCTGCATCATTAGCTTGCCGAACATTTTTCGGGTCGCCCCCTGCAGCACGAATCAGCCCCGTGGCCGCTCCCTGCTCATCATCCAACAGGGCCTTAAGCAGATGCTCCGGCGTCAACTGCTGATGATAGTCACGTAATGCGATGGTCTGGGCAGCCTGAATAAAGCCCTGACTACGCTCTGTGAATTTCTGAATATCCATGATGTTCGTCTCTCCTTCTCGCCCCAACTCTGGCAGCGATGAATATTCAGCCTGCCCCGATATAGCGACAGACCGTGCCTAAAATTTAGGCACGATCACACCGGTTTCAAGAGGGTGTTTCTGAAAACATACGCAAAAACACCAGTCTGCAAGGAGATTTCAGAACCTTTCAGACAAATGAAGTCTGAGACGAAACAAGAAGACAGGCAATAGAAGAGCAGCCCCGCAGAAAGATTATGCCTCACCTACTGCAGCTGTAAGAGAAGAAGGCTCTAGCCCTACACTCTCCAAAGCACGCTGCCATTTTGTAGAAGGGTCTCCCCCGAAGACAATACCCTCATCCGCCGGGACGACATACCACGCATTACCATGCAGTATTTCTTCTTCGAGCTGCCCCGCAGCCCATGAGGCATGGCCAAGCAGCAGCATAGCCTGCCGTGGTCCCCGCCCTGCGGCCAGCTCCTTAATCATATCAATACTGGCACTAACCTCCGCCACGGGCGGCTCCCCGGGCAGGACAGTCAGACGGTTACCAACCCGGCCACGCCCAAGACCTCCCTCCTCTGGCGAGTGAAGAACAAACCCCCGGCCTGGCTCCACTGGCCCACCAACACCCACACCAAAAAGACGCTTCGGCGGATTAGGGGATACATCCAAATGACGCAGAAGCTCGCTCACATCTGGGTGCGTCAGCCGACGATTAACAATCACCCCCATCGCTCCATCCTCTGCAGAATAAGAGCAGAGATAGATGACCGTCTGGGCGAATTCCGTCCCCGTGAGGACAGGGGTTGCGACCAGCAGACGACCCGTCAATGTCTCGATTGGCTCAAGAATCGGCATGAACACCTCTTACAAACAGAACTCAGGTTCAGCATAACAGAAGACAGTTCTGTTTTTCATTCCTCATACACGGAGTTGCCACAATGACGCAGCCGCAAACCATCCTTGTTACAGGGGCTACATCCGGCTTTGGTAGAAGCATCGCCGTCCGGCTGGTCCGAGAGGGGCACCGTGTCATCGCCACAGGCCGCCGGAGTGAACGACTGGCCAACCTCCATAAGGAGCTTGGCGACCGCCTCCTTCCCCTTACGTTAGATATGAACGACCGTGCCGCTTTGCGAGCTTTACCCCAAAGCCTGCCGGAAGACTGGCGTCATATTGATGTGCTCATCAACAATGCTGGGTTAGCATTAGGGGTAACCCCTGCTCAGGATTCCAGTGTGGATGACTGGGAGACTATGATCGACACCAACATTTCCGGCCTCGTGGAAATTACCCATGCCCTACTCCCCGGCATGATTGAGCGGAACCGTGGTTATGTCCTCTCCATTGGCAGCACAGCGGGTCATTACGCTTATCGGGGTGGGAACGTCTATGGGGCCACAAAAGCCTTTGTCGCCCAATTCATGAAAAATCTGCGGACGGACCTACTCGGCACCCCCCTGCGTGTCACAACCATTGAACCCGGCCTCGTGGGCGGTAGTGAATTCAGCAACGTGCGGTTGCGTGATGATGCCAAGGCGCAGGCTGTCTATGAAAACACCACACCGCTCATGCCGGCTGATATTTCAGAAACGGTCTCGTGGCTGATCGGCCTGCCTGCCCATATGAACGTGAATCATCTGGAAATCATGCCTGTCTGTCAGGCATCAGGCGGGTTAGCTGTTACAAAAAAGGAGGGGTAAACCCCCTCCTTCTCTGGTTCAACGGCGGCGAGTGGATTTCTCGCCGCTACGGGCCGGACCGGAACGACGTTTAAAGGATGATGGGCCACGCCCACCCTCTCGGCCATCACGACCTTCCCGGCGTCCACCGCCACCGGGGCCACCAAAACGCCCTTTCGGCGCACCGAAGCGTCGTCCACCCGGCGGGCCACCACGACCACGACGGGGGCCACCACCACCAGCGGGTGCCTCGGCTGGCTCAATAGTCACTTCATCCTGCTCCGCCCCAGCACGGCAGGAATTAAAGCGGGCCAGCTTTTCATCAGAAATCTGGAAGAGCGTATCATCCTGCTGGATGCAAATATTACCGATGTCACGCTTCTGCACCCCACCAAGACGGCAGATGAGCGGAATTAGCCATTTGGGATCAGCCTTCTCGCTGCGTCCCACCCCAAGGCGGAACCATGAGCCAGACATCTCATACCCACGCCCCCCTTCGCGAGCGGCACCACGGGCGGGCGGCTCAACAGATACAGGGCGGATATCTTCCACACGAGGCAAATGCGCTTTATGGAACCCAACCAGCGCACAGGCCAACTGCGTAGCATCAAAACGCTCTGTCAGCTTGGCCACAATCTCTTCTGGCACAGCAACAGAGGTTTCACCGGTCAGAATCGGATCTTCTAGAAGACGCTGTGCATCCTGCTCAGCAATAGCTTCAGCGGTCGGTACTGGCTCCCACTCGGCCTTCACACGGGCCTGTGCCAGAACACGTTCCGCCTTGCGCCGCTGGTTAAACGGCACCATCAGCACGCTCACCCCCTTGCGCCCTGCACGGCCCGTACGGCCAGAGCGATGCAAGAACGTATCAGAGGAAGACGGCACACTGGCATGAACAACCAAGCCAAGAGCCGGAACATCAATACCACGAGCAGCCACATCTGTTGCCACGCAGACACGGGCCGCACCGGAGCGCAGGCTCTCGATAGCACGGGAACGCTCATTCTGGCCCATCTCGCCGGAAATGGCGACAGAGGCGAAGCCTCGCTCCAGCAAAGCGGCCTGAACCTGATTCACCAACAGGCGGGTGTTACAGAACACCATCGCCGTCTGGCTCTCATAATAACGCAGTACGTTAACGAGGGACCGTTCCACTTCCTGTGGGGCTGTTACCACGCAGCGATGGGTAATATCGGCGTGCTGCTTCTGGCCGGAGACCGTATCAATCCGCTTGGCATCTTTCTGATAACGCCGTGCCAGAGAAGCAATTTCCCGAGCAATAGTAGCGGAAAACAGCAGGGTGCGGCGTTCCTTCGGGGAGGCATCCAGCAGCTGTTCCAGCTCCTCACGGAAGCCCATATCCAGCATCTCATCGGCTTCATCCAGCACAACGGCACGCAGGTCTGTTAGGTCCAGCTTACCACGGGAGAGATGATCACACAGGCGGCCCGGCGTACCCACGACAATATGGGCACCACGCTCCAGGGAGCGGGCCTCACGGCGGGCATCGGTCCCACCAATACAGCTGGCAATACGAGCACCAGTCTCGGCATAGAGCCACGAAAGCTCTGTCTGAACCTGCATGGCAAGTTCACGGGTCGGGGCAATCACCAGTGCCAGAGGAGCACGGGTCGGGGCCATCTTGTCCCCTTCACCCAGAAGGTCTGACGCAAAAGCGAGACCAAAAGCAACAGTCTTACCGGAGCCCGTCTGTGCGGAGACGAGCAGATCACGTCCTTCCAACCCCGGCTCCAACACCGCCTCCTGCACGGGAGTCGGCTGTTCATAGCCACGTGCTGCTAGAGCACGAGTTAGGGCGGGATGGGTATCGGGAAAAGGCATCGTCAACGAACACTCGGTCATACACATGCTGCCACGAACCAGATTGTGGCAGCCAGAAAAGCGGTGAATACCCCTTTATGCCCTCCAAGGCCAGAGACGATCCACCACCAGATTAAAAAGCTGGGTTGTCTCTCAGACTGCCACAGGACGGCGGCCAATGACAGCCCGAACCGTATCCTGCCATGCGGTAAGATCCTCCGGCGGGACAACCTCACCGGTATCTAGCTCCGTAAAACCGGCCCGTTGCATGAGGGCACTGGTAAACCGGACCCGGTCTTCCGGCTCCAGAGCCTGCCAGATAGCCACGGCCTTGGCCGGTACGAATCTGTCGGAAAAACTGATGATCAACGGCGCACCGGGCCGCAAAACACGGAACAAGTCCTCAATAACCTGCTGCGGCTTTGTCAAATAGGCCAACCCATCGCACAGAAGAGCCCCATCGAAGCTCGCCTCATCAAACGGCAAGAGAGGCGTTTTATTGAGGTCCTGCTCCACAGCACGGCTCAGAGCCTTATTAGCCTTAAGGGCCGCCTTATTAATATCCAGCCCAATAAATTCCTGAAAAGTAGCATCCTCTGGCAGATGGCTCATCGCCCCGCACATCAGGTCCAACGTACACCCACCTACGGGCAGAGCAGTACGATAAAGGGCAGTAATGGCTGTACGCCCCCCCATATCCATCAGGGAATCCAGCTCCTGCTGGGCCCAGAAAGCCTCATCCGGCTCTGAAGATGCCTGTGTGAATGCTTTTTCGTGTAGGCCCTGCACGCCTTCCCCTTTCCGGCTTATTCCTTACTATCGGCCCTTAATATAGGGCAGCGAGAATCCTGAACAATGCCTGACATACAGGGAAAAACATCCCGGCAACAGGAAGGCTTCATTTTACCCCGGCAACGCAACATTATAGAAGGAGGCGATTTCATCACGTCTTAGAGGGGCATCATGGGCGTTTCCTTTACAAAAATGCATGGTCTGGGGAATGATTTCATCATTCTGGATGGCAGGACAACACCGCTCTCCCTCTCCTCCGCCACGCTAATCAGCCGCCTCTGCGACCGCCGTACAGGCATCGGCTGCGACCAACTCGTGACACTTTCCACACCAACACGGGATGGCGCAGACGTACTGGTCCGCTTTTTTAACCCAGATGGGTCGGAAGCTGGGGCTTGTGGCAATGCCTCTCGCTGCGTTGCAGCCCTCCTAGGTGGCAACCCAACCCTCCAGACACAGAACGGCCTACTCCCTACCTCTCAAGAAAACGGGCTGGTCTCCGTACTTATGGGGAAGCCCCATTTAGATTGGCAGGCCATCCCTCTCGCCCATAACTGCGATACAGCCCATCTCCCCCTACACGATGGAGCTGCCTGCTCCATGGGCAATCCACATCTAACGCTGTTCCGCTCTATTGAGGATGCCGCCCTACTAGGGCCTGAACTAGAAACCGATCCCCTCTTCCCAGAACGGGCCAATATCGGCTTTGCAGAAATTCTGTCCCCTACCCACATCCGCCTGCGGGTCTGGGAACGGGGAGCAGGGCTGACACTCGCCTGCGGTTCCGGTGCCTGTGCGGCAGTCGTCAATGCGGCACGGCGGGGCCTCGTGGAGCGGACATGCCGTGTCACAATGGAGTGTGGCTCCCTCACCATCACATGGAAAGATGATGGTTCCGTCCTGATGACAGGCCCGACCCAAACTGTCTTCACCGGTACGCTGGATGAAAGCTGGCTGGCGCAGGAGCAGACTGCCACACCATGAGCGTCACCCTCCTCACCTTCGGCTGCCGCCTGAATGCTCATGAGAGCGATGCGATGGAACATCTGGCCCGTCAGGGCCAAACGCAGGACGGAGACACTATCATCGTCAATACCTGCACGGTCACGGCAGAGGCCGAGCGGCAGGCACGTCAGACGATTCGCCGTGCGCATCGGGAAAACCCAACAGCCCGCATCATCGTGACAGGCTGCGCCTCCGAACGAGCAGCAGAAGCATGGGCCGCCCTGCCGGGTGTCAGCCGGGTGATCCCTAATACGGAGAAGACACGCCCTTCCACATGGGGACTGCCCGAGAAGGCAGGCCGTACACCGCCTCCCTCCCGCTATATCCGGGCTCTGCTTCAGGTTCAGCAGGGCTGTGATAATGACTGCACGTTCTGCGTCATTCCAGCAGGGCGGGGGCAGTCCACCTCCATGTCTCCAAAGGAAATTATTCCAAAAGCCCGTGCCCTAACGGAAGCAGGCCATTGCGAGATCGTACTCACAGGCGTTGATATTGCCTCATGGCAGCAAGAGGATATGGGGCTGGGACAACTCTGCCGCCATCTGCTGAATGAAGTGCCGGAGATTGCCCGCCTGCGCCTCTCCTCCATCGACCCCATGATCCTAACACCCGATACGGGTGACAAAGCCCTATGGGATCTAATTGCTGATGAACCCCGCTTCATGCCGCATCTGCACCTCTCCCTTCAGGCAGGGTCAGACCTCATCCTCAAACGCATGAAACGCCGCCACAGCACGACAGATGTTGCCGGGTTGATTGCACAAGTCCGCCGCCTGCGGCCTGATACCGGCTTCGGTGCCGATGTGATTGCCGGTTTCCCCACCGAGACGGATGCACTCTTTCAGGAAACGCATGATTTTCTGGAAGAACAGGCCATCCCGTTCCTCCATGTCTTTCCCTACAGCGAACGGCCCGGAACACCGGCGGCCCGGATGCCCGCCATGCCAAAAGCCATAAGGCAGGAGCGTGCTGCCAGATTGCGAGCCCTCGGCCAGACCATGCGGGACCACTTCCTGCACCGCTTTATCGGGCAGGAAAAGACCGTCCTCATGGAAAGCCCAACAACCGGCCACACCCCGGAGTTTGCTGCCTTCACCCTTCAGCAAGCCCAACCATCCCACCGGGGACGGCTGGAGCGCATCCGCATCACCGGGCTAAAAGACGGCATGCTTATGGCAGAAATCCCCTGAACAGGGCTTGACGGCTCCCCCCTTCTCGCACCAATTCGACAATCATGGCTGGATTTTTTTCTCGACTCAAAAAGGGTCTGTCCCGTTCAAGCGCACGCCTTAATGCGGTGTTTGTCAAACGGCAACTTGATGATGAAACGCTGGAAGAACTCGAAGACGAGCTGATCGCTGCTGATCTCGGCCCCGCTGTGGCCGGACGGATCATCGAACAGTTCCGAGAGAAAAGCTTCGGGGAGAACATCACTCCAGAGGAAATCCGCCAAACACTGGCCACAGAAATTTCCCGTGTTCTAGAACCTGTAGCCCAGCCTTTCGAGCTGGATAGCAGCAAAAAACCCCATGTCGTGCTTGTGGTAGGTGTCAATGGTGTCGGTAAGACCACAACCATCGGGAAGATCGCCCATCAATACCACCAGCAGGGCAAGTCCGTGATGATGGTGGCAGGTGATACCTTCCGTGCGGCGGCGGTCGAACAGCTCCAAATCTGGGGCGAGCGCACCGGCTCCCCCGTCATTGCCGGCAAGCCGGGCGGAGATGCCGCCGGACTGGCCTATGATGGGCTGAAACGAGCCACAGAAGAAAAAGCCGATCTTCTCCTCGTGGATACGGCGGGCCGTCTGCATAACCGGCAAGCTCTGATGGACGAGCTGGCCAAAATCATCCGTGTGATGCAGAAATTTGACCCTTCGGCCCCGCATAGCGTCTTACTGGTGCTGGATGCCACAACCGGGCAAAATGCCATTGAGCAGGTGCGGGTCTTCCGTGACCTCGTGAATGTCAGTGGGCTAGTCGTAACCAAGCTGGATGGCTCTGCCCGTGGCGGAATCGTGGTGGCTCTGGCCGAACAGTTCAAGCTCCCTGTCCATCTTGTCGGCGTTGGCGAACAGGCTGAAGATTTGCGGCCTTTCTCTGCCGAAGATTATGCCCGTGGGCTGGTCGGCGATACCAAAGCAGAGTAGCCTGTCCCCGCCCACGGAAATCAAGTGGACACCCGCCTAGAAGGAGGCTTTCTTCATGTTCAGAGTGCTTTTGAGATTCGCTGTCGAGACCGTTATGACAGTCGTCGTCGGAAAGGTTTTGAAGAAACTGCTGGACAGGCTATTCCCTGACAACAGGGCCTGAACAGCAGGTCAGGCTGTCCTCAATAGGGCATCAGACAAAAAAGGGAGTGTCCAGAAACTGGACACTCCCTTTTTTACATGAGCTGCAAACTGATAACTCTCAGTTCGAGACCCCGCTATGAGCGGACATATCAGAAGCCGTGAAGGAATGGTGCCACACACGCCCATGATCATCATAGATTATGAGCAATGTTTTTGCCTGACCATGTGTCCCACTGGAAAATGCCGAATAATAGGGGATGAAGTTTGTGCCATTGGCACGAGACTTCGAGAAAAGATATTTCCAGACCTCATGGCCACTATCCGTGAAATTAATTGATAACGGATCGCCATACATCGTTCTGACCTGATCCTTGGTCGTAATCCCGTCCTGAATCTTCTGGTCAACCGTGGTTGATGTCTCATTCTTGATGGACGTGTTCCCCGAAGAGGTGCAGCCAGCCAGCACGAAAACAGAAGCTACAGCCCCTGCAAACAGTATTTTTCTCACAGAAATGACCCTTATCCTTTAAAAAACGAACTGAGAGAGAACAATTACTCAAATCGGGAGGATATTAAAATGGTCAATATCAAAAAAAAGGCCAGCCTATACGGCTGACCTTTAAGTAATAATTAATAAATACTGATCAACCCTCGAAAGGATCCGTCACGAGGATAGTATCCTCACGCTCCGGGCTGGTAGAAAGCAGCGTCACAGGTGTACCGATCAGTTCCTCAATCCGGCGAACATATTTAATGGCCTGAGCTGGTAGCTCTGCCCAAGAACGAGCCCCACCAGTGGTCTCATTCCAACCCGGCATAGTCTCCAGAATCGGCTTCACACGGGCCTGTGCCCCCGGTGCGGACGGGAAGTTATCAATCTTCTGTCCATCCAGCTCGTAACCAACACAGATGGACACTTCCTTCATGCCATCCAAAATATCCAGCTTCGTCAGAGCCACACCGCTGACACCACCGACCCGCACAGCCCGGCGGACCATAGCAGCATCGAACCAACCACAGCGGCGGGGACGACCCGTTACGGTACCGAACTCACGCCCACGCTCGGCCATACCCTGCCCAACGTCATCAAACAATTCGGAGGGGAACGGACCTTCACCAACACGAGTCGTATAGGCTTTAGCAATGCCCAGCACGAATCCAACCGATTTCGGGCTCATGCCACTACCAGATGCCGCAATAGCCGCTACCGTGTTGGAGCTGGTCACGAACGGATAAGTCCCGTGGTCTACATCCAGCATGACAGCCTGCGCGCCTTCAAAAAGGATGCGCTTGCCTGCACGATCAGCTTCGGCCAGACGGTCCCATGCACAGCAGGCATAGGGCAGAAGGCGGGGTGTGATTTCCTTCAAGAAGGCCAGAATCTCTTCCTTGGTGAAGGTCTCTGCTCCCAAACCAGCCAGAAGCGTGTTGTGATGAAGCAGCAGCTCGTCAATCTTCCAGTCCAGCGTTTCAGGCTCGGAAAGATCGCAGATTCGGATAGCACGGCGGGCCACCTTATCCTCATAAGCCGGACCAATGCCACGGCCTGTCGTGCCGATCTTGTGGTTACCACGGGCAAGCTCCCGTGCACGATCCAGCGCACCATGCACCGGCAGGATAAGCGGGGCTGTCTCGGCGATCCAGAGCGTTTCCGGTGTGACGACAAGCCCCTGCTCGGTCACACGATCAATCTCGCTCATCAGGGCCTTGGGGTCTACCACCACACCATTGCCGATGACACCTATTTTCCCACCGACCAGACCGGAGGGAAGCAGAGAAAGTTTATAGACCTGGTCATTCACGACCAGCGTATGGCCGGCATTATGCCCCCCTTGAAAGCGGACAACGATATCGGCCCGGCTGGCGAGCCAGTCCACAATCTTGCCTTTACCCTCATCGCCCCACTGGGTTCCGATTACGGTAACATTGGCCATAAGAATGTCTTCCCCTAACGTCTCACAATGGCGGGCCCTGCCAGCACCTCAACGTGCCAGCGCAACGGGCTTTCCATCTTTCCAGATATGGCTACACCGTAAATGATGCGCCTCCTGCTCCATTTCGCCTGATAGCCCAAGCGATGCGATCGTGGCATAGCCTGCCTCATGCAGACTGGACAAGTCTTTCTGCACCATCACAGATGGAACGAGGCACCGTTTCCGCCGTTTTGGCTTCGCAGCGACCCGCAGAAACGCCTGCGGATTAAGCGTCAACCCGCAGGCAGGCTCGTCACCTGCTAGATAGCGGCCACCTCTCCCCAGCTCCTCCCGGGAGTGCATGGCAAAGACTGTCACGCATACGCCTGTATGATACCGCCACCCCCGGAAATCCACCGGGTCCACCGTCAGGCGAGCACCCGGCAGGCGGGCCAAAATAGCGGCCACATCAGCCCTCAAACGGGCCACATGTGGCTTGAGCATGGCAGGAAAATCTAGCTTCTCCAGTTTTTCCAAAGCACTAGCAGCCGGACCAACCGCTTCCATCATGCCCAACAGCAGCTCCGCCCATGCGCCACCATATTCCCGCACGGCGGCGGCATCACGCCGGTCTAGCGCATGAATGATGCTCTCCCGCTCAATACCGGAGAAACTACCGTCAATCAGGCTCCAAACCATCACCGGCATGGAGAGGTCAAAAGACACATTGGCAATGCCCAAGCGGGCAAGAGCCTCTGCCCCCAGAGCGATCACCTCTGCATCCGCCTCGGCCTTATCCGGGCCGATAAGCTCGATACCAGCCTGCGCTATCTGCCTCTGCCCCTCACGACCGGGCGTACCAATCACCACGCAATCCCCCGCATAGGAGAGACGCAACGGGCGGGGACAGTCCTGCATCCGCACAGCAGCAATACGGGCAATCTGGGTCGTCATATCCGGCCGCAGAGCCATCATACGGTGAGAGGCAGGGTCTAAAAGGCGGAAACTCTGGTCTGCTAGAGCCTCACCGGCACCGCTCAGCAGAGAGCCTTCAAACTCCAACAGAGGAGGCCGAACACGCTCATATCCATGACATGAGAAGACCTCCATCACCTCGGCAAGGCCTCGGGCCTCGGCCTCGGCCTCAGCCGGGAGCAGGTCTACAAATCCCATGGGCAGCAGGGCGGGGCTGGATGTCTCGGGGCCGTTAATCATGGCGTCGCAAACTTTTCTTCAGTACGGGCAAAGGCCCAATCCAGCCAAGGCAGCAGAGCCTCGATATCTTCGGCCTCCACCGTGGCACCACCCCAGATACGCAAACCTGCTGGAGCATCACGATACCCCGCAAGATCATACCCGGCCTTTTCTTCCTCCAGCAGGCCCGTCATGGCCTTGATAACCTTGGACCGTGCGGCATCATCCAACGCCTCGAACCACGGTGCTGTAATTTTCAAACAAATGGAAGTGCAGGACCGTGTCTCTTTCGCCTCACTGAGAAAAGCCACCCAGTCACGTTTGGCGACCCAATTTTCCACGATGGATAGATTCCGGCGGGAGCGTGCTTTAAGGGCTTCCAGCCCCCCAACAGACTCGGCCCAGCGCAGACTATCCAGCGCATCCTCCACACACAGCATGGAGGGTGTGTTGATGGTATCACCCCGGAAGATGGCTTCGTTCAGGCCCTTCTTATTTGTCAGCCGGAAAATCTTCGGGAGAGGACGCTGGCTTCCCTCCTCCAAGCGTTTCACAGCCTTCGGGCTGAGGGCCACCATGCCGTGCGCTGCCTCCCCACCCAGAGCCTTCTGCCATGACCATGTAACAACATCCAACCGGTCCCAAGGCAGGTCCATTGCAAAAGCAGCAGATGTGGCATCGCAGATCACGAGACCATCATGCTGCGCTGGCACACTCTCCACGGAGGGGATGCAAACACCCGAAGTTGTGCCATTCCATGTCAGCACCACATCACGGGACCAATCAATCTGCGCCATATCGGGCAGCTCACCATAGGGAGCCTCCAGTACCCGCAAGTCTTCCAACTTCAGGATATCTTTCAGATCCTGCGCCCATGTACCGGAAAAACTCTCAAAAGAGAGGACATCCATACCCCGTTGGCCTGCCAATGCCCAGAGAATCATCTCCACGGCCCCTGTATCGGAGGCGGGAACGATACCGACTTGCCAATCTTCTGGCACACCTAGCAGAGCGATAGACCGGGTAATGACTTCATTAAGCCGTGCCCGCCCTTCTGCAGCACGATGGGACCGCCCTAGGAAGGCCCCTTTCAGCACCTCCGGTGTCCAGCCCGGGCGTTTGACACAAGGCCCGGATGAAAAATAGGGTCGCTGAGGACGATGCGAAGGCTTGGCTGCGGTCATGATTGGCAGGTCATCCATAATTCAAAAACCGCAGACGCCACATGGTCACGACCCGACCATACAAAGGGTAGCCGGTGCATGGAAAACCCATGCAGCGCCTTACGGTAAAACACTTAACTTTTTTCTTAGGTGTCACAGGCATCAGGAGGGGTCAAGCCAGCCGGCCATCGGCCGAACCACTACCCCTGATATCCACAAGGCCTGCTGAAAAGAAAATGGTGCGAAAGAGGGGACTCGAACCCCTATGCCTTGCGGCGGTCGATTTTGAGCCGACTGCGTCTACCAGTTCCGCCACTCTCGCCCATTGTGTCTGCACCTTCAAAATGCAGAAAGCGCTCTGCTTATAAAATATCTGAGAACAAAGAGCCAGAGAGAGGCCAGAAAAAAATTAGCCTCTCTCACATATCATGCAATATCCTGCCCGCTCATCAACAGAATGTTACGCATGGCCGCCCCAGATGCCCCCTTGCCGAGGTTATCCAGACAAGCTGTCAAAAGGGCCTGCCCGCTATGGCCACTGACACGCAGCTCCATATCATCACGGCCAGCCATAGTCTCAGCGACAAGTTTCGGCTCAGACTCCATGACACGAATGGTCTTAGCATCCTTGTAAAAGGCTTTGAGTACCGCCGTAACATCCTCAATCATCGGCACACCGGGCAATGAAACCAGATGCAGCGGAATGGACACAATCATCCCCTGCGGGAAATGACCAACAGACGGCACAAACAGCGGATTGCGTGTTAGACCGCTATATTGCGTCATCTCCGGCAGATGCTTGTGCTGAAGGTTCAGCCCATAGAGGAAAAAGGCAGGGCCTCCTGCTTGTTCCTGCTGTTCAATCATCGTACGGCCGCCGCCGCTATAGCCAGATACGGCATTGATGGCCACATGCGCATCCACCGGCAACAACCCTGCCTGAACGAGAGGACGCAGCAAGGCAATCGCACCCGTTGCATAACAACCGGGATTACTGACGAATCGGGCCTTCCTAATCCGTTCCGGCTGGGTAGCGTCCAATTCTGGTAGGCCATAGACCCAGTCCGGATTAACCCGATGGGCCGTGCTAGCATCAAGAAACCGTGTCCCCGTATCCTGCCCCAGAGCTACTGCCTCACGAGCGGCATCATCTGGCAGGCACAACACGGTGATATCCGCCTGAGCCATGAGGTCTCGGCGAGCCTGCGGGTCTTTCCGCTGACTCGGATCGATGCTCAACAAGCGGAGATCATGACGGTCTGCCACAGCCTCGATACGGCGGCGAATCCCCAGCCCCGTTGTTCCTGCTTCACCATCAATGAATATATGCGTTGCCATCGTCCCGGCTTCCCTGTTGCCTGCCCCCTTGAGCGGGGCGGGGCCGCTCACCATTGGAACAGCGCCCGTCTCTTTTCATACAAGAGCATGATGTGCCCGTCCCGTTCGAACTGGTCAAGCAGGCTCATGCCGATACTACCCAGCACAATACGGGAGGGACAATTATCCTGACGGGCCACAGCCACGACACGCTCCACCCCAGCATCTAACACAAAATTGAGGGCCGTACTGGCAGCCTCACGGGCAATGCCTCGTCCCGCTGCCCACGGAAACAGAGCAAAACGCAAGCCGATGCCTCGGCCATCAGGGCGATCATGCACGCCGGTCATGCCGACAAAACGCCCCTGCTCGAGAATGGAAAAAATACCGATGCCACGCTCGGCCCAAAAAGCCACATCTTCGGCCATTTCGGCCTCGGCCTTTGCACGGGTGCGCACACCACCCAGCATGACCCCGAACGCTCCAACATCCGCTTTCAGCCTTGCCATATCCTCCATATCCGGCCAGTTGACCGGACGGAGGACAAGGCGGGCTGTCCGCAGCTCATTGCCTAGCACAACATGCCGCCCGAAAGGCGATTAGCGAGCGATGGGACGATAACGAATCCGGCTCGGCTCTGTCGAGTCAGGCCCCAGACGGCGGCGTTTATCTTCCTCATACTGCTGGAAGTTACCCTCAAACCATTCCACATGGCTATCCCCTTCAAAGGCGAGGATATGCGTGGCCAGACGGTCAAGGAACCAACGGTCATGGCTGATGACCACGGCGCAGCCTGCGAAAGATTCCAGAGCATCCTCCAGCGCACGAAGCGTATCGACATCCAGATCGTTTGTCGGTTCGTCAAGCAGCAGGACGTTATTGTCTTCCTTAAGCATCTTGGCCAGATGCACGCGGTTACGTTCACCACCGGAAAGAACGCCCAGACGCTTCTGCTGATCCGGCCCCTTGAAGTTGAAAGCCCCGACATAGGCACGGGACGGCACCGACCGCTTACCCAGATGGATGACATCCGTTCCGCCGGAGATTTCCTCCCAAACGGTCTTGCTGTCATCCAAATCGTTACGGGACTGGTCGACATAGCCCAGCTTGACCGTATCACCAATCTTCAGAGAGCCAGAATCCGGCTGCTCCTGCCCAGTGATCATTTTGAAGAGCGTGGACTTACCGGCACCATTCGGCCCGATAACCCCTACGATACCACCCGGCGGCAGCTTGAAGTTGAGATTATCAATCAGCTGACGGTCACCAAAGCCTTTGCAGAGATTCTCAGCCTCGATGACTGTCTGGCCCAGACGGGGGCCGGGTGTGATAACGATTTCTGCCGTGCCTCCGGCAGCTTCCTGCCCGGCAGCCAGCATTTCCTCATAGCGCGTGATACGGGCCTTGCTCTTCGCCTGACGGGCCTTAGGAGAGCTGGCAATCCACTGCTGTTCAGCGGCCAAGGCACGCTGGCGGGAGCTTTCTTCTTTCTCCTCCTGTTCCAGACGCTTGCGCTTCTGCTCCAGCCAAGAAGAGTAATTGCCCTCGAACGGATAGCCACGGCCACGCTCGATCTCAAGAATCCAGTTGGTGACATTGTCGAGGAAGTAACGGTCATGGGTAATGACCATCACGGTGCCCTTGTACTCACGCAGGGTCTTTTCGAGCCAAGCTACGCTCTCGGCATCCAGATGGTTGGTCGGCTCATCGAGCAGCAGAATGTCGGGCTTCTCCAGAAGCAGGCGGCACAGGGCCACACGACGCTTCTCACCACCGGAGAGCTTGTCTACCGGGCTATCTGCCGGCGGGCAGCGCAGCGCATCCAAAGCGATCTCCAGATGACGGTCAAGCTCCCAGCCATCTTCCGCATCAATCTTTTCCTGAAGCTCGGCCTGCTCGGCAAGGAGATCGTTCATCTCCTCATCGGACATGGGTTCTGCGAACTTCATGGAGATTTCATTAAAACGCTCTACGGCTTTCTTCAGCGCACCAAAGCCTAGGGCAGCGTTTTCGCCAACCGTTAGGTTCGGGTCCAACTGCGGTTCCTGCTCCAGGTAACCGATGCGGATGCCTTCGGCAGCCCAAGCTTCACCACCGAATTCTTTCTCGATCCCGGCCATGATCTTCAGCAGGGTGGATTTACCCGCACCGTTCACGCCGAGGATACCGATCTTCACCCCCGGCAGGAAGGAAAGCGTAATCCCCTTGAACACCTCACGGCCGCCCGGATAGGACTTAGTGACGTCCTTCATGACATAGACATACTGATAGGCGGCCATGGAACGGTCTCCCTCTAAAACACACGAACGAAAAGGCAGGAAGCAGGGCTATGCCCCCTCTCGCCCGGGGCGTTTCCCAAAAAAACAGGCTGCTCCACACTGTGGAGGCGTCACCTGCGCCCGGCAGGACTCGAACCCGCAACCTAGCCGTTATGAGCGGCCAGCTCTAACCAATTGAGCTACAGGCGCACAGACATTCCGCCACATCGCTCATACGCAATTTTTTTTCAAGCCCTATAGAGCAAAAACTACGATGTCTCGGGCAAATATTATCTCTTTCTTTATGGCACCCCCAGCTAATGGCCCGCCCAGCGGGGCGGGCAGTAAAGCGATACACATATACAAAACAGGGTCTATCCATTATGAATACGCCCATCACATCATCATAGACACGGATGGAACAGACGATGGATGTTACCAAGATTTCTTCCGGCAAGGACGTGCCGAATGACATCAATGTCGTAATTGAGATTCCGCAGGGTTCTCAGGTCAAGTACGAAGTGGACAAAGACAGCGGTGCCGTTTTTGTGGACCGTTTCCTCTTCACACCTATGGCCTATCCGGCTGCTTATGGCTTCATCCCCAACACGCTGGCCGCCGATGGTGACCCGGTGGATGCTCTGGTACTAACACCGGCTGATGTCCTCCCCGGCAGTGTCATCCGTTCCCGCCCGATTGGCGTGCTGAAGATGGAAGACGAGAGCGGACAGGATGAAAAGCTGATCTGCGTGCCGCACGACAAGATTCATCCACAGTTCAGCAAAATCGACTCTCTCAACCAGCTGCCTGAAATCACACTGAAGGCCATTGCTCACTTCTTCGAGCGTTACAAGGACCTCGAACCCAACAAGTGGGTGAAAGTCTCCGGTTGGGGCGATAAGGCCGAGGCTGGCAAGGTTATCGAAGCCGCTATTGCCGCAGCAAAGAAATAAGTCTCCATAACGAGACAGCGGGCAGTTCCTCACAGGGGGACTGCCCGTTTTTTGTATCCATTCCACGGAATAGAAAACAGCAGATACAAAAAAACCACTCCGTCTTAACTGACAAAGTGGCTCTTCCGTTAATCTGGAGCGGGCGAAGGGATTCGAACCCTCGACCCCAACCTTGGCAAGGTTGTGCTCTACCCCTGAGCTACGCCCGCATCACATTTTTACCAGCAGCTCTCCAGAGTTTGAAATCTGGAGCGGGCGAAGGGATTCGAACCCTCGACCCCAACCTTGGCAAGGTTGTGCTCTACCCCTGAGCTACGCCCGCACGCTGTCGGTGGGAGGCTTATGCCCCAAAGTGGACCTTGATGCAATCCCCCTTCTGCATTTTATTTTCCTTTTTTGAAGGTTCTACAGCTCTTTCCATCCGCCCCCTTGCCACTGCCCGATAACGAAACAATCTTGACTAGAGGAGCGGTAATACAACACCGCACAGCCCTCTCACTCTCCAGCCGCTAGAGGTTCTCCAACAATGACAGACACTCTTTTCTCCCCCGACAGGACATCACCTGCGCAGGAGGTGGATCAGTCCAGCTTCATGAAGCTCGTTGTCGAGGCCAGCAAGACAGTGCCAGTACTGGTGGAGTTCTGGTCCCCCTCTTCAGCTACATGCCAACAGCTAACCCCTATTCTGGAGAAAACCGTCCGCGCTACAGAGGGGCGGGTGAAGCTGACACGGCTGGATGTAACGGCCAACCGGACACTGATAGCGCAGCTTCTTCAGATGGGATTACCTCTACAAGCAACCCCCACAGTGGTCGCCTTCTGGCAGGGGCAGGTGCGTGACCTCTTCCAGGGTGTGCAGCCGGAAAATAAGATCAGATCCTTTATTGAGCAGCTTCTAAAAGACAGCGGGCAAGCCATGCCCGTTGCAGAGCAGCTCAAGAATGCCGATTCTGCATTGCATGCTGGAGAACTGGCCGAGGCAATCAACCTCTATGCTGGGGTGTTGGAAAGCGAGCCAGAAAATGCTGCCGGTTGGGCCGGGCTGATCCGCTGCATGATCGCTATGGATGACATAGAAGGCGCAGAAGAAGCTGCTTCCCAGATTCCGGAAGGCATCAACAACGATCCTCTCATTGTCAGTGCCCTAAGTAGCCTGAAACTCTATCAGGAGGGCCGGGAGCATGCGGAAAAGATTGATGATATCCGCCAGAAACTGGATCAATCCCCGCATGATGCAGAACTGAAAACAGAGCTGGCCAAAGCCCTAAACGGCACAGGACAGCGGGAAGATGCCGCCGAACTACTGCTAGGCATCATCGCCGAGGATAAGGACAGCACCACCGGGCAAACTGCGAAAGCCGAGCTCCTAAAATTCTTTGAAGCTTGGGGCATGACAGACCCCGCCACATTGGCGGCCCGACGCAAACTGTCCTCCTTACTTTTCTCATAACCAATCAGCCGTAAAAAACGACCATATGCAGGGAAATGGTTCATCCATGATGCGGTCCCTGCCCGCCCTACTGGAGGACATATCCCATGCCTGATACACACAACGCCACCCGTGGTGCGCCCTCTGACACCAGACGCCGCATCCCGGCCTTAACAGACATGACACTGGCGGACCTTCCGCCCCGTATTGGGCTGCTACCACTGGCAGGGACGATCCTTCTACCACAGGGGCAACTGCCCCTGACCATCTTCGAGCCCCGCTATCTGACCCTTCTGGAAGACTGCCTCACCCAACATCGCCTCATCGGCATCATCCAGCCCTCCGAGGCCGCCTGCTACGGCGACATGAATCCCCCGCTGGAATCAGTCGGAACCCTTGGGCGTGTTACCTCCTTCATGGAGCAAGAAAGCGGGCAGTTTTTCATCACTCTTACAGGAGTTTGCCGGTTCCGCTTGTTACAAGACCAACTGACAGATCGAGGCTGGCGGGAAGGACGCATCAACACGATGCCATTCTCTCACGATCTTCTGGAGAGCCCGTCCCTTAATCTCGACCGCAAGGACTTTGCCACGGTTCTCCAATATTACAACGAACGCCACGCTATTCCCATTAACTGGGACAACCTGAAAAAACTGGATGATGACACATTGCTTTCAATGCTGACCATGCTCCTGCCATTCCCAGCCGATGTGAAACAGAAACTTCTAGAATGCCCAGACCTGACGGAACGGGCCAGCCTGCTCTTGGATGAACTATCCCGCTAGGCTAGCTGGCAAGCCCCATAGAGGATGAAAGGGCCTTCACATAAGGCTGGCCCCTCACCTTCGAGCGTTTTATGCTTGCTCCCACCACATCAGCCCGCATGAAAAGGCCATCATGACCAACACAGCCCCTTCTCCCGAACTTCTGGCCCGCCTTGTCTGCCCCATCACAAAAGGGCCTGTCCGCTATGACCCGGCCAGCAACAGCATCATCAGCCCCCAGGCCGGACTAGCCTTCCCTGTGCATGATGGTATTCCCGTCATGCTGCCAGAGCAGGCCGCAACACTGGAAGACTAAAACCTTTTCCCGTTGCTCGCCTCCTACCAAATAGCTCTTCCCTTTATTTCTGCTGGGTCGGAGGCGCACCGTAGGAGGCTTCGGTATGTGTCTGTGCCGGGAAATGAGGCAGATCATCCCCTCCACCGTTGCTTCCCTCCCGCGTATGAACGGTACGGCCTGAAATTTCATCTGGTGTTGGCTGAATGGACTGCACCATCGGTACCATTCCTCCTGAATAAGGTGGCATGGGGTGATGAAGCTCTCGGAACGGTTTTTTAGGGTAGGCCTCTCTCATGTCCGCTTTGGGCAAATGATGCACGGGGGCATCCTCGTCCTCTTCCGCCGCACAACCTGCCAGAAGGACACAGCCCAACACACAGGCCGACATAGCCCGGAAGACCGGACGAACAAACAGGACAGGGGGAAAAGACAGCCTCATGACCTCCACCCTATAGCACTTCTGTACGATTGACGAAGACCCGTAGCCGTGAAAAGAACGGGCATGTTCAAAGGCACCCTTTCCTCCCCCATACAGAGGCTTCGTGCGTGGTATGATGGCCTCTTTGTCGATCATGCCATCTTCCGGCTGGTCTGGACGAATCTGTCCCCTGTCGTGCCAAAACGTGTCTGGCGCAGCAATCACCCCACACCGGGCCGTCTGCGCCGCTGGCGTCGGACTCTGGGGCTAGTCATGGTCATCAATCTCCGTGGGCACCGACAATGTGGGGCCGATGCCCTAGGACGTGAGGCCTGCCAGAAACTGGGTCTCCCCTATCTCGACATGGCTTTCGAAAGCCGCAATGCACCCCATAAAGACCGCATTCTCCGCTTTCATCAGCTGTATACTGAAGCCCGCTTTCCCCTGTTGTTGCATTGCAAATCCGGGGCGGATAGAGCCGGTCTAGCCAGTGGGCTCGTCATTCTATTCGAAGGCGGCACAGCCGAAGAAGCCCTCAACCACCTGCACTGGCGTTTTCTGCACTTCCGGCGGTCCCGCACAGGGATTCTGGATGCTTTTTTCCAGCTTTACCAAAAAACGGCAGAGGGGCGTCTTCCATTCCTCGACTGGGTAAAACAGGAATATGACGAAGAGGCACTCCGCAATGCTTACAGAGCCGGACGCTTCAGCTCATTTCTAAATGATGCAGTCTTACGGCGGGAGTAAACACCTCCCCGGCACTCTGGATCAAGAAGAGCGTTCTGCTACATCCCGAATAAAGTTCATCAACTGCTGACGAATCTTCTCATCACTGATGCTGTAATAGGCACGTGCCAGCTCCAGAGTTTCTGGCAGCATCAAGAGTTCGATCCCGCCATCTTTTTTATCTGGCGTTTCGCTGGACGTCTTTTCACTGCTGCCCTTACTCTTCTGGAAAGGGGCCTGCCTTTCATGCAGTCTTCCCATCCTGACATCTGAACTACCAAAGCCTTCCAGCTCATCAAAAAAGAAACCAACAGGTACTTCCAAAATCTGGGCCAACTCATACAGACGCCCAGCACCAACACGATTTACCCCACGCTCATATTTCTGCACTTGCTGGAAAGTGATCCCAAGTGCCTTGGCCAATTTCTCCTGCGAATATTTCCGTAACCCCCGAAGGAGTCGAATCCGTCTGCCTACATGTGCATCGACAAACGACGCCAGCTCTGTCATCAATCCCACACCTTCAAATAGAAACAAGTCGAAAAGTTCTACTATTCATCCATAGTGGTTAACAATAAATTATCTTTTTCCATGACATAAGACCGTCCTTATGTATCTGCCTTGGCTCTCCGCCATCTCGTGAGGGCTCCCCCCACCAACAAAATGGACATCAGGCACGGTATCCAACGCCCTATCATGGCGAATGGAGTCGCTGCCTCAGGCCCGGGCAGCGGGCGAATAAGCACTTGCGCTCTGCCCCATTCTGTCCGCCCCATTTCCTTGCCCCGGGCATCATAAATAGCAGACACACCACGGTTATTAGCAAAGACAACAGGCAGTCCTTCTTCTACTGCCCGCAAACGCCCCGTAGCCAAATGCTGCCGTGGCCCAGCACTATTGCCATACCAAGCATCATTAGAGATCGTCAGCAACCAATCGGGCCGTACACCCGGAGCAACGACACTGCCAGAAAAAACGATCTCATAACAAACCATGGGGCCGACACGGCCAATCTGCGGCAAGTTCCACGTTTGAAGGCCCGGCCCCGGTACCACTTCGGCTGGAAGCAGATGAAATGGTATGATCCACGGGTCATATTCTCCGAATGGAACCAGACGGCTTTTATCATAAATAGCCTCTATCTGGCCGTCCGGGGCAAGCGCCATCAAGCTATTATACCAGCGACCTACCCCATCAGCCCGCCTATCCGACCCAAGCAGCACCGGGGCACCAGCTGCTGCATCAGCAATCATCTGACGTGCCACTCCCTCCTCATCCAGAAGGCCGGGGAAAGCCGACTCCGGCCAGATGACGACAACAGGACGGCCCGGCAACAGATGCTGCGCCTGCTTTACACCCTGCGCTGTTAGCTCAAGGTAAGACCGAAACTGGGACACGGCACTGTCCCGCTCCAGCACTTCATTCTCTGTGACATTTCCTTGAACAATCACAGCAACCGGATTGATATGCCCCGGCAGGACAGCCTCATGCTCGGCACGCCATGCCCCCCATCCACACCAAAGAGCCGCACAGACGCCAACAGCCAACACAGCCCGCCGCCCCTGCCAAAGAGCCAGCGAAGCCAAAACCAGCATCAATGTCAGACCATCCACGCCGATCAGGGATGCTGGCTGAATGAGCCAATCCCCCAACCAACCCGGTACCTCCAGCGCACTGCCCAGAGGATTCCACGGAAAACCAGAAAAATAAAAAACCCGGGCCATATCAGCCAGAGTCCAGCTTCCAGCAAACATCAACACCCGTGGCCAACCTGCGGGAACAAGACGACACAATACAGCCGGAACCATTATGAGGGGGGCAATCAGCAGTGCAACACCGGGGGAGGCAAAAGGCACCACCCACCAAAACTCATGCACGCGGGTTAGGATCGCATTTGTCAGCCAATATAGGCCCGCTGTGTAATACCCCATCCCGAAAAGAAAGCCCCTTAGGGCAGCGGATCGGTGATTAGGGGCTACACAGACAGCCTGATAGAAGATACCCAGCACCAGAGGCAGGACTGGTACAAGACAAAGGGGCGGTAGAGCCAGCGCAGCTAGCCCACCTAGTATCAGCATGAAGACGGTACTGCGCCACCCTCCTTGCCGCAGAAGGAAGCACAACGCCTTCATCTCCATGACCAGACCTTCTAATCTAGCGCATCCTTTAGGCGGCGCTCATAGTGACGATAGTATTTATCCGCCAGAAGCTCGCTTTTAACGAGTACGGCCACATCGGTAGTGTTGAACTGCTCATCCACTACAGCACCATCCCCTACATAACCACCAAGGCGCAGATACCCCTTGATAAGCGGTGGCAACTTATTGATGCAGGTGCGGCGATCCAACGTGGCGGGATCAACCCGACACATATCAACATAACGCTCCGGCAATGCACGAACACGCAAAGCAGGCGGCGCCAGATGGTTATGATAGAGCCATGTCAGCTCATCACTCATGGTATCTGGAGATGTGCCATGCAAGCTGGCACAACCAAAGAGCACGTCTATCCTATGCAGGAAGATATAGGACGCAATCCCCCGCCAAAGGAGCTGCATAGCGGCACGGCCACGATAATCCCGCGCCACGCAGGACCGGCCAACTTCAAGCAAGCGCCCTGAGAAATCAGTCAGGCAAGAAATGTCATATTCATCTGCCGTATAAAAACGACCACCTTCACCCAGCGAATCGGAACGTAACAGACGATACGTCCCCACCACACTGGCACCACCACTGCCAAGAGCGTGATCTACGACCAGAAGATGATCTGCGATCTCATCGAACTTGTCTGAGTCCAGACGGGTCCGCAAAGCCTCCTCGCTAGGATGAGCACCCATCTCATCAAAGAACACACGATAACGCAGAGCCTGCGCCGCACGGATCTCTTCCTCCGTTGTGGCAAGGCGCACACCCAAACTACCGCCACGCAGCTCCTGAAAACCGCCTTCACGATTCAAGGCAAGGGTTGCCAAGGTGTCCATTTGCCGCTGCGTTTTCTCGCTGCTGACAAAATCCCCCTTTTCCACCTCTTCTACGTTGCAGGAGGTGATGCATGCATCCCCAGTGATATCTGACGGCCTCTTCCCGGTCATACGAAATCAATTACTCCCTATGCCCGGCCTGATGGGTTGGACTTGCTCCCATCATCAGTCTTCCCTGATGTGGTGTCTTTCTTCCTGTCCGATGCCGTGCGACGCCCAAAAAGCTCTGCACGGTGGGACATGAGGTCAAACCCCAGCTCGGCTGCAATCTTTGCCAGCAGGCCGACCAGCTCATCATTCTCAAATTCAATAACATTACCGCTATCAATATCAATCAAATGATAATGATGTCCATTCTCGCTGGCTTCATAGCGGGCACGGCCCCCGCCAAAATCCCGACGCTCCAGAATCCCTTTTTCTTCCAGCAGACGGACCGTCCGGTAAACGGTAGCAACGGAAATGCGGCTGTCCAACTCCGAGGCCCTGCGATACAGCTCCTCCACGTCCGGGTGATCTTCCGCCTCGGAAAGAACACGGGCAATAACCCGCCGCTGCCCGGTCATTTTCAGACCATGCTTAACGCAGAGACGTGCGATAGGAGAATCACCTACCGCCTCCCCAGACGCAGCACTATCGCGCCCCATTTTTTTTGTGCTCATCACCATATTGATGATCTATCCGATTATGATGTGGTTTGTCCAATCCACATCATAATACGAAACGCACCCTCCCCTATTTACAAATGTAGTCATCCCTGCCCCTAGGGGCAGTATCTGACAATTTTAGGATGGTTCGCTAGTCTCACGGCGGCGGCCTAGCCCGATGCGCCGTGCAAGAGAAGACCGATGATTAGCATAATTGGGTGCAACCATTGGGTATTCCGGCGGCAGGCCCCAGCGTTCACGATATTCCTGCGGGGTCATGTTATAAGCTGTTTTAAGATGACGGCGCAGAAGCTTCAGTTTTTTACCATCTTCCAAGCAGATGATGTAGTCGGGGAAGACCGACTTGCGAGGGGGCACCGCCGGTACCGGCTTCTCTGGCTCAGCCTCAGCGGCGACACCAGCATCAGCAAGAGCCCCATGCACTGAGCGGACCAAATCGGGCAGAGCTTCTGCAGCGACATCGTGACTGCTCACATATGCTGTGACGATCTGTGCTGTCAGTTGGCGCAGAGCCTGTGTTTCTGTCTCAGACGACATAAAAAACCTATCTCCCAAGAAATTTAGTTCGACCTATAACGGATTGTAGAGAAAGACAACAAGAAAAACAGTTTCTGTAATAGTAAACACTTATTGATAAGATAAGAAATTCCCTCACACAAACAGAAATCTTTCCAGCATAATGATACTACATGGAGGAATTGCCTCCATTATCAATAGGTTAAATAACAACATATTCCATTCAAAAATGAATTTCCGCCTCATATATCATACTGTTTTATATGAAATATTCTCCATTCAAAGAATTTCCACCACAATACAGTCCATTGCATGATTATTTAAATATAAGATGTTACAGAAACATAAAAATATATAATATCTTTTATGATACCACATACCATTACAGTCTAGCTATGCAGAAAGACCATGCACTTATCAAGAAGCCATTCCATAATTACACAACATATTCCCGGCATCACAAGACACAGAGACAATAGTCTCCCTCATCCGGGAGACCACCGCAGAAGCCGGGCATCCTCACCATCCTCGTAATAACGGCGGCGGACTGCTACTTGCTGGAAGCCAAATTGGCCATATAGACCGAAGGCCGCTTCATTACTAAACCGCACTTCCAAAAATAAAGTGGCCTTATTCTGCTGGGCTCTCTTGACGACATGGGCCAGAAGACTGCGTGCAATCCCCCGCCGCTGCCAGTCTGGATGAACACCCAAAGACAATATCTCGCCTTCATCCATGACATAACGGCTAATGATAAACCCTACGGGCACCATTCCTTGCTCGCTCGAACTACCCTGTACACAGGCCAGCCAAGCTTCCACACCCTGCAGTGCTAGAATCTGCCCGATGGCGGTCTCATCCCAAGGCTCTCGCCCTAGAAAAGCAGCATGATGCAGCACCGACAGAAGACGAGCCGCCTCCAACCCTACGGCAGATAGCTCAATACCTGATGTTCCCGACCGCCCAGTCCCTGCACTCTGTGCCATGTGAGCCGTCTTACGCTGACAATCCATACCGAGCCTCAGCGTGGAGTCGGTCTTAGACCACCTGCTGGAGGTTTTGCCTCTGGAGGGTCCACATAAAGAGGCTCAAGCGCATAAGCTCGAACCGAACCACTCTCACTACTTCGGCAAGCGGCCCGAAAAATACCCTCAGCCGTTGGGGCGGCATAGGGCAAACGCACCACCTCACGGCCCAGCACATCACCCCCTGCCGACTCGCTCAACTCTGGCAGGGCATCATCGCCATAAACAGCATCACCCGCTACGGCTGCCCAACTCCCCGGCTGAATCTGCTTCACGGGCAGGGCATAGGCATCATAGACGGGCGGATCCACAAAAATGCGCCCCCGACGGGCCAGACACAGAATGGTTGCTTCTTCTTGCTGCATGGTGGCCCGCAAGGCATCTCCAAGTCGTACCCCAACACCTCGACAGCCCCAGCCCCGAACAAGCCCAGCAGCAAGAGAAAGAGACGCCCGTAACCCCGTGAACGAGCCGGGCCCTACCACAGCGGCAACCAGCTCTGGTGGGGCATCCCACCCCGCCCGTGTCAACATCGCCTGCACAGTAGGGGCAAAACGCTCCGAAGCTCCCCGACCAGAGAGCACCTGCTCATCCACAACAAGACCACGCTCCAGCAGAGCGATCAGATTACTCTGCCCTCGCCCTGCTCCAGCCCCGTTCATGACAAGGCACCGCTCCGGCTTTACAGCCACAGGCAGGCCTCCTCATGCGGTAGGCGGGGTGCACGGGGTGAGGACACATCCCCCTCCGGATACCCCAACGCCACGAGGAAATTAGCCCGCCAACCTTGCTTGCGGAGATATTCTTCTTCCACCATCACAGCATCAAAACCCGACATGGGCCGCACAGCCAGCCCCAACGCCCGAGCCGCCATGATGAGATAAGCCCCCTGCAATGTTCCGTTACGGAAGGCTGTCTCATCACTCAGCCCCACATCAGCGGCAAACCAATCCCGCAGACCGGGCATGGGATTGAGTGTTTCGAACTTTTCGAAAAATAGCGGGTCGTAACAAACAATCACCAGCACCGGCGCAGACATGGCCAGCTCGACATTCCCTAAAGACAAAGCCGGACGGATTTTCTGACGGGCTTCTTCTGTTTTTAGGAAAGCAAAACGGGCAGGGGAACAGTTGCCCGATGTTGGCCCCATCCTGAGCATGTCATACAGACGGTACAACACATCCTCACCCACGGGACGGTCGGAAAAACTTTCCGCCGTGCGGCAGCGCATAAAAAGCTCCTCGGCCAAAACAGGGCTAGTGGCCTCTTCCTCCACCCGCTTGTCGACCTGCTGCCCTTCCGGGGCTGGTGATGCTGTCATCGGCTCTTACTCCTCTACAGGTTCAACTGCCGTCACCTCCGGGATGTAGTGACGGAGCATGTTCTCCACACCGTGACGCAATGTCGCTCTGGAAGAAGGACAGCCAGAACAGGCCCCCTGCATGCTAAGATAGACGACACCTTCCCGATAACCACGGAAAACAATATCCCCACCATCACTAGCCACAGCTGGGCGCACCCGTGTATCCAGCAGTTCCTTCACCCGGGCTACGACTTCGCTGTCCTCGGGGAAAATATCAGCCTCTGGTGCGGCGATATTCTCTGCCAGAACGGGCTTTCCACTTTTGAAGAAATCCGTCAGGGCTACCAGTATCTGAGGGCGCAGAGCATCCCAATCGGCTCCATCATCCTTTGTGACAGAGACGAAGTCACTCCCCAGAAAAACGCGCTTTACGTCAGTCATGCTGAAAAGGGCATCCGCCAGAGCAGAACGCCCCGCCACAACACCTGCCTCCGCAAAATCGACAGGCGGACGCCCCCCCGTCACATCACGGCCCGGCAAAAATTTCAGTGTTGCCGGGTTGGGAGTATCTTCAGTTTCTATCATCATGAGATCACTCTGTGTCATAAACGCCTCTCTTATCAGATACCCAATAAAATGAGCACCCTTTAACGCAACTCACTTACTTTTGGACCTTTATAGTCCTATTTTCAGACGATATGTATATCAGACTAGCAGAACAGGCTATCTCTGCTACGGTCAGTCCCCTTCTACCATACCCCACATCCTGAGAAGCTCCATGATGTCCTCTACACCCGCCCCTTCTGTCGTCCGTGCGCCAGCCATTCCACCGGGTGTTGTGAGTGGGGATACCTACCGGGCCCTGCTTCAGGCCTGCCGTAAAGGGGGCTATGCCCTGCCGGCTGTCAATGTCAGCTCCTCCTCCACTGCCAATGCTGCCCTCGCAGCGGCACGAGAGAACAAGGCTGATATTGTCATCCAGATTTCCGCCGGCGGCGCTCGCTTCTATGCGGGGCAGGCCCTGCCTGACGAACAGCAAGCCCGCATTCTAGGGGCCACGGCTCTGGCGCAGCATGTCCATCTTCTGGCCCGCCATTATGGTGTGGCAGTTATTCTGCATACAGACCATGCTAACCGCCCCTTACTGGGCTGGATTGACGGCCTTGTGGAGGAAAGCCGCCGCCACTATGCGCAAACAGGCCGCCCTCTATTTTCCTCCCACATGCTCGACCTATCGACCGAGCCACTCGCCGATAACATTGCCGCAGCCTCTACTCTGATGGGCAAGCTATCCCCTCTGGGGATTGGCCTCGAAATTGAACTCGGAATGACAGGTGGGGAGGAAGATGGCATCGGGCAGGAACTGCATGACGGAAACCCAAGCTGCAACCCTTCCCTCTACACCAACCCGGAAGATGTCCTGACCGCTTGGAAAACCCTGTCCCCTCTGGGAATGCTCTCCATCGCCGCCTCCTTCGGGAATATTCATGGAGTCTATGCGCCCGGTAATGTCTGCCTCCGTCCGGAAATCCTACGTGCGTCTCAAGCACTCGTAGCAGAGCGACTCCATACAGGCCCTAACCCCATCCCGCTGGTTTTTCATGGAGGGTCAGGGTCGGAAGAAACGGCCATCAGACAAGCCATCAACTTTGGTGTCTTCAAGTTCAACATTGATACGGATACGCAGTTTGCCTACGCACAGGGCATTGCCCACTATATCCGAAACCATGAAGAAGCCTTCACCCATCAGGTGTCCCCACTCACGGGGCGTCCACTCAAAAAATCCTACGATATTCGCTGTTGGATGAAGGCCGGAGAGGATCGTTTCACCCAACGCCTGACAGACTGTTTCCACATTCTGGGGGCCCGAGGACGCAGCATCGCTCGCCCCTCATGAGGCAGGGGGCAGTCCTGCCCCCTCTCCACTATCGTGCGGGTGTTATCGTATTCTGTTCTGGCACGTTCTGGCAGGAAACTGTCCCAGTTGACACCTGCTTACAGGCGGGCAACGGGCCATGACTCCCCGGTAAAGGCCAAAAAAGCTCTATCCCTAAAGATACAAGCATAAGCACAACCGCCAACAGAACCCACGGTAGAAAACGGGGCTTATGCCCCAGAAGAGACGGAATACCCGTCTCTACCTGAAAGCGTCGCCCCTCTTCCAACAATGCGGCTGAATCCCGGACAGGACCAGCGGGCCGGTCTTCCTCATCCAGAAAATGATTGGAGCCTGACACGATTCAGCCTTCCAGAACGGCCTGCATCTCTGTCCATTCCCGCTTTGTCAGGCCGGATGTCTCCTGCGTGACACTCTCTCCAGCAAGGCGGCGGCGAAGCACTTTCAACATCCCAGCGGAGAAACTGTAAGCCCCGAGGCGATACTCCTCAAAAGCCTGCGCTGTATGCGGCACCCATGCCTTGAGAATCTCGATCATTTTCTGGGCGTAAACACGGATTTCATACTGGGCATGAGGGTCAGACCGCAGTGCCAGAAAATGCATCAGATTATGCAGGTCAATCTTCCAGTACCACTGCGTATAGGCATTGAGTGTCAGATTGATGCGGGCCAGTTCACGGGCCACACCCAGACCTTCCGGGTCGAGCATCCGTTCGTAATCACCATAACATTGCAGAGCATCACGCTGGAGGATGGACAATACCTCTGCAGCCGTTTCTGGGCTCAGCGTCTCACCCCGCCCCTGATTGTTGACTTTGCTCTGTGCAGCAATCTGCGTGGCATCAGGCAGATAGAATTCCTTATCCAGAACAGAATAACGGGCAGAATATTCATTCACACTTGCCATGCGATGGCGAATCCACTGCCGAGCAACAAAAAGTGGCAGTTTCACGTGAAACTTGATCTCGCACATCTCGAATGGTGTGGAGTGACGATGCCGCATCAAATAGCGGATCAACCCGGCATCCTCTGATGTCTTCTTGGTACCCTTGCCGTAGGAAACGCGGGCAGCCTGCACAACAGCCGAATCGCCCCCCATATAATCCACAACACGGATGAATCCATGATCCAACAGAGGGAATGGCTCGAAGAGAAGTGCCTCCATAGCCGGGACCGTTGGCCGCACTGTCTGATGAGGGGCGGCACGCACGGCCTCTATCTCGGAACGCTGCTCGTCTGTCAGGGCCATGACTGTCTCTCCCGCTCGTTTGGCTATGCCGGACTATCCATAAGAAGCGGCCGGTACAACTCTCCGCTTCCCTTGGCCACTGATGTAGCCAATGTGACCACATCTGTCACCAATGACATAAGGGGACATAAGAGGATGCCATTCCCTTGCCATCTCAAGCAAAGCTGCCTATATCTCTCGGTGCCGGAGGTTTCGACCTTGGCTATGGCGATAAACGGTAGATGAAATAAGTGTTGTGGACCCGGGGGCAGTGCCCGGCGTCTCCACCATCAGCCTTACGGGCTGACGCTATGGGGACGAAACAGGCTCGACACGCATGGTAAAGATCTACTTTTTGCCCGGTATTGTTCCGCCGTCATCGGGCTGACTTTACAAGTGCCAACGATAACTCTGAGGTGCTCGCTGTTGCTGCATAAGCGATAAGCGCGGTTCGGGGGGTGCACCGGGCAACAGAAGCCCCCCCACCTGTTTCTTTTCTGAAACACTTTTCCCCAATAAAATACCAACTTTGAAAATATGCATGCGGCCCCTTGCGATTTCACGCAGCCTGTCGCACATCTGAGGGGATTTTCCAGATGTAACAGGTGATGGTGCTGCTCCATGAGTGACGATACCAACGGTTCCGACGGTTTTGATCCTTCCATGCCAACCAGTCTCCTCCCTTACGATCGCTGGATGGAAGAAGCCCAGCGTGCCGTCATGCTCAAGGCACTGGACCATGTCAGCGAACATGGCCTCCCCGGGGATCACCACTTCTACATGACATTTCGCACCAACGTTCCGGGGGTGGATATCCCCTCCCGCCTGAAGGAACGCTACCCGGAAGAAATGACCATCGTTCTGCAACATCAGTTCCAGAATCTCACAATAGACCACACAGCCCGCACCTTCTCTGTCGGGCTATCTTTTGGGGGGATTCCCAGCACGTTGCATATCCCCCTCAAGGCTATCACGGCTTTTGCAGACCCACATGTCCACCTTGTCATGCATTTTACCGCCCGTCCCGATGTGGCAGACAACAGTGCATACGAAGAAGAGAACGATGCCACTGTGGCAGAAGTCCACACACTTCGCCCGCTGACCGAGGAACCCAAAACAGAAGCCACAACACAGGGGCCTGAGGGGACGGCAAGCCACAGCCAGAGCCACGAAGGGGCAGAGGTTGTCAGTCTGGCGGCTTTCCGCAAAAAGCCTTCAGACAGTGAACCCTCCGGAGCCCCTGATGACAGGAACAGCTAAGCAGGGGCGGGGCGTGTGACCCTCTCGTCACCTTCTTGGCGGTCCTACGGGGTACGCTGGTTAGGGCTGCTCTTTTTTTCTGCTCTGATTTCAGGCCTCTTCCTAATGCTGCACCTAACGGCAGGCATGATGTTGGGGCCGATGGCGGCAGGCATTATCATGTCTGTCAAAAATCGGGGCGTTACCATAAAGCCCGTTTTCTTCACCATGGCGCAGGCCATTCTGGCCTGTGTGGTCGTCAATAGCCTGACATTTTCTGTTCTCCATCACATCATGTCTCACTGGATACTGGTTCTTTTCAGTGTCCTGTCCGTCATTTTTGTTAGTTTTACCACAGGGGCCTGTCTGGCCTGGTTTGGGGTCATGCCCGGGACGACAGCCCTTTGGGGGACGTCACCGGGAGCAGCCTCCACCATGGTTATGCTCTGCGGGGCGTTTGGGGCCGATACAAGGCTGACAGCCTTCATGCTCTATTTCAGGGTCATCATGGTCGCTGTTGCCACGTCCCTGGTCTCCTGGATCGTCATACGCACAAGCCACCCCTCCCATATGCCTATGCCGGTCCGGGGAGACCTTCTACCTACACTGATTCTGATCGCCGTTAGCACGCTAGTAGGGTTAAAGCTGCGCTCACCTGCTGCTACGCTGTTACTCACCATACTAACTGGTGCTGTTGCCCAATTGAGCGGCTTATTCCAGATCAGCGCACCATTCTGGATCCGCATCCCAGCCTATTTGACCATAGGCTGGTCCATTGGTCTGCGCTTTACAGCCCCCATCCTACGCTATGCATTGCGATCCATCCCAGCCGTTGCTCTATCCTCGGCAACGCTCATCGCCAGCTGTGCCTTACTGGCCCTTCCCGTAGCCCATTTCGCCCATATTGATCTCCTTAGTGCCTACCTAGCCACAAGTCCGGGCGGACTAGATACTATCATCGTCATCAGTGCCAATATTCCTATTGCACTGCCCTTTATTATCGCTATGCAAACAGCCCGCATGTTGGCCGTCATCACACTAGGCCCGGCTATAGCCCGCCCCCTTGGCCGCTGGCTGGAACGCCATATACGCACACCCGCTTCGACTGAGCATACCGAAAAGCTGGCACAGCCATCCTCAACAAGCGACTAATGAGTCTAACTGACCTCTTATAAAAAAACCCTCCACAAGGGAGGGTTTTCCTACATCTCACACCACGTTGGAGAAGATCACTCCTCAATGCGCAATGCGTCAAATTCGCTAACCACGCCGGGTTGATAAGACTGGCGGGCTTTTTCGAGATATTTCTCCCACTGCGGGACATAATAACCATAGCCAGCTGGGTTCTGGAAGAACCAGTGACGCCACGCATGGAAGACATGGTCATGCTCACGATAAGCAGGATCATCCAGCAGATGACGTGCTGCCGGAGGCTTAGCTGCATGGAAGTGCACGATAGTGGCACGGTCATCCACGCCCCAATATGGCTTCCAATTAAAGCGAGCAGAAAGCGGGCTCCACTGAGCATTATAGAAAATACGCAGCAGCTCCTGATCATACCCAGCAACATAGTCCAGGTTATCGCACAGGAAGTCCACCATTGCCGGCAGGTCACGACGCATACGCTCGAGGTTCATCACCATGACACCCGAGTTCATATCCACGTAGTAATCCTGCTTACCGAACTGCCCACAGGCAGCAAAGATTTCCGGCTTGCAGAACTCGACCTGCGGGTCCTTCAGGAACATCACGTCACAATCGGTATACAGGACGTACTGATCCTCCTGCTCCAGCAGGGGCAGCTCCAACCGCATGAAGGCACCAGCAGCAGTGAAGATATAATTAGGCCATTCCGGCTTGAGACGACGCTGCGCCTCCAGCAGGCGGTCATAAAAATGCAAGCGGTGGAAAATGACATTCACCCCCGCAGCACGCATCTCCCGTGTGAAGTCACATTCATTGCCATCAAACACCATGTGCGGAATCAGCGTTGTATTCTCACGAGCCGACTGCACAGCAGCCCGAATACAGTCGATAAAACCATGGTCAGGGTCGTTGGACAGCGTTTGCTCTGTAATCGCAAAAAACCACTTCATTCCTTAAAACTCCCCAATGCCCAGTCTCTTAAAATACTATGATTGTTCATTCACTACGCCTCGATTCCAGCCAATACTTCATCACCAATTTCTGGAGATCAGCCAGAACTCCTCAGAAGTCAGAGTCACCGTCCCCTGCCCTGCTGTTTCTGCCGCAGCTTTAGCAAGAGCATGAATACGCTCGATTAGAATCGTTTTACGCTGGTGCGCTTCAGACACTTCCTTCTCCCCGGCCAACGTCTGCAAGGCCAACTCGGCAGCCCGGGCGACCCGGGATGCATCCAGCGCAGCATAAGACATGCTCTCGTACCTCAATTCCCATCATGCAACCAACGACCAGTTACAATAGGCAGCAACACCAAACACCACCTCTACCGCAACATAATCAGCGCCACAGTAAGCCGGTTGCCCCTCCTTTTTCAATCCCCCGCCCCGCTATTAAGCCTCTTTTATAACGTGATCTTTACTTATAAAAACCAGACATCTCTCTGCCTCCCTCTACTCCCGTGATAGAAAAACAAGCTTTGTGCATGTTCCCGTTCAGGAAGCCCTCATGATACGCACTGCCCCGTGTTCCTCTTCCCTGCGTATGGTCCGCCTCTGTTTTGCCATGCTGCTACCTGTCTTACTGGCAGCCTGCGCCACACGCACCGGCAGCAATGGTCCGACTATGCCCGTACTAGAAGAACAGGCAGACTATCAGGCCCATGCTCGATCTCACTATACGCCGCCCGGCCCACCCGAAGACCCTTGGGGCCCCTATATTGATGAAGCATCAAGCCGTTTCGATGTTCCAACGGAATGGATCAGGGCCGTTATCCACCAGGAATCTGGGGGGCATTTGTACGACCGTTACGGCAATTTCATTACCTCTACCCCCGGTGCCATGGGGCTAATGCAGATCATGCCACCCGCTTATGATGACCTGCGCACCCAGTACAATCTTGGCCCAGACCCCTACGACCCGCACGACAACATCCTCGCCGGAACAGCCTATATCCGCCAAATGTATGAAATATACGGCTCCCCCGGCTTTCTAGCCGCCTATAATTACGGCCCGGGCAGTCTGGACCATTACCTCCGCCAGAACAGGGCCCTCCCACGGGAGACACGCAATTATGTGGCCGCCATTGCCCCAAAGATCATGGGGATATGGCCACGTCAGCGTTCCCGCAATGACCTCATCGTGGCCCGCCACGACAGGACAGCACGGACCTCCCGCCGGATAGACACAGCCTCCCCGCTGGACGAGGATAACGACACCGCACCCGAATCGGTCGTGCAGACAGCCGAAACACAGGACATCCGGGCAGCATGGGCAGCACGGGGATATTCCGGCCCTCAGTCACGGTCTGCTGCGCCTACCACCCGGCCCCGCCCCCAGCCCTCTGCCCCACCACGGCCTTCCCCGCCCGAGGAGCAGAGAAACACGCTGCGCATCCAATCCATTCCTCTGGCTGACGCCCCGGCTAGTCGGAGAGGAGCCACCGATATGCTGGCCGAATCAACCCATGATTGGGCCATCCAACTAGGAAGTTATGGCGGCGAGAAACAAGCTCTCATGGTCGCGACACAACTGCGCCCCCGCATCACCCCTATTGCGGGTAGTGCGTCTGTGCAGGTCATGCCTGTCCATACAGTCAGAGGCACACTCTACCGGGCCCGTCTAATCAACCTGACACATAGCCAAGCCACCGGAGCATGCAGACGCCTGCACAATACGATCGACTGCATCACCATCCCTCCCAACGCCCCCTGATACATAAAGGATAGAGGCAATGCCGCACGCACCACACCATGTTGGCACGGCCAAGCCGCTGCGTTTGGCCGATGACGTCACCAGCACGGCCCTCTATGCCGGACCCGGTGACTGCTACCGCTATACGCTCAGACGCTCATGGGATGAGGCAAAGCCCTTCATCATGTGGATCATGATGAATCCCTCTGTCGCCACGGAATATGGCGATGATCGTTCTGTAGCCAAATGCCAGCGTTACAGCCGACAATGGGGCTATGGAGGGATGTTTATTGGCAATAGCTTTGCCTATCGCTGCACAGACCAAAAACGCCTGCTGGAGGTAACCGATCCTGTAGGCCCAGAGACGGACCATTATTTACTCGAAATGGCCAGACAGGCTGATCTCATCGTGCTGGCTTATGGCACTCCGCAAGCAAAAGAGCTGCGCTACCGTGGGCCGGAGATCGCTAAACTTCTGCTCAGAGCTGGCCACAAAGTCACAGCCCTGCGGCTGAGCCGCAAGGGCCATCGCCCTGAACATCCCCTCTATCTACCTGCACATCTGACACCCATCCCACTGACGGAAGACGACTTCTAACCCCGCCCCCACCACGCAGGCAGGCAGGACCTCCCCTATAAGGAGGCCCTATCTAACTTCAGACGCTTTCGGCGGCCCAGTTCTTCTTTTTTGTCTGGCGGCCAATGCCGGGGTTCAGACAGTTACAGGGGTCGAGTGACCGGTAATGGTCGGCCATACTCTGTGGTGCATGATAGAGATGGCCCACATTATGCTCGGCCGGGTAACGGGCACCCCGCTTATCCAAGATCGGCCACATAAACCGCTGTTCGACATCCATAGGGTCTACACCGGGCTTGACGACATAATCCTGATGCATGACATGGCAAAGAAAATGCCCGTAATAGAGCTTCAGTACCAGCTGATCATCCACTTCTGGCGGCAAACGCTCCAGCCATTCCCAATCATTCCGGCGCAGCGCAACATCTAGTGCCATCATACCACCAGTACTCTTGCCATGAACGGCAACATACCTGTTGGCAGCCCCTGCCGCTGCGAACCGATGCAGAAAGGCCAATGTACCTTCCTGTGTCGTACATTCAAAAAATGCCCCTTCCGCACCCTGATCATCCGCAAAGAAGCTCTTCAACCACGGGCGAACCTGCTGAGCCAAAGTACCCGAAACACGCAGCATGAGATGATGATCATATTTCCTATGATAATCCATCATGCGCGCCGGAACTTGCGAAGGCAGAAAGCGACTACCAAACTGCATAAGCAGGTCGCTCAGACCATCCGGCAGCCATGAAATACGTCGCGCAAAGGAATCCACCCATGCCTTCATACGGAACATAAGCGGCAGATATTTCGTCCCCAGAAAGCGGATCAACGCTACCGTATCCCGGCCATATTTATCGGCAATGGCAAAAGCATCACGGTGCATATATTCGCCAGCAATCGGCAGCTCTTCAAACGCTGTCAGCAGGTGGCGACGGACCTTCTCCAGCGTATCCGTCTTGTTACTGCCGATATAGAAGACAGCCGTATCCTGTGCTGCAGGGAAGGTATCCAACCGCACAGCGAAGACAATCAGCTTACCTGCATTGCCAGAGGCCTCGAATAGACGGCCTGGATCGGCATTGTACCGCCCCGGCGAAGCCTCATCGACCTGACGGATACGGTTAACATAATCATCATCATGGGCCTTCTGTTCACCCGACCAGTCCACATCATCCGGGCTGTAACGGCCGTGCTCCAGCGCATCCAGCACTGATTCAGCGACCTCCTCATTTTGGAAACGAATACCCAGATGATTGACCAGATGCAGCCTACCCTCACCATCCACCTGCCCATAAAGGGCCATTTCCGTATAGGCTGGGCCACGCTGTACCAACGCACCACCGGAATTATTACTTACCCCACCAAGGACAGACGCCCCGATACAAGATGAGCCAATGACAGAATGAGGCTCCCTCCCCAGCGGAGCCAGCATTTGCTCCAGCTCGTACAAATCCGCCCCCGGCAGGCAGACGACCTGTTTACCCTCACCCAGAAGCTGAATCCCTTTCAGCCTGCGTGTGCTGATGAGAATAATCGGCCTGTCATAATCGTTACCATCGGGTGTGGAACCACCCGTTAACCCTGTGTTGGAAGCCTGCATGAGGATGATACGCCCAGCTTCCACCGCCAACTTTGCTATGCGCCACAGCTCCACCAAAGAGCTAGGAATGACAACGGCTTCCACCTTGCCATCGCCAAAACGGAACCCTTTACGGTACCCATAAGTCGCACTCTCTGACGTCAGGACATTTCCGGTTCCAACAACAGACTTCAGCTCATCAACAATATCGGCCATTCCATCCTCTTTCCGACCGCTTCTTCCCGATCAGCTCTGCAAAGAAAAGGTCATATCCACGAAATAAGAGGAGATACTACCTCTTCCAATACCCGGAAAACCATAGAGAGATGCTGCAGGACAGCCCATTTCCTTGTCAAAGAAATGTGAAAAAGCCTTCCAGAACCAGACCGTTACTTGGTTCTTCCAAAGAGCTTTTCCAGCCCGTCCTTATCCAGCTTTAACCATGTAGGGCGACCATGAGGGCATGTATTAGCCCGGGGGTGCTGCTCCATCCCCCGTAATAGGGCCTCCATTTCTTCCTGCTTGAGGATACGCCCAGCCCGGATGCTGCCATGACAGGCCATGCGGGCCATGATGGCCTCAAACCGCCCGTCCAAACTATCTGTCTGCCGGGCTGGCAAATCAGGCATTTGGACAAGCTCTTCCGCTACATCACGCAGAAGACCAGCCACATCACTGCCACTCAAAGGCGCAGGCAGGCTACGAACCAGAATACTGCCAGTGCCAAATGGTTCGATCTCCAGACCAAAACGGGCCAGCTCCTCCGCACACTGCGCCAGAGCCTCCGCTGACCCATGTGGTAGGTCCACTACTTCCGGCATCAGCAGGGCCTGCGCCCGCACGGTTCCCTCGGCAAAACGGGCCCGTAGACGCTCATGTGTCAGACGCTCATGCGCCGCATGTTGGTCCGTCAGGATCAGATCCCCATCCGGGGCGATGGACAAAATATAAGTGGCGTGAATCTGACCGATTGGCACACCAAGAGGTTGCGCCGTCTGGCTCTCCTCAACTGGAGATGGTAGCACCTCCCCACACTCACCCGTTGTACTGTCCCAACCCGCAGAGGCAGCATAGTGGCGTTGCCCTTCTTCCAAACCAGACACGGGCGTCTGATCCCGCATGGAAGGAAGCGGCTCCCCTACAGGTGAGGGAGATGAGGACGGAAACCGCCTGACAGATGTCCCAAACCCAAAATCCACCGGCGGTGTCTGAGTGGCTCCCGTATGATCGTAAGAATAGGAGGAACCGGGCACCCTCTGCCCGATTGCGGAGGCTCGGCGGCCAATAATGCCAAGGTCTGCTTGAATGCCACCGCCTTCACCAGCACTACGAGCCAGTGCACGCCCCACCGCCCCAATAACAAAGGCCCGCACCTCGGCTTCATCCGCAAAACGCAATTCTGTCTTAGCTGGATGGACATTTACATCTACCCGATCCAACGGAAGCTGAAGATGCAGCAGTAAAACAGGGAAACGCCCTTTCTCAATCACAGGGCGGTAGGCCACTCGTATAGCGGTTCTCAAAATAGGGTCCATCACGGGGCGATGATTCACCAGCATGAATTGCCCGTTCCCCGTCCGGCGCGTTTCACCCGGCCCGCAGATATAACCGGACAACCGCATGGCCCCTCGCTGCTCATCCACTGCGAGCAGGCCATCCTCCGGCACGTTAAGAACGCTAGCAACCCGGCGGCGGATATCCTGCGGAGGAAGGCTGAAAATCTCCCGCCCGTCCATGATAAAGGTAATGGCACAATCCGGAGCGCTCAATGCCACACGCCGCATGACGGTCTCGGCATGGTTACCCTCCACTCGTGCCGTTTTTAAAAATTTACGGCGGGCTGGTGTAGCAAAGAACAGGTCCCGTACCACAACACGAGTACCCACCGCCCCAGCAGACGGTACCGGCCCCTCGACAATACCGCCCTGCACGGAAAGTTCCCACGCTGTATCGGCTGTCTCTGTCCGTGATGTCAGGAAAAGGCGAGCACTGGCCCCAATGGAAGGCAACGCCTCCCCCCGGAATCCCAGCGTCTTGATGGCGGTCAGGTCATCATCTGGTAGTTTAGAGGTGCAATGCCGTTCCACGGCTAAAGGCAGCTCTTCGGCCTCCATGCCCCGGCCATTATCGCTGACCTCAATCAGCTCGCAGCCGCCACCTCGCAAAATGACTTCAAGCCGGGTTGCCCCAGCATCCAAAGCATTTTCCACCAGCTCCTTGAGGGCAGCAGCGGGACGCTCCACGACCTCACCGGCTGCAATAAGGTCCACAACATGGTTGGAAAGACGACGGATGACAGGCCGTACCACGGTTCCTCCTCAGACAAGGCAACGCAGAACCGACCGGAAGACAGGGACGCAAGCCGTCCCTTACTTGCTGCCACCCTTCCGCAAGGTCGGCGTAGCCCCTTCGGTGAAATTCTGCCCAAGAGCTTCATTCTTCTGGATGCGGCGGTTCTCCGCCTCACCATCCACAACGTTACCAGCCCGGCCACCCCGCCAGAAGAGCAGGCTATCCACAAAACCGGCATCAGCATCGCCAAGCTCAGCATTATTCGGGCTGCGGGCCGCAGATGTAGCACTTTGCACAAGTGCCTTCTGACCGTTACTGTCCGTCCCCTCATTGGGGTGCAGAGCCACATCCGGGTCCAGCGTTTCCAACGCCTGCATACGGGGGCTTTCATCCGGGCGGTTAGCATTAGCAGCACCGGGGAGAGCCAGCTTCTCGGATGGCGGCATAGAAAGAGGTGCACGGGTCGTCACGGTATATTCATCCGGCAGGCTACGCTGAAGGCCAAAACCCCGCGCCACGTCGCTGCCGGAGCACCCAGCCAACGCCAGCCCAAACGTGGCCAGAGCACCTAACCGGACTCCATGACGTATAACTGAAGGAGCAAAAAGCCGCATGACTGGTTCCCGCACTGCACAGACAAAAGGATGCCCAATCCTATAGAGCCTACCCACAATGAGCAAGCTGCTTGTCGCTTTATCCATGTTGGCTACGCCGCTCTACCAAAAAGGAGTCCAACAGCCACAGCCCAACACCACAGACAATAGCAGAATCCGCAATATTGAAGACGTACCAAGACCAACCCCCGACATGAAAATGCAGGAAGTCCACCACCGCTTTATACTGGAGGCGGTCAATCACATTGCCGATGGCACCCCCAATAATTCCCCCACAGGCCAGACTGACTAGCCGACGGCGGGACCGCAGCAGAACAACCAACAGCCCCAGCACCGCCAGTGTGGAAATGATGATGAACAGCCAACGCCCATGCCCGCCGAACATGCCAAACGTCACGGCATGGTTCCACACCATCGTGAAGTTGAGGAAGGGCATCACAGCTACGCTGCCCCGTACTGGCAGCTCCAGCCAATAGAGAATCCACGCCTTGCTCGCCTGATCTACTACCAGAACGACCAGAGCCGTTATCAACCCGATCAGCCGCCACCGTGGCGAAGACGGTACAGAGGGGGAGGATGCACCGCCCCCTGTACCTCCGGTCTCAGTCGACTTCATGCACTTACCGCATCAAAGCAACGCAAGCAGAGATGGCTATGATCCTCATTCTGCCCAACATCCGGCAGGACACGCCAGCAACGAGCACATTTCTGCCCATCCGCACGGCTGACCTTCACCTCATCCTCGGCCTGCCCTTCCCGAACATGAACCTCAGATGCAAGGCTAAGCTCTGCCCAGTCCACACCTTCGGACACCACCTGCTCTTCTGCTGTCAGAGGTAGTTTTACCTGTGCTTCCAACGAAGAACCGATCATCCCCTCACGGCGTGCCCCTTCCAGAGCCGTGGTGACACGGCGGCGGATCTGGCGCAGACTCTCCCAGCGTTCAGCCAGTTCAGGGTCATACCAACCATCTTCCGGCACGAAGAAACGCTCTAGGTGCACACTGCCTTCCTGACCAAAACGGGCCTGCCATGATTCTTCTGCCGTAAAGACCAGAGCCGGAGCCAACCATGTCGTCAAGGCACGGTGCAGCACATCCAACACTGTCCGAGCCGCACGGCGTGTATGGGAGTCCGCCGGGTCGCAGTAGATGACATCCTTGCGGATATCGAAATAGAAGGCCGACAGTTCGTTATTACAGAAATTATGCAGCAGCGGATAAACGCCATTCCACTGATGGGTTTGCACAGCCTCCTGCACACGTTGATACAGCTCGTACAGACGATGCAGGATATACTGCTCCAGCAGCGGCAGAGCCTTACGGGCCTTCAGCGTTGCTTTATGGCGCAGGGCACGAGCGGCCTCATCTGGGACCAGCTTGTCCAGCACGACATCCACCGGAGCGGAGACATCATCCCAGCCCAGCGGCAGAGCCTCAGCCTCCGTAAAGCCCTCCAACGCCCCGAGCAGCCAGCGCAGCGTATTCCGCACACGGCGATAGAGTTCGCCCTGCTGCTTGAGGATCTCCTTGCTGATCCGCAGATCTTCATTAGTATCAGAGTTCAGAACCCACAGGCGCAGCACATCCGCACCCAGTGTCTTCGTCACGTCATCAGGCACGATGGTGTTGCCGAGGGACTTGGACATCTTGCGCCCCTGCCCATCTAGCACAAAACCATTCGTCACGACCGCCTTGTAAGACGCCGCACCTTCTGCCCCCACGCTCTCCAACAGGGAAGACTGGAACCACCCACGATGCTGGTCGGACCCTTCCAGATACAAATCAGCCGGGTAGTTCACGCCATCCTGATGCAGGACAAAGCGATGGCTACATCCACTCTCGAACCACACATCGACAATATCGAAGACCTGATCATAATCTTCCGGGTTGCGACCTTCACCGAGATAGACAGCGGGGTCCGTATCGTACCACGCATCCGCCCCACGCTCCCTGAAGCTCTGTACAATACGAGCCATGACGTCCGCATCCCGCAGGACCTCACCGGTGCGTTTCTCCACGAACACGGCAATCGGCACGCCCCACGACCGCTGACGGGAGATGCACCAATCTGGCCGCTGCTCGATCATGCTTGTCAAGCGGCGGCGGGAGCTGGCGGGAACAAAGCTAATATCATCAAGAGCCTTCAAGGCCCGCTCACGCAGGCCGGGTCCGCCTTCATCCCCTTCACGGGGTTCCATCGCGATGAACCATTGTGGCGTAGCCCGGAAAATCACCGGCTTCTTGGAACGCCATGAATGTGGGTAAGAATGGACAATCTCAGCACGGGCCATCAGACCACGGGCCGGAGTCTTTTCCTGCTGTGCCTGTTCCCGTGCCTGCGTCAGCAGGTCACAGACGGGCTGCGTAGCCTTGAAGACATGGATGCCCCCTAGTTCCGGCATCCACTCAACATAGGTTCCGTTATCGCAGACCTCTTCTGTCACTTCCACACCGTGGGCACGACACAGCATAAAGTCGTCATGCCCATGCGCAGGGGCCATATGCACCAACCCGGTACCAGCATCAGTCGTAACGAACTCACCAAGCAGCAGCGGCACGTCATAATCAAACCCACGCCCTCGCAACGGATGGGCGAACACGGCCCCTTCCAATGCGCTGCCGGGGAGAGTGTGCAGAACCTCATGCCCGCTGATGCCAGCCCCAGTCAGGAAGTCCGCCAGACGGTCCTCGGCAATAATGAGCTTTGCATCAACCGGTACGAGGCTATCCTCGTTTACAGCCGTAACACGGATGACATTGTAGGTGATGTCCGGCCCAGCGGCGAGCGCACGGTTGACGGGGATCGTCCACGGGGTCGTGGTCCAGATCACTGCCGATGCACCAGAAAGGAGCTGCCCCTCTGTCGGGTCTTTCACATTAGGGAAGGCCACGAACAGGGTTGTTGATGTGATGTCGTGATATTCGACTTCGGCCTCGGCCAGAGCGGTCTTTTCAACCGGACTCCACATGACAGGCCGCAGCCCACGATAAAGGCGACCATTCAGCAAGAATTTGCCGATTTCCTCGGCAATCTGTGCCTCGGAGGAGAAATCCATCGTCACATAACGATTATCCCACTCCGCCTGAATCCCCAGACGCTTGAAGTCCTCCCGCTGAGCTTCCACCCATTTTGCGGCATAGTCCCGACATTCTGCACGGAACTGAAGAACCGGCACGGCATCCTTGTCCTTGCCCTTCTTGCGGTATTCTTCCTCGACTTTCCACTCGATTGGCAAACCGTGGCAGTCCCAGCCCGGCATGTAGCGCACTTCTGCCCCGTTCATGCGCTGGGCACGGTTGATGACGTCCTTCATCACCTTATTGAGCGCATGGCCGATATGGATATGCCCGTTGGCATAGGGGGGGCCATCATGCAGTGTAAAGACGGAATCCGCTTTGCGTCCAGCTTCTGCTATCCGGCTATCCAGCCCTATTTCCGCCCAGTGGGCCAGCATGTCCGGCTCCCGCTTAGGCAGGTTGCCCCGCATGGGGAAAGACGTTTTGGGCAGGAAGACCGTCTCCCGGTAACGCTCCTGCTGCTCACGGAAAACGGTATCGGTCTTTTCTACAGGCTCAGACATGGGATAGGTGCGCCAGCTCTCAGTACGGAATAAAAATACCTGTACTTATGGAGAGAGGGTACCGTCCCGGTCAACCCCCTGTCTTGCCAAGCACCTGCTTCGCCTGTGCCGCATCAACGGCGATCTGGGTCTTCAGCTCTTCAAGGGAGGCAAAGCGTTTTTCGTCCCGCAGCAGAGCAACCAGCTCTACACCCAGTATCTGGCCGTACAGGTCTTCATCCAGATCGAACAGATGTGCCTCCAGCCGACTTTCCCGCCCATCATTAATGGTTGGGCGGCGGCCAAGATTGGCCACACCGGGAATCAGCCTGCCATCCGGCATCTGTACCCGCACGGCGTAAACGCCTCTGGCTGGCTCCAGATGTTCACCCAGAGCAATATTTGCCGTGGGGAAGCCCAGAAGCCGCCCTCGCTGATCCCCTTTGACGACCTCTCCCGTAATAGCCCAGTTACGCCCCAGAAGCTCCGCTGCTTTTTCTGGATACCCTTCCTGAAGGAGACGACGTATCCGACTGGAGGAAACGGGCCCGGCGACATCCGCCAGCTGCGGAACAATACTGACACCAACGCCATGCTCGACCAAAAGCTGCTCTAGAAAAGCAACATCACCTTCCCGCCGATGCCCAAAAGCAAAGTCCGCCCCACAGGCCACATGCGCCACATGCAGCCCCTCTATCAGCACATCCCGTACGAACGCCTCAGCCCCAAGATGGGAGAAAGCATCATCAAAATCTGCCTGCACGATACAGCTTACGCCCTGCTCCTTCAAAGCAGCGGCACGCACCTCCGGCCGCATGAGGCGGAAGGGCGGGTCCTGCGGCCGAAAGAAAGAACGGGGGTGAGGCTCGAAGGTCAACACGCCCAACCGGCAGCCGGGACGGGCCATCTTCAAGCTCTGGAGTAAATGGGCATGGCCACGATGCACACCATCAAAATTTCCCAGAGCGACAGCCGCCCCCCAATAGGAGCGGGGCACGGCCCGCCAGTCTGTGCAGAAAGTCATAGCGGCATTATCGGATCGTCATGTACAGCAAAGGCCATCCTATGCGGGTCAGTGAGTATGGCGACTCTCATCGTCAGCCATGCGAACATCCTGCTGCTGATGCGCTGTCGTACCCGGCTGCTGGCTGGTCTGCTGCTCTGACGGAGGAGAAAGACGCTCATCTGCCGGCTTCGGAGCGGCACCATCCCGGTCATCTTCAGCCATACCCTTCTTGAAGGATTTGATCCCCTTGGCAAAATCACCCATCAAGCTGCTGATCTTGCCGCCACCACCGAACAGCACCAGCACAATAACGGCAAGAATTATCCAGTGAATCGGACTCATGCTGCCCATAGGACCATACTCCCTGATAAGGTTGAGGCGTTCTTCATGTGGCAGGGGCGTGTAGATTGTGCAACCCCTCAGGCCATGCCCCTTTTCATCTCGGAGGCATCCTAACGCATTGGCAAAATAAAACCATAGGTCAGATACGCACGCCTGCCCATACTTCCGGCAGGAGCCCACCAGACCCGGACAGATGACCAATCCCCCCGTGGAGAGATATCCTCTACTGGCACGCCATGTTCAACCCGCCCACCAACCCAGTTGGCTTGGTCCACTTCAATTTGCCGCCTTGTACGGATGCGCCGTACGACCGAGACATGCCCGTCTGGGATACGGGAGCTCGACCGGAAAACCAGCACACTCCCCGGCTGCGGCCTATGGCTGCGCTGATAATGGCCTCTTGCCTCCCACCACCAGCTAGCAGCCCGCCCCCGCAAATTGATTCCACTGACCTGTCGTGCATAAGGCGCACACTGCACCGGCCCATGATACGACCCAACGGAGCTGCACGCACCAAGAGTGAGGCAGAATACAAAGCATACAACCTGCCACCATCTGAAATGGCCTGCCGTTACCTCTTTCGCTACATGCCTAGCTGCAATCACAACGGCCTTGCTCTTTCTGCCTCGTCCACTGTGCTAAGCTATACCATAGCTAAATGCATCAATGGTAAATCTCGGCCACCCCTCCTGCCTTACAGAGACCGAAACTCAATAATCAGATCCTCTGCGTCTTCCCGTTCCATCTCAAGGGCTTTCATCGCAATATCCTGAGAGAAACCATTACGAGCGAAGATGGCCAGCACTTTCATGCGCTCTTTCTCCGGCCTATCAGGCCTATGAAAAGGCCCAACTGCTCTTTTGCGGGCTAGAATAACAGCAGCGGCCAACTCAGCCTGACGGGCTTGCTCCTCCCCAACTTCTCCCAGACTCTCATCCATGGCTTGCCGGACTGTCTCGCCATCAACCCCCTTCCCTTGAAGATGAGCCTGCACAGCCCGGCGGGACCGCCCAGAACGGGCCAGATTACGGGACCTAGACCGGGAGAAAGCCGCATCATCCACAGCACCGAGACGCTCCATCTCTTCGGCAATCTGCTCAATCAAAGGCTGGCAGGCTTCCTCATATGTAGCGACCTCCTCGGCAAACATACCTGCCCTGACAGCCCGGACACCCCAGCGGCGAACACGCCGCTGCAACATCTGCCGCAAGCTCTGCCGAGTAGTGGCAAACCGGGCTAGATGAGCCAGAGCTGCTTCTTTCAAACTCTGATAATCCGGTGAAGGTGGGATAGCATCCATGCAATTCAGTCCATAACTTACTCTTGCCCTGCCCGTGCAAAATCTTCATCACTGGTAACAGGTTCCCGTCATCTTACCCGCCAGTGAGTTCCCATGCACGCACAACGCTCCAGCCGGCCCAGAAGCGGGCACATACAGGCCGAAATATACGCCGTAGCAGATCGTTATCCCGGTCCCGGCGGGGGTGTGGCAGTCCTGCACGAGGGGAAGGTAATCGCCCAACATTGCTGGGGCTATGCCTCTCTGGAACACCGCCTGCCTTTTACATCCTCCAGCCTGTTCCGCATCTGCTCCATTACCAAGCAGTTTACCTGCGCCACCATGCTGGACCGCTACACAGACCCCGAAACCCTCGCTCCTTACATTCAAAAACGCCTGCCTCATCTACGCTCCGACCCACCGACCGTCACGCAACTGGCACATAACCAGTCCGGCCTACGAGATTACTGGGCCGTTGCCATGCTGCACGGGGCTGCCATTGAAGGCACATTCAGTCCGGCGGATTCCGAACGCGTCATTGCTGGAACACACTCTCTACAGTTTATCCCCGGCACGTCCTATTCCTACGTTAATCAGAACTTCCGCCTCATTTCCGAAGCAATGGAAGATGAAAGCGGACTGAGCTTTGCTGAACTTCTCCAGCAACATGTTTTCGATAAAGTCGGCATGAAGCGAGCCATCCTTGCTGCGGAGACCAGTGCCCTACCCGACGGCACGACTGGCTACGAAGGCACGCAGGAAGGAGGCTACTGGCCCGCTCGTAATCATATCTACTGGACAGGCGATGCCGGAATGGCCGCTTCACTCGATGATATGATCTCTTGGGAGAAATTCATCGACCAGCAGCGTGATAATCCCGATGGCCTCTACAACCGCATGAGCCGCCCCGTGCAGTTCGATAACGGACACAAAGCTCCCTATGGCTTTGGGCTACAGCATGGGAAGATCGCTGGACATGAGATCACCGCTCATGGTGGGGCTTTAAGGGGCTGGCGGTCCCATAGGCTACATTGCGCTGCGTTGCGCCTTTCGGTCATCGTCCTCTTCAACCACATGTCGCCAGCCCAACAAGCAGCGGCAAGCCTGTTCCGGGCCTTTCTGGGGGAAGAAGAAAAACCAGCCAACAGGCCGCAGCCTCAATCCACCAACCAGCCTCATGCACTGGAAGGCCTCTGGCTGGATGAGGAAACCGGCCTCTCCGCCCGTATCACAGCAGCGGGGGGCGACAAGCTCCAGCTCCGCTACCTCATGCTGCCCGAAACGCTGGACATCATCACCCCCCAGCTTGCCGAGGCCGGAAGTGTTCGTATTCGTCACATTCAGGGTGAACACATGCAGGCCAATGCACATGGCCCCTCCGGCCCGCATATCATCATGGGGCGACCGGGAGAGAACCGCCATGTCCTGCTCCGCCCCTACCCTACCACTCCCCAACCCGACCCGGTAGAACTTGTAGGAATCTATGAGTGTGATGAGCTGGACCAATCCCGCTTCGTCATCACCAATCAGGGCGGATTACTGCACGGAGGGTTCTCCGGCTTTCTAGGCACAGGGCGGATGGAACGGCTAACCTCCCTAGGGCCGGACCTATGGACCTTCCCCTGCCCCCGTGCCCTCGACCACACACCACCCGGTGACTGGACATTACTCTTTGAGCGGCGGAACAAGCGCATCCATCAGGTACGCATCAGCTGCTGGCTAGCACGAAACCTCGTCTATCACCGTCTAGCGGACTGATCCCCACCAAGCGAACTACAAGCCATGCCATGAAGGCTCCCTCATTGCTTCCCTATAAAAACAGGGTTTGACGATTTTACTTTCTGCAAGCAGTATAGTCTGGCAGTTTCCCCCTGATCTGAAAGTCCAGACAGGGGTGTTTTCCGTTGAAAGCATGGGGAAACACCATGAAACGGAACGCAGGCTGCATATCGTCAGTTTTTAGATCAGGAACGCGTCCACAATGATCGCCTCCATCATGCCGAACTATAAACGCTTTGACCTCGCCTTTGAGCATGGCGAAGGACTCTGGCTTACCGGCACGGATGGGCGACGTTATCTGGATTTCGGGGCTGGTATTGCCGTTTCTTCCCTTGGGCACAGCCACCCAGCCCTTGTAAAGGCCATCACCGAACAGGCGAAGAAGGTCATCCACGTCTCCAATCTCTATCAGGTACCGCAGGCTAAGGCCCTGGCGGATATTCTGGTCGCCAACAGCTTTGCGGATTCCGTCCTCTTCTGCAATTCAGGTGCGGAAGCCAATGAAGGACTCATCAAGCTGATCCGGCGGGCACAATATAAGAACGGCCATCCCGAACGCACACGGATCATCTGCTTCAACAACGCCTTTCATGGCCGGACATTGGCCACCATCTCCGCCACAGGCAACCCGGCTTACCTGGAAGGCTTCGGCACACCGGTGGACGGGTTCGACCATGTGCCTTTCAACGATATTGAAGCCGTCCGGGCTGCTGTGACAGATCAGACAGCCGGTATCCTGCTTGAACCTGTACAGGGAGAAAGTGGCATCCGGGTCGCAGACCCTGCCTTCCTGCGTGATCTGCGTGCTCTGTGCGATAAAAAAGGACTCTACCTAGGCATTGATGAGGTCCAAAGTGGCATGGGCCGTACCGGTACGCTCTTTGCTTTCGAACAGGCAGGGATTACGCCGGATGTCGTATCCTCCGCCAAGGGCATTGGGGGCGGCTTCCCTCTTGGGGCTGTACTCGCCCGGGAGACGCTGGCTAAGCACCTTACACCCGGAACACATGGTACTACCTATGGCGGCAATCCACTGGCCTGCTCCGCCGGGCTGGCCGTGCTGAAAGAAATTCTGGCCCCCGGTTTTCTGGACCATGTCCGCAAAACCGGTGAGGCTTTCGGGGCCATGCTCCAGACATGCGTGACGAACTACCCAACCATCTTTGAAGAAGCCCGTGGGATCGGGCTGATGCGGGGGCTGCGCTGCCGCATCCCTGTCGGGGAGGTGCTAGAAGCTGTCATGGCCGAGGGTCTTCTGGCCATCGGCGCAGGGGACAATGTGCTGCGTCTGGTTCCCCCCCTCATCGCAACCGAGGCTGACTGTCAGGAAGCCTCCACCCGCATCGGGCGTGCTGCTCACGCCCTTGCCAACAAGTAAGGAGACACCTGCGTGAGCACCACCAAGGCCTCATCGCCCCGTCACTTTCTGGACATCAAAGATCACTCCACAGAGACCTTACGGCACATCCTCGCACTCGCCGCACGGGTTAAGACGCTCCAACAGGGCCGTAAGCACCCACTCTGCCCCGGTCTGCCGCTAGCAGGTCGTGCATTGGGGCTGATGATGTCCCGTCCTTCCACCCGCACCCGTGTCTCTTTCGAAGTCGGAATGAAGCAGCTGGGCGGGACCGTTAATGTCCTGTCCCCCTCCGAAATGCAGCTGGGCCGTGGAGAAACTGTTGCCGATACAGCCCGCGTCCTTTCTCGCTTTCTGGATGTTATCACGCTGCGTACCGGTACAGATGCCAACCTACGGGAACTGGCCCGCTGGAGCAGCGTGCCCGTCATCAATGGGCTAACGCCCGTCTCCCACCCCGTGCAAATTCTGGCTGATATCCTCACCTTTGAGGAACATCGTGGCCCGATTACCGGCAAAAAACTCGCATGGATCGGCGACGGTAACAATGTTGCCACCTCCATGATCGAAGCAGCAGCTCGTTTGGGCTTCTCCCTGCATCTGGCCACACCAGAAGGCGAGTTCACTCCCTCCGAAACCGCCGTGAACTGGGCTCGGGAGAATGGCGGTGACATCCGGCTGACACACGACCCCAAAGAAGCCGCAGAAGGCGCGGATGCTGTCATCACGGATACATGGGTTAGCATGGGGGACAAGGATGCGGAGAAACGCCTCAAAATTTTCCGCCCCTACCATGTGGATGAAGCCCTCATGGCTCTGGCATCTCCGCAGGCCCTGTTCATGCACTGCCTGCCTGCCCATATAGGGGAGGAAGTTAGCGAAGCCGTGTTCGAAAGCCCGGCTTCCGTTGTGTTTGATGAAGCAGAAAACCGCCTGCACGCCCAGAAGGGGCTCCTGCTCTGGTGCATGGAAAAGGATGACCTTTCAGCCTATCAGGGTTAACCCTTCCTCCTGATGCCTCCTCCAGCAGGATGAGGCATCAGGGCAGGCCCGACAGAGAGGATGATCACCCCGGTGACAGAGACCACCACCTCCCATCGCCCGCATGATGTACCCGACCTCACGGTCGCTCATGCCATCACACCGTTCCATCTCGGCCATGTGCCGGTGCGGGGACGACTCATCACACTTGGCCCGCTTGCTGGTGCCATTCTCTCCCGCCATGATGAGCTGCCGGAGCCAGTGCGCCTTCTTGGTGGGCAGGCTCTTGCCCTCGTAGCGGCCATGTCAACGGCACTCAAATTCAAGGGCTCCTTCTCCCTTCAGGTCAAGGGAGACGGGCCTGTCTCCCTGTTTCTGGCCGACTGCACAGATACAGGCGAGCTGCGCTTTACAGCGCGCATGGCTGAAGACTACACGCTTCCCCTACCCAATGACGCCTCTGGATTGCTGGGTAAGGGGTATATGGCCTTCACGGTCGATCAAGGGCCGGATACGGACCGCTATCAGGGCATTGTCGGGCTAGAAGGCCCTAATCTGGCCAGCATGGCCGAGCATTACTTCCAAACTAGCGAGCAACACGACTGCGCCATCCACCTCTTCTCCCGCCATACAGAAGCAGGCTGGCAGGCTGGTGCTCTGGTGCTGGAACGTCTGCCAGACAGTACCCCCATTGCGGGCAATGATGACCATAAACCCTTAGACGCCACCATTCAGGACCTGTGGGAAACAGCTTGCACCTTTGGGCAGACCCTCAAGGCGGACGAGCTATTTGACCCGAGCCTTGCGCCCGCTACGCTCATTAACCGTTTATTCGGCACTCTGGGGGTAGAACTAGCCCCGGCCAGACCGCTTTCCTTCGGCTGCCGATGCAGTCGGGCACGGCTTCAGGGTGTGTTGGAGCGCTTCAGCAAGGATGATCTCGACCATATGGCGCAGGATGGTGTGATCTCTATGGAATGTCACTTCTGCAACACCGCCTTCACCTTCAACAGGGACACTCTGCCCGATAGTGCAGAAAAAGGTAACGCTGGCGCATCATGACAGCAGAGTTGCCAGCATCTCTCCGGCGGGATGGAAAGCCTCTCCGGCAACTCTATCCCGGCTGGCATGTCATCGGGCGACACTGGGCACCTGCGGGGCTGGACGTTCTCATTCTCCGCCATAGACAGACAGGGCAGGATGTCTGCTGGTGGCTCTCCCCGGATGATAACCTTCTCGCCTGCCACGCTCTGGCACTGGATGCCCATTGGGGCGGCCGGGTCATGGAGGCCGTCACTCCGGGCCTCCAGCAGCTCAGCACGACCTTGCTGGGTAAGGTCACCCCCCTACCAGAAGAGGCCCACTTCCCGCATGACGCTCTGGCTCCGCTGGCCCGCCTGCCTCATGCGGCCTGCCTCCAACTAATCGGCCTCTGGTTCCGCACTGTCTGTACGGAGCTGCGCCTCCTGCCTCCTTCCGTTCTACTCGAACAAGACGACACGCCGCCGGAGGATGAGGAGGCCGAAGACAACTCACCCCCCTTTTCCCCCAAACTTATTAAAGCTCTGCTAGAGACCCGCCCTGCTGGTCCCCATACGCTGACTTGTTCACCCTTCAGTGGCCGTATCGTACGGGCCGAACTGACTATGCCAACAGAGAAAGGTGTAGCCTGCCGCTTCAGCGATGAAAGAAATGGACAGACTTTCTATCTCTTCTGGCCTACCCCGGCAGAAAAAAGCGAATCTCAGGCAACGCCTGCCCCGCTCTTTTATCACCCGCAAGGGCAGCTCCTGATAGGGGATGGACCCTTAACGCCGCTCGTGCCCATCTTCCTTCTCGCATGGTTCATTAATCATCCTCATTGCATTGAAGAGCTGAAACATGCCCGCCCCTTCCGATTGGAAGATTATGGTGTAGGGCGGGCCTCCGCTTTGTGGGAAGAACATGAAGAGGCTGGACAAAGCCAGACATCTTTTCCATTTTCTTCTAAACTCTGGGTGCAGTCCTCTATCCTAGAGGCAGGCCGGATAGCAGGCCTGCCGGACCGGGAACAGCTCACCCCGCAGAATCACGAAAAGAAACCAGGCGCCGGACATGAAAACCATGACAAACCATAGTGCCAGAAGACCTCATCTGATGAGCCGCATGAAGCTGCGTCCCTCTTTCTCCACTCTGGGGCTGTTCTGCGGGCTGGCCCTCCTCGCTGGCTGTGCCTCCAGCAATCCCAGCGAAGAGACCTTCCCCACGCCGGATTACAGCTATCTGCCCCCTCTTAACCTGAATGTTAGTCAGGTTAATGTTGGCACTCAAACCCAGCCGGACAGTGATGATATTTCCTCCAAAAGTCCGACAAACCCTGCCGATACACTTACCCTGATGGCTCATCAGCGTCTGCACGCCATGGGGTCATCTGGTACGGCTAACCTCACCATCACCAAGGCAGAAATGACCAAAGCCCCGCACCATGCGCTCAGCGGAAGCTACACGGTCAAGCTGAACCTTAATGATACAGCCCATAATCATCATGGCTTCATCACGGCCCATGTTCAGCGCACGATTGATGCCCCCAGCGATCTCGGGCTGGAACATAACCTCCATACGCTCAATAGCCAGCTAATGGACGATATGAATGTCGAGCTGGAGTATCAGGTGCGTAGTCATCTTGCCTCTTGGCTGACCGATGCGACAGGCACACCTTTGGATGCCGCAACCATTCAGAGCCAAGACCTGAGCAGCACGGACCTCTCTGCCCCCAACTCAACGGCGACTCAGTCCTCGGCCGGTACTGCTGTGAGCGGGGCCACTGCAACAGCTGGACGGGCTACCAGCAATGCTACCAATTCCGCAAACGCCGCCATCAAAGGCTGGCAACAACCTGCTACAGCGGAAATCGGGCAGGCAGCACCCTCAACAGGTCGGCTTCACTCCCCACCGCCGGGTGTTCTCACACTGCCCCAATAAGGGGAACAGCAAGCGGGACGCAGAAAAAAGACATTCAGTAGCGGGGATGACAGCGGCGTAACTTGTTTTCTGCTGTCTTTTTTCCCATTCTGCCCCTCTGCTGGATGTTTTTTTACTTTCTTAAACCGGGCTGCGCTGTGCGATGACATCATCTTCTCCTCTTCCCCCCCACGGTGTTTCTGCCCCGCTGTCCCGGCGTGGCTTCATGGGGGGGGCCGCTTCCCTTTCCAGCGTTTCCCTGCTCAGCCATGCGGCCAAAGCGGACGAAAAGAACACAGGGCAGCAACCCAACGCACCAGACGATAACCCGGCTCATTACAAGCCTGTCTTCTTCAATCCAGAAGAATATCTCTTTCTCTGCCATGCTTGCGAGCGCATCCTTCCACAGGATGAAAACGGGCCGGGGGCACAAGCTCTTGGCGTGCCCCGCTTCATCGACCGGCAGATGACCACCCCCTACGGTCATGGCGACCTCTGGTATATGAAGGCCCCTTTCGTAAATGGCCCGCCCGAGCTGGGCTATCAGCTGCCTTACAGCCCGCAGGACCTGTATCGTGGGGCCATCACACCCATCAACACCTATTGCCTCATGACCTATCACGCCATCTTTGCCGCTCTCGCTCCGGAATGGCAGGATGATGTCCTGCACACACTGGAAGACAATAAACTCTCTTTCAATGAGATTCCCGGTTCTACCTTCTTCGAGCAGCTACGTACCAACACGTTGGAAGGTGCCTTCTCCGACCCCGCTTATGGTGGCAACTACGCTATGGGCGGCTGGAAGATGATGGGCTTTCCCGGTGCCCGGGCGGACTTCATGGACTGGATCAATCAAGAAGGGGCTCCCTACCCTCTAGGGCCGGTTGGCATGCCTCCCAAACCCGACCCTTATAGCCCCTCTTTCCAGAATGATGAGGAGGGCTGACCCCATGACGGACCAGACATTTCCTCCCACAAAACCGGATGTTGTTGTCATTGGTGCGGGCTGGGCAGGCAGCATCATGGCCAAGGAACTGACAGAAGCAGGGCTGAACGTCACTATGCTGGAGCGTGGGCACGATCACAGCACAGCTGTTGAGGGGACCTATCCCGGGTCCATCGATGAGCTACGAGGGGCTGTGCGCAAACGCCTCTTCCAAAAACTAGCCCATACCTCCCTGACCATCCGCAACAAACCAAACGAGACTGCCCTACCCTACCGCCAACTGGCAGCGTTCCTGCCCGGCGAGGGAGTCGGCGGGGCCGGGCTGCATTGGTCGGGGTGCCACTTCCGGGTTACGGAAGATGACCTCCGTCTGCGTAGTGCCACCATCGAACGCTACGGGCAAAAATTCATCCCCAAGGACATGCATCTTCAGGACTACGGCATCAGCTACAAAGAGCTAGAGCCGTTCTTCGACAAAGCAGAAAAGGTCTTTGGCACCTCTGGAGAAGCCTCTTCCGTTCAAGGAAAAAAAACCGGGCAAGGTAACATCTTTGCCCCAGACCGGTCCGACCATTTCCCCTTGCCAGCCATGGCAGACACCTTCTCGGCTAGTGTCTTCCGCAAGGCGGCCAGCGAAGCAGGCTTCCACCCCTATAGTATGCCTGCTGCCAATGCATCCCAGCCCTACACCAACCCTTATGGCTGCCAGATGGGACCCTGCAATTTCTGCGGCTATTGCAGTGGGTATGCCTGCTACCTCTACTCCAAAGCCTCACCCAACGTGAACATCCTACCCGCCCTGCGGCAGGATAAACGCTTCAACCTCATCACACAGGCGCAAGTGCTGGAGATCATGCTGGATGATACCCGCAAGAGAGCCACCGGCGTGCGGTATATCGACCTCAAAACTGAATCCGAGCAAATTATTGAGGCTGATCTTGTCATTCTCAGCGCATTCCAGCTGAATAATGTTCACCTCATGCTAACATCTGGTATTGGCAAGCCTTACGATCCAGTCAGCCAGACTGGGACCATTGGCCGCAACTTCACCTACCAGACTATTACTTCATCCCGTGTCTGGCTGCCTGAAAATCGCTTTACCAACCAGTTTGTCGGTGCTGGCGGTGGTGGTGTAGCCATTGATGACTTCAACCATTCCGGGCTTGATCGTGGCAAAGCTGGTTTCATTGGCGGCTCCCCCATCTGGGTGAATCAGGCTGGCCTAAAGCCCATTACAGCAGCCCAGAACAGCGGTGGAAAAGGCGCACCCCGCTGGGGTAGTGCCTACAAAGCCGCCATGATCGACCAGTACAAACATTCCCTCGCCATTGATGCTCACGGTAGCAACATGGCCTACCGGGATGTCTATCTCGACCTAGACCCCACATGGCGCAATGCTTACGGCCAACCTATGCTACGGATGACCTTCACCTGGAAGGATAACGACATCCGCATGAACCAGTTTGTCGTCAACCATATTGGCGACATTGCCCAGGCCATGGGAGCCACAAAAACCAGCCTGAACAGCCTCCACCCCGGCCAACCTTTCGATAGCCGTGTCTATCAGACGACCCATCTCAATGGTGGGGTTATTCTAGGGAACAATCCAAAAACAAGTGCTCTGAACCGGTATCTTCAAAGCTGGGATGTCTCAAATCTGTTCGTTATCGGCTCCAGCGCTTTTCCGCAGGGAATGGGCTACAATCCAACCGGGCTGGTGGCGGCACTGGCCTATTGGTCTGCCTACCATATCCGCCAGACCTACCTCCGCAATCCCGGCCCGATGGTACATGCCTGATGTCCTTGCTTCTCCCTTCTACCGGCACGAAACACACACTCTCCCTCCGCCCCCTGTTGATGGTGGGATTAGGTCTGCTGGGCATCATGGCGACCACCCTGCCAACCCGGGCCGCACAGGCTGACGATGCTGCCCCGCTGCCTGCAGGGCTGATTGAAGAAGGCCATTATCAAGCCATTCTAGGGGACTGCGCTGCCTGCCATACCCAGCCGGGCCGCCCTGCCTATAGCGGTGGGATGCCCTTCAAACTGCCCATGGGGACCATCTACTCCACCAACATCTCGCCGGACCCTATTCACGGTATCGGTCATTATTCCGAGGCAGAATTCGCCCGGGCCGTTCAGCTCGGCATCCGCAAGGATGGCAGTGCGCTCTACCCGGCCATGCCTTATCCGTCTTACGCACGACTAAGCAAGGCAGACATCCACGCCCTCTATGTCTATTTCCAGCGGGGCGTTACGCCGCAACCGGTTGACCCACCCGCCAACGGAATCATCTGGCCACTCTCCATGCGCTGGCCGTTGCATATCTGGCGGTGGCTGTTCTCTCCCTCCATCCAGTCCGCCCAGCTACGCACCAACAACCAGTTTTCCGATCCTGTGCTTGCCCGTGGGGCCTATCTGGTAGAAGGCCCCGGCCATTGCGGTGCCTGCCACAGTCCTCGCAGCATTACTCTCAATGAGAAAGCCCAGACCGCCAAGGATGGGCCACTCTTTCTCTCCGGTGGTGGCGTAGTGGAACAATGGGTTGTTCCCTCCATCCGGCAAGAAAATCGCACAGGACTGGGCCGCTGGAGCGAAGAGGACATTGTGGAGTTTCTCCGCACAGGCCGGGCACGAACAGGTGCTAGCTTTGGGGGCATGACACCCGTCATCGTCCATAGTGCCCATGCCTTTAAGGATGCAGACCTGCACGCTATCGCCCGTTACCTCATGCTGTTAACCCCAACCCAGAAAGAAATGCCGTGGGTCTACGATCCCTCAACAGCGGCTATGCTGCGCCGTGCCGACATGTCCCAGCCAGGTGCACAAATTTACATGGACCGCTGCGCCGCCTGCCATCGCACCGATGGAGCGGGTTACGGAACGGTCTTCCCACCGCTGGCCGGCAATCCAGTCGTAATGACGGCAGATGCCACCTCGCTCATTCATATCGTCCTAGCAGGTGACAACACACACGCCCTACATACGTCACCCTCTGCCTTCACCATGCCGGGTTTCGCAGACACGCTTTCCGACAAAGATGTGGCCGACGTTGTCAGCTTCATACGAAAGAGCTGGGGCAATAACAGCAAGAGCGTAAAGGACAGTGCCGTGCGGCGCATCCGCCGTTCCATGCCACAGCCGGCTACTCCGGAGCAGCGTCCCAAGAACTAACGCCCGAACAAACAAAACAAAAACTACGATCAGCCTCCCGCCTCCATGGTTGGGGGCTGATTTATTTTTGTGACCTTTCTGTAATCTGAAATACGCATCAGAGACTGACTCACAAGAGCCTCTACCAGCAAGAAAAAGCCGCCTTGCAAGAGCTACAGCTACTCATGGACTTCCTTACAGGGATGTCATAAAGCAGACTAAAACAGTATTTAATTCGCCTTATCGCCCTTTTTGCCTAAATTGTTCCAACTTCCTTCTGCCTCTGGAATAAAACTGGAACAGTCAAACCCATGAATGCCATTGTCATCACCGCCCTGAAGCGGCCTCTGACCTTTGTGGTACTGTCCATCCTGATCGTGATGTTCGGGGTGATGTCAGTCTTCAAAACACCGACTGACGTCTTTCCGAATATCAAGATCCCGGTGGTCTCTGCCGTCTGGACCTATGGCGGGATGCTGCCTGAGGAATTCGCAGGCCGTATCATCTACAACTACGAGCTGATGGTGACCTCCACCGTGGAGGGCATCGAACATATGGAGTCCAACTCCTATTATGGGCGTGGGATTGTAACAATCTTCTTCCAACCCGGGTCTGAGATTGGCGAAGCAGAGGCGGAAGTGACCGCCATTTCCCAGACCGTCATCAAGCAGCTACCCGTGAACATCCCTGCCCCGATGATCATGCGGCTAGATGCATCTTCTGTTCCGGTTATCTCTCTGCAGATCACCTCAGACAAACAAACGCCCTCCGACCTCTACAAACTGGCGATGATCCGTGTTCGCCCGCTTCTAGTCACTGTTGAGGGGGCCGTGGTGCCACACCCCTATGGTGGGATGGATAGCTTCGTGATGGTCACGCTGAATCAGGACCAGCTCCGGGCGCACCATCTCTCGGCCATGGATGTGCAAAACGCCATGCATGACCAGAACATCGTCCTCCCTGCTGGTGACCAGAAGATTGACGCTGTGGACTGGATGGTACAGACCAACGCCACCCCCAAGAGCATGAAGGCCATCGGCAACATTCCGGTCAAGCGCGTGGGCAATGCCGTGATCTATGTGCATGACGTGGCGGATGTTTACCGAGGCGGCCATCCACAAACCAACCTTGTTCTCGTCAAAGGGCGTCAGGGTGTTGAGGTTGTCGTCATGAAGAGTGGTGAAGCCTCCACGCTGGATGTCGTGGATGGCGTGAAGAAAGCCCTCCCCCGCCTGCGGGCCGTCTTACCGGATGACGTGAAGGTCAGCATCCTGACCGATGCCTCCATCTTCGTGAAGGATGCCATCAAGGACGTGGTGCGGGAGATGGTCACCGCCGCCTTCCTGACCGGTATCGTGGTACTACTTTTCCTCGGGTCGTGGCGTTCTACTGTCATCATTGCGACCTCTATCCCGCTGGCCATTCTCTGCTCAGTCATCGGGCTGGGCTGGGCTGGTGAATCCATCAATGTCATGACGCTCGGCGGGCTTGCTCTGGCCGTTGGTATCCTCGTGGATGACGCCACGGTGATGATCGAGAACATCGACACGCATCTGGAGATGGGCAAAGCACTTGAGCCTGCCATCATTGATGCGGCCAACCAGATCGTGACGGCGACCTTTGTCTCCACCACCTGCATCTGCATTGTCTGGCTGCCCCTCTTTGAACTGGATGGCGTAGCTGGTTACCTATTCCGCCCTATGGCAGAAGCCATCATCTTCGCCATGATCGCCTCGTTTATCCTCTCCCGGACACTCGTCCCGACAATGGCAAAGTATCTGCTGGCCAATCACAGCCACGGCCAGAACATCCCCGACAAAGAACAACACATTGCTGATGCCAACAATGCAGCGGCAGCAGCAGGGCACCCTATCCAGCGTGGGGATGGCACGGACAGCCACAACCGCCCTACCCCCCTGCCGACACGCAGCGGTGTCATGGGCTTTTTCATCCGCTTTCAGCAAGGGTTTGAAAAACGGTTCAACAACTTCCGGGATAGCTACTACGCCTTGCTGGTTCGCTGTGTGGAACAGCGCAAGATATTTGTCGGCGTCTTCCTTGGCCTCTCAATCCTTTCACTGGGGTTGTATTTCACGGCGGGAAGAGACTTCTTCCCAGAGACGAAGTCTAATGCGCTCCAAATGCATATGCGTGCCCCGCTAGGTACCCGTATTGAGGTTGCCGGACGCATTGCCGCTCTGGTCTCCGACCGCATCGAGCATGATCTACCCGGGCAGGTCGAAGAGATCGTCAGCAACTGTGGCCTGCCAGAAGGGGCGCATAACCAGGCCTTCATCCCCACCCCGACCATCGGAACACAGGATTGCGACCTGACAATAGCCCTGAAGGATGAAGCCTCCCCTGTTTGGGATTATCGTGCCCTACTGCGGAAGGACCTGTCCGCCCGCTTCCCCGGCACGGTCTTCACCTTCCAGCCAGCAGACCTGACAGCCAAAATCCTCAACTTCGGCTCTCCCGCACCGATCGACATTCAGATCAACGGGCCAGATATTGCGGATAATTATGACTATGCCCGCAAGATCATAGCCCGCCTGCGTCATATTCCGGGTGCTGCCGATGTCGTCATCCAGCAGACGATGAAAACACCAACCCTGATGATCCGTGGCAACCGGACCTTCAGCCAGGCCACCGGCCTGACCGAAGCCGACCTCGCCAACAACCAGCTCATGACGCTTTCTGGCTCCAGCACGGTGGACCCACAGTTCTGGCTCGACCCCAGCAACGATGTCACCTTCCCGCTGAACACCTACGTCTCGCAGGACCAGCTAACGCATCTGAGCGACCTGCTGACCATTCCGGTGGATAAGGGCGATGGTAACCCGACCGGGACGGGCGACCAGCTTCTGGGAAGCATCAGCACTGTCGTGCCGACTGGCACGCCGGGTGAGGTCTCTCACTTCAACTCCATGCCGGAGGTGGACATCTATGTCTCCACCGAAGGGCGAGACCTTGGTGCTGTCCTAACGGACGTCAAGAAGGTCATCAACGACACGAAACCCCTGCTGCCCAAAACGGCTGCAACGGAGATTCACGGGGCCGCCGTGACCATGTATGGGGCCTACAGCCAGCTTGTTATCGGGCTGATGGTTTCTGTCGTGCTGATCTATCTGCTGATTGTCGTCAACTTCCAATCCTGGATGGATCCATTCATCATCATCACGGCTCTGCCCGGCGCACTGGCAGGGATCGCTTGGGCCCTGTTCCTCACCGGAACACGTCTATCCGTCCCGGCCCTGACGGGTGCCATCATGTGCATGGGGACCGCCACGGCGAACTCCATTCTTGTGGTGTCCTTCGCCAGAGAGCGGATCGAAATGCATGGCGATGCCCTCCGGGCGGCAACAGAAGCCGGACGGGAACGTATCCGCCCCGTGCTGATGACCGCCCTTGCCATGGTGGTGGGGATGATCCCCATGGCGACCTCCAACTCTACCAATGCCCCACTGGGCCGAGCCGTGATTGGCGGGCTGATTGTCGCCACGCTTTCCACGCTGCTCTTTGTTCCCTGTGTCTATGCAATCCTCCACAACCGTAATGCGCGTCATAAGGAGACCGTCTGATGGCCAGCATGTCCCGTAAACATAAATTACTGCTTGGCCTGATCGCCCTAGTGCTTGGCCTGTACGTCATCGTGCTTCTGCTTGGCCGCATCACCCATAATGCCCATCTGCATGATGTCGCCGAGGAAAGTGCCGTGCCTAACGTGGCCGTCATCCTCCCCCACAAGGCGGACAGCAAAGTGAGCCTCACCCTCCCAGGCACAGTTGACGCCTGGTATCAGGCCCCGATCTATGCGCAGGTCTCCGGCTATGTGAAAATGTGGTACAAAGATTACGGTGCCGTCGTCCATCAAGGTGACGTGCTGGCCGAAATCAACGCCCCGGCACTGGATGCCCAGTATGCTCAGGCTCTGGCTGATCTAGACGCCCAAAAGGCCAAGTATAATCTGGCCTCCGTAACAGCCAATCGCTGGCGGGCAATGGGCCACTCCCAGGCTGTGTCTGGTCAGTCCGTCTCCGTTGCCACAGCAGATGAACAGGCCGCCTATGCCAAGATGGAGGCTGCCCAGCGCAATGTGGACCACTTCGCCGCACTGGAGAAGTTCAAGCAGATCGTCGCTCCGTTCGATGGTGTCGTGACAGCCCGTTCCATCAATGTGGGTGACTATGTCAACAGTGGGGGTGGGCAGCTCAACGCTGCTGGTGGGGCCTCCGAGCTCTTTACCGTTGCCGATACACACCGCCTGCGGCTCTTCATCTCCGTGCCGGAAATCTTCTCCTATATGCTGACAGATGGGCTGACGGCAGAAATCCACGTGCCGCAATATCCCGACCGCACCTTTACAGCCAAGTTCCTGACGGCCTCCCTCGGCTACGACCCCAACACGAGAACAGCCGTCTCCGAATTCACGCTAGACAATGCCGACCACGCCCTCTGGCCGGGGACCTTCGCCTCCGTCTCGCTGAAGGCCAACAACAATGCCGCCCATCTGCTGAAGATTCCCACGGGGTCCCTCGTCTTCCAGGAGAAAGGAATGCAGGTTGCCACCGTGGACCAGAAAAACACCGTCCATTTCAAGAACATCCGTGTCGGCAAGATGGCGGATAGCTCCACTGAAGTTCAGGCAGGTATCACGGCGGATGACCGCATCATCAACAACCCGCCTGCCGACCTGCTGGAAGGCGACCCCGTCCATATCGTGACACCTGCCCGGGGCTACAATCAGAGTGGCTGGGAAGAATCCGGAGATGATGACTAATGACCACCATGATCTCTGAACATTTCTCCTCCATAAAGAAGGCTCGCCACAAACTGAGCCGTCTGTCCCGTCGGGCTGCTTTAGGTGGCGGCCTGCTGGCCCTGACGAGCCTTGGTGCCTGCGACCTTGCCCCACGCTACGAACCGCCGCATTTTGTCGTACCGGATAGCTGGGAAGGGCAGGCTCCCTTCGCCGTTGCCAAACCGGCTGATACAGCCCTACCCAGCGACTGGTGGACCCTCTTCCGTGACCCACTACTGAACGAGCTGGAAGACCGAGCCATTGCGGAGAATGGCGACCTTCAGGCAGCGGCGGAACGGTTCCTTCAGGCCCGGTCTCTCGTCGCCAAAGCACGGGCAGACCTGCTCCCCCATCTCAGCCTTGATGCAGGCGGGTCGGATAACAAACAGTCGGCAGATAGGCTTTTCCGTAACGGGGCCACCCTAACCCAGACGCAGGAAGAATATGCCGGTCTAGCCTCGTGGGAGCCAGACATCTGGTCCTCCATCCGCAACCGTGTCCGCATGAACCGGCAGGCTGCCCAGCAGGAGGCCGCCCGCTTTGCCATGGCAAGGCTGAGCCTGGAGGCCGAACTGGCGACCGACTATATCCAGCTGCGTGGCTATGATGCACAAATCGCCATCTACCAGCAGTCCATCGCCTATTATAACCGAGCACTGGATGTCACCCGCACCCAGCTGAAATACAAGGCAGCCCCACGGCTGGACCTCGCCCGTGCGGAGGCCCAGCTCTACACCACGCAGGCGGCCCTGTACGATATTCAAGCTGCCCGTGAGGTTACAGAACACGCCATTGCCGTTCTAACCAACAGTGCGCCCTCCAGCTTCCATATCGACCCGGTCAAAGCACTGGACTTCCACCAGCCTGCCATCCCTACGGGTGTACCCTCCGGCCTGCTCCAGCGGCGGCCTGACATTGCCAGTGCAGAGCGTGAAATGGCACAGGCAAACCGGGCCATCGGCATTGCCCGTGCCGCCTTCTACCCGCATTTCTCCCTCAATGCGGATGCCGGGTTCGAGGCCAATGGCTTCAAGCTGGCTAATCTGGCCAACTCGCTCTGGACCTACGGTGCCCGCATGAACATTCCGCTCTTTGATGGCGGCGTACATCGGGCGGAACTCCAGCGGTCATGGTCCGCCTACCGGGAGACACGGGACCAGTACCGCACGACCGTCCTCTCTGCCTTCCGAGAAGTGGAGGATGGTCTCTCCCGCACCAACCGCCTAAATCTGGAAAACCAAGCTCTGGAAAAGGCAGTCAATGCCAATCTAGAAACCCAGAACATGACCATGACACTCTACCAAGGCGGTGTCGGAACCTATCTGGATGCCATTTTCAGCCAAGAAAACACCCTTCACAGCCGCATCACGCAGGTGGAGGTGGCCACGAGGCTGTATCAGGCTGATGTCTCGCTAATTCGCAGCCTTGGCGGCGGGTGGGACTCTAAGAACCTTCCCACAATGGCCGAGACGCTATCGGTCGGTGCCTTCCAATATGAGGGGCTGCACCACCCCAAGCAGGTTGGCGACGTCAATGCCTCCGAACATCCTGAAGCGCATGAGGACCTAACCCATGATGCCCCGGATGCCGTAGGCCGTGGCACTAATGCCCACCTCAAGCCGCTACCTATCGGGGCGATGCCCTGAAGCAGAAAACAGCTCCACCTGCCACATCCGGCGGGTGGAGTCTTCTGATGCGACCATCCACTTTTCTTCCCGTCATTGGTGACATCTGATACAGCCTGAGGGCAAAGTTCCATCACCTGTTAGGAAGATCATCCCAATGGCACATTCCCCCCGCAAGGGCAGCCCAGCCCGCTGGGCTGCGGTCGTGCTGCCGCCACTTTGTCTGGGTGGCCTGATGGCCTGGACGGCTGGCGTTTTCAGTCCGGCCGCCATATCTCCTTCCCACTTCATGCAGCGTTTCCAGAAAGCCGGCGCACTGGACAAAGGCTTCCGCCGTGCCCACGCCAAAGGCATGTGTGCCACAGGCTGGTTCGACCCCACACCGGAGGGCCGTGCCCTGTCCCGCTCCGGTATCTTCAAGGGGGAGCACCTACCTGTCATGGGGCGTTTCTCGCTCGCTCCGCCGCTGCCCTACCTGCCGGACAACCCAGCCGCAGCCCGCAGCCTAGCCATGCAAATACGCTCCTCAACTGGAGATGATTGGCGGATGGCCCTTGTGGATGCGCCTCTCCAAGTCATGCGGGACATTGCTGATGCCTTTGCTTTCTTCAAGACGGCACGGTTGGACCCTGCAACCAACAAGCCGGACCCGGCCGCCATCCGGGCCTATGCAGCCCAACGCCCCTGGCTAAAAACAGCCTTTGAGCAGGCTAAATCTCACAAGCAGGCATCCGACCTGACCAACGACACCTACAACAGCCTCGACAGCTTCATTCTAACGGACGAAGCGGGAAAAAAGACGCCTGTCCGCTGGGCGGCCGTAGCACAAGAACCTTTCAGCCCAGCTGAAGGCAGCAGTGCCAATGATAAAAACTATCTCTTTAAACGGCTTGTGCAGACGTTAGACCAACGGCCTCTCCGCTGGGACATTGTCGCCACGATCGCCCGTGAGGGGGACCCCATTAACGACCCCAGCCAACCTTGGGATGAAGCCGACCAAAAAGTGACAGTCGGCACGGTGACGTTCACGAAGGCCTACAGCGAGGATGCAAGCCCCTGTGGCCCCATGGTGTTCGACCCCACCATCCTGCCAGATGGAATCAACGTCTCTGATGACCCGCTGCTGGCCCTGCGCTCGTCAGTCTACATGAAGTCCTATGCGACCCGGTCTGCCGAGCACAAGACGCCCAGCATGGTTACACCGGACGAGATCGCCAACCCTACCCTCACCCCGGACGAAAAAGGCCAGTAATCCATGTCATTTCCACAGAATACAGGCCATGCTGCTCCCTTCCCCCGCCTCTCTATCCTGCTACATTGGGTGATGGCGGCTCTCATCCTTGTCATGCTCTTTGTCGGGCTGTTCATGGCGCATAACTCCACCATCCACTATGCCAGTCTCTTCACACTGCATCGCACGGTGGGTTTTCTGCTCCTGCTGTTAGTAATCGTCCGGCTCATCAACCGGTTTACCAACCGCACGCCACCACTACCCGATGATCTGCCCACCCCCATGAAGCTAGCTGCTCATCTGTCCCATCTCCTGCTTTATGGCTTCATGATCGCCCTACCATTGGTCGGCTGGGCCATGCTCTCGGCTGGCGGATACCCGATCACCCTATGGGGTGGCTGCCACATCCCGCCGCTCATGGGCTTTCATCCCCATCTCTGGGGTGAACTACGCTGCCTACACAGCCTGCTAGCCTATGGACTGATCCTGCTCATCCTCACCCATATCGGAGCCGCCCTACTGCATGGCATCATCCGGCGTGATGGTGTTCTGGCATCTATGTTAAAGTATAATAAATAAAAAAAGGGGAGATTGTATCTCCCCCTACATGACCAGATATATTTTACTATTTACCGAATTCAATCATGGCGCCTATTTCGACAACTCAATCAGTTCTCTTACAAAAAATCTCTTTGCCTTAAACTCATGTAAGCCATGCTGTATTTCATAAAATTTATGAATAAAATCTTCAATATTTGTCCAATTCAATTCATTCAAATCCCAGAAAGGAAATCTCCACCATCTTATTTCCATCAATTTTTCGACAATATCTTCTCTAAATCTCAGCCTGATTATTTTTGCAGGATTACCTCCTACTATAGCATAGGGGGGGACATCCTTTGTAACAATCGATCCTGCTGCTACTATGGCACCATCACCAATTTTACATCCACCTTTAATTATTACATCATCCCCAATCCAAACATCATTTCCAATCACGACCTTCCCATAGTCTTTATTGATTAACGTATTTTTCCAAACTTTCCCAAAACCCTGAGCAAGATATACCCAATCCTGATCTGTTACGACAGGATGAGTTGTAACGAAACTAGGCTCGTGCCTGTTCCCCATGAGTTTTATTCCACCACCCATTGAACAATAACGTCCTACGGAAATGCTCTTTCCAAAAGTAGAGAATGAATAAGAAAAGGCGCCACTCGTGTACAACATATTGAATTTAAAATCTGAAAACTGTTCGATAGAATCATTTTCATCAGCAAATGAAATAGTTTCACCAATGTTTGAATTTCCAATAGCAATCCTATTTTCATTAAAGAAGTCATGTAATTTTTTGTTAATTTTTATACGCATAACGCCCCCAAATAAATAAAACTCCAATAAACTACATTGTGATTTTTTCATTTGAAAATAAAATTATTGTTCAAAGTATTTACAATCTGTTTCAATAAATAAAATGTTTACAATAAAAAAGGCGACCCCATAGTGGAGCCGCCCTTTTCATGGCCAGAGATATAGACCTGCCCAGTTCTTAGAACGGAGCGTCAATATCCACGACATTGATGAGCTTGTGGTTCACAAACTCCTTGATGCCAAGGGCCATCAGCTCCCGGCCAAAACCGGAACGGGCGATACCACCGAAAGGCAGTTCAGCCTTGGTACCCGTTGGATGGTTGATGAACACCATGCCGGTACGAAGCCTAGACGCCACACGAAGCGCATGGGCCTCATCCTTGGAGAAGATGGAACCACCCAGCCCGTAAGGGGAATCATTGGCGATGCGGACGGCATCATCCTCATCCTTCGCACGGTAAAGCTGCGTGACAGGACCAAAGAACTCCCAGTGACGGGCCTCGTTGTTCTCATCAAGTCCGGTCAGGATGACGGGCTGGAAGAAAGCCCCCTGATTAGGCACAGGTACAGGGATCGTCTCGGCCTTCGCACCCTGCTTGACGGCCTTCTGGACCAACTCCCGCAGATCATCCGCAGCCTTCTGAGAGGACAGAGGAGCAAAGGTAGTGTTCGGGTCCATCGGATCACCGGCCTTCAGCGCGGCGATGCCCTTCTTGTACAGTTCCACGAAACGATCATAGAGGCTGTCCACCACGATGATGCGTTTTGCAGACACACAGACCTGACCAGCGTTCCAGTGACGGCCAAACACAGCCCATTTGACGGTCTTCTCAAGGTCGGCATCATCCAGAACAATGAAGGCATCGCTGCCCCCCAGCTCCATCGTTGCCTTCTTGAGGGCCTTGCCAGCCGTACCAGCCACGATAGACCCGGCTCGCTCGGAGCCTGTCAGCGCAACGCCGCAGGTGCGGGGGTCTTCCAGTACCATGTCCGTAAATTTGTGCGGCATGTAAATGTTCTGGAACAGACCCTTCGGTGCGCCGGCTTCCTCAACCAGTTCTTGGCAGGCGGCTGCACACTGGGGCAGGTTACCGGCGTGTTTCAAAAGAACCGCATTACCGGCAGAAAGCTGCGGGGCAACGATGCGCAGCACCTGATAGTAAGGGAAGTTCCAAGGTTCAATGGCAAGCACGATGCCCTGCGGCTCGTACACCATGGTCGCACGGCCCACCTTCGGGTCGGAGACCTTAAGCTCTTCCGGCTTCAATAGTTCGGCAAGATTCTCTGCGTAATATTCGCAGATCTCCGCAGAGAGAATCACCTCTGCCTTACCTTCGGTCAGTACCTTGCCCATCTCCAGTGCAGCTAGACGGGCCAGCTTATCAGCATCCCGCCGCAGCAGAGCACCGATATTCTTCATCAGCTTGGCACGCTCTTCGAAACTGGTTGCCCGCCATGCCTCGTAGGCCTTATGGCCTTTATCCAGAGCGGCCTTTACGTCCTGCTCGGTTGCCTCTGGGAATTCTTTAAGAAGTTCGTTCGTATAAGGGTTAATAGTGGCGAATGCCATGATACACCTCGCTCCTCTCAGGACGCCAGCGGCGGAGCCTTATGTTATCTACGGGTAATTAAGGAATATTTACCTGTAGTTAGGCAGGGGGAATGAGATGAATACATGAATCATCCCCCCTGTATATATATTGGTACCTTACAGACTTCTTTCCAGAACTTTGCGGCTAATTTCTGGTGTAATGTCTGCACCCTCCCCAAGGGCGGTCATGCCATGCTCTTTCAGCTGGGCAATAATGGGGTCTATGCCGGTCTGATCAATCTCATAGGCGGACAAGCGGACGGGAATATCCAGCCCCTCAAAGAAGGCCTCAACACGGGCGATGGCAGCATCAATACGCTCATCCTCCGTGCCTTCCGTTAGTCCCAGCACTCGGGTCGCATATTGCAGCAGCTTGGCCCGCTTCTGCTCCCGGCGTTCCTTCAGCATAGCCGGGAAGACAATGGCCAATGTACGGGCATGGTCAATCCCATATTTCGCTGTCAGTTCATGACCGATAGCGTGGGTCGCCCAATCCTGCTTCACTCCGGCACCGATCAGGCCATTCAGGGCCTGTGTTGCCACCCACATCAGATTAGCCCGCAGGTCATAATCATCGCTCGGGGCCTTGGTGATGCGCTCTGCAATATCATGCAGGCTAAGCAGAAGCCCTTCTGCGTAGCGGTCCTGCACCATCGCATCCTGCGGCAGGGTCATATACGCTTCCATCACATGCACGAAGGAATCCGCCACACCATTGGCCACCTGGCGAGCCGGAAGGCTGAATGTGCGTGTCGGGTCCAAGACGGAGAAAACCGGGAAAACATGCGGGCTTGAGAAAGCCAGCTTATCACCTGTCTCTTTACGAGAGATCACGGCAATATTGTTCATCTCCGACCCAGTAGCTGGCAGCGTCACGACCGTGCCGAGCGGCAGGGCCTCTTTCACCGTTTCACCCTGCTTCAGCAGGATTTCCCACGGTTCGCCCTGATAAGGCACGGCAGCAGCGACAAATTTTGTACCGTCCATGACGGAGCCACCACCCACGGCCAGCAGGAAGTCCACCTTCTCCTTACGGACAACGTCAACGGCCTTCATAAGGGTTTCGTAAGTCGGGTTGGCTTCAATACCGCCAAACTCGCAGAAGCTACGGTTCCCAAGGGCTTTACGCACCTCAGCAAGCGTGCCGCTCTTCTCTGCACTGGAGCCACCATAGAGGATGAGAACCCGTGCCTGCTTACCTAGCTGTTCATCCAGCTTGGCAATCATGCCTTTGCCAAAAAGAATCTTTGTCGGGTTATAGAATTCAAAATTATCCATAACGTCCTCTCTTTCACTCTACGGGTCGCACCATGTAATAGACTGGTCATCTCTAAACTGGCGTTACCACTAAACTCTCTATCCCTCATGGGCGGGACACCTTACGGAGTCGGCCACCTGTCTTCATCGGGATCAATTAAAAATAGACCGGTCATCTCTAAAATGAAAGGCCATTCTGCAAAAATACACAAACCTTTTAAAAAAGGGCGGAAAATCAGGCTGCTACGAGCCTTCTCGTCACCGCAAACGCTTCCTCAAACGGCACTGGCTGATGCGTTACCTTCACAAGCAGGGTAGCTCCCAACCATGTCTGATACACCACAGAAGCCATCTGTCGAGCCGGCAGCTCCTTTGTGATGGAACCATCTTTCTGGCCTTCCTCAATGATGCGAGCCAGACGATCCACAATGCCGGTCGTTCCTTCCTCAAGAATCAAACGCATCCTTTCGGAAAGGTCGGACACCTCAGCTGCTAATTTGACGACAAGGCACTTCCCGCTCAAGCGTCCATTATGTTGAGCATCTATCCAACACTGACAATAGATAGACAGCTTCTCGAACCCTGTTTTGCCCTTCTGAGCAATAAGGGCATCAAGACTCTCCATATACTGCTCGTTATAAAGCTCCAGTAAGGCAGCCCCGAAATGCTCCTTCGACTCAAAATAATGATAGAATGAGCCTTTGGGGATATTGGCTGCCTCCAGAATCTGGCTAAGACCCACGGCAGAAAACCCCCTCATCCCGATGAGAGGACGGGCGGATTCTAGAATGCGCCGACGGGCCTGCACATGTTTCTCTGCAACTGTCATGCTGCTTCTATAGCAGAGAGGTTCTAACCTGTCTATAGAAATAGACCGGTCATTCTATTTTTGTGACACTCAATGGACGGCATCACGCTAAACGGATTATCCTAACCGCATTCAGGACCAGACATGCCTTGAAAAAACGTCATGCTTCTTTCTTCCTCTTCTCTGCTTTCGTCCGGGCCGCCGTGGCATTACTGGCGGGCCGGCCACCCCGACATAAAAGAGATGAGCATGGCACAAGGCACCACGCTCGCCTTGCCTTTACATTTTCATCAGGAAGATCAGCTCGCTTTCCTGCTTTCGGGCTGCCGTCATTTTCTCATTGCGGGTCAGTCAATCCGTCTCACGGCGGGGCAGGCTTTACTCATCCCCGCCAACACGCCCCACATCTCCCGTGATGGCGACCCCATACAGGCCGAGCAAACTTTCTGCCTGAATCTCTATCTCACACCCGGCCTCTACACGGATCAAGCCGACTGTGCCGAATTGATCCACCATCATCTTGGGGAGCAGCCTTCACGCATCCATCTGGCACCACCTCTGCCCCTTCCGCTGCCTATGGAGGATACCCCTCTGATAGGTTCGATCCAAACCCTTGCCCGGCGTGCCAAAATGAGCCGAGAGGCCTACTCCCGCCGCTTTCAACGTCATTATGGGTTAGCACCGCAGACCTTCCGGCTGCTTCAGCAACTCAACATGACCAAAGCTCAGCTTCGTTCCGGTAGCAGTACCTTACAGACCGCCATAGATGCTGGCTTTGCCGACCAAAGCCATATGGGCCGCCTCTTTCGGCGGACATTCGGCACAACACCGGGCCGTTACCGGGCTGGCCCTGCACCGCTCTAACCATCGCTAAACCCAAGAGCCTGAAAGATCACATTCCTTCTATACGGTCCGGCCTTTTTCCCGCCATCATGCCCAGACCGTAACGGCAAGGACAGATTTCCATGACATTTTCCTTCACAGGGCTAAGTGCCTTCCCCATCACCCCTATGCATCAGGCAGCCCCTGATGAAGCACGCTTCGCCACACTGATTACCCGGTTGGTAGACGCCAAGGTGGACTCTATCGGGGCTCTTGGCTCCACCGGCAGCTATGCCTTCCTGACACGTAACGAACGTGAAAAAATCGCTCGACTGGCTGTACAGCACGCAGGCACAACGCCGGTTCTCGTCAGCATCGGAGCCATTAATTTGCGGGATACCCTCCTCTTGGCTGAAGACGCCCAAAAAGCCGGTGTCAAAGCTCTACTACTGCCTCCTATGAGCTACTTTCCTCTACGGGACGAAGAAGTTTTCACCCTGTACGAGACCGTCAATAAGCACATTTCCATCCCGCTGGTGGTGTATGATACCCCCGGCACAACACAGTTCCATTTCTCCGATGCGCTGATGCAACGCATCTGTGAACTACCGCATGTCCGCTCCATCAAGCTCCCTAGCGGCTCCCCCACGGCAGAAGAAGCCACCGCCCGGATGCAACGCCTGCTGCCAACCCTGCCTAAAAGCATCTCTCCCGGCATTAGTGGTGACCCAACAGCAGCCAGTGCCCTGATGCAGGGTGCCCGCATCTGGTACTCCGAATGGGGCGGCCTGTTCCCCCACCTCGCCCGCCAGCTAACAGATGCCGCTCTGGCCGGACAAAAAGACGAAGTGGCCCGCATCAACGCCATCTTCACCCCCTTCTGGGAGATGAGTGCCCGTTATGGTGGCTCCTTGCGTGTCATCGCCTCGGCGGCAGAGATTATGGGCCTAGCAGGTGCCGATGCGCTCCCCAGTCCTCTGCAAAAGATTTCCCAAAACGACATGGAAAAACTCGCCTCGCTCATCAAAACGCATCAACCGAGTTAATCCCAACTACAACAGGCCCCACATTATCGGGGCCTGTTTCTTTTCAAGCCACATGGCTTTCCCATAGGCTGAACTATGATAGCGTTAGGGGGAGTTCTTCATTCCTTTTCATCCCATGACGGCCCCATGTTATTTCATCCATCATACCATCGCCAGACATCCCGTCTCTGGGCGCATAGCCTACGTGCTGGTGCCCTAACACTTATCCTGGGTAGCCTCTCCCTCTGTCAGGCGCAGGCTAACCCGGCTGAGTGCACACCGCTAGAAGCACTCCAGCCCCCACAGGCCAACACGACAGACCCACACAAACCATTCTTTATTGATACATCCGGACTTCAGAACGGTAGCGGCGCCATGCCTGTGCACGACCCGCACAACCCACTCTACCCACAGGCGATTGATCTACCAGATGAAACCCTGCCGCCAGCGAACAAAACAGGCAATTACATTCTTGGCCCGACTCATACCCTGCCCGCCCTATGGCAGGACATACAACCTGCCCGGGGGCGGCTCATCAGCTTTACGCTGACCTCGTCCTCCACCAGTGGCTATAATCCCGGCACCATACGGGACGAACCGGTGCCCTGCGCCACTGGAATGAAAAATGTATCCACCAGCCAGCCGGGTGATCCCTCCATCCTGAACGTACCCGGAGCCCATCCAGCGCCGTGGACCCGCACGGTGGATGTTTATGTTCCTCCCAATATCCCTGCTGATCGTCCTTTACCGTTCCTGATCTTCGGTGATGGCGGCAATGATGGCATTTACCCGGGCCGAGACCTGTTCGCCTTGGTCGATAGACTCATAGAAAAACACCGGATTCCTCCCATGATCATTATTGGCGTAGGGTCTGGCGGTGGTGATGCCCAAGGCAGTGAGCGCGGCCGGGAATATGACACCATGTCCGGTGCTTATGCAGATTGGGTGGAAGCGCATGTTCTACCTCTCGTGGAACAAAAGGCCAGCGTCACCCTCTCCCACAACCCGGAGGAACGGGCCACCATGGGGTTTAGCTCCAGCGGGGCAGCGGCCTTTGCCATGGCATGGTTTCGACCGAATCTCTATCACCGGGTGTTGGCCTATTCGCCATCTCTGGTCAATCAGCAATGGCCGCATGACCCAGCCCTGCCTGGTGGCGGTTGGCAGCTTCATTCCCCGTGGGCAGGCACACCGCACGCTGTGCCACCCCAGCCCGGTGCTGCCCTCATACCCGCCGCACAACGGGCCCCGCTACATATCTGGTACGAAATGGGAGATCAGGACCTCTTTTACCCTGTCCGCCCCATGCCAGATGGGATGCATGATTGGGTATTAGCTGGCGAAAATCTGGCCCGTGTGCTGGGAAACAAGGGCTATGACTATCAGTTCGTTTTCTCCCGCAATGCCCAACATGTAGACGCCCCCACTATTGAGCAGACTTTGCCTGAGGCTCTGGAATGGCTATGGCGACAGCACAACTAGCAAGTTTTCCCCTCTGAAGGGCAAGCAACTGCATGCTGTGAATAACACGGCCTTATCCCCGCATGGGCGGGGAACAGTTGCCCTGCACAATGTAGAGTGGAAGGGCCCCCGGTTCATCCCCGCGTGGGCGGGGAACAGTTTAGTTTCCCGGTACCAGAGGCGATATTCGCCGGTTCATCCCCGCGTGGGCGGGGAACAGTCCACAGCTCCCTCTCATCCAACATTCCGGCCCGGTTCATCCCCGCGTGGGCGGGGAACAGACAATCCAGCATGAGGGGCGCACACTGCACCGCGGTTCATCCCCGCGTGGGCGGGGAACAGAGGATGCAATACAAAAATCAAAAATAATTCTGCGGTTCATCCCCGCGTGGGCGGGGAACAGGGGCCGCCCTCGTACTGTCACGATCATGGGAACGGTTCATCCCCGCGTGGGCGGGGAACAGCTGACCTCCACTTCCTACACGCAGGGAGGCTGCGGTTCATCCCCGCGTGGGCGGGGAACAGTGCAGGGATATGGCGGGCACGCTCCACCATCTCGGTTCATCCCCGCGTGGGCGGGGAACAGTTTTCGTCAACTCGATGAAGGGCGTATTCTTCCGGTTCATCCCCGCGTGGGCGGGGAACAGGTTCGACCAAAATGGCTGTGGTGGCGGGCTGGCGGTTCATCCCCGCGTGGGCGGGGAACAGTCATTAGGCTCAATCTCCTCCCGATCCTCTTCCGGTTCATCCCCGCGTGGGCGGGGAACAGGTTCCTCCCTGCACCTTTTTAAATCTGTTGAGCGGTTCATCCCCGCGTGGGCGGGGAACAGGAAATAGTATTGACTATATAAATCTTCGATTCCGGTTCATCCCCGCGTGGGCGGGGAACAGAGTAAAGACAGCGTTAATTAGCTGATAACGCCCGGTTCATCCCCGCGTGGGCGGGGAACAGGCCAGAACGCACTGGGGTTTGGCACCAGGGTCTGGTTCATCCCCGCGTGGGCGGGGAACAGGATGTCAGCTGTCGTTACGTTGTTCATTTTGGCGGTTCATCCCCGCGTGGGCGGGGAACAGTTGATTCGAAGGGTATCGGTAATACCGACACCCGGTTCATCCCCGCGTGGGCGGGGAACAGATAGACCCTAATCAAGTATTCGTAGGGTGTTACGGTTCATCCCCGCGTGGGCGGGGAACAGTCAGTTGCAAACCAATTTTAACAATTTGTCTGCGGTTCATCCCCGCGTGGGCGGGGAACAGGTATTCGTAATATTTTTGGAAAAACTCCAACTCGGTTCATCCCCGCGTGGGCGGGGAACAGGATTAGTCATAGCCATTGATTAAGAGCCCTTACGGTTCATCCCCGCGTGGGCGGGGAACAGTCCGCACCGGAAGGCAGGCTGGCAATGTCCGGCGGTTCATCCCCGCGTGGGCGGGGAACAGGTTTTGCTGTGAGGTTTGGAATCGGGCACGATAGGTTCATCCCCGCGTGGGCGGGGAACAGTTGATGAGTTTATTAGTGAAGACAACCGCTACCGGTTCATCCCCGCGTGGGCGGGGAACAGATATAGGCAGCAATTTGATAGCCAGAGGACTGCGGTTCATCCCCGCGTGGGCGGGGAACAGCTGCACGTAGTCGCGCATTTGGGGCCCGAAAACGGTTCATCCCCGCGTGGGCGGGGAACAGAAAACGCTCCCTCCCTGTTTCAGGAAATGTGCCGGTTCATCCCCGCGTGGGCGGGGAACAGGGTGATGTTGCAGATTTGCTCCAAAGCCTGAGCGGTTCATCCCCGCGTGGGCGGGGAACAGACTTCCTGTAACCATATGTAATATAAGTCTTTTTTTATTGTCAAAGAACCCACCAACTTAAATATAATTTTAATCCTTTCCCCAACACAAGCCTTCCTCTCTGATTATGAGATAAAAAACCCTCTCACATCATAAGTCTGGCAAGGCAAAAAATAATTTTATCCACAGAGAACTCATGAACATAAAAAAGGGAGGATTAAACCTCCCTTTTTTTATCTCATACTCAGACACCGGTCATGCAAAGTAGCATCACACAGGCAGGCTAGACAGCACACCGTCCTTACGGATCAGCTCCCGATTATGGGCAATTTCTTTCTTAATCTCGGATGTTAAAAGATCACGCCAGCTATCAAAAGCCGGAAGATTGATCGACTCTAAGAAATCATCAGAGGCAGCAATCTTCAACTGATCCTCGCTCAAGAAAGGCTCTTGAAGCGCAATTTTCTCACCCTTTTCGTTCTTACCACGCAGCAGCTCCAGCAGGAGAGCCATGCAGTATACGATCCGGGTACGGTCTCGGCCTCCCTCCAGCACAGCACGCACTGTTTCCGTCCAGAACACCTGTGCCTTGGACGTTGCATCAGATGCAATACGCGCTACCTGATCCGCCATAGCCGCATTGGAGAAACGGGTCAGCAGGGTGCTTTTGTATTTATGCAGGTCTACACCCGGCGGTGCCTTAAGGGTGGGGATCACGTCTTTTTCCAGAACAGAATCCACAAACTTATGCACACGTGGCTCGCCCAGAACCTCATCAACCAACTTGAGATTCAGCAACATACCCGCTGCGCTAAGAATAAGATGGCTGGAATTAAGCATCCGGATCTTGGCATGCTCATAGGCACTAACCTGATCCGTAAACTCGACACCAACCTTCTCAAAAGCAGGGCGGCCCGCTGCAAACTTGTCCTCAATCACCCACTGAATGAAATCTTCAGAGAGAAGAGGCTGAAGGTCTTTTAACCCGCTGCGTTCATTCAGCTTGGCTTTGTCTTCATCCGAGACGGACGGAGTAATACGATCTACCATCGCATTGGGGAACGTCACGTTCTGGTCGATCCAGTCGGCCAGATCAGCATCTACAGCACGGGCATATCCGACAAAAGCCTTGCGGGAAACATCCCCATTATGGCGCAGATTATCGCAAGACATGATGGTCAGACCACCATGCCCCGCCTCCCGGCGGCGGCGCAGCCCCTCCACCACAAAACCGAAGACAGTTCCGGGTTTCTGCGGGTTAGCAAGGTCCTCCTGCACGGCTGGCAGAGACGTGCGGAACTCCCCTGTTGTTTCATCAATATTATAACCACCTTCCGTGATGGTCATGGAGATAATCTTGGTGGCCTTGTCCGCCAGAAGGGCAAGCACCTTTTCCGGCTCATCCGGGGCCTGGAGATAATCTTTCAGACACCCCATAACACGGATCTCAGCCTTGCCGTTAGCGGCGATCTCCGTCAGAGAGTACAGCCCTTCCTGCGCCCGGAATTCTTCGGCCTTCCTATCGGAATTCCCACCAGAGCGTAGACCAACCCCGGTGATGCCCCAATGATGCTGGTCTGGCAGAGCCAAGGCACGATCCACATAATAGCCCAGATGGGCCCGGAAGAAATTACCCACACCAAAATGCACAATACCTGACGTCACCTTGCGTACATCGTACGAAGGACCAGCCACAGTCTCCGGCAAGGATTTCAGATCATCATATGTCAGCATAACATGTCTCCAGAAGGCTCATGAATAAAACGGGCACCATGACCGGTCCGCCCCGACACATGCAGAGCGGATGCCACCCCCCAAGGACAGCCTCTCTCAGCCCTTTTTGTGATGCTCTTTCTGTGCAGCGATGATCGTCTTCAGCAGCGGCACAAACTCATCAAGGTGAGCAATGCGCAGCAGGCCCGGCCATGAGGGGGCGGGCTTGTCGAGATCACGCAGCAGTACGCAGGCCATACCTGCCCGACGGGCTGCCTCGATACCAGCATCGGAATCCTCCAGCACCAGACAATGGGCCGGATCAATACCTTCCTGCTTCGCCCCATACAGATAAATATCCGGGCGGGGTTTGGGCATGTTCAGGTCCCGGCCGGAATGGATGCGCTCTTCCTTCAGGATCTTATCAAGACCCGTGCTCGAGAACTTAGCTTCCATTTCCGCTTCTGAAGAGTTGGAACCAACACGGATTGGCAGGCGAATTTCATTGACGACATCCCGCAGCATTTTCGTAGCACCGGGCACTTCCTTCGCCTTTTTCCGCATCATTTCCACAATGCGGTCCTGCATGATCATGTCCCAATTATCGGGCAGCTTGTCGCCAGTTTTCTCGGCGATCATCTCGCCAATCTTGGCCAGCTCGCCACCGCCGAACAGCTTGTTGCCTTCTTCATCGCTGATATTCCAGCCGTGGCTACGGGCATCCTCGGACATCAGGGCGGTGGAGAGATGCTCTCCTCCCACCAGCACGCCGTCACAGTCAAAAAGGATCATATCAAGGCGCCCTGTGGGCAGCACGGCAGCAGGGGCCTGATCGGGGATCGGGAAATTCGTATGCTTGCTCATGAATACTCCTTCCTTGCCTGACCGGATTCGGTCTCTGAAAATTTCGGTGCCTGTTTTCTTCTCTCAAGAGTAACAGGCAAGAAAAAGATCGCAACATCTTGAAAAGCTGTTAACGAGCCTTATAGCCTTGCACGTAAGGGATTTTCCCTCCTACACGAGGGCGGTGCGTCCTCTTTGAAGACCGCTCTCCTTATTCTTCCTCGCAAGGTCCCCTTAATGCTTCACCAACTCTTCCCGAATCTCGCTCTTAACATCTGGATGTTCCTGAAGCTGGTAACCGGCTTCGCCATCATCATTGCTTATCTCAACATCTCTGGCCGCAGCCAGGTCTCCCAGATGAACGCCATCGACCTTGTCGGCAACTTCATTCTTGGTGGGCTCGTTGGCGGGGTCCTTTACACGACTAACATATCTTTTCACGAATATGTCATCGCCCTGCTCATCGGGGTCGGTATTCTGCTAACCCTGACACGTTTCTGCAGAAAAATCAACATGTTCAGAAATGTAACCATCGGCAGACAGATACCGATCATCAAAGATGGTCGTTTTCTGATGGAAAATATCCGCGATAAAAACAACAAAATCGATATGCTCAATATTGCTTCACAGCTCAACATTCAGGGCATTTACTCGTTTGATGATGTTTACTTCGCACAAATCGAGCCAAGCGGGGCCATTACTGCCATTACGGATAAAAAGAAACTCCCTGCACTTATCATCTATTACGATGGTGTCGTCCGTGCAGATGACCTTGAAGATGTCGGCCTCTCTGAAGAGGACCTCCTGGAGGATATGAAAAAACGGAACATCGAAAAACTGGAAGATATCTTCCTCGCTGAGATCAAGGACGGCCAGTTCCGCTATGTCCTCATGGATGGGAATGTCATCCCGCACACACGACACGATAATCGGGACGGCGCCCCCACAAAGGCCCCGCACAGTCCCGGCGCAGCAGCAGCCCTCGCTAACGGCCTGACAAGCCCGAAGAAGGGCGGCTAATCAGAACAGCCAGTCCAGGAAGTTTTCCCACCAGCCGCCTTTTAGCCTGTCTTTGCAGGCATCATACTGCTGCTGGTACTGCTGAGCACGGTGGCCCACCTTACGGGCCACCGTTACCAGCCAACCTTTTGAGGCATAGGTACGGCGGCGATAGCCGGTCCATCCCTCATGGTAAGCAAGATATTGCCTCGTAGCATCCGTCACGGGGATGCCATCTACCTTCCGAGTATTGGTAATGTACCAATTCATGAAATTGAGAGCATCGGCATAATCTGTCCGGCTGCCACCGGCACCAGTCTGACGCTGATAGTCATGCCAGATTTCATTTTTAGCCTGAGCGTAACCGTAAGCCGTGCTGATGTGCCCCCACGGGATGATCCAGAGAATATAGGTCCGCCTGGTCCGTGCATTAGCCCGGAAGCTGGATTCCTGATTCATAATAGCCATAGGGACGGAGGCAGGAATGTGCCATTTTGCCTCCTGTCGCATGGCCGTATGGTACCAGCCACGCTTTTCCTGAAAAATATCGCAGAGGTTATTAGGATTGCGTGGAGGCGAAGTAGCACAGCCTGCCAGCATGCTCCCGACCAATACCAATAACGCACTGGCCTGCACACGCCCTCTTACAGCCTGCCTATTCGCTGCTCCGCTCATCCCCAATTTTCCCACTCTCTGGCCGTATCTTCCTTATGGCCCGATGATATGCCCCACCGGGCCCTTTGTTACGACACTACCGGCTCAGAAAGGAATTTCGTCATCCAGCTCCTGGCCACCATGGTTCGGTGAGCTATCCCAACCAACGTTGGAACCGCCACCCATGCCACCGCCCTGCTGCGGTCCACGGCTGCCGCCACGACCAGAAGACATACCGTTACCGCCGCCCCAGTTGCTACCGCCACCATTAGAGCCGCCGTCATAACCATCATCGCCAAAACCGCCACCATCGCCACCGCTACGCTGGCCATCCAGCAGCACCAGATTGCCACGAAAACGGTCGATCACCACTTCAGTCGTATATTTCTCTACACCCTGCTGGTCCGTCCATTTACGGGTGCGCAGTTCGCCCTCAATATAGACCTTGCGACCTTTACGCAGGTAGCGTTCGGCAACATCACCGACACGCTCATTGAAGATGACGACACGGTGCCATTCTGTACGGTCCCGCCGCTCACCCGTGTTGCGGTCATTCCATGTGTCACTTGTGGCAATGGTCAGATTGACGATCTTGCTACCGGACTGAGTATTGCGGACCTCCGGGTCACGACCCAGATTACCTACCAGAATGACCTTATTCACACTGCCTGCCATGCGTCTTCTTCCACTTCTCTCAAGAACTTTTCATTGCCACGGTTCGATTCTGGCCCCGTGTGCCCATATTGCCTATATTGCACAGATGGACCGCCCATGCATCCACCACAGCCCGCAAGGCCGTCATTGAGGACATAGCGTGACAGATACAGCCCCTCCCGCCAGCACAAGCCACATCATCGTCCGTGGCGCTCGTACGCATAATCTACGGAACGTCAATGTCACTATCCCCCGGGATAGGCTGACCGTGCTGACGGGCCTTTCCGGCTCTGGCAAGTCCTCCCTCGCTTTCGACACCATTTATGCCGAAGGGCAGCGCCGCTATGTAGAGAGTCTCTCTGCCTACGCTCGCCAGTTTCTGGAGCTTATGGGCAAGCCGGATGTGGATTCCATTGAGGGCCTCTCTCCAGCCATTTCCATCGAGCAGAAAACAACCTCTCGCAATCCACGCTCCACGGTCGGCACGATCACCGAGATTCACGACTACATGCGCCTGCTCTGGGCACGGGCTGGCGTTCCCTACTCCCCGGCCACCGGCCTACCCATCGAGGCCCAGAGCATCAGCCAGATGGTGGACCGTGTCATGACTATGCCTACCGGCACACGGCTCATGCTGCTGGCCCCGGTCGTGCGAGACCGAAAAGGCGACTGTGCAAAAGAACTAGCCGAGCTGACCCGCCGTGGCTTCGCCCGTGTGCGGATTGACGGCACACTCTACGAAATCAGCGAAGCCCCGAAACTGAACCGCAAGACACGCCACAATGTGGATGTCGTAGTGGACCGTGTGGTGCTGAAAGAAGGTGTGGAAACCCGGTTAGCCGACAGTTTCGAAACCGCTCTAGAACTCTCGGACGGATTGGCCTCCGTTGAAGAGGTCCTTCGCAGCGGGGAAGACGGTGAGCCGTTGAAAGCCTCTTTCTCCTCCCGCTATTCCTGCCCAGAATCCGGCTTCATGCTGGAGAGTGTGGAACCTCGCCTCTTCTCCTTCAATGCCCCAATGGGGGCTTGCCCAACCTGTGACGGGCTGGGAACAGAAACGCATTTCGACCCCAACCTCATCATCCCCGATGACAGCCTGACCCTGCGTGAAGGGGCCATTGCCCCGTGGCGGAATGAGCAAGACCCACTCTTCGACCAGACCCTCGCCGCCATTGCCCGCCATTGCGGGGAAACGCTGGACACACCATGGAACAAGCTGAAGGACAGCTCCCGCAATTTCCTCCTACATGGTGCTCCTGAGGCTGTCAGCATCCCCTATCAAGATGACAAGGGGAAGACCTACACCATCAACCGGCCCTTTGAGGGCATCATCAACCATCTGCAACGCCGTCTGGCGCAAAGCAGCAGCATCCATGTGCGAGAAGCTCTAGGCCGGTATCAATCCGCCATGCCCTGCCCCGCCTGTCATGGTGCCCGCCTGCGGCCGGAAGCCCTCTGCGTGAAGGTTAATGATAGCAACATTGCTGAAGCTTCAGAACTAACCATCAGCGAGGCTCTTGCATGGTTCAACACCGTGGAAGCCAGCCTGACACCCCAGCGGGCCGAGATCGCCCGGCGCATCCTCAAGGAAATCACCGAACGGCTACATTTCCTCGACCGTGTGGGCCTGGACTATCTCACCCTCTCACGCAGTTCCGGCACGCTCTCCGGCGGGGAGAGCCAGCGCATCCGGCTGGCCTCGCAGATTGGCTCCGGCCTGACAGGCGTCCTCTATGTGCTGGATGAACCCTCCATCGGGCTACACCAGCGGGACAATGCCCGCCTGCTCACCATGCTGGAGAGACTGCGAAATCTCGGCAATACCGTCCTTGTCGTGGAACATGATGAAGATGCCATCCGGCAGGCGGACTATCTCATCGACATGGGGCCAGGAGCTGGAACGCAAGGCGGGCATGTCATCGCCTATGGCACACCGGAAGAAGTTGCCCAGAATCCCGACAGCCTAACCGGCGCATGGCTAGCGGGCCGCCGGGGCATCCCCGTCCCCGCCACACGCCGCACAAGCAAACGCTGGGTAAGTATTCATGGGGCCAAGGGGAATAACCTCAAGAATGTCAGTGTGAAATTCCCGCTCGGCACCTTCATTGCCGTTACGGGTGTTTCCGGTAGCGGAAAATCGACACTGATTACCGATACCTTCTATAAAGCCCTGGCCCGGCAGATCATGAAATCCGCTGCTGTTCCCCTCCCTTATGGGCGGCTAGAAGGCACCGAGCAGCTCGACAAAATCATCGAGATTGACCAATCCCCCATCGGGCGAACGCCTCGCTCCAACCCCGCCACCTATACGGACCTCTTCGCCCCTATCCGGGACTGGTTTGCTGAATTACCGGAAGCCAAAGCACGGGGCTATAAGCCGGGTCGTTTCTCCTTTAACGTCAAAGGAGGACGCTGCGAGGCCTGCCAAGGTGACGGTGTGTTGAAGATTGAGATGCACTTCCTGCCGGATGTGTTCGTCACCTGCGATACATGCAAAGGGGCCCGCTATAACCGGGAAACACTGGAGATCAAGTTCAAGGGAAAGTCCATTGCGGACGTTCTGGCCATGACGGTGGACGAGGCCGTGCCGTTCTTCAGTGCGGTGCCCCGCATTGCGGACCGCCTCTCTATTCTTCAGCAGGTAGGGCTAGGCTATGTGGCCCTCGGCCAACAAGCCACGACCCTCTCCGGTGGTGAAGCCCAGCGTGTGAAGCTCGCAAAGGAACTCGCCCGCCGTGCCACAGGTCGGACCCTCTATGTGCTGGACGAACCCACTACCGGACTCCATACCGAAGATGTTCACAAGCTACTAAATGTCCTTCACGCTCTGGTAGAACAGGGCAATACAGTGCTGGTCATTGAGCATAATCTTGATCTCATCAAGACGGCAGACTGGGTGATCGACATCGGGCCGGAAGGCGGCGCAGGCGGTGGGCAGGTTGTCGCCACTGGCACGCCAGAGGACATTGCCGCCTGCAAGGAGAGCCATACCGGGCAGTTCCTCGCTCCCATGCTGGCCGCCGGAAAGACAGGGCCAGCGCCAGCCACACCACAGCAAGGCAACGGCAAGAAAGGTGGCAGAAAAAAGAAATCCTGATATAGGACGGTGCCATGACGCCTTTTCTTGCTTGGCTCTTCCTATTCGGGGCTATCCTTCTGGAGGTTCTGGCGACCAGCCTGCTGAACATCTCCAACGGGTTCCGTAAGCCCCTGCCCACCATCGGCTCGCTCCTGCTCTACGGGGCGGCCTTTTTCTGTCTGGCACAGGCTCTGAAATGCGTTCCCCTCGGCATTGCCTATGCTGTCTGGTGCGGAGTGGGAATTGTCTGCATCGCCGTCATCGGCGTGACCATCTTCCGTCAGCCGCTCAACCTGACGGCTTATCTGGGGATCGGACTAATTCTGCTCGGAACGCTGCTAGCCTGCCTCTCTGGTGGGGTTCGGCACTAACCAATGAAGGCTTTCCCCACCCACGGCCTGATGACCTCTACCTTGCTGCGCTGGCATCCGCTACGCTGCCTCATGGTGCTGGTCATGCTGCTGGGCTTTGGGGCACAAACCCTTCTCACAGCGTCTAGCCTGCCGGATGAAAGCCCCCGGGCCGCCATCCTACGGCTGACGGGCATTGATATTGCTCCTACCGCCTTTACACAAGCTGCACCCTCCATGCCCGACATGGACCATACCAGTATGGGACAGGGAGAACGGCAGACCCATTGCCCACCGAAGCCTTCCACTCCCCACATGAAGAGCCATCCTCATTCTGGCGGGCATCATCATCACGGGTTGGACTGCCCGCTCTGCCCCCTGTTGGACCACGTTCTTCTAGCTCTAACAGTCCTTACCGTGCTGCTCAGCTGCATTCGGCTAGCTCGGCAGATTTGGCAAGAAACACCCCCTACACACGCCCCGCCGAAGCAAACCCGGCAACGCCCCCCCAGTCGTGGGCCACCCTCACTCATCCTGAATCACGCACTCACCTGACCGATCCAGCCTGAAGAAGGCTGCGTATCGGCCTTTCCGCATGTTTTCTTCAGAATGGATGAGTTTTGTCTATTTTCCACTCTTATGAAGGCGGGCGCAGCATGCGTCCGGCCTACGTTTTTCGTCATCTACTATCTTTCTCGGCTCTGACCACCCTGCTACTGGGCAGCCTAATCCTGCCAACCAAAAAGGCAGAAGCCCAGACTACACCGAAAAGCCAGATAACCCCCTCCGACCAGCCACAACTCTCCCCCATCCAGCCACTCCCTACCCGATCACTCAGTACACACCCTATTGAGCAAATCAGCGTCATCGCTACACGACGCCCCTTCACGCAGGCAGCCGACACAGCCGCCTTATTCCGGGACGTTCCCGGGTTCAGCAGTTACAAAACGGGGGGCATTGCCAACCTGCCAGTCCTCAACGGCATGGCGGATGATCGGGTCGCCACCTTCGTGGATGGAATGCCCCTAATGGCGGACTGTCCCAACCACATGAATCCTGCCCTCTCACAGATCAACCTTGATGAAGTATCCCACAGCGTGGCCATTGCCGGAATCACGCCTGTTAGCCTCGGCGGGGACAGCACGGGCGGCACCATCTCCGTAGAACGGAAAGACCCACAGTTCGCCAAAGCAGGCAACATCCTCGTAACAGGCGATGGACGAGAAGACTGGCGCAGTAATGGGGGAGGATCCGGTGCTGGTGGTTCCATAACAGTGGCCAACGACATGCTCAGCCTGCGCTATAGCGGCTCCTACACCCATGCCAGCGACTACACCGCTGGAGGGCGTGGGGGGCGGGTTCTCTCTAGTAACTATCTCAGCTTTAATCACGATGTGACGGCCGGCCTGAAGCTAAAGAACCATCTCTTCAGCCTAACATTCGGCCAGCAGGACACACCTTATGAAGGCTTTCCCAACCAGTACATGGATGAGACCAACAACCGCTCCACCTTCGTGAATGGCAAATATGTCGGGACCTTCAACTGGGGTACGCTAGAGGCCCGGGGCTACTGGCAACGTGTAACCCACGCCATGAACATGCTGGCCGACAAAGGCGGCCATAGTGCCACCACCGGCATGCCCATGAATAGCGATGGCCGTACGGCAGGCTACAGTCTAGTCGCCACCATACCACTCGGGCAACGCCACCAGCTCAAGGTCGGCAGTGCCTTCAGCCATGATGGCCTCAATGACTGGTGGCCTCCCCTCATGGGGAGCATGATGATGGGGCCGGGTACGTTCCACAGCCTGAACAATGCCCACCGGGACCATCTCGGCCATTTCATCCAATGGAATGCCCAATGGACACCCCGCCTCTCCACCGAACTCGGCATGCGCAGCGATGTCATCATGATGAATACCGGCCCCGTTTCCCCTTATCAGGGCCTGTCTCCCATGAGTGGAATGGGGGCAATGTCCATGATGAATATGGGCAGCATGTCCGGTATGGGAATGGGTAGCATGAGTATGGGCAGCACCAATCAGGCAGCCGCCCGCGCTTTCAACAGTGCCCGCCGAGGCCGGACGGATGACAATTTCGATGTCACAGCCCTACTGCGTTACAAAGCCAGTGCCTACCTAAACATTGAGGGTGGCTATGCCCGCAAGACACGCTCTCCCAACCTGTATGAACGCTATGGCTGGAGCCGAGAGAGCATGACCGCCCGAATGATAAACTGGTTTGGTGATGGCAATGGCTATGTCGGCAACCTGAACCTGAAACCTGAAGTCGCCAACACCGCAAGCGTAACGTTCCGCTTCCATGATGCGGATGATCACCAGTGGGAGGCCATGATCCAGCCCTTCTACACCTACACGCACAATTACATAAATGTCGTGCGCATCGGTGCCCTGTCACGAGGTTTCAACTTGCTCCAGTTCGTCAACCACAATGCCCAGAGCTACGGCATCAACGCCTCGGGGCGGGCAACCCTGTGGGACAATACGCACTGGGGCACGGGGGAACTCTCCGCCAACCTGAATTGGGTGCGGGGGCAGGACTTTAAGACCCACTCCGGCCTGTACCAACAAATGCCACTCAACGGGACGATCCGCCTGCATGAGCATTTCGGCCCATGGCACGGCATGGCGGAGGTCGTGCTTGTCAAAGCAAAACATACGGTAGACTGGGTCCGCAACGAACCCCGGACACCCGGCTATGCACTGTTCAATCTTGGGGCTGGCTATCACTGGTCCCGCTATCTTCAACTGGATGTAAGCCTCGAGAACCTACTGAACCAACGGTACGCCCTGCCGCTAGGAGGGCGGGCCGTCAGCACGGCGGGCAACCCACCCGGCCCGGTTTTAGGCATGGGGCGATCGGTCAATCTGACCCTGCGAGAGCATTTCTAAACATAATAAAAGGCGTCCCCCATTACGGGAGACGCCTTTTCCGCAACAAATCCAGACCTAAGAAAGCCGGTCAGCCCTGCGCCTCATCACCCAGATGGGTGCGCCCCTGCTGTTCGGCGAGCTGGGCCTGACGCTGACGTTCACGATAACGCTGTCGCTGAGCGTCCGTTCTCTGTCCGTAACAGTGCGGGCAGCTCACGCCCTCCTCATACTGGGGCGACTCTTTGTCTTCCGCACTAATGGGTGCACGGCAGGCATGGCAGAGGTCATACTTACCCAGCTTCAGCCCGTGCCCGACTGACACACGCTGGTCGAACACAAAACATTCTCCATCCCACAGGCTTTCTTCCTCTGGAATCTCTTCCAGATATTTCAAAATGCCACCCTTGAGATGGTACACATCGTCCACTCCTTCCTGCCGGGCAAAGGCAGTGGATTTTTCGCAGCGTATACCCCCCGTGCAGAACATGGCGATCTTCGGTGTACGGCCCTGTGCCTCCACCTCCTTCCGCCAATTGCGGAACCATTCAGGGAAAGCACGGAATGTTTTCAGGTTCGGGTCCACAGCCCCACGAAATGTCCCGATAGCGACCTCATAATCATTACGGGTATCCATCACGACCGTATCAGGGTCGGAAATCAGGGCATTCCAGTCCTTCGGTTCGACATAACGGCCAACACAGACATGGGGGTCAATATTCGGCTGCCCCATCGTGACGATCTCTTTCTTCAACCGCACTTTCATACGCAAAAAGGGCATCGTCTTCGCACGGGACTTCTTGTAATCGAACCCAGCGCAGCCCGGCAGGCTGTCGATATAGGCCAATACGGCATCAATGCCCGCATCTGGCCCAGCGATGGTACCGTTAATGCCCTCACGGGCCAGCAGCAGGCTGCCCTTAACACCTTCCTTCTGGCACATCTCCAGAAGCGGTTCACGCAGGGCTTTGTGATCCTCAAACGCCGTAAAATGATAAAGAGCGGCCACGCAGACCGGCAAAGATGTTGTCGTCATTCAGTCAACCATTCTCGCAAAGAAGGAACCTAACTGCCCTTCTAGCAGGCTGCCCCATAAATGACACCCTGCCGGGCATGATGGGAGGGTGGGGTGCCACCCTCATCAGTGGTCAAAGTTTCCAGTAAATTTCATGCCGATGCTCATACCCCTGCCGTCCTGCCACTTCTGCGACCTCTTTCACCCGCTCTACATCGTCAGGCCACGGCTCACCAGCCGCCACGGCGGGCGGGACAAGGTCATGATCCCGACAAAGCTTCTTGATGACAGACAACACATAAGACGTGCTGATATTCCGCGTACATTCAAAGGCACGCTCTGTCCCTTTGTGACGGGGGCAGAACAGATAGTCATTATGCTGGAAAGGCGTCCGCAAATCGTGCCAACAGCTATTACAGCCATGGTTACTGAACACACGATACGGCGTCTGGAACTCGTTGATCGGGTCCGTAAAGCCGCTGATCATAACAACAGGCGTTCCAACGGCCCAGGCCAGCCATGAAAGGCCAGAAGACAAGCCAACAAAAAAATCAGCATGTTTTATCCAGCGGGCCCGTTCTGCCAGCGGACGCTCCCCAGTTTCATCCTCCACACCGTTGGGCATGTGGTTCCATGTGATGTTATGCCCGACCACGGGTTCCTTATCGATACAGATGACACGATAGCCCATTTTCTTCAGATACTGGACCGTATCCAACCATCCTAGCGGGTTCTGCCACATCTTGCAGGCACAGGATGCCTGCACAGCCACGACCACATAAGGCTCCTCTATCGGGCGGGTATCGGCTTTCTCGATGGCAACCCGAGGGCGGATCTCTGTCGGGTCCACACCCATAATCCATCCGGCTGTCCGGTGCAGGCCAACAGCACGGAAATCCCGTGGCTGCCATGCCTGTTCCTCATCATGGAAAAACAATCCGATATAATAGCTAGCGTAAAACTCGCTTCTCACCCCGACAAACTCCGCTTCCTTCAGGAAGCGAATATGCGGATAGGCCGGCCCCATGAGGTCGACAATCACCTCGCTTGTCACGACTGTCATGTCGCAATCATGCTTCTGTCCGAACCGATCGATATACGGTACCCACCCCAGCGGGTCCCCTAACGTCCCGGTTGGCATGATGATGGCAACTTTCTTCCGCCGTGCATCATATTCATGCGTCCAGACAAGTTCATTGCCGTCAAACAGCTCGATCAGCACCTGTAGAAAGTATTTCTTACGGGAAGTGACATATTCTCCCCCAGATTTACCGTCATACAGGCAGGTATCTGTTTCCATATCCCAGAAGCGTACACGCCACTGCTTACCTTCCGGCATCTTGACCCGAATACCGAGGTTGAAGTCATAGCGCAGGCCGTAAGGCCCCTCCTGTGTGGGCTCCACCTCCGGTGCTGGGAATGGGAAGTTAGGCAGCCGCTCTATGCCGTCATCTTTTTTCTTATTCAGCGGCTCCTTGCCACTTGCCCCAAGAGAAGCAGACGGCAGTTCAGCCGCAGAGAAGACCATGCGGTCCTCTTGCCCCTCCGCACCGGAATCTACTGTTTCTTCCGTAAAGGGCAGTATAGAGGCAGAAGAGGGTGGCTTCAGGGCGACGATATCCTGCAAGACACGTTCCGTTTTCTTCTCAGTCATTCTGTGACAGCTCCCCAAACCCCGGAATCTGTTCAATAGTTGTTTTCACCTGTGTGAAAGAAATCCCTCGGGAACATTCAAACATCTTTTCTGTCCCCTTATGGCGAGGACAGAAGAAAGGATCATTCGGTTTCAACTCGATATTCACATCATTGGCACAGCCATTGCAGACATTCCTATTAATGATGCGATACGGCGTATAGAACTCATTATATGGCTCAGTATAGCCGCTGATCATGACCACCTTGGTACCCGCAGCCCAAGCCAGCCACGCCAGACCAGAAGAGGTTCCCACAAAGAATTCAGCATGCTGCAACCAGCGGACACGCTCTGGCAATGGGCGGTTCCCGGTCTCGTCCTGCGCCCCATGAGGGATGGTCCGTATGGCTGTGATAGGCCCAGATACACGGTCCTTATCAATACAGACAACCTTGTAGCCTTTCTCCTTCAGGAAGCGGATCAGATCATACCAACCACGGGGATTATTCCAGTATTTACTAAGCCCTGATGCCTGTGCCCCGATACAAACGTAAGGCTCTTCCATCGGGCGCTCGCCCGGCTCAACAACGACACGGGGCTTCCTCTCCTGCGGCGACAACCCCAATATATAGGCCCCCATATGGGAGAGACCGGTCTGCCGGTAATCATTAGGCTGGCACGTAAACTCCGTATCCCCAAAAAAGACCAGCACCTTATAATGAGCGTAATATTGCCGGTCGCTCTGGTCATCCTCATCAATAAACCGAATATGGGGGTAGGCATCCTCAAAAAGAGGAATCATAGCCTTGTTTACGAAGAAACTCGCACGACAGCCGTGCTTCTCCACAAAGGTAGCGGCCTGCCCAATCCAAGCGATATGGTCACCCAGCCCGCCTAGATGCATCGTTATGAGGACTTCTCGATCCTTCAAGTCGCAAACATGCGTGAAGAACTCTTCCCCATCCTTCCAAATGGTGATCTCGAAGCGGACATAATACCGCTTCAGGCTCTGCACCATGCCAGCCCCGTTGATCTCCTGAAAAAACAAGACCGTATCTGTATCCAGGTCCCGCAACCTTACCGCCCAGAGGGCTCCCTCCGGCACACCGACACGACAGCCATCATTGAAGTCATAGCGGATCCCTCCAGGACCAGCCTGCGTCAAAACAATCTTGTCATTGTCACTCACGGCCACACTCCTGCACACATGCCTCTTCTTCTCTCTCCCGGGCGAGCATGCACCCTTCACCGCAATTTCCGCTCATAGCGGCGTTTCTCCCCATGCCAGAATCTCGACCCTCTCCAATTCATCCAAGCCGAAGCACTGCTCCTGCACGATGGGAAGACGCCCCGCCACAAAAGCCTCGGACGTTGCTGAAAGGCGAATCTTACCACTCGGCGTACGATGCACGCCGCCCTGCCGCACCAGAACACAACGTAATTTCCGAACTGGGCAGACTTGCCGTATGGCACGGGCCATCCCAGCCAGAAGCTTCTCATGACCGGTTTCCTGCCTCACTTGCGCTAGAGACAGCTCACCCATCACACACAGCTCACCCTCGTGCCGAAACACCGTTACGCCCCGACTGCTGAAGACAGGACAAGCCTGCCGCACGGCCTGTGCCAGATCATCCGGGTCATAACGCTGCTCACCAATAAGGAGACTATTCTCCATACGGCCCGTCACGAAGAGATGTCCCTTCACGAGGAAGCCTGAATCCCGGCTGCGGAACCACTTGCGGCCCTCTGCATCGGTGCTGAAACGCTCCCGATTTTCCTGCTCCCGGTTCAGATAGCCCGGTGTCACACAGGGGCCGCTCAACCACAACTCACCAACCTGACCATCCGGTAGGCTATCACCGGTCTCGGGGTCCACAACAAGGATGGCATGTTCTTCTATCACGCAGCCACAATCGGCCAGAACACGCCTGTCATGCTCATCATGCGGTGGTTCAGCACGTCCCTCTGCCAGCCCCGCTCGGGAAAATGTTGCGAAGGACACAGCCTCCTCACTATCCCGGCTACCGCTAGTAATCATCAACGTTGTCTCGGCCATGCCATAGCCCGGCCGAAGAACGGAGGGATCCAACCCAAGAGGGGCATACCGTTCCAGAAACCGGTTTACTGTCCCCCGTTCGATCATCTCGGCCCCGATGACGGACCATTTCCAGCAGGATAAGTCCAGCCCCTTCAAAGCAGAGTCCGGCACATTACGGGCTAGAAGCTCGTAAGCGAAATTGGGACCAATGGAGAAATTAACCCGATACCGGTCTATCGCCTGCACCCAACGTTCCGGGCGAGCAATAAAATGCTCCGGTTTCATCAACCATGTAGGCCCGCCCGTTGCTATCCCGAACATGAGGCTCACCAATCCCATATCATGAGACAAAGGCAGCCATATCAGCCCCAGCCTACCGAGCCAAATATCGCTACGGATCACCAAAAGGTGCAGGTTGGTCCCCAGATTGCGATGTGTGATCTTCACCCCACGGGGCCGCCCGATAGAACCGGACGTATATTGCACAAGGGCCACATCATCCAGCTCCGCCACACAACGGCGGTGGAGAGGCTCGGCACTTTCGGCCCCCTCAATGGGAATCCATTTCACCTTGCGAGCCCGGCCTGCGGCCTGGCGCCGAAACCCCATCAGGACCTCCCGCGGCCCCAGCACAGCCACAGCCTCGGAGTCCTCCAGAATATCGAACAGCCGGTCCACACTGCCAACCATGCTGGGACAGACACCCGATACCGGCACGGTGTTGGCATAGACACAACCAAAGAAACCAGCCACGGCCGCCGTGTCATTCTCAAAACAGAGCAGAACCCGCTCCCGTTCCGACACGAAGCGATCCAAAAGCCCCGCCACCCGGCAGGCCCAATCATGGGCCTGCTGAAAGGTCAGGGTGTCGGCCACTTCCAGTGTCTCATCCAGCACGACACACTGTAGCTGCTCCGGCCTTTCCATGGCTCGGAAACTCAGCATCTCATCCAGCCGATGCTTGTGCCGGTCCAATATGGTGAAGCCCTGCTCGTATTGCTCAATCACATAACCGGACTGCTGGACGATGCGACATGTCCGAGCGGTCATGCCTCCCCTCCAGTGGCCTGCACCCCTTCCAAAGCAACAGTACCACCCTGCTGAGCCATCACCACCGCCTGCCGCAGCAAGCTGCGAGCCATCTCGATGATAGTCTCATTCCGGGCCAACAGAACGAGGGAGACATCCACACCAAATTCCGAACGGATGGCTGTCTGGAGTTCCACACCGGCAAGGGAATCAATCCCCAGCTCGGAGAGGCGTGCACCGTCCTCAATCGTCTCCGGCTCCACCTGAAGGACGGACCCAAGCTGCTGCTTGAGACGAAGAAGAACGTAATCCAGCCGCTCATTCTCGGGCATGTTCATCAGCAATTGGACAGAGTCCGATATGCCGCCTTTATGGCTTTCCTGCTGCAAAAGTGCGAAGCGTGCAGAGTTTTTCAGCCACGCCAGTGCCCCAAAGACCTGCACCCAGTTAAGGTCCACTAGAGACACATCGCTGCGGTCCACACCATAAAGCACCGGCAAATAAGCCAGAGAGTCCGCCGCCGTCATGGTTTTAATCCCGGCGACATCAAACATACGGCCGGCAGCATCACTTTCGGTCAGCATCCCCACGTCGCCGATGGCACCCCACCCCACGGCCAAAGCAGGCAGCCCCTGCTGACGCCGATTTTCTGCCAGAGCATTCAAGTAGCTATTAGCCGCCATGTAGCTGCTCTGCCCGAGGTTACCAATCTCCGCCGTAAAGGAGGAGTAAAGCACGAAGTGGTCTAGCTCCAGCCCACGGGTCGCCTCATCTAGTGCCTGTGCGCCCAGCACCTTAGGTGCCATAACGGTGGTAATATTCGCTGCTCCCACCTTGCTAATGAGCTGGTCATCCACCACACCGGCAGCATGGAAGACACCCCGCAGTGGCACGTCATCCCGAGCCAGCTTTTTGACCAGATCGTGAACAGCCTTCCGATCTGTTACATCCAGACGGTGGGTCACAACCTTGCCGCCGGCACTTTCAGCCAGCTTCTTCAGGGTAGCAATGGCATGTTTCCGTTCCGGGTCCTTCGGCAAGGACCGGCCTACCAGATGCAGCACCCCTGCCCCCCGAGACAGAAGATATTCTGCTGTCTTGAGGCCAAAACCACCCATGCCACCTGTAATGAGGTAAGAACCCTGACGGCTGAAACCCGGCTGAACCCGTGGCAACGGGCGGGCCTTAATGCCACTCATATCCTCATAAGAGAGCATGATCTTGCCAATATGGCGTGAGGACATGAGATAGCGGAAGGCCTCGGAAGCCTCGGAAGCTGGGAAGATGCGTGTCTGCGGGAAGGTGAACTTCCCCTGACGGGCCAGAAGCAGAATCTCGTCCATGACGCCATAAAGCTTCTTATGCGGCATCATCCGGTCCATATCGAAGGAGAAATAGGCCAGATTTTCATTAAACGGCATCAGTTCCAATGCCCGATGCTCTACAATATCCCGCTTACCGATCTCCAGAAAACGGCCCATCGGTGCCACAAGCCGCAAGCTGTGGATCATCGCCTCACCGGGCAAAGAGTTCAGCACCACATCAACGCCTCGGCCATTCGTGGCCTCACGGATGCCATCCACAAACTCCAGCGTCCGGGAATCCCAGACACCAGCACAACCCTGCTTACGCAGATAGTCCCGTTTCTCTGGATTACCAGCTGTACTGTAGATTACTGCCTTTTTCAGCTGGGCGATCTGGATGGCAGCCTGCCCCACACCACCAGCCCCGGCATGGATGAGAACACTCTCCCCTTCCTGAAGCTGCGCCAGATGAATCAGCGTGTAATAGGCTGTCACGAACACCAGCGGCAGACCGGCGATCTGCTCCAGTGAGAAAGGCAACTCCTCGCCCGACAAAGGCAGGGCACAATAGGCCAGCTCGCTCGCCTTCACGATGCGGCGGGACGTGAAACTATCCGGGTAGACAAGTGCCAGCAGATCGCCGGGCTTCATGTCCTCAACCCCTTCACCGACCGCCTCGACCTCTACGACACATTCCAGCCCAAGGGCATCGCCACTAAAGGTCCCTTCTGTCACGCTCTCCGGCAGGAGAGACATGGCCTTCAGCACATCCTTAAAATTGAGACTGGCCATGCGTGTGCGCACCTTGACCTCACCCGGTCCCGGCTCCGACACGGCAAAAGCCTGCCATGTGACCCCCTCCAACGTACCGGAGCGGCTGCCTTCAAGACGGACACCGATAGTGCCATCATCAGCACCACCCATGATCTCTTCCAGCGGGACAGGCTGAGGCTCAGGCTCCAACGGCGGCGATACCAGCCGCTGGACCATACGCTCTACCCCTTCCCCTGCTGCATCCTCTTCTGCTCCCTTGATGGCCGGACGCAGCCAGACTGTATCTTCTGACGTATCCTCCAGCACAAGCTCGGCAGCAATATCGTCTAGCAGGGCCTCTGCCCCCTCAGCCGGCACATCGACATAGCGAATAGCGAGGTCCAAAACACGCTCGGCTGCGGCACCACGGAACAGACCCTGAAACGCCCGCTGAAGTGCCTGTGCGTCCCCGTCCCTGCCATAGGCTCCACGGGTAACAATAATGACCGGCAAACGCCGTTTACGGTTTCGTGTTGGTACACGCTGAAGCAACGCCACGCAGGCGGCCATGTCATCAAGACACTGCTGATAATCATCACCAGCCTGCGGGAAAAGGACCAACGCCCGCTGTTTGGACAAGAATGGTTCGTGATCCAGAACATCCGCAAGCTCGGCACCATCCAGCTGGGAGCTAACGGTCAGCTCTGCGCCATTATCCTTCAGCACCTCAGCCAACTGGGCAGCCAGACCGCTCCCTTCACCCAACAGGGTAATGGCCTGCGGCTCGCTCAACAGGATCTGACGCTCTGCGCTCATCCAGTTCGGCGCATAGATCAGCCTAGCCGCAGAGGAAGCCTCATGCCCGCTACGCGCCACACGGCGGCAGCACAGGCCCAATACCTCACACAGCAGTTCCCCTTCCGGTGTGAACAAACGCATATCGGCCATAATCTTGCGCTGCGTCCGCAAGGTGGGGGTCACCTTTACATAGGCCCGTGATACTTTCTGACCCATATAGCTGACACGGTCGATGGAGGCCGGAACGTACACGTCCTTCTGCTCCTCAAAGGGGAAGGCCCCAATGAGCGCATGCATAGCACCATCCAGCAATGCCGGATGCAGGTGATAATCCTCCAGCGTGGCGACCTGTTCATCCTTGAGGGCAATCTCCGCTACAGAATAGCCATCCCCCCGGTACAGATACTGCATAGTTTGAAAGGCTGGACCATAATTCAGCCCCATAGCGGCGAGGGCCTCGTAAACTTCGGCCCCTTCAAAGCGGGTTGCTCCCTTACACAAGGCCTCGAAATCGAACGTTTTATTTTCCGTCGATATCGTGCACCAAGGGGCAGCCTGAAGAACGGTCGCCTGACCATGTGTCTGCCAGTCGCCATTCCACGCCACTGTTTCACTATCGAAAACAAGACGGCGGGTCGCCATGTCGAACCGCCACATGACAACCGGCGCCTGTCCCTCCTGTACCATCAATGGCGTGCTGATCGTGATGTCCTCCACCACGGCAGGGGCCTTAGCCTCCAACTGAAAGTGCGCCGCAAGAGTTGCCTCGACATAAGCAGCGGCTGGGAAGAGGGCCATACCGTGGACCTTATGGTCCATCAGCCATTCCATCAGAACTACGCCAATGTCAGCCCGCCATGCCCGGCTTTCCAGCAGGCTCGGCGTACCCAGAACAGGATGAACCTGTTCATCCAGACGGTCACGGCGGGAGGCCTCAGTCTCCAGCCACATCTTGCCACCTTCTTCCCAACGGTAATAAGGCCGCTCAATCCGTTCCGGTTTCAGAACATAACGCCAGTCCAGTTCAGCACCAGCAAGGGCCAGACGGATCAAGGCACGCAGAAGCCCATCTGCATCGTCCTGCTTGCGGCGCAGAGACGGTATGACGGCAACCTCATAGCGGCCCTCCTCCGCACAGCCCGTTACAGACGTACCCAGCACTGGATGAGCTGCAAGCTCAAGAAAAATAGCGTGACCATCACTCAGCATGGCCCGCATGGCATCATGGAAAAGGACGGGCTCCCGAGCATTAGCATACCAATAGGCAGCGTCATGCCGTTCATCTTCACCCCACAGCTTACCCGTAACCGTAGAGTAGAGCGGAACTTCCGGTGGTTTCGGGCTGATATGAGCCAGAGAGGACAGCATATCCTTCTCAATCGCTGCCATTTCCGGACTGTGATACGGCACTTCCACTTTCAGAAGCCGGACAAACACACCTTCCTTTGCGCAGTCTGCCTCCAGCACCTTCAAGTCCTTCAGAGGACCCGCCACTGTGCAGGAATCGCCACTATTGATAGCCGCAATGGCAAGTCTGCCCTTAAAGCCTTCCAGCCGCTCTTCCAGCAAGCTACGACCCATCCCAACGGCCAACATGGTACCACGGCCTGCCAATGTGGCCTGAAGGCGGCTACGATGATAGATGACCGTCACGGCATCTTCTAACGTCAGCGCACCGCTGACATAGGCAGCCGCCACCTCGCCCACGCTATGGCCGACAATAGCACCGGGCATTACGCCATGATGGGTAAAGAACTCCGTCAGACAAATCTGCACGAGGAAGATGGCAGGTTGAGCGACCGCCGTCTCCTGTATGCGGGACTTGGACTCCGGCTTCAGCAACTCTTCTCGTAGGGACCAGCCTGCCAGTTTTGTGAACAATTCATCACAACGCTGCGCCAGATTACGAACCCCTACTGGCCCCTTACGCAGGAGGTAACGGCCCATTCCCCACCACTGAGGCCCCATACCGGAGAAAAGGAAAACCGGCTTTGCAGCATCATCCACAACGGCCTTGCCAGTAAACAAGGCCGGGTGAACCCTGCCTTCGGCCAGAGCCTGCAGGGCATCACGGGCCTGTACGATTTCTTCTTCACCCTGTGGCGGCAGAATCACCGCCCGATGGCGGAACCACGTCCCATAGCGTGCCGTAGAGAAGCACAGTGCCTCCCACAAGCTACGTTCAGCGGGGCCAGCCTCCAGCCGTTCCGCATAGGCTTTGGCCATAAAGCCAAGAGACGCTTCCGAGAATGTGCTGAGCAGCAAAGGCACCCGCCGCATAAAGCCGGCAGGCCGCACTCCCTTCAACTTATTATCACGCACCGTTCGGCGCTGCGCTGCGGTCCGCTCTTTTTCGGTCGGTCGGCGCAGCAGGGCAACAGCATTTGTTCCGCCATAACCAAAGGAGTTGACGATAGCATAAAGCCTGTCTCGCTCCGGCAATGCGACAGCGTCTCCCTGTGCAACCTGCACACGGTATTCATCAAACGGAATAACCGGATTCAACTCTTTCAAATTGGCCTGTCCGGGTACCTTGCCATGTTCAAGACATAGCATGGTCTTTAGGACAGCCGCCGCGCCAGCAGCAGCTTCCATATGGCCCAGATTAGCCTTTACGGAACCAATGAGAACCTTTTGACCCTCTGGCTGATACTGCCCAATGGCCTTTGCAATGGCTTTAACTTCGATCGGGTCGCCAACAGGTGTTCCCGTCCCATGCGCTTCTACATAGACCACATCCTGCGCTGAGACATCGGCCCGATGTAGTACATCACGGATCAATGTTTCCTGCGCATCGGCGTCCGGCATGGTCAGCACAGGTGTGCGGCCATCCTGATTCACACCAGAGCTGCAAACAACACCTTTAATATCATCACCATCCCGCATGGCATCTTTCAGCCGTTTGAGCATGAGAATGACACAACCTTCCCCACGCCCGTAGCCGTCCGCATCTGCAGCGAAAGACTTGGAACGGCCATCCTTGGCAAGGAAGTGCCCCTTCGTCATGAGCATAGCTGTCTGCGGGGAGGCCATGAAGTTCACGCCACCGGCCAGAGCCACGTCACACTCACCAAGACGCAAGCTATTACAGGCCTGATGCAGGGCCACCAGAGATGAGGAGCAAGCCGTGTCCATAGCGATGGCCGGCCCTTTTAGCCCGAAGACGTGGGCGATACGGGCCGCATACATGGTCATCCCAGCAGAGACTGCGGCAAACTGATCCCGGATCTGCGGCTGCATGAAGGGGCTACCGCACTGGACAAGCTGGTCCTGCGTGAAGCTACCTACGAAAACGCCCGTTCTGGTCCCCTCGAGCGTGCGGGCAACCACATTTGCGTTTTCTATAGCGCGCCAAGCCACACCCAGAAGGAGACGCTGCTGGATGTCCATCACCATCCCCTCACGGGGAGAAATACCATAGAACAGCGGCTCGAACTGATGGTCCTCCTGCTTCATGAAGTGACCATATTCCATGGTTGTCTTACCCGGGGTCTGATCGACCGGGTCGTAAAACCGTTTACGCCCCCACCGATATTCCGGAATAGCCACACAGCCGTCCCGGCGCTCCAACAGGAACCGCCAGAGGGAGTCGCTATCCGCCAGTCCAGCCGGCAGAATACAGCCAACGCCAATGATGGCAATTTCATCGGGATTATATGTTTGACTCATTCCTGTCCTATTTCCTGTGTCCGAGCGTCTCGGCACTTATCCTGCACTATAAAAAATCAGCTCTTTCGGGCGCCAAGCTCGTTCCGGATATAATCTTTCAGCGCCATTCTCAGCCGGTCCCTATCCACATGCCCTTCTGATGTCCGCGGTATTGTGGGCACCCATATCATGATAACGGGCGGCAAGGCGGCATAACGCTTCCGTAACTGAGCCGACAACGCCTGTCCGTCAAACGTCTCATGCGAGACAATGGCGGCATAGAAACGCTCCTGCCCCTGCTCATCCTTCATCACAAAAACGCCAGCATCACGGATCCGCTCTTCGGTGCGCAGGAGGTCCTCCAACACGCCTAGATCAAATTTGGCACCCCCCATGTTGACCAGCTCATCCGTTCGCCCGCACAGATAAAGCACACCTTTATCGGACAGGTATCCCCTATCCCCCGGGTAGAACCAGCCGTCCCTGAAACGCTGTGCCGCATCGGTGTTTCCATCGACATAGCCATGCACGACGCCACCACCCCGGATGCGAATATCACCGACCTTTCCAGCCGGAAGCTTGCTCCCTTCAGCATCCACGATATCAACATCCACCCACGGAAGGGGCGCACCAACCTCATCCTCGGTCTGGCGCAGCTCGGCTGGCATCGCAGCAACAAGCCCGCTTTCGTCTGTGCCATAGACGACCTGCACTTGTAGCGTGAAACGTTCCCTCGTTTCCTTCAGAACCGCATCAGAAAGCTTGCCACCCACAACGCTGAGATAAATGTGGTTCATGGCTCGCCCCTGCGGGGGCAGAGACCGCAGAAGATGCTCCAGATGAACCGGGGTCATGACAATCATAAGGGCAGAAGCCTGCATAACCTCTGCCCCAATACTCTGGGCATCGCTACTACGCAGGGTCGTGCCACCAGCAAGGGCAGCCCCAGTCATAAGAAATCCGCTCAGGGACTGAGGGCCGACCGTACAAAGCAACTGCGGCTTACCCACCATCCGGCCGCGGCCTCTAGTATTGCGGAAGAAATACTCCACCATATCATGATAAATGATCCGGTGTAGCTGCCCTTCCACCTCACCAAAGCTGAGCTCCAACAGGTGCATATCCCGTCCCGTCCCGCTAGCCAATGCCGCACGACAGGGCGCAGACCGCTCCACCGGAACAGGAGGGTAATAGCAGGAGGCATCATCTTCTTCTACGTTGGCGAGAGCACGGCTGAACCACTCTTCACCCAGCACAAGCCGCCCTTCACCAGGTGCCAGCCCGCTCTCCCCATGAAGAATGATAAGGTCTGGCTGCAATATGGCCAGCTCTTCATCCGATACTTCCCCGTTGGACAAAGACGCCGAGGCAAGCCCCAACCGGCCTAGAGCCAGAGTCAGGCACCAGTGCCGCCATATATCAGGACATTGCACCGCAACACGGCGGAGGCCCAGCGTTCGCAATCCCTCCAACGCATGAGCCAGACGGCTAACTGTTGCCTCCAGCAAGGCATAAGACCGCTTACGGGAGAGGCTGCCAAAAGCCACCTCATCACCCATAGTCCGGGCATTATAGGCCACAAACCGATCCAGCATCGTTATCCCCCCACACAGCCCTGCTAGGAGCCCACCAGCACACGTCCCCGACTGGTAACCAGCAGGCCCATATATTAACAGATAACTATTATATCGTTGATGCGCAGCGAACGCATCCCTACATCACAGCTTTTTGCCCACCCAGCGAATTAACCCCAAAGCTGGCCATACACCTGCTGCAACCGCATACTGACCTTATCTGGGGCATAAGGCTGCGCTGCTGCCTGTCCCTGCGCTACCATCTTCCTGATAACACCACTACCGGAGGCACAGCCCTCCAACGCCATAGCCAAGGAATCCACCATACCTTCCACATCTTCGGGAGAATGCCAGAAGCCATTCTGCGAAGTGGCATAGTCGCTTCCCCCGCCACCGTGGCACCCTACAACGAGACATCCCGCCGCCATGGCCTCCAGTGCTGTGATGCCAAGGGCTTCTAGCCGGCCCAGCGATAGACAAACAGCCGATTCACCCATGAGAGCTGCTACTTCCTCTTCCTTTCTCTCCTGAAGTGGCACCCATGGAACAGAAGAAAACTGCGGATATTTAAGCTTCAACATATCTTGGATCAGAACAGCATGACGCGGTAACCCGCCCTGCTGCGGCCACTTCCATTCAGCACAAACAACCTGAAGCTTCTTCTGCCGTGGCCTGAACAGGTTGCCATCCACCACAGGAGGGGTCACCTGAACATTCTCCAGCCCTAGCACACGCTGCAACATATGCGCCGCCCCTATCCCCGGGGCTAAAACCTGCGTCACACCCCATTCCGCCAATTTCTGGGCTGATGGACCATATGTGAAGAAATAATAGGGATTCTGACAGAAAATGACCTTCTGCCCAATCATGGGCGTGCTGATCATATCCGCATACCATTCCCTCAACACCTCGGGGAAAACGAATATATCTTGCCTCGTAAGGTTAGTGACTGTCTCGCACATCAGAGGGTGCATCTCTTTACCCAGCCATGAAGGCACACCCTCTGCCTGAAGAACCTGCACATGAAACCCCGCCTGACGAAGCAACAAAGCATGACGATACATTGTCTTGATGCCACCTGAGACAAGGTCCCGCGGAAAGCAGTTCAGAAAAATAATGCGCCCCACCAGCCGATAACCCCCATTTTCCATTACGCTATACCACTCAAGGCGATCACCGAGACGAATGGCATGCGCAAAATTGGCAAAATACTAATAGCAAGTAAACGTAACGACCTATAAAATCGTTCCGCTGCTTTAATATTAGTCTGCTTCACTTCCCCGGTTAGGGAACAAAATTTTCAGCACAAGGCTAGGTGTTAGAATCTGCGGCAATATCTGCTCTTTCTCATGGGGAGGATAATACAGATAGAGGGGCACCCCATCACGGCCATGATCTCGCAGAAATGCAGTAATCCGCTCATCACGACGGGTCCAGTCTCCTCGCAAAATAGTCACCCCATGCTGCCGAAAAGCCTGCCGGACAGAAGGAACATCCAACGCTACATGTTCATTAACCATGCAGGTCACGCACCAAGAGGCAGTCATATCCACAAATACAGCCCGCCCCTCTGCCCGCAAGGCAGCTAAACGCTCTGCTGAAAAAGGCTCAATGGTCGGACCATCCGAAGCCTGCAATCCGGTTCCACCCTTTTCTGTAGTCATGGAGGGCACGTTAGACGCTCCCTCTCCCGCCATGACACTCTGCCCCAAGCCTGCAAGACAGACCAACAGGCACAATAGAGCCAACACACGACAGACCAACACAGACCGGAACGCCTGACCAAGAATAGCCCACTGCTGGGCGAGCCCGTACAACCAGCCCCCTAGCCCCAGAAGTACAGCCCCTCCGGCCATCAGCACTACGGCATCGCCTCCACGCTGGAGCACGGCAACCCAGAGCAGCCACACACAGCTTGCCAGCAGAGGAAATGCCAGAAGCTGCTTCAGCCGTTCCATCCATGCCCCCGGGCGAGGAAGGCACCGGGCCAACCCCGGTACGAGTGCCAGCACACAATAAGGTGCCGCTAGCCCCAACCCCATAGCCAAGAAGATCAACAGCCCTGCCCAGACAGGCCCGCCCAAGGCGGCGGCAATCGCTACGCCCATAAAGGGTGCTGTGCAGGGGGTCGCCACGATAACAGCCAGAAGACCTGCCAAAAGATCACTAGCTGGACCATGCCCAGCGGCCATCTCCCCTGCACGCCCAGCCAAACGCCCTCCTGTGATCTGAAACACCCCCAGCAGGTTGAGTGCCATGACAAATAACAACCACCCAACCCCGACTACAAAAGCCGATGACTGGAACTGGAACCCCCACCCTACAGAGGCTCCCCCATAACGCAGGGCGATCATCAACGCACCGAGGGCCGCAAAGCAGCCCATGATTCCCCCGCTATAAAAGGCCGCACTCCGCCAGCGTGTCCGCCAACTGGCGCCCCCCATATGTGCGAAGGACAGAATCTTCATAGCCAGTACGGGAAATACGCAAGGCATGAGATTAAGAATGATACCCCCCAAAAACGCCGAAAGCAGACTGCCCCATATAGCCCGTTCTGTTTTACCCCTACCGGGTATGGCAGGCTGCTCCACCTGTGCACTCCCAGAAACAGGTACAACCCCTACCTGAAGGGCTGACCGGTTGCCCGCACCATCCACAAGCACAACAACGCCAGCCATTGGCTTTTGCCAAAGAGGCGGATGAGCGGCATAGGAATCTGGCTTCAACTGCAAGGCTAACTGCCCAGCCTGAACAGATAGAGTTTGCGGTACGTTCTGGGCGATCACACCACCTTCCTGCGGCATAAACCACGCCTGCCGCACCGTATCAGGGGAAAGACCAGCACCATGTAAGGTCAGCACACCATCAGGATTGATCTGCGCTGTGAAAGGGGATGGTTGAGGCATGGCCGCATCTGCCCGGCGGAATAGCTCTGCCTCGGCAACCTGCGACACAGGGCCGGAAGAGCGAGCAGGCAGTGTGAGCGAAAACTCACCTTTTTCCGGCACGCAAACATCGGCACAGACAAGCCAATCTGCTTTGGCTGTAATCTGCACATCGCCCGTATCCCGCCCTTGCACGGGTACCCTCACCGGCAACACGACATCCCCTTGGTAGGCATAGGCCATTAGCCCACCTTCCGAGACACGCTCTGGCACGGGCCATTCCACATCATCCGCTGTCCCGGTCCGGCTACCGCTCACCGTAACATGAATATGCGGAGCCTCACCGGCATCACCGGGATTCTGCCAATATGTATGCCAACCAGACTTTAGCTGGAGCCTTAGGGCAACACGCAGGCTGCCTTTCCCGGCATCATCACCTGTCGGCGTTCCGACTGCATCCACCTCGCTAATGAGCGTTGCTTTAGTATGGCTGGTCTCAACCGGCGTACTTTCTGCCGCCAAAGCCGGAGCCGATAATGATATCACCCCGCCCATCAGGGCCAGAACAGCCCCCATTGCCATACCACTATACCGCTTCATCCACTCGTCCTTCTGCTTATCCATGCTGGACAGGCCCGCAAACCACAGCTGTGTCCAACGGGCCATAACACCGCCCCCCGCCCGTCTTAAAGACATAATTGCCTCCTACCATCGCCCGCTTCTTTTCTCACAACTTACGCCTAACCATGACCACTCATCCCCCGCTCTCTTACCCCAAAGCCGGCATATGGGCCCGTTTGATAGCCCGTATCATTGATCTTGCCGTCTATGCGTTTTTTCTCTCACTGCCCGTTTATGGCCTTATTCATGGTCTGGAGACATTCTTCCCCAGCCTGAAGATCATCGGCACACTGACACCGGGCTTCACGCTGCCCATCATGAATGCTGCCATTGCCGACCTGTTGTTCATCCTTCCCCTCTCCATGGTGTTGGATGCCCTAATAGGGGCCTATTATGGTAATACATTGGGTAAGTATTTTCTCGGCATCAGGCCCCTGCGCGCTAATGGTCGGAAACTCGACCTCTCTACCTGCTTGAAACGCAATTACCTCATTTATGTCACTTGCTATACGGGAGGCATCTACTTCCTGACGCCCCTAGCAGAAATCATCCACTACATACGGTACAGACGCACCGGTACAACGTTCTGGGATCAGGAAGTGGGCACGATGGTTCTAGCTCCTAAGGGGAGCCCGCCCCGCACGGTCATCGTAGCTATTATATGGTTTTTCGCCTCAATCCCTCTCTCCATGTTGGAGGACAGGCTCTTCCAACATTTCCTAGCCGATACCAGCGCACCCCCGGCCGTTATCAAAGGAACAGCCCCCAAGTAGCGGTTACACCCCACCCTAATGCAGAAATGACTTTCTCTCTTCCACCGTAAAACAGACATAAAAAAAGGGGGCCGAATCCCCCTTTCCCTACAAAACACCACCAGACAGATGCGTCCGGCACAAATCGGATTGTCCCCTGCATCCAGAGACAGGAACAAACCGTATCCGTCTTTCCATTCAAGATTTACCGTGCATGACTGGCCGGAAAGGGTAACTCCGAATGTCTGGCGTGCCGATGGCGTGACAGGGATAGCATATTGGGTCATGATTGCTCCGATATAAGAAGCGTAGGGGGAGGAACATGTCCAAGAAAAGAAATAGAAAGATCGCCATTGCGGCTATCCTTCTGGCCACCTCTGTTCAATCTGCCCATGCAAGACCCCCAATGACAGACGATGAATGGACCGCTTACGAGGAATCGCACGCACAGTTCATATTTCAGCAATTTGGAGCTGATCCAGAAACGGCACGCTGGGCAGTATGGGCGATGAAACACCAGCCATCATCACGATGCGCTACGTCTGCACGCCCAGTCTTTCACTCCATTGAAGGCGGCATGACGCTCTATCCCGGCGCAGGGGAGGGCATGGTCGTTGACCATATCTGCGAGCCAGAAGCGTTGAAACATGATGCTCTCACGATCCCGCCATTTTCCCCGAATGAGGCAGAAAACGAACGCCTGCAATGGGGTGTGACCAGCGATGCAAGGAACAAGGCGATAGCCGCCATATTGGAGAGGCAGAAGCAGCAGCAGAAGCAGGACGCCAGAGAATACCGCAAAAACCTGCGACCTCCCACATATCTCACTTCACCTGATAGCAAGTATTTTGTGAATCCATGTCAATCTGTTGAGGTTCAGTTCCCCGAAACTGCGCAAGACGAAAACAGGGAAGGGCATGTTGATGCGACATGCCATTTCCAGAAAGGTGATGACAATTACTGGAGGGCTGACTCATGTCATTTCTCAGTACCGGAAGGCACCGGAAAGGACTTTATCCAATCAGCAAGAGAATTTTTAGGTGCGAAATGCTGGCCACAGGATTCCTTTGACATAAAGGTGAATCAATCTGGAGTTGGCACTGTAGGGATTGGATTCAGGTTCAATTATCAATAATTACCCACTTACCTTCTGGGGAATTTTCTCACCCATATTGTCAGCTTCAACAGGTGTCCCATTTTTCATTACCACCCGTTTTTTCGCCCCGAAACGCACTTCCTGCAAAGTCATTCGGACGACCAGAAGATCGCACCCTGATTGAGATGTGCGGTCGAACTCATAGCCGGAAAGGGTAACTGCGCTGGATTTATAACCCGGCATCCTTAATATGAGGCTATTAGCCTCTCTACGTTGCTGTTCCAGCTTTTTGAGTACTTTTCTCTGGTCCCCAGCCGTTCCGAGGGAATCTTTCATAAAAACTGCCGTTACCCCCCATTTCTGGGGAGCAATGATCTTATTATAGGGCATGAACCCACCGTCCTCTAGCGGGGCTTGTGCCACTAACTCCACTGGCAGAAATCATCCACTACATACGGTACAGACGCACCGGTACAACGTTCTAGGATCAGGAAGTGGGCACGATGGTTCTAGCTCCTAAGGGGAGCCCGCCCCGCACGGTCATCGTAGCTATTATATGGTTTTTCGCCTCAATCCCTCTCTCCATGTTGGAGGACAGGCTCTTCCAACATTTCCTGGCCGATACCAACACACCCCCCCCGGCCATTAGCAAAGAAATAACGGGTATCCGGAACAATTGGTTGATATCTCCCATTTGCGGCACTGGCCCCGCCACGTTCTGGGTTAACTAGTTGTCAGGATCTTTTTGTATCGCTATTAGAAGATTGACTGGCTCAGTCCTTACAAGGGAAGCTGGCAATAAAGTCCTACTTTTTTCCTGGCCTGGATACAGCGCCTTTAAAGGCTGCTGCCGACCAGATCGGGATTCTGAAAGTTGGATTAACGCCGGCCAGCCCAAGGAAAATTAATGCAGATCAGTATCATTTACTTCTATTTCCAAATGTCGCTACAGAGAAATCTAGGAAACTGCGTAGTTTAGGAGTCATCCGGCGGTCTGGAGTATATAAAATATGCAAAGGTGACGCAGGTACAGCATATTGACTAAGTAGTCTCACAAGAGACCCATTTCGCAGTGCATCCCCGACCAATTCTAGTGGCTGCAGAATTACACCTAGCCCAGCTATGGCGGCCGCGAGTAACGGGTAACCCTGATTAATCGTCAATCTGCTTTTAATTGGTACATCTATTCGTCCTTCAGGACCGTCAAAACTCCAGCTCGAGCGACCATCGGAATAGCCAAAGCCGAGGCATTCATGTTGCTGGAGGTCCCATGGTGTTTTGATGGGGAGCCTCCGCTCCAGATAAAACGGAGCGGCACACAAAACCAGCTGATAGGGCATGAGCGGAATTGCCTTGAGGCCGCTGTCTTGCAGCACACCGATCCGAAAAACGGCATCGTAACCGTCATCAACCACATCGACCAGTTCGTTCGATAGTGTCAGGTCCAGTGACACCTGGGGGTACTTGACCATGTACTCAAGAAGACGTGGGGACAGGGCATGCATGCCAAAGGTGACGGGGGCGTTGATGCGCAAGCGACCGCTGGGTACGCCACGGGCCTCAGCAGCTAAGCTCTCTACAGCGTACATGTCTGCCAGGATCATCTTCGCGCGTTGGTAAAATGTCCGGCCGAAATCAGTGAGGCTCTGCCGACGTGTCGTTCGATTCAGCAGAGAGACTCCCAGATGCTGCTCAAGCATTTTTACCTGTTTGCCAACCAGTTGGGGAGACATGTTGAGGTCGTCAGCAGCGGCACTAAACGAGCCCAGCTCCACTGCTTTGACGAACGTAGCCATCTGAGACAAACGATCCATTATAAACTTCATGTTTCTAATCTTGAGCCGACATAGGCCTTTATCCATTAGCTAGCAACACCTAAATTGTCGATCACGCCTTGAGAGCATAACGGATCAGCGACGAAGAAATGAGAAGTATTCCCATTAATTTGTCCAGTATGCCCTAAGTACCTGACCCTAACGACGAAAGAGGTAACCACTATGGCACGAATTGTAAGAATCCATGAATACGGTGACGCTAGCGTCCTCAAGTTGGAGGAATTGGACGTACATGCACCGGCAGCAGACGAGATACAAATTGGCGTTAAAGCCATTGGCTTGAACCGCGCCGAAGTGATGTTTCGTAATCATGCTTACCTGCAAGAGGCCGACTTTCCCAGTCGCCTTGGCTACGAGGCCGCAGGCCTTGTAACGGCTGTTGGTAGCGAGGTAACGGATATCAAGGAGGGAGATTCCGTCGCCTTGATTCCCCCACTGGATATTGCCCGTTGGGGTACATACGGAGAATTGGCCAATGTGCCGGCTCACCTTGTGGTCAAGAACCCAGCGAACCTGTCCTTCGAAGAGGCCGCTGCATCTTGGATGCAGTACGTTACGGCCTGGGGCGCCCTTATTGAGCAGGCTAAACTGCAGGAAGGCGACTTTGTTCTAGTCACTGCCGCTTCCAGTAGTGTCGGCTTGGCTGCCTTCCAGATAGCTCGCATGGTCGGCGCTACACCAATAGCGATTACGCGTACCCGTGCAAAGAAGCAAGCACTTCTGGATGCTGGAGCCGCTCACGTCATCGTTAGCGATGAAGAAGATATCGTCGAGCGAGTCATGGCGTTGACTAACGGTCAAGGTGCCCGCGTAGTGTTCGATCCTGTTGGAGGCCCATCTTTCGAGCCGCTCACACAGAGCATGGCCCGAGGCGGTATTCTTCTGCAGTATGGCGCACTAAGCACAGAGCCAACCCCGTTCCCACTGTTTACCGTTCTGGGGAAGAGCCTGACTCTCAAGGGCTACCTTTACGCAGAAATCGTTTCTGACCTTGCAGCTCTCGCGCGAGCCAAATCATTTATTCTAGAGGGTTTGGAATCTGGAGGTCTCCGCCCACTCATAGCAAAAACCTTTGCGCTAGACGACATTCAGGAAGCCCATAAGTTTCTGGAAGCTAATCAGCAGATCGGAAAGATTGTAGTTACGGTCTGATCATTAAAAAAGTGAGGCTGGCATCAGCTCCTCGCGAATAAATTCAGCTTTATAGGCGAGGGCTGCGTGACCAGCCTACCCAACAACATCCTTCACCTACCGGAGTACCACCTCCTGGACTCCAAGGAAGAGGAGCACGACTTCCACTTCCAGCTAGAAGCTCCCACCCCCGTCGCCTGCGAGGAGTGCGGAGTTGAGGGTGAGTTCGTCCGGTTCGGCAAGAAGCAAAGCACCTACCGCGACCTGCCGATGTACGGTAAGCGGGTCACCCTGTGGATGATCCGCCGCCGCTATATCTGCCGTGCCTGCGACAAGACCTTCCGGCCTCGCCTGCCCGAGATCGTGGACGGTTACCGCATGCCTCGCCGGCTTCACACTCATGTCGAGAAGGCGCTGGCCCAATGGATTAACGACATCCCGCGGGGGCAGAAGGAGGTCTGGAAGGATCTCGTCAAGGCTGTCAGCAACTGGCGAGAGGAGATACTGACCTACTTCGAGACCGAAATCCCGATCACCAACGCCCTCACGGAGTCGATCAACCGACTGGCCAAGGACAAGAACCGCGATGGCCGGGGCTATTCGTTCGAGGTGATACGCGCTCGGATGCTCTACACAACCAAGCAAAAAAAGAAGCCGCCGCAGACCAAGGAATCCCCATTTCTGGGCAGGGCCACCATGACCTAAAGCAAGACCCTACCCCCGGTCGAGAAGAACTACGGCGTCGATCTATCAACCTTCTGGGAAGAATAAGGTTTTGGTGGATCAGAAGAGAACGTCAACCACTTAATCCGGATACCCGAAATAACCCCAAGTAACGGTTACATCCCACCCTAATGCGGAGGTAAATTTTTCTCTACTACCGTAAAACAGACATAAAAAAAGGGGGCCAAAGCCCCCTTTTCCTACAAAACACCATGAGACAGATGCGATCTCCTAACCAGAGAATTTAGCGCATAATGCCCGTATGGCCGATGCTGTACCGGCCCGGCTGAGGCCAGACGGTCAGGCCATGAGGCTCAGCACCAACGGGGATAATCTTCATAGCCCCGGTCTGGGTATCAATGGCATAAACGACATCATCAAACCGGCCAGAGAGCCAGAGCATTTTGCCGTCTGCACTGACATTCCCCATGTCCGGACTGCCACCACCGGGAATGGGCCATGTCTTCAGCACCTTGTCCGTTGCCACATCCACAACGGAAACACTGCCCTTGCTGTGGCGAGGACCATGCACCATGTGGGACCCACGGTTAGCCACATAAATCAGCTTGGCATCACGGCTCGGATACAGGCCATGTGTCCCCAGCCCTGTGGGAATGAAGCCCGTCTCCTTGAAGCTATCACCATCAATGATGAACACGCCATCGGCATGCATGTCAGCTACATAGAATTTGTGGCCGTCTGGTGCTGCTAGAACGTCCTGCGGCATCCCCCCTTTAGAGAGTTTCAACATCCCCAGCAGCGTGCGGTTGACCGTATCCACCTTGGCCAGATACCGTCCGAACTCGCATGTAAAGATCGCATAGCGTCCATCCGCAGAGAAGGCAGCGTGGTTGATTCCCTCGCACAGGGGTGCCTCAACAGAGCCTTTCAACGCCATACTATGCGGGTCCCGGAAGTCCAGACGACGATGAGCTTCCGCCACAACGATCGCATTCTGCCCATCTGGCGTGAAGTACATGTTGTACGGGTCATCCACGGCAACAGCCTTACCGGGTTTGCCCGTCAGCGGGTCGATCGGTGTTAGGGAGCCATCCGTGTGACCCTCACTGTTATTCGTCACCCACAGTGTCCGTAAATCCCATGAGGGCACAACATGCTGAGGAGACCGCCCCACCGGGAACATATCCACAACCTTGTAGGTTTTAGGGTCGATCACGGATACACTGTTGCCACGCAGATTAGGCACATAGACACGCTCCAGATCATGCGCCACAACGGGAGAGAGCTTATCTGGGCCACTTGCCTCGCTATAGATATTATGAATATCCGGCACGGGCGGCATACCCGGAATAGTCTGCACAACCAGTGCCTGCTCCGTCACTGTGCCAGAAGCAGATGACGAGACCTTGCCATCTGCGGCGGGGTCACCATCTGGGAACGGCTTTGGGGAATCAGCAACGATCGGTTCATCCTGCGGGTCAGGATGGTTGGCTGTCTGCTGGGCCTGAGCTGCCCCCGCAGCTAGTAACGCCCCCATCGCCAAAAAAGAAACTTTAAGCCTCATGGGTGTCTCCTGTTGAAAGACGAAATGGCCTCAGCAGCGGCCTGCACTTGCATGGCTGTGCCGGCCCGGCCAAGTTCAGCCGTTGCCTGCCGCGGGTCACCACCATAGACACCATCGGCAGAATCCGGTTTGTCAGCCTGCCTCAGAAGCCCCTCCAACACAAGGGACGGGTCCACAGCGAGCATGAGTGACGTATCGCTTATGTCAGCATGTTTCCCTAAAGCCACACCATAGCCCCGCTGCCGCAAATAATCCCCATACTTCCCAGCCACGACCTCATAATACGCCCCGACATACAAGGCTCTCGCTGCCCCCTCCGCAGCCCACCGTTTGTTCAGCTTTTTGGCCAGAGCAGCCAACTGGGTCTGATACCCCCCATGATCCCCCAGCAACACGATGGTCGTGAATCCTTGCGCCTTCAGGCTTTCTGCGGCCCCTTCCACCAATCCGGCGAACACTGCGGGAGGGATGGAAAGCGTCCCTGCAAAACGCATATGCCCCGTACGGGGATGAGTTGAGCCTTCCGGCACATAAGCCAATACGGGGGCTACCAGCGTCCGCCCCACCTTACGGGCGATCTCATCCGCTAAAACATAGGCCCGGACATTGTGTTTCCCCACCGCCATGTAAGGGCCACTCTGCTCCGTACCGCCAACGGGTAGAATGACCGTTCTGGTGCCTGCCTTCATAGCAGCATCTATCTCCGTCCAGCTCTGGCAGGCCAGTTCCACCTGCCGGGCAGAGGGTGGACAAGCTGGAGCTAGATTCTCTGGCTCTTCCGCTCTGGCAGGGGCAGACAGGCCACACAGACCGACCAACAGCAGCCCGCAAAGCCGAGACCAGCCCAACAAGAAACCATCCCCCCTCATAGTTCTGTTGCCCATCCAGCTCCCCTTGTGCATTATCGCCTTTCTATGAGGTCTCGATATTCCGGTGATGGTTCCGCTCATGCCCGTGGCTTGAGCAAACCTTATCCGGCATACTGCCCCAGCGTACAACCCACCCAAAACCATCATGACCGTGCCCCTGCTGAACACCCTGCCCTTCCTGAGCCAGATGAACAATATCGACGACGCTGCCCACATCATCCAGATGGCCTTAACCCCCGTCTTCATGCTCTCGGGTATCGGTACGCTGATCAATATCTTCAATACAAGGTTGGCCCGTGTCTCGGACCATCTAGACAATGTCAACCGCCTACTGGCTGCTCCACCTTCCGAGCAAGACCACCAGTACAGCTATGATACACCACAAAGGCTGAAGACCCGTCAGAAACGTCTGACTCGCCGCATTGTCGTGCTGGACCTTGCCATCATCCTCAACGGGCTAGGCGGGGCTATGACCTGCGGTGCCGCCATAGCCCTCTTTGTCGGCTCGCTCGGAGACGCCACAACGTCACTCTGGTTGCTCGCCCTCTTCGGCACTGCACTGGGCTGCACAGTAGCCGCCCTACTAGCCTTTCTGGCAGATACGCTCCTCAGCTGGCATGGCCTACGGCATGAAGGGCAAGTCTCCCTGCTTACTGCCCTGCTGCGCTCGAAGGCCAGCCACGCAAAACGGCCTCACTAACGGACGCAGGCAGCCCCACATAGCCAAGCCGGGCATTAATCTCCGCCCCGTGAGTAAACCCCCAGCTAAAGAACCGCTTCACACCCTGCCCCTCAGGCCGGTTGACGGCATCTTCAGGCACCAGAGCGTAAGTAGCAGACACAATAGGCCAACTCGTTGCACCGGGCTGGTCCAACAGACTAACAGCGAAGTGGTCTTCTGCCTTCCACTCCGCCGCTGAAGCTGCTGCAATAAAGCCCTTCAGAGATGGCAGTACGAATTGCCCATCGTGATTCTTCATTTGGACAATGCCCAAGTGATTCTGGGCGGCATAGGCATATTCTACATAGCCGATGCTCCCTTCCGTCTGCCGGACAAGAGCGGCAATGCCGTCATTCCCTCGGGCACCAGCACCACCGGCCCACTCCACAAGCGTACCTGCACCAATCTTAGCGTCCCACTCCGGGGATGTTCGGGTGAGGTAGGAAGTAAATACATAGGTCGTCCCGGCACCATCCGCCCGATGCACGGCCACGACCCCCATATCGGGTAGCTTCACCCCGGGATTGAGGGCCTGAATACGAGGATCATCCCAATCCGTGATACGCCCATCATACAGGGCTGCCAGTGTCGGACCATCCAACCGCAAAGCGTCTGCCTCGATACCGGGCAGATTGACCACCAACACCACACCGCTCATGACGGTTGGGAACTGATAAAGGTGCGTTTCCGCCAGACGGGCCGGACTCATAGGCTTATCAGACGCCCCGAAATCTACTGTTCGGGCCACGACCTGATCCTGCCCTGCGCTGGAACCAACCGTCTGATAATTGACCTGTAGGCCTGCCTGCTCCCCGGCTGGAACGCTCCAACTCTGATAAACCGGTGCGGCGAAGCTAGAACCCGCCCCTGTTATCTCTACATCCTCTGCGTGGGCCACCCCCATGAGAGCGGATGAAACGGACAGCACCAGCATGCAAGCCCTGCCGTATTTCCTCCAATGGAGAAGACATTTGTCTATCGGACGCATAAACCCCTCGGCACACGCAATGATCACCTGTCTGCCGTTATAGCTGCGCCACCATCCTAGACAATAAAAATATACAAAGACACAAAGAAAAGTCTTTTTCGACACAACAAAATGAGTAAATAGACACATGAAGCCATGTGCACTGTAGGAGTTATTCGTGAAACTGACAAAAAAATGTAATATAACTTCCTTTCGTTACAGTTTTATGACAGTAATATTTCTGTCATACAGTGCATCACACTTCATTTCGTCCGCTTATGCAGCTGGGTCTAACGATGCCATCACTCTGATGGAAAGACAGATACACGCCATGCAGGCCCAGCTTGAGGCCATGAAGCAGAAACAGGCCGCCGAGAATCGGCGTGTCCGGGCTGAACTTGCCCGCCAGAGAGAACTCATTGAGGCAGACCCTTATGCCTCCAGAGCACGGGTTCTTGGCCAACCCACCACCGTGGGATACGGGGTACCATCATCACACCCTCAGGCTGGAACCCACGATGATATCTTCGGCCTTGGCAACACCATCCTTGCTCCCTCCCGCACAGCCAGTACCCCCTATGGTGAACTGACCGCCATTCCCCCGGCCCATCCAGACCTCTACAGCCCCATGCGCCGGGGGCAGCTCCAGATTGGCGGCATCCGCCTGACACTGGGCGGATACCTAGAAGCCGCAGGCGTCTGGCGGTCCCGCAACAGCGCAGCCGACATTGCCAGTGCCTATAATGGCATCCCGTGGCATAATCAGCCCGCCTCTCATATGAGCGAATTCCATCAGACTGAACGACAAAGCCGCCTTGCCTTTCTGGCAGAAGGGATGTTGACCCACTGGCTGGAAGCTGACGCCTATGTGGAAACAGACTTTCAAGGATCGGGGTCATCCTCCAACTCCCGTCAATCTAACTCCTATGTGCCGCGCGCCCGTGTCGTCTATGGTGAACTGAAAGACCGGGAAAATGGCTGGTACTTGCTGGGTGGGCAGAGCTGGTCACTGATTACGCTCTTCAACAAGGGAATGCTGGCTCGTGATGAGCAAACCCCGATGGTTATCGAGGCGCAATACGTTCCCGGCTTTAACTGGACACGCAACTCCCAGTTCCGTGTGGTCAAGACATTCGGCAAAGCAGAACGCTACGCTGCCGGTCTATCCATCGAAAATCCCAGCTCGGTTCCGGCTGGTGTGTCACCCTGCTCCAACGCCGCCAACCACTGCACCACGACAGACCGGCTGACAGGCACGAATGTCAACAACCCTTCCACCTATTACACAACCGACCCAGCACCGGACCTCATCGCCAAAGTATCTGCCGACCCCGGCTGGGGACATTACGAGCTTACAGGCGTCATGCGCTTCTTCCGGGATCGGACAAGCACGTTGGGCGGAGGCCGCAACCATACCCGCATCGCCGGGGGCGGTGGGGGTGGCATGGTTCTGCCCCTCATCAACAACAAGCTGTATTTTCAGGCTTCTGGTCTCGTTGGCACAGGGCTAGGCCGCTATGGCACATCGAACATGCCGGATTATACCTACGGACGTAACGGTGCCGTCACACCTCTACCAGAAGCCAATCTGCTTATCGGCCTTTATGGTAACCCCCTCAAAAAACTGAAGCTCTATTCCTATGCGGGAGCAGAGACTGTTCTCAGCCGCCGTGCCTTTGATGAAAATGGCGTCCATTATGGTTATGGCAACCGAGGCTTCGACATGCGGGGCTGCTCTACCGAACTCGCCACCAACTGCGCTGCATCTAGCAATATCCGCACAGTAGCACAGGTGACAGGGGGCTTCTGGTACACAGCGGCCAAGGGTGACTATGGCACACTACTGGTTGGCGGGCAGTACGCCCACACCCATGTGCAGGCTTTTTCCGGCCTTGGTGGCAAACCTAAGAGCGATGCCGATATGGTCCTGATGTCCCTCCGCTACCAGCCGTTTAATTAAGGAGAGGCACAATCCCCCTAGTCAGCACCGCCTACACCTGACAGAAACAGGATGATCATTCTGCCCCTTCCATTCCAGAACCAGCCTGAAGGAGACCCCATGCACATCACCATGATTGGCGGCGGTTATGTCGGGCTGGTATCAGGGGCCTGTCTGGCGGCTGTCGGCACGAACGTGACCATCATCGAACATGACCCAACACGGCTTAACCGCCTGAAGGCCGGAGACATCCCCCTCTATGAACCCGGGCTTGAGGAACTAGTTGCCGAGCAACGGCAAGCGGGGCGACTGGCCTTTTCTGATGATCTGGCAGCGGCCCTTCGAAAAAGCCGTGCCGTTTTTATCGCTGTAGGCACCCCCACCCGCCGAGGCAGCGGTCATGCCGATCTAAGTTACGTCCACGCCGCAGCACGGGCCATTGCCGCCCATGCACCTGACGGCTTGCTGATTGTCACAAAATCCACTGTCCCGGTTGGCACGGGGCGGCAGGTTGCAGCCATTGTCCGACAGGCCCGGCCTGACCTGACCTTTCACATCGCCTCCAATCCCGAATTCCTACGGGAAGGCCATGCCATTGCTGACTTCATGCAGCCAGACCGTGTCATCATTGGGCTGGAAGACTCCCCAACTACTCCTTCCACAGCCCGCACTCTGCTAGAACAGCTTTACGCCCCCCTGAACGGACCAGAAAATCGCCTGCTCTTCATGGGGCTGGAAAGTGCAGAACTGACAAAATATGCCGCCAATGCCTTCCTTGCCATGAAGGTGACCTTCGCTAATGAAATGGCCGATCTCTGCGAAGCCACAGGCGGGCAGATTGCCGATGTGACCCGTGGTATGGGTATGGACCCCCGCATTGGGCCTCATTTTCTCATGCCGGGGCCGGGTTATGGCGGGTCTTGTTTCCCCAAAGATACGCAAGCTCTGGCAACCTCCGCACGACAGGCAGGCACCCCCGTGCAGCTTATCGAGACCACCATTGCTGCCAATGAGGCCCGCAAACGCCGTCTTGCTGAACGTATCCTTGCCCTTGCCAAAGATAACATCACCGACTGCACCATCGCCGTGTTGGGACTGACCTTCAAAGCCCATACTGATGACATGCGGCAGGCCCCTGCTCTGACCATCCTGCCTCTTTTACACGAAGCTGGAGCGACATTGCGTGTTCATGACCCACAGGGGATGAGCACAGCCAAGCCCCTGTTGCCAGATGACATCACCTATGCTGACAGCCCCCTTCAAGCCGCCGAAGGTGCCGATATGCTGCTAGTCCTGACAGAATGGCCCGTTTTTACAGCCCTTACTCCGGCTCAACTGGCCACCAAAATGCGCGGCAGACTGATTCTGGACTACCGGCAGATATGGCAAGGCCATGACTGGCAGCAAGCTGGCTTCCACTATCATTGTCTGGGATGCGGCACACACCGTGGCAGCCACTCCTGACAATCCAGCCCATCACCGCCATATCCCTGCCTATAAAGCGGGCTATCCTCATGCCGCCCGGCTGCCTATAATGATGACAATGGTAACGGGGCCATAAACGGTGAGGAGCTGACAGGACCTACCGCCTGTCTGGTCCTATAGGCAGCCTATCCCTGCCATATCTTATATTCGGGAGTTCCTGAGTGAGCATGCGTAACATCCGGACCTGTCTTTCCCTGTTCCTTGGGCGCAGTATGTGCCTTGGGGCCATTTTGGGCAGCACCCTGATGGCTGGCAGCAGTCTGGCAGCTGAATCCCATGCTGTCCTCCATGCTGATGAACTAGACCTCAGTGCGCCCTGCGCTCAGGTCCATATCAGGGCGGATGCTACCCTAAAGGACAGCATGGTGGTTGAAGAGGCCGTTGGCTTCACCCCGGATATACAGACAACCCGCGATGGCACAGAAAGTCACGTTCGCCTTGCCCTGCACAACTGCCCCAAGGGAGGGCGGCTAGTGTTGCATCTTTCCAGCGACACCGCCCTGACACTGCATGACAGCCCGCAGGCCCACATCACCATCAGCGGTACGCTCACCACGCTAGAGAGCAATTTGGACGATGCGTCCCTTCAGGTAGAGCGTGTGGAATCGCTGGACATGTCTATCTCTGGCACGACACAGGCCCATATTACCCAGCTGAATCGGGCAGCACAGCTCAATGCCACGGGGGCCTCGCATCTGGAGGTAGATACCGCTCTTCTCTCCGCCTTTTCAGCCCAAATGTCCGACAACAGCCAGCTCTCCATCGCCACAGGACAGATCGACAGCCTGACGCTGAACGCCTCCCATCAGGCGGATGCCTCCATCATGGCAACTGTCAACAATGCCAGCATCACCACTAATGATGCCGCCAGTGTTACACTCAGCAAAGTTACGGGCAGCGTACAGGATGGTGGAACAAAACACATCACCCACGCCAGCCCGCCAGAACCTGCCCCGGTAAAACCAACCGTACAGCCTTCTACCCAGCCTCCCCAGCCGGATGGTCAAGCACAGGGACTGAACAACCCCACCGTTCCCCATGTGCCGAAGCAGGTTATCACAACACCTTCCGCCCCCTCCCCGGCAGTTAGCAGCCCGGCCACTGGGCAGACGGGTACCATCCCTGCACAGCCTGCACCATCTGCTCCAAAAGCATCACTCCCGACATCAGGTACGCTACCGCAGGCACCCCAGCCTACGCCGCCAGCAGCAGCCAGCACCCCGGCACACCCCGCCGCTGCCCTGCCATCTAAGCCCGCTCCACAAGGGAGCGCACCGGTAACACCGCAGAACCAGACACCAAAATGACCGGCAGACAACAAAGGCAGAACGTGTGAGAGCTTTATCCCTTCCTTTCATCTTCCTTGGACGTAGCGTACTGGGCGGGCTGCACCATGCTGGTGCGCTCAGCCTGTTTGCCCTCCGAGGGCTAGCAGGCATCTTCCGTTTGCCTATCTACGGGCAAATCATATTGTCCTGCTTGGTTGAAATCGGTTTTCTCTCCCTGCCTGTCGTAGCCCTAACAGCCATATTCTCCGGGGCGGTCATCGCCCTGCAATCTTATAGCGGGTTCAGCCAGTATCACGCTCAGAATGCCGTTGGCGGCATTGTCGTCATGGCCATTACAAAAGAGCTAGGGCCGGTTCTAGCAGGGCTCATGGTGGCTGGCCGCATCGGGGCAGCCATTGCCGCACAGATCGGTGCTATGCGGGTGACTGATCAAATTGATGCCCTCAGTACACTGGCGACTGATCCCATCAAATATCTTGTCACACCCCGCCTTCTTGCCGGGATTCTGGCTCTGCCGTTCCTTGTGCTGATTGCCGATATTCTAGGGGTTGCTGGCGGGTTTATCGTTGCTGTGAGCAAGCTGGGGTTCAGCCCAGCGCTGTATATCCATTCCACCTATGCCTCCCTCCATAGCCATGATGTCTTGGTTGGGTTGCTCAAGGCGGCTGTCTTCGGCTTCCTCATCGCCCTATTGGGCTGTTACGAAGGCTATCATAGCCGTGGTGGTGCTGAGGGAGTCGGACGGGCTGCCACAGCCACCGTTGTGACGGCCTCCATTCTGATTCTCGCCTTTGATTATCTGCTGACGGACCTCTTCTTTACCGCATGACAACAGTACCACACCCTCCTCAGCAGACCGCTGCAAACGATCAACCACGCCTGCGCATCCGTGGCCTGAAGAAAGCCTTTAACGGGCGAACAATCCTCAACGGGATTGATTTGGATGTGCCCGCTGGTCAGTCAACAGTCATCATCGGGGGCTCCGGCAACGGTAAGTCCCTCCTGCTTCGCTGTATTTTAGGGCTAATTGAGCCGGATGCGGGGACTATTGAGATTGATGGTGAGAACATCATCGCAGCCTCACGCAGCCGCCGTGAGGCCCTGCTGCGGCGGATTGGGATGCTTTTTCAGAATGCTGCCCTGTTCGACAGCATGAGCGTGCTGGATAATATCCTGTTCGGCCTGAGGGCCAAGGGTAATGACCGCAACAAAGACCATGCCGCACAAGAGCAAGAAGCACTCCACCTGCTGGAACTAGTAGGGCTGGGTCCCCATGTGGCACCGCTCAACCCGGCAGAACTCTCGGGCGGGATGCAAAAGCGTGTCGGACTGGCCCGTGCCTTGGCCGGACAGCCGGACATCCTCTTTTTTGATGAACCCACGACCGGACTAGACCCCATCATGTCCGCCGTGATTGATGGCCTCATCAGCAATTGTGTCACCCAGTTGGGATCCACCGCCCTGACCATCACACATGACATGACCTCCGTAACCCGTATCGGCGACCATGCCGCCATGCTCTACGGGGGGAAAATCATCTGGCAGGGGCCAGCCGAAACACTCATGAACAGTGGCAACCCGATTGTCGACCAGTTCACCCACGGGCGGCTTGAAGGGCCGATCCCCACCGGCAACCTAACAGCCACCCCTACGGAAAAACGCTAACATGGCCCGGAAACCCGCCAGCTTGTTCGTCTGCCAGAACTGTCAGGCCCAATTTCCGAAATGGATAGGCCGCTGTGAGCAATGCGGCGAGTGGAACAGCCTAGAAGAAGAAACCAGAGCCGCCACCCCCGGCAGGACCACCACCGCCCCACGAAAAGGGGGCGGACTAAAAACAACACGGCTGGATGGCAAAGCCACCCCTCCGGCTCGGCTAGACACGAACATGGCGGAACTAAACCGAGTGCTAGGCAGTGGGCTTGTCCCCGGCTCGGTCGTGCTAGTTGGCGGGGACCCGGGCATTGGTAAATCCACCCTCATGCTCCAGATGACCTGCGCCCTCGCCAAGGCGCAGCATAATGTCCTCTATGTGTCCGGCGAAGAAGCCATAGACCAGATACGCCTACGGGCACGACGGCTAGAACTGGACAAAGACCCAAAAGCACTGGATCAACTAGAGCTGGCAGCGTCTATCAATGTCAACGACATCACTGCAACGCTGGAGGATAAGCGAGCTTTCCAAGTTGTGGTCATCGACTCCATACAGACCATGTGGCTGGAGGGCGTGGCCAGTGCTCCCGGCTCCGTGTCTCAGGTCCGCAGCTGTGCCTTCGAGCTAATCCGTCTCGCCAAAACATTAGGATTTGTACTCATCCTCATCGGCCACGTCACAAAAGAGGGCGCACTTGCTGGCCCCCGTGTGCTGGAACATATGGTCGATGCCGTGCTGTATTTTGAAGGTGACCGAGGTCATCAATTCCGTATTCTCCGGGCAGCCAAGAACCGCTTTGGTGCTACCGATGAAATCGGCGTTTTCGCCATGACCGATACCGGCCTACGGGAAGTCCCCAACCCTTCCGCCCTGTTCTTAGCCGAGCGGCATGGTAATGTTGCTGGGTCTGCCGTGTTCGCCGGGCTGGAAGGAACCCGCCCCATATTGCTGGAGGTGCAGGTCCTACTTTCTGCCAAAAGTAGCGATGGAGCAGCTCGCCGTGCCGTGCTTGGCTGGGATAGCTCTCGGCTGAATATGGTCCTTGCCGTGCTGGAAGCCCGCTGCGGACTAAAACTGGGCAGCATGGATGTTCACCTCAATGTCACTGGTGGGCTGAAAGTAACCGAGCCTGCTGCCGACCTTGCCGTTGCCGCAGCCTTAATCTCCGCCGCTACAGGCCAGCCCACCGCTCCTGATGAGGCCTATTTCGGAGAGATTGGTCTTTCCGGGGAGATACGACAGGTCAGCCAGACGGGCATCAGGCTGAAAGAGATCGCCAAGCTTGGATTCCGACAGGCTGTGATTCCCCGCCATGTGGGTACGGCCAATGCCCGCCCCAAAGCTCCACGCTCCCTCGCTATTGCAGAAACCGGACATCTCAGCGAATTGGTCCGCCGCTTTTCACCAGCTGGAAAAGATTAAATTGCCCGTATTGCCTTGACCAAACGGCCAACAGCTCAGCAACATATGGCGAGTTCTTCTAGTCGTTCCTGAAAAGTGACCTCTATGTCTGCCTCTTCTCCCCCACCGCAGCCAGAGCATAAGGCCCGTTTCACTGCCCGACATGTGCGATACCCGCACATACACATTCCCCATATCCGTTTTTCTCGCCGAGAGCTGGTAGACCGCCCGCTAGCTGGCAAACCCCACCCTGACCAGCCCCTCCACTGGAAGCTCTACTTCATGGAGGCCATTGCCACGGCCATCATGCTGACCATCGGCATCAGCACGACTACTCTTCTCGCTTCGGGTAGATCACCCCTTGCCGCCCTACTGGCCCCTCACCCGGTCGTACGCTCCATTCTTATCGGGCTGTTCTTCGGGCTGGCAGGGACTATTGCCACACTATCCCCCTTCGGCAAGGTCAGCGGGGCGCATCTCAACCCCTCTGTGACACTGGCTTTCTTCCTCACCAAAAAGATTCGCTGGCCCGATGCCCTAGGCTATCTCGGTGCCCAACTTGTTGGAGCCTTCTCTGGCACACTCATTGCGTGTCTGGGCGTCAGCTTTCTGCTGCCTGTCTGGCATCCTATGGTCAGCCAGATCAATTACGCAGGGACATTCCCCTCTAACAATTACGGCCTCGGCCTTGCCGCCTTGATGGAAGCCCTCGCCACGGCAGGGCTAATCATGATCATCTATTTCACGGCCTCAAGGCCGAAATTACAGCATCTGACAACATGGATATGCGCCTTCTATTTTGCCGTCACTAACCCGCTGATTGCTGGCTTCTCCGGCAATAGTACAAATTTTATGCGAACATTGGCACCCGATACGCTAGCCCATAATCTGCATGGGGTATGGATCTATCTGGTCGGGCCTTTCATCGGCTCGGCATTGGCCCTCCAACTAGCTCGCCTTCTTTTCTCCATGCATGGGCTGAAAGAGGCCCGCATTGTCAATTTTGGCCATCATGGACGTGTGCCCCGCTATGAAGCCCCCGAGGCCACCGGCCCCACGCCGAAAGAACTCAAACAACAAGACCAAGACAAAACCTGACAGAGGGGAGATTCAGCCCCTCCGTCACGGCTGCTACTGCTCATCCAGCACACGGATAGGCTCCTGTCCTCGTGTCAGGTCCCGCAGCCAGTTTTCTACAGCTGTACGTTCCTGCACGGGAACAGCTAGCTCCATCGTTGCCCCTTCAGCCCCGAAATCGCAACGCCGTATCTCTACATTCCAACCCGGAAGTTTAGCCTCTACCTCGGCATAAACGGGGAAAGGGCAATGAAACCCGAGACGGATACGCTCCACCCGCTCAATTTTAGCCGCTTCCCGCAAGCAAGCCGCTGCCGCCCCGCCATAAGCCCGCACCAGCCCGCCAGCCCCAAGCTTAATGCCACCAAACCAGCGGATGACGACCACCATTACGCCATCAAAATCCTGCCCCTCTATAGCCGAGAGGATCGGACGGCCTGCGGTACCAGACGGCTCGCCATCATCATTGACACGATATCGCCCTCCAACACGGAAGGCCCAACAATTATGGGTAGCGTCCGGCACAGCCACCTTTGCCAGAAAGGCCATGGCTCCGGCCTCATCTTCCACAGGGGCCGCCAGAGTGCGGAACACGCTGTGGCGGATGATACTTTCATGCTCGGCAATGCCGTCCAATGTCCAGGTCATGCGTCCATTTTGCCGCAGATCAACCGTCCTGTCAGCCAGAAAGCCCCATATCGAAACAAGGCATCCGATAGCCTGTTGCTAACGAGTATAGGACAGGCAACGCCCTATTTTCCTTCACAGATCATCGCAAGGGATAGAAAAAAGCCATCCATCGGGCTAGTAATCCCTGTGCCTATGGTAGTCGCTGGGACGAGATCCCCGGTCTTAACTGCCAGAAAGCACCATCATCACACTCCCGACAGGGCCCTACTAAGAGCCATGCGGGAATGTTCCGGTCCGGCTGAGGGGCCGCCTGGCCCTGGCCTTTTATTCCATGCAGAGCCTGCAAGGACACAAAGGGGACAGATTTCTACATGCTTTCTACTCTGACAAGCCGCCTCAACGCTTTTTGCGGACGCCATGTCGCCCTTGTCCTATCTCTCTTCATATTGCTCTGTGCAGGGTCTGCGTGGCTGAGCCTGAACCAGCTGGGCATCACTACAGAGACAGACAAACTCTTTGCCGATACGCTACCGTGGAAGCAAAAGAACCGTCAGATAGAAAATCTCTTCCCCGGCGAAAAAAACACGCTTGTCGCTATCATCAGTGCATCTACGCCGGAAGAAGGGCGTGAGACTGCCAATGCTCTTACGGCTATCCTTGCAAAAGATACACTCCATTTTGACCGGGTAGACCAGCCCGATGCCAATCCCTTCTATAGCCGGAACGCCTTCCTCTTTGTCGATACAAAGCAGCTTGAACCCCTGCTAGACTCTACCATCTCTGCCCAGCCCTTTCTTGGGATGCTCGCAGCGGACCCTTCCGCCCGTGGGCTATTTGGCACGTTCACCCTCATGGCCACGGCCATACGCAGTAACCAGCCCATCCCTGCCAGTTTCAACACCGCTCTTGATGGCCTAACCAGTACTCTGAATGATGGCCTCGCCGGCCATGCCACGCCTCTTTCTTGGGAGAAGCTACTGGCAGGCGGAATGAGCGAAATGGGCGGGCATTACCAGTTTGTCGTCACCCACCCCAAGCCGGACTTCACCTCCTTTGAACCTTCCGAAGCCGCTACAGAGGCTATGCGTACGGCGTTGGATAGCCTGCCCACCATAAAAGCTGGCCGAGCCCATGCACTCATCACCGGTGAAGCTAAGCTCAGTGATGAAGAATTCTCCACGGTCGCACAGGGCATGATCGTCGGACTTGTCATCTCCTTCGCCCTTGTCACGCTTTGGCTGCTGCTGGCTGTCCGCTCACTGCGTGTCGTCCTTCCTATTCTACTCACCCTCATCATAGGGCTGCTGCTGACAACTGGATTTGCCACTCTGGCCGTTGGCACACTCAACATGATCTCCGTGGCCTTTGCCATTCTCTTTGTCGGCATCGCTGTGGACTTTGCCATTCAATTTGGTGTGCGCTTCCGCTGCCAGAAAGATGAAACAGGCGCACCGCTCTCCCCCCTCGCCGCACTGGACCGCACAGGCACAGAGAGCGGCAGTCAGATCTTCGTTGCCTCCTTGGCTACAGCAGCGGGTTTCCTCGCCTTTACCCCCACCAACTTCGTGGGCGTAGCGCAACTCGGGCTGATCGCTGGTGGGGGAATGATAATTGCCTTCTTCTGCACGCTAACCCTCCTACCCGCCCTGTTGCGGCTCTTCCGAGCTACACCGGGCGATAGCCTACGGGGCTTCACCTTCCTCAAACCGGTGGACCATGCTCTGCGCCGTTTCCGCCTGCCTGTGTTAGCCATTTTTGCCGTACTAGGTATCATCGGTATCTGCCTGACACCGTCCCTCACATTTGATGCTGATCCCCTCCATACTAAGAACCCCAATACGGAGGGAATGAAAGCCCTTACCCTGCTTGAGGAAAACCCCCTCACGACACCCTATAATGCACAGGTGCTCGTCCCCGATGCGGCAACAGCGGAGCGAACGGCAAAAGCTCTTAGCAAACTGGACAGCGTGCATGATGTTCTCTGGCTCGGGGCATTAGTCCCAGATGATCAGCAGACAAAACTACAGCTGATCCATGAAGCTGCCGATATTCTACTGCCGACACTCTCGGTTCCCCACCCGGCCCCAACTCCTTCGGCGGCAGACCTACGCGCGGCGGCTCTCAAAGCAGCACATGACTTTGATGGGCTGGATGCTAAGCTCTCCCCGTCACTCAAAGCCCTGCATGACGCCCTAACGCGCCTTTCTACAGCGCCAGATGCAACCTTGCTGGCCACAAACGAAGCCCTGACCCGCTTCCTGCCTACAGAGCTAACCCAGCTAAAGACACTCTTGCTATCCCCAACCCCCATCACACTGGAGACAATCCCAGCAGATATCCAAAGCGATTATATCGCCTCCACGGGGGCTTACCGTCTGGTCATCCACCCCAACGGCCGGATGTCTGAAACAAAAACACTGCATCATTTCGTGCAGGAGCTGGAAAGCGTAACGCCGGACATCTGCGGCCCAGCACTGGAAATCATCGCCAGTGCGCAGACCATCACACACGCCTTCATTACAGCGGCCCTGTGTGCCATCGTGGCCATTGCGCTGATTCTTCTCGTTACACTGCGCCGCTTTCTGGATACGCTGCTTGTCCTGCTGCCGCTGCTACTCTCCTCACTTCTGACAGTCATTCTGGTCATCACCGTGCCGGAGCAGCTCAATTACGCCAATATCATTGCCTTGCCGCTGCTGCTGGGTGTTGGTGTGTCCTTCAACATCTATTTTGTCATGAACTGGCGGGTAGGCCTTAAGGAGCAGCTTTCATCCCCTACCGCTAGGGCCGTTCTCTTCTCTGCCCTGACAACAGGCTCTGCCTTTGGTTCATTGGCTGCCTCCGCCCATCCGGGAACAGCCAGTATGGGGCGGCTGCTGCTGCTTTCTCTCGGCTGTACGCTGGTCTGTACCCTGCTCTTCATCCCGGCTCTGCTCCCCCATAAAACGGATAAGAAGCACTGATCGCCCCGAAGCAGACAGGTCGTAAGACCGATTCGGCCCTGCCCCCTTCTCTACGGATCGGGGGTAGGGCACTCACCATCCCGTGATGAAAGTCAAGGTTACCCTATACTAAAATCACAGAGAAAGGAAAAACCGATTAAATGATTTTGTAGTAAAATACACCCCTACCCCCTTTTTTTATCTTCCTTGTTTTACATTTTATGTTTCATAACATACTGTTTTTTAAATATAATTTTCAGCCAAAAGACCTTTCACATTCCAGCCATTTTCTCCCTCTGACAGGTTTTTTATATCATTGTAAAAGGTTTATTCTGTGAGAGTCTTTTGCACATTCTTGCCTTAAATCAATGTTGAGACAGCTTTTTTCCCGTCTTCTCGGCTCACCACTTCACAAACGAGCTGTGAAAGAAGACCATGAAGTACTCCTTTTTCTCCCGGACCATTCTGTGTTCCACCCTCCTTGCAACGGGCTTTGGCATTTCCGCCGCCCATGCAGACACAGCATCCGGAACGGTCTCCACGCTCAATACGACCCAACAACGCAGTATTCTGGACCGCATCATGCATACAGCCCCCGGCGGCTGCCCCAAGGATGATGGTAAACAGGCTGCCCCCAATCCTTACGGTGTTTGGGCACGAGGTGACGGCAGCGAAACAGGTTTTGGCCCCATCTCCCAGTATGGGACACCCGCTGGTATGGACAGCATTAGCGAGCCCAAAAAAGGCGTCTGTGATAGTGGCGACCCTTTTGACTCCTACAAACATATGAAGCTGAATGACAGCGGCTCCATCTGGCTCAGCCTCGCCGGGGAAACTCGCCTCAACAACTGGTATGATAGACGGCCTGTCTTCGGTGCCGCCATCGACCCCACATCCTCCATGAAGGCACGCCCCTTTAATTCAGGCCGTTTTGCTGTCCGTAACCTCTGGAGTGCAGACCTGCACCTCGGGAAACATGTGCGCTTCTTCGGCCAGCTCATCAATGCCGATGCGGGCGGCTGGCGTGGATACAGCTACGATGGTACGTTCCGCAAGAATTTGGACCTGCAACAAGCATTTGTGGAATTTAGCGGCAATGCTGTAGGTGGGCATGGCGGTTTCATCTTCGGTCGCCAGCAGTTCCTTGATGCGCCCGATTACATGCTCGGAAACCGCGATGTACTGAACGTCCCACTCAGCTGGGATGGTTTCCGCATCTACGAACACTGGAACCGTGTCCGTTTTGATGGCTTCTATTTCATCAACACGAAGAACAACCATCCAAACAGCTTCCGTGGTGGTAACTCCCTCTTCCACGACACGCTGGATTACAAGACGAAGCTCTACGGGGCCAATGTTACTATCGCCCCGCCGGATTTCAACTTCCTTGGCGAGAAAGGCTATTCCTTCATCAACCTGTTCTATTACGGGTATGAAATCAACGGCGGGCCTGCACAGCAGACCGTGATGTATAATGCCTCTGCCCTCGGCCATACCAAGCGTAACAATTTCGGCCTGCGGTGGCATGGTGAAGCAGGGCCGATCAGCTTCTCCCTTGGTGGGGCCTACCAACAGGGTACGTTCTATCAGTCCTATAACCAGGCCAACCACTACAACAAAATGAACCGCAACGTGAATGCATGGTCCATGAATGGCACAGTGGATTACCACTTCCGTCATGTCATGTGGCACCCGACCATCGGTGTGCAGGGTGATGCCTATTCCGGCGGTGGTGCCCGTGGAACGACTGGTAGTGTGAACACCTATATCGAGCCCTTCGGTGTGAACACCAACTATCTGGACCCGACCAACTACCTGACCGGGCAGAACCTGATCGACTTTGCCCCCAAGGCAAGCTTTACCCCTACCAATTATCTGACCTTCCAGCTGAAGCTGCCTATCTACTGGCGTTACAACACGGGGGATGACACCTACTCCATCTATGGCCGTAACATCTTCCAGCGTCAGTTCAGCACCGGCATGTTCAACGCCTACAACCATAGCTCCTTTGTTGGCATTGCCCCGCAGATGTCCGCCAGCCTACGCCTCGGCCCGCATCTGACATGGGACCACCATGTCGTTCGCTTCCTCACCTCCCATGCCATGCATCAGGTTGGTGCTCATGATGCCACCTACTACCAGTCTTCTCTAACACTGACCTACTAATACACCCGGATAACACCCGGTTTCTGGACCGCCCCTGCCTCTCCGCAGGGGCGGTCTGCCATCTGGTCAGACCTTCCAGAATGGCATTTGCATCCATGCCGCAATAAGTCCATTATTCGTCCTTCATTGGTCCTGTTTCATCACTGCCAGAAGGTCTCCACCATGCAGGCTGTCTTCCGCAACGCCATGAGCCGCCTTGGCTCCCCTGTCGTTCTTGTTACGACCGATGGCCCGGCTGGCCCGCATGGCCTGACCGTCTCTGCCATCACCAGTGTGACGGACACCCCGCCGACCGTTCTGGTCTGCCTGAACCGCAGCAACCAATCTCATCAGGCATTTTTAAAAAATGGCCAGCTGGGAATCAGCATTCTGGGGAAGGGCCATGACACGCTCGCTTTTGCCTTCGCTAACAGTCAAATGACATCCGCAGACCGCTTCTCCCATGGCACATGGAAGAACGGCCCTCTCGGCTCCCCACTGCTGGAAGACGCCCTTGCCACGCTCGATTGTACGATAGACGACACACACAGCATCGGCACACATGATGTTCTAATCTGCCGTGTTCACACCATTACGGTGAAAGACGGGGCTGGCCACGGGCTGACATGGTTCGACCGCAGCTTCCATTATCTACCACCGAAATGCACCCCCTGCTGACATCTGTCAGAAGAGGGCATCACCTAGCAATTTGATATTCAGGGCCACGATTACCAGCACGACCAACCAGGACAGCACAACCAATACGGGAGAAAGACGAAACCGCCCCATATACTTCCGCCTGGAAACAAACCAGACCAACGGTATCATAGCAAAGGGAAGCTGCATGGACAGCACGACCTGACTAAACACCAGCAGGTCCCCTACCTTGCCCTGCCCAAAAATAGCAATGACAACAATAACAGGCAGCACCGCCAGCCCTCGGGTCAGCAAACGCCGCACCCAATAGGGCATATGAAGGTGCAAAAATCCTTCCATGACGATCTGTCCTGCCAGCGTTCCCGTCACGGTAGAATTGGTACCCGCCGCCAACAGTGCGACAGCGAATAATGTGGAAGCCAGCCCGAACCCCAGCACGGGAGAAAGCAACTTCCACGCATCGCTGATCTCCGCCACATCCTGATGCCCCGTGCCATGAAAAGCAGCGGCAGCCACGATCAGGATGGCCGCATTGATGAACAAAGCGAGCGTCAGGGCCAAGGTGCTATCCCATGTCGCCCAGCGCAACGCATCCTTCCGTCCTTCATCCGTGCGAGGATAGGTGCGGCTTTTGACCAAAGACGAATGAAGATAGAGGTTATGGGGCATGACAGTTGCCCCGATAATGCCAATAGCCACATAGAGCATGGCCGGATTGGTAAAGACCACTGATGAAGGCAGAAAGCCTTTCAACACCGCCCCAACAGGCGGAGCCGCTGCCACGAGCTGCACGCCGAAGCAGACAGCAATAATCCCCAGCAGGGTAATGACGAAGGCCTCCAAGGCCCGCATCCCCCGCCGCATGAGTAGCAGGACAATGAATACATCCAGCACGGAAATCAACGTTCCGGCCATGATGGAGATGCCAAAAAGCAAATTAAGAGCTACCGCCGTCCCAATGACCTCGGCCAAATCACAGGCGATGATGGCGAGCTCGCAAGTCAGCCAGAGAGGCAGACTCAACCCCCGTGGCAACCAATCCCGGCATGCCTGCGCAAGGTCTTTCCCCGTGATGATCCCCAGCCGAGCAGCAAGCGCCTGAAGCAGAACGGCCATAATGTTGGCCAGCAGAATGACCGAAAGCAGCCGATAACCGAACTGGGCCCCACCTTGAAGGTCAGTCGCCCAGTTGCCGGGGTCCATATAGCCTACGGCCACCATGTACCCCGGCCCCACAAACGCCAGAAAACGCCGAAACCAGAAGCTTGCCCGCTCCGGTACTGTAACAGCACCGTGACCGGCATCCCCTAAGGGCATGATGTCTGCCTCTTTCACGGTTTCATCCTTTTCTGCGTGTCCTAACGCCATCTATCAGGCGTCAGCTTTATCCTTGAACCACACCTCGACCGGGCCTTTCAGCTTCAGCGTCATAGGGCGACCACGGCGGTCCAGCGTCCGGCCAACAGAAACACGGATCCAGCCTTCACTGATGCAGTATTCCTCAACATTGGTCTTCTCTTCCCCCTTGAAGCGCACACCAATGCCGCGGCTCAGTATCTCTTCATTAAAATACGGGCTATCCGGGTAGACCGAGAGACGATCAGGAATTGTATCACTCATCCGTTAATCCATCCTTTTACAGAATATGGCTACACCGCCTCTGAACGGTTCTGGCGGTGTTCTTTCTCCATAACAGGCAACCCGCCAAAAAGAACCCCCCAATATGATACGGGCCGCTCACCCCCATAGGGACGAACGGCCCGTTCTCAGTCTCTGCAACCTGTCGATCAGGCGACTTCAAACATCGCTTCAACCTCGACCGGGGCATTCAGCGGCAGGCTGGGAACACCAACAGTTGAACGGGCATGCTGCCCAACCTCACCGGCAAAAACAGCCGCTGCCAAATCGGACGCACCATTCATCACGGCAGCATGGTCGGTAAAGTCTGGCGTGCAAGCCATAAAGCCCCCAAGACGCACAACACGACGCACACGGGAAAGGTCACCACCCAAGGCCGTATTAAGCTGCGCCAGAATATTGATGAAACAAGCCCGGGCACAGGCTGTCCCTGCCTGATTGGAAACTTCCGCTCCCAATTTGCCGGTAATCAGAAGCTTACCATCCACCAGCGGCAACTGGCCGGACACGACCAACAGGTTCCCTGTCCGCACGACAGGCAGATAGTTCGCCACAGGGGCCGCGGCGACAGGCAGTTCAATATTCAGTTCAGCAAGGCGGCTTTCTGGTGTGGACATGATGATCTTCCTTTCCTGTTCATCACTTCATCGAATAGGCTAAACGCCACACTGCGCCGTAAAGAAAGTCTTGCCAAGAGGGCCCGACCGAAAACGCTCATCACCCAACAGCACGATCCAACGCTTGTGCCAAATCGGCCAGAATATCCTCGGGATGTTCCAGCCCGATGGACAAACGGACATAACCCGGCGATACACCTGCCGCCTTCTGCTCGGCCTCGCTCAGCTGAGCATGTGTAGTGGAGGCTGGGTGAATGGCCAAACTACGCGCATCCCCAATATTGGCCACATGATAGAACAGCTCCAACGCATCAATGAAACGCTGTCCGGCATCCCGGCCACCGGGCAGCTCGAAGCCAACAAGCCCTCCGAAACCGCCCTTTAAAACAACCTCTGCTCGCTGGCGAGTTTCTCCCTCCTGCAAGGCTGGGTAGATCACACGGGCCACATCGCTACGGCTCTTCAAAAACTGAGCCACCTTCAAAGCATTCTCACAATGGCGAGGCATACGCAGGGGGAGTGTCTCCACACCTTGAATGAGCTGAAAGGCATTAAAAGGTGACAGAGCCGCCCCGCCGTCTCGCAACAGCACAGCTCTGGCCCGCAGCGCATAAGCCACCGGCCCCAACGGGCGGGCGGCCTCTGTCCAAACAGCACCATGATAACTCGGGTCTGGCTGTGTCAGCAGCGGGTGTCGGGAGGGTGTTTGCGCCCAGTCGAACTGGCCGCCGTCAATAATCAACCCGCCGATTGATGTCCCATGCCCGCCAATATATTTTGTAGCAGAATAGACCGTAATGGCTGCCCCCTGCTCCAGAGGCCGAGCTAAAAGCGGAGCAGCAGTATTATCAACAATCAGTGGAATCCCCAGCGTGCGCCCTGCCTTGGCAATGGCCGCCATGGGCGGCACGATCAGCTTGGGGTTAGGCAACGTTTCCAAGTACCAAGCCCGTGTCCGCTCATCACTAGCCGCCTCGAAAGCAGATGGGTCGGCGGGGTCCACAAAACGTACCTCTATGCCCATATTCTTTAATGTATGGGCGAACAGATTCCATGTTCCACCGTACAGGTCTGTCCCGCTAACAATATTGTCCCCTGCCTCCGCTAGGGTCTGCACAGCCACAGTTGCAGCTGCCTGACCAGATGCCACAGCAACGGAGGCCGCTCCACCTTCCAGAGCTGCCATACGCTGCTCGAACACATCCACAGTCGGATTTGTCAGGCGAGAATAGATCATCCCCACATCCTTCAGCGCAAAACGGTCCGCCGCCTGTTGGCTGCTCTCGAACTGATAGGATGTTGTCTGATGAATGGGCGGCACGACCGACCCCGTCACCGGGTCTGCCCGCCAACCTGCATGAAGGGCCAGTGTTTCAGGGTGCTGCGTTTTCCGTACCATTGGGAGCCTCGTATGGTTTGTCATGACATCCACTACACCGTGACCCCAAAAAGGTTCATTCGTCCAGAGCCTATCCAACGCCATTACCCAAGTGGGCTGATGTCTAAAAACCCACCAGAGATGAAGTATGTGTAATCGCTCTAATAGGGAATATAGGATTGATTTTATCCAGAATAACTCTATAAGCGGCGCTTCTTCCTGTTTTTCAGTCCGTTAGAGAGTTACAGTCATGCAGCTCGCTTCCATTGTCCGCAACGAAACAGGTGTGGACAACGCACCAACAGTTGTCATGCTTCATGGCGTCTTCGGGCGTGCTCGCAATCTTGGCATCCTCCAGAGGGCCTTAAGCCCCTATTTCAACACGGTTGCGTTCGACCTGCGCTGCCATGGTGATAGCCCCCATGCGCCTATCTCCTATCCGGAAATGGCCAAGGATGTCCTAGAAAGCATGGATGCTCTAGGGATTCAGGATGCCTATATTGTAGGGCACTCCATGGGTGGGAAAACGGCTATGGCCACCGTCCTGACAGCCCCGGATCGTTTCCGGAAGCTGTTGGTGGCTGATATCGCCCCGGACATCATGATCCACGGGCAGCACGACCTGGCCCAGCAGCTCTATCACACGCCACTCCCTACGCTGAACAGCCATGCTGAGATCCGCAAATTCCTGCATGATCTGACGGAAGACCCTTCCGTTGGGGAACTGATTGCCCAGCACATCACCCCCGGTGACCCGGCCAAATGGAATATCGGCGTTACGGATATTGTGGCCAGCTTCCCTGTCATTCAGGCATGGCCCGATGCTTTTGATGGCAAAACGTGGGACGGCCCTGCCCTGTTCATCCGAGGTGGGAATTCACCCTACATCAAGCCGCAGCATCATGATGTCATCCGTGGGTACTTCCCCAAGGCAGACATCAAGACCATTCCCAATACCGGCCACTGGCTCCATGTTGAAGACCCCACAAACTTCAACGCAATGATGCTAGAGTTCCTGCGGAATTGATCACTCCACCGGGAGTTTTCTTCTGAACGAGAAAGGGCCGCTTCACCGTAATGGAGGCGGCCCTTCTTTTTGGCAGATCAGCCCTTTTTCAACCGTTCTGACAAGCTCATGGCGTGGGCATCCAGCCCCTCTTCCCGGGCGAGGATCACACCGGCAGGACCGACTTTTTCCAAACCTTCCCTATCCGTCTCGATAGAGGTGGTCCGTTTCAAGAAGTCATAAACTGACAAGCCGGAGGCAAAACGGGCCGTACGGCTGGTCGGCAGAACGTGATTGGGGCCACCCACATAATCACCGACAGCCTCCGGGCAGAACCGCCCCATAAAGATCGCCCCGGCATGACGGACCTTCAGGCTAAACGCCCTTGGGTCATCCAGCAGAACCTCAAGATGCTCCGGGGCAAACTCATTCACCACCTCGGCAGCCTCATCCTCGGAGCGGACAATCACGACCGCACCGCAATCTTCCCAGCTTTTACGGGCAATCTTTGCGCGTGGGAGCGTCTTCAGCTCTTCCTCCACAGCGGCGACAACCTTATCGGCAAAGGCTTCATCCTGCGTGATCAACACAGACTGGGCCTGCTCGTCATGCTCTGCCTGTGCCAACAGATCAATCGCCACAAGGCGGGGATCATTATTCCCATCAGCCACCACCACAACCTCGGACGGTCCAGCGATGCTGTCGATCCCCACATGGCCGAACACCTGCCGTTTGGCCTCCGCTACAAAGGCATTACCCGGCCCGACAATACGATCCACCGGGGCAATGGTCGGTGTCCCATAGGCCAGAGCCCCTACAGCCTGCGCCCCACCGATGCGATAAATCTCCGTCACACCACAAAGGCGGGCAGCCTCCATGACCAGCGGATTCAACACACCATCCGGTGTCGGCACACACATGGCCAGACGCCTGACCCCAGCCACACGAGCCGGAAGGGCGTTCATCAACACTGAAGACGGGTAAGCAGCCTTACCACCGGGCACATACAGACCAGCAGCATCCAGAGCCGTCCAGCGCATACCCAGTCTCAGACCGGCTTCATCTGTATAATCGAGATCTTTAGGCAGTTGGGCCTCATGGAACGCCCGGATGCGCTTTGCTGCCAGTGCCAGTGCCTCTTTTGTTTCCGGTGCGACATGGTCCGCCGTTTCCTTGATTTCTGCCTCGCTGATACGCAGCTGGGCCGGTGTGAGCGTCAACCGGTCGAACCGCTCCGTATAGTCGCAGAGGGCTGCATCGCCACGTTTCTGCACATCTGCCAGAATCGCCCGCACTGGTTCAGCCACAGAGCCACTCTGCTCACCCCGGCGGGCTAGAACAGCTTTCAGCTCGGCTGCAAACTGGGGTGATGTCGTGTTCAAGCGTTTCATCAGGCGGTCTCCCCCTTTTGGACAGACTGGGCTACAGCGGAGCGGAACCGCTCAATCAGGCTGCCAACCTCTTCCGGGCGGGTTTTCAAGGCAATACGATTTACAATCAAACGGCTGGTAACGTGGGCGATCGTTTCCACTTCCTCCAACCCATTGGCCCGCAGGGTAGAGCCTGTATCCACAAGGTCCACAATCACATCGGCCATATCCAATGCGGGGGCTAATTCCATCGCTCCATGCAAATGCACGATCTCGGCATTAATCGCCCGGGAGGCAAAATGCCGGCGGGCAATGGCCGGATATTTGGTAGCCACCCGCAGGCGAGACCGCCCCTCTGGCGGTTCCTCATCCCCGCTACCCTTCGGACGGGCTACCGCAATGCGACACCCGCCAATCCCTAGGTCCAGCGGCGCATAAAGGTCGGGATAATCGAACTCCAGCAAGACATCAGCCCCGCAGACACCAATATCCGCACCGCCATAAGCCACGAATGTCGCTACATCGAAAGAACGCACCCGCACGACATCCAGCCCCGGGCTGGAGGTAGGGAAACGGAGGCGGCGGCTGCTCTCATCCAGACAGTCCTGCGCCGGCTTAAACCCCGTATGATGCAGGACAGGACCTAAAGCCTTGAGGATCCGCCCCTTAGGAAGGGCCAGAATAAGCGGCGTCTTGGCCTGCATGTCAGTCATCAGTAAGCTCCTGCTTCAACGTACGGGGGTAGCTTATCAGAGCCGCCCTCAACCTGCTACTGGCCAGAGGGCAGCAACATCCCGGCGGCGGGCACGGGCCAAACGACTGCCCACCAACACGGACCTTGCTTCCTCAACGGCCTTATTCAGATCATCATTAACCAGAACATAATCAAACTCCGGCCAGTGTGAAATCTCACTCAATGCGGCTTTCATGCGGAAAGCAATTTCCTCGTCACTATCCGAGTTACGCCCCCGCAAGCGAGACTCCAACTCCTCCAAAGAGGGAGGCAGGACGAACAGCCCGACCACATCCTCCGGCATGGCCGTGCGCATCAAACGGTAGCCCTGCCAATCAATATCTAGAATCACATCACGCCCAGCGGCCAGAGCTTCCTCCAGCGGTGCACGGGGCGTCCCATAGCCACGGCCGAACACCTCTGCCCATTCCAGCAGCTCACCCTCTGCCGCCATGCGGCGGAAGGTCTCTAGATCACGAAAGTGATAATGCACGCCCTCTTCCTCGCCGGGGCGGGGGCTACGGGTCGTGACAGAAACAGAGGTGAAAATGGTCGGGTCTGCTTTGCGTAGAGCCTGCGCTATCGTGGATTTCCCCGCCCCTGATGGCGCCGAAATTACCAGACACACACCCCGCCGTGACTGCTCAACCATACTGCTTCCCCAACTGCTGCTCTGTTCTGCCGTGTCAGACGGACACGTCCCGCCTTTATTGCCCTGTTCCTGCCAGAAAAACACGTCTGTTGCCAGCAGTCTGCCACTAACACCCTAGCGTATAGGCTGGCTGCCTCCTTCCCCTGAAAGGGGCTTACGTTTCTTCTGGCATTTTCGACAGATTCTGCTTTATCCTGCCTTGGCAGGCCTACGCTTCATCGGGTGGCCTGCCATTGTGCAGACATGCACTGACCTAAAAACAAGGAGTACCATCATGGCATGGAATACACCGAAAGTAACCGAGATCCCTCTGGGCGGCGAAATCAACTCCTATGTCTGCGGCGAGAAGAAATAATCTCCGTACGGACATATGCGTAACAGGGAGGTATGGGCAGAACTGCCACGCCTCCCTGTTTCCACACCGGGCTGATCTGCGAGGCAAGCCCCTTTACGGGCACGTAACACGGACACAGCCAGCCACCACACCGCTGGAGAGAGGGTGCCTCTGTCGTGCTTGATGTCATTATTCTAGGGGCCGGTGCTGGCGGCGGTTTCCCACAATGGAACTCCGCCGCACCGGGCTGCCTTCAGGCTAGAGAAGGCAAACAAGCCAAGCCCCGCACACAAGCGTCCCTCGCTGTAAGTGGGGACGGCGTGCATTGGTTTCTGCTCAACGCTTCGCCAGACCTACGCCAACAGGTTCTTTCCACGCCAGCCCTTCAGCACAATGGCTCTGCTCGTGGAACACCGATTCAAGGTGTTATCCTTGCTGGTGCGGAGATTGATGCCATCACCGGGCTGCTGACCCTACGGGAGCGGGAACCCTTCACCCTGATGGGCAGTGCCTCCACACTGGCACAGCTGGACCGCAACCCCATCTTTGAAGCTCTGGATCGCAGCATCATCCCCCGTATCGCCCTTACCGAAGGGGTAGCGGTGCCGTTGCTCCTCAAAAATGGAACACCATCCGGACTTGTTCTGGAGGCTTTCACAGTCCCCGGTAAAGCCCCCCTCTATGCCGAGGCCGAAGGGACAAAGCCCGATGATACGCTTGGTCTATCCATCTCCGATGGGCAAAAAACCATGCTCTTCATCCCCGGTTGTGCCAAGATCACACAGGCCCTGAAGGACCGTGTCAGTCGGGCCGACCTACTCTTTTTTGACGGCACCCTCTGGCAAGATGATGAAATGATCCGCACGGGCCTCAGCCCCAAAAGTGGGCACCGTATGGGCCATGTCTCCATCAATGAGGAAGACGGCCCGCTCCAACAGTTTGCTGCCTGTACAAAGCCGAGGAAATTCTTCGTCCACATCAATAATTCCAATCCGGTCCTTCTGGAAGATAGCCCCCAGCGTCAGGCAGCCGAACAGGCAGGCTGGGTCATCGGCGAGGATGGGATGAGAATCAAAGCTGAGGTACCGTCATGAATACTCTTCTTTCCCCTGACGAGTTGGAAGCCCGCCTACGGGCCATCGGAGCGGAACGCTATCATCGCCAGCACCCGCTCCATAAAGCCATGTATGAAGGCAAACTGACCAAAGGCCAGCTACAGGCATGGGCACTAAACCGTTATTACTATCAGGCCCAGATTCCCCGCAAAGATGCTACGCTGCTCGCTCGCCTGCCCACGACCGAACTGCGCCGGGAATGGCGCCGCCGGATTGAGGACCATGACGGCACAGCAGACAGCTCTGGCGGTATTGCCCGCTGGCTGAAACTGACCAACGGGCTGGGCCTTGATGATGAGTATGTAACAAGCCTGAAGGGCCTGCTGCCTGCCACGCTCTTCGCCGTGGATGCTTATGTGGCCTTCGTGCGGGACCGCTCCATTCTGGCAGCCATTGCCTCCTCTCTGACAGAACTCTTCTCACCGACCATCATCGGGGAGCGTATGGAAGGGATGCTCCGCAACTATCCCTACATCTCTGAAGATACGCTGGCCTATTTCAAACCCCGCCTGACACAAGCCCCGCAGGACTCCACCTTTGCGCTAAATTACGTCAAAGAACACGCCCGCACGCCAGAGCAGCAACAGGAAGTCCTCGGTGCGCTGGAGTTCAAATGCGCCATTCTCTGGCAACTGCTTGATGCTCTGGACCATGCCTATGTAGAAGGCCATATTCCGCCGGGTGCTTTTGTCCCTGAAACACCCTGATCCTCCCCTCTGCCAGCAAGGTTCTCATGACCACCCATGCACCACACACGATGCTGACTGAAGATGACTGCCCCGGTTTCAGCCGGGGTTACCGCCTCCAGCATGACAAAGTGCGGGAACAATGGGTGATTCAGGCCCCAGAACGTGCCCTGCTGGCAGACCCCATTGCCGTTGCTATTCTTCAGGAGCTTGATGGCCAGACCCGCCTTGGGGTGGTCATCAACCGGCTGGCTGAACGCTACGAAGCCCCCAGAGACCAGATTGCCACCGATGTTCTCGCCCTGCTTTCCGACCTCACAAAAAAGAGGATTATTCGGTTATGAGCGAGACCTCGCATAGCAATAAGGCTGGCAGGGCAGAGCACACCATCCCCGCCCCCATGAGCCTGCTGGCCGAGCTGACCCACCGCTGCCCGCTCTCCTGTCCCTATTGTTCCAACCCTGTCGAGCTGGAACGCAAAGCGCAGGAACTCAGCACGGAAGATTGGCTGCGTGTCTTGGAGGAAGCCGCTGAACTGGGCATTCTACAAGTCCATTTCTCCGGCGGGGAGCCTATGGCCCGGCCGGACCTCTACACCCTCATCTCCCATGCGCATAAGCTGAATCTTTACACCAACCTGATCACCTCCGGTGTTCTCATCACACCCCAGACCATGAAACGTCTGGATGAAAGTGGGTTGGACCATGTGCAGCTCTCTTTTCAGGACACGGACGGACCCGAAGCAGACCGGCTGAGCGATTTTCCGCAGGTTCAGCCCCGCAAACTGGAAGCAGCCCGCCTCATCACGCAGGCCGGGATTCCCCTAACGCTGAACTTCGTTCTGCAAAAAGCCAATATATCCCGCATGCCCGCCATGTTTGCTCTGGCCCGTCAGCTAGATGCCCAACGTGTCGAAATGGCCCATACTCAATATTATGGCTGGGCATTGAAAAACCGTGCTGCTCTGCTGCCCTCCCGCACACAACTTGAAGAAGCCTCCCGCTATGTTGCCGCCGAAGAAACAAAAGGCGGGCTGGCGATTGATTACGTCACACCGGATTATTATGCCGAACGCCCTAAACCCTGTATGGGCGGCTGGGGGCAACGTTTCCTCAACATCTCACCCTCCGGTCATGTCCTACCCTGTCATGCGGCAGAAACCATCCCCTCCCTGACATTCGATAATGTCCGGGATCATTCACTGGGCCATATCTGGTACCACTCCCGGGCCTTCACCCTTTTCCGGGGAACGGACTGGATGCCAGAACCCTGCGCCTCTTGCGCCCGCAAGGAGATTGACTGGGGCGGGTGCCGCTGTCAGGCTTTGGCCCTGTTGGGTGATGCCTCCCAGACGGACCCTGTCTGCTCACTTTCTCCCCATCGTCACCTAATTGATGAAGCCATCGCTGAAGCTGAAAGAACAGATGAACAAGTGTTCATCTATCGGCGTATGAGCCAGAATACCCGCTGACGCTTCTTCTTATTTACTCCATTACGATAATATAAAGTAATTTCTACATTGAAATGATTGTTTATTCATTTATTAACAAAATGACATAATCTCTCCCATAAAGGGAACCATTACCTTGTGCTCATCTATCATCCACTTTATGTAGTGTAGCCCCCCTCACATGGAACTTATTATGACCGCCCCTGAGATCAGCATCATCATCCCATGCTATAATGAGGTTAAAAACGTCGCCCCACTCGTGAATGCTCTAGAAACTGTTCTAAGCGGCATGGCGTGGGAAGTTGTCTTCGTGGATGACAATTCTCCTGATGGCACGATGGAAGCTGTGCGCCAGCTGGCCCAGCAGAAACCCTATGTACGGGGCCTGCTACGCATTGGGCGGCGAGGGCTATCTTCTGCCGTGATAGAAGGAGCACTGAGCGTCTCGGCTCCTTTAATTGCTGTCATGGATGGAGACCTCCAACATGATGAAAGCTGCCTCCATGCAATGATTGCCGCCCTGCGGGATGATCAAGCCGATATCGCCGTGGCAAGCCGCCATGTCGCCGGAGGCAGCAATGAAGGACTATCCAACGGTTGGCGCCGTTTCCTGTCCAACAGTGGCATCTGGGCGGCACGCCAGCTGCTTAACGTCCCGCTGACAGACCCCATGAGCGGCTTTTTCGCTATCAAGCGTTCCGTCTTCACCGATCGTGCCGCCCTGCTAGACGGGAAAGGCTTTAAGATTCTGCTGGATATCATGATCGCTCGATCCAAGCCTTTGCGGGTCAAGGAAGTTCCTATGGCCTTCCGGGACAGAGCCCACGGTGAAAGCAAGCTGGATTCAGGCGTCATGATCTCCTTTGCCCAAATGCTGGCAAAGCACAGTTTCCGCCGCCGCCCCGTGCCAACCTACAGTGCGGCAACGCTCATCGGGAGCGGGTTGCTCTGGTCCGTATGGCGTCTTTTATCCCGCAAACGGTCGGGCTGATAACTCCGTCATCACACATTCGTCACAAAAAAGGCCGCTCCATTCTAGGAGCGGCCTTTTCCATATCACGAACAAAGAAACTAAAATCAGCCTTCTGGCTTCATCAGAATCCTAACTGTCCGGGACGCACTCTCACGCCAGTCAGGCATTTTCTGCCCGAACACGCGCTCCAGCTTGCTATTATCCAGACGAGAATCCGCCGGGCGAGCGGCCGGTGTTGGCCAATCCGCCGTTGCAATAGCCTCTATCTCTGGCATGGACTGACCATGACGAGCGGCTTCCTCCAAGACATGGTATGCAAGCCCGTGCCATGTCGTCTCGCCGCTACCCGTGGCATGGTAGATCCCCGCATAAGAATCCTGCCACCCAGTCTGCTTGATGTGCTCAATAATACCCAGAATCACCGTTGCCAGATCATCAGATGAAGTTGGGTTACCCTGCTGGTCCCCCACCACACGCAAGCGAGGATTCTTAGCCCCTACATTCAGCATGGTTTTCACAAAGTTCTTACCATGAGGCGAATAGACCCATGCTGTCCGCAAGATGATGCTCTGCGGCTGCGCCTTCAATACCGCAGCTTCACCCTCGGCCTTGGTCCGCCCGTAGACCGTAACGGGATTGACCGGGTCACTCTCCAAATAAGGGGCACCCTTTTTGCCATCAAAAACATAGTCCGTAGAGACATGCAGGAACGGAATCCCTCGGCGGGCAGCTTCTTCTGCCAGACGGGCGGGGCCTGTGTGATTACCCTGCCGTGCCCCTTCCTGCTCTGTCTCTGCTAGATCAACGGCTGTCCATGCGGCAGCATTGACGATGAACTCCGGCTGATGGGCATCAATAACCGCAGCCAGTGTTTCCGGTGCCTGAAAATCCGCCTCTGGCCGACCGACAGCCACAACACGATCCCCTCCCTGCTCTTTCAGGGATGTTGCAAGCTGGCCTGTTCGGCCAATCACAAGAATGGAAGGCTTCGTCACAATGAAGGCCCTTTCATACCAGAAAACACATATCCCGGATGGGGATTACTTATACTCAAACCAGCCCTTAGCGGCATCAAAGGATGGCGCTTCCAGGTCCTTTTCCGAGAGGACAGCCTCACCCGGGGCAACTGGCCAGTCAATTCCGATCTGGCTGCAATCCCAGCGTACGGAACGCTCGGAGGCTTTGTCATAAAAACCAGTGCATTTGTACTGCACCTCGGTATTTTCCTCTAGCGTGACGAAGCCATGCAGAAAGCCAACCGGCAACCAGAGCTGAGACCAGTTTTCTGCCGAAAGCTCGACACCAACCCACTGCCCGTAGGTCGGTGAGCCTGTCCGTGCATCCACCGCTACATCCCAGATGGCTCCCCGTGTCACCCGCACCAGCTTACCCTGCCCGTGGGGAGCAAGCTGACAGTGCAGACCACGCACAACCCCCTTCTGACGGGACAGGCTCTGGTTATCTTGCACGAAGGTCTCCGGGATTCCGGCTTCAGCCATACTCTTCTGATTGTACGTCTCGGAGAAAAAACCGCGATTATCCCCAAAACGGGCTGGTGTTACCTTCACGATACCGGGCAGGGACAGTGCCTCAACCTTCATCTCGTCATCTCCTCGTCTCTACTCGTTCTACAACCCGGCCCCTAAACCCCGGCGGGGTCTGGAGCATCAAGGGCCGCCTTCACTCACACCTTGTCCGGGCTATTTTCCGCTGCCACATGCAACAGCATCTGCCCCAATGGGGTCTTTTTCATCTTATTGCCCGTCTCCATCAGCTTCTCATGGGAAATAAAGCCCATGCGATACGCTGCTTCTGTCGGCGAACCGACCAGCAGCCCCTGACGGGACTGAATGGCATGTACAAAGGTACCTGCCTGCATCAAACTATCGGACGTACCAGCATCCAGCCATGCACAGCCACGGGCCAGCCGGTCCACCTCCAACGTGCCTTCCTCAAGATATATGCGGTTCAGGTCTGTAATCTCCAGCTCACCACGTGCGCTAGGGCGTACCTTGCGGGCAAATTCACACACCCGGCCATCGTAGAAATACAGACCAGTTACCGCCCACTGAGAAGGAGGGACTTGCGGTTTTTCAACAATATCCAGCGCACGCCCCTTCTCATCAAAAGAGATAACGCCGTAACGTTCCGGGTCACGCACCTGATAGGCAAAGACTGTCGCCCCGTAAGGCCGTTTTGCAGCACTCCGCAGCATATGCTCCAGCTCGTCTGCAAAGATGAGGTTATCACCCAGAATCAGAGCACAAGGTGAACCATCGATCCAGTCCTCAGCAATGTGAAAGGCCTGTGCGATCCCTTCCGGCTTGGGCTGGACACGATAAGTGAAGGTAACGCCAAACTGCTCACCATTCCCCAGCAGACGCTCGAACTGTGGCTTATCATCCGGCGTGGTGATGATCATGATATCCCGGATACCTGCCAGAATCAGCGTGGTCAGGGGGTAATAGATCATCGGCTTATCGTAGACAGGCAGAAGCTGTTTAGAAACTGCCAATGTCATCGGATGCAGGCGCGTTCCCGACCCACCAGAAAGGAGGATACCTTTTGTCAGCGGCACAGCGGGGGTTTCCTTTGAGGTGCCTGTCATGCCTTAACTCCCAATCTACGGCCATCGTAACGCTGGTTACGAAGGTTCTGCCACCATGACCGGTTTTCCAGATACCACTGAACAGTCTTACGCAGACCGGTCTCAAAATCATGTTCTGCCCGCCAGTCGAGGCTACGCTCGGCATGGCTGGGGTCAATCTCATACCGGAAATCATGCCCCGGCCGATCACTGACGAATGTGATCAAACGCTCCCGTGGGCCAGCAGAATCCGGCTCCAGTTCATCCAGCAGAGAGCATATCTTACGGACAACCTCGAGGTTGCTCCGTGGCTGTCTCGCCCCAATAGCGTAGGTCTCACCCGGCTTGCCACATTCAACAGCCCGAACAAGAGCGGCTGCATGATCTTCCACAAACAACCAATCCCGCAGATTTTCACCCTTGCCGTAAACAGGCAACGGCTTCCCTTCCAACGCGTTGATAATCATGAGGGGGATCAGCTTTTCCGGGAAATGCCACGGCCCATAATTGTTGGTCGTGTTCGTCACAAACGCCGGGAAGCCATAAGTATGGTACCAAGCCCGCACTAGATGGTCAGAAGCGGCCTTACTGGCGGAATACGGGCTACGAGGATCATACGCCGTTTCTTCAGTGAAAGGGGGATCTTCTGGAGAAAGATGCCCGAACACTTCATCGGTCGAAATATGAAGGAAGCGGAATCCTGCCTTCTTGTCTCCCTCTAGCCCCAGCCAGTACCGGCGGGCGACATCCAGCAGACAATATGTCCCCACAATGTTGGTCTGGATAAACGCATCCGGGCCATCAATGGAGCGATCCACATGGCTTTCAGCAGCCAAGTGCATAATGGCATCCGGCTGAAACTCTTCCAGAGCTTCTTCTACCGCAGCCTGATCATTAATCGAAATACAGGCATGACGATACCGTGGATCGGACGCCACAGCAGCCAACGTCTCCTCCGAGGCGGCGTAGGTCATGCAGTCTATGTTAAGAACCTGATGGTCGGTCCTGTTCATGAGGTGCCGGACAACCGCAGAGCCTATGAAACCGCACCCACCTGTTACTGCAACCTTCATCATGCCTCCTTATGCATCAATCCTGCCTGGGACCCCTTTACCCGACCTCCCCGGCTCCGGACAACAAACCTGCTACCATTTTGTTAACAATAAGCATATCGGAAAGAAAATGACCGCCTTTTAAGGAGGCATGTTCAATGACGAGGCTATTTTATCGGAGAACTGCCCGCTCTGCTAGTAACGGGCAGTCTCATCCTCGTACAGAAGCAGCAATCAGCGTTTATAAACGTCATCCAAACGGACGATATCATCCTCGCCCAGATAAGGGCCGGACTGTACCTCGATCAATGTCACAGGAATACGCCCCGGATTCTCCAGCCTGTGAACACAGCCCAACGGCAGATAAACGCTCTCATTCTCCCGAACTGTAATCTCCTCATCATCCCGTGTCACAAGGGCTGTGCCTGCCACAACAACCCAATGTTCTGCACGGTGAAAATGCTTCTGAAGAGACAGTTTCTCACCGGGGCTGACATGAATCCGCTTCACCTGAAAGCGGTCGCCTCGAATAAGGCTCTCATAGAACCCCCAAGGGCGATACATACGGACATGCTGCTCTGCCTCCGGGCGTCCTTCGTCACGAAGGCGGGCGACCATATGCCGGATATCTTGCGCCTGCTCCCGATGCGATACCATGACGGCATCACCTGTCACGATAATAATGAGGTCATCCACACCCGTTACGGTCGCTACAACACCATCGGAATTGACGTAACAGTTCCGGGCACGGTCCAAAAACACATTGCCCCGCACGGCATTGCCGTTCTCATCCTTCGGTGTCAGCTCCCAGACGGCATCCCAGCTACCAACGTCCATCCAAGAGAAACCGGACGGCACGACAGCCGCACGATCTGTGCGCTCTGCCACGGCATAATCTACCGAAATGGACGGTGCCCGAGAAAAAGCATCTCCATCCAGCTGCACAAAGCCGAGGTCGCAATCCGTTTTTTGGACAGCCCGGGACACAGCCTCATGGATGGTGGGTTCATATTTCTTCAGTTCTTCAAGAAAAACCCGGGCACGGGCCACAAACATGCCAGAATTCCAAAGATGCTGACCATCCTGCACAAACTGCGCTGCCCGTTCGGCATCTGGTTTCTCCAAAAAGCGGGCAATGTGATAGGCGTTTTCCTGCCCCTCCAAAAGATGGCCCTGCTGGATATAGCCATAGCCTGTTTCCGCCCGGGTCGGCCGGATACCGAAAGTGACGATATAGTCCTGACGGGCAGCCTCACAAGCCTGATCCAAAGCCTCCTTTAGAGCGGCATGGTTCTCAATGGCTGCATCAGCTGGCATGAACCAAAGGATGGCCTCCTCATCATACCGAGCCTGCCAGAAAGCCGCCGCCGCCATGGCCGCCGCCGAGTTACGGGCAACGGGCTCAAGAATGATGCTAGCAGCCTCTACCCCCACCTGCCGGAGCTGTTCGGCCATGATGAAGCGATGCTCACGGTTCCCCACGACAATGGGTTCCGCCTCCAGCCCTAGCGTTTTCGTACGCTGTACGGTTTCCTGAAAAGGCGTGTCCTTGCCCAGCAGCGCACAGAACTGCTTAGGATAGCTCTTGCGGGATACCGGCCAAAGCCGTGTCCCGGCCCCACCAGAGAGAACAACAGGAACAATCATAACAAGCCTTTCCAGTCTCGATACGCAGCCAAACTCCACAATGCACCGCGTATCACATAGGGGGTCTTCTCTTAATCTAATGAACGTGACCCAGAAGAATCATCTGCCCGCTATCAGATACGGGACGGTATCCGGCCTTATGCAGCCAGCTGTCAAATACGATGTTACCGCTGCTGTAATGGCCAACGGTTCCATAGAGCTGAACAATAGAGAACCGGTGCTGATCAATCTGATCCCGCAGGTAGGTGACATCCTTATTCTTTTTTAACGCCTGCGAGAAATTAAATCCGTCCACAGCTTCGTGACTATGTGCCCAATAACATAAAGCCATATCGGTACAGAGCAGAGAGGCATTATACGTTCTCAGCATCGCAATATGCGTCTGCCACTCTTGTTCTTTCAGCGCAACAGTTTGGACTTCCTTGTAAAACTCCACACCCCGTACAGGTGCAAGAGCCAGCAAAGGAACAGTCAGAATGCAGTAAACCCATTTCAGGGATGATTCCTGCCCATCTTCTGACAACAACGAAGCCACCCCCAATCCACACAGCAGCGTTCCCGCCACGAGAGCATCGAAGACGCAATTATAATCAACGCCTTCTCCCATAGCTTCCAGCACACCAAAGAAGCAGCCAAAAATCAGGAACAACATAATCAGCACAGATGGGTCTCTTAGACTTATTGCCTTCCATCGCCGGCAAAATATCCAGACACCAACCAGCAACATTCCCCCCATGAACGGCAATTCACGCAGGGCATGAATACCCCGCGCCAGCCGAATGACACGCCGCTGGAGAAAAATATTCTGGAAAAAACTGACCCCATAAAACTCATAGAAGGCCACAAACCCCGCCAGCAGCAGCCCAGACACCATAACGGCCCAGATCATCGCCTTTTTCGGACTGACAAAAAACAGCCAAAGCTCCATAGCCAGAGGGAGAGCCACAAGATTATGCTTGGTAAAGCCCCCCAAAACGACCAAACAAGCACTCAGAAACAGGCGTCCTATAGCCAAATCCGACCCGCCCTTATCAAGCAGGACACATACCCCACCTAACATCAGGGCCTGTGCTATCCATTGCGGATCATTTGTCCCAAAATAACCATAAAAAGCCGTATTAACGGTCGCCAAAAATAGGGCCGCCAACGCAAAAGCAGCAGAAAGCTTACCCGTCAGAGTCCATATGACCCGCGCTATCAGGCACGCTGCAACAATAACGGACAGACAGGACAAAAGACGGCCTGCAACAATGGCATCGCACCCCAACCGCACCAGCCCTCCCATGAGAATAAAAGATAAAGGAGGGTAATTATTGAAAACAAAACCATCGTGCGATGAATACAGCTCATGTGCGCTGGCCAAGGAGGCAGCACGACTGGCTAGCTGGGCGTTCCACCCCTCATTCACATCCAAAGGAACATGATGGAAAATAATCAGCCCTGTATGCAGGCAAGTCAGAAGGAACAGGACAGTCCAAAAGGCGCACCATGACCACGTCAGGCGTTCTTTCTTATAGGAAACAGACATTCAATTTAATTCCGATACCTTACCTTACGCCCAAAGGCATAACGCTATAGCAGCCCACATCAAAGCGTTATGCAAAGACAAGCTCTATGCATTCATCACCTACCAAATATACTTAGCAACTTCCTTTTCCTAGGATATTCCTGTAGGAAAGCATAGGTGAAGTTGTCAAAGAAACATTTCTATTATATTAAAAAGGCTCCCCTACATGGTGTCGTCATCTCCCCACCATCCATTTAGAAAAATATTACAAAATAATTCATTCCTATACTTTGTGTTACTTATTGTTGCCACAATATCCCGATATCCAGCACTCGGCAACCCTTTCATATTTTTTGATGAAGAGTTTTATCTATTCGTTGGCGGCAGAATGCTGCATGGCGATATACCCTATGTCGATATCTGGGATAGGAAGCCTATTGGCCTTTTCCTGATTTATGAATTCTTCCATCTTTTTGGCCCCTACCGTATATGGGCCTATCAGATAGGAGCCCTCCTAAGTGCATGGGCTACCTCCATCCTATGCATGAAGATCGCCCGTTTCATCGCTCCAAAAACGGGAGCTTTTTTAGCCGGATGCCTGTATCTTCTCTGGATCAACGGGGCGCAGGGGATCGGAGGGCAGGCTCCTGTTTTCTATAACCTGCTCATCACAGGGGCCATGCTGGCCATCGTGACCTTCCTTGATCAGAAACAGACCAAGAGCCTAAATCGCACTGGCATTCTGGTCATGGCCCTCTTCGGCATTGCCATACAGATCAAGCCAACCGTCGTTTTTGAGGGCATCTATGCCGGGCTTGTCCTACTCTGGATGACCTATCAAAAGACAAAATCATGGTCTGCCATCTTGGTCAACGCACTCATTTGGTGTGGCATAGCACTCATTCCCACGCTCTGCGTGATCGGTTTTTATGCCGGGATTGGACATCTCCATGACTGGTGGTTCGCCAACGTATCATCCATCTTTCTTAAGCAGAAGACACCTCACGACAGCTGGAAGACCTTCTGGCACTGGATACACTGGGCCTTCACCCTCACCCTTCTGCTTGCCTCCATCTTAGTCCTACGGGCCCTGGCAGTCCGACAGAAACCTGCCAAGGTGAGCCTCATCTTCATCACAGGCTGGGCATGGGCAGCTTTTACCGGCTTCATCCTATTCGGTTGTTTTTCCAAACATTACGCCCTGCCTCTTTTTGCACCATTCTTCATCAATGCCGCTCCCCTGTGGCAAGCAAGGATGGGCCGACTCTGGCTGATTATCCTTGTCCTATGGGGCGGGCAGCGCAATCTCTCTGAGATAAAGCAGGCCCGACATATGGGGTCAGCCCGTGACCTGAAGCAGATCACCCGCCTTCTCTCCTCACCGGGAGGGTGTGTCTTCAACTTCAGCGGGCCGGACATCATTCTGGATGCTGTGCCCTATTGCCCCCTGACACGCCTGCCTTTCTCCGCACATCTCAACTCCGATACGGAAAAGACGGCCCTGCCCGTAAACCCCGATACGGAGGTGCGGCGCATTCTGGCCCTATCCCCCCGTTACATCGTCATAGAAGATGACCGAGGCCCCAATGCCGAGCTGAACATGAGCACGAAAGCAATTCTCGATGAACAAGTAAAAGCTACCTATAAGGAAATATACCGTCACAGGCAGAATGATGATAACGACAACATCGTCATTTTTATGAAACAGTGAGAAGAGTCTCTCTCATCCGCCGCCGCCTCATGCAGGACAGATTTCTGCTCTACCCCCCGCCACGAAGTTAATATACGTCGCACAGGACAAGCCATGTGATACGTCTGCCCCGTTCCATACCTTTTCAGGCAATACACCATGGTGGCCGGACTATCTGATGCACTGCAGCACATAGCCTTTTCCTGAAAACCCGATCACTCACCCAACACTCTGGAGACTATGAACATGAAGAGACTGGTTCAGTCCTCTCTCAAGCAAACAAGCGGACTGAAGTTTCTGCTCTTCATCTACTCTATCTGTTTCGTAAACCTGCTCATTATGAAGCTGCTGGCTCCTGATGGTTCCCTGACCTCCAGCACCTGCCAGCTGGACTGTTTCTGGTACACGGACATCATCAGAAATGGTTATGCAACCCACCCCCTGCTGGATGACAGCCTGCGCATGACACAGGCTAACTGGGCCTTTTTCCCGCTCTACCCCATGCTCTCCTATGCACTCCACAGGCTGCTGTCTGTCAGCGCCCTGCATTCAGCCCTGCTCATCAACATCATCCTGTGGCCGGTCCTTATCTACCTGATGTACCGAGACCTTCTTCAGCGAAACATTCAACTGAATCCCATCCTGTACACGCTGTTCATGGTCCTATTTCCTTTCAACATCTGGTACACATCGCAATATTCCGAAGGCACGTTCAGCCTGCTGCTGGTCTGCATTTTCATGGCCTTGCGCCAGAAACGGATAGTCCTCGCAGCCCTTTTCTGCTGCCTGATAAGCCTGTCCCGCCCTACGGGCTTCCTGTCCGTCCTGTTCATCACCGCATGGTTCTTCTGCCACGACCTTTACAGGAACAGGAAGTCACCGTCCTTCACCATGCTGGCAGACAGCCTCCAGAAGAACCTGTTTCTCATCAGTGCTGCGGGCTTCGGCCTTTCGCTCTATGTGCTGTATCTTTTCCATATTACAGGGGATGGCTTCGCCTTTTCCCACATCCAAATCGCATGGCTCAGGAAGTTCAACTGGCTACCCGTGCAGATCATTAATGCACTGCCTCAGAAGCACGAACGTATATTTGTCATCTATCTTGCAGCGGCTTCTTTCGTTTTGTACAAGATGTTCCGGAAAGGCTGGAAGCTAGAAAGCTGCCTGATGGCTTTCATCCTGCTCATTGCGACATCGACCAAGCTGATCTCCGTGGAACGCTTCGTCTTTTCCAATCCGTTCGTCATGGAGTTTCTTGCCGTTGCCTTCGCAACGCTCTCCGTGAGAAAGCAGCGTGTCGGCCTTTTCTGCCTGTTCATCCTGCATCTCATCGTCATCAGACTGTGGTTTCATGGGAAGTACTGGTTCATTTAAATGAAAACATACACATATCTCGCCATCGTACTTCTTGCATTCGATGCCTATGCCCTATGGGTCGGCATTCATCCCCATGTGCCTGAATCTTACCGCAAATATTTCATTGAACATTCGATCACTCAGGAAGAATTCCTACAACTCTACCATGACAAGGCATCATGACGACGCATCCGGGCCTATGATGACCCGGATGACTTAAAAACGACCCCTTACTTCCGCAGGAAGGCCACTGTCTCCACACAAGCAGCGGCGGCCTCACGGCCTTTATTATGTTCATCAGTACGGGAACGCAGAACGGCCTGTTCTTCCGTATATGTGGTGAGGATACCAAAGGAGACTGGTACGGCCGTTTCCAGCTGTGCCTGCATGATGCCGATGGTTGCCCCCATAGAGATAAACTCAAAATGGGCCGTATCCCCCTTAATGACACAACCGAGGCAGATCACACCCTCATAAATGCCTTTACGGGCCAGATGCTGGGCCATGATGGGCAGCTCGAACGCACCGGGGGCCTCATAGACATCCACAGTCTCATCAATGCCACGCTCTTTCAGCCACTCCAGCGCACCATCACGCAGGCCACCCGTCACATCGGGGTTAAAACGGCTGACCAAAAGGGCCAGTCTAGGTGCTGGGTTCAGTTTCAGCCCTTCCGGGGCCGTAGCGATATGTTTGCTCATGGTTCAGCTCTCCTGTAGCGCATGCCCCATACGGGTGCGTTTCGTTTCCAAATAATGGCGGTTAAATGGGTTGGACGGCACAACCAGCCGCTCCACAGCCTCCACCGCCAGCCCAGCATCTAAGAGACCACGCTCTTTTTCCGGGTTATTCGTCAGCAGACGCAAACGGGTCACGCCGAGGCTAGCCAGCATATGGGCCGCCATATCCCAGCGGCGGGCATCGGCGGGCAGGCCAAGGGCTTCATTGGCATCAACCGTATCCATGCCCTGATCTTGCAATTCATAGGCTCGTATTTTGTTGGCTAGGCCGATCCCCCGGCCTTCATGCCCACGCAGATACAGCAACACGCCAGACTCCGCCGCCGCAATCCGCTTGAGGGCCTCACGCAGCTGCGGGCCACAGTCGCAACGCAACGACCCCAGCGCATCCCCCGTCACGCATTCGGAATGTAGCCGCACCAAAGGCACAGTCTGGTCTGGCTTCCCCTTCACGAGAGCTAGGTGCTCCACACCATCGGCCCCACGGAAAGCATGAACCCGCAAATCTTCCCCGCCACATACGGTTGGCAGGTCCGCCACAGCTAGCTGATCTGCCTCCGAAAGCGGAACCTCCGTCACCTCTATAGCCCCAACATCGCCTCGACCATGTGCAGCAATCCAGCGGCGCATTTCGGCGATGCTGATGAGAGGCAAACCGTGACGGCGTGCGTAATGCCGCAGCTCTGGCAGGCGCATCATCGTGCCATCCTCGGCCATAATCTCGCAGATCACACCAGCCGGACGCAGACCCGCCAACCGCATGAGGTCCACCGCCCCTTCCGTGTGCCCCTCCCGGGCCATCACGCCATCAGGGTTGGCCCGCAGAGGGAACATATGGCCGGGAGAGATAATATCCGCCGGTGTCGCATCCGGTGCGGAAGCCACCTGAATCGTATGGGCACGCTCAGCAGCAGAAATACCCGTTGTCACGCCATGAGCGGCCTCAATAGACACGGTAAAGGCCGTGCCTCGTGGGTCCTGATTTTTCTCCACCATAGGGGAAAGACCAAGCCGGTCTATCTGCTCTGCCTCAAGGGAGAGGCAAATCAACCCGCAAGCCTGCCGGGCCATGAAATTGATGGTTTCCTGCGTGGCAAACTGGGCTGGAAGAATCAGATCGCCTTCATTTTCCCGGTCTTCATCATCCACCATTACGACCATGCGGCCTGCCCGCACAGCGGCGATAGCGGCCTGGAGAGCGGGAGACATTCCGATACTCACCGGGCACCTCCCTTATAGCGCAGCTCATCTTCTGGCGTGTAGCGTAGGAGTGTCTCCACATATTTAGCCATCATGTCCACTTCCAGATTCACCTTTGCCCCGATAGTCAGCGTGGAAAGGTCTGTATGTGTCCATGTATGGGGAATAATCATGAGGCTAATTTCAAAACCTGCCTGACCCTCATACTGTAGATCATCATGAACCTCATTCACTGTCAGGCTAATACCATTGATCGTGATGGAACCTTTCTCGATGACATAGCGGCGGAGAGAGGCAGGCATAAAGATGCGTAGATGGTGCGAGTCCCCAGCAGACGCTACATGCGTCAACCGCCCCACGGCGTCCACATGCCCTTGCACGATGTGACCAGAAAGACGCGTGTTGAGACTAACAGCACGTTCCAGATTCACCCGTGCCCCTTCCTTCAATTCACCCAATGCCGTGCGGGCCAGTGTTTCACCGCTTAGATGAAAGTCCGCCACACCTTCGGGGGTAAAACGGGTCACAGTCAGGCATACGCCATTGGTGGCGATGCTCTCACCTTCTGTCAGGTCTGTGAAATGGGTGGCAATCCGTACATCCATCGCTCTGTCCCGCAGGGAAACAGACTGCACATCGCCAACATGTTCGATAATTCCTGAAAACATTGCTTTAGTCCCCATAGCGGCGCAGAAGCTGCACCGGGCTTTCATTCCCATCACGTCCATTTCGCAGAGTGACGGATAGCTGATCGTCTCCACCATGCTCTTCATGATGAATGGCCAGCCAATCATCCCACAGGTCGGCATCCCGCACACTTTTCAGCAAGGCGGGGCCAGCCTCTATCAAGGCCCAGTTGACGCCCATCTGCCCCAATAGGGCCGGGACAGACGCCACATCATGACATTGTTCCACGTGGAACCCGTCTGCTTCCCGTGCTTGACGCCATGCCATTGGCATACGCCCCTGCCGGTCCAGCACGATCAGAGGGCGAGGGCCTCGTCCTTCATGGTCGGCCACATACCGCACAGTAAAAGAAGGATCATCAGTCAGAACGGTGCCAATCCCCGTCACCACCGCATCGCAAGCCCGCCGCAGCTGATGCGCCAGACGTAAGGATGCAGGAGACGTAAAAGTCTTCTGCCCCGGCGGAGGAAGCATACTCCCTCGCCCATCCAGAGCCTGCTTTACGGTCAGCCACGGGCGGCCCCGCATCACACGGGACGCAAACGGAGCCAGCAGAGCCTTGCACTCCTGCGCCAAAGGCAGCAATTCAGGCTCATCAGCTAGAAACCGAACATTTTTAGGTGCTGCGCCTTCGGCGAGATACTCAGCTCCCCCTTTGGCCTGCGGGTTGGGATCACGGGCCCCAATCCATACGGTTTGCACAGGGCTGTTCTTCAGCTGTTCGCTACAAGGGGGAGTACGGCCATGGTGGTTGCAGGGCTCCAACGTCACCAAAGCAATGCGGGCCTGCTCCAGAACACCTTTCTGTCGGGCCTGCTCCAACGCCATAACCTCGGCATGAGGCTGCCCCGCCGCCGGGTGTGCCCCTACAGAAAGAAGACGCCCTTCACCATCCAGCAAGGCGCAGCCTACCGCTGGATTAGGGGCCGTTGCTCCCATTTTCTGCACAGCCTCTTTTATGGCGTACTGAAAGCCAACCCGCACGGCTTCCAACGGAAGAAGCGGTTCTTTCAGTCTTCGTGTCTCACTCGACACATCTGTCATCATCAGTCCCCAATCATCTCAGGGACGTTCGCGGCGACGTCACGCCTTTTCCTTCAGCCGGCTAGGGCATACACCCCACCCCTGCATGCAGGAAAAGAACGTTCTCTCTCATCCGGACTGTAACCGTCGGCCCCGGAATTACACCGGATCTGCTTGTCCCCTGCACGAATGCAGGGCGCTCGCGGGCTAAGGCAGCCAAAGCCACCAACACCGCCGGTAGGGAGTTTCACCCTGCCCCGAGAACGTCTATCTCAATCCCGCTCTATATGGAGGCACTACCCCCAAAGAGCAAGAGGCCACCCCAATAGGAGCGGCCTCTCTCATTACTCTATCCTGTTAGGACTGATCCTCTAAAAAGATCAGAAACCGCCCTTCAGGGAGTGAACGAAGTCCTTACCGGACTGCATCGTGCTGTCGCGCATATCCTTCAGGTTCTTCTTCTGCTCATCAAACTGAGACTTCTGAGAATCCCACTGAGCCTTAAGACGCTGCTTCTCTTCGGCCGGTGCGTTCTTGTACTTATCGCGCATATCCTTGATCTGCTGCTTACGATCATCAATGTTCTTCTGCAGCTCGGCCTTCTTGTCTGCAGCCAGGTTCTTGTACTTGTCCTGCAACGTGTGCAGACGTTCTTCACGCTGCTTCAGATCGGACTTAACAGCATCAATGCGCTTCTGGATACGAGCACGGGTACGTTCCGGGGCACCAGCATACTTCTCCTGCAGGGCATGCAGCTTAGCATTCTCGTTCTGAACGGACTTCGTCACGCTATCCATGGTGCTCTGAATAGCCAGCGGGTCATTTGCATCATAAGCGTGAGCCTGCGGCAGCAAAGCAAAGGATGATGCCAGCAGCGTGGCTGTAAGCAGAGTGCGGATCTTCATTGAGGAGCTCCTGGAAAAGGACAAAACGTGGTTAGTCACTACACCACGAGGTCACATCAAAAAAGTTAAAAAAAGGCCATCCCTAAGCCGTTGCGTCTCAGTCCCGCTTTATACCGTTGGCCATGTCACTCAATACTCCCGGCTCCAGAAGTGTGACGGAGCTTGCCCCTTTAACACTTATTAATCCTTCTTTCCGGAAAAGACCGAAAGTCCGACTTACCGTTTCAATCGTCAGGCCCAGATAATCGGCAATATCCGTCCGGGACATGGGCAGGGGAAGGGTTAGCGGTTCTCGCTCATCATGCAGAGCGTGATGCCCACAACAAGGACTGGCCTGTTCAACCAGAAAACTCGCCAAGCGTTCCCGAGCTGTCTTACGCCCCAGCACCATAAGCCGAGATTGCATTTTGACGAGCTCGCTAGAGGCTTCCTTCTGCAACCGGCCACGCAAACGCGGGAACCGCTCTACAAGACGGTCAATAGCAGAATGAGGGAAGCGGCAGAGCGTCACATCTCCCAGAGCTTCCGCCGTAAAGGCATAGGTCTCTGACGAGGTCAGCCCCAAAAAATCCCCTAGCTCCGCAAACCCGACAATCTGCCGCCGCCCATCCGGCATAAGGGTGAACAGTTTAGCCCTACCGCCTGTCAGCACATAAAAATCATGCGCTGGAGCCCCTTCCTGAATGAAACAACGCCCGGACGGGAAAACCACCCGAGAGGACGCCGCCACAAGGGCAGGTAGGTCTTGATCATCAATGACATTACATATGCTAAGCGACCGGCCAGAACAGCGACCGCACCGCTCTCGCACGGCGTCTATGAGGCTGCGACCTGTTTCCATCATATCTTTCCTGTCTCACTATAACCGATATCTGCATTAGCGGGTTGATGGCCCCTTTTAAAAGAAACGTTCCCTATGACAGTGACAGGAGGCCCCATCAATTGATCTAAATCAATCTTCTACTATTTTTAGTAAACAGCCTATTACAGTTATAAGTTTTTTCTTGATTTCCGAGAGAGATCATTCCTATAGCCAAAGGAGGAACAATTACATTTTGTCCATTTTCGTCACGCTGTCGTATCACATTGAGGATTCTAGGAAACATGAGCCGCACCTTCACCCGGATGGCTACAGCCGCGCTGTTTGCTCTTGGGTCTGTCTCCTTCGCCGTTGCCCAGACAACGACGCCGGGGGCCCACAACTCCGTGTCTACATCCAGCACCATGCAGGCTGCACCGGATGCTTCCGTGCATCTCCATGCACCGGATGACCACCATTGCGGCATTTTCCAGACCTGCGCCAACACCAAGATCGGTCTTGGCAAGGGTGACTTTGTTGTCCGCCTCTCCGCTCTCGGTGTGATTACCAACAACACAGGCTCCCGTGTCAGGCTGAACGCTACCTCCCCTGCTGCACAGCTGGCAGGCGGCAGCACCTTCCGCCACAATGTGAGCGTGACCAATCAGGTCATGCCGGAACTGACGCTTGAATATTTCCTGACAGATCACCTCTCTCTGGACCTCATTGCCTCCTCCACTCGCCATGAAGCTGCCGCCCACGTTGGTAAGCTGGGCAAGCTGGATGCTGGTAGTTTCTGGATCCTCCCCCCGACACTGACTGCCGCCTACCATTTCCGCCCGCATAAACGCTTCAACCCCTATGCTGGCCTTGGTATCACGGTAGCCATCTTCCACAACATGCATTCAGCTACCAATCTTGGTGGGGCCTATAATGGGGCCGTTTTTGATGCCATGCACATGAAGACCAACGTCGGGCCTAGCTTCAATCTCGGGTTTGATTACCAGCTTGTCGGTAACTGGTTCTTTAACTTTGATATCAAACAGATTCTGCTTTTCAATCAGAGCATCCACCTGAACTCTCGTGGCAACCCCATTACTGGTGGCCGCGTGCGTGTTCATGATGATGTACATCCTACTGTTGTTGGTGCTGGTATCGAATACCGCTTCTAATCCTTTACCAAGGACATCGGAATATTTGCAGGAGGGGCCGCAGAGTAATTGCGGCCCCTTTTTCATATGCTCGCAATACTATTTCAAAATTACTCACCACGGCCATAAAGTTCAAATGTTACGGTACAAATACAATCCCGTGACAAAACATTCCATCTGTGTCAGAAAGGAACGAATTTTGTCCAAGCAGTCAGAAGAGCGGAGAACATTCCAATAATGCGTGTCTCACGTAACATTATTATTACTGGCATCGTCCTGATCGCTCTTCTGCTTCTCTGGGGTGCGTGGTCTCTCCTCCCACATCGCACCATAGAGACTGCACCTCCACCTGCCGTTACTCACGATGGGGACCTGCTGCGCATCCGCCCCGGTGGGCCATTGGATGGTCAACTCACGATTGAACCTGTTCAGGAGACCCTTTCTCCCCATCAGGTAGAGCTACCTGCCCAGATCATCACCCCTCCCGGCCAGAGCGTGGACATCCACTCCCCAGTGGTCGGTCGGTTGGCCAACCTGTATGTGCAGACGGGCCAGCATGTGCAGAAAGGCGATATTCTTGCCATCCTCTACTCTGGCGACCTTGCACAAGCGTGGTCGGATGACCACAAGGCACAGGCGACCCTTACTCTCACCCGGCAGGCCTATCGCCGTGCCGTTGGCGTGCTCAATGCTGGGGGTAATGCTGTAAAGGACATGCAGTCCGCCAAAAATGATCTGGAACAGGCACAGGCCGAAGCAACCCGGGCCCGCCTTCGTCTTCAGGCACTCGGTACGGATGGCAATGCAGGCTACCAGCCACTCTTTGCCCCTGTCTCCGGGATTGTGACGTCTGTCTCCACCGGCGTCGGCCAGAATGTAACGGATATGACAGCCGTCCTGATGAATGTCTCCAATGTGGATACAGTATGGGTCCAAGCCAGCCTACCGGACACCCTTCTGCCCATGCTTGGCACAACCATGACGCTGGACGCCCCCTTCCCCGGCCAGACCTGCCATGGCCCCGTGACATCACTGGACGGCACTGTCCATACCGACACACGCCGCCTGAACCTCTATCTGCGCTGCAACAACACGCAAGGTGTATTGCGCCCCGGCCAGTTCACCACCGCCACACTGAACATCACCCAGCAGGCTCAACCCATCCTGCCCAAAACGGCCCTGCTTATGGATAATGATCAGATTTCCGTTTTTGTGGAAACATCGCCCAATACTTATCGCCGCCGCTTCATCACCATCAGCTACGAGGAGGGGGAGACCGTGCGCATCCTCTCCGGCCTAAAGGCTGGTGAGCGTATCATCACGCATGGAGCCATCCTGCTCAATGATTACTGAAGGCCGCTGAGCAGCTATGTTCATCGAGAAATTTATTACATGGTGCTTTGGTCACCGTAAGGCTGTGGCCTTTCTTACCGTTGCCCTGTTCATCACCGGGATGCTGGCTTGGAAACAGTTGCCCGTGGAAGCCTATCCGGACCTCGGCCCTACCAGTGTTCTGGTAACGACACAGGTCAATGGTCTCGCCGCTGAGGAGATGGAGCATCAGGTCACCACACCTGTCGAGCGTGAGCTAGCAGCCGTCCCCGGCGTGGTAGAAAGTCGCTCCAGCACGACGTTCGGCCTGTCTCTCATCACACTTATCTTCAAGGATGGAGAGGACATATACCGGGCCCGCCAGCTCGTACAAAGTCAGCTTGATGGCCTCCAGCTAACGGGCGGTGCCCAGCCTTCCCTCGGCCCCATCAGCGGGGCCAGCGGGGAAATCTACCGCTACACGGTGGAGTCAGACGATCAGGACCTCATGACCATCTCTGATGTCCAGAGATGGGAGATCATCCCTGCCCTCCAGCGGGTTCCCGGCGTAGTAAATATTGATAATTTCGGTGGTTTCACTCGGGAATATCAGCTGATCCTCGACCCCAACGCTCTCATCCGCTTTGGTATCAGCATCAGCGATGTAATGAATGCCATCCGCAACAGCAACGCTAATGCTGGTGGTGGCCGTGTCACCCGTGGGGAACAGTCCTACATCATCCGTGGGGTAGGGCAGATCCACTCTCTGGAGGACATGCGCAATACCGTCATCGGCCACCATGATGGCGTCCCCATTCTCCTCTCCGAGCTAGGGCGGATTGAGTTTGGCCATCAGGTCCGTGAAGGGATGCTCGGTAAGAACGGCAACCCCGATACAATCGAAGGCGTCGTGACCATGCTACGAGGGGCCAACCCCTCGCAGGTGTTGGATGATCTGCACACCGCCGTTGCCAAGCTTCAGACACAGCTCAAACCAAAACATATCCGCATTGTCCCGTACCTAGACCGTGACAACCTTGTAAAATCCACAACGGACAAGGTCAGCGAAACCATTCTGGAAGGGATCGGCCTTGTGCTGATCATTCTGACCTTCTTCCTTGGTTCGCCACGCAGTGCCGCCATCACGGCCGTGACCATTCCCTTTGCTCTGTCGTTCGCCTTCATTCTCATGCGGGCCTGCGGCATGGCGGCCAATCTCTTCTCTCTGGGGGCTGTGGATTTCGGTGTGATTGTCGATGGGGCCATTGTCATTACCGAGGTCATCCTCCGCCATAGAGAGGAGCATCCTTCCCTCCCGCTGAACCAGCCAGACATCCTTGCAATCACCCGCCGTGCGGGCCGGGCCATCTTTGCTTCCACCATCATCATCGTGGTGGCCTACAGCCCGCTGTTCGCCTTTGAAGGGAGCGAGGCAAAAATCTTCCGGCCTATGGCATGGACTGTCAGCTTCGCCCTACTTGGTGCCCTGCTCTGCGCCCTCGCCCTGACACCCACCATGTCGTTTCTGGCACTACGCAAGCCACGGCACATCTGGCACAACAAGCCGCTAGACTGGCTGCATAAACATTATGACGCCTTGCTCCGCCATCTGCTTGATCATCCCGTCATCCCCTTCGTCAGTGCGGGGCTAGCGTTGGTGGCGGTCATTGCGCTTGGCGTTACAACAGGCCGGGAGTTCCTGCCCGATCTGGATGAAGGCGCCCTCTGGCTTCAGATTCAAATGCCAACAGGTATCTCGCTGGAAAAGGGGCAGGAAAAAGCCTCGGAAATTCGCCGTGCAGTGCGGGAGTTCCCAGAGACCTCCTACGCTATCACCCAGCTTGGCCGCTCGGATGATGGGACAGACCCGTGGACTCCCTCTCACATCGAGATGCCTGTCGGCCTGACGCCCTACAACCAGTGGGCCCATGGCGAGACCAAGGCCGAGTTCATCACGAAGCTCCGTGCCCGCCTCAACAAGATTGCTGGTATCTCCTTCTCCATCAGCCAGCCCATTGAAGATAACCTCAGCGACCAGCTTGGTGGGGCGCATAGCCCGCTTGTTATGCGCATCTATGGTGATGACCTAGCAGGACTGCGAACACTGGGGGCACAGGTAGTCCACCAGCTCTGGCAAGTACCTGGTACCGTCCAAGCGGATATCTTTCAGGAACCTAGAATTCCGCAGATTGAGATCACACCGAACCGCCTGAAGGCTGCCCGTTACGGCATCAGCATCAATGACGTAACGGATGTCATCAACAGTGCCATCGGCGATGAGCCACTGACCAACGTAATCGAAGGGGACCGCTTCTATAATGCGACCCTACGTATTGATAACACGCAGCGTTCCAATCTTCAGCTTCTGGGACAGATCCCCATGATTACGAGCGATGGCAATGCCATCCCTCTGGCTGAAATTGCCCGCATTCGTCTCCAAATGGGGGAAAGCAGCATCGCCCATGAAATGGGCGAACGGCAGATCACCCTTCAGGTAGATAACGGCAACCGGCCGATGTCCCAGTATCTTGATGATGCCCAAAAACTCATTGACCAGAACGTCCATTACGACCACCAAAAGTTCCGCTTGGAATGGGCAGGAACGTTCCAAGAAGCCCAACACGCCCAAGTCCGGCTTGTGGCGGCTCTTGGTGTCATGTTTGCCGTCATGCTGGGGCTACTTTATGCGGAGTTCCAGAAATTCCGTCATGCGCTACTCATCATCGGCATTGTGCCTCTTGCCGCTCTGGGCGGGTTAATCGCCCTGCATCTACGGGCAGAAACCCTGAATATCGCCACGGCTGTCGGCTTTATTGCCTTGTTTGGTGTGGCCATTCAGAATGGGATCATCATGGTCTCCAACATCAACCGCCATCTTGCTGAAGGCGGTGACATCAGGGAAGCCACCCGGTTAGGGGCAACGGAGCGTTTCCGCCCTGTCTTGATGACCGCCACCGTGGCCAGTGTCGGCATGTTGCCTGCCGCTATGGCCACAGGCGTGGGTACAGACGTGCAACGTGGTCTGGCAACTGTGGTTGTAGGGGGGCTTGGCATTGCCACCCTGCTGACCCTCTTCATCCTGCCTGTCTGCTTCTGCCGGCTGGAAGAAACGGTCAAACGCCGGACTGGCCAGAAAGAGCAGGAGGCCTGACATGAAACAGTGTTTCACCCTTTTGGAGAGGGTACGCCCCTCCCTGCTGCTGGCCAGCACATTGATCAGCGGATTGGCTGTCGGACTAGGGGGCTGCGTTGTTGGCCCTTCCCCCAAAGACATTCCCTCCCTGCCTAAACAGACAGGCTATAGCCAAAAGGCCATCACACAATCTGAGGCAGGACGGGATAGGACGGGGGATAGCCTCCTCGGCCGCCAGCAGTTCGTCTCCGGGGCTGATGTCGCTGGCAAATGGTGGGAAGCCTTCCAGAATCCCCGTCTTAACCAAATGGTGGAACTGGCCCTGACCAACAATCAGACATTAAAAGCCATGCAGGCTGGCCTGCGGGCAGCATGGGAACAACGCCGAGTAGAGGGGGCTTCACTCTACCCGAGCATTTCTGCCCAGTTCATTCCGACACGAAATAAGACCTCCAAGGCACTTTCACCCGTCCCCAACAACAATGAATGGCTCTACAACCTCCATACGGCACAGCTAAATATCGGCTATGTGCCCGACCTTTGGGGTGGGTCCCGCCTTGCTATCCGCAATGCCAAGGCACAGGCGGATATCCAGCGTTTCCAGCTGGAAGCAACAACGCTGACGATGATCGCCAACATCGTCAATACGGCTATCACTGAGGCCGGTCTCCGTGAGCAGATACGTGCCAAGGAAGATTTGATCGCCCAACAGACGGCTATGGTTCGCATCAACCAAAATCAGGTTGGGCTAGGGGATCAATCCCGCCAAAGCCAGCTCATCATGCGGGATTCTCTAGCGCAGTTGCAGGCAGACCTACCACCGCTGCGGACACAACTTGCCCAGACCCGGGACCAGCTAGCTACCCTTGTCGGCCTTAGCCCTAATGCGGACCTCCCTATTTTTGAGCTAAGGGATTTCTCCCTACCCCAGCAGCTACCCGTTACGTTACCGGCTCAGCTTCTCTCACAGAGGCCCGATATTGCTGCGGCCCAGGCGCAGATTCGTTCTGCCGGGGCACAACTTGGTATCGCGATTGTCAACCGCCTCCCCAATGTGCAGCTAAGTGCCCTGCCGGGTGAGGCTGTCGATAGCATGAGCAAGATGTTCAAGCCCGGTATGGGTAACTGGATGTTGGCAGCAACTGTCACTCAGCCTATTTTCCAAGGTGGGTCACTGCTTCATGCGCAACGCGAGGCCAAGGCCAATTATGAGCAGGCCAAGCACTATTACCAAGCGGCCATCATGTCTGCTGTGAGTGATGTGGCAGACAGCCTTCATGCTGTGGAGCTGGATGGCAGCACGCTTCTGGCCGACCAAGGCGGGCTTGATGCTGCCACGCAAGCCCTACATATCGCCGAGGCCCAGCACAGGCTGGGGGATAATAGCCAGATTGACGTAGCCCAAGCCCGCATGGCCGTGGCGCAAGATCAAATTTCTGTCGCACAGGACAAGGTAACCCGCCTATCCGATACAGTCGGGCTATTTCAGGCGCTTGGCGGCGGATGGTGGAACCGTAACGACCTTGGGGTTAGCCCGGAGGCTGCCAAACGTCTCTCTACAACACTCGTCCCTTGGTAAGTTAGCAGCCATACAAACCATCTAAACATAAAAAAAGGCCGCTTCCCTTTCGTCAGGAAGCGGCCTTTTTTAGAAGGAGAGTCCTCTTAGGCTGAAAGCAATTTCAAGACCCAACCTTCTTCCTCCGGTGTGGCCTTCAGCGGCATCGCATTGGGCAAGCGAACATTAATCTCCAACCCCATAGCGGCCCTCAACCCACGGAAAAGTGCCCCATGAGCAACGATCAAAGGGGCACCCTCTCCGGCGTCCTGCGCTCTGTTAAGAGCCTGGATGCCACGGGTCTTCAGCGTAATGAAATCCTCGCCCTTCTCTGGCACGAAGGTTCCAGCAATCCATGTATTATACCAATCCCCCATTGGCTCACCTTCCTGCACACCAAAGCTCACCTCCTGAAGGTCCGCATCTTTGGTCAAGGGTAAGTCAATGCCTGTCCGGTCACGGATTGCATCCCGTACATGCTCGGCTGTAACGAAAGCCCGCTTTAGCGGAGAACTCACAATATGTGTGAAGGGGCGCACCCCTGCCTCAAACAGGTCAGCCAGCTGGCGTCCTGCCAGACGGGCCTGTGTCAGGCCAGTCTCATTAAGCGGAATATCTGTTCGCCCTTGTGAGAGATGACGTGCGTTCCAGTCCGTTTCACCATGCCGAAGGAACCAGTATGGTTCTGCACGAAGCTGTGTCATTTCCTGACCTCCCCCAAAATCCCGTCAGAACGTGGCTGGGCCTTATCTCCTGCTCCAGCCACGGAATATCTGTCTCAGTCGAAAAGAGTGGAGACCGAGCTTTCATCTGCAACGGCCCGGATAGCCCGACCCAGCAAATTAGCTGTTGGAATCTGCCGAATATTGGAAGCCGCCTTCAGCTCCTCTGTAGCGGGGATGCTGTCCGTCAATGTCAGCATGGAAAGCGGGCTGTTCTGCACACGCTCGCAGGCGTTGCCTGTCAGCACACCATGCGTCACATAGGCTTCCACGCCAGCAGCACCGTACTTCATCAGGGCTTCGGCTGCATTGCAGAGAGAGCCCCCACTGTCGATGATATCATCCACCAGCACGCAGAAACGGCCTGATACATCACCAATCACATTCATCACTTCGGAGACACCAGCCCGCTCACGACGCTTATCAATGATGGCCAGATCAACATTCAGCCTACGAGCCAGCTGGCGAGCCCGCACCACACCGCCTACATCGGGGGAGACAATCATCAGTTTTTCATGATTAGGGTGGCGGGTCATCAGGTCCCGCACGAAAAGCGGTGCGGCGTAAAGATTATCCGTGGGAATATCAAAGAAGCCCTGAATCTGCATAGCGTGCAGGTCCATCGTGAGGATACGGTTTGCACCGGCTTCTGTTAGAAGATTAGCGACCAGCTTGGCACTGATAGGCGTGCGGGGACCGGATTTACGGTCCTGCCGGGCATAGCCAAAATAAGGCATCACAGCCGTGACACGCCGTGCGGACCCACGCCGCAAAGCATCCAACACGACGAGAAGTTCCATCAGATGATCGTTGGTCGGTGTGCAGGTGCTCTGGAGAACGAACATGTCCTCGCCACGCACATTTTCCTGAATCTCGACAAACACTTCACCATCCGCAAAGCGGCGGATGGATGTCTTGCACAAAGGGATCTCAAGCTCATCAGCCACAGCCTGAGCCAACGGCAGATTACTGTTACAGGCAACGATCTTCATGACAGGTACTTTTCATAGAAGGACGGTAAGAAGCGGTACAGCTCCTTCTATCAGCCTGCCCGATCAATGTCATGATTTTACAGCAAACCTGCCACAACACAGATAAGCTAAAACTGCCGGTACTGCTTCACATAACGATAAGCCTGCGTGATTTCAGCCGTTCGGCGGACGGCTTCCTCGTAAACCTCACCACCAACATGGGCAAACCGGTCCGGGTGATGCTGCTTGATAAGCCGCCGATAGGCCTTAGTGACCTCCTCATTAGACGCCGTCTCGGAGACCTCCAGCACAATATGCCATGCCCTCCCACGGGGGGACGTATTTCTGGAACGCTGCCTATCACGGCGGGCCTGTTCCTGCCTCCGTTGCGCTTCGTCCCGCTCTCTGGCGCGATCCTGTTCCTGCTGCCGCCTTTTACGGGCCTCCTCCGCTCTGGCCACTTGCAGCAACAGGCCGTGCACATGCACAGAACAACGCTGGAAATCCTGCCATGACCGCCCTCTACCCAGCTCCTCCAGCACGGCCCGGGCTGTCTCACCGTTTATCGGACGAACCAACTCCACCAGAAAACGGAATGCCTCCTGAAGACGCTGCTCCACGAGATACCCCAGCAATGTCTGCCCATTTGCAAGCCTGAGTTCACCGACCCAACTGGCCCACAACATACCAACTCTCTGATACGCTTCCCGCTCCTTGCTGGAGGCAAAGTCTGAAGATGATGATCCAGCATCAGACCTCTGCTTCTGCTCGGTATCCCGGCTTTTCTGGGATGCCTTTTCCGAGAATTGCTTCAGTGTTCGAGCGTAACGGTACGCCTCGGTGATCTTTTTGCTTTTTGCAACAGCGGCTTCATAGGCAGCCTTACCGGCTTGTGCGAAACGATCCGGGTGATGCTGCTTCATCAACCGCCTATATGAGGCGGTAATCTCCTCGGCGGAGGCAGTTACAGAAACTTCCAGCACGACATACCAAGGCTCATCCTCTGGCGGAGCTGCACCAGCCTGTTTTGCCCGGCGGTAAGCGTTCTCTCGTTCCCGCTGCTCCTGTGCGGCGTCCTCATCCCTATCCTGAAAATGTTCCTTCAAGAACGCCAACACTTCTATGGAAAAACGCTGGAAGCCCTTCCAACTATTTTCCCGCCGGGCCTGAGAGAATGTCTCCAACAGGGAGACAGGTAGCTCACCCACTTCCTTTTCCAGCAGGGTCTTTAAAAAGACAAAAGCCTCATCCCGGCGTTTCTCAAGAAGAAGCTCTATAAGCTCCGCTATAGGGCGGACACCTGTCTCCTCATAAAAGCTGCTCCATAACAGCCCAGCTTGCTGATAAGCCTCCTCTTCCTCCTTGGACGAGAAGTCAGACGGCTCCGATGGGCCCTTCTTCCCCGAAGAACGAAGGCCCCGGATAACGAGATAGCCAATAAAAAGCAGCAACCCTTTCCAGCTAAACAACGCTGTGATGAAACTCCAGATCAGCTGGACAAGCCTTATGGGCAGGCGAAAGATGAATACCACCACACGCCAAACCGCCGACAACACGGCACCACACATATGAATGACAGCACCAAGAATCTGAAACAGCAGAGCCAGAAGGGAAGTATGCCCCTCTGTCGTTTCATGCTCGGCCTCCCGCCGAGGGGCTGCATCATCTGGGGATGGCGAAGACGGCGGAACTGCCTCGTGCTGGGGGGAAGATGCCTCCGCAGGTGGGGCAGCGTCCCCTGACGGTGCCGCCGATACTGTGTCATCCGATGGTGGCTGATGCACAGCACTACCGGCCCCCCCTCTCTGCCGCAGGATAGAAGGAGCAGGCCCGTCATCGCCTGTTCCTGCCTCTGTCGGGGCGGCAAAAGCACTGGTCTCGGCTGGGGCAGAAGGTGCCGCCTGCGTGCCGGTTTCAGCGGCCAGCTCGGGCATCAGCAATCGAGCATCATCATTCCCCAGAAAGCCGTCTCGATTAGGCTGACTAGCCTGCTCCTGCCACCGCAGAATGGCCCGTCGGGTTGCTTCCCCATACACGCCATCCAGCACAACCTCAGAGGGTAAAAAACCAAGTGCCTGAAGTTTTCTCTGTAAGGCAATATGATCATCAATCGGGCGGGTGGCTTCCTCATGTGCCCGGCCTACCAACTGGGCCCGATATCTATCCGTAACCTGCGCTACAATCCGCTGGTAACATGCAGTCGGGCTCTCCCTCTGCATATCCTCGGGCGAAAAGCACGCCTGCAACGGCGCCAGATCACGAATCAAATCCGCCTTGAGCTGCGGCAGAAGATAAGCGGCACTCTGATGCCTCAGGGCATAATAAGCTTGGTCCAGCACCAGCTCACTTCTGGCCGCATCAGAATCCGAACAAAGAAGCACTTGCCCCGGTGCATTCCTATCCATCCGGCTGCAGTCAAAGTCGGGATGATAAACTTCAGCAGAAGCCGCCTGACACTGAACAACACCCCATAAAATCAGCAAACATATCAGACGAACAGAACGCATAACGGGCCATCTATTATTTATGTCTAGTTTGTATAAGTTGATTGATACACCCTGTCCATTCCCGTTCAGCCCGTCATTTTCTACGGGGCCACAAGCAATAACAGCCTTTAAGCCCCAATCCTTTCATTATTCTGCTCCCGTAGAGCCAGTCTGATCCGTCCCGGCGATAAATTTCTTCATGCCATCCTTTTCTTTGGACGCCTCCCCGCCAACATCAGGCTGCGCCGTAGCAGCCTTGCGGGCCCGGCCCGAATAATTGGTGATGATGGTCCGCACGGCCTCGGCGGCCTCCTGCGCTGCGGCACCTGCCACATCAGCCCAAGGGCCATCAAGCGAATGTGCCACTACGTCATGCACCTGCGTGGCAGCCCCAGCTTCCACGCCCTGCGGCGTCATCACATGCCACACGATGGTGACTTGCTGCTTCAGTGCTTCACCCGGCGGGGGAGCATCCGGCGATGGTTTAAGGCTAACTTCAGTCTTCACGATGTAGTCAGCACCATTTCGTGTAGTCTGCACGCTATTATGGCCATCAGGCAGCATCATATAGAATGCCTCGGCCAAAGACTTGTTGCCATCCCCCGGGGCACCCTGCACACCCTCAAAACAGATGCGGGCAGAACGATGCATAAGGCTCTGCGGATCATCCATCATCATACGGGTTTGAATTTCTGTCAGCTCACGGGCAATTTCTGGAGCCATCTGGAGGGCAACCGTGTTCAGCGCAGCCGGGTCTGCACTGCGCCAGCCTTCATCATCAATCACAGCCCCAAACCCACGGGCCTTCACTTTTCCATCCGGCCCGACAATCGCATAACGGGGGCGGATACCGCCATTCTCTGCCCGGACGGCCCCTAGGCGAACCCACCAGTCGCCCGGTTCTGGCAGTTTTGCCACCGCCGGGATGGACTGCCCGACCAACGCCACGACCACATCCCGCGCCCACATAGCCGTTGCCTCACGCCACGGTGCTTTCTCCGGCACAGGAACGGGAACAGCCAGACGAACGGGGGGAATATTGTCCCGCACAAGGTGCTGGGCCTGATTGCCCGGATTATGGGCAAACGGCTTATAGACCTGAAGGCACCCCCCCAGCCCGAGGAGAGACACGCACAGCCCTGATACCAGCAGCTTACGACAGAAGCGCATGAACAGCCCACTTTCCCTGCAATGTTTGGACAGATACCCGACCGGCTTTTCCCGGTGGGCTTTGCAATTTAACGTCCTTTCCCACTCCTGACCACAGGGAGAAGGGCCGCAGACATTCCTTAATGACGAATCAAAATGTAATGGATCGTCACATCCAGATCAAAATGATCCCCCTGCATATCCGGCGGGACGGGGGGAAGTTGCACCCCTTGGAACATGCTCGTCGTCGCAGCATCCAGCGCATAAGAATTGGATGAATCCGTCAACCGTACACGGAGGACCTTCCCGGTGCGGTCGATCACCACATGCACGGAAGAAGGCCCTTCCTCTTCGTGCTGTACCGCTTCATCCGGATAGAACATATGCTGACGCACCCAACGGTCAACCTCAGCTCCGTAATCGGAACTGACACCCTTTACGCTACTTCTTGTCTTATAGGGCGCATTAATCTCGCCATTCAGGCTAAGCGGCCCAAGGGAGAAATCAATCGGCCCACGTGTCCCGCCATGCCGTCCCCGCTTGTGGGGATGTGGTGCAGGCTCGCCATCAAAGGACAGGTCCATCGGGTGCGCAAACGGATTCGTTTCACTCTGCCGAGTCACACGCTGGTGGGTTGGGGTTGCCCGGCTCCTATGTGGGCGGCGGGGTGCCGCCTTAGAGATCGGCTTCTCCGACATTTCCGCATTCGTTAGCTCCCCGGTGGGCGATGGAGCTGTCTGCGGGGAGGATGGCGTATGGGGGATTGGCTCCATCGGAGCGGGGGTAGCTTCCTCCTGCGTAGTCGGTGCCGGAGCACTGGTGGCCCCGCCCACCTCATGCGTTGGGGCCCCCTGCATGCTGTGTTTGACCTGCGGAGCATCAAACACCATTTCTACTTGAGGCTGCTGCGCACCATTGGGCATGCCATGCATAGGGGCACTGGTCTGCATCATCAGCCACAGTGCAATGCCATGCATACTGGCGGCAAGCAGCAGCGGGCCAATCAGCGGCGGGTCCACCAAAACCTGCGCGCGCCGCATGGGGGCACGGGCTTCCGTCCGCAGACCAGCCACCGGCTCTGCGTAATCACCCAGCCGCCTCCGGCGCTGCTGCGTAGGAGCGTCCTGCATCGTCACGGGCGAGAAACCCGCCGGCAAAAAGAGGGGCGCAGACTGGTGAGGAACATATTCCCTCCTTTGTGCCTCAAAAAGGGCCATATTGTCATCACCGGAAAATGCCCTTGCCATTACTTTTATAACATCTTTCCCAAGTGAGGTCCGTTCTATGGTCTCCCTGCCAGCCTGCTTCATCCAAGATGCTGATCTTTCCCGCTTCATTGCAGAGATCGGCCCCTGCCTCTTACATAAGCAGGCTACCCCGGATCCTCAGGTACAAAGCCCCTATGCGTCACTCATCAAAGCCGTGACGGGTCAGCAGCTCCACAATGCCGCTGCTAGGGCTATATTCAGGCGGCTATGCGCTCTTGGGCCAGACCACAAAGAGGACGGCCCACCACCACCTCCAGAAACAATTTTGGCTCTGGAGGATGATACGTTGCGACGCTGCGGCCTTTCAGCGGCTAAGATTGCCAGCTTACGGGCCATCGCCCAAGGACGACTGGAAGGGCTTGTACCCAGTCTGGCTGAAGCTCACCAACTGGATGATGCCACACTCATAAAGCGGCTGACGTCTCTACGGGGTGTAGGACAATGGACAGTCGAGATGCTGCTCATCTTCCATCTTGGCAGGCCAGATGTCATGCCAACGGGTGATCTTGGCGTGCAAGAAGGCTGGAAGCGGCTGAAAAAACTGCCCGCCCGCCCCACGCCCCGACAGCTGCACGAGGCTACAATCAGGTTCAGCCCACACCGCTCGGCTCTGGCATGGTACTGCTGGCAGGCAAAAGCCCACCTGCCTGATCCTGCTCCATCCAGCAAAAAACCTTGACGTCCTCCCCTCCTCCCCGCACATAATGCGCCGTCATGACGAGGCTGCGGGCCGGGCTTTTCCAAAGGCTGGCCTTGTGGCCCGCACAGTTTTTACCCACTTCCTGCAAGGGATATTCATGCCTAAAGAAGACCTGATCGAGTTTACTGGTACGGTAACCGAACTTCTGCCCAACGCCATGTTCCGCGTCACGCTGGATAACGAGCATACCATCCTCGCCCACACGAGCGGCAAAATGCGCAAAAACCGCATCCGCGTGCTGGCTGGGGACCGGGTCAATGTCGAAATGACCCCGTATGACCTCAGCAAGGGCCGCATTACCTTCCGCTTCAAGTAAGATAGCGGAAGTCAGGATCATTTCGTCCCTTATGTCTGCTCCATCCCGGCCTGCCCTCGTACTGGCCTCCGCATCGCCCCGCCGCATCGCCCTACTCCGCCAGATCGGAGTGGAGCCGGACGCCATCTGCCCGGCGGCTCTGGATGAAACACCACATAAGGACGAACTGCCCCGCCCTTATGCGCTACGAATGGCCCGAGCCAAGGCGGCGCATGTCGCTGCTCACCATGATGGCCCTGCGCTCATCATCGGGGCTGATACGGTCGTCGCAGCAGGGCGGCGTATCCTGCCCAAGGCAGAAGATGCCGATACCGCCCGCCGTTATCTCACTCTCCTCTCCGGTCGCCGCCACAAGGTCATTACCGCTGTTGTGTGTCACCCCACGGAGAGTTGGGCCGAGGGCCGCCGCTGCGAACGTGTGGTAGAAAGCCACGTCACCTTCAACCGCCTGACAGCTAGACAGATTGACTCTCTCATTGAGGGGGGAGACTGGCACGGCAAAGCAGGAGGCTACGGTTTACAGGGGCAAGCGGCAGCCTTCATCCGACAGGTAGGGGGCAGCCCCTCTGGCGTGATTGGCCTGCCACTGTTTGAGACTGCCCAGCTACTCCGGGGCCAGCCTCTGCCCGCCGGACAACACTGGCTGCTCTGAGCCTTATGGAAATCCGCCTCGCCAGTGCGCCGGGAAATGTCCGCATCGCCCTGCTAAAGGATGATGAACTGCTGGATGTCGCCCTATGGCGACCCGGTGCCCCGGATGGCTGGGGCGATGTGCATATCGTCCGCATCACAGCCCATGCACCCCATCTCGGCGGTGCTTTCGTAGAACTCGCTGGCCCGACTGGCTCAGGCTTTATGAAAGGGCGCAAACTGCCAGCCGAAGGCAGCTTGCTCTACGCTCAAGTAACCCGGTCGGCCCAAAATGGGAAAGGACTACGCCTGCGTGCCCTTCCCTTACCGAATGATATGGAGCTGGGGGACTCTCCACGCCTCGTCACGCCCGGCCCCACCCCATTGGATGACATTCTCCAGCAAGCCCCGGCCGATTGCCCCCTCATCGTTGATGATGCTGCACTAGCGGCCCGCCTGCCCGCTTCCCTACATCCCCGCCTGAAGCGGGCAACCCGCAGTTTTGATGAAGTTCTGGAAGCAGACTGGGCTGCCCTGCTCAGTCCTGATGCCTCGGTTGGTCCGCTAATTGCCCGCATCACCCCAACCCCGGCTCTAACAGCCATTGATCTAGACGCCCACCAGAACCCGGACTTTGCCGCCAATCTGGCATGTTTTGGCCCGTTGCTGCGGGAGATCAGGCTCCGCAATCTTTCCGGCACCCTTCTGATCGACCCGGCGGGCGTCCGCAGTAACAAGCGGCCCGCTCTTGTCCCCTTCCTCCGTAAGGCGGCCGATAAGGAGCAAGACCCGCTCCAGCCCCGCATTACCGGCATCACACCTAGCGGGCTGCTGGAAATGACCCGTCCTCGTCACAGGGCACCACTCCATGAGCTATATAGCTCCCCTCATGGGCAGGGATTAGCGATCCTTCAGCGCATTATTAGTGAAGGCTTGAAAGGTGACCAGCTTCATGCACCACCAGCCATCATCCGAGCATTAGAAGCCGACACTGTGGCACTGAAAGACCTCTTCCATACCACAGGCCAAAGCCTTACCCTCCATAGCCACCCTGTTTCTCCATCACCTTGCTGGAGTCTTTCGTGAGTTGCCCCATCTGCAAAAAACCGACCACTCCTGCCTTCCGCCCCTTCTGCTCCCAACATTGCGCTGATGTGGACCTCGGGCGTTGGTTTAAGGGGGATTATCGCGTCCCCTCTCTGCGGCAAGACAATGATCCAGAAGAGCTTGAGGCCCAGATCGCACAGCTGACAGAAGAGTCCTCCCCTCATACGCCATAGGATTGGTGCATTTTCTTCTGCAAAGAGGGTTGATCACCCCTCATTCATAGGGTAAACCCCTCCTCATAGCCGGGTGGCCATGCTGCCAAGGCCCGGTGCCCAAGTAGCTCAGTTGGTAGAGCATGCGACTGAAAATCGCAGTGTCGGTGGTTCGATCCCGCCCTTGGGCACCATTTTCCTTACCCTGAAAAATTGTTTTTTATCGTTTAGGTACTGTTTCCTGCCGCTCCTCAAAAGACGGTAATAGAGCCTTTACGCAAAATAACTTTCCCTCCCTCAGAGGGCAGGCTTACCATGCTGGTATAGAGTCGAATTCGGTCTCTGTATTCCAGAAGGAAGGGCCTCATCATGACCACAACCTCCCATCCCATTGTTACGCTCAGAAATGGCATCACGCTTCCAGCTCTTGGCATGGGAACATGGCGCATGGGCGATGATCCTGCCCAACGAGCGCATGAAGTCCGTAGCCTTCAGATTGGGCTAGATGCTGGCCTTAAAATTATTGATACGGCAGAAATGTACGGTCATGGCCGCTCGGAAAGCGTGGTTGGGGAAGCCTTGCGAGGGCGAAGGGACCAAGCTTTTCTCATCAGCAAGGTTCTACCTCAACATGCATCCTATAATGATATGCTCAAGGCCTGTGAACGCTCACTAAAACATCTCGGTACGGACTATCTAGACCTCTACCTCCTACACTGGCGCAGCACTATCCCCTTTAATGAAACGCTCTATGCTTTCGAGACACTCCGGGAGCGGGGCCTGATCCGGGATTGGGGTGTTTCCAATTTCGATACGAATGACATGAACGAGCTTGCCGACTTCGGCGCATACCCTCTCGTCAATCAGATTCTGTACAGTTTGGAGTATCGTGGCACGGAATATGACCTTCTGCCACGGGACGAAGACGCACACATCACCAACATGGCCTATTGCCCGATCGGTCAGGGGGGCGACCTGCTACATCATCCCATCCTGCGGGCTATTGCCCATGAGCATAAGACCAGCCTTGGCCATGCGACACCGGCACAAATTGCGCTAGCGTGGGTGCTACGCCGCAGCAACATGATTGCTATCCCCAAAGCGGCAACGCCTCACCATCAAGCCCTCAATATTGCCGCTCAAGAAATCCAGCTAACACAGGGCGATCTGAACGCCCTTGATGACGCCTTCCCACCGCCCAGCGTCAAAGAGGCTCTAGCGGTTATCTAATAAACGTGCCCCCATCCCGGCGTTTCACTGGGATGGGGGTTTGGGGGAACCTTACCCCTGTTCCATACGGTTCATCGTCTTCCGAAGTGGATAGAGGGCCACTTTATGGATCACCGCCGCAGCGTTAGTGACCTGAAGGCTCAGTGTCTCCAGCGGGCTAGCTGGGTAGATCAAAGCCGTGCCGACAGACATGCCCTCATTAGCGAAAACCTCCAATGTGCAGGCATCCAGCACGATCCTCAGCTTGAAGCGGCGGCTGCCCGGAATCAGAGCTGAGGAGAATGTCCCCGTAAAGAAGGGGTGGGTAAACCCGTGCAGATTGCTTCTATCCAGCCACAACTGGCAGGAGAAGCCATCAAAACCAATACTCAGGCTTTCCCCCTGACGGTTGGAAAACACCACCACAAAACGGCCTGCTCGGCCTTGATCCCCATCAGGCAGATTACTCGCCCGATCCTCCAGCGACACATCAAGTAGCAGCTCCACAGCATCCCCAGTTGGGAGAGATAGCTGACGGCTGCTTTGTGGCTCCAATCGAGACAGAGCAAACGGGATAGCGGGCTGCCGTAATGCTTCCAGCCCATAAGGGTTCTGGGCGATCCGCAGCCACCCTGCCGTATCCCGCCGCAGAACAACCTTACGAGGAATGGTCATAATGCCACGCCAGCTTTTATTAGGCAGCTCCTCACAATACTGCCAGTTATCCAGCCATGCGATATAGACCGTCTGATTCCCCGGCATGTTCTCATAGGTCTGAAGAGCGTAGCTGTCCTTGCCGAAGTCCGTCAGGTCCACAATCGTATCATCGGGGGTGAAACGCTCACCATCAAACTGCCCAACAAAATACTGCGTGATGCTGCCCCCCTGTGGACCACCGGGGTTGATGGACACAAACAACACCCAGCGTTTCTCGCCGGGGGCTTCGCCTTCTACCTCCACCTCGGCCAGAGCCGGACATTCGTAATCCACCCCTGTAATGCCGGACGGGCCAAAGTCACTCAGATGCATCCAGTGCTTCAGATCAAATGATCCATAAAAAGACACCTTATGCTCACGGGAGCGGACCACAACCATGACCCATTTTTCGGTTGGAGCATGCCAGATCACCTTAGGGTCACGGAAGGAATTATGCCCGATATCCAACACCGGGTTACCCTCATAGTCCTTCAACGTCTGCCCCCCATCGGGGCTCCATGCAATGTACTGCGTTTGCCGTTGCGGGGTTGCACGTGTGTAGATAGCCACAAGGCCACCAGCCATTGGCGGCAGGGCTGGGGCCATAGGAACGGGCGACATATCGCGTGATACGGGATTGTCACTCAGCTGGCTCAGAAGGTCCGTTTTCGTCTTTGTCTTATCCAGAAGGTCTTGCGCCTGCTTGCTGACCGAACGCCGGTCCTGCTCATCTTCTGGCAATGACGGGAAAAGCTGGGCTGCTTTCTGGGCCGCTGTTTCTACTGACCCGGGCTGAGGTTTATCTTGTGTACGAGGTGGGAACAGGCCAGAGCGGTTATCCCGGTCTAGCACGGCACAGCCACTATAGGCCTCTCCGGCTTCCGTTTCCCGAATCGCAATCGGAAGGTCCTGCCATGTGTAGAGGTCTGTACTAACAGCATGCCCCCAATGAACATGGCCAGCATAAGGCCCAAACGGGTTGTACTGATAGTAAAGATGGAAATAACGCCCATCAAAGATCAATCCGTTTGGATCGTTCATGAATCCTGTTGACGGAGAGAAATGAATATTCGGCCGGTATTGCTTGTCAGCCAATGTCTCATGCACAGGCTGGGGGGCGGCTGCGGCTGCGTTACCCGGCTCGGCATGAGCGTTGTTAGGCTGTGCAGGAGCAGCCTGTCCGCTACCATTACCTTCCGCTGCTTGAGCTCTACCCCCCCAAAGGGCACCTGCTGCCAGAAATGATCCCAGAACCATACGCCGATTGACGGTCATACCCTGACCCCCTCCCTAGGATTTAATGGAGATGACCCGCTCTCAGGTCCGCCGAAAAAATGCCCTTATCCGGTCCTGTTTTGCAAGTCATTTACCATTAAACATAAAACATGTTTTATGATGCGCTACGTTATTAGCCATGCTGTTTCACTCATTGGCAGCGTGGAGCTTCTGTTTTACCGTTCCCTCTGCACTGGCCACTAGGATTACAAGGTGGCCTTCCCGCTGCCACATCGCTCCAACCGCAGGGACCATCGCCCATGAAACGCCTCGACCCTTTCCTGATGTGCCTGATTGGTGCGGTTCTTCTGGCATCGTTTCTGCCCTGTCCGACGATCTGGCAGCCGTGGCTCTCCCGCCTGACATCCCTGCTTATCATGCTGATGTTCTTCTTTCAGGGGGCCAAACTACACCGCAGGGCTTTGCTCGACAGCGTGAAAAACTGGCGATTACAGGGTACCACACTGCTCATCACCTTTCTCGTGTTTCCCCTGTTAGGGATCGGGCTGTATGGCCTATCTCACCAGCTATCAGCTACCGGTTTCCTGGGGCCAGAACTCTGGGCGGGGATGCTCTTCCTCTGCTGCCTGCCTTCCACCATACAATCCTCCATCGCCCTGACCTCCATGGCTCGAGGCAACGTGCCAGCGGCTATCTGTGCAGCCACGGTGTCGAACATTCTGGGCATTTTCATTACCCCCCTCCTTTGTGGCCTGTTCTTCGACCATAGCAGCAGTGGCGGATCCGGCCTTCAGACCATCCTCAATGTCGCAGAAGAGCTGCTCCTACCCTTCATTCTGGGGCAGTGTATGCAACGTTGGGTGGGTCCCATCGTCCACCGTCATAAGTTCCTCATTTCCTGTAGTGACCGTGGCTCTATTATCGTGCTGGTCTATTCCGCTTTCAGTACGGCAGTATTGCAGGGCCTCTGGCATCGTATCCCCGTTATCTTGCTTGTCGGGGTGGGTGTTGCCGATGCCATAGTACTCGCCCTTGCACTGGGCATTACCTATCTGCTGGGCCGGATGATGCGGCAAAATATTGAAGACGACATCACATTGCAGTTCTGTGGTTCCAAAAAAGCCCTGACATCCGGCGTCACTATGGCCAGCGTCATTTTTCCCACCTCAGCTGGGATCATCGTTCTCCCACTGATGATCTATCACCAGCTTCAGCTTTTCGTCTGCACCGTCATTGCCCGCCATTATGCACGACGCCCCCAGTTGGACCATGAAGCTGGCCCGCCACAATAAAGCTATCATGTCGAAGGATCATTGCCTGCCTGTTTCACAAATGCCGCAAGCAGGCTAGGCTTACCTCTCTTGCTCGCCCGCCACGGAGACAGACGTGCCACGTCATCCCACTGAAACACCCTCTATACGCCTCACCTATCTGGAGCGTTTACACGCCCACTTGGTACTAACAGGCACATTGCGAGAGAGCCTACTAGAACTGCTCAGCCGCCCCGCCGCCCCGCCACCGCTCCAACACTGGATCACCACCATTCTGGACCAGAACCAGAAGCAGGAACGGCAGGTCGCCCATCTCCTCCGCACACACGGGGAAAAGCCCCGCAACGACTCAGACACCCTCTCCGGGCTACTGGACACGGTGGTGACCTGTTTTCCCTCGGGGGATGTTCCCGTCCACCTTCTGGGCGTGATGCTGGACATTGCCGGCTGCATCGCCCGGCTGCGCACATCCCTTGCCCTGCTCCTGCTGCTGGCTGAAAAACTCTCCCTAACGGAGGATGCCACCATCCTCACGGAACTGCGCCAGAACAGCCGGAATGCCTCCCGCAGCCTTAAAGAAGTCCTGCCTGCGCTGCTGACAGGCGAGCAATAAGACACAAAAAAGGGGCTGCACACTCATGTGCAACCCCTTCTTTATTCAACAGACGATCAGCCTGACCTTACTTCTCAACAGTCCCAGCAAGCAGACCTGCGAGCGTGCGGGCAAAGCCGCTGGGGTCTGGCAGAGCTTCGCCTTCCTGAACACGAGCAAGGTCCAGAAGGATGCGCGCATGTTCTGCGACGCTCTCGCCCTTCTCCACACGCTCAGCCAGCGCACGGATGAGCGGATGACGGGGATTAATCTCCAACACCGGCGGTAGAGCTGGCATTTCCTGCCCGGAACGGCGCATGAGACGCTGCATGGCCAGGTCCGGCCCGCCTTCGCTTGTCATCACCACAGCACTGCCTGTCAGGCGCACGGTGCTGCGGACATCCTTCACAGCATCGCCCAGAGCGTCCTTCAGGGCCGGAGACAGTTTTGCCACATCGGCGGCTTCACCTTCTTCCTCGGTCTCCAGAGCGAACTTTTCAAGATCACCATGAGCCTGCGCTACGGAACGGAAGGTCTTATCCTTGTAGGAGTGCAGACGATCCGGCCAGAAGCTATCCACGGCATCAGAAAGCAGCAAGACTTCCAGCCCACGAGCACGGAAACCTTCCAGCTGGGCAGATGCCTTGAGGGCATTCAGATTGTCTCCGACCAGATAATAGATGGTCTCCTGCTCTGGCTTCATGCGGCTGATGTAATCATCCAGCGTTGTCAGCTCATCATCACGAGTGGAGTGGAAGCGGGAGAACTCAGCAATTTCCTGCCGATGTTCGGAATCTTCCCAGAGACCTTCCTTGATGACGAGGCCGAAATTGTTCCAGAAGCCAGTAAAGGCCTCACCACCTTCCTGCGCCCGCTTCTTGATCTCGCTGATCACACGCTTTGTTACAGCCTTGCGGATGCGAGCCAGAACCGGCGTGGACTGGAGCATCTCACGGGAGACGTTCAACGGTAGATCATCCGTATCGACCACCCCCTGCACGAAACGCAGCCAATTCGGCACCAGATTGGCTTCATCGGTGATGAACATGCGCTTTACATGCAGGTGCAGGCGGCTTTCACGGCTGCTCTGCTCCATGAAGTCGAATGGACGAGCACCGGGGAGGAACAGCAGCGAGGCAAATTCAACCGTACCTTCGGCCTTCCAATGCAGTGTGGCGTATGGTTCATCAAACGCACGAGCTACATGACGGTAGAACTCGGTATATTCCTCAGATGTGATCTCGGATTTCGGACGTAGCCAGAGGGCCTTGCCCTCATTGATGGTTTCTTCCTTTTCCTTGCCGTCTTCGTCCGGCTCATGCAGCACGACCGGCCATGCAATATGGTCAGCCCATTTGCGGATGATGCTACGCAGACGCCACGGATCAATGAATTCCTCGGCATCATCCTTCATATGCAGGACGATGTCCGTACCCGGACGGTCACGCTCGGCGGGGCCGAGGCTGTAAGAACCTTTACCTTCGGAGACCCAGCGAGCAGCGACATCCTCACCAGCACGGCGGGACACGACATCGACCTTATCCGCCACCATGAAAGCAGAATAGAAACCCACACCAAACTGACCGATCAGGTTCGGGCGTTCTTCCGGCTTGGCGTTGCTCAGCTTCTCACCGAAAGCCTTAGTACCGGACCGAGCGATTGTGCCGAGATTCTGGGTCAGCTCATCCGGGCTCATGCCTAGCCCATCATCAGAAAGCGTGATCGTCTTGGCATCTTTATCGGTTGAGATATGAATAGACGGCGTCTCTGGCAAGGAGAGGGCCGAATTGGTCAATGCTTCGAAGCGGCGTTTGTCTATAGCATCGGCCGCATTAGCGACCAGCTCACGCAGAAAGATTTCTCGGTCGGAATAAAGAGAATGGACAACCAGATCAAGCAGCTGCCCGACCTCGGCGCTGAAACTATGCTGCTTCATCTCTGCTGCGTTCTTGCCATCACTCATGATGCGTCGCTCTCCTCCAAAATGGCAGGCTCCATAGGCTTCATCTTCTGCGGCCATCCTGCCCCGCCGCCATAAGATGGTGCAGATATGGGAGAGGCCCTTCCCGCTTTCAAGCTGTTAACAGAGCGGGAAGGAGCTGTTCATTAGTCCTCATGCAACCACAAGAACGACCTCAGACGAGACCGAGAGATGTTCCTTCATCCACCACGATGGCCGACCCATGCAGGGCCACAGCCCCCGGGCCAGCAAGAAACTGCACCACAGCGGCAATATCTTCCGGCGTAGAGAAGCTCCGCTTACTAGGGTTAGCGTCTGCCACGGCCTTCAGGACATCAGCCTTCGTGGGGTCGTTAATCAACGCATCATGCATGGAGGTCTTTACCCGGCCCGGCTCCACGGCATTGATGTTAATGCCCAACGGCCCGAGTTCGAGAGCAAGACTGCGAACCAGAGCCGTAGCAGCCGCCTTGCTGGCAGCATAGCCCGCATACCCGGCAAAACCGTAAAACCCACAGATGGAGGAAATCGCTACAATCTTCCCTCCCGGCACATCACCGTCCTTACGCCGGATGAAAGGTAGGGCCGCCTGCACAACGTGCCACATGCCGTTAACATTGATGGTCATCATTTTATCGAACGCATCAGGCGTTTCATCCGTAATGGGCGTTCCAAAAAATACGCCTGCGGAATGAACTAGAACATCCAGCGTTCCGACTTTGTCACCAATGCTCTTCATCACCGTTTTTACGGCGGCAAAATCCGTGATGTTCACACCATAGGCACAAACCTGCACATCATGTCCTGCTTCCCGGCCTGCTGCCTCTACAGTCTGGACAATTTTTGTATAATCACGCTCCGGGCTACTACCTAGAAGGATAAGATTATCCCCTGCCCGTGCAAATGTCTCTGCAATTGCCAGCCCAATGCCGGAGGTACCACCCGTTACCAATACGGTTCTGCCCTGTGCCATGCCCGCTATTTTCCTTCCATATCGTCATGCCATGACCTGAATGGCCATAGCTCCAGATATGGTCAGGCGGGCACGACTTGTCCACCATGCCCGCCCCGGAACAAGTCGTCCGGCTTTTAGAACGTACTACCGCCTAGCCTTACGCCCTCTCCAGTGGTTAAATCGACTTCGCAGAGATAAGGACCAGCAGCCAGCAGCTCGATGGACAAGAAAAGCGGTTGAGCTGTTTTCTCTGCCCTGTCAGACAGAACAAGACGGGCCTCGCCCTTAGTCCAACGGCAAGGAGAGGCTTCCTGCACATCCCACCCGTCCCGTTGGGGAGCGGAGAGAAAGCCTGTCACTTCTTCCCGCATGCCATCTTCCCAAAAGAGTTGTACTCGACTAACCAGCACACCCAGCCAGCGTCTATCATCCACAAAAGGACCGATCACATCACAGGGGCGACTGATGCGGGAGATAAGCCTGACTTCATCGCATGGCTCTATCAGACGGAACAGATACCGCTTCCCAGCCTTGCGAACCAAAGGCAAAGCATGACCCGATGGAGCCAATACGGTCAGATCGGGATCGGTAACTAAGTCTCTCGCTTCATTTGTTCCTGATGTGAAACGTTCCTGAATCGTACGATAAACAGGCTCCACAAAAGCCCGCTGAACACCTAGCGGTGCCGCTGCATCTTTCTCCCAGCAACGGCTAATACTTTCAGACCACTGACCTGCCTGAAAAATAAAACCATGACGATTGCCGGTTTCTAGGTAACTTTCTGTCAAAGCACCATCAACCTCGACAATAGCGTGAGGCTCGACCTCAAAATGCCAATAGTCATATTCCGTAAGGCTTCGATCATAGAAAATGGAAGAACCATTGACCAACATCCGTACCGGTATGAAATGACCATCTAGCAAAAGACAATGCTCTGCCGTAACGAACATATCCTTCTGCGGCACATTATCCGCCAGTGCATTCCGCCGGATACATACAGGCCAGCCAGCCTCATCATCGGGTAATTCAGGCCGAACAGAAACATGCCCCTGCCCAACCCATGTAACCCGCCGAAGCCCCTGTGACCGCCCCTCAGCCGTAAAGACCTGCACGGAATCCCCTACAGCTAACGTCTCCACGGCTACAGTTCCCGTATCCGTGCGGACCATACTACCGGGCAGATAACAGGTTATGACACCACCTCTTCCATCATCATGACCATTATTTCTGGTAAAATTATAGCCATAGCCCGTGATGTTCCCCAGAAAATCCCGCTTAGCCGTACCGTTAACTCGTAGATTAAACGGATCACCTTGCAGCGTTGTTGTCCGCCCGAGGCTCAAAAAACCCAGAGCATCAATCCCATCGCCAATTTTTGTCCGGTCTGTACTAGGGTCGTAAACAGCCCCAACAGACTGCGTATTCGGAAAGTCCATGACAAAATTCGAAGGGATTTGTGTTGTTGGCCTACCGAGGCTATCCACAAAATTAACTGGGACATCAAGCCGGACACCAAACCCCTGCATTTCTATCCGCAGCTCACCAGCATTAGGCCCCACCGTAATAGAGGACACTGCAGATGCGCTCAACAAACTGGAACGAATAACAAGGCGGCCCCCATCCAGCGTAAGCGAATTGCCTAGCCCTAGATTGACGAACCCCCCACCTACATAAGCTGTTGCGCCCCCCTGCACAGTGATGGAACAGTCACCACGCACCTGCCCTAAGAGAGAAGACAGGTCCACCTGAACAGGATCACCCGGTGAGGTATCCCGCGTGCGGGTCACAACGATGGATGAAAGCCCCCCAAAATCCAAAAGACTGGGGATTGATCCACTACCGTAGATAGTGGCTTTGCCAGCTTCCACCCTGATTAATGCCATGGCCATGTATTATATGCCCCGTTAGCCATTATGAAACGGGGAATGACTTAGGTCATTTTATTTAAAGTAAAATTAAAATACCCTTTTTAAAAAGCAATTTACGCGTTTAAAAAAGATAAACATGAAGTATAAACCAAAATTATGCCAATATTGTCTATATTTCTACACAATATACCAATTTTTGACATAGTTACACTCCTCATCATGCCCCACCTTTCAGGAAAATTATTTCACCATACTCAGTGGAGCACATCAGCCAATGGCGTTAGAACCAGCTACGGATACCAAAGGTGAAACGGGCCTCACTTGCCGTCTCACCCCGTTTCCGCGCCATATGCCGCCCTTGCGTAAGGGGAGAATCATATGTCACGGCAACATAAGGAGCCATTTTACGCCAAACCTCATACCGCAGACGCAACCCGGTATCGATATCCGCCAACCCTGACCCAATCTGCCGCCTTGGGTCAGCACGACTATAAAGATTCAACTCCACTTGCGGTTGAAGAATTAGCCTATTGGTCAACAGAATATCGTAAGAACCCTCAAACCGAGCCGCTACACCACGATCACTGAAATAACCGGTCGCCTGCACCTCGAACTGGTACAGGGCCAACCCCTCCACACCAAAAGCACCCCAGGCACGGGTCCGACGACTATCCAAATCCAACCGGACACCACCCTGCAGGTTAAAGTAAGTGGAGATCGCCCGACTATAGAGCAGTTCCTGATCCCCATCATGAACTTTCCCTTTTGTCATGGTGCCTTCGCTCTTCAGCCAGAGACGGTTATAATCTCCACCATACCAAGCCTCACCATCCCAGCGGAGTGATGACTTCCCACCAGCCTGATACCGCCCCTCAAACTCATCCAGCACACCATGAAACCAGCGGCCCATATCCATTGCATGCATGTGGTGTCCAATATCCACTACAGGGGCAGGCGCATCCACGGCTTTATGAACGATGCGGGGCTTTTTCTCCGATAGCGGCTTTCCGCTTGTCTGTACCTTCGATGTGGCAAGGTGGGAGGAAGCCTTCATACCCGGCATGTCCATGCCCTCCATGTCGGACATGTCCATATCGCCCATATCGGACATATTCATTCCGGACATGTTATTATCATCTTGCCCAGCAGGTGCAGAAGTTCTCCCATTATCAGGGGCAGAATGGGTCATAATCATCCCATCCATTGCCTGCGCTGACGTGGCCAGAAGACACCCCATGACTATCAAGGGCAACGATTTCCCTGTTTTCATGAGATTACCACCTCCCGGAACATACCCGTTTGCATATGGTACATGAGGTGGCAGTGATATGCCCATGTGCCCGGCGCATCTGCCGTTACCAGCACACTCATGCGTGAACCGGGCTGCGAAATGACGGTATGTTTTAGAGGTCGATGCTGGTCATCCGCCCCATTTTCTAACTCACTCCAGAGACCATGAAGATGAAGGGGATGTTCCATCATCGTATCATTGATGACCATAAAACGAACTCGCTCACCACGGGCCAGATGAATCGGTCCGGATTCGGAATATTTACGGCCGTTGAACCCCCATATATATCGCTCCATGTTTCCCGTGAGATGTAGGATGATCTCCCGTGACGGCGGGCGTTGATCCGGTGGTGGCCGCAAGGCAACAAGATCACTATAGGCCAGCACACGGCGACTTATGCCTTCCAGCCCATCCCCCGGACTGCTGACACGCTCGATTGGGTTGGCAGCCACATTTTGGTTTTCCACATTCAAGGGCGGAGGACCGGGATCATCAATCTCATCGGCCGGTGTCCGTTGTATGACGGGCGGCATGGCCATGCCCTTCATACCCTTCATAGGCATGGCCATGCCCATATCCACCATGCCCCGCACGGGTCGGGGGTCCATCGGTGGCACGTCTCCCAGCAGGCCATATCGTGGCGTCAACGTGCCACGGGCATAGCCTGTTCGGTCCTCACTTTGGGCGAAGATCGTATAAGGCTGTACCTTCTGTGGTTTCACCATTACGACATAAGTCTCGCCCGGACCGATACGAAACTCATCAACCGGCACGGGAACAACGGGATTCCCGTCTGCTTCCACCACCTGCATCTCCAGCCCCGGGATGCGAACATCAAACAGCGTCATAGCCGCCGCATTGATGACGTGCAGGCAGACCTGCTCACCAGGCTGAAACAGCCCGCTCCATCCAGCTGATGGGGCCTCACCATTCATGAGATATGTATATAAGACCCCACTGACATCAGAGATATCTGTGGCACTCATCCGCATGTGGGACCACTGCAAACGGCTCTTCAACGCCGCACCCAGGCCGCCAGCACGGCGGCTTTCCTCTGGCAAAGACGCAAGACTACGCTGCCGGAAATTGTAATAATCGTCCTGCATCTTGAGGTTATCGACAATCTGCTCTGCCGACACGTCCGACCAGTCCGACAGCAGAATCATATGATTCCGATCAGCCTTTGGCAGCAGGGCTGGCCCCGCAGGCTCGACTACCAAAGCCCCATAAAGGCCCGCTGATTCCTGATGGCCCATATGGCTATGATACCAGTATGTGCCACTCTGGAGGACCGGAAAGGAATAAGTAAACTTTCCACCAGCAGGAATCCCCGCAAAACTTAGCCCCGGCACACCATCCTGATCACTTGGTAAACGGATACCGTGCCAGTGCAGAGATGTTGGTTCATCCATGTGATTATGAACATGAATACGAACCTCCCGCCCTTCCTGCCAACGCAGAACAGGGCCGGGCATTTGACCATTAATGCAATATCCCTCGCCAGAATGACCCGCAATACGGACCTTCCGACGGGTAATATGTAAGTCCATCTCCAATGGAGGAAGCGGTTTGGTCACAGGAAGTTCGGCCCGGCCTGTCCCTGACAGAGCCATGAAAGAACCCGCTGCCCCCAGACCAGCCAAAAACTGGCGGCGCAGCATAGAATGATGCGACATAATAAATTAACTACCTGAAAGACGTAACACGAACAGCCAGCCCCTACAGGGCCGACAGACAAGGCAAGTCAGACAGACAGTGCGGCAGGTGGACGCCAAGGAAGTGCCCTAAAGGACCACAAAGGCCGTTGCGCTTCATAAAACGGGAAAGCCGCTTCCGACATCCGCACGGGGGCCAGCGTCTGCTTTTCTGGCAAAAGCCCAGCCTCGCAAACCGCATGATGGCTCTGACAGCATGGGGCCATACTATCTTCCATAGCCATTCGGGATGATGACGTATCTTCCATCATTGTGTCCGGCATCCCCACCACAGATTGCAGGTGGGTCATAGAGGATGGCATGTCCACTCCACCAGCCATAGCCATAGGCATGACAAACAGCGGCAGCTGCATCATCAGACACAGCACTACCCCCATCATCATACGAAAGAGCCATCTAACTGGCATGATACGCCTTTTCTCCTCCTGCGATCCTCACCAGATTAAGGAGGTTCCTCCCTTTTGGGAAGGCAATTCCTAACACCCCTTATCGCAAGCGAGATTTTCATGAGCCACTCCCTGACCCTGCCCATCACCGGCCTGAAATGCGATGGCTGCATCCGCTCCCTGACCCGTGCCCTTGAAGCCTCCCCGGCCATCGAGACAGCCACTGTCACGCTCGACCCGCCACAGGCACACATCATTTTCGCTGGCCCCGCCCTCTCTAAGGAAGACTGTGCGCTCCTTATTCAGAGGGCCGGTTTCGAGACGGCCTAAAGAAAAAACCACCGGGGTCCATGGCCCCCGGTGGTTCTTCAATATCCATGTTACCACCCCAAACGGGCGGCCATGTCATGGCGGATTAGAAAAGTCCGCCACCCTTGGGCAGCAGGCTGCCTGTCAGGAAGGACTGCACCGCACCATCACGGTAGCCCTGTGTCCCAACATAACCACCGGACAGACCCAGCATTGCGCCCGTCAAGCCGCCAAACGTCAGTCCCAGAATCACGCCGACGGCCTCAGCAATCACACCAACACCGATGACACCGCCTGTACCGTTGGCACCACCGTTAGCACCACCCGTGAGGCCACCAACGGCCGCACCGACAACACCATCCACGATGCCGCCGACGAGGCTATCTGCCAAACCAAGCGAAGCACGCACAGGGAAAAGGCCAGTGCTGCTATTGCTGCTTCCTGAAGAACCCGTCCCGTCACGGTAGCCGAAAAGACCAGCACCAGATACCGCACCAAGCTCGTTAAAAGAAAGTTCACGCATTTCTAGAACCTTTCAATAAACTCACACTCAATTGCGAGTGGGAGCAGTATGCATTAAAAAATGGAAATATGTTTTCATTATGTCGCTGTTATTTTTGATTTTTTACCATATTTTTTATGGTTTATTACCTACGCACTCCTATTTTGTACTTTTCCTTATTTTTAAATCTACCTTCTCTGTTTTTTAACATTAATTCCTTAGAGTCCCGCATCGGTGACAGTCATAGAGGCTGCCCAACCCTCTGTAGTTTAAGGTACAAAACATGCGTGAACTTAGCGTTGTAGAACTGGATGCCGTTTCTGGTGCTGGTTTTCTGGGCGACCTATTCGGTCTTGGCGGTTCCTCCAACCGTGCTCAGGGTACCGGGACCGGGGTATCTAACGGCTTGGCAGACTCCATCCTCGGCGCTATCGCCGGTGCTTCCATCGGTGCAAACAGCGGTATGATTATCGGCGGCATACACGGCGGTGACGGCGGTGGCGTCCTCGGTATTGGTTCCATTGGTCAGGCTGTTGGTCTGATCGTGCCGACCATCATGGGTGCCATCAACGGTTGTATTCTGGGTGCTATCTACGGCTTTAGCAACGGCCAGACATGGATCAACCAGCTGATCCAGGGTACGGCTAACGGCACAATCGGTCAGGGACCGAATGCTGCTGCTATTCGTATCTAAAACCAGCCTTCACCCTAAATCTCTTTAAAAAATCCCCGCCTGTTTTTCGGACAGGCGGGGATTTTTTTTCCCAAAATAGATGTCCCACTATCAAGCGGGACTAGGGCTGGCAGCTCCCGCCACAGGTGAGGCCGGGGCATCCCCTCCCTGCGACAGATTAGCCATCATCTCGGCTGAAACACCCATAACAAATATCCCATCCGCTCTTTCCGCCGTACCGGGACGATGGGTTACAACTACTCGGGTAATGGGCAGCTCATTCAACACCGCCTCCACAGCCTGTTCAGAAGCAGGATCAAGATTGCTCGTTGCTTCATCAAGGAACAGAATACGGGGAGCCTGATACAGCGCCCGAGCGAGAATCAAGCGTTGCCTCTGCCCACCGGACAGCGTGCTCCCCATCTCACCGACAATCGTTTCCAAGCCCATCGGCATACGTTGAATATCTTCATGAATCTGTGCATTTCTTGCACATTCTGCCACCCATTCTAGGTCCATCTCATCATCAAAGCCTGAAATATTCTCGGCAATGCTGCCAGAAAAGAGAATATCATCCTGAAGAACACCAGCAATCCGGGCACGATAAGCCTCCCTGTTGGCGGCTTTCAGTTCCATACCTTTCCAGAATATCTGGCCCTCTTCAGGTTGGATAAGCCCCATCAACAACCCCAGCAAAGTGGATTTGCCACAGCCTGAAGGCCCAACAATCGCCAGACTTTTTCCCGGATAAACCTTTAGATTCAGGTGACGGAACACCCATGTGTCTTCCTTACCGTAACGATAGCCGAGATTACGACATTCCAGCATCGGAACATCCGGATTCTCCATTCCATCGTCATCGACAAACCCAGCAGTATCGCTCACAGGGCTATCTGCCTCGCTCCCTTCTGCCTCGGCCAACGCAATATCAGACAGACGGTCACACTGAACCTTCAAATTTTTGATCTTAAAAGCAACGCCGATCAAACTACCAACACGACCACAGAACTGGTCACGATAGCTCATAAAAGCCATCAACATACCAATGGACATACCACCGGACATCACCATCCGTGCCCCCAGAACAAGCGTTGCCACTTTATCCAGAGCGATCAGAATTTCCTGTGCTCGCGCGAAGATGAGATCATAACGCTGAATACGCAGCCCCGCATTGATATTGTCGATCATCCGGTTAGTCCAGACGACTGTCCGACGCCGCTGGAGGCCCATCAACTTGATGCTGCGGATACCACGCAATGTCTCGATAAAATGCCCCTGCTGCGCTGCTGAATGAACAAGAGTTTCTTCGCTCATCTCCTTATAAGGGCCGTACTGGATGAAGCGCACAACTAGATCCACTAACACAGTGATCGCCACAAGGGCCGCCATCCATTTGCCGTATATGATGATCATGACCAACATACCGATGGCCATGATTCCATCTAGAACACTCTGCACTAGGTCTGTCGTAAAAGTATGCTGAATGGCCCCGAGGCTGCCAAAGCGGGATATAATGTCCCCCGCCCCACGCTTGGCAAAGAAATCCTGCGGGAGGCTGAGCAAATGAGTGAACAGGCTGACATTCCATTGCAGCGAGATACGGGTAGAGAAAATCATCACCAACCATGTGCGGAAGGTAGAGATTACACCCTGTATGACCACAAGAATGAGCATTCCGGCCGCAATGGTCCAAAGGAGAGACTTGTCGCCTGTTGTCAGCACCTCATCAACGACCACCTGCCCTAGCATGGGGTTGATGAGAGCCAGAGCCTCCAACCCCAGAGATAACCCGCCCAAGGTCCACAGGACCGTTTTTAGCCCCACGATATGGCGGAACATGTCCCGCACCTTCAGCAAGGAGCGGTCATCTTTTTTCTCGAATTTAGTTTCCGGCGTCAGCTCCAGTGCCACGCCAGTAAAGTGACGGGACACCTCCTCCAAGGCAACTTTCCGCTCTCCTCGAGCCGGATCGTTGATGACAATGCCGGAGTCCGTAACCTTCGTCAGCACAACAAAATGGTTAAAGTCCCAGTGCAGGACGCAGGGGCGGGAAAGTTTGCTGAGGTCATCCAGCTCCAGCCGGACAGGGCGGCAATGCAACCCATAGCGGCTGGCAATTTTCATCAAGGCCCGCAAATTAAGCCCCGTGCCAGACACCGATGTCTCTCGCCTTATGGAGACAAGATCTACCAGACGCCCGTAATGGCACAGCACCATAGCCAGACAGGCCAGTCCGCACTCTGCAATTTCTGTCTGTAGGATAACGGGAACCTTACGCCGAAAACCGGTATGGATAGTATGAAGATTCACGGCGTCCCCTCTGTCTGATGATTATGTCTGGAAGGTACGGAAGATGGGGTAGTTTCTGGCCGGGAGACCCTGTCCGCCAGAGAGGCAGCAGGAGCAGCACTGCCAGATATGGATCGGACCGTGTCCACCATGGACACCACAGGGTCCAGCAGCCACTGATAGAGTTTGCGCTGGTCGATGGCGATTTCCGCATCCACAGCCATACCAGGGGTCAGCTTTTCATGCTGACCATAAGCAATGATGAAATCCTGATCCGGCCGAACACGGATACGATACACATCTGCACCGGGCTGCGGCGCAGACGCACTGCCACCCTGCTGGCCCGTTCTAGCCGCGTAATTGCTCCGCTCTGGCAAAGGCGCCTTGGTGACCTCCACCACTTCCCCCTCGTAGAGACCGAAACGCTGGTAAGGATAAGCGGCATATTTCAGCAGCACATGTTGCCCGGGTCGGACGAAGCCAATGGCCTGACTGTTCACATACAATTCCGCTTGCAGCTTGGCCTTGTCTGGCAGGATGCTCAGCAAGGACTGCCCGGGATTAACCCGCTGCCCCACGACTGTGCGGATGCCATCCACCGTCCCACTAACACGGGCGTTGACAACCCCCATGCTCTGGCCATGTGCCTGAATGATCTGCCTCTGAACATCGGAAAGACGAACGGCAAGATCGTTCATGTCTTCAGCAACCTTATACTGGTGCCGATTGATCCTATACTGGAGGTCAGCCATATGGCTGTTCATTTCGACAAGTGTCCGCAAAGTCTGAGACTGCGTATCCATAAACTGGACATAGCTGAAAAGCTGACTTTGGAACTGGCTTTCCGTCACGAGATGACGATCCATAGCCGTCCGCATCTCGTTCATGGCCCTTTCAATCAGGGGCAGGGACTTCTTGTCCCGCCCTGACTGCTCCTGCAACATACCATATTGCTGATGCAAAAAATTAAGCTCATCCTTAAGAGAGGACAGCTCTACTGGAGCATCAGAAGCTAGAAGTTTCTGCCGGCTTTCCAAAAGGTTCTGTTCTCGCCGCAACCCATCAATAAGCTGACGCCCAGTCGCCCCGGATTCCGACCAACTGGAAACATCCACGCTGAAGAGCCGCTCCCCCGTTGTCACATGATCACCCTCATGGACATGGATTGTGGCAATAACACCGCCTTGATCCGCCTCCGCAACGACTAGCCCTTCTGGCGGCAACATGACCCCATTGGCATGAATACGCCGCGTATAGGACCCAAAAGCAACGTAAACCCCCAGACAGACGACAAGTGCCACAGTACAGAGCGCTGCGATCTTCCCCGAGAGGGGTTCGATCAACTGGACGGAGCCGATCCACGCCTCCTGCCGCCATTTCAGGGCCTCTCCCCTAAAAAGCGGGCTTGCTGAATCTTCAGCCATACACCACACAAACAGTTAAAAGAAAAAGTAAATGAATATTAACGGTTATCATGCATAATATTATATCCACACACAAAACAAGCAAGTCACTAAATGACTAATGCTTTCTTTACTTGAGGTTAATATTTTATGTATCTTTTCTTTTGCTTGCCAGAGAAAAGACACGCCACTCTCCTAATAGCGTTCATCAGCTTATTCTCACCGCTACCCACTCTGGCAGCAACGGACCCAGCCCCTGTCACGCATCTTTCCCTGCCAGAAGCCATGGCTATCGCCTATCGCTCCAACCCAGAAATACTCCGCGAGCGGGCCATATTGAGACAGACAGATGAATCCATGCCGGAGGCTCTGTCTGGCTGGCGACCAACGGTGACAGGCAGTGCAACGGCTAACTATAATGAATCCAACTACGTCACGTTCCCGTATGGGGGGAGCTTTCGCTACAATCAGAAATTCCGGGCACCAGGCTATGCAGCGGGTGTAACCATCAGCGAGCCTCTCTTCCGTGGGGGCAAAACGTGGGCTTCCATGCGCAAGGCTCGCAGCTCCATCCTTGGGGAGCGGGCCCACCTCGTGGATATTGAACAGCAGCTCTTCATCAATGTTGTTTCGGCCTATGTAGCGGTCACACAGGCCCGTGCCCTGCTGGCCTTAACACTGGAAAATGAACATACCCTGAAGGGTCAGGTCGAACTGACAACCCGACAACTTGCCCTGAATCAGGCTACCCGTACCGATGCCCTTCAAGCGGAATCGCAATATGAGGCGGCACAAGCCTCCACACGTCAGGCAGAAGGGCAAGTTCGTGTTGCGGAGGCGACCTTTCAACGAGTCATAGGAATTGTTACGCCAGAAAAACTTTCTCCAGCAGAACAGCTTCCTTCTCCTTTTGTTTCAGAAGCGCAAATAAATCAGCTAACCATCAATGACCTACCACAGGTCATGCAAGCTCAATATCAGCTTGAATCAGCAAAGCATGACGTTAAGCTAGCCATCGCCGAGCTACTCCCAGAGGTTTCCGCTCAAGCCTCCTACCAACGGCAGGTGAATCAAGGGAACGGTAAATTCTCCGAAGACGCCACAGCCGTCATGCTTCAAGCCTCCCTGCCGCTCTATCAGGGTGGTGGTGAGTATGCCCGCATCCGGGCGGCCAAACAGGCGGTTGACGCTGCTCTCCATAATCTAGCCGAACAGCGTCGTGAAGCTCGGGAAACAGCCCTGAGTGCGTGGCAGAAACTTACTGCCGATAGCGACCAGCTTGCACGGAACCAAAAAGCTGTCGCTACTGGTGTGGAGGCCCTCCACGCCATTCAGCAACAGGAACTTCTAGGCGTTCGTACCACCTTTGAGGTTCTCCAGCAGCAGGAACTACTCTTTGATCAACAGAAGACGCTCGTCCAGAACGCTACCAACCTGATTCAGGATTCCTACCGGCTGGCCGCAGCAACCGGCCACCTAACAGCCAAAGAACTCAAACTGCATGTAGCCCTCTATGACCCTCACGCCCATTATCATCAGGTAAAATGGAAACTCATCGGGATGGAGTAAAACGCTTCCCGCCTAAACATACCTGACACGCTACAGACCTCTCATTCTGCTCTGGTCCTGTTCCAGTAAACAGGGCAGAATGAAACACCATGCAGCCTAAGTCCGACCCTACCCTCGCCTCGGTTTCCGCTCCTCTTACACCATCTGGTGTAAAGGATACGCCCTGCGCCCGGCAGAAGGCCCGGCGGGCAAGGTTCGTCCAAGGCAACATCATGCGCCATGTTATCACCATGGCCGGGACGGGTGCCATCGGGCTGATGGCGGTCTTTTTCGTAGACCTGCTCAATTTCTTCTACATCTCCCACCTACATGACCCCACACTAACGGCAGCCATCGCCTTCGCTACCTCTCTGGGGTTCGTACAGGTGGCCGTGTCCCTCGGCATGTCCATCGGGCTTGGTGCCAATACGGGACGCCTCATTGGTGCCTGCCGCCACTTCCGTGCACGACGCCATGCTTCGGCGTTTCTTGTCCTCATGCTGGCTGTCACGACCACTCTTGGCCTTATCACGGCCTGTCTGGCGCACCCGCTTCTACAATTGCTCGGGGCACGAGGAGCGGCGCTAGACCATGCCACGCACTTCCTCTACATCACCTCACCCGCTCTGCCACTGGTCTGCTTGGGCATGGCCCTGTCCTCACTCCTGCGCGCTGTGGGGGATGCAGGCCGTGCCATGAGGGTGACGCTAACGGGGGCTGCCTGCACGATCATCGTAGACCCCATACTAATCTTTGGCCTGCATCTGGGGCTAGAGGGAGCAGCTATCAGTACCGTGCTTTCACGCTGCGTCATTTCCCTGAGCGGATTTCTCAACCTCCGGGGGCATGACATGCTGGAACGCCCCCGCCTAAAAATGATTCCCCACGCTAGCCGGTCCATCGGTGCCATTGCCCTACCTGCAATTGGCACAAACATGGCCACACCCATCGGCAATCTCATCGTCACGCATGCCATGTCCCGCTTCGGGCTTGAGGCCGTATCCGGGCAGGCGGTGATAGACCGCATGGTGCCTGTCGCCTTCGCCTTCGTCTTTGCCCTAACGGGCTCCGTTGGCCCTATCATGGCGCAGAATCTGGGTGCCCGTCAGCCTGACCGCGTTAGGGAAACCTTCCTCTCAGCCCTTAAGCTAACAGCCCTCTGTGTTGGGCTGGATTGGCTGACCTTCGCCCTATGCGAACCGCTGATCCTCCATGTATTCCATGTTCAGGGAGCGGGGATAGAGCTGGTGCGGCTCTTCTGCCACTGGGCCGTGGCCAGCTACATGTTTGTTGGGCTGCTCTTTGTCTCCAATACAGCCTTCAACAATCTGGGGCACCCGCTCTATTCCACTGCCTTCAACTGGGGACGGGCCACATTAGGCACGATCCCCTTCATCGCCGTTGGCGTCCATTATGGCCCCCAAGGGGTGATGATCGGTCAGGCTCTGGGCGTCACGCTCATCGGCTCTCTAGCCCTTATTGCCGCCCTTACCGTCATTCACCGCCTCAGCCAGACTCTCCCTCACCGGAAGGACAGAATGCACTAGCCATTCTTTCCACCGGCAAACACTGCCCGATAGAAAGCTAGCTCCCGAGCAAGGGAGTCTGCAATCACATCGGCATCCCGGAAGCCATGCCCCTCTCCCGGATAAACATGCAAGGACGATGCCAGAAGCTGCTTTTGTAAAGCCTGCCCCTGAGAGAGCGGCACGACACGGTCGGCATCCCCATGTAGGAACAACACGGGTGCCGTGATCTTCTCCGGCCATGAAAGCGGCGAGCGGGCTAAATAGACCTCTTCTTCCTCCGGCCACGGCGCCACAAGGCCATCCAAATAGCGGGCTTCGAAACGGTGCGTTTCCTCAGCGAGCCCCCGCAGGTCTGTAACGCCATAGAGGGATGTCCCCGCCACAAACAGGTCAGACTGCGCCAAAGCGGAGAGGACCGTCAGCCCCCCAGCACTGCTACCACGGATGACACAGCGTTGTGGGTCCACCAGCCCTTGCTCAATCACACCTTGAACGGCCCGGCAGCAGTCCTGCACATCCAGTACTCCCCAGCGTCCATCCAGTGCAGCACGATACGCCCGACCAAAGCCAGTGGAGCCACGATAATTGACATCCAACACAGCAAAGCCCCGTGATGTCCACCACTGGACCTTGAAGGACAGGTCTGTCCGGGCCTGCCCAGTCGGGCCGCCATGAACGATCACAACAAGCGGCGGCTTCCCCGCTACAGCCTCACAATGCGGCCCCTGTGCTGGGCGATAGAACTGGGCATAAAGCGGCCCCAGCCCATCTTCCACGGGGAAAGATAGCGTTTCTGGCAAAGCAATATCCGCCGCCACAACATCGGATGGCAGCTCCCATGCCTGACGAACAATCTCCCGTTCCTGAGCGGCACCATCCAGCGTACCAATCAGCAGGGCAGGGGGTGCATCGGGGGGGCTATTCAACCAAGCAAACCGTTCCCCATCACCCAAGGGGACAGGGACATCATCCGGTACAGCACCAGCCAACACATTCTGCCAACCGGATTCCGGTTCATAAAGCAGGGTCACCGGCACGCCATGCCGTACGGCACGGGCCAAAAGCCGCCCGCCTGGTAGAGCCGCACAACAACTCTGCCCGAACACCCAAGCCGGAAGCCCCACCTCAGCCGGGGCCGGGGGTAGAGAGCAGGCATACCATGCTACGGTATCAGATTCCGCCAATTTTTCAGGCTCAAAAGCAACTGGCGTCCAATGTCGATCATAGCCGGAAGGGGCATCAACCGGAGCAGCATCAGACAGCGCATAAAGACGCGACCCATCCCAGAAAGGCCCCATCACGCTACAATCCTGCCCCGTCCCGCCGGCAAGGCAAAGCGTCCCACCTGCGCCGGAAAGGTCCGTCACATAAAGGCCCGTTTCCGTCCACGGCATATGAGGATTCTGCCATGCAATGAAGGTTAGAAACCGGCCATCAGGCGAAAGACGGGGAGACATGTAAAAATCCGCTCCACTCTGGAGGGAGCGGATCATCCCCTCTGCGTCAATTTCCACAAGGTCTGCCCGTTCTTCACCTGTGGCTGTTTCTACTTCCCGGACGCAAACAAGCCGACCATCACGCAAGGAGAGGTCGGCGTAGCGATACGTCACACCCTCCGGCCCTGTGGCGGGACAAAGGGGGAGGGCGGTACGACCATTGAAACTGCGCCAAAGGCCCCCTTTTCTACTATCACTAAATACCACAACCATATCCGGCCCGTGACATTCAGCAGCCCATGCCCCGCCACCATAAACATGCATGTCCGTGCCCACCTGGGCCTCTGATGGTGTGAGGTCATGCAGGGTGCCGTCAGGTGCTCGCCCGACTACAACACTTCTTCCCTGTTCATCAGGGCGTCGCTCCTGCCAGAGAACCCAGCCCTCCACGGCTCGTATTTCCGCAAAGCTGCGTGTCCGGCGTGTCATAAGGTCTGGTGTGACCCAGGGCAGGGAGGGAAGGGATGAGGACGGGGGTGACATCATGGTGTCTCTCCTGCAAAAACGCTCTTGCCTTATTTCGAACTGCCCCGGTATCCTGCAAGCAAGAAAAACTGGCAGGGCAGTCCGCCATCTGGACCGATTCTTCCGGCTGGGCTGGCTGGTGCAACCGCGTGCCCCTTTACCTAGAGGAAGCCTCCCCCCTGATACAGCATCTCTCTGCTTTTCTCGAACATCTCCCCCCGCTCTATGCGTATTTAACACTGGGAGTCATTATCCTTCTGGAGAGCACAGGCATCCCTCTGCCTGCCGAGAGCCTGCTTATCTTCGCTTCGCTTTATGCCTCCCATACGCACCATTTCACCCCAGAAGGGTTGATCATCTCGGCTATAAGCGGCGCTATCATTGGGGATAATATCGGCTATATCATTGGCTATCAGGTCGGGTATCGCCTGCTGGAAAAGCACGGACACAAGGTCGGCCTACATAATGACCGCCTCATTCTTGGCCGCTATCTCTTTCGCCGCTTCGGAGGGGTTGGTGTGCTGCTAGGCCGTTTTATTGCTTTCTTGCGCATCCTAATCGCCATTCTCGCCGGGGCCTCCCGGATGCCGTGGCCGACTTTTACACTCTATAACGCCCTCGGGGGGGTACTCTGGGGGGCGTGCTATGTACTCATTCCCTATGAGCTTGGCAGCCAGATTGACAGCTTCACCGGCCCTGTCGGCATTGGGCTTGCCACCGTTATGCTGACACTTCTGGTCGGTTCTTTCCTTTTCCTCCGCCACCATGAGCATACACTCGTCAAAAAAGCATTAGCTGACGAGGAGCAGCGGGCAGCCAGAAAGAAGAAACACCGTCATTTTCACTAATCAGAGGCTCAGACTTTACACCGCAACGTGGAAGGGAGGGGAAATACCCTCCCTTATGGCCGTACCACAATCATAATGACGATGAGGACCATCAGGACAGTCGGCACCTCATTGGCGATCCGGTAGAAACGTTCGCTATGCCGGTTCCGCCCGGCGGCAAAGTCACGACGCCATACGGCGCAGGCCCCGTGGAACATAAACAAGCCCAGAAGACAAACAACCTTTACCCACCACCAGCCAGAAGACCAGCTCACAACACCGGGTAGAGAGGCCATCAAGGCCCCTGTAAAGAACGTCACAATCATGGCTGGAGCCATGATCTGCCGCTGCAGGCGGCGTTCCATCAAGCTGAAACGGGCACTCTCCTCGGAGCCTGCCTTGATCTGCGTGTGATAAACAAACAGACGGGGCAAGTAGAACATCCCGGCCATCCATGACACAAACGCCATGATGTGTAACGACACAAACCAGCTAAGATGGTCTAGCAGAAACAATACCATAATCCAGTTATCTCCCGTACGTTCCGACCCAGCCGTCAGCTCCGAGCATCAACGCCTTCTATAGCCATCTTACGACTACCCCTACTTGAAAGCCGGGGCCAAAGCAGCCTCCAGCAAAGGCATAACCTCATCCAGATGCTCTACCCGCACAAATCCTTCTACCGGCCAAAAAGCAGGCAGAGGATGAGAGGCTGGCCGTAGCAAAATACAGGACATGCCTGCCCGCCGGGCTGCATCGGCCCCAGTATCACTATCCTCAACCACCACAGTTTCCTCTGGCCTGACACCTTCCACCTCGGCACCATGCAGATAGACGGCCGGGTCTGGCTTGGGTGTCCCCATATCCGCTGCGGAATGGATGCGCTCTTCTGGCAGAAGACGGTTCATCCCGGTGAAACCAAATTTTGCATCCATCTCTGCCATGGATGAATTAGACCCAACACGAACAGGAACATGCCGTGCCGCCAGAGCCTCCAGCAGAGGAATGGCCCCTTCCACCGGCTCGACACCTTCCTGCATAAGCCTGACGAGATTGTCCCGCATTTTCGTATTCGTACCGGGGGGCAGGGGATGGCCCAGCTCGACCTCCAGCTCCTTCACCACATTCGGTAGGGCTTTACCCGAAAAACGGGCCATCCCCTCCTCATCAGAAATGTTCAAGCCCAGCGACCGGGCAAAACCCGCCGTTGCTCGGCAGGATGGCCCTTCGCTGTCGATCAGCACACCATCACAGTCGAAGATGACCAGCTTCAGTCCCGGTCGCAGTGCATCTTTCATGATTATACGTCCCTGATCGTCTCAACCAGCGTGGCCACATGTTCCGGAGGCGTGGTTTTAATGACCCCATGCCCCAGATTGAACACATGTGGCCGCCCTTTAAGGCTATCCCGAATGCGGCGAGCTTCTGTCTTCAAGGCCTCACCGCCATTCAGCAGGATCATCGGATCAAGATTACCCTGAAGGGTCACCGTCTCGGGCACCATTTCAGCCACCTTAGCCATATCCGCTACCGTATCGAGGGCTAGGGCGTTGATGCCAGTCTTCTCAGCATATTCCGCTACCATGACGCCGCCCAGACGGGGGAAACCGATCAACGGCACATCTGGGTGGCGGGCACGAATATGGGCAACGATCTGCCGGGTCGGCTCAATAACATAACGGCGGAAGGCCTCCGGCGGGAGGATGCCACCCCATGAATCAAACAGCATGACGGCCTCTGCCCCAGCCTCAATCTGCCCACACAGCATTTCAGCCGTGTTGCGGATCAGAATATCCATCAACTTATCAAACAGGGCTGGGTCATTTTGCATCATCGCCCGGATATGGGCGAAATCACGAGAGCTACCCCCCTCGACCATGTAGCACGCCACAGTAAAGGGGCTACCAGCGAAGCCTAGCAAGGTTGTTTCTGCTGGCAGTTCCACCCGCAACCGGCGCAGGGCCTCCCGCACGGGGGCCACAGCTTCCATCATCCGCCCTTCATTCAACCGGGCAAGGTCTGCCTCGCTGCGAATGGGGGTCATCACAGGGCCGCGCCCTTCCTCAAAGCGCAGGTCCTGGCCCATAGCCCATGGCAGAATGAGAATATCCGAGAACAAAATCGCCCCATCCATGCCATAGCGGCGGATGGGCTGTAAGGTCAGTTCCACAGCGATATCGGGGGTCATACAGCGTGTGATGAAATCCGCCTGCTCCCGCATAGCCCGGAACTCTGGCAGATAACGCCCCGCTTGCCGCATAAGCCAAACAGGCGGCGGCCAGACAGCCTCACCCTTCAAAGCCCGCAGAAGCGGCTTGTTCTGTGTCTCCCCCCCCATAGGGGCGGCTCTGTCCTGTTGTTTCATGCCTGTACCTTGTTCAATATCCCGGGAAAGGGGAGGGGGTGACGTGCCCCCGCCACGGCCATATCCATTGTATGGCATCCGTAGGATTATCCTTGCCCCGCAGGAGCGGCGGGCGTCAACTATGTTCAACTATGTAATGTAGACGCTGTCGCAAGAGGAACTGATATGATAGCGGCTGCTCAACAGACCGTAAGGAGTACCCTTCATGCCCGTTCTTGCCAGCGGTTCTACCATACGCCGCCAGCTTCTTAATGCGGCTGGTGTCACCGTGACTGTAAGCCCCGTGGATGTGGATGAAGATGCCCTGCGCCAGCAGGCGGAGCAGAAGGGCCTATCCTTACAAGAGACAGCCCTTGCACTAGCCCACGCCAAGGCAGAAGCGGCGTCCCCCCAGCACATCGGGCGGCTCATCATCGCCGCAGACCAAATTCTGGGACTAGACGGACAGGCCTTTGCCAAACCGGCTGACCTAACAGAAGCCCGTACCCATCTTCTAGCATTGCGGGGCCGAACACACACCCTCCACACTGCCGTAACACTTTGGCGAGACGGGCAGGCTCTCTGGTCCCACAATAGCAGCCCAACACTGACCATGCGGTCCTTCTCAGATGATTTTCTAACCCAATATCTCCAGCAGGAGGGCACTGCTCTTCTGGCCTGCGTTGGGTGCTACCGGATCGAGGGTCTGGGCATTCAGCTTTTTGAATCTGTCTCTGGCAGCAGTGATGCCATTGCAGGGTTGCCGCTTCTTCCCCTACTGGCGGCCTTACGGCAACAAGGTGCCCTGACAGCATGAAAACAAACCGACAGACTCCCTGAATACAGGGGATAATATTTTGTGGAAAAAAGTGCCTTTACCCCCTTGCCTTTCTCTCCTGTGTGACGCTATACACTCCCCACGCGATGCATTACGGATGCACCGTAAAAAGTGGGGCCATAGCTCAGTTGGGAGAGCGCTTGAATGGCATTCAAGAGGTCGTCGGTTCGATCCCGATTGGCTCCACCATATTTCCTCTTACAATTTGTTTCATGTGAAGCATTGGTCGGATAGCCCGTCTGGTTCTATCGCCGGTACTGCCACATCATCTTCAGCCATGTTTCTTTCCTGATGCAGGCTCACCCCACACTTACGACCCGCCTGCGTCATGGTGCCAGAGTGGTTTTTCCTCCCGGCTGGTGGGGGTTTACCCTCCGCACTTGGGCGGCCCTCTTACTCTCCCTTCTTGTCGCCTTCTGGACACAAATTGAATCCCCTGCCAGTGCCGCTGTAACAGTTATGCTGCTGGCTCAGCCTCTGCGGGGGCAGGCCCTCAGCAAAGCCTTTTACCGTGTCGTAGGAACCCTAATTGGGGGCGTAGTCGCACTCTGCCTCATCTCCATGTTTGGGCAGGAACGTCAGATTCTGCTCGGCGGATGCGCCATCTGGATGGCCATATGCGCCTATGTCGGCACATTACGCCGGGGGTTCCGGGCCTATGGGGCGTTACTGTCCGGCTATGTCGTGGCCCTGATCGCCATTGCCCATATTGATGCCCCACAAAATGCTTTTCATGTCACGATCGCTCGTGTGTCCACCGTGATGATCGGGGTAGCCTCCATCGCTACGGTCGCTCTGCTTTCTGGCACGCCGCATGTCTGGCCCCGGCTTGTGCGTGGCCTTCAGAAAGTGGCTGCGGAAGCGCGCCATGAAACCCACCTCGCCCTAGACGACACAACACCTACCCTGACCTCACTAGAGACCATCGCCCTCTCTAGTACCGTTTTCTCTCTGGCTCATCAGGTGCATGACACCCGCACGGAACTCACCAAAGGCAGACTCCGAGCAAAAGGGGCACAGGTCTGTCTGATCGGTATGGTCACGGCCCTATCCTGCTGCCGCAGCCTGCTCTTCCTCATGCGCCATGCCACTATAAACCCCGCTGTCATGGCACTGACACGCTCGGACATACACGCCCCATCCGGCACGGACCGGACGACCATTATGACCGACCTGCTTGACCGCCTGCCAGCGGATACCCCCCGCCTAACCCGAGCCGATGCGTGGCGTCTGGAGCGCACTGCCAGCCTGATCGCCAGCCGCCATAGCAGCCGCAAAGGACTCAACACACTTCTGAAGGCGGCTCCTCTGGGTAAGGTAAAGGCCATGAGCCAGTTTGCCTTCCATCCGGACAGAGTGGCAGCGTTCATCAACGCTATCAGAGTGCTATTCTGCTTCAGTGTAGCGGCGGCCCTCTTCATCGGCAGTGGGCAACCCAATGCCTCCACGGCCCTTTCTCAATGCGCCATGCTGCTGTGTCTGGGTGTTACCCAGCCTAATAGTGCCACCTTTGGCCGGGGTATTTTGGTCGGTACGCCACTCGGCATCATTACAGCCGGGATCACATCCTTCCTCATCCTGCCACACACCAGCACGGTGCCCAGCATGGCCATCATCATGCTCCTTCAGGTCACCATCAGCTGCCTGCTCATCATGAATCCGGCCACAGCCGCCATGGGTTCACATTACGCACCTTTTTTCTTCGTCTTTCTGGGGCTGAACAACCACCACGACTATAACTTCCTCAGTTTTGTGGACCGCAATACATTCTATCTCTGTGCGGCGGGGATCACTGCCTTCTTTCTCATCAAATTCATCCCACCACAGCCACGGCAGACACGTTTCCGCATCACTCTCTCCATCGCCAACGAGTTGGAACGCCAGTTTTCTTCTCGTTCTCCCGCTTTCACACCGGCCTTGCTCAGCCGTAAATATGACAGACTCCACCAGCTCTACACGCTAAGCCGCACCATCAGCGAGGCCAGCAAAGGCAAAGCGGCATGGCGTATCTGCGAACGATTCATCAGCCTAGCCGACCTCACAACGGCTCTGGCCCGACTGGAGCTAGACCTCAAAACAGCCCGCCAGTACCCAGAACTGGCCCAGCTAGCTGAAACCACACAAAAAGACATGAGCCATATGGAACTCTTTTCACTGGCGGAGCATCTCTCCCTCATGGCAGAAAAGATGCTCTCTCAGGTGTCTTCCTCCTCCAAACCGGCCTATGTTGTGGCTGTTCTCTGTGCAGCAGGGCTGGAAGAAGTTCGCTTTCTCCTCCAAGAGAATAAATCTGCTCTTCGCCACTACGGAATAGGACGCAGGAGATGGTAATGCGCCATCTGGTCATCAATCTGGACGGACTGTTTGTCTCTTCCTTCATCATCGATCTGGCCCTTGCCCTGCTGGGGACATTCCTGCTCCGCCTCATCCTCCAGTGGTTGCGGCTCTGGCGTTTCTTTGCCAATCCGCCCTTGGCACAATTCGCCATTATGATCTGCCTGCTCGGCCTGTTCACCATCCTGCTATAAGGCTGCCAGTGTTTACCCGTGCCTATCGCCTCATCCGTTTTTCTGTCACGGCCTCCATCCTTTGCGTGGCCGGGTTCGTAGCTGTTGTCCTCTGGGATTATTACACCGCCGCTCCTTGGACCCGTAACGGGCAGGTTCGTGTTCAGGTGGCTAATATTGCCCCTCGTGTTTCCGGGCAAATCCTCACCGTGCCAGTGCATGACAACCAGCAGGTCCATGCCGGGGATGTGCTTTATGTCATCGACCCATTCGACTATCAGGTCGCCCTTGAAAAGGCCGATGCGGATGTAAACAAGGCCAAGGCAGACCTCGACTTCCGCCTGAATCAGGCCCGGTGGCGCCATGCCATTCCCGGCACGGCTGTCTCGCAGGAAGAAAAGACGCAATATGAGGCATTAGCCCAGCAAGCTAGGGCCATTTACAATACGGCACTCGCCCAACGCAAACAGGCTCAAATCAATCTGGATCGCACAACTGTTCGCAGCTCCATAGATGGCATCATCACTAACCTGACTATGAGACCGGGTGACTTCGCTTCTGCGGGGCAGGTGAACATTCATGTCATCGACACAAATTCGTTCTGGGTAGACGGGTATTTTGAGGAAGTGAAAGTCCACGACCTTAGTATAGGCGACCCAGTCCGCATGGACCTAATGGGTTATCACACGCCGCTTTATGGGCATGTAAGCAGCATTACCCGTGGTATCGCCAGCAAGAACGCCCTAACAAACACCCTTGGCCTCCCCATGGTGGACCCCGTCTATACATGGGTGCGGCTGGCCCAGCGTATCCCTGTCCGCATCAGTCTGGATACCATTCCGCCAGACCTCAACCTTGCTGCTGGCATGACCGCAACGGTCACGGTTATCTCCGAAAAAGGCAACAGACGGCGGCGCAGCAATGAGGATGCCTTCCAGCATCTCAGTGACGATCTCCGCCATCTCTTTGGTTATAAGTAAGGCGAGGAGAGGCCGCCAATAAAAACGTGCCTCTCCATCCCTATCAGGCGTGCTGAGCGGCCTTCTCCCAAGACACTTCTTTATGGGGGACACCACCAGAACGCAGCAAATGACGTAGTTTTTTGACGATGAGGAAAACCTCAATATTTTGGTCCCCACCCTGCCTATTCCATGCCTTCTGTCCCATCTCCACGATGTCCTTATCCTCATGGAAGATGCGATTTGTGAACACACCCAGCTTTGAGGTCTTCCGACCAAGCAACGGGGTACCAATAATCCGGTGAGATATCGATCCTGCGAAGATCATTAAGGTTGTTCTGACAATACTTCAGTCATAGCACCAACACCGTAATGCTTATTTTGAAGAGCAATACCCAACACACGCCAGCACACCACTAACGGCCATAGCGTTCGATAAAAGGTTACTGCCCTCAGGATAGAACGGGCGTTCCTTTGCAGGCGATTGGAATGTTATTATATAACATTACCTCTGCTTACGGCTTGAAAGTCTCTCATGTCCCTGTTGCGCCCCTTCGCCTACCTGTCCTTCCTTCTGCTGCTGATGGCAGGTCTGCTGCCCCACCCGGCCCTTGCCGAAACCAAAGCAGGGCAGGAGCAGGCTTCTCCGCTGCTGACCTGCGTGGAACCCGTATGGTGCGATGTTGCCCAGCAGATCGGTGGCCCGGCGTTGCGGACAAACGCCCTCATCACCAGCGAAGGGTTAGACCCCCACCATCTTCAGCCGTCCCCGCTCATGGCCCGGCAGCTCGCTATGAGTGATGCCGTGCTGCTCAATGGAGCGAACTATGATGACTGGGCAGCAAAACTTCTACCGCCTTCTGTAACGCTCTTCATAGCTGCGGATCACACGGGCTGGCTGGCAGGGGATGACCCACATCTTTTTTTCGACCTCCCCACCGTGCGAAAAACAGCCCAGCAGATCGCCGCATGGCTTATAGAGAGAGCACCACAAAACCATCAGGACATCAGCAACCGCCTTGCTCTGTTCGAAAAACAGATCGACCTGATCTCCGAACGTCTCCAGACCATCAGTCAGGCACATCACGGCGCACCTTTCGCCATGACTGAACCCGCTGGTGCACGTCTCCTTCTAGCCGCAGGGCTGGAAATGACAGACCAGAGCTGGGCCCGAGCCTTGATGAATGAATCTGGCCTCGCTCCCTATGATACCGCCCAGCTGGAAACCGCCATCCAACGGAAAACCATCCGCTTTATGGTCTATAACCCGGCCATCAGCGCGCCTCAGGCTAGCAGAGTAGAGGAGATGGCCCGACAGGCGGGTATTCCTCTCATTGCCATTGGAGAGAGCCTCCCAGCTAAGCAGCACTGGCAGGACTGGCTGAACACCATTCTGACGTCACTTGAAGAGGCCCTGAAACAAACAGCCTCCCAAACTGCCCCCATCCAATCCCAGCCATGAAAGAGGCCCATCTTTCCTGCCGGGACGTCAACCTTCAGGTCGGCAGGCACTCCATCCTACACCACGCCACGCTAGACCTTCCTCTGGAAGGGCTGACCATATTGCGTGGCCATAACGGGGCTGGGAAGACCTGCTTCCTCCGGGCCCTCATGGGACTGCTTCCTCTGCAAAACGGGCAACTTCTCATCAATGGACGGCCTCCCGTTAAAGCCCGTCAGCATTGTGGTTACATGCCCCAGAAAGCCGATGATACAGCCCCCATGCTACCCGTTATCAGTCATGTTATGGCCTGCCTGAAGGGAACGCATTGGGGTATTCCTCTCCTCAACAGAACCCGCCACAAAGCAAAGACCCTTCTTGAAGAAACCGGAGCTCTCCCCCTGGCAGGAAAGCCACTAGGCGTTCTTTCCGGCGGGGAACGGCAGCGAGTGGCACTAGCGCAAGCTCTCGCCAATACTCCAGACCTGCTTATTCTTGATGAACCTTTCGCTGCGCTGGACCCTAAAAGCCATGAGGCCCTTCTTCAGCTCTTTGCTCGACTTCACCAGCGCAACGGGACAAACCTGTTCATCACGGCTCATGGCCCTCTAAAGACCCAAAACCTCCCACTGCCCATACGAGAGATCACCCTAAAGGAAGGCACGCTGTATGTCTGAACCCGGCCTCTTTACCTTCCCTTTCATGCAACATGCTTTTCTGGGCTGTTTTCTGGTCTCTCTACTGGCTGGTAGTTTAGGATGGCTCATGCTGCTGCGGCGACAGGCCTTTGCCGCCCACGCTCTACCTCACATTGGTTTCAGCGGGGCGGCGGCAGCTGTGTGGCTGCACTTTCCTCCACTCATGGGCATGGTGGCGGCCAGCATGATGGGCGGTTTCTTTATGGGACGGGAGCAGCAGGGCAGGGGGCATCCCGCCCAGCGGGATACGATAACCGGGCTCATTCTAGCCGCCAGTCTAGGCATTGGCATCTGGTGCCTGCATGAAGCCAATGAAGCATCATCCCAAACAACGACACTGCTTTTTGGTGATGTTCTAGGGCTAGATAGCTCAACACTGGGCCTACTTGCAGGGCTAGTGGTGGCCTGCCTCGCTGGGTTGGCCCTTCTTTGGCGGCCTCTGCTTTTCATCAGCCTCTGCCCTAGCCTCGCAGAGGCACAGGGCCTCTCATCAACCCGACTAGGGCAGCTCTTTCTTCTCCTCGCCGCCCTTGCTGCCGCTGCCTGTGCAGAAATCGCCGGGGCGTTGCTCTGTTTCAGCCTGATGATCGGCCCGGCCTCTGCCGCCCTAAAGCTAGAACTCTCTCCCCTCCGAGGGATAGCCTGCTCCGTACTGGGTGCGCTCCTGCTCTCATGGGGTGGGCTGGTCCTTTCATGGTATAGCAACATCCCACTGCCATTCTGGATTAGTCTGGGCGGGGTTGGCCTTTACCTGCTGGCCTGTGCCCGCATGAGGCGAAAACTACCCCCGTCAGAAATCCGTAAGATTCATCAGAATTGAATGAAAAATAACAAGGACGGCCACAACAATGACATGAAACAGGATCACCCATTTCCCATCCAGTACGAACACCTCATTATCACTCTTCGGCCAGACAGTCCGAAACAGCTTGTACCAGAAAGACGGTGACGTGACCGGTCCTGCTGAAATTTTCATCTCTGTCTGTCTCCCTCATGACCATCAGATATCCGGCCTGACTTTAGAACGGAATGGACACTCCCAAAAGGATGACAGTTACCACAAATTATAAAACTTCTCCTTGAGAGCGGTTCCTTTCCCCGCTATGCGCCCTTATCATGAAATTCTGATCGGTCCATCATTCCTGCCCCGGCGGGGTGATAACGACCTTTTGACCTATTTGAGAGATTTTTCCGTGACGCACCCCGCCATGCCAGACCCTCAGGAACATTTTCTGGATGGACCAAGCCTCCCCACCGGGGTGACACGCTTCTGGTTGGTGCGTCATGCTATTGTAGAAAAGACGGCACGACAGACCATGTATGGCACGCTAGACGTGCCTCTTTGTCCCCAGCACCTCAGCAACCAACAGCCCGCTTACAAAGCACTTGCCCGCCGTCTACCCCGCCAAGCACTCTGGTTTTCCTCTCCCCTCCAGCGGGCCCGCAAAACCGGACTGACTATCCAAAAAGCTGGAAATTTCTCTGCCCCTATGGAAATAGACCCCGCTTTCATCGAGCAGTCCATAGGGGAGTGGAATGGCACCCCTCATGACACGTTCCCTGCCTTGCTCAAAAAGCCAGCCCCCCCTTTCTGGTCTATCGCTGCGGATGAACGCCCCCCGGGGGGAGAAAGTATGATGGATGTCCGCCAGCGCATCGGTCAGGCACTGGATAATTACGCCCAGCAGAATACTGGACAGGACATGATCGTCCTCAGCCACGGCGGAGCGATCCGTATGGCACTGTCCCACTGTCTGGACATTCCCGTGGACACCGCATTACGCCTCTGCATCCAAAATCTTTCCCTGAGCATCATCGAGCATATTGCTGGATATTGGAGAGTGGTTGCCATCAACGAACTTCCTGACTTCCAAGAGTCCGCAGAATGAAGGAGTGGTTCAAGGATGATCTGTTCCGCGTTGTTCTAAAAAATGCGGGGAAGCTGGGTTCAACCAAACTAATCGGAGCCGTGGTAGGCCTTGCTGCCTTGGTCATGACCGGGCGAGCACTGCACCCTCATGACTTCGGTGTCCTAACCCTAATTGCCTCCTATATCGAAACCGTAGCAGCTATCGGCCAATTCCAAAGCTGGCAGATCGTCCTGCATTATGCTGCCGTTCCTTGGCAAAAAGGCGAACGTCAGACTGTCCAAACCAGTATCAATCTGGCCATTGGTTTGGATATCTGTGCCGGGCTTGTCTCCATGATTTTTGGTATGCTGGCCTTTCTCTGCTTGGGCAAGACGCTGGGCATCCATGATAAACCCACCCTGCTGGTGCTGCTCTACTGCACACTGATCCCCGGTATGGGCAGTACGGCAGCCTATGGGATCCTCCGACTTTTCGACCGCATAGACCTCGTCTCACGCCAGCAGCTCATCACACCGACCGTCCGTGCCATTGGCTGCCTGTTCGCCTTGTTGAGCGGCACCAAGCTGACCGGGTTTGTCATCGCTTGGTATCTGGCCCTCCTTGCCGGGCAACTCTATCTCTGGGGCACGGCCCTGCTTGAGCTAAAACGCCATGATCTGCTCAAAGGGCTACGCCCCAGCATCATGAAGGCAGCCCGGCAGATGCCCGAAGGCATGTGGAGCTTCGTCTGGACAGCCAGCATCACTACTATTCTGGAAACAGTCTGGGAGCCGATCAGCAAACTACTCGTGGGTAAGATTGTCAGCACATCAGCTGCGGGTCTCTATTCCCTATCCATGGAATTTCTGGATGCTGTCCAGCGGCCTGCCAAGCTGCTGGAGAAAAGCTATTATCCAGAAGTTGTTCTCATGAACCCACGGACCTCCGCCCCCTGGAAGCTAGCCCTGCGGACAAGTGTTCTTTCCGGTGCGTTAGGGCTACTGGCTATGTTGGTGGTCTATGTGGGCGGAAAACCTGTCATCAGCATGTTCGGCCACCGCTTTGGTGATGCAGCCACCCTGATGATGTGGATGTCGCCATCGTTGGTCTTCTTCACCGCTGGTCTGCCTATGGAGGGCGTCCTCTACACAGCCGGACGCTCCCATTATATCATGCTGGCACAGCTTGTTTCCGTCATTCTGTATGTCCCGCTCCTCATCTATATGGGCCATCATTATGGCCTAAACGGCGCAGGGCTTGCCTATGCTCTTGGCATATTCTTCGCTACCATGACTACATTCGTCATGATGGGTATGACCTATCTGCGCCGGAATAAAATTATCCTCCCGCACGAAAGAGAAACCCGCCAAAATAGCAACCTGCCTACTGCATCAGGCAGCTAAACCTCATCAGGAGACGAGCCAAACCCATGCCCATCTTCCCCTTCCGCCCTTCTGCCAGCCGCCGCAGCACACCGGCTTTCCCACAGAAGATGCTGGATACCGTCTTTGAGCATGTCCTTCTTGATGATGTTCCTCATCCTGACACGCCACTGCCGGATGACGTGCTGCCAACCTGTGAGATGGCCGAGATCAAAGATGGCTATAATCTCTGCTGGCAGCTTCTGGAGCATGGTGTGGACCGCAAGGCCTTCCGCCGCCTAATCCTGAAGATTGCCCTTTCTGGCAAGGCTAGTGAAGAAGAACAGCTAGCCTTTAAATATGCACGGGCCAAGTTCAAACATATGCGCTTTGCCTGTGCCAACTTTACCCGGCATCACCGCTATCCGATCCTGCTGCATCTCATTACCATCGTCATGGGCAATATGCAGGATGCTTTTAAAAACCATCAGAGACGAGCAACCCTGACTAACGGTCTTATCCTCTGGGTGGCTCTATCACCAGCTTATTACTGGCTCATCGCAGCACCGATAGCCCTGTGGAAAGAAGACAATACGGCCGGAATCATTGCTTATCAGAAGAAAGAAAATGCCAAACTGGCAAAGCTGATCCGCAAGCTAGATTCCACAACGGGCCATGAATTCCATGTCATGCGTAAAATCATCAGCCGCCGTGTGGCCTTCAATGATACATTGCGCACGATCCGCCCCTCACAAAAACTAAACCAGCTTTCCGAATATCTGGCTACGATCAACGGCCTGATGGGCGATTTCCATGATGGATTGATTGAGAAAAAGCTGGAGGGAACGCAGGATTACCGGCGAGACCGCTTTCAATCACCGGAGGAGATACCCCAGCGGCTTCAGGCTTTCCTGAAACGCTGCCCTCGTTAAACAATAAAAAACCGGGCTGGCTACATTAACCAGCCCGGTGCAACAGAGAGAACCCGCTCGTCAGACAAGCTCGTATTTTTCCAGCAGAGATAGTACTTCCTGCTGCACAGCCTCGTAGGACTGCCGAGCATCGACCTCAACCAACGGTGCATGATTAAAGGTCAACTGCGGCATAAGCTCCGCTTTGACCCGCAGAGCCTCCAGATCATGATCCGGTTTGCGACTATGTGCTGTCTCTGCATCCACATTCAACCGAATGACTAGATCGGGCTTAAAGGCCGCGATTTTGCGGTAAATGCCACACTCCAACCACGCCAGAAAACGGATCAGCGGATTATGACTATAGGCCGCTGAAAGGCCGGGACCATCACACTGGCCGGGAACTTCCATCTGCGGATAACGATCCGTCACGACAAGAAAGCCCTTCTCTACAGCTCGCTTAACCCGCCAAAAACGCTTCAGCCGCACCAAAGAGAAAGCAAACAGAACAATTCCTGTCAACAAACCCGGCATTTTCTCGCCTTTGGTCCGGGCCTTCTTGGCCTTTTTATTCAGCTTCTTTTCCAGTGCAGCACCGATGAAGGGCAGGGTGCCAATCCGCCGCCCGAGATCACCAGAACCCAGGCCAAGATACCCATAAACCGCCGGTCGTGTTTCAGAAAAATGCTGGACCAGATATTGGCTGATGCTGGATTTCCCGGACCCATCACACCCAACAAGCGACACTAACCTGCCCGCACGACCAGCCTGTCCACCACTATGAGGGCTGCTTCCAGCCTGACCGGCTTGGGGATATAGCGCCAATACCTTACGGACCGTTTCCTCCGCCTGAGCCAGCACATGTGCCAGAGGTTCGGTCGCATCAATATCAACGATGGGGGCCCCTGCAAAATCTAGCCTTGAAAGGTCATCAATCTTGCGAGCCAACTTGAAGGCCACATGATCAGGCTTGCGCCGTAAGGCTGTCTCCAGATCGACATTAAGCCGTATGACGACATCCGGCCTGAACCGAGCCATCCGTGCATATAGCGTCCGTTCTACCCCGCTAAAGAGCCGGAACAAAACACCATCACGATTCAAATTCGCCAAAGTAGGGCCGTCCATAGGACCGGGAACGCTATTCTGCGGGTAGCGATCCGTCAGTATCGTCATGCCCTGCTCATGCTTATACCGCATAAGCCCGTAACGCAGCACCCGCCGCATGGACAATACAAACCCCGACACGGCTGCCAGCACACCAGCCTTTTTGCCGGACTGTATCTTGCTATTCTCTTTCTTAGCCTTGCCCGTCACATACGGGCCGATTAGGGGGAAGGGGGCTAGCGTCCGCTCCAAATTACCTGCCTGCTTGCCCAAGTGGCAGAACGCTGTTGGCCGTTCGGCCTGCAACAACGCCAGCAGGGCCGTCCCCACGGTGGACTTCCCACTTCCATCGCACCCGACCAAGGCTATCACCGGCTGATGCCGCCCTGCGACCGACCGAGGCTTGAACTCGCTTACACGCATAGCACTCTCATCTTTCCTGACGCTGCCATCCTATCCTGTCCTGCCTGTCCATAACAGACTTATGGTAAGGCCGCCCGCATAAAGTGCCTTGTATCTTCCTCCCCGACTTTCATCAGCCAACACAAAGCACTTCACAGCAATATGGCAGAAGCAGATAGCACCCGAGTTCGCCCTAACAAATTACAAAAGGCCTATAAGTTTAACATGCTGGAACACGTCATCATCCCGAAACACTTACGACCATAAAAAATGGCTGGCACCTGTAAAGCTACCAGCCATCCAGCAACACTTATTAAAGGCCTATCTCTCAGGCTCTATCATCACCCGGCTGCGGGCCAAACCTGTTGTCCCCCGGCGTCCCCGGCAAACAAAGAAAGATGATATTCACGATAGGCAATAGAAGCCACCAGCCGGAACGGTCTGTATCATGTAACCGCCGTACCCCAGCAGCTATACTAGGAAGAAAACTGAAAAGGACATATAGCCCTCTCAGGATATCAGTACCTATGATACGGCTAACGAATAACAGGCCGATAGAAATAAGGAAATTAAATAGCGCAAAATACCAATATTCAGGGCGATTTGCCCGACCATTAAATGTAACGTAATTTTTAATACATTTTATGTAAAAATCGAATGGGTTGCCGCTCTGCATTTCTTGTCTCCTAAAAAAGAAGACTTAACCCTTCTCGAAAATAAACAGAAAGTCAATGTTTATCTATTTATTTCAATTGAAAATATATTCTCCATTATGCCCCGATTAAGGACTTACAATGCCACTCCATACCGACGAGCACACCAGACCACGACAAGATAAAGCAGAATAGTCAGCACACAACCAGCCGCCAGACTACCCCAAAAGGGCCAGCCACGCCGCAATAGAAACGGAATTAATAAAAACATAGGCAAGGATGGCAAAACGTACCAGAAGGTCGCCTCACTATGAGTAGCCATCAGTTCCCGATCAGGCTTTTCAACCCAAAGGAAAAGCATCCCCAGCACTGAAACAAGTGGCAATGAAGCAATAAGAGCTCCCAAAGCCGGCAAACGACGGGCCACCGTAGCGATAGAGGCCACAAGCACGGCGGAGAGACACGTCTTAAGGAGAAAAGGTATCATCATCTTTCCAGCAAAAAACACAAAGTTGAGTGTCCTGCCGCTGGCATCTGGAAAGCTGTTTACATTTTTTCAAGGGAAATCGGCCGATTGTGGTGGGCACACTAGGGCTCGAACCTAGGACCCGCTGATTAAGAGTCAGCTGCTCTACCAACTGAGCTATGTGCCCACAATCGGTAACCGATGGATGGTTATCTATCAGCCCTTATCAAACCTGACAAGAGGATTTTAAACATTTCATCAAAAAAATTAGCCTTACCCGGTCAGACGGGCCATCAAAGCCTCAAACTGCTCCAAAGATGAATAATTGATCTTCAATGAGCCACTTTTTCCGTTAAACCGGATCTGCGTTTTCAGGCCAAAACGGGCAGAAAGGTCTTCCTCCAACCGGGTGATCTCCGGGGCAGGGGCCGCAGCGACCTTGTCCTCACTGGCAGCCTTGTTCAGACGGGCCACAAGGTCTTCTGTCTGACGGACATTCAATCCCTTTGCTAGCACCTCCGCCATACCAGCTACCGGGTCAGGATGACCCAGCAAAGCACGGGCATGACCAGCACTCAGCCCACCATCCCGCAACTGGACCAAAACCGCCTCCGGCAAGTTCAACAGACGCATGGTATTGGTGATATGCGAACGAGACTTGCCAATCGCCCCAGCAAGTTCTTCCTGCGTCAGGCTATACTCCTGTAGTAGCCTTTGCAGGCCCATTGCCTCTTCAACGGGGTTCAGATCCGACCGCTGGAGGTTCTCAACCATAGCGGCCGCCATAGCATCCGTATCATCAAGCTGACGGATATAAACCGGCACTTCATGCAGACCCGCCTTCTGGGAAGCCCGCCAGCGGCGTTCACCAGCAATGATCTGATACCGCCCCTTCTGTTCCGGGTCCGGCCGGACAAGAATAGGCTGAATCACCCCACGGGAGCGGATGGAATCAGCCAGTTCTGCAAGGCGATCCTCATTCATATCGCGGCGAGGCTGGAAAGGGCTGGGGGCCAGAAGGTCCACCCCCAAACTCCCCGGTTGGGACGGAGTATGAACCTCCCCCTGTGGGGCGCCGACACGGGCCAGATTGGGGGCCTGATCCCCCAGAAGAGCCGCCAGACCCCGGCCAAGTTTGCGGGAGGAGGGGGATGCCTTCTTAGCCATGTCGCTCAGCCTTTCTTCTTCAGCCGTTTCAACAGCTCAGCTCCCAGAGCCTCATAGGCCAATGCCCCAGTAGAGCTGCGGGCATAATCCATGACGGGACGGCCATGACTCTGCGCCTCGGAAATACGAATATTACGAGGAATCATCGTTTTAAAAACCTGATCCCCAAAGAAACCCCGTGCATCTTCTGCAACCAGAGCAGACAAATTGTTACGGGTATCGAACATCGTCAGCACGATCCCTTCCAGATGCAAGTCTGCATTAAAGGCTAGACGCACCCGCTCGATGGAACGAACCAACTGGCTAATCCCTTCCAGAGCGAAAAACTCACATTGCAGCGGCACTAGCACGCTCTGAGCCACAACAAGCGCATTGAGGGTCAACAATCCAAGGCTAGGCGGGCAGTCGATCAGAATAATATCATAACGGCTTAGCAACGGTTGCAGGGCGTCCCGCAGCCGGTATTCCCGGCGGTCCTGATCAATCATCTCCAGCTCGGCACCAGCTAGGTCGCCATTAGCGGGCATGACATCCAGCTTTGGCACAACGCTAGAGCGCAGGAGTGTCTCAGAAGGAGCATCCTCCAGCAGGGCACCATAAGTCCCACGGCCACGCTCATCATATTCCAGCCCGAGGCCGGTAGACGCATTCCCTTGCGGGTCTAGGTCCACCAGCAAGACACGCTTATGCCGTGCCAGAGCCGCCGCCAGATTCAGGCTGGTGGTCGTTTTGCCGACACCCCCCTTCTGGTTGGCAATAGCGATAATGTGCGGAGTGTGTGAGGCAGCTTTAGACACGTCTGAAATCACTGATCCTGAGAAGGGCCCCGTCAGGGTCTGTTCGACTGGGAAGGGTTTCATATGTCATGTGCCAGTCGGAGCGGGCACTGGTCAACTCATCTGATGCTTTTCTTCCCTTGAGGAAGAGACAATAACCTTCTTCCTTCAGCAGGGGGCGTGCCCAGTCGAGCAGCTGGGGTAGGGGAGCTAGCGCACGGGCAGTTACAATGTCTGCCGGCTCAACATCCGCCTGTTCAATCCGTTTTGCCAGCACGGTAACCCGGGCACCACATTCCCGGGCAGCCTCCCGCAGAAAAGCACATTTGCGCTGATCAGATTCAATCAGCGTGACCGGGTTATCCGTGGCAATCGCCACGATTAAGCCAGGAAACCCACCACCAGAGCCAAGGTCTGTTATCCGGGCACCGGCGGCAATATGGGGGACAAGCTGGAGGCTGTCCTCAATATGACGCTGGCGCAGATGAGCAATATCCTTTGGGCTAACGAGATTGATCTTCTCATTCCAACAGGTCAGCAAGCTGGCAAAGTGAGCGAGCTTCTTTTCTGTTTCATGTGAAACATGCGTCATCATGTACGGCTCCTGACATAAGCAAGCAGAGCAACAAGAGCCGCCGGGGTCACACCCCGGACACGCCCCGCAGCGGCAAAATCAGCAGGACGGGCGGCACTCAACCGCTCTTGCATTTCCTGACTCAGCCCCCCGATTGCCCCATAATCCAGATCATCCGGCAAGCGCAGTGCAGCTTCACTTTTCAACTGCTGAATCTCCCGCTCCTGCCTGCGCAGATACCCACCATAACGGGCCTCTGTCTGCACATGCCGCCCAATACGGACCGGCAAAGCGGCAAACCACGGGGCAAGGCTAGCGATTTGGGCCTCATCAGCCTGTGTGGCCAGCACATCCAGCAGGCTGCGCCGCCGCCCATCCTGCGAAACCTCAATGCCATGCTCCCGCAAGTGTTGGGGTAGGAAGGCCGGTTTCCGGGCTTCTTCCATCGCCTCATCAATCTGGCGCACGGTGTTCCGGAATGCTGCTTCACGTTCTGGCCCAACACAACCCGCTTCAATAGCCTTGGGAGTGAGACGCAGATCAGCATTATCAGCCCGCAACAGCAGACGATATTCTGCCCGTGACGTGAACATGCGATAAGGTTCGCTGATGCCGTGCAAGGTCAGGTCATCAATCAACACGCCGAGATAAGATTCCTCACGCCCCAGCGTCAGCGGCTCCTTACCTCCTACAGCACGAGCCGCATTCAGCCCGGCCAAAAGCCCCTGTGCGCCAGCCTCCTCATAACCAGTCGTCCCATTGATCTGCCCGGCAAGATACAGACCGGGCAAGGCCCGCAGCTCCAGAGACGGGCGTAGTTCCCGTGGGTCAACATAATCATATTCTACGGCATAGCCGGGAGTGACGATGCGGGCTGTCTCCAGCCCCGGCATAGAAGCGATCATCTGCGCCTGTACATCGGCGGGTAAGGATGTGCTGATGCCGTTGGGATAGACCAACTCTCCGCCCGGATTGCCCGGTAGTGCCTCTGGCTCCAAGAACACCTGATGACTGTCCCGTCCTGCAAAACGGACGATCTTATCCTCAATGGACGGGCAGTAACGGGGTCCCCGTCCGGTGATCTCACCGCCATACATGGCCGAAAGATGCAGGTTATCTTCAATGATCTTATGCGTCTGCGGCGTTGTCTGCGTGATGCGGCAAACAATCTGCTTATTGGGTAGCGAAGTTGTCAGCGTGCTAAAGGCTTCCGGCTCAGCATCGCCCTCATCGGCGGGCAAGGCTTCCCAGTTGATGCTATCACGGGCCAGACGGGGCGGGGTGCCAGTTTTTAGGCGGCCCATTTTTAGCCCCAGAGCTTCCAGCCGCGACCCTAGCTGCGTGGCAGGGGCATCACCAATACGTCCGGCTGGCTGACTAACCCGCCCCGTATGGATCACACCCCGCAAAAAGGTGCCACTCGTCAGCACGACAGCCCCAGCAGAGAAACGCTGACCATCCTCACAGATCACACCCCGGACATGCCCTTGCTCAACAATCAAGTCGCCTACTGCTCCGGCCAGCATGGTCAGGTTGGGTGTGGTAGCTAGAAGCTCCTGAATAGCCGCCCGATACAGCGAGCGATCCGCCTGCGCCCGTGGCCCATGCACCGCTGGCCCTTTGGAGCGATTCAGTAGCTTGAAATGAATCCCGGCCCGGTCTGCCGCTTTGCCCATAAGGCCATCAAACGCATCAATCTCCCGCACAAGATGGCCTTTACCAATGCCACCAATAGCCGGATTGCACGACATGCTCCCCACAGTGTCCAGCTTGTGCGTCAACAACAAGGTTCGGGCACCGAAACGAGCGGCGGCGGCGGCGGCTTCTGTCCCGGCATGACCGCCCCCCACCACGATGACATCATAAATATGCGTAGGTGATGTACTCATTGAGGTAACGTCACTTTCCTATACAGAACTGGCCGAAAATCGTATCAAGCAAGGCTTCGACATCCACATGTCCCGTCAGCCGTCCGAGAGCCTGCATAGCTAGTCGCAGCTCCTCACCACGAACCTCCGGCCATGGGGCTTCCAACGCACATGTCAGATGCTCCTGCGCTTCCTTCAATCCGGCTCGATGACGGGCACGGGTCAAAGGTGGCGTGCCACGCTGAGCCATGAGACGAGCTAGGTGAGCCTTTAGCCACTCCCGCAAAGGGGCTAACCCTGCTTCATCCTTTGTATGAATGCCGAGCTCGCCCGCCTGTGCCGGGACAAGGTCCGTCTTTGTCCGCAGCTTTATGGCATGCTCCGCCAGCAAGGGCGTGTCATCATCCGGCCCAACGAGATGAAAGAGCAAGTCTGCATCCTTAACGTGCCGCATGGTCCGGCGGATACCTTCCGCCTCAATTTCATCATCCGTTTCTCGCACGCCCGCCGTATCAATAAGCCGAACACGGATACCTTCAATCATCCAATCGACAGCAATGGCGTCCCGGGTGGTGCCCGCCTTTTGCGTAACAATGGCGGCATCCTGCCCGCTCAACGCATTTAATAGGCTGGATTTGCCAACATTCGGTGCCCCGGCCAGAACGATCTTCAGACCATCACGGACGATCTCACCCCGCTCATCAGCAAGATGAGCCTGCATCTCCTCACCTAGGGCGCGGCAATCACCCAGAAGAGCTTCTTCCACCTCCGAGGGAAGCTCCTCATCCGGGAAGTCGATCAAAGCCTCCTGCTGGGCCAGAATCTGCCGCAACCGGGTAGCCCAACCCATATAAAGCTGGCTCAATGCCCCATCGGCCTGACGCAGAGCCTGATGACGCTGGGCCTGCGTGTCAGCCTCTATCAGGTCCGCTATGGCCTCAGCCTGCAGCAAGTCCATCCGGCCCGCCTGCACAGCCCGCCGGGTAAATTCCCCCGGTTCAGCAGGGCGGGCACCAAGCGACACAAGTGCCTGTGCCACGGCTTCTACAATGGCTGGACCTGCATGAAGATGCAGCTCGAAACTGTCTTCTCCCGTGTAGGAGCGTGGCCCCGGCAGCCAGAGGACAAGAGCATGATCCAGCACGTCACCTTCATGCCTCAAAGCCCGTAAGCTAGCATGTCGGGGCGCAGGCACTATCCCGCAAAGGGCTTTCAGCAGGGCGGCACTGTCTGGCCCACTAACCCGCATGACGGCAATAGCCCCCTGCACCGGGCCAGTTGCCACGGCAAAAATAGTATAAGTGGATGTACTGGATGGTGTCATGCACCTTTCATACAGCACTCAGACGGGAAAAGCAGCGGCCCGAAGAAAGAATTGACGCCCCCCAGCAAAACGGGCAGCCTTATTTTCATGCCACAGCTTTCTTTCCATTCTCCCCTCGGTGCCCTAACCCTCAGCGAAGAAGAGGGGCAAATCGTCTCCCTTGATGAAGGCTGGGGCCGGGACCAAAGCGAAACGCCCCTCCTGCTGAAGGTGCGGGACATGATGCAAGATTATTTTGACGGTGAAGCGGTGGACTTCCAGTCTATTCCGTTGATGCTTGATGGCACGGCCTACCAAGAACGTGTCTGGGCAGCTCTCCGTGCTATTCCCCACGGTCAGACTCGCACTTATGCCGATTTGGCCAAAACTGTCGGCGGGAGTCCGCAATCCATCGGTCAGGCCGTAGCCCGGAATCCATTGCTCATCCTCGTTCCTTGCCATCGTGTCCTGCCCTCACATGGCAAGAGCTATGGTGATTATAGTGGATTTGAAGGCACAGACAGCAAGGCTTTCCTGCTAGAGCTGGAACATGAAGCAGCCTCCGACTGAAACGGCTTACTCCCGTTAGATAATTAAATAGAGAAAAGGGCAGAGTCATTAAATGGCTCTGCCCTTTTCTCTAATTGCCCAACAAACTGAACGAAATTTCAGTTGTTCATCGCATCGAAGAAATCCTGATTGGTCTTGCTGTAACGCAGCTTATCCAACAGGAAGTCCATGGCATCCATTGTGCCCATCGGGGCAAGGATGCGGCGTAGGACCCACATCTTGGAGAGGGACGCCCGATCCACCAGCAGCTCTTCCTTACGGGTGCCGGACTTGGTGATGTCGATAGCCGGGAAGGTCCGCTTATCTGCCAGTTTACGGTCGAGCATAAGTTCGGAGTTACCCGTCCCCTTGAACTCTTCGAAGATGACTTCATCCATGCGGGAACCTGTATCAATCAGGGCCGTAGCGATGATCGTCAAGGAGCCACCTTCCTCGATATTACGCGCCGCACCGAAGAAGCGCTTCGGCCGCTGGAGGGCATTAGCATCCACACCACCGGTCAACACCTTGCCGGATGATGGCACGACCGTGTTGTAGGCACGGGCCAGACGAGTGATGGAATCCAGCAGGATGACCACGTCACGCTTATGCTCAACGAGACGTTTTGCCTTTTCCAGCACCATCTCTGTCACCTGCACATGGCGATGTGCTGGCTCATCAAATGTGGAGGACACAACCTCACCACGGACAGACCGAGCCATGTCCGTTACTTCCTCTGGCCGCTCATCAATCAGCAACACGATGAGAAATACATCTGGATGATTAGCAGAAATGGAAGCTGCAATGCTCTGAAGCATCACCGTCTTACCCGTTCTCGGCGGTGCCACGATCAAAGCACGCTGGCCCATGCCGATGGGGGAGACCAGATCAATCACCCGAGAGGTGTAATCCTTCTGGTCCTTACGATCACGGCCCTTACCCTTGGCAGGAGCCGGAGCAGCACCGCTTTCCCCTGTTGGTTCGGTTTCCATACGGAGGCGCCGCTCGGGGAAAAGGGGGGTCAGGTTATCAAAATTGATGCGGGCACGGACCTGTTCCGGTGCTTCAAAATTGATCGTATTGACCTTCTGAAGCGCAAAATAACGTTCCCCGTCCCGAGGGGCACGGATCTCACCTTCCACCGTATCGCCGGGGCGCAGGGCAAAACGCCGCACCTGAGCCGGAGATACATAAATATCATCCGGGCCAGGCAGATAATTGGCTTCTGGGCTACGGAGAAAGCCGAAGCCATCCGGTAGAATCTCGAGCGTTCCTTCGCCGTAAATGGCCTGTTCACGCTCAGCAAGAGTCTTGAGGATGGCAAACATCATATCCTGTTTACGCAGGGATGATGCATTTTCGACCTCCAGCTCTTCAGCAAAAGCCAGCAGATCAGCAGGGGATTTCTTCTTCAGTTCGGCGAGATGCATGAAATGATGCGCCTTGATATGCCCCGGTGGGGTAATAATCGGGAGAAACAACAACCAGATATAGGCCGGATACCCGCACGGTCCCGCATGGCGGACCATGCGCCACGGAGCATGCCAGACCTTAGGGGCAGGCAGAACTGCCTTCCGGTGCGAAGGAGACGACCCGGAAGGCAAAGCAGGACGCCGCCACCATCAGGTCGGCTTTCTTCCTAGGTGAAAGAGGGCCGCACTGTCAAGCGGCCCCCACTAAGGCAAAGTCGGCCTCTTAGACCACCTTCAGCATGGCATCCGCCGTGCGCAGAGCAAGGGCCATGATTGTCAGTGCCGGGTTGGCCGCACCAGAACTTGGGAAGGTAGAATGGTCGCTGATCCACAGATTATCGATGTCAAAACTACGCCCATACGGGTTTACCACCGCTTCCCCAGCGTCTGTTCCCATCCGGCACGTCCCGATCATATGGGCCGCACGGCTGATAACACGGATATCCTTCGCCCCAATGGACTCCCACATCTTTACCATCAAGCGGGAGGCATGACGGTGCATGGCTTCCTCATTAGGGCCATATGTATGGTCGATCCGTGGTTTGGGCAGGCCAAAAGCGTCTTTCTCATCAGAGAGGGTCACACGGTTCTCATCTCGTGGCAGGCTCTCGCCATGCATCCCAATCCCTGCGCTGTAATTATAGGCTGCCAATGTCTTGCTCAATGCATCACCACGGCGTCCATCCGCCCGCACGAGGTTAGCAGCCCATGTTAGAGGCATCATACCCAGAGACTGCAACAAATACCCCCCGGCAAAGTCAGCATCCTTTGGCCGCAACATATCCTCAGAGATCGTCAAGGACGGATACCCCTTATTGGGACGTGTTTCTTCATCAAACACACCCCAAACCTGTGTGGAAACGTGCGTCATGTAATTACGGCCTACCTGCCCGGAACTGTTTGCGAGGCCATTATTCAGAAGCAAACGTGCCGTTTCCACAGCCCCAGCGGACAGCACGACAGCCTTACATTTCTGCCGTTCTTCCCGCCCATTGCGAATATAAATAACCGCCGTAATGCGCCCTTGGCTGTCCCTTTCAAAACCGGTTGCCATGCACCCGGCCCGCAACTCTGCCCCATACGCACAAGCTAACGGCAAATACGTATTATCTGCGCCGGATTTTGCCCCGTTCCGGCATCCCTGATGACACGCACCACAATTCACACAGCCTCCACGGCGACCAAAATGAGGCTGATCACGATCTTTTGTTACTACAGCCAGAGGACCATCCGCATGACGCAGGCCAATATTATCACAGGCCTGACGCATCTTCAGAGCCGCCCGGTTAGGTGCAGCCGGAGGATAAGCATAATGGCGGCTTTTATCCCAAGGATAATGAGCAGGGCCGCTCACGCCGATGAAACGCTCCACTTCTTCCACGTAAGGTTGAAGCTCCTCAGCACCGAAAGGCCAATCCACACCTTTTCCGCTCTCGCTGTATAGCTTGTAGTCTCGAGGATCCATGCGAGGAAGAAACGCTCCATAGTGCAGGAGGGAGCCACCAATCCCCGTTCCACTATTATTGCCACCAAAAGCCTGAGGTGTACCACCACCAGAAAGACGCTCATGCAGCCAGTACAATTCCTGTGCAGTTGGCTCATCCGGCGTATGGGATCGGGCATTAAAAGATGGCCCAGCTTCTAGCGCCACAACTTTACGCCCGGCCATGGCAAGCCGGGCAATAAGTGGCGCACCACCCGCACCAGTACCAATGACCACAACATCGGCGGTTTCCTGTGAAAAATCGTTATGTGTTTCCTGCATCATGCAACGGTTTCCATCAACTTATGGATTAAAGATGTTTGTACTGGGGTACATGGGGACAGTACTGCCTAAGGCGAAAGAGGTACCGAGTACTGGGGACGGTACTGTACCCCCTTATAAAACGGGGATTGTACACAGCCCTGCTGTGGAAAAAGAAGGATAACATTCTGAAGCCCTTGCTCTGCCTGACTTCCAGAGGTTGTACACAGTGTTAGTAAACTGGGGTACATTTTTCGAAAGCCGGGTACCCCGATTTCCACAAGGTTCTTCAACAACATCTAACTCTTAGATTTATAATCTTATTTGTTGTGTTGATCGGATGTTTCATCCCTCAACCTAGCTTCAGTCTAACCTGTAGCATTGAAAAATAAGACAGTATTATCCCCCTACGACAGTCTTTTCCGTACCCCTTACACAGGCGGAAAAGCCCTGAAAGACCCCCTTATGACAGTTCTAAAAAATGGCGCTCATTTTTGGGCTCAAATGCCTCTCTTTTGGTAAGAGATTCACTAGAAAACCCTTGAATTTCCTTATCTCCACCGGTCAAATTGGATGATATGCCCAGTTGTTCTTGTGCAATAGGATGCGCCAGAAACGCAGCAACGATTTGGTTGCGGAGATCACCACTCCAGAGAGCCATTTGCGCTGCAGAAAAAGGGGCTGAAGGGACATCAGGCAATGAACCATCAAAAGCCTTATCCAAGATTGTACCACGTTGTTCCGGGCTAAGAGTGGGGTAATTCTGCTGGAACAGAGCCTGCGCATAGAGGTTCAAAGAGGTAAGACCCTCTTCCCATGCGGTAAGGTCTGTCGGAAGATCAGCAAAACGCCATCCATCTCCCGGCCCGGCGAGAGTATGGTCAATCATGACAGCCAGATTGAGATGTACATCCCCTAAAAGGGGAGCTTGTGGGAGAATGTCATCACAGACTAGCTCAAGGAGCTGAAATGCCTCTGAAGACAGATGTTCTCGCTGGCCTTGTTCCTGTTCCATTCTTTTGAGCAGAGCAGTGCGTGTTCGGGCGGATAGATGATCTGATTGAAGAAAGCTGGGCAAGGGGCGTGCCATGAATTGTTTCCTGCTGGATAGAGTGAAAAGATAAAGAGAAGGCTTTACCCTATAGCCTCATAGGGAGATATAAGGCTAATGAGAGACTGGGTCTCTTCCGGGAGGTGGGAGATTGGGTCCATTTTTCAAGTTCTGGAATGGCAGGAGTCACGATGACGGTTGAAATTAAAGTCCCTGTGCTTGGTGAAAGCCTGAAACAGGCAACCGTAATGCGTTGGCTTAGGCAGTCTGGTGAGTATGTACAGGCTGGTGAAGCTGTCATGGAACTGGAGACGGACAAGGTCACATTGGATGTGGCATCTCCTGCAGCCGGGGCATTGAGCCATGATCTGCCAGAAGGCACCGATGTTGAAGTAGGGCAGGTCATTGCCTCAGTAGATGATCAGGCTACCCCCCCTGTGGTGGAGCAGACCAAACCACAAGCTCCTCAAGAGGCGGATGTAGAGCAGAACGTGACTGACCATGGATCGGCGACATCTGGCGAAGCCGATCGACCTGTGGTGACTGGTGGCTCCGTTACGCATGCGGCACCGGCGTTATCTGATACACCTGAATCTCTCCCGACCGAAGACGGAACAGGAGAACGGCGTGTGCCTATGAGCCGCCTGCGCCAGACCATTGCGCGCAATCTCAAGGCGGCTCAGAATAACGCAGCTATTCTAACAACGTTCAATGAAGTTGATATGAGCGCTGTTAAGGCACTGCGTAGCCAGTATCGCGATCTATTCGAGAAGAAGCATGATGGAGCCCGACTAGGCTTTATGTCCTTCTTTGCTCGGGCTGTTGTGGGAGCTCTGAAGGATTTTCCGGTGCTGAATGCCCGGATCGAGGGTAATGAGATCGTTTATCAGGATCATGTCAATCTGGGTATTGCCGTAGGAACAGAGCGTGGGCTGGTTGTTCCAGTTCTGCGAAAAGCGGAGACCTTAGGCTTTGCCGAGTTGGAACGCCGCATTGCCGATTATGGCAAGCGAGCCCGCAAGGGAGGGCTTGCGCTGAAGGAGCTGGAAGGCGGTAGCTTTACTATCACCAATGGCGGTATTTTCGGTTCATTGCTATCAACCCCCATTCTGAATGCGCCACAATCCGGCGTGCTGGGGATGCATGCCATTCAGGATCGGCCCGTGGCACGAGATGGACAGGTTGTCATCCGGCCTATGATGTATGTGGCGCTATCCTATGATCATCGTCTTGTAGATGGGCGAGAAGCTGTCAGCTTCCTTGTGCGGCTTAAGGAACTGATCGAAGACCCTCGTCGCCTGCTGTTGGATATCTGATTTCCAGCCACAATAAAGAAAACCCCCTCCATCTTGATCGGATGGAGGGGGTTTTTCATCTGTTCAGTGCAGGGATACTGAGCAGAAAGTGGGGATCAGTGCCCCCAACCAGCAGGAATCTTGCCGCCATTGTTGGCCAGCTCGGTGTAAACCTGCTTGATCAGCCAAACATTCATCGTGGCTGTATCGTTCTTATCCCCGGTATAATGCAGATCATCAGCCAGAGCCTGACGGGCCTGCAGGGAGCTGTCGAGGCCCAGAAGCTTGAGCAGATCGACAATGGATTCCTTGTAGTTCAGCGGCTGGCCTGCTTTGGCGGCCAGTTCCTTCAGAACGGCATCAACATCTACCTGTGAGATGGAGGGAGCTGCTGAGGCAGCGGCTGGCTGTGCCGTATCTGCTGCCTGGGCAGAAGAGCCGAACAGGCTTGTTGCAAAGCTAGAAACTTTGGAAACGATATCGTTAAAGAGACCCATGATATATTCCTTCCCTGAAACAGGAATGACTGGTCGGTATGACCCTGCCACCGGGAGCGGCAGCAGGGAGCATGACAGAAAAGATCAGTAACGGTACAGGTCGTGTTTGAACGGCCCGTTAGGGGAAACCCCAATATAATCCGCCTGAGCCTGTGTCATTTTGGAGAGCGTTGCGCCCACTTTAGCAAGATGGAGAGCCGCAACCTTTTCATCAAGGATTTTCGGCAGGGTATAAACTTTTCCTGCCTCATACTGGCCTGCTTTTGCATTCCAGAGTTCGATCTGGGCCAGTGTCTGGTTGGTGAAGGAAGCGGACATCACGAAGGACGGATGACCGGTAGCATTGCCCAGATTGACCAGACGGCCCTCGGAAAGAAGGATGAGGCGGCGGTTCGGGGCCAGCTCAATCTCATCAACCTGCGGCTTGATGTTGGTCCATTTGTGGTTGCGCAGGGCAGAAACCTGAATCTCACTATCGAAATGCCCGATATTGCAAACAATGGCCCGGTCCTTCATCTCACGCATATGCTCGATGGTGATGATGTCCTCGTTACCGGTGCAGGTCACGAAGATGTCGCCACGGGGAGCGGCGTTCTCCATCGTGACGACCTCATAGCCTTCCATAGCGGCTTGAAGGGCGCAGATTGGGTCAACCTCTGTCACCAGCACGCGGCAACCTGCGCTGCGGAGAGATGCGGCGGAACCCTTACCCACGTCACCATAGCCAGCCACAACGGCAACCTTGCCAGCCATCATGACATCAGTGCCACGGCGGATAGCGTCCACAAGGCTCTCACGGCAGCCATAGAGGTTGTCGAACTTGGACTTGGTCACACTGTCATTAACGTTGATGGCTGGAACTTTGAGTGTGCCTTTGCGCTCCATGTCCCAAAGACGATGCACACCCGTTGTGGTCTCTTCGGAGATGCCACGCACTTCCTTGAGGAGTTCAGGGTATTTCTCATGCATGAGAGTGGTCAGGTCCCCGCCATCATCGAGGATCATGTTCGGTGTCCAGCCATCCGGCCCCTGGATGGTCTGCTCAATACACCAGATGAATTCTTCCTCGTTCATGCCCTTCCAAGCAAAAACGGGAATGTTAGCGGCAGCAATGGCAGCGGCAGCCTGATCCTGTGTGGAGAATACGTTACAGGAGGACCAACGGACCGTAGCACCGAGGGCGATCAGCGTTTCGATCAGCACGGCGGTCTGGATGGTCATGTGCAGGCAGCCGGCAATCCGTGCGCCCTTCAGCGGCTGGCTTGTGCCATATTCCTTACGGAGGGCCATCAGGCCCGGCATTTCACCCTCAGCGATGGAGATTTCCTTACGGCCCCAGTCGGCCAGGGACATGTCACGAACCTTGTAGTCCTGCGTAGCCATATATGTTTCCTTAGTTTTAGGCAGTTGATCATCATGGACGGAACCGCAGGCAGGCAAGGCCTTTGTGCGGTTCCTGCACTAGGAAACTATAGAGCCTTGCTGTGAGGCTGGAAAGAAGAACGGACCAACAGTTTTCCGTTACAAAATAGTGTCATCCATATTGCGTCCTATCGGGCAACGTGCCAGAGAACGGGCGGTATTCATATGCCTGGAACTTTGGCTTTTCCCGATAAAAGGGATGTCCGGCCGCCTTCAGTCCGGGCAGGAAAACTGTAATGGGGGGTGGCTGTGCCCGACAATACTGCTCCAAATTTTCCGTTTACAGTGCTGGACCCTTCTCTGAAGGAAGCTCACCCTATGGCCCGGATCAAAGGGCTTGTCTGGGCGGTTCGTGCCGTGCCGGGGCAGGGTATTACACCGCTAGAAGCCGAAGAGGTGCAGCGTATTCTTCAGTCTCCCAGCGAGGAAGGCTATGAGGCCGCATCCGGGGAAAATGGCTGGTGTTGGCTGCATTTCGATACGGTGCATAGTTCTGCCCGTACCTATGTAGGCCGTCTGCCGGGTATGCCAGAGGACGTAGGCGCTATGCTGGCGGAGACGGATTACGGCATTGCCCTTGAGGCCGCCGATGATACGGTATGGGGGGCTCTCCCAGCTTTTGATGATGCTCTGGCAGAAGAAGACCGGGAAATCTGTGCTTGGCGTTTTGCTATGCGGCAAAATATTCTGATCACGACACGGCGGACCCCCATTCCTGTATTAGGATCGGCCTACCGTTCTCTCCAGACACAGGGCGTGCCACGCAATCCGGCTGGGGTGATCGATCGTGTCCTGCGGGATTTTACGGGCACGGTGCGGCGGCAGCTCGCGCAGCTTGATGACGAGTTAGATCGGGCAGAAGATGTGTTGTTAGCTATCGTCCACGGGTCAGACCTTGGTCATTTGGGTGGTATTGTCGGTAAGGTTCGGCGTCGTTCAACTGAATTGCGGCGCGTGGTCATGCCAATTGACCGTGTTCTGCGGGATGAAGACCTAGAACTGCCAGAATGGGCTGAAGATGACCTGCGGGACCGTGCCGAACGGCAGATACATGCTGCGCTGGACGATTTGATCGCTCTTCAGGACCGGGCACGGTCCTTGCAGGATGAGCTAGCCTCCAGTCAGGCAGAAGAAACTAACCGCCGGCTCTGCATCGTGTCGATCGTGACGACCCTTATGCTGCCGGCCACTCTGGTTACAGGGTTCTTTGGCATGAATACGGGAGGCATGTTTCTAGCATCTGGTGGATTGGGAACCATTTTTGCTGGTGGCCTGTGTGTTGCCGCCATGGCTGTGACATTCATTTTCATGAAGATGGCCCGCCTGTTCTGACAGAATGAACCATAATGACTGGAATGAATACAGGATATGACTGGTCTTGATAATAACTGAAATAAACGCAGTTGCTTTATTGCTTCTCATTCTCATCAATCAAGCTGATGTCTCTGTTCAATGACATTAATCAAATAAAATATCATTTTTTTAAAAGTGAAGGGGATGGACATTGTCTGAAAAGCTACTTACCCTCCCGAGGTGAAGGTTGATATCGGACTGGATTAGGACTGTTTATTAGAGAAACAGGATCAATCATTTTCCCTTTTCGGTTGGTATTACCTAACGTCCATAGTCAGATTAAAGGTAGGAGTCCTTACATGTCTGATAAGAACATCATCCGCACGACCGCCGGCGCCCCATGGGTGAGCAACCAGGACAGCAAGTCCGCCGGTCCTCGTGGTCCGCTGCTGCTGGAAAACTATCAGCTGATTGAGAAGCTCGCTCATCAGAATCGTGAGCGTATCCCTGAGCGTACTGTTCATGCAAAAGGCTATGGTGCTCATGGGACGCTGACCATCACCAAGGACATCACAAAGTACAGTTGTGCGTCCATCTTCTCCAAGGTTGGGAAGAAGACGGATATGTTCCTGCGTGCTTCCACTGTGGCTGGTGAGCGTGGTGCTGCCGATGCCGAGCGTGACGTACGTGGTTGGGCACTGAAGTTCTATACCGATGATGGTAACTGGGACTTGGTGGGGAACAACACGCCGGTGTTCTTCATTCGTGATCCTATCAAGTTCCCGGACTTCATCCACACGCAGAAGCGTCATCCCCGCACCAACATGCGTTCCGCTACCGCTGCATGGGATTTCTGGTCCCTCAGCCCGGAGAGCCTGCATCAGGTCACCATCCTGATGTCTGACCGTGGTATCCCCAAGGGTATCCGGAACATGAACGGTTATGGCAGCCATACCTATTCTCTGTGGAATGCCAAGGGTGAACGCTTCTGGGTGAAGTTCCACTTCAAGACACAGCAGGGCCATGAGTTCTACACGAACGAAGAAGCTGCTCAGGTTGTTGCCGGGAACCGTGAATCCACTCAGGAAGACCTGTACGAGAACATCGAGAAGGGGAACTTCCCCAAATGGACGTTCTACATTCAGGTGATGGAAGAGGAAGAGGCCGAGCGCGTCAACTTCAACCCGTTTGACGTGACCAAGGTTTGGTCACACAAGGACTATCCGCTGATCGAAGTTGGTGAGCTGGAGCTAAACCGTAACCCGGATGATTATTTCTCCGAGGTTGAGCAGGCTTCCTTCTCTCCGTCCAATATCGTGCCGGGTATTGGGTTCTCACCGGACAAGATGCTTCAGGGCCGTATCTTCGCTTATGCGGATGCTCACCGCTATCGTGTCGGTACGCATTATGAATCCCTGCCGATCAACCGTCCGAAGATTGCAGTGAAGAACTATCATCTGGATGGTGCGATGCGCTTTGATGCGCCGAAGCGTGGGGATGGTGATTACTACGAGCCGAATTCCTTCGGTGGCCCGGTGGAAGACAAGGCTGCGATGGAACCGCCGCTGCGTGTAAGCGGGGACGCCACATATTACGATCACCGTAGCGATGGCGATGATTTCGCACAGCCTCGTGCTCTGTATAATCTGTTCGATGATGCGCAGAAGCAGCGTCTGTATAACAACATCGCTGGTGCTATGGCCGGTGTGCCGCAGAACATCATCGACCGTCAGCTGGGCCTCTTCGAGAAGATCGACCCTGCTTATGCTGAAGGTGTCCGCAAGGCACTGAAGGGCTGATAGGCTTTTAAATCCACCTTCCGGTTTTTCGGAGGAGGGATATAAAAAAGGTCCTCTGGGTAACCATTCCCGGAGGACCTTTTTTGTGGGTTATGCTCGGCTCAGCCTATCCGGCGAGCTGTGAAATCGTGCATTTGACCAAAAGAGAGGGAGAGTTCCTGTTCTGGCAAAAGTCGGCCAAGCTGGGTGAGTGTATCCAGATGCTCTGCTAGATGGAACGTAACATCCCCCAATGTCAGTTGGTGGGGGCTATTTGGCAGGAAGAAGGCTGGGCCAAGGACGGTCCCGTCATGAGTTTGAATAGTGGCTAGTTCCCGGTCAAACATCATGGCTAACCCGAACAGAGCTTCGGCTGTTAGTGGCAGGAAAACATCATTCTCTGTGATGAGAGAAGCATCGAAATGGACCTCATTCATTTCCGGCCCGATGCCAACCCAGTTTTGAATATCTTCCGAACAACGTAAGGCAATGATGTTCGGCATGATAGGAATGACATCCACGTCCGGCAGAGGAAAGGGGAGAGAAACCTGTTTCCGGAAATGCGCCCTGACGGAGGAATTGTCTTGGTTTTTCTGCGGCAGGGGGGCTTCGAGATGGAGACTCAATCCCGGTACTATTCTGGTGTCGAATAGTTGGCGGACAACCCTGTCATTGAGGGTATCATGACCAAGCATCTGCCCCGTTGTATCCAATAGCCATAGGGGAGGGGGAGGAGATGCGGGTGGTTCGTGATCAGTCTGATGGATGTTCATGAAAAAGGCAGCTCCCTGACAAGATCGCCTACAGGCTTATATGTTCCACGGGAAACATTCCAGAGGTTTGGCCGTTTTTTCAGGCAGGGAGCTTGCTTGATCAGGGAATTGTGTCAACCAGAACTATTTCTGTGTCGTCCAATGCCTCAAGCGTGATGGCTTCTTCCTCGCTGATGGCAGCACCGCTGCGTGTGGTAACGTGCTGTCCGTTTAAAAGAAGACTACCGGATGCGAGAACGAGATATAGCATCCGACCTTTGGCGGGTGTGTAGTGGGAGCGCTGCCCTTTTTGGAGAGTTAGTCCCAGAACACGGGCTTCGGTATGGATGGGCAGAGCTCCTTTATCATCCGCATAGCCGGAGGCCAAAATGGTGAATTGGCCTGTTGTCTCTTGTTTGGGGAAACGTCTTGTCGCCCATGAAGGCTTATGACCTTTTTCTGTCGGAGTGATCCATATCTGAAATATCTGCGTGGGGATGGGTTCGAGGTTGTATTCACTGTGGAAGATACCTGTCCCTGCGGACATAACTTGCACATCCCCGGCTTCGGTCCTGCCTGTGTTGCCGAGGCTGTCTCGGTGCGTAATGGCCCCACGGCGAACATAGGTGATGATCTCCATATCCTTATGGGGGTGAGTATCAAACCCTGTGTTAGGGGCGATGGTGTCATCATTCCAGACACGCAAACGACCCCAGCCCATACGGTTTGGGTCAAAGTAATGAGCAAAAGAGAAATGATGACGTGCATCCAGCCAGCCATGATCAGCATGGCCGAGTTGGGCGAAAGGGCGGATATCAATCATGGTATGAAACCTGCTGTTGTCGAAGATGGCTAAGCATGTAGGAATGGTCCTACTGTTTCATAGGGAAATGAAAGAAAGGCATTGTTGCCATATTTTATAGTATGGTGAGGAGCCGGGTTGTCTTAGCCCACTTCAGGCAAACGCAAAGGGGGTAGAAAATGAAGTTGCCGGATTTCGAGGCTTGGGCAATTTTTGCCAAGGTGGCAGAGCGTGGCTCTTTTTCTCAGGCTGCTAAAGAGCTTCAACTCTCACCGCCGACTGTTTCCAAAGCGGTGAGTCGTCTGGAGGAATCTCTTGGAGCTGCGCTGTTCAGCCGCAACTCTCGGCATATGTCCATTACGCAGGTAGGCCAGCGTGCGCTAGAGCGGGCAAACCGCATGTTTCTGGAAGCAGAACTGGCCGAGAATGAAGTCAGGGGCGGGGGCATCCAGCCTTCTGGACTGATCCGCATGACAGTGCCTACTACTTTTGGCCTTAGGTATGTAGCGGCTGTTTTGCCTTCTTTTCTGGAAGCCTACCCGGAGATTGATGTGTTTGTCAGTTTTACGGACACGTTGGCTGACCTTGTGTTGGAAGGGTACGACCTGGCGATACGGATCGCCACACTTTCTGACTCGGCCCTTAAGGCTCGTAGAATATGTACGGTACGGCGTATTCTTGTGGCCTCGCCAGAGTATTTGAATCGTCTTGGTCGTCCGTCCCACCCGCGAGAGTTGGAAGGCAGGAAGAGCTTTGTTTACGTCAACGGGGATACATGCGGGGTCATTAGATTGACCGAACGACAGACAGGGGAAAGTTATACGCTTTCTCAGTCGGCACGGTTTCAGTCCGATAATGGCGAGGGCTTTCTCCCTGCACTGGAGGCTGGTTTGGGCTTTGGGTTGTTACCGGATTTCATAGTGAGCGACGCCCTTAAGGAGGGGCGGTTGGAAGAAATGATGCCAGCATGGGGGGCAGAGGATATTGCGCTCTATCTTGTTACAACAGGCAATAAACTGCGGCCCCAAAGGGTAAGCCTGCTGATGGATTATTTGGTCAGGCAGTTTGAAGCGCCGTCATGGCGACTACCTGTTTAAGGGGGGAAATCAGGATAGTGCCGGTATGGTTCCTTCAAAAACTGAAAGGCTTTCTTTCTTATTCTGTCATATTCAAGTCCCGGAGGGCACGGTATCCCTGAAGCTAGTTAATGCCTCCGCTAAGTGAGGGGGCTGACCGGAAGGGATGGTTACTATGTCTAAGATTCTCGTGCTGTATTATTCGTCTTATGGCCATGTAGAGACTATGGCTCGTAGTGTTGCTGAGGGTGTGCGTGCTGCGGGCGTGGAAGCCGTTGTAAAACGTGTGCCGGAGCTGGTTCCGGAAGAGGCCGCCAAAGCAAATCATTTCAAGTTGGAGCAGGAAGCTCCGATCGCCACCCCGGCTGAACTTGCTGAGTATGATGGCATCATTGTAGGCGCTCCGACCCGTTTTGGGCGTCTGCCAGCACAGATGGCTAATTTCTGGGATCAGACCGGTGGTCTTTGGGCCAATGGTAAGTTGATCGGTAAGGTTGGTGCTGTATTTACCTCCTCGGCTACCCAGCATGGTGGTCAGGAAACAACGCTTTACTCTCTGATGTCCAATCTGCTGCATCATGGTATGGTCATTAGCGGTCTGCCCTACAGCTTCCAGGGGCAGATGCGGAATGATGAGATTGTCGGCGGTGCTCCGTATGGTGCTACGACCATTGCTAATGGTGATGGCTCCCGCCAGCCAAGCGAGACCGAACGGGCAGGCGCACATTTCCTTGGGGAGCATGTGGCTGGTCTGGTTAAAAAGCTGGCCTGATTTTTCAGTTACTTTCGTTCACGCATAAGACCTTGATGGGGGCCGGTTTCCGGCCTCCATTTTTTTGTGGTCAATGTTCCATGTGAAACAGTTAGCCCGCCACGGGTTTATGGTGCTGCCCGACCAGCAGACATTTTTTCATCACGCTAGAGAGAATGGCTTTTTTAAGTGGACGAAATCGGCCATGTGTCGGGTCAATCGGGTAGTTGCTCTTCTCAGGAAGGGTGCAGCCATAGACACGGATTAACAATGTAAAATGGCTGAAGATGTGTTTTACCTCTCCACAATCCTCCCACTGTGCTTGTATGGGCGCGCACTGGGTAAAGGCCGTTTCCGCTAATTGTGCCGGAGATGGTGTAAAGCGTTCTTCAGACCACGGCGTGCCGGGAAGTTCATCCGTTCCCCCTAGTAATCCCTCCGGCGGACGTGAGCGGAGCAGGACGTTTCCTTCTGAATTAATGATACGGAAGAGAATGGCGTGCCGTGTAGGGCGAGGCTTTTTCTTCTGTCGTGCGGGCAGGGCTTCAGCCATGTTGCGGGCCTTGGCAAGGCAGCACTCCCGCCACGGGCAGGTCAGGCAGGAAGGAGACCGGGGAGAGCAGAGGCTCGCTCCGAGATCGAACAGAGCCTGCGCAAAATCAGAGGGGCGGGCTTGCGCTGCTGGGTCATCATTCAAATGGCTAGCTAGTCGGGCTAGCAGAGGGCGGGATGCAGGCAGAGGGTCTTCCACGGCATTAAGCCGTGCTGTGATGCGCTCCACATTACCATCGACCGGGACGGTGGGAATATTAAAGGCAATGGCTGCAATGGCTCGGGAGGTATAGGCCCCGATGCCGGGGAGTTTCTGTAGGTCCTCAACTGTACGGGGAAAGGCTCCCAACTGATGGACGGCCTGGGCGCAGGCATGGAGGTTCCGTGCGCGGGCATAATAACCTAGGCCGGCCCAAAGCTGGAGAACCTCATCCAGCGGAGCTTCTGCCAGAGCACCGACCGTTGGAAAGTGGCTTAGAAAACGCTCGTAATAAGGAATGACCGTCTGCACGACAGTCTGCTGAAGCATGATTTCACTGAGCCATACGTGATACGGGTCAGCCTGTTGGCCGGGTGCTGCACGCCAAGGTAGTGTGCGGCGATGGCGGTCATACCAGTGGAGAAGAAGGGAAGCATCAGGTGTCACGCCGGTGTCTATGACGAAGAAAAGAGGTCAGGGCAAGGGGAAGGTGTTGAACTGTTTCCGTCCATCCCGGGGATGATGGTATGAAGGCTGTATATGCAGCATGATGGAATGGGACCTATGGCAGACGAGACCAGCAGAAAAAGCCCCGCCCGTTCATCGGCTTCCGGGCAAGGGTGGAAAACGGACGACAAGGGGTGGACTGAACGACGCCGGGGCACAGCCCGTATGATCGGGGCATTTCTACCCTCGCTGACAAAACCCATTTTTCGGAAAAAATCGCCGCTTTATGTCCGGTTGCTTATGGAGTGGGATACGCTGGTTGGCCCTACGCTAGCGGAAGTGAGTGAGCCATGCCGCCTAAGGCCGGGTGTATTGACCATACGCTGTTGCGGTCCGGCGGCGGTAGAAATGCAATATGCAGCTCCCCGTATTCTGGCCAATATCAATACGGCTTATGGCCTCTATGGGGATGAAGCCTTGCAATATATAAAGCTGGTGCAGGATCGGCCCGTCCAACGTAAGCCGTCTCGTCCTCCCCAGAAAAAATGGAAGAATGCCCCCCCAATTCCCGTAAGCGGTATTGAGGATGACGAGCTGAAAGAAACGCTGGAGCGTCTGGGCGGTCATATCCGTGCGAAAAAGCAAGGGACAAAAAAAGCCCGCCACTTTTAAGGGTGGCAGGCTTGGGCCCCGTGCCCTCGGCCTAAGGCGGAAGACACGAGACAATGGGACGGTCTATTAGTCGCTTACGATGTCGGAAGCCTTATAACCTTGTGCGAAGAGGTGTGTCCGCATCCCGGTAAAGTTGACCTGCTGCTCAATCACCTGCCGCACATTCGGCTTGGCGTGGTAAGCAATACCAAGGCCAGCCGCCTTGAGCATGGGGATGTCGTTTGCACCATCACCCGTTGTCAGGCTGGCAGAGAGCTTAACGCCTCGCTCGGCACAGATGGTTTCCAGATGTTCTTTCTTGGCATCCGGGCCGAGAATGTCACCAATCAGCTGACCGGTGATGATGCCATCCTTGATCTCAAGCTGATTGCCGTAGTGCTCATCAAAACCGAGCGTCTTGGCAGCCCGTTCGGTGAACCAGTCAAACCCACCAGAGATGAGGGCCGTGCGTGCGCCATTAGCCTTCATGGTATGCACCAGTTCCTTGATGCCGTCCGTGAAGGGAAGGTGCGCCAGAACGTCCTTCAGCAGGGATTCAGGGTGGCCCTTAAGGCCGATGGTGCGCTTGCGGAGGGATTCATCAAATTCCATCTCGCCATTCATGGCACGTTTGGTGATTTCGGCTACATAGTCACCCGTGCCCGTTGCCTTGGCCAGATCGTCCAGTGTTTCACCATCAAAGATGGTGCTGTCCATGTCGGACACAAGCACGGCTTTGCGGCGGCCACGGGTCTTGGTGAGAATGGCATCGACTTTGTAAGGAGCCAGAGCAGCACGGATTGTTGCAGGCGTGGCATCACCGGGGCCGGGAGGCGGGCAGAAAATGTCAACGGCTTCACCTTCGGACAGAACGACCGGCGGTTCACCTTTGACAAGAGTGCGGGCAATGTCGATCGCCTCTTTGGGAAGAGTCCCATGGCGGCGATTGGCAACAAGAGTCAGAACACAGGGAAGGGACATGACATCTCTCGCTAAAAGATCAGAAGATATGGCAGAATAAGTGTATGAACTCTTCTGAAAACGCCCTCATTGTGGCGGGGCCGACCTGTTCGGGCAAGTCGGCTTTGGCCTTTCATTTGGCAGACCTGTATTGTGGTACGGTCATTAATGCGGATTCCATGCAGGTTTATAGGGAGCTGCGCATCCTCACAGCCCGCCCTAGTGAGGAAGAGGAAGCTGCTATTCCTCATCGTCTGTATGGCGTTTTACCCGCCGCTACGCCTGGTAGCGTAGCGTGGTGGCGGGAACAGGTTCTGGCAGAAATGGCCGCTTGTCGTGAGGCTGGGCGGTTGCCGATCCTCTGCGGTGGAACAGGCATGTATCTTCGGGCATTGACAGATGGCCTTGTGGAAGTGCCCGACCCCGGAGAGGAAGCCCGAAAACAGGCCCGCACTTTGCTGGAAGAGATAGGCCCAGAGGCTCTACACGAAAAGTTGATGCAGGCGGACCCGCAGACAGCCTCTCAGCTTCATAAGCAGGATTCCCAGAGAATAAGCCGTGCGTGGGAGGTTTTCGTAGGAACAGGCCGGGGGCTAGCCTCGTGGCGGGAAGATAAAACCTTGCCAGCTGCACCGTACCGTTTCATTTCGCTGCAGCTGGACCCTCCCCGGGATGAATTGCGGGCTGCCATTGTCCAGCGTTTTGACGCTATGGTGGACGCAGGGGCGTTGGACGAAGTAGCGGCTTTGCGTGAGCAGAACCTGTCGCCCAGCCTTCCGGCTATGCGGGCTCATGGCGTGCCGGAGTTGGGGCAAGTGCTGGCAGGGCAGAGCAGCATGGAAGAAGCCAGACTGGCCGCAACCCGTGCCATTGGCCGTTATACCCGCCGACAAGCGACATGGTTTCGCCACCATAGGTTGAGTCGGGAAGGGGATGGCGAAATAATATTTCAAAGAACTGGCATGAAAGAGTTCTTTTCGAGTAAAAAAATGCAGGAAATTGAATATTTCATATCATCCAGAATTGACGGACCCGTTCCAGAGCGATAGAGCAGAAGCGTTGCGTTAATCGGCAAAAGGACAGATGCCATGCCTGCCAGCGAGACAGCCCCCATGATGGCAACAGGTGCCGAGGTTATTCTGCGCGTTCTCGAGGAAGAAGGTGTGGATGTCATTTTTGGCTATCCGGGTGGGGCTGTCATTCCCATCTATGATGAACTCTTCAAACAGAAGAAGATCCGTCATATTCTGGTGCGGCACGAGCAGGCAGCAACTCATGCAGCTGAGGCCTATGCCCGTTCCACCGGTAAGGTTGGTGTGGTGCTGGTGACCTCTGGCCCGGGCGCAACAAATGCCGTGACAGGCCTGATGGATGCGAAGATGGATTCCATCCCGCTGGTCTGTCTGGCCGGGCAGGTCCCCGTGTCGGTGATCGGTACGGATGCTTTCCAAGAGGCAGACATGGTGAACATCACCAAGCCTGCTACTAAGGCCAGTGTTCAGGTGCGTGAGGCGGCGGCTTTAGCCCCGACCCTGCGGGATGCCTTCGCTCTGGCCCAGTCTGGTCGTCCCGGTCCGGTTTTTGTGGATCTTCCAAAGAACATTACAGCGTCTAAAGCACCTCTGCCTCCCCGTCCTGCGGCGGTGAAGGAAGAGGCAGCCGCAGTGACACCAGATGCACAGGCCATCAGCCGTGCTGTTGAGGCCATGAAGAAGGCGCGCAAGCCTCTGCTTTATGTGGGTGGTGGTGTTGTTAACTCAGGGCTGGAAGCAGCAAAGCTGCTGCGGCAGTTGGCAGAGAAGACGGGTTTTCCCGTGACATCTACCCTGATGGGGCTGGGGGCTTATCCATCTTCCAGCGATCATTTTCTGGGTATGCTGGGAATGCACGGTTCTGTGGAAGCCAATATGGCCGCCCATGACTGTGATGTGTTGATCGCTCTGGGTGCTCGGTTTGATGACCGGGTGACAGGCCGTGTTGATGGCTTCTCGCCTCATTCTTTCAAGATTCAGGCAGATATTGACCCGCGCGAGTTCGGTAAGATCGTGAAGGTTGATGTCATGTTGCAGGGCGATCTGAAAGACACGCTGAAAGCCTTGTTGGCAGGCTGGGGCGATGCGGCAGCACCGGACTTGTCCGGCTGGTGGAAGGAAATCGACCAGTGGCGGGCGGTGAATGGTTTTGGGTTCGAGCAGGATGAGGCCGCTACGGCCAGTATCAAGCCGCAATACGCTATTCATCGCCTGTATGAGAAGGTTAGAGCTGGGGGGCGGGACTGTTTTGTCTCTACCGAAGTTGGCCAGCATCAAATGTGGGCTGCTCAGCATTTTGGCTTTGATGAACCCAATCACTGGCTGACGTCAGGCGGGCTGGGAACCATGGGATATGGGTTGCCGGCCGCTGTGGGTGCCCAGATTGCCCATTCTGATGCACTGGTGATTGATATTGCCGGTGAGGCCTCCACCCTGATGAATATTCAGGAGCTGGGGACGATTGCCCAGTATCGCCTCCCGGTGAAGATTTTCATCTTGAACAACCAGTATATGGGCATGGTGCGGCAGTGGCAGGAGCTGGTTTATGAGTCCCGCTACTCCCATTCCTACAGCGCAGCCTTACCGGATTTCGTGAAATTGGCGGAATCGTTCGGTATTCGTGGTCTGCGGGTCGATGCGAAAGGTGGGCTGGATGAGGCTATCGATACCATGCTGAACCATGATGGGCCGGTCCTGCTGGATGTGCATGTGGAGCAGGAAGAGGGATGCTTCCCGATGATCCCGTCTGGTTCCTCTCATGACCAGATGCTTCTTGGGCCGGGGCGTGTTTTCGGTGGGGCACGGTTGACAGAAGAAGGTAGACATCTCGTCTAAACTTAGAGTTTTTCCGGCTCCTCGGTGCTCTTATGGGTGTGGGGAGTGGGGTTGAGTGTTTTGTGTTGGGGAGTGATCTCCCGTCGGTGCAGGGCAATTTAAGGGTCTGTGCCTGTTGAGTGAGGAAGAGTAAGAGCCATGCGTGTTTATTATGATCGTGATGCAGACATTAATCTGATCTGTGAGAAGAAGGTTGCCATCATTGGTTACGGCAGTCAGGGTCATGCCCACGCCAATAACCTGCGCGACAGTGGTGTGAAGGACATCGTGGTTGCTCTGCGTCCGGAGTCCAAAGCCAAGGCCAAGGCAGAGGCTGCTGGTTTCCGTGTTGTGACGCCTGCTGAAGCAGCCGCTTGGGCCGATGTTGTGATGATCCTGACACCGGATGAAGGCCAGGCCGCTCTGTATAAGGAGCAGCTGGCCCCGAACTTGAAGCCCGGTACAGCTCTGGTGTTCGCTCATGGTCTGGCTATCCATTTCCGCCTGATCGAGCCGACCGCAGATATGGATGTGTTCCTGATCGCTCCGAAGGGCCCGGGTCATACGGTGCGTTCTGAGTATCAGCGTGGTGGCGGTGTGCCTTGCCTGGTAGCCGTGCATCAGGATGCTTCCGGCCATGCTAAGGATGTGGCTCTGGCCTATGCCTCCGCTGTTGGCGGTGGTCGTGCCGGCGTGATCGAGACGAGCTTCCGTGAGGAAGTGGAAACCGATCTGTTCGGTGAGCAGGCTGTTCTGTGCGGTGGTACGATCGAGCTGATCAAGGCTGGTTTCGAGACGCTGGTAGAAGCAGGCTACGCGCCGGAAATGGCCTACTTTGAGTGTCTGCATGAGATGAAGCTGATCGTGGACCTGCTGTATGAAGGCGGCATCTCCAACGTTAACTACTCCATCTCCAACACGGCCGAGTATGGTGAATATGTCAGCGGTCCGCGCGTTGTGACCCCGGCTGCCAAGGATGCCATGCGTGAGGTGCTGAAGGATATTCAGAACGGCACCTTCGTGCGTAACTTCATTCTGGAAAACCAATCTGGCAATGTTGGCTTCAAGGCCTCCCGTGCCCGTGATGAACAGCACCAGATTGAAAAGGTTGGCGCCAAGCTGCGTGAGATGATGCCGTGGATTGCCAAGAATAAGCTGGTTGATAAGACCCGCAACTGAGGTCTTTTTCACAGCCATTTGCGAATGGGGAGGATTTTCCTCCCCATTTTTATTATGGCGACATTTGGGCATTTACTGTCGAAAGGTACAGAATAGAGTTGCGTTAAACGTTATATTCCCTTAGAGGTCACGCTTCCGCTCCTTCATTGGGAAAGGCTGCGGCAATCTGCTGGTTCAGGAGTACGTTATGGACGCACTTGCTCGACTGGGGATGGAATCGGACCTTCCGAGAGATATCCAGAACACTGAGGCAATCGATACGGTCTTTGAGGACTGTAAGGACTTTTTCATTAAGCGTGATGGTATTACCTACGCAGGGAACCATCTTCTCATCGATTTCTGGAACGCTAGAAATCTTGATGACCCCGATCAGATCGACGCTACTTTAAGGCGTGCTGCCGAGGCAGCCGGGGCGACCATTCTTCATGGTCATTTCCATCATTTCACACCTAATGGCGGTGTGTCTGGTGTGCTGGTGCTGGCCGAGAGCCATATTTCCATCCATACATGGCCTGAACGTCATTTCGCCGCTGTTGATATCTTCATGTGCGGTGTGTGCGATCCCAACATGTCCATTCCTGTTATGCAGGAGCTGTTTCAGGCAGGACGTGTGGAGATTGACGCTTTTAGACGTGGGCGTGTCAGCGAGACACGGCATACAGGGCGGTAAGCTGGATTAGGAAAGACCGGGTTTTCTCCCTGTTTTCCCATAGACTATAGTATTGTTCCCGTTCGCTAGCCGGGTCTTTCGGGCTGGGTGTAAAGAACGGGACCGGGGGCTGCGTGCCTTGCTGCCTGTCTCGTAAGGGGAACAGGTGGTAAGGCGTGGCCCTGTAATGAAGAAAGGATGCCGCCATGACATCTGGCACATCTTCTGGAACCTGGTTCAACGAGGCGCTTTATCCCGATTGGGGCCAGCGTTTCAAAGTGGTGAAAGAGCTGGTTCATAAAAAATCGCCATTTCAGGATATCCGCATTTTCGAAAGCAGTAGCCACGGCCGTGTGCTGGTGCTGGATGGCATCGTGCAGATCACCGAACGGGATGAGTTTATCTATCAGGAGATGCTGGCCCATGTGCCGCTCTTTATGCATCCCAACCCCAAGCGTGTTCTTATCATCGGGGCCGGCGATGGCGGTGTGCTGCGCCGTGTCCTCCAGCATGAAACGGTTGAGAAAGCCGTTATGGTGGAGATTGATGGTGATGTGATCGAACTTTCCAAACAGCATCTGCCGATGTTTGGGCAGGATGCGTGGAATGACCCACGGGCTGAGGTCATCGTTGGGGATGGTATTGATTACGTCAAGAAAGCTGGTGATGCTTCCTTTGATGTCATCATCGTGGATAGTACAGACCCGATCGGTGTAGGTGATGTGCTGTTTACGGATGATTTTTATAAGAACTGCGCTCGCATCCTTTCGGATGAAGGGATCATCGTCAATCAGTGTGGCGTCCCCTTCCAGCAGGCTGATGAGCTACGGGAGACAACGGCCCGCCGTGCGAAATTCTTCCCCCATGTTACGGCTTATCTGGCGGCTGTGCCGACCTATGTCGGTGGGTTTATGACGCTGGGTATGGCCAAAAAGGGCACACCGCCCCATAAGCTGGATGTGGCCGAGCTAGCCCGTCGTGCGAAGGGCATCGAGGCAAGCTGCCAGTACTGGACACCAGATGTGCATGTTGCCTCTTTCAGCCTGCCTCCTTATATCGCCCAGAACCTCCCCCGCCCGTAAGGGCCATAGAGAAGGAACCCCACCATGCGCCGGACAACAATCGCAGACTTCCAGAAAATGAAGGATGAGGGTCGGCGGATCGCCATGCTCACAGCCTATGATTATGCCTCGGCCCTTATTGCCGAGCAGGCGGGTGTACCGGTCATTCTGGTGGGGGACTCTCTTGGAATGGTCATGCAGGGGCAGGACACGACCCTGCCTGTGTGTGTGGATGATATGATCTACCACGCCCGCATGGTTATGCGGGGTAGCCATAAAGCTCTTGTCGTGGTGGACCTACCCTTCTTGTCTTACGCAACGGAACAGGATGCGGTGGATGCCGCCCGGCGTGTAATGCAGGAAGGTGGCGGGCAGGCCCTGAAGCTGGAAGGCGGGCGGGAAATTGCCCCGATTGTTCGCCGGCTGACGGAAATGGGGGTGCCTGTTATGGGGCATCTGGGGCTGACACCACAGGCCCAGCATCAGATCGGCTTGCGGGCGCAGGCCAAACAGGTAGAGGCAGCTCGCAAGCTGCTGGATGATGCCCGTGCTTTGGAAGAAGCGGGAGCCTTTGGCATTGTGTTGGAAGTTATTCCGGCTGAATTGGGCGAGCTGGTGTCTCGGTCATTGACCATTCCAACCATTGGGATCGGGGCCGGAGCAGGCTGTGACGGACAGGTTCAGGTCTGGCATGATGTACTAGGTCTTTTTGAGGGGAAATCACCCCGTCATGCTCATCGTTTTGCCGAAGTCGGTGAGCAGATGGTGGGGGCGCTTTCCCATTATGTCCGACAGGTGGAGGAAGGGTCCTTCCCGACACAGGCACAGAGCATCAGCATGAAGCCAGATGTTCTGGAAGCTTTGAAGATGAAGGGTTGATTTCTTCGCTCATGCAGTATGGCGGAGGGTGCGCTCACCCGGATTGTCAGACGGGGATGAAGCTGGCAGAGTGGTTCACTTCCCCCTGTATTTACAGGACGAAAACAGAATGACGGATGAAACATTGAAGCCCAGCCCCCTTCACGCCCTGCATGAAGAGCTGAATGCCACGATGGGAAGCTATGCAGGCTATGCCCTGCCGGAGCATTACCCTTCCGGCATGGAAGTGGAGCATCTCCATACCCGTAAACAGGCGGGGCTGTTTGACATTTCCTTTCTGGGGCAGGTCCGTGTCCGTGCCAAAGAGGATAATGCCGCCATCGCGGCTGAGGCTCTCGAAGCCTTGATGCCGCTGGATATCAAGAGCCTTGAGAAGAACCGGGTCTGTTACGGCCTGTTGACGACCGATCAGGGGGGCATCCGGGATGATCTGGCCATTTCTCGGCAGGAAAATGATTTCCTGCTGATGCTGAACGGCCCGAACCGGGAAGATAATGCCGATTATCTCGAAAATGCCATAGGCGATGATTGCAAACTGATCCGGGAGTTCGACCGGGCCATGTTGTCATTACAGGGGCCGCAGTCGGCGGAAGTTCTTTCCCGTGTTTTGGGGCAGCAGGTCATTGCGGGTATGCGGTATCGGGATAGTGCTGAAGTGCCGTGGGAAGGGGGTAGCATTGTTGTAGCCCGCTTTGGTTATACGGGGATGGAAGGGTTTGATATCTCCATAGCGGCAGAGCAGGCAGAAGCTTTTGCCCGCCGCCTGTTGGCGGACCCAGATGTAGCGCCTGCTGGGCTGGCCACCCGCAATAGCCTGCGTATGGAGGCAGGGTTGTGTCTGTATGGGGCCGATATCGACAAGACCACATCCCCTGTGGAGGCCGCTTTGGTTGGCAGCATTGCTGCTTGTCGCCGGGCCAGTGGGGAGCGGGCTGGCGGTTATCCCGGTGCCCAGACGATTGAGGGGCAGATGGAGCATGGTATCTATCGCCAGCGTGTCGGCCTGCGGCCGCAGGAGGAGGTTCTGTTAGGGGGTGGTGTAGAGCTGTTCTCTGATGAGGAAAGAACCGACCGTGTCGGGCGTGTTACTTCCGGTTGTTTCAGCCCGACTCTGCGGGCCATGATTGCCATGGGGTATGTCACCCCCGCCCATGCGGCAGAAGGGACAACACTGTACGCCACAGATGCGGAAGGGCAGCCTCATAAAGTCATTGTAACGGTTCTGCCTTTCATCCCGCAGACAGGACACTGAACACCAGCAGAAAACAGATGGTGAAGTTTATGAACAGGGCTTTACATGGCCCTGTTTTTTGTTGAGGCTCACTTCATGCAGGGCCCAAGGTATGGCACGGTTCGCAGCTCCTTATTGATGAGGGAGCGGCTGACGGGAATGTGTTTTGCCAGTGGCTGCTTTTGTGCTCAGTGTAATGTTATCAACAGCTGGGCATGGCAACTCAAGGAGAGTCGAGATGAGTGAGACCATCCATATTCTGGCGCTTATTTCCATTTCGGAAGATAAAGCTGCTCAGCTGGAGAAGGCCGTGCAGGTCTGTGCTGGCCATTCGTTGAAGGAAAAGGCCTGTCAGCGTTACGAAATTTCCCGTGATGCTGAGAAAAAGGGTCGCTTCACGGTCTGTGAGATCTGGGCCAGTAAGGAAGGGTTTGAAGCCCATCTTGCTAGTGAGCATTTTGGCCATCTTGCCGGTTTTGCCAAAGAACATGGTGCCGAGCTGGAGGTCATCCGTCAGCAGCCGCTGCATCCCGCATCGTAAGCTGGATTTAGGGAGAATCACCACATGGCTGATTATCGTCTTGGAATTGATTTTGGCGGCACGAAGATCGAAATTCTTGCGCTGGACCGTGGCGGCAAAGAGGTGCTGCGTGAGCGCATCCCCAACCCCGGGGTCTATGACAAGGCCATTCAGGCTATCCGGGACCTCGTGCTAAAGGCGGAGGAACAGGTCGGCTGCGTTCCAGCTCATCGCATCACGGGGACACAGCTTACGTCCACGCTGGGCATTGGCATTCCCGGGTCTCTGTCCCCAGAGACAGGCCTCGTCCGTAACTCCAACGCAACATGGTTGAACAATAATGCGTTCAAGCGTGATGTGGAGGAAATCCTCAACCGCCCTGTGCGGGTGGAGAATGATGCCAACTGCTTTGCCCTGTCCGAGGCTGCTGATGGAGCTGGGGAAGGCTATTCAACCGTTCTGGGTGTAATTATCGGGACAGGTATGGGTAGTGGCATTGTGGCGAATGCCCGTATTCTGTCCGGTCATCATCACATTGCTGGTGAGTGGGGACATATTCCTCTGCCGTGGGTTAAGCCGGAAGATATGCCCATGCGGAAGTGTTTCTGTGGTAACGAGGGGTGTCAGGAGCGTTATCTCTGTGGCCCGGCTCTTGCTGCAGAGTGGAAGGGCGAAGGGAACCGCTCTCCTAATGGGATTGAGGAAGCCGCTCGGAATGGGGATGAGGCCGCCATTCGTGCGCTGGACCTCTACATGGACCGTTTCGCCCGTGCCTGTGCACAGGCTGTTAATTTCCTCGACCCTGATGTGATCGTGCTTGGCGGTGGCGTGTCCAACCTCTCCAGCATTTATGAGCGTGTGCCCAAACTGCTGCCTCGCCATGTGATTACCTCCCCTTGCACAACGCCGATCGTGCAGAACCGTCATGGTGATAGTTCTGGTGTGCGTGGGGCTGCATGGCTGTGGGATGTAACAGAAAGCGGCCTGCCACGTAGCTAACTAAATCTAGCAGAGTGCCTTACCCTCTTTATGGGGGTGAAGAGCTAGAGGATCGGGGCCTTTCCTGTAAAGGGAGAGGCCCTGATTTTATGTGGGCAATACTTAATCTGGCAGAGAGTCCTGATATGAAAAAACCGCCTACCCCGCATAAGAGGGTAGGCGGTTTCCACAAATCCCACTTCCCACTCCCGGAGGAGCAGGAAGGCAGAAGTAAGGATTAGACGGAGTAATACATCTCGAACTCGACCGGGTGCGGTGTGTGTTCGAAGCGGTACACTTCCTGCATCTTGAGTGTGATGTAGCTTTCGATCTGATCCTTCGTGAAGACATCCCCTTCCAGCAGGAAGGCGTGGTCGGTCTTCAGGGCTTCCAGAGCTTCACGCAAGGAGCCGCAGACGGTCGGGATCATGTTCAGCTCTTCCGGCGGCAGCTCGTACAGGTCCTTGTCCATAGCTTCGCCCGGATGGATCTTGTTGCGGATACCGTCCAGACCAGCCATCAGCATAGCACTGAAGGCCAGGTAAGGGTTAGCTGTCGGGTCGGGGAAGCGGACCTCGACACGCTTTGCTTTCGGGCTGGTAGCGTACGGAATACGACAGGAAGCGGAGCGGTTGGCGGAGGAGTAAGCCAGCAGCACCGGTGCCTCGAAGCCCGGGATCAGACGCTTGTAGGAGTTGGTGGAAGGGTTGGTGAAGGCGTTCAGTGCCTTGGCGTGTTTGATGATACCGCCGATGTAGTACAGGGCTTCATCAGAGAGATCAGCGTAACGCTTGCCAGCGAAGAGCGGCTTGCCGTCTTTCCAGACAGACTGATGCACATGCATGCCTGTGCCGTTATCGCCATAGATCGGCTTGGGCATGAAAGTGGCCGTCTTGCCGTAGGAATGGGCAACATTGTGCACGCAGTACTTATAAATCTGCATGAAGTCGGCAGACTTTACCAATGTGGCGAATGCCGTGCCCAGCTCGTGCTGGCTGCGGGCCACCTCGTGGTGATGCTTTTCGATCGGCAGGCCCATCTCGCCCATAGTGGCGAGCATTTCGGCACGCAGGTCGTTCTCGCTATCCACCGGCGGAACCGGGAAGTAACCACCCTTGCGGGCCGGACGATGGCCCATGTTGCCTTCCGGATATTCCTTCATGGAAGCATCCGGCCCCTCGATGCTGTCGAGGTGATAGGTGCCGTAATTTTCACCTGTGCCAAAGCGGACGCTGTCGAAGATGAAGAATTCAGCTTCCGGGCCGAAGAAGGCCGTGTCACCCAGACCGCTCTTTTTCAGATAGGCTTCAGCCTGTTTGGCAGTCGCACGGGGGTCGCGGTTGTAATAGCCGCCTGTTTTAGGGTCGATGATGTCGCAGATCAGGATGAGCTGCGGGCGTGCAGCGAAGGGATCGACAACAGCTGTTTCCGGGTCCGGCAGGAGGACCATGTCGGACTCATTGATGGCCTTCCACCCCTGAATGGAAGACCCGTCAAACATGAAGCCTTCTGTGAAGGTATCTTCCTCAATGGTACGAACAGTTTGTGTTGTGTGCTGCCACTTACCTTTTGTATCGGTGAAGCGGAGATCGACAAACTCGATACCATGCTCTTCGATCAGCTCAAAAACGCGTTGTACGGCGGCTTTCTGAGGGGAAGGGCGTTGGGCGGAAGAAGAGGAAACTGCTTTTTTTGCCATGGCTGCATGCCTCGCATTTTTTGAACTGATACCAAAACGATTAAGGGACAATTGTTCTTCTGTCGAGGGCTTGCTCGTAAACTTCATTTTATGAGACAGGATATTCTCAGTTTTTTATACTTCTCGGCTCTCGAGCTGATTGGAAAACCATCTGGTGGTCATGTCTGAGCCTTCCCTGACAACACTCTCTGATTCCTTGTTTTTTCACGATGCCCTGCCGTGGACATCTGATGATGTAAATCGTCAGCTTTCCCGCAGCCTCTCCGGCATGGATGATGGGGAACTGTTTCTGGAATATCGGGAAGAGGAAACGCTGGGGCTAGAAAACGGCTTGCTGCGGAATGTGGGCTTCAACCGGTCTTCCGGTTTTGGCCTGCGGGGTGTGACGGGCAGCCAGACTATCTTTGCTTATTCCGACTTACTGGGCATGGAGGCCCTTCAAAGGGCCGCTGAAGGGTTGGGAACTGTGGATCGCACAGCCCTCCGCTTGGGCCAGCAGGCCCCTGCCAGTCCGATGAATGGTGAAGCGGTTAGCCGTTCTGCTCTTTATGGGGTGACCCACCCGCTGGAGGGAGGAGAGTTCTCGCAGCGTGCGGCTCTTCTGGGCGAGATTGACGCTTATGGTCGTGGGCTGGATCGTCGTGTGGTGCAGGTCAATGCTACATTGAACACGCAGTGGCAGGTTGTGCGGATCATGCGTCCTGCTTGCCTTCAGAAGGAGGAGGTCGGCCCGTTGGTGGATGTCCGCCCCTTGGTCCGGCTCGATATTTCCATTGTGGTAGAGCAGGACGGGCGGCGGGAGAGTGGCCGGTCTGGGCAGGGGGGGCGCTATGCTCTGTCCCGTTTGATGGCCCCTGCATGCTGGCAGGCTATGGCGCAGGAGGCTTTGCGTCAGGCTCTGGTAAATCTGGAGGCTGTGGCTGCACCGGCGGGTGAAATGCCCGTTGTGTTAGGTGCTGGATGGCCGGGGATTCTGCTGCACGAGGCGGTGGGGCACGGTCTGGAAGGCGACTTTAACCGGAAGGGCACGTCTGTCTTTTCCGGGTGTGTGGGTAAGCGTATTGCTGCCCCGGGCGTGACGGTTTTGGATGATGGAACCCTGCCGGAGCGGCGTGGTTCCTTGAATATGGATGACGAGGGAACACCGACCAGCCGGACGGTGCTGATTGAGAATGGCATCTTGCAGGGGTATATGCAGGATAGGCTAAATGCCCGTCTGACAGGCGTTGCCCCTACGGGGAATGGTCGCCGTCAGTCATATGCTCATGCACCAATGCCCCGCATGACTAACACCATCATGGCGGGAGGCAATGCTTCGGAAGAGGAAATGATCCGTTCCACCAAGAAGGGGATTTATGCCCGTAACTTTGGTGGGGGGCAGGTTGATATTACATCCGGTAAGTTCGTGTTTGCTGCCTCGGAGGCTTATCTGATTGAGGATGGCAAGATCACATCGCCTGTGCGTGGGGCTACACTTATCGGTAGTGGAGCGGAAGTGATGGAGCAGATCAGCATGATCGGTCCTTCTATGGAATTGGACCCCGGCATCGGAACATGTGGTAAAGCCGGGCAGGGTGTTCCTGTTGGTGTGGGGCAGCCGATGCTGAAAGTCAGCGGACTGACGGTTGGGGGGACAGCCTCATAAAAACATTCAGGAAAAACAGAATGTTATATTGTTTTTCCTGAATATGTCTCAGACAGATAAAACAAGTTGAATATGTTTCAGATATAAATAAATTTTCATTTCTCTATTGCAAAATATCTTTTTGCTGTCGTAATATTTTTTCATCGCAGCAATGAAAGATGGTTCACCGTGATGAAGAAGTCCGTGCGTTACGCAGCCCTTCTGTCCAGTCTCTTTGCAGGTACTTATAGTGTCTCTGCGAACCTGTATGCCGCGGATGCCACCACTGTTGCTGCCAACGCCGGCTCCCAGACGGACGATAAATCTGCTAAAAAAACAGGTAAGACAGCGCAGCCTGTCAAAGTCTCTGCAACGGGCGGGACGGCATCTCAAGGTGCAGTAACCCAGCAGCCGGTTGTTTCCATTGCGGAAAAACCGGGACCGAAACCACTGCCAGAACAGTGGTATACAGGGTCTCTTTATTCGCCATCACCTGCGCTGCCTGTGCCGGGCATGATTGCTGTGGAGCCTTATGTGGCTGCTGGCCTGCCAGCTGGAGCGTTTGATTCCAACGGGCATCTCAATACGAGAAAAGGGGCTGGTGGACAGCATTCTATCACTCAGTTCTCCTTGGCAAAGTACGGTATTACGAAGAACCTTTCCATCTACCTGCTGCCAACATACAGCTATAGCTGGGGGAACCATAGCAAACCTTCTGGTCTGAAGTTCAATGACTTGCCGGTGGAGTTCCAGTACCGGTTGACGCCGCATTATACGCCATCCATCACGCTGTATTTTGGTGTGAACACACCAACCGGTGACTATAAAAATCTTGCCAATGCTTCAGAAGGCGTTGGTCAGGGTGTTTGGGCACTTCGGTATGGTGTTCATAGTCAGTTTGCTCTGCCGTTCTTCAAACATGCTATGCGTGTGCGTCTTTGGGCGCAGGTCCGTCACCCGGTGGCCAGTACGAAGCTGCACAATATTACCAGCTATGGAACGGAGAAGGGTTTCACCGGGCGTGGCCATGTTGGCCCTTATGGGAATGAAGGTGGCTCGGTCGAGCTAGGTATCACCAAGAAATGGGTTTTTGCGCTGGATCTGTACCACACATGGGCCACCTCCAGCTCGGTTAATGGATATAACGTTTATTCCAAGAAATATATCAATTCGCGGACGGGTTGGTCTGGTGCCTTCAATGTTGGTCCCGGTATTGAATATAACTGGACATCAAGTATTGGCGGAATTGTCGGCGTGATTCTGCCGGTGGCTGGGCATAATACATCTCGTTCTATCTCCCCGCAGGCCGCCGTGTTCGCTGTGTTCTGATTGGCCTAGCTTAGAGTATAAAGAAAACCCCCGTCTGCTTTCAGGCGGGGGTTTTTTCGTATCAGCCCTGAGGTAGGAAAAAGACCCTGAAAATACTCTTCAGGATGAAGGGAATAGCGTACTGAATGGTCAGCAGTAGGATGAGGGGAGCGAAATCCATCATGCCTGTTGGTGGCAGGATATTGCGGATAGGCTGGAGGACAGGTTCCACAAGCTTGGCCAGAATTTCAACGATGCTCATCATGAAACGGTTGGAATGGGGGTTTATGATGCCAAAGCTGACGGCCATGGTAGCGAGACAGTAGGCAAGGATAATCCACGTATAGACATCCAGTACCACCATGAGCAGGTTGATGATCTGGAGATAGATGATGGCAGCATGCACAGGCAAGAACCCCTCTCGGCGGCGTGAGATGAATGCGGATTATTACATGTAACAGTCTTCTTCCCGGCTGGCGAGATCAGGTGCTGTTTGCCCACATCTTGACAGTTCCAGCCGTGCATGATGTCCTATACCATACATCGTGGGGCTATAGCTCAGTTGGGAGAGCGCCTCGTTCGCAATGAGGAGGCCAGGGGTTCGACTCCCCTTAGCTCCACCATGATTTCCTAATATATGATGCCCGTTTGAGCGTCCCCATTGGTGGGGAGTACCCTGCATGTGTTCCATAAAGGAAAGAACATGCAGGATCATGCCGAAGACTTACGGTGTCGGGATGGATTGGGAGATATGCTCCGCTAGCTGCACGACAAGTTTGCGCATGAGAGCAGCCGTATCAGCGTCTGCTCCGACAGGGCCAGAGGCAGAAAGATGGGCAATATTGCGGATGAGTGGTTTGTGGCGGTCACGCGGGACGATGGCCCAGTGTGCATTCAGGATAGCTTGCCCGCTGACATCCACATCAAACTCCGAAATGGCAATCATAATCTGCATGTCGGCAGCCTGAGCTAGAGGCTGATCCGTGACCAGAATATTATGTTGTATTGCAGCCACTTCGTTCGTGATCAGGTCCGTGACACTGAGAGAGAGACGTGATGCCCAACGGGAGTTGGGGCTGCGGTGGATCTCCTCACCCTGCCGTGTGATGATGTCCTGGCAGTCCAGATAGTCTGGCATAACAACCCTGCTTAGCTGCACGACTGTTGTCTGCGGGGAAACCCGTAGGGATTTGTCGGAGTGGACAGGGATACCGAGCGTGTAGATATGCAACTGTGGAGAGGTGCAGCCTGCAAGCATGCTGCAGCCCCCCAGAAGAGCAAGGGCGGTACGGCGGAAAGGAAACATCATGGGCGGCGTCCCATAAGCAGGAGTTGCGGGTTGCGTTCCACATCGCTGGCGAAACCACGGAGAGAGGAGGCTGTTGCGGCAATATCCCGTAATGCAGCGTCCAGATTGGCCCGGTCTACAGAGCGGGCTGAAAGAATGTCCTGAAGTGCCTCCAGCGTGGCCGTGGCAGAGGCAAGCGTCTTGTGGATATCCTTACCGCGCATCTCCAGCTGGGAGTTGCCTGTATCAAGTAGCTTGTCCATTTTTTCCAAGGTCACATCCAGCTGGGTCCGCAGGTCTCTGATAGTCTCTGTGGCAGTTTGTATGGTCTCTTGCGACTGGTCAGAGGTCTTTTTCATGCTGGCAATGAGGCTGGGTAGGTCCTGATGGAGGCTATCGCTCAGTGCTGTGATGGAAAGTAAAGCAGTATCAGCATGCTGGCTGATATCCTTGATAGGAATCTGCTCCAGCGTGTTTTTCAGTTTTTCCATGGCAGAAAGTCGGACGGGGATTTCTGGCAAGGAGGTGATACGAGGGTGCAGTGTGGCTGGGACAGATTTGTCAAAATCTAGCTCGATATTAGACTGACCCGTTACGAGGCTTTGGAGGTTCAGCCCAGCACGCAGGCCGTCATCAACCATGACCTGAAGATTGATCTGCTTTCCCCTGGCGTTGTCTTCGACGACATGCACCTGCTCAGTTTCCAGCGTGATGATAACGGGGATATAGGCTTTACGGTCTTGCGGGTCGACATGCAGGGTAATGCTCTTGACTGACCCGACCTTCACGCCACGGAAGTTGACCGGGGCACCGACAGAGAGGCCAGAAATGGAGTTCTGAAACACCAAGGCTACTTCCCGTGTTTTGGAGAAGAGACGAAGGTGACCAAAGGCCATAATGATGAACAGTAGCAGTACGCCCCCAAGGACAACAAAGAGGCCGATCTGGGTTTTCCTATTGGTGTTTTCAGACATGCTGTTCGGCTTTCTGTTCTGTCTGGGAGGGGATGGAAGCAGAGCGGTGCATGAAGGCTGTTACCTCTGGTAGGGTACAGCTGTCATGCAATGCACGGGGAGAGCCATGAGCAATAGGCTTATGCGTGATAGCATCTAGAAAGATGCCATCATCGGCAATGGTGAAGAGGCTGGGTAACTCGTGGCTGACGATGACAATCGTGGCACCCAGCCCATCACGCAGGGTGAGGATCAGATCATCCAGTCGAGCGGAGGTGATCGGGTCCAACCCGGCGGAAGGTTCGTCAAAGAAGAGAATGTCGGGTTCTAGCGCAATAGCCCGTGCGAGGCCGGCACGCTTACGCATTCCCCCGGAAATCTCGAAAGGGAAAAGGTCGATGGCGTGTTCCATCCCGACAAGCCCGAGTTTCAGGCGGACCATATCTTCAATGACATCGGGCTTGAAGTCCGTGAACATTTCCAGCGGCAGGGCGACATTTTCCCCGACTGTCATGGAGCTCCACAACGCACCACTCTGGAAGAGGATGCCGTAGCGGCGATTAATGGCTGCACGGTGGGCGTCATCCTGCGCCCAATAGTCTTTGCCATCGACCATGATGCGCCCTGCCGTAGGGCGAAGGAGGCCGATCATGCTCCGCAGCAGGGTGCTTTTGCCGCAGCCCGATCCGCCCATCACAGCAAAAATAGAGCCTTTCTTCAGGTCGAAGGAAACATTCTGCTGGATGATCTTAGGACCAAAAGAAAGTTGAAGATCACGGACGGAAATGAGCGTTTCTTTATCAGGCATCATTATATCCCGACTGCGTTGGCGAGGACGGCAAAGATAGCATCTAGAGCGATCACCCCGACAATGCCGATCACGACAGCTCGTGTTGCAGCAATACCGACATCAGCAGCACTGCGGCCTGCTTTCAGGCCGATCCGACAGGCGGCTAGAGCAATGAACCCGGCAAAGAAGAGGGCCTTAATGAAGCCGAACGCAAACTGACTGAGTTCCACACCATTGAAAGTGGATAGCCAGTAGCCGGTGGGCGAAAGGTCCATCATGGTCATGGAAACGACAAAACCGCCAAAAATGGCAACTAGTGTGCCATAGAGATACAGCAGCGGCATCATAAGGATCAGCGATAGGATGGAGGGTAGCAGGATATAGCCCGCTACGGAGATTCCCGTTACCTGAAGGGCATCAATCTCCTCATTCCCTTGCATGGTGGAGATGCGAGCAGCATAGGCACCACCCGTTCGCCCTGCCATGATGATGGCTGTCATGATGGCAGAAATCTCGCGTGCGGAAGCAATGCCAACCAAATTGGTCACATAGATCTCGGCTGCAAATTTACGCAATTCTAGCAGTCCGACAAAAGCCAGAATGGCCCCGATCAGAAAATTGACAATGCTGACAATGAGCAGGGCAGAGGGGCCAGCGTTCCAGACATCCACGAGCAGGTCTTTAAGGCGCATGGAACTCTTGCCCCGCAGGGCTTTGAAGGCACCCCGCAGTACATCCAGCAAAAGGGAACAGGATGTGCTTATTTCTTGGAGGATGTTTAAAGTTGTTCCGCCAATGCGGGCCAAAATCCCTTCTCGGGCGTCTTGATGGGGCGAGGGGTGACCTGCCTTGCCCGGGAGAAGAGCTAGAAGCCGCTGTGCTGAGGAAGGGAGGGTGTGATCGTCAAAAACTAGTGAGGCCTGAAAGGCCGCTTGTTTGACGTTCCACAGAAACATGATGAAACCGGAATCCCACCCTTTAAGACCGGCAGGATCAATCGATAGGCTCTGTCCTGCTTTGGGAGAAGCAGCAGTGAGTGCGTCTTCCGGGAACTGCATCAACTCATTAGACAGGGCTTTCCATTCCCCGTTGATCGTCAGCGAAAGGCCGGTATCCGTATTATCGACAGACCAAGAGGGAGAGGATGCCTCTTGTGCAGGGGAGGAGGAAGACGCCTGCTGGGTCATGGGAATAGAGGGACGGGGCACCATGCCATCGGCATGGAGAGGGTGGAGATTTGTAGCATGGTTTTGCTCACAAAATGTCTTGTCCGGTCATTCTATGTCAGTTTTTTAATGAAAGCGAGCGCTTCCATTTAGAGCTGTTCTTGGCACACGGGATGAGTTTTCCGCTAGGGGGTGGCTTGTCCGTGACTAGCATAGAGCCGCAGATGCAGCTTGTGCCCGTTGGAATAATTCAGCCCTTCGAATTGGTCATACAGAATGACCTCTGCCCCGAGTCGTTTAAGCTCTTGTTGAAAAGCTGGTTCATCTTTTTGGTCCACAAGGGCCAGAGTGCAGCGGGCATGGTCATGCAGTGCATCTGCCGCCTGTAGAGGGGACAGCAGGCTCACTGTTCCCCCCGTAAGGAAGACGAGACTTGGCTCCCTATAAGAGGGGGAGAGTAGGGTGCTTTCAGGGCAGGGACGTAGCTCTCTGAAACTTTCTGCAATACGAGGGGAGAGTTGGATGCTGGTTAGATGGGGCATTACGCACAGGAAAATACCGACCTCGGCAAGCAGGGCAGTTCCTATGGAACAGATGGCCCCACCTCGCCAGTCTTGTTTCCAGAAAAGTCGGATGCCCGCCAGAAGAAGCGGCAGACTCCCAATAGTAGGGATAAGTGTAGCTGCGGAGAGATGCCCTTCCATCTTGTAGAGGAGAACAGGTCCAGCCGTGCAAAAGAGAAAACCCGCTACCCCCCAAAGCAGGGCGTAGAGAGTAATGCCCAGTTTTGCCCAAAGAGATCGTAATGGGTTGAGAGGCCACGCCGTGAGGCTAGCGGCGGTTAGAAGGGCAAGGGCCGGATAGGTTGGCAGGACATAATGAGGAAGTTTAGTAGCGAGACACTCAAAGATGAACCAATGAGGGATGATCCAACAGAGAAGGAATAGAACTTCAGGTTTGGTATGCCGCTGCCAGATAGCGGGGAGAGCACGAACAGTCGCCAGAGCTCCCGGCCAGAAGGCCAACAGGAAGAGGATGAGATAATAACCGGGAGGGAAACCATGCGTTTCCTGAGGGTGTGCAATCTTACCAAGCAGATTATGCCCTACGGCACGACGGAAGAACTCACCATGACTGACCACGGCAATGCCAATACACCAAGGTAGGGTGATGAGCAGGCTGATTATCCAGCCCCATCCTGCCCGTAATTGCCGAATGAGAGCCATACTGCGCAGGCAGATGGAGAGTGAGAACAGGGTGCCGAGTGCAGGAATAAGGACGATGGGGCCTTTTAGCATCAGGCCGATCCCGAGAGCGCACCAGTAGAGCAGACTGAACCGGTATGGTGTTGAGCGTTCCGCTCGCATATCGTCAAAATGGCGGAGTAGCAGTGCCTGAAGGCAGAGAATATCGAGGAGAAGGACGCTGTCGATAGTCGCCATTCGACTTTCTGCAGCGAAGAGAGGGGCGACCAGCAAAAGACTCGCTGCACATAGTCCGGTAATTCCGCCGAATAGTCGGGAGCCGATCCATGCTGTCAGGAGGACACTGAAGACGGATGCCAGCAAGCTTGGGATGCGGTATGGCCAGCTTTCATGGCGTAGGTTGCTGTTTTGTGTGATGGCTTCGGTGGTTTTTACTGCTCCTGCTTCGAGCCAATAAATACCTGCAGGTTGAAGATAGCGTGGCTGATCCTGAAAGCGTATGTCCAGAAAATTGCCTGAAGACAGCATCTGGGCTGTAGCCTGCATGTAGCGGGGTTCGTCCCGGTCCAGCGGTGGGAGGCTGAGGCGTCCCGGCAGAGCGACCAGAAAGGCCACAATAGCAAGCAGGGCATAATGGCGGAAAGATAGTGTCATGAATACTCCGCTGCACACCGGATGAGCCGAGATGATATCTGGCCCTTAAGGGAAAGATCAGCCCGCTGGGCTGGTTGCGGTTGTTCCGGTTTTATCGTTCGGTCAGCGGTGGTGGGCGGCGGGTCCGGTTCTGTAACCAGAGAACGCCCAGCATATCCCGCACACCAACGAGAGCCCGATGCAGATTCGTATATTTGGAGTACCCATGCAACCGAGGTCTGTGTTGCGTCTCAATACAGATGAGCGGGGCACCGTAGCTTTTCATCAGGGCGGGGATGAAGCGGTGTAGCCCTTCAAACTGCGGGAGGGAGAGAAACAACTCACGCCGGAACAGTTTAAGTGGTCCGCCCGTATCAGGGCAGTCATCTTTTAGCAGGCGTTGGCGAAGCCCATTGGCAAAACGGGTGGCTAGCCTGCGGGAAAGCCTGTCTTGTCGTTTACGGCGGATGCCGACCACAAGAGGGCTGACAGGGTCTTCATCATGAGCCAATGCAGTTTTAAGCATTGTCTGAATGAAGGTGGGATCATCCTGCCCATCGCCGTCCATCGTGGCGATCCACGGGGCACGAGCGGCCCGAATGGCCGTGCGCAGGGCTGTTGATTTACCCAAACATGAGGGGTGAACAAGAATACGTAGCTCGGGAAGTATGGTGCTGCGGGCTTCTTGCAGTTTTTGGAGGGTGTCGTCCGTGCTGCCATCATCCACGAAGATGACTTCCGTTGGGGGAAGGGCTTCAAGGGCTGTATGGATTTCCTTACAGACGGGAAGGATATTCTCGCCCTCATTCAGGACGGTGACCACGACAGCCAGTAAGGGACTGGTCATCTCACTGGCTGTCATGATGTTTTACGCAGCTTTGTCACCAAAGGCATGCGGCAGTGCCTCTAGCCCATTATTGATGAGCTTGTTGGCAAGGTCGGGGTCTTCTGCCAGCTTTTTGCTGAGGACATCCTTTGCGGCGGCTAGAGCCAGAGCGGCAGCCTCACGGCGGATATCACGCAGAGCCATTTTTTCGGCCGCTTCGATGCGCTCACGAGCCATTTTCTCGTGGCGAGCAACAAGCTCTGCGGCATCACTTTCGGCCTGAGCACGGAGCTTCTGCGCCTCTTCGTTGGACTTAGCGATCAGTGCCTGAGCCTCTTCCTGTGCCCGGCTATGGTCACGGCGGGAGTCCTCAAGCATCTGTTCAGCTTCACGGCGGAGACGTGTGGCTTCGTCCAGATTCTTACGGACTTCATCAGCGCGGCCATCAAGCTTGGAGGCGATACCCCCCCAGATCTTGCGGCCAAAGATGACGAAGAAAAGGACAAAGGCAAGCGCTGTCCAGAAACGGGGTTCATGAAACATGCTTAGCTCCTCGTGGCGTGGGCGTGTTCAACAGCAGCGGCAATGGCCTGCTGGTCAGCTGTGCCAATGAGGCGCTCGGTGAGAGCCACGGCAGTGCTGGAGGCGATCTCATTGATCTGGGCCAGCGCATTGTTGCGGGAGAGAGCAATCTGCGCTTCGGCTTTTTTGATCTCAGCTTCCAGACGGGCTGCTGTCCCTTCTGTCTGAGACCGGATGTTCTCTCTGGCAGCATCACGGATACTCTGGATGGTGGCAGCTGCCTCCTCAGCGGCTTTTTCGCGCGCTTCGCAGAGTTCTTTCTGTGCCTGATCAGCATCTTTTCGGGCACGGCGGGCTAGGTCCAGATCATTCCGGACACGAACCTCACGGGCCTTGATGACGTCCGCCACTTTGGGGAGGGCGGAGCGGCTCAGAAGCAGGTAGAAGACAATGAAGATAAGGGCACCCCAGACCACCTGCCCTTGTAGCAAGGGGTCTTTAAAGTGGAGCTGGGGCATGCCTTCCGCCACGGCCCGGCCCGGTAAGGCCGCAAGGGGGGCGGCGGCAGACAGGAGGAAACGAGGCGTAAGGCGCATGGGTCCTGCCCTCAGACGAAGAGAATAAGGAAGGCGATCAGCAGGGCGAAGAGGGCGATGGCCTCTGTCAGGGCGAAGCCGAGCATGCCCAGACCGAACACATGCGGGCGGGAAGCCGGGTTACGGGCAATGGAGTTCACCAGAGCAGCAAAGATATTACCGATACCAGCACCGACACCGGCGAGAGCAATCACGGCAAGACCAGCACCAATCTCACGGGCGGGATGAAGAAGATCCATGGTTCAGGTTTCCTTTAAGACAGGGCGAAGGGAGACACGTGGAGACAGTCAGTCACTTAGTGAGCGACAGCCTCACGCAGGTAAATGCAGGTAAGGATGGCAAAGACGTAAGCCTGTAACAGCCCTACCAGCAGCTCAAGTGCCGTCAGTGCGATATTCAGCACAAGCGGAGCAACAGCCAGCGCATCGCCGACAACTCCAAGACCGGCAAGCATGATCGTGAAACTTGCAAAAACCTCCAGCAGCACGTGCCCGGCCACCATATTGGCGAAAAGACGGATGGACAGGCTGATGGGGCGGGAGATGTAGGAAAGAATCTCGATAGGAACCAGAATGGGGGACAGAGCGATCGGCGCCCCCTCCGGCATAAAATGCTTCAGAAAGGCCACGCCCTGAAAGCGCAGGGACGTCAGGATACAAAGGATGAACACCGTTATCGCCAGAGCGAACGTCACGGCGATGTGGCTGGTGAATGTGTAGGAGAACGGCAGCAGGCCGATATAGTTACCGGCCAGAATAAAGAAGAACAGAGCAAAGATGAACGGGAAGAAGGCCGTACCTTTTTCACCGATGGTATCAACGGCGAGCCCGTGTACAAATTCGTAGCTGACCTCTGCCGCAGCCTGCAAGCGGCCGGGGACAACGGCTTTTGGCTTCATACCGACATAAAGAAATGCCAGCACAACAGCCACGCTGATGACCATATAGAGTGGGGCCTGAGAGAAACACAGGGCCTCACCAAAAGAACCAAAAATCGGATGCAGCTCAAACTGTCCGAGCGCGTCAATCGTCGATCCGCTGGCCACGCTGGCTTCTCCCGTCTTTCTGTGTCCCGTTATCGGGGACATCCATCACATTCACAACACGCCAGACATTCCGCAGGCCGGCTGCCATACCAAGCATGGCGAACACAATTATAAACACAGGCCTGTATCCTGTCCATCGGTCAAGCTCATAGCCAATGCCTAAGCCTACGGCAATACCGGCGATCATGTCGCTGGCGATACGGAAGGCCATACCAAGGGAGGACTGCTCAGAAAGTGTGGATGATTTTGCCTTTTTTGCACGAGGGGCAACCTTCTGCTCCAGTTGGGCAAGCCGGTCGTCAAATTGGTCGCGCTTTATCGCCTCGTGATCGGTCATCCGCGATCTCCCCTGTGTCCCCGCCGGGTGGCGGAACAACGCTTTATCCCCACTACGCTCGTAGTAGCGGGGAGGACATCCGTACAGGACAGGAACTAGCTAGACAGGCCATTCAGGGCCTGTCAATGCTTTCCCGTTCTGCACGGATGGTATGATGCCTTAGCCAACGAGGCGGAGTTTGCGGTTTTTCGGCCGTGAAGACGGACCGTCCTGCTCCGGCCCGAAAGGCAGCATGGGGGCTTCCTGCTGTTTTTCGCCGCTTTCTGTGGGGGCATCGGGCATACGCTGGCCTAGGTAGGCTTCCGAGAGGGCCCGGAAGGCGTAATCCAGCATGGAGGTCGCATAGCTGGCCATGTCATCACCCTCTACGGTGCCGCAGGCACCAAAGCGGGAATAGGCGAACTGTTCGACAAACACATCCAGCGGCACGCCGAACTGGAGGCCGATGCTGACAGCCTGACTGAAACATTCCATCAACCCACGAGCCATAGGGCTTTCACGGGGCGGTGTGAGAGTGAGGGAGGCAAGGGTACCATCCTCAAATTCACCCGTTCGCATGAAGAGGCGATGGCCGCCGATGGACGTGCGCTGACTAAAGCCGCCTTGCCGCATGGGTAGGGGACGACGGACGCCACGCCCCAGCTTTTCTTTGAGGTCATCCAGTTCTGGCTCCGGCAGTGCCGGGAGATGGTCGCAGAAAGGCTGGATAGCATCATGCATTAAGGCATGGGCTTGGGCCCCAGCGGGCTGAAGAGGGGGTTGCCCATCTAAGGCAAGGGCCAGAGCGGCTTCTGGTGAGAGGCCTTTATGGGCCAGCCGGTTGAGTGTGGAGGGGCGCAACCCTCCCTGATTGGTGACCAGAGAGAAAATTGGGCCCGGTCCGCAGGCTTCCACATCTAGTAGCGCATCGACAGGCCCCGGAGAGGAAAAGCCGGTCTCAATAAGGGCAAGCCCGGTCACGGAATGCATGGCGGAGCTGATGGCAATGCTAGCCTGTTCGATATCCGGTGCGTGAGGGCAGGCAAAGGCACTGTCCGGTGTCGCTGTGCCCGAGCGAGCAACTAGCCGTGTAAAGCGGGCGATGGCTGAGGCTGTGGCTCGGCCTTCGTTGCTGTCATAATCCAGCCCAAGGGCAGCTAGGCAGGCATCAAGGTCCGTTAGCAGGATGAGACCGGCGGGGCCGTCACTGTCATCATGAGGCGCTGGATCATCAAAAAGAGGTAGATCGCCACTGCGATAGGGGCGGCGGGCCGCTTCCAGTCTGCGCAGGCTATCGCATGCCAGTTTCAGGCAGGCTGCAAAATGTTCCGTGGCGAAGATGCCATCTTGCACGAAGCCGGAAAGACGGATGATGAAGCCGGGTTGTCCATCTGGTTCGTTGCGCCAGATAGCGGCGTTAGGCGCCATTTGCTGCATCAGTAGCAGGCAAGACAGGCTACGTCCGATAGGCGGAGCATCCTGCGGGCTATGAGGCAGTGGGGGAGTGGAATCAATCATCTCCACCCAGCGGGCAGCTTCACTGGCAAGACGGACCGGTCCACCTTCCGCAGTGGTCAGCTGGATGAGTGCCTGAGCGGCATCGTCACTCCAGACAGAAGGGAGGGTTACCGATCGCAGAACTGCGCTGTCGGGGTCTGTGTTCGTCTGAAGCGTTCTCATGTGAACGCCACTCCAGTGAAGATGCGCTTTCATAATTAGTGAGTCTAGTACTGAAGGAAGGATGAGGAAACCGTAATCCAAGGGGGATAGCGGGCATAAGCAGGCTAAAAAGTGGGGATATGGGGGATAACTATCCCTTGTAGGGGGAAGAAGAAAAAACGGCGTCCATCATGCAGGGTGTTGGACGTGAGGGGCGGAGTCCGCTAGAGCGGTATGCGTGACTGCATGGTGGGTCAACAATACTAGGTGAGGATGCTTCATGGCTTCGGATAATGCCGGGTATATCGCAGCAAGACGGGCCAGCCGGGACCGGATGGAACTGCTGGTTGGGCTGGTGACGGCAGTCGTGCTGGCGGTGTTGATCGTGTTAGCCCTTGTTGGGCGGCAGCATCCGCAGGATAGCGGCTATCCTCTTCATGCATCATTCAGTCATATTGATGGGTTGAGTGTAGGGTCGGATGTCCGGCTGGCCGGTGTTACGGTTGGTCATGTGCGTAGCATGCAGGTGGATACCCATACATTTCAGGCCAATATTGTTTTTTCTGTTTCACCGAGTATTCAACTTCCTGTGGATAGCGGGGCTATCATTACATCGGACTCCCTATTGGGTGGGAAATATGTGGCCTTAACCCCCGGTGGTGATTCAAATATGTTGAAGCCCAACGGGACGATCAGTGAAACGCAGGGAGCGATCAGCCTTGAGCAGTTGCTGAGTAAGTTCATCTTTTCGGTTACGGACTCCCTTCAGAAAAAGGCGGCACCGGCTGGGCAGTCGGGTGAATCTCTCCCTTCTACGCCGTCTGCAGGTGTTGGGTCAGAGCCGGGTGTGGGGCAGTCAGCACAGTGAAGCATCATCCTGATGAACCGGTCTGGCTGGACCGGGATGGTCAGCCCATAAGCTGCACGGGTAAGCTGCGTGTCCTGCGGGAGAACGAAGAGGAATTGCGGCAAGTACTGCGTGATGCTTGTGCAGATGCCCTGCTCATGGATGTAGGGCCTGTATTCCTGCGGCATCACATGGAACAGATTCTGGCAGATGTGATGGCCGAAAGTGGAGCCGGAGAGGCAGCAGGAAAGGAAGGTGCGGAGTGAGGATCAGGAAGAGTGTTCTAGCCCTACCCTGTCTGGCAGGTCTGTTGGCTGCAGTGCCGGGTGCCCTTCATGCGGAAGGTGCTAGAGGTGTGGCGGCTCCGGCTGTTTACCCGGCCACGACATGGCAGGGGCGTAATGGGGCGGTGTTGCGGATCATGCGGCGTCTGGATTCTCATGTGGAGCTGGTGCCACTGCGTGTGGGGGTGGATACCACCTACGGGCCTTTGTCGCTCCGGTTGGAGCGTTGCTTGCAGAAGCCGGATGGCCTGCCAGCGCAGACAGCCGTTTTGCTGAAGATTGAGGAGAATCAGGACTCTGGCAGCTCTCCTTTTGAAGGATGGATGTTCACGGATGACCCCGCTCTGGGCGCTTACGCTGGGGCCTTGTATGATGTGCAGGTCGTGTCCTGTGATGGCGATAAGGTAGAGCCGATGGTTGGCCCTTTGCCAGAACCTATACCGCCGCAACTGCCTATGGCTATGGCGCCGCATGTGGAAGCGGATGAAGGGCAAGGGCCGACAGTGCTAGCTCCTCCTTCGGGTGGGAGTGGCGGACAGGGTAGTGGGTCTTCTGGCCCGACATCCTTACTGCCGCCGTCACCATCATTGCCAGCACCGCAGCCGGCACCGGGTACGGTTACTCAGCCCTAAAATCTGAACGGGATACAATAGAAGGAGAGGGGGATGCTGTTTACCGACAAGCGGCAGATAAGGGCCGTCTGGCGAATTGGTGGGCTGTATATTCTAGCCGCTCTACTTGTTTTCCTGATCGTTTTTGTAGCTGAGACGTTCTTGCATATGGTGCCTTGTGAGCTGTGCCTGTGGGAACGTGGGCCGTGGCGGGTGTTGTTGGGGATTGGTGTACTGGCTTTGGTGCTATCTCCACGCTATGCCCGTTGGGCGGCTGTCGCTGGGCTTGTTTGCCTACTGGTCAGTGTTGGGCTTGGGGGTCTTCATGTTGGGGTAGAACAGGGATGGTGGCCGAGCCCTGCTGCGGAGTGCCATGTTGCCCTCGTGGAAGGGCATAATTTTTCGGATTGGATGGCCCATCTCCCTGCACGGCCTACTAAACCCTGTGACCTGCCAGATTATCCCTTCGGTTTGCCTGTCTCGATGACAATGCTTTCGGCCTTTTATGCTGTGCTGGTTTTCTATTTGGCAGTTCGGGAAACGCTGCGTCTGTTTCGTTTCGTGCGGAATAATCGGGTGGGTGTGTAAGTCGAATTTGTTGTGAGGATGTGTCCAACGGAAGGAAGCTGCCATGTCTCTGGCTGATTTTCTGTGTCTGTACCGACAGGGCTTTGCCCGTGTGGCGGCTTGTACCACGCCTATCACATTGGGTGAGCCTCTCCATAATGCGATGGTCGTGCGGGAGTGGCTGGAGCGTTGCCATAGCCAGGGCGTTGCTGTTGCCGTTTTCCCAGAGCTGGGGCTGACGGGGTATACGTTGGAGGACATCTTCTTCCAGCAAGTGGTGTTGGAAGGAGCGCAACAGGCCCTGCTGACGCTGGTTGAAGAAACAGCCGACTTCATGACCGTTGGCATTGTCGGCCTTCCCTTGCGGCGGGGGGATGCCCTGTATAATTGTGCGGCGGTTTTCCACAGGGGGCGGATTCTGGGTATTGTTCCCAAGACGATGCTGCCCCGGTATCGGGAATTCTATGAACCCCGACATTTTACCAGCGGGCAAGGTTGTTCGGGCACCATCATGTTGGGTGGACAGGCTGTACCGTTCGGGACGGATATTCTGTTTAAGGCAGAGGATATCCCCGGCCTGACGCTGGGTGTGGAAATCTGTGAAGACCTTTGGGTGCCGCAGCCGCCTAGTGGAGCGTTGGCGCAGGCTGGGGCAACGGTTCTGGCTAACCTTTCAGCGTCCCCTGTGACAGTCGGGCGGGCGGAGCAACGTGCTTTGCTCTGTAAGGCGCAGTCCATGCGGACAGCCAGTGCCTATCTTTATGCGGCTGCTAGTGAGGGCGAATCCACGACTGATTTGGCCTGGGATGGTCAGCTCCTGATTCATGAAGCGGGAGATTGTCTTGCCTCTTCGGAGCGTTTTGTCCGGCAGGGAGAGATGGTCGTGGCGGATATCGACCTCGACCGACTGAGGCAGGAACGGCTCCAGAATGGCTATTTCGGTCTCGCTGGTGATGATGGTTTCCGGCATGTTGATTTCGCTCTGGCCCCGGAGGTGAAAGACTGGGGGCTGCGGCGCGATGTTCCCCGGTTCCCCTTTGTTCCCGCCCGTCCAGAACTCTGCGAGCAGGATTGCCGAGAGGCGTGGGGTATTCAGGTTCAGGCTCTGTGTCAGAGGTTGAGGGCAGCTCATGCTAGCACCATGGTCATTGGCGTGTCGGGAGGGTTGGATAGTGCCCTTGCGCTTCTGGTTGCGGTGAAGGCAGCGGACTGTCTGGGGTGGGAGCGGAGCCGTGTTCTGGCCAGAACGATGCCGGGCTTTGCGACAGGTAGTGAGTCCCTCGCTATGGCACATGGCTTGATGGCAAGTCTTGGTGTTAGTGCCGGGGAATTGGATATTCGGCCCACGGCGTTGGCTATGCTGAAGGCTATCGACCATCCCTATGGGCGTGGTGAGCCAGTCCATGATGTGACGTTTGAGAATGTACAGGCTGGATTACGGACGGACTTTCTTTTCCGGTTGGCCAACCACCATCAGGGGCTGGTGATTGGGACGGGGGATATGTCCGAGTTGGCCTTGGGGTGGTGTACCTATGGCGTTGGGGACCAGATGGCCCATTACAATGTGAATGCGGGCCTGCCTAAGACGCTTATTCAGCATGTTATCCGCTGGGCTGTGGGGCATGATGATAGTTTCTCCGTTACTGCCCGTACGATTCTGGAGAAAATTGTATCAGCGGAGATTTCACCTGAGTTAGTACCAGACCAAGGGCAGGGGGTGCAGAGTACTCAACAGGTAATCGGCCCTTATCCATTACAAGATTTCACTCTTTACTATGTGTTGCGTCATGGATTCGCACCGGAGAAGATTGCTTTTCTTCAGTTTCATGCGTGGCGGGATGCTGAAAAGGGTAGCTGGCCGCTGAACTATCCAGAGCGGGATCGGGTCGGGTATGATTTGCCGACAATTATTCACTGGATGCGCCTGTTCATGAGGCGGTTTTTTGCGACTAGTCAGTTCAAACGTTCGGCCATGCCTAATGGGCCGAAGGTCGTGGCGGGGGGGAGTCTATCCCCCCGTGGGGACTGGCGGGCACCGTCCGATGGCACGGCGAATCTTTGGATTGCGGCGTTGGAGCGTCTGGCATCCCGCATACGGTGATGGGCCGAGGCTAGCCAATCTAATTTCATTTTATGAAGCTTTATCAGTGCCTTGTGTGCAGGAGTGCATGCAAGGCATTGTGCATTTTTCTATTTAGAATCGTTATTTTTAACTAAACAGCTATGAACGGGTTGTCGTTGCGTAATGCAAGGGTTACTATTAGGAAATTAATAAGGAAGGGTTTTGTAATCCTTGCACGGTCCCGCCCGGAAAGGTCGGGTTCTAAATAGGCTGTCACACATATTCCTCAATTTGGACCAGAAGAGGCCATGAAAGATGGCGATTTCTACAGCCAAGAGGGGAAGTGGAATGGTCTATGGCCCCGGTCGAGGAGACTGGCCTTCCTGTTGGCCCTGTTGAGTGTGATCAACGCTGCATTGAGGTGAATTTTCTTGGCTATCGTAACCGTTCCCGGAGGGCAGCAGCATCAGTTCCCCGTAAACGTTCCCATTAAAATGGCGGATCTGGATAAGCTGTTTTCAACCTCCTTCGCATCTCTGGTGTCTGCCTCGGGGTCCGGGGATGGCACTGGTTCTCAATTGTCTCCTTCCGAAGTTGTGGAGGGTGGCCCGCTTACATCTCTTGATGCAGATCTCCTCCGCATGGGGGATGATACGGAGAGTCAGGCGGCTACCGTGCTGGGTGGGCAGGACACTGTCTCCGCCGCTGGTGATGGGACGCAGCTTTCTCTTGGCGGTACGCTGAGCTTCCTTGGTGGTGTGGGGTCTGGCACACGTTCTGTCGGCGATAACGCAACCATTTTCGGGACAGCCAATAGCGTTTACCATTACGCCCGTCAGGGTAGTGCTGGGCAGAGCGTCTTTGAGACGGATCATCAGAGCAATGCTCTGAACCCGGATAATATCCTGTTTGATGCCTCAGCATCTCATCAGTCTCTGCAGGCTTTTGCCGGGATTGGGGATACGATCAACGGCGGTACAGCGTCCGACACAATCACCGTTAACAACACGGTGGCTGGTGGTGTTGATGCCGGTGCAACATTGAGCGGTGGTAGTGGGTCTGCCAACTTGTTCCAGTTCCTGAACAACAAAGGCGGCCATTACACGATCTCCGACTTCGGTAAGGCTGCAGGTAACAAGGTTGGTCTTAAGGCAACTGACGAGCAAATCGGTCAGATGCTTGAGAATCAGACCGTCAAGGGTGGGAATACCACTATTGATCTGCCGAATGATCAGGGTCAGATTACCTTCCTTGATCAGGGTCAGCTTCAGCCGAAAGACTTCCAGAAGTTCTGATCTCTTCTGCTCCGGTCCCGTAAAGGGGCCGGAGTTTTTTTATGCAGCAGACATGGCAAGAGCGCCGTTTCCACAATGGAGGCGGCGTTTTTTTTATGCTTCAATTTTGGGAGGGGGGATATTTTTGGCTGGGGCGGGAGGATTCGAACCTCCGCATGGCGGAATCAAAATCCGCTGCCTTACCGCTTGGCTACGCCCCAACGCTGCGCCCTTAATATCGTGAACCTTAAAGGGGGTAAAGAGAGATAGAGTATTTTTTGTTGATGTGTGGTCAGGTTGGCTCATCATGGGGTGTGTGATTCACGACAGTTTGCTCATCAGGTGCAATATGGTCGGGTAGTCCGCCCTCTGGTGTGGCTGAGAGACTGGAGGTTGAGGCTTCCTTCAGTAGCCCCATTCGTTCGGCACGGGCTAGGGCGCCATCCAGTGTCTGCATCGTTGTGGCGAGGTCCGGCGAGTCGTCTTTTTCCCAGCTGATGAGTGCTCTGGACCACAGGGCTAACAGGGCATTCAGGCGAACCAAGCCGGTGAGGCCTTGCCGGTTCAGCATAGCGGCATCGGCAATCCAGCGTAGGCTCTCCATAGTCGTACCTGCGAGGAAAGCTGCTAGTGCAGGGTCACGGGGGAGGGTCCGCATGATGGCACAGATGCCAGAGCGGTAATCCTGCATGGCATCAAAGCGTCGCATGAGGAGGTCGAATAACCGCTCACGAACAGTCGTGCCGTAACTTTCCCCACAAAGGGCTGCATCATCAATCTGCTGGTTTAGCCGCAGCAGAATCATGGCTTTGAACGGAAAACGCTGCCGGACTTGCTGGAGAGGCAGTTCTGCTTCACGTGAAGCATCAACAAGGGAGACACGCTGCCAGCCTACGTCCTGGGCAAGCTGGAGCGTAGCTTCAATCATGGTCCTGTCAAAGAGCGGGTCGTGATGGTCAGCGTTCATGATGGTTGTCCCTGTCCGTGCGGCAGCGGTGATGGGGCAGGTAGGGAGGCCCTTGTGGAGGCCCCCTACCTGTGGCCGGTTTTAGTCATCAAGCTCGCGGGAGCGTTTGATGGCGGCCTCAGCGGCCAGCGGAACTAGGCGAGGCCAGTTCTCTTCAGCCATAAAGACATTTAGCGCAGCAGCGGTCGTGCCATTGGGGCTGGTGACGTTCTTCCGCAGGGTTTCGGCTTCATCGGGCAGCTCATGCAGCATCTTGCCAACGCCATAAATCATGCTGCGGACTAACGTGCGTGCGGCCTTTTTCTCCAGTCCCAGTTCTTGGCCTGTTTTCTCCAGCAGTTCGGCCAGAAGAAACACATAGGCCGGGGCAGAGCCTGCAATGGCGATGACGGAGCGCAGGTCTTCTTCATGCGGGACAGGGACAACGGCTCCCACCTGTTCCATCAGGCGGATGGCCAACTCTTTTTGTGCCTTGCTTACATGTGGGGAGGCATAAAGCCCCGTGCTGCCAGCTCCTACGCTGGAAGGTGTATTGGGCATGGTGCGGATGATGGGCATATCGGCCCGGCCGCACCATTCAGCCAGTTTCTCGCAGCTTTTACCTGCCATGACGGAGAGTAGAGCGGCTTTATCCATCCTGGAACCCAGCACGTTGCGGAGGGCCTTTAGCATAGGCTCTGCGCCAGCGGGTTTGACGGCCAGCACGATGATATCCGGCTGGACGTCATCTGTGATCTCTTCCGGTGTGCGAAAGACAGTGCTGCCAGCGGGAGCATCCTGAATCTTCCGGTCTAGGATGAAGAGGCGTGGCGGGTTCGGGCTGCTGACCCAACCCCGCATAAGGGCACCGCCCATTTTGCCGCAGCCGACTAGAAGGAGGGTAGGTGTTGTCATGGAGGATCTCCGTGTCTGTGTGGGGATGAATAGAGGGTCAGCGTTGTGAGGATGGGGCTGTCAGGGCCTGTTCCAGTTCGTCCAGTCGGGCTTCCAGAGCCTGAAGGCGCTGTGTGGTCTGCTCCTGCTCGGCCCGGGCACGAGCTGCCATTTCCTGCACGGCATCAAATTCATCCCGGCGTACGAGATTAAGAGAGAACAGGATCTCGTTGATCTGGCTACGGATGAGCGTATGGACCTCCTCCCGCAGGCCAGATGCGGCAGAGAATGCCGTTCCGGCAAGGCCGGTCAGGTCATCAAGGAAACGGGGGCGAGAGACCATAATGTGTACTCCTGGACATTCAGCATTGAAAACGGACCTGTCTTTCCGTCATGACTCTTTCAGAACCGGACACTGGTCTGTCAACCAGTCATCCCTGTTTCTGCGTTCTCCCTGTTGGAAGCCGCTTTCTGCCAGACTATACAGGAAGAATGATTATCGTCACCGGCGGAGCCGGATTTATTGGGTCATGCGTACAGAATGCCCTGTTCCAGCGCGGGCAGCGGACTGTCGTTGTGGATTATCTACACGATCAGGGAAAGTGGCGTAATCTTGCCAGCCATCCGCCCCATCTTTTGGTCCCCCCTAATGAGCTGACAGCCTTTCTGGCAGAGGCGAAGGGGGTGGAGGCCGTCATCCATATGGGGGCCATCAGCGAGACGACCGCTCGAGATGGCGATTTGGTGTGGCAGAGCAATGTTACTCTCTCCCAGCAGCTTTGGCGGTGGTGTGCGGAGCAAAAGGTTCCGTTCCTCTACGCCTCTTCTGCGGCTACTTATGGGGCAGCCGATAGGCCGGACCTGTTCGTTGATGGGTTGAGAAGTATTGAAGGGCTACAGCCGCTCAATCTCTATGGATGGTCCAAACAAGCATTCGACCTTTGGGTAAAGCGGACAGTGGAAGCTGGAGAGCCAACCCCGCCGCAATGGGCTGGTTTGAAGTTCTTCAATGTCTATGGTCCTAATGAATATCACAAAGGGCGGATGATCTCGGTCATCAAGGTGAAATATGATGAGTTGATGGCTGGTGGCCCTGTGCGCTTGTTCCAGTCAGACCGGCCCGATATCGCTGATGGGCAGCAGAAGCGTGATTTCATCTGGGTTGGTGATGTGGTGAATGTTCTGCTCTGGCTGCTGGAGCACCCTTCTGTCAGTGGGCTGTTCAATTGTGGAACAGGACAGGCACGGACCTATGAAGCTCTGACACGGGCTGTTTGTGCCGCAGCGGGGCGGCCGGCAGAGATTGATTATATCCCAATGCCAGAGAGCCTAAAGGGGCAGTATCAGTCCTTTACACAGGCGGATATGAGTGCCCTGTATGAGGCAGGCTATACGGCGTCCTTTACCTCTCTGGAGGAAGGGATTAGCCGTTACATTGGCGAGTATCTGGCTTCAGGAAGGTCCTATCTGTGACATCTCCGCTTGTCTTTCCGGGGTTGGACCCGGTCGCTTTTCAGATCGGCCCGGTGGTGGTGCGCTGGTATGCTCTTGCTTATATTCTGGCCTTCATCATTGCGCTGCCCCTAGCCCGTAGGTTGGTTCAGCTCGGCCCGAAAGTAGCTTCAAAACTGGCTGTGGATGACTTTCTCGCCTATGCGGTGCTGGGTGTGCTGCTGGGGGGACGACTGGGTTATGTCCTGTTTTACCGGCCTCTTTTCTTTCTTTCCCATCCTCTGGAAATTTTCGCCACGTGGAAGGGGGGCATGTCTTTCCATGGTGGAGCGGCAGGCGTCATTATTGCATTGGCCCTGTTTACGTGGCGGCGGAAGCTGAATTTCTTGGCTTTCTCCGATCGGATCGTGGTTGTGGTGCCGATCGGGTTGGCCTTAGGGCGGTGTGCCAATTTCATTAATGGGGAACTCTGGGGTCGGCCTGTGGCGAGTGCCGTGCCGTGGGCTATGATCTTTCCAGCTGTAGGGCCGGAACCCCGGCACCCTTCCGAACTTTACGAAGCCCTGACAGAAGGTGTCCTGCTCCTGATTGTGATGTTTCTGGCCGTGAGCCGCCGCCCCTTGCGGGCACGGGCTGGGTTTCTCTCCGGTCTGTTCCTGTTTGGTTATGCCTGTGCCCGGGCTTTTTGTGAGCTGTTCCGCCAGCCGGATGATAATATCGGTTTTCTGGCAGGGGGTATCACAATGGGGCAGATTCTGTGCCTGCCTATGGCATTGGCCGGGATTGGTCTCATGGTCTATGCCTTCCGTCACCCAGCACGGGAAACAGACTGGATAACAGAATGACGTGTCCTCCGTTGATACAAGCCTCTCTATTGCCGGTGCAGCATGGATTCTTTACCCGGCAAGGCGGGGTATCGGCAGCTCCTTACGAGACACTCAATGGTGGGCTAGGGACGCAGGATCGGCTTGAAGACGTGCAGGAAAATAGGCGGCGTATGGCTGCTGCTATGGGGGTAGAGCTGGAGCAGCTGGTGGCGCTTCGGCAGGTTCACGGGGCGGATGTGCATGTGTTGCGGCGGGTAGAAGATGTCTGGTCGCACATGAAGGGCCATGAGGCTCTTCCCGCAGGGGATGCGCTAGTGACGGATAGTCCGGATATCGCATTGGGTGTGGCAACAGCGGATTGTGCCCCTGTGCTTCTGGCTTCGGAGGATGGCCGGGTTGTCGGTGCGGCCCATGCGGGGTGGCGTGGAGCCATAGGGGGTGTGCTGGAGCAGACCGTGGAACAGATGCGCTTGTTGGGGGCGGAGGGGCTTCGTGCCGTGGTTGGTCCCTGTATCGGTCCAGCTTCTTATGAGGTGGGCGAGGATATGCATCGGGCTGTTTTGGAGCAGCACCCGGAAGGGGAGCGTTTCTTTGTTCCGGCGGTACGGGATGGTCACTATCAGTTTGATCTACCTGCTTTCTGTCTCTCTCTTCTGGATAAGCAGGGCGTGCGAAGCGCATGGACAGGTCACGATACGTTGGCGGGTAGGCAGTTTTTCAGCCATCGCCGGGCCACCCTGAAAGGGGATGCAAGAACAGGGCGTCAGGTCTCTGTCATTCGTGCGGGGCGGGTAGGCTGACGGATAAAAAAATTGTCTTTTTTGCTTTTTTCCGCTAGGGCGGGGCAACCATCCGGCACCCCTGGAGGCCGGTTGGGTGTAATAATTCAAGAACGCAGGAGCGTATAACGTGGCGAAAGTAACGACACTGGAGATCTCCCAGCGCGCCAAAGCAGGTAAGGGGGCAGCGCGCGCAACACGTCGTGAGGGCATGGTCCCGGGCGTGGTTTATGGTGGTAAGAAGGAGCCGACTCTGGTCTCCATCGATCCCCGCATCATCATGAAAGAGCTGCACCGTGGTGCTTGGCAGTCCCGCCTGTACCAGTTCAGCATTGGTGGTGAGCAGGTTCATGCCCTGATCCGTGACATCCAGTTCCATCCGGTGTCCGATGCGCCGATTCACATCGACTTCCTGCGTCTGGTCCCTGGCCAGAGCGTGCATGTTCAGGTTGGCATTACCTTCACGGGTGAAGATGAGGCTCCTGGCATCAAGCGTGGTGGTGTGCTGAACATTGCTCGTCACTCCGTTGACGTTGAAGTGCCGGTTGAGAACATCCCTGAGCATTTCACGGTTGACCTCAGCAAGCTGGACATCAACGACAACGTGCGTTGGGACGACCTTCAGGGTACGGAACATTCCACACCGACCCTGCATATCCCCAACTTCGTGATCGCCTCCATCGCACCGCCGACGGTCGATGAAGAGGCCGAAGAGGCTTCTGAGGAAGCCGCTGCTGAAGCTAAGTAAGAGGTATTACGGTTGTGAAGCTCTGGGTTGGGCTCGGTAATCCGGGTGTATCAATGAGCCGCAACCGGCATAATATCGGCTTCATGGCAGTCGATGCGATTGCCTCGCGCCACGGGTTTAGCCCGTGGCGCAAGCGTTTCCGTGGGGAAACGGCAGAAGGGATGGTCGGGCGGCAGAAGGTTGTTCTGCTCAAGCCACTGACCTACATGAATCTGTCTGGTGACAGCGTGCAGCAGGCAGCACATTTCTACAAAATCCCACAAGATGAGATTACCGTCTTTCATGATGAGCTGGATCTGGCTTTCGGGAAGATGAGGGTCAAGCGGGGCGGCGGAGCTGCCGGGCATAACGGCCTGCGCTCTATGGACAAAGCCCTTCCCGGTCCTGATTATTGGCGTGTCCGTCTGGGTATTGGTCATCCGGGTAGCCGTGAGAAAGTACATGGCCATGTGCTGGGGGATTTCTCCAGTACGGAACGGCCAGAGCTGGAGCTATGGCTGGATGATATGGCGGATGCTACGCCACTTTTGGCGCAGGGTGAGCATGAGGCCTTCATGACGAAGACAGCTCTGCGGCGGAACTGAACATAGAAGAATCTAACAGGCCTGCGGCTGCATGAGATGAGACAGACCGACAAGGCATAATAAAGGGGAGAGAGCGAATGGGGTTCAATTGCGGGATCGTCGGCCTCCCCAATGTCGGCAAATCCACCCTCTTCAATGCGTTGACACAGACAGCTTCGGCTCAGTCTGCCAATTACCCGTTCTGCACTATCGAGCCGAACACCGGGCGGGTTGCGGTGCCAGATGAGCGGCTGGAGGTTCTGGCCAAAGCGGGTAATTCCCAGCGCATTGTGCCGACGAGCCTTGAGTTCGTGGATATTGCCGGGCTGGTGCGTGGTGCCTCCAAGGGTGAAGGGCTGGGCAACCAGTTCCTCGCTAATATCCGTGAGGTGGATGCTATCATCCATGTTCTGCGTTGCTTTGATGATGACGATATTACCCATGTTGAGGGTGGTGTGGACCCCGTGCGTGATGCGGACATCATCGAAACGGAACTGATGCTCGCCGATCTGGATAGTCTGGAACGCCGCAAGGTTGGGTTGGAAAAGCGTGCCCGCGGTAATGACCGTGAGGCCAAGGAACAGCTGGAACTTATGGAGCCGCTGCTGGCTGCTCTGCGTGAGGGTAAACCAGCCCGTACGGCTGTTCCTGAGGGGAAGGAAGCCGAAGCTGCCCGCCTCCAGCTGATGACAACGAAGCCTGTTCTATATGTCTGCAATGTTGAAGAGGCTTCAGCCTCAACGGGCAATGCTTATTCTGAGCAAGTTCGCAAGCGAGCCGAAGCGGAAGGGGCCGGGGCGGTCATCGTGTCCGCAGCTATTGAGGCAGAGGTCAGCCAGCTTGAAGCCGAAGAACGGGCCGAGTTTCTGGATGGCCTCGGCCTGAAGGATAGCGGTCTGGACCGTGTGATTGCTGCTGGTTATCGCCTGCTGGGTCTTCAGACCTATTTTACAGTTGGTCCGAAGGAAACCCGTGCATGGACAATCACGGCTGGCACGAAAGCGCCTCAGGCTGCCGCTGTTATTCATAATGACTTCGAGCGTGGCTTCATTGCGTGTGAAACCATCGCTTATGATGATTACGTGGCCTACAAAGGTGAAGCTGGTGCTCGTGAAGCAGGTAAACTGCGTGTCGAGGGCAAGAATTATGTTGTGCAGGATGGTGATGTCCTGTTGTTCCGTTTCAACGTGTAATCCTTGCCCATGAAGGGACATTCTTCCCTTCGTAAGCCCTCAGCGACTCCGCTGGGGGCTGCGGCCTCCCGCTTTGGAGATGGCCGCCGGATGCGCATTGGCCTGCTGGGTGGTTCGTTCAATCCGGCGCATGAAGGGCATATACAGCTTGCCCGCAAAGCATTGGCGAGTTTGAAGCTGGATCAGGTTTGGCTGATGGTCTCACCGGGGAATCCGCTTAAAGCCCGTAAAGGCATGGCTCCTTTTCACCAGCGGTTGGAAACGGCGCAAGCGTTGGCGGATGGGCGGCGTATCATCGCTATGGATATAGAGCAGAAGCTAGGGCAGCGTTATACAGTCAGAACTGTGGCGATGCTTCAGCAGCGTTTCCCTCATTGTCGTTTCATCTGGCTTATGGGGTCGGATGGGCTGGCGCAGTTTTCTCGTTGGCGGTTATGGCGGCGGCTAGCGCAGTTGGTGCCGATTGCTGTTTTGCCTCGGCCGGGAAGTATCATACCAGCCCTTAGGGGGCGGGCCAGCTCTGTGCTACGGCGGCATCGTCATGATGGAAGGTCAGCGTCTCTTCTGCTAGAGAAAAGAAGTGGGCCGGGATGGACGTTCCTTTCTGCGCCTCAGAATGACATATCGTCGACTGCTTTGCGTCAAAAAGGGCTGTTTCGCCCGTCTGTCGATCAGGAGTGAGTATCATCATCAACGAGACCGAAATCCCCGCTTCCGCCCCTCTTTCCGAGGAAGGGCTGGCCCGTCTTCTGTCCGTCATCACAGAAAGTCTGGATGAGGATAAGGCTGAGAATATTGTTGTACTGGACCTGACAGGCCGTGCTGGTTTCGCCGAGCGCATGGTTATTGCTTCTGGTCTTTCCGAGCGTCAGATTTCCGCTATGGCCCAGCACCTTGAGCGGCGTTTGAAGGAAGAAAATCTAGCCCGTCCGCAGATCGAAGGTGATCAAGGAAGTGATTGGGTCCTGATGGATGCTGGTGATGTGGTTGTTCACCTCTTCATGCCGGAAAGCCGTGAGCTGTATGCGCTTGAACGTATGTGGGGTGGTGATTTCGAGGCTGCTGCGGAAGAAATCGCTGTTGAGTAAGATGATGTACGGCGTGAGAGTGCTCTGATGAAGCTCATTGCCGTAGGGAAGCTAAAAGCGGGACCAGAACGTGAGTTACTGGACCGCTATTGCTCCCGGTTACGCCCGAAACTGGAAATTGTAGAGGTTGCTCAGGGTCGTGGTGCTCCGGCCGAGTTGAAGCGGCGGGAAGCAGACGCTCTTTTGGCGGCCTGCCCTGACAATGCCTTTCTGGTTGCGATGGATGAAGGCGGTAAACTCGTAGACAGCCGGGTTTTTTCATCCCAGTTGCAGGGGTGGCAGGAGAGTGGTCGCCCTGTCTGCTTCATGATTGGTGGTGCAGAAGGATTTGACGCTGCCATTATTCAGCGGGCTGATGCTGTGTTTTCACTTGGCAAGTTGACATGGCCTCATATGTTGGTCCGGGTCATGCTGGCGGAACAGCTCTTTCGGGCGCAGGCTATTCAGATGGGCCACCCATATCACAAAGCCGGACGCCCGTGAAAAAACGGGCAGCCCGGCTTTAGTAAAACTCAAATTATGGCCTCGTTCCCTGTTACTGGAGGGAGCGGCTCGGTGCCTCATCCCCGAAGAAGTTGGTATCAGCCGGAACGGACGCTGTTTCCATGTCGCTAGCTCTCCCTCTGGCAAGGACATTGCGATAGCGGGGAGAATCTGGCGCAGAGCCATCAGGACGGTTGTAGATGAAGCCATGTGTCGGGTAGATGCTGCCAAGGCGGCCGCTATTACCGGCTAGAGCCACACGGACAGCCGTCCAATCATTTTCAGGGGAAACATCCACTACTTTGATGTTGTGGCTGATGCCATTGGAGGCCCAGTGGGCCTGATCAATCAGGATGGTTCGGCTATCGACCTGTTCCCGGACAACAGCAACATGACCAAGCGGCATACGGCGTGTGGGGCGGAAGCTCAGCACTGCACCTGTTTCGGGCTGCTGGCCACGGGCATAAAGACCCTCAGCATTACGCCACCAATCCCGTGCATTACCACGGATATGGAAGTCTGTACTCTGATGCACATAAGCCACACACTGGATGACATGAGCGTGGCCGTAATGGCGATAATGTTTATGAAGGAAATGACCGCTTCTGACTATACGGCTTGAGTGGCGGACATGATGCCTCGCTTCGGCCTTGGGAGCGCAGAATGCTGCCGCAGAAAACATCAGACATGATAGAAATAACCGTTTTCCGGCACGGCGCATGATACTTCTTCCCGTTCTGTTTGACCGAATGGACCTCACTCTTTCAATAGTCCCAAGAAACTATCAGAAGGCTGGTATGAGTGACAAGACAAATATTGATTTAAAAGGGCTATAGGGACCTGAATAAGATTTAATATTAGGAAATATATATCAATCATAAATATCTTTCACGGCAATTATACTCACTCGGTAAGGTGAAGCACCTGCTAGGAGGGGGTGCTTGATAAGGAAAAAAGAAAGAGGGCATTAAATCTGTATTCATGTGACAGAAACATTTCTGTTTATTTTGCTGTTCTTTTTTCTATATTTTCCATTTTAGCAGGCCGGATGTGCTAGAAGACCAGTTTCTTGTCGGGTGGGTTATGAAGTTGTAAGTCATTTCTTGATCGATGCCGTCGGAAGTGGAAGCCCACCATGAAATTAACCTTGCGAAAAGTGACTGTGACACCGATTCGACAGAATTGTACGATTCTGTCTGATGAATTAGGGCGGGCTATTATTGTCGATCCCGGCGGAGAAAGTGCACGCCTCGCCCAAGAGGTGGTGGGGCTACATGTCGAGGCTATTTTGCTGACACATGGTCATCTTGACCATGCTGGGGGTGCGGCAGACCTCAAGGCGTTGCTGACGGCACGGCAGGGGCGTGACGTGCCTGTTATTGGGCCGTTACGGGAGGATTTGTTTCTGCTGGAAAGAATCGAGCAGCAGGCAGCGGCCTTTGGGTTAAATGGGATGAAAAGCGTCACCCCGGATCGTTTTTCCAAAGATGGGGACGTGTTGTCCTTTCTGGGGCACGAGATCGAGGTGGCGCATGTCCCGGGGCATACGCCCGGCCATGTTGTGTTCATCTTGCGGCAGGCGGGAGTAGTGATTGCGGGGGATACGCTGTTTCGTGGCACGGTGGGGCGTACAGACTTTCCATATGGCAATGAGCGGCAACTCCTGGAAAGAATCCGTAGCAAGTTGTTCACCCTCCCTGATGATATGATCGTGCTGCCGGGACATGGCCTACCGACCACGATTGGGGAGGAGCGACAGAACAATCCAGCGTTCCAGCATTAAGTGTCCGTTCCGTGGCGGGGCAGGGAAGGAGAGGAAAGAGATGAGAGGACTTTATCGATGGAGCCTTCTAGTGGGAGGGCTCTTTCTAGCGAGCGCAACGGCCATCATGGGTATTGCTCGTGCAGAAGAGACGATTACGGAAGCTCAGCCGCCTTTGCCTGAAGTCGCTTTGACCATTACGGATCAGGCGGGGCGAGGGCATGATTTTAAAGTGGAAGTAGCCAGCACGCCGCATCAGCAGGAGGTTGGTGAGATGTTCCGGAAGCAAATATTACCGGACCATGGCATGTTGTTTGTCTGGCCGACACCGCAAAGCTCTGCCATGTGGATGCGGAATACATTTGTTTCGTTAGATATGGTCTTTATTGATGACCAGAACCGTATTCACGCTATTGAGGAACATACTACGCCTTTAAGTGAGGGAATCATCAGTAGTCACGGGCCTGTCCGGGCTGTGTTGGAGCTGCCAGCAGGAACTGCGGAAAAGCTAGGGCTGCTTGTTGGCGACCGGGTCACGTCCGAGGCTTTGGCTGGCGGGGCGCACTGATGTGTCCCGCACGGTTTTTATAACGGGCGTTGCAGGGTTCATTGGGTCTCATATGGCCCGGTCCCTTCTGGCACAGGGGTGGACGGTTGTAGGGATCGATAATGAGCAGTCCACGCCGGAGATGGTGTCTCTCCGTCTTGCTTCACTCCGTGGGGTGCCCAGATTTTATTATACGAGGGCTAATTTGTGTGATCGGGGCGTTTTGGCCGATCTGTTTGCTGCTCACCCTGATATTGATGTTGTTCTACATCTCGCCGCCCGGGCCGGGGTGCGGCAATCCCGCCTTAATCCTTATGCCTATATAGAAGATAATATTACGGGGCAGGTCAGCCTTTTGGAGGCGTGCCGATCCTTACCGCAGTTGCGGCATATTCTTTATGCGTCTTCATCGGCTGTTTATGGGCCATCTGCCACGTTGCCTTTTTCGGAAGAGGCGGAGATCGGCGCGCAGGCCTCTTTTTATGCGACAACCAAAAGGATGAATGAACTGACGGCACAGACCTATAGTCATCTTTATGGGTTTGCGCAGACAGGGATGCGCTTTTTTACCGTGTACGGTCCACAGGGGCGCCCGGATATGGCCTGTTATGGTTTCGCTAAAGCGATTCATGATGGAACCCCCCTTACACTCTGGGATGCTGAGGGGCTGGCAAGAGACTTCACCTATATTGATGATGTCGTTGCGGCGATTTTACGTCTGATGGAGACACCGCCAGCAGTGGGGGAAAGTCGCCTCTTCAATATAGGGTATGGCGAGCCTCGTTTAGTGGGTGATCTAGTCCGCTGCTTAGAAACAGTGCTGAAGAAGAAGGCCATTGTTCAGAAAGCATCCAAGCCTGCTGAGGACATGCTGAGGACATGGGCAGACACAACAGCTTTGAAAAAAACGATTCCATGGGCCCCACAGGTTCCTTTGGAGGAAGGGATCAGGCTGTTTGGTCAGTGGTTTTCTGCGACTTTTTAGGATTTTTTAACGTTTTTTGAAGTTTTTTTGATTTTTCTTCTTTTTTGGGGTTGTGCGGGTAGGGGGTTCTGCGTATA
>NZ_JATM01000001.1 GCF_002003665.1 Bombella intestini
TGGCGGGGAACGCCCCCGCCGTTCTGGCGGCACTGACCAACCTTGCTACACGACACGAGGCCAGCGTGATCAATCTACGGATCGTAAACCGGCAATTGGACTTTATGGAGATTCTGGTGGACCTTGAGGTTCGTAGCAAGGGACATCTGGCGACTGTTCTGGCGGGTTTCCGTGCCGAGAAGGGCGTGTTGCAGGCTGAGCGGACGAAGGGATGACCTCATGATTCTGGGGATCGGGGTTGATCTTTGCTCCATCGAGCGGATCGAGAGGGCTTTGTCCCGTCATGGTGATGCGTTTCTTGAACGTGTGTTCACGCAGGAGGAGCGGGCTTATGTGCAGAGCCTGCGAGGAGTGGCCCGTGCTGGGGCCTGCGCCAAGCGTTGGGCTGCGAAGGAGGCTTGTGCCAAGGCTTTGGGAACAGGCTTTGCCCAAGGGGTCCAACTTCAGGATATTTCCGTAGGGCGGGATGCGCTGGGTGCGCCCGTACTTAGCCTTTCAGGCGTTGCAGCGGACCTGTTGGAGAAACGCTTGCCAGTAGGGCATGAGGCGGTTCTTCTGCTCAGCATGAGTGACGAGCCACCGATGGCTATGGCGCAGGTACTGATACAGGCTGTTGCTCAATCAGAGTGACAACTTAAAATATCTATAGAATGTGGAATTAACGCATGACCCGGCGGGCTAGGCGGGTTATGGCAAGGGCTGGAGGCGGGGCATGCCTGCCAAAAGGCGCCATAATAGGATGACAGGGACCATGAGCGAAGACAGACAGGCGGAACAGACAGAGCAGCCGGAAAGCCTCTGGGCCTCCGCAAGGCAGATCCTTTTGTGGGTTATTCTGGTTGTTGCCGTGCGCTCATTGCTAGTGGAGCCTTTCAATATTCCGTCTGCCTCTATGATTCCTACCCTTCAGGTTGGGGATTTTGTGGCGGTTTCCAAAATGAGTTACGGCTATTCCCGTTATTCATTTCCGTTCTCGCCGTCATTTATTCCGGGGCGTTTTTTCGCTGCTATGCCGCATCGTGGGGATGTGGCGGTCTTCCGTTTCACTAAGGATACTTCGGTCGATTACATCAAGCGGATTGTTGGTCTGCCGGGTGACCGCATTCGTATGGAACAGGGGCGTCTTTTCATTAATGGTCGGGAAGTGCCACGAAATGATCAGGGGCCTTATAGCGTGGTTGATGAGCGTGGGTATGTGCTGTCTGGCACTCGTTACCGGGAGATGCTGCCCCGGGAGGATGGAAAGACCGTAGCTCATGACATTTTGAAAATGCGGGATGATGATCTCGCCAACAACACGCCTGAATATACCGTGCCAGAGGGTTGTTTGTTCGCTATGGGGGATGACCGGGACGATAGTTCAGATAGTCGCTTCCAAGGGGGGCATGAGAGCGGAGCTTGTGCCGTTCCAGCAGGGAATGATTATCTGACGGATAGCGGAGGGCATGATCTGGGGTTTGTCCCTGTGAATAACTTAGTAGGACGGGCTAAGATCATCCTGTTTTCTGTTGATATGCGCCATCCAGCTTGGCAGTTCTGGTACTGGCCAATGGAAATACGCTGGGGCCGTTTTCTGCATGGTGTTGATTGATGATGACGCGTGATGAAGCCGTTCGCCATGTTGAGGCGAAGCTGGAACACCATTTTTCCGACCCAGCCCTTTTGCACGAAGCCCTGACACATCGCTCTGCAGTGCCTAGGCGGCAGGGGCGCAGTCGGGGGAACCAGAGGGGGCGTCAGGGCGCAAAAACCCCACGGGGGCAGGGCTCGAATGAACGTTTGGAGTTCGTGGGCGACCGGGTGCTTGGCCTGCTGATGGCTGAATGGCTCTTTGAGCGTTACCCGGAGGAGCAGGAAGGTGCCTTGGGGGCACGTCATGCTCATCTGGTATCTCGTCCAGTTTTGGCCCGCATTGCAGAAGGGATCGGGCTATCCGGGGCGATACAGATTGCCCAGCATGAGGAAAGTGCAGGCATACGCGTTCTGGCAAGTGTCATGGCGGATGCGATGGAGGCCCTGTTGGGAGCACTCTACCTAGATGCAGGGTTGGACCCAGCCCGCCATGTGGTACGCCGTTTCTGGGATCGTGACATCGAAAGAAGTGGCCAGCCCCATAAGGAACCGAAGACATTGCTTCAGGAGTTTCTTTTGGGGCGGGGCGAGGCGTTGCCTCATTATGAGCTGACCTCTGCTGAAGGGCCTTCCCATGCGCCGGTTTTCTGCGTGGAAGTGCGAGCTTTAGGGAAGACGGGGCTTGGGCGTGCTGGCAGCAAGAGGCTGGCGGAAAGTGCAGCCGCAACGGATTTATTAAAGAAGATAGGGCAGGAGGCAGAACGTGCCTGAAGAGATCACCTCTCCAATGGAGAGCATGGCAGTGGGCCAGACACGTTGCGGCTTTGTCGCTCTTGTTGGGGCTCCTAATGCGGGTAAATCTACCTTGCTGAACCGCATGGCCGGAGCCAAACTTTCCATTGTTAGCCCTAAGGCGCAGACAACACGGTTCCGCACGCTTGGCATTGTTATGCAGGGCGCAGCGCAGCTCATCTTCGTGGACCTGCCGGGTATTTTTAAGCCTCGCCGGAGGCTGGATCAGGCGATGGTCAATGCCGCTTGGAGCGGCTCGCAAGATGCTGATTTGACACTTCTGCTGATCGATAGTCGTATTGGTCTGACGGATGAAATCAAAGACATCATCGCAAAGCTGAAGGATAGCAAGCGTCCTGTTTGGCTTGTGCTGAACAAGACAGACCTCATTCAGCGTGACCAGCTTCTACCTCTGACGAAAGCCATCACCGACCTTCTACCTGTAGAAGAGGTTTATATGGTGAGCGCTCGGTCTGGTGAAGGTGTGGATGGCCTGCTGGCAGGGCTGGCTAAGGCCGTGCCCGCTGGGCCTTATCACTACCCAGAAGATGACCTGACAGACCTGCCAGACCGTCTTCTGGCTGCGGAAATTGTACGGGAACAGGTTTTTCTTCAGACGCATGAGGAAATTCCCTATCACGCCACGGTGGAGACCGAATCCTTTAAGACACGCAAGGATGGGTCCATCCGCATTGATGTGACGATTTATGTCTCACGGGCGGGGCATAAGGCTATTCTCATCGGGGAGCGTGGGCAGCGCATCCGGGAGATCGGAATGAGAGCGCGTAAGCAGCTAGAAGGGCTTCTGGATGCCCCTTGCCACCTTTTCATCAATGTGAAGGAGAGGGCTGCGTGGGATAAGGAGACGGCCCGTTTGCGGGCTCTTGGCCTTGCAGATTATGGCTAAGCCGTACGAGTTTCGCTTGTTCATGCGGGGATGGCTCTGTATGAGGGAGCAGACAGATTTCAGGACATTATCAACCAGAGAGCCGGTACGACCATGAGCACCGCCCCACAAGCGCCGAATTTCCCTTATAAACGGGTCCTTCTCAAAGTGTCTGGCGAGGCACTGATGGGTAAGGGAGCCGCCGGTGTGGACCCGGAAATGGTGGATATGGTGGCCGCTGATATTGCAGATGTCGCCGCTATGGGCGGGCAAGTCTGCCTCGTCGTGGGCGGAGGGAATATCTTCCGTGGTCTGGCCGCCGCCGCCAAAGGGATGGACCGGGTGCAGGGTGATTATGCCGGGATGCTGGCAACGGTCATCAATGCGTTGATGCTTCAGAACGCACTGGAGAAGCGCAATGTCGAGACCCGTGTGATGACGGCCATCCATATGGCTTCCATTGCCGAGCCTTATATCCGCCGCCGTGCCGTCCGGCATATGGAAAAAGGCCGTGTGGTCATCTTTGCCGCAGGTACGGGCAACCCCTTCTTCACTACCGATACAGCTGCTGCTCTGCGTGCGAACGAGATGGAGTGCGATGCGCTCTTCAAGGGGACTCAGGTTGATGGTGTCTATTCTGAAGACCCCCGTGTGAACCCCAATGCCGAGCGGTACGAGCAGCTGACTTACATGGATGCTTTGGCCCGTAACCTGAAGGTTATGGACGCAGCCGCCATCAGTCTCGCCCGGGAAAATGCCCTGCCGATCATCGTGTTCAACATGCATGCACCGGGTGCATTTGCAGCGGCGATGAAGGGTGAGGGACGTTTCACCCGGATCATTGAGGACTGAGGACCACCAGATTATCATGTCAGCCTGCTCAGGCTGATGAGCGGAACCGATTATTGAGGAAGTGATTTGCCATGAGCATAGAACTGAACGACCTGCTTGATGACCTCAAACGCCGTATGGAGGGCGCACTGGAGAGCCTGCGCCGTGACCTGTCCGGCCTGCGCTCTGGTCGTGCCAGCCCGAACCTGCTGGAGCCGGTGCGTGTGGAGGCTTATGGCTCCGTAGTGCCGCTGTCTCAGGTTGGTTCTGTTGCCGTGCCGGAAGCGCGCATGCTGACAGTGTCCGTTTGGGATGCCAGCGTTGTCTCCTCCGTGGAGAAGGCTATCCGTGATAGTGGACTGGGCCTTAACCCGGCAGCCGAGGGACAGACCATCCGTGTGCCCATTCCGCAGTTAACAGAAGAACGCCGTAACGAGATGGCCAAGGCAGCAGCTCGTTATGCTGAGGGCGGCCGTGTGGCCGTGCGTGGTGTCCGCCGGGATGGTATGGATAAGACCAAGGCTCTGGAAAAGAACGGCGACATTAGCCAGGATGACATGAAAGTCTGGACGGCCGCCATTCAAAAGCTGACGGATGATTATATCGCCCGTGTCGATGGTCTGCTGGCTGATAAAGAGCGGGACATCAAACAGGTCTGATCGTCAGAACATTGTCGGACACTCACCCTTCCTCCTATCCGGCTGGCGCACTTCCACGCCATGTTGCCGTCATCATGGATGGTAATGGGCGCTGGGCTAGAGCCCGTGGTGTGCCAGTTGCCCATGGCCATCGTGAAGGTGGCGAGGCCGTACAGCGTTGCGTTCGTGCGGCGATGGAGCATGGGGTGCCTTATTTGACGCTCTATGCTTTCTCATCGGAGAACTGGCGCCGGTCTGGTGAGGAAATTAGTGAACTGACGGGGCTGATGCGGTTTTATCTGCGGCACCGTTTCAGGGAGCTGGATGAGCAGGGCGTTCAATTGCGCATCATTGGTGATCCTCAACGTTTTGGGGAAAATTTTTGTCAAGAATTGCGCCGGGCGGAGGAGAAGACACGCCATAACACGCGTCTGACCCTCTCCCTTGCTCTTTCCTATGGTAGCCGTGCCGAGATTGCCGGGGCGGCTCGTCATCTGGCCGAACAGGTGCGGGCGGGGACGCTGGACCCGGGGGCTATTAATGAGACCCTGTTTGCTGGTGCTCTTCAGACTCATGATGTGCCCGACCCCGATCTCGTGATGCGGACAAGCGGGGAGAGCCGTCTTTCCAATTTTTTGCTCTGGCAGTCTGCCTATGCCGAGCTTCTGTTTCTTGATGTGCTGTGGCCGGATTTCGGTGAAAAAGATTTTGCCGAGGCCATGAAGCGTTACATGCGCCGCCAGCGGCGTTTTGGTGGGCGGCCAGAATGACAGAGTTGCAGAAACGTATCCTTTCCAGTCTGGTCATTGTTCCGGTGGTCGTGCTGTGCCTGTGGTGTGGCGGTTGGGCCTACCGGGTACTTGTTCTGCTTGTTATGGTCGGAATCGTCTGGGAAGGGGAGACACTGCTAGGTCAGCCGGTGAAGAGCCTTCGGGGTGTTCTCCTTCTGCTCTGGCCTTTCTGTGGAGGACTGATTGCCATCAAAGGGCAATGGTTCGCTGCTTTGTATCTTTTGGCGTCCAGTGTCCTATTTGGTAGGCGGGCTTGCGGTCCTATTCTTGTAGCCATGTTGGGCGGTTTCTCCCTGCTTTGGCTACGAGGACGGCCAGAAGGACTTTATGAGACCTTCTTTGTCATTTTCGCTGTCATCGCCAGTGACAGTTGTGCTTATGCGACAGGGCGTCTTATCGGGGGGGCTAAATTGGCACCGGCCATTTCTCCGGGCAAGACCATTTCCGGCTCTCTCGGGGGGATCGTAGGGGCGGTCATTCTTGGCGGGGTAGTCGGATATTGGTCTGGGCAGGGCTGGTCAATGTCTGCGTGTCTGACGGGCGGGATTATTGCCGTGGCAGCGCAGGCGGGTGATTTGATGGAAAGTGCCTTCAAACGGTGGTTAGGCGTCAAGGATTCCGGGCGGCTTATTCCCGGTCATGGAGGGCTGCTGGATAGGCTGGATGCCCTCCTACTGGCTGCGCCTGTGGCCGCTATTCTGGCCCTGCTGGCTGGAGAAGGGCCGTTCTGGCAGCTCTTCCGCTAAGTGTTATTCTGGAGCAGCAGTCTCTGCTATAGGTCTGTCATACGGCAGCTCTGCCATTATGTATCATGTTGAAATCATCAAGGGAGAGGTATTCCATGGGGGGAGGTTCTGGGCGTCGGCGCATCAGTGTACTCGGCAGTACGGGTAGTATCGGGGTTTCGACAGTCGATCTTCTGAAGCAGCAGGCAGACTCCATCCAGGTGCGTGCCCTTGTGGGCGGGAAGAATGCCGCCCTTCTGGCCGAACAGGCCAAGGCGCTGAAAGCTGAACTGGCTGTCCTGAATGATGAACAACATTATGACGAGCTGAAAGAGCGTCTTGCTGGCACCGATGTGAAGGTTGCGGCTGGTCGGCAGGCCGTTATCGAGGCTGGTGCGTTGGAAGCTGACTGGACGATGGCAGCCATTACCGGGGCGGCCGGTCTAGCGCCAACTTTGGAGGCCGTACGCAACGGTCATCAGGTGGCTCTGGCTAACAAGGAAGCCCTCGTTTGTGCTGGTAATGTCATGCTGGACGCTGTGCGCCATGCCGGTGCCGAGTTGTTGCCCGTGGATTCCGAGCATAATGCCATTGTGCAATCACTTGGCGGGGCGGATATGTCCCTTGTCGAGAAGATTGTGCTGACAGCTTCTGGCGGTCCGTTCCGTTGCTCCACCAAGGAGGAAATGGCCAAGGCGACCCCTGAGCAGGCTTTGAAGCATCCCACATGGTCCATGGGGGCTAAGATCACGATTGATTCCGCTTCCATGGCGAATAAGGGGCTGGAAGTGATCGAGGCTGCCCGCTTGTTCGATCTGCCAGAGCATCAGATTGACGTGCTGGTGCATCCGCAGTCCGTTGTGCATGGCATGGTATGCTTCCGTGATGGTAGTTTCGTGGCTCAGATGGGAACGGCAGATATGCGGATTCCTATTGCCCACACACTGGCCTCTCCAACCCGGATGCAGACGAAGTGTGAGCGCCTGGATTTCGTAAAGCTGGGGCAGATGAATTTTGAAGCAGTAGACGAGGAACGCTTCATTCCGTTGCGTCTGGCTCGTCAGGTTCTGCGGGCTGGAGGTGTGGCTCCGACTGTCTTCTCCGCCGCCAATGAGATTGCCGTGGAAGCCTTCCTCGCCGGGAAAATCCGCTTCCTTGGTATTGGTGAGCTGATTGATGCCAGCCTTCAGGCCATGCCGGAAAACCCCGTGCCGACCTCGCTAGAGGACGTTTATCATTGGGATGAAATGGGCCGTGAACTAGCCCGGGCACAGATAAAGCGGATGGCGGCCCATGCATAGTCTTCAGAGCATCATTGCCGGTCTGGTCGTTTTCGGGATCGTTGTCTTCATTCACGAGCTGGGCCATTATCTGGCCGCACGGTGGCGTGGCGTGCAGGTGACTGTTTTTTCCATCGGGTTCGGCCCCGCCCTGACATCATGGAAGGACCGGGTGGGAACACGCTGGCAGATTAGCCTTCTACCGCTTGGGGGCTATGTAAAGCTGCACGGTTTTGAGAACCGGCCCGATGCCCCACGGGAGGAAGGTGACGAGAATGCCTTCAATCGGAAATCTGTTCTGTCACGGGCTATCGTGACGGTTGCGGGGCCGGTCTTCAATTTCCTTCTGACAATTCTTCTTTTTGTGATCCTGCTTTCCTGTTTTGGTAAGCCGGAGGCACGGCCCGATATCGGCACGCTGGCACCCGATGGTGCCGCCATGAAAGCCGGATTGCAGGTTGGTGATGAGATCCAGCGTCTGAACGGGCATCATATTCTTAGCATCGGCGATATTCAGGCACAGGTTGCTGCTCATCCCGGTGAGGTTATGAAGGTCGGCTTCTTGCGGAAGGGACAGACTGAAGAACTGCCTGTCACGCTTGATCGCATCCAGCAAAACGGCCATGATGTAGGCCGTCTGGGTGTTGGGTTTGCGGTAAGTCATAGTGCGCCATTGCCGGTTTATAAGGCGGTGCCGGCAGCCATCGGCCAGACATGGGATATGTGTGGCAATATGCTGGAAGGCATCTGGCAGATCATCAGTGGTCAGAGAAGCGCCCAGCAGCTTTCTGGGACCATTGGCATTATTCATATGTCTGGTCAGGCCGTGGATTATGGCATTGCCAGTGCGATAGGCTTTATCGCTCTGCTCTCTCTGAATCTTGGACTGCTGAATCTTTTCCCTGTCCCTATGCTGGATGGTGGGCATTTGCTTTTTTATGCCTTTGAGGCCGTGTTGGGGCGTCCATTATCGGAGCGAACACAGGGGTACGCTCTGCAGTTTGGTCTGCTGCTTGTGGCCGCACTTTTCATTTTCTCAACAGTGAATGATCTCAGAGGGTTGGGAGTTTTTCACTGGTTGTTTGCTCATGGGGGTTGATCTTTCCCCCTGCAATGATGGAAAAGACCATCTAGGGTAGAGTATATAACTGAAACAGGCAGCTCCCTTCATCACGATGGTGTAGGGGAGTCCGCTTGGTGCGGTTGTGCGTATGGGACTGTCTGGACGTTCTGCATCAGGGTGTTGGTGGGATGGCCGTTCGTAGAAATTTGGGACGAGGAATACCGGTTTTGTCAGGATTGCGTACGAAAAGGTTCCGGCCAATGGCCGTTCGACTGGCTCTGCTGGCTTCTGTCTGTACGGCACCGGCCTTGCTTTGTGCTGCAGAGGCAGCTCCGCAGCAGGGGCGTGGTACTCATCATGACCGGCGGTCAGCAGGTGACGGCTATGTGCCTGCAGGCAGCATGATCCAGGCTATCGAAGTCCACGGTAATACTCGGATCGAGACCAGCACTGTTCTCTCCTATATGGTCGTGCAGCCGGGTGATAGCTTTGACCGTGACGCTCTGAACCGCTCGCTGAAGACGCTTTACGCTACCGGCCTGTTCCGGGATGTGACGCTGAAGCGTCAGGGCAGCACCCTTGTTGTAGACCTGACAGAAAACCCAGTGGTGAACCGTATCGTCTTTGAGGGAAACCACGCCCTCAAGGATAAGGACCTGATGAAAGAAATCAGCATGCGGACCCGTGCCGTATTTTCGGCGCAGACCGTGGCTGTAGATCGTCAGAAGATTCTGAATATGTATGCAGCCCGTGCCCGTTATGGGGCTACGGTGGTGCCGCAGGTCATTCGTCTTTCCCATAACCGTGTTGATGTGATCTTCAACATCAATGAATCGCAACAGACACTGGTTCGTAAAATTGCCTTTGTTGGTAATGAAAGCTTCAGCGAAGCGGCTTTGTCCCATGTTGTATCGTCCAAGGAACATGCCTGGTACCGCTTCTTTTCTTCCTCGGATGAATATAACCCAGAGCGCATCCGTTACGATGCCGAGTTGCTGAGACGTTTCTACCTGCATAGCGGTTTTGTGGACTTCCACATGATCGATGCGACTGGTGAGCTGTCTCCGGATCATAAGAGTTTCTACGTCACCTATACCCTCCATGAGGGGCCACGGTACCGCTTGGGCAAGATTGGTGTGCGCTCCAATGTTCATCATGTCACGGCGGACACGATGAAGAATCATATCGAGGTCTATAAGAACCAGTATTACGATGGCACTGCGGTGCAGGATAATGCAACGGATATGCAGGAGTGGCTTCAGGCTAACGGTCATCCCTTTGCGATGGTCCGGCCTGAAATTGCCCGTAATCCGGAAAAGAAGGTCGTTGACCTGCTGTTCGATATTGTCGAAGGGCCCCATGCCTATGTGGAGCGCATCGACATTAACGGTAATACGGTGACACGGGATCATGTGATCCGCCGTAACCTGCCCATGGTCGAAGGCGATGCTTATACGCCGTTTAACCGCAAATATTCCAAGCTGGCTCTTCAGGATATGGGGTATTTCAGCAGTACCAATGTGGAACAGTCCCAGGGGTCTGCACCAGATAAGGTCAACGTTAGTGCTAACGTTGTGGAGAAACCGACCGGTGAGTTCTCCCTGGGTGGTGGTTACTCGACGGATGCCGGTATCATGGGGAATGTCGGTCTGAAGCAGCATAACCTGCTGGGGACTGGGATTGATGCCGGGTTCTCCGGTACGGTCGCTTATTATGAAAAGCAGGCTGACCTGTCTGTGACGGACCCGTACTTCCTCGGGCGTAACTTTGTTGCTGGCTTCGACCTTTATACGATTCAGAACAATTACCAGACCTATCAGAGCTATAACGAGGGGCAGTACGGTGCGTCTGTTCGTCTTGGTTATGCCTATAACCGGTACCTGTCCCAGTCTTGGACCTATACCGTTGTAGACCGTCATGTCGGTAATGGTGTGCCTAATTCGCAGTATCCGGGTTGGGAAGATGATACGCCATCTGTCTATGTGCGTGATGCGGCTGGCTGGTCTCTCCTGTCACAGATCGGGACGAACATTACCTACGATCGCCGTGATAACCGCATGAATCCCCGGTCGGGCTATGTTCTCAGTGCTGGTGGTGATTTTGCTGGTCTCGGTGGTAATGAGAAATATTATCGTGTCAAAGCCAATGGTAGCTACTATCTGCCGTTGGATGATCTGACAGGCAGCCATAGCTGGGGTTTCCAGTTCAAAGGCGGTGTCGGCTATATGCACGACTGGAGTTCCAGCGGCGATCGCAACATCGTTGATAACTTCTATCTCGGTGGGCAGAACCTGCGAGGCTTCCTGCAGGGTGGTGTCGGACCACGAAGCAGCCATTACAAGGGGGCTTGTCATAGTGGGGCTGCTAACACCCCATTGGGGCAGGCGCGTAATGGCTATTGCCCAGGTGCCGGACAGGAAGACCTGTTGGGTGGTACCTTCATGTATACGGCGTCTATCCAGTTGAATTTCCCGCTTCCGATGGGTGATAGTCTGGGCATTTCAGGTCGTGGCTTTATTGATGCCGGTAGTCTGTCTGGTAAGCGTGTGAAGGACCGGAACCATTATCGGAACTGGAACGACCCGTACTATACGCCGATTGGGGGTAGTACTATGACCCCCCGTGTTTCCGGTGGTCTTGGTATCTCCTGGAAGAGTCCCTTCGGCCTTGTCAATATCGATGGTGCTGTTCCGATTCATCGTGAGCATGGGGACAGGCTGTACCCGGTCCGCTTCGGCTTTGGGCAGCAGTTCTAAGCAAGATACAGGCCGACATGCTCTGTTCCTTTTCGGGAGTGGCATGGCGGCCTGAAGTGTTCTGATTTTACAAAGAGGTTTTCATGTCACGCTTAACACTGCCTTTGACCTTGATGACCGTAACGGCCCTGACGTTTATGCCAGTCAGACAGTCTATTGCTGCTGATGCTAGTGAGGGTAACGGGGCATGGTTCGTGCCGAAAACTGCCCAGCCATCAGCTCCGGCTGCGGCGCACCATCATGCTGCACCGGCTCCGGCTGCCGTGCCGGATACGACTGGTATGGATGAAGCTGATGATGCTGGGGCGCAGGAAGGGGAAGGGCAGCAGGCTGCACCGATACTTCCTTTGCCGCCGGTGCCAGCGTCACCGGCTGTGCCAAAGGAAGATGCTCCGCCGCCGGTGACGGTCGGGCTGATTAGCGTGCAGGGTGTGATGCAGCTCTCCACTGCAGCGCAGGAAATGCAGCAGGTGCTGGGTGAGCGCCGTGATCGTCTCGCCCGTGCTGTGCAGAAGGAAGAAGGTGACTGGCGGGAAGAGCAGCAGAAACTGCAAGTTCAGGCCCGCACTTTGACGTCTGATCAGCTTCAGCTGCGTGTCCGTCATTTGCAGGAACGTCGTGCCAAAGATCAGCGTGATTTCAGCAATAAGGCTCGTATCATTCAGGAGGCCTATCAGGTGGCTTTCCATCAGATCGAGCGTGTGCTGGAACAGCGTGATGGAATCATCGCCAAGGTGGCAGCAGCTCATGGCATGAACCTTGTACTGCATGCCGAGCAGGCTGTGCTGCATGTTGATGGTCAGGACATCACTGAGGAGGTGGCAGATCGCCTTAACAAGGTTCTGCCGCATGTCTTCATTCCCGGCGATGGGGTAGACCCAGAGGTTTTGGCAAAGTCTGGCAAGATGCCGACTACGGCAGATGAAGAGAGGCTGATGAATCAGGCAGCTCAGCAGCAGCCTGCCGAGGCCCCGGCCAAGGGTTCGATTCTGCGCCGCCAGCAGTAAGGGGAGTGACGATGGCAGCGGACCAGCTTCCGGGCGATTCTCGTTTTTTCAGGCGTTCCGGCCCTTTTACGCTGGAACGAATTCTTGAGGCAACGGGAGCAGAGGCCCCGGGAGAGGTGGTGCTGGGGACGTCTTTCGCAGGTGTTGCTCCGCTCCATGCAGCCGGTCCGCAGCATGTCTCCTTTCTGGATAATCGCCGTTATCTACCTCTTCTGAAGGAAACAAAGGCGGGAGCTGTCGTACTTGGCCCTGCTTTTGCTGATAAAGTGCCGGAGGGCTGCACGGCACTGGTTAGCCGTGAGCCGTATCTGGCGTGGTCTCGAGTAGCCCGTCTTTTTCATCCTCTGCCACCTGCACAGGCAAAACAGCATCCGACAGCTTTTATTGGTGAGAATGTTGTTATTGGTGAACAGGTCGAGATAGGGCCCTTTGCCGTTATTGGCGATGGGGTGCAGATTGGTAATGGCTGCGTCATTGGTGCCCATGCGACGTTGGGAGACCATGTTGTTCTAGGTGATGGTTGCCGGATCGGAGCGCATGTCACCCTGAGTCATGCCTTGTTGGGGGAGCGGGTCATTCTGTATCCCGGTGCTCGAATTGGGCAGGATGGTTTCGGCTTTGCTGTAGGGCCGGATGGGTTTGAGTCCGTACCGCAGCTTGGCCGTGTCATTCTTGAGGATGGGGTGGAGATCGGTGCTAACTCAACGGTGGACCGAGGCTCCATGAGAGATACGGTTATCGGGGCGGGGACCCGGATCGATAATCTTGTCCAAATCGGTCATAACGCCCGTTTGGGGCGTTGCTGCATTGTGGTGTCGCAGGCTGGTGTTTCGGGCTCTACCGAGATTGAAGATTTCGTGACGATTGCCGCCCAGGCTGGCCTGATCGGTCACATCCATATCGGTCGCAAGGCCCGCATAGGGGCGCAGTGCGGTGTGATGAATGATGTGGAGGCAGGGGCGGATGTCATTGGCAGCCCAGCCATGCCGTTTCGTGAGTTCTTCCGAAATGTGGCAACTTTACGGAAGCTTTCACGCAAGTAAGATGAACCGATTGGTATTTCGGGATGTTTTTTGGTAAAAGATGCGGACATTGACCGCCTTTCCCTTTCTAGGAGAGGCGGACGGTTGCATTTTGTCAAAGAAAGCCGGGAGATGAGATAAGTGGGTGATGCTGCTGGGCAGACACATCAGGTGCCTGAGAGCGTAGATGTGATGCAGATTATGAAGGCGATTCCTCATCGCTATCCTTTCCTTCTGCTCGATCGGATGGAAGAGATCAAGGCGGCGGAATCTGCCGTTGGCATCAAAAACGTGACGGTTAATGAACCGTTCTTCCAAGGGCATTTCCCGGCACGTCCTGTCATGCCGGGTGTGCTGATTGTGGAAGCCATGGCGCAGACGGCTGCTACGCTTGTCGTGCTGACGCTGGGTGAAGCCTTTGAAGGGAAGCTGGTCTACTTCATGACGGTGGAGAACGCCAAATTCCGCCGTCCGGTTGGGCCGGGGGATCAGCTGCGCATTCATGTCAGCAAGGAGCGCGCCCGTGGAACAGTGTGGCGGTTCCGTGGTGTTGCCAAGGTAGAGGGTGTCACCGTTGCGGAAGCGTCCTTTAGTGCCATGATCGTGGACTGATCCTGATGCCAGAACCGGGACAGGCCCCCGACAGAACCGGGATCCATCCAACGGCCCTTGTGGACCCACGGGCGTCTCTTGGTCAGGGAGTGCGGATTGGTCCTTGGTGTATTGTCGGCCCAGATGTTCAGCTGGGTGATAATGTTCGCCTGCATGCGTCCGTTATGGTGGAGGGGCATACAGTGTTGGAGGATGGGGTGGAGGTCTACCCCTTTTCCACCGTGGGATACCCCCCGCAGGACCTGAAATACGCTGACGAGCCGACCCGTTGCTACATCGGTGCTGGAACGGTGGTACGGGAAAATGTGACCATCCATCGGGGGACGGCACAGGGGACGGGTGAAACCCGCATCGGCCGGAACTGTTTACTCATGGCTAACGCCCATATTGCGCATGATTGCGTACTGGGTGATGGTGTGATCATCGTTAATAACGTGGTCATGGGGGGGCATGTCATTATTGGTGATTATGCCCGGATTATGGGTTCAGCTGCTTTGCATCAGTTTGTCCGCATTGGGCATGGTGCTGTGGTTGGCGGGCTGTGCGGGGTGGAGATGGATGTCATCCCCTATGGCAGTGTTCTGGGCAATCGGGCCAGATTGGTCGGGTTGAATTGGATTGGTCTTAAGCGCTCCGGTGTGGAGGCCAGCGAGATACAGCAGATGCGTCTGGCATTTCGGGAGCTTTACCCCCGTTCTGGTCGTGGTGATGCCCTTTTGGGTGAACGCATGGATAAGGTGCGTCAGCGTTACGGCCATATCGGACGAGTGGTCGAGATGCTGCGTTTTATGGAGGCACCCAGCCGAAGGGGGCTTACACGGCCGGGGCAGGGTGGCCCCGAGAAGGACGTAGAAGGGTGAGCCAGCCCGCTCGGGTTGGGATTCTGGCCGGTGGTGGCCCGCTCCCGGCTCAGGTGGCAGAAGCCCTTAGGCGCAAAGGGCAAGAGCCTTTCCTTATAGGGTTCGAGGGGTTTGCAGATGAATCCCTCTTGGCCCCTTATCCTCATGAAATAATCCGTCTTGCAGCAGCGGGGACTATTCTTCAGGCTCTGCGTCGGCATGGCTGTGCTGAGCTTGTATTGATAGGCCCCGTCAAGAGACCTTCATGGCGGTCTTTGAGGCCGGATACAGAAGGCGTGCGTCTGCTTGCCAAGTTGGGGCGGGCCTTGTTTGCTGGAGATGATGGCCTTCTGGCAGCGATTGTTAGGCTTCTGGAAGAAGAAGGTTTCCGTGTGCGGGGCGCCCATGAGTTTCTTGATACAACAAGTAATAGATGCGGCCCTTGGGGGCGGGTCAAACCCGATCGTCAGGCGATGGCCGATATTCGGCAGGCAGTGCATATATTGTCCGTTATGGGGCCGCTGGACATAGGGCAGGGCTGTGTCGTGCAAAAGGGGCTAACACTGGCTGTTGAGGCTCTGGAGGGAACAGACGCCATGCTGCTGCGCTGTGGGAGTGTAAGGCAGGAAGGGGCTGGGGGCGTTCTGGTTAAGATGCCTAAGACTGGGCAGGAGCTGCGAGCGGATATGCCCGCTATCGGGCCAGAAACTATCAGAAAGGCGGCAGAGGCAGGATTGCGGGGGGTGGCGTTCCCCTCACGGCTTACCTTGGTGATGGGGGTGGATCACTGTATAAAGGAGGCGGATCGTCTGGGACTGTTCCTTTATGGGTTAGGCTCGGACTCCATTTCTGAATAAAAGGACGTAAGATATATGAGCATTTATCTTCATACGATGGTCCGTGTACGAGACCTTGATCGCAGTCTGGCATTTTATCATCTTTTGGGTATGCGTGAACTTCGCCGTCTGGAAGTTCCGGAAGGACGTTTTACGTTGGTTTATATCGGCTACGAGGGCAATGCCCGTGGTGAGGCTGAAATCGAACTGACCTACAATTGGGATCAGGCCGAGGATTATACGCATGGCACGGGTTTCGGGCATTTTGCCGTTGGTGTGCGTGACGTTGCTGCCGCTGTAGATGTCGTCCGCCAAGGGGGCGGGCGTGTTACTCGTGAGGCAGGGCCAATGGGCAATACGGGTATTGTCATTGCCTTCGTGCAGGACCCTGATGGATACAAGATCGAGTTGATCGAAAAGAAGGACGCCTGAGCCTGAAAGTCGGGTATGGCTCCGCAGTCTGTGCGCTTCGCATGGAATTGCAGGATTGACAGGGCAGGGCCATCCCCTTAAAAGCCACTCCCTAAGTGGAGGGGCGTTACTGGGTGCGTCCTGTTCTGATACATGTCTTTAATCGACATGTTGTTAAGATTAGAGGATTGAAAAGATGAAGCGCACATATCAGCCTTCCCGTCTGGTTCGTAAGCGTCGCCACGGCTTCCGCACACGCTCCGCCACAGTGGGTGGCCGTCGTGTTCTGGCTAACCGTCGCGCCAAGGGCCGTAAGAAGCTCTCCGCCTGAGCATGAAACAGCCTGACCGCCTGCAGAAGCGGTCGCAGTTTCTGCGTGTGGCCCGCAAGGGCCATAAGGTCGTGTCTCCCGGGCTAATCGGCCAAGTTCTGCCGGGGCAGGGGGACATGACAGTACGGGCCGGTTTTACTGTTACCAAAAAGGTCGGTAATTCCGTCATACGCAATCGTACACGCCGCCGCTTGCGGGAGGCCCTCCGGCTGGTGGTGAAGGAGGAAGGATGTTCTTCCTCGGGTGATATCGTCCTGATCGGACGCGCCGCAACCAGAATTCGGCCTTTCCCTCTTCTGAAACATGATGTACGGCGGGTCTTGCAGGCTCTTGAGAAGGCGGGAAGAGAGTGAAGGCGGCCAGTTGGCTGCTTTCTGTCCTTCTACTGGGGCTGATAAAGCTCTACCGTCTTTTTTTCAGCCCACTCATGGGTAGGCAGTGCCGTTTCCATCCCAGTTGTAGCGCCTATGGTGAGGAAGCTATCCGCCGCCACGGCCCTATCCGAGGGGGATGGTTGACACTCTGTCGTATTTGTAGATGCCACCCTTTTCATCCGGGTGGCGTGGATTATCCCCCTGATGGCTAGTCGTTCCTTGAGAAGAAAACGCAAAAAAAATGGCGTAGCTATTGTTTTGGGGACGATTTTGAGCCAGTGAATGAGGCAACCTACCCTTCCAGCATAACGAGAGAGCGGCTCCTGCCCGATGGAAAGTAGCAAACGTATTATTCTGGCCGTCGCCCTGTCGGCCCTGATCCTGATTGGTTTCAATTTTTTCCTGTCGCCGGACAGGCATAAGGCGGTGGAGGCACAGAATACTGCTCCAGCCCCTGCGGCTGTTGTGCCCCCTGCACCGCCAGTGTCTGCTAGCCCAGTGGAAGAGGCGGACGATCATCAGGAACATCGGCTGAAGGTTGTATCATCAGATGTTCAGGGCTCCTTCAATTTGCGAGGAGCACGGTTTGATGACCTAGAGCTGATCCGTTACCGGGAGACAATCGCCAAGGATAGTCCTCTGGTTCGTCTGTTAGACAAGGCTGGCAGTGAGAAGGCGAATTATCTGGTCATTGGCTGGGAGAATGCTGCTGGCTTTACGACCCGTCTGCCGAATGAGCAGTCCCTTTGGAAGGTGGATGGTACTCAAACCAGTCTGACCCCCGAAACACCCGTTACCTTGTATTGGGATAATGGGGCCGGTGTGCGCTTTATCATTCATCTGGCGCAGGATCGTCATTATATGATGAGCGTGCAGCAGGAGGTGGAGAACCATTCCGGGCAGCCTGTTTCGGTTTATCCCTTCCAGCGTGTGCAGCGTGATTACCTCCCGGAGGAAACGGGGTCTTTCGTGGCTTACGAAGGGCCTATCGCTGTCATGAATGGCAAACTGGCTGACGAAGGCTATAAGTCCCTGCGGACAGACGGTAACGGGCCGGGGCATGTGTCATGGACGGATTCCGGTAAAGGTGGCTGGGGCGGTATTACGGATAAATACTGGCTGACAGCTATTGGCGCTGATGCGTCCTCCAATGTGCGGGCCCAGTATAGCTATCTGCCGGAAGGTCACGGGGCTTATCGTGTCACCTTCACCTCGCAGGAGCCGCAAGTTATTCAGGATGGTGCTCGCCTTGGGCAGGGGAGCCATCTTTTTGCAGGTGCTAAGGAACCGGGGTTGCTGCGTTACTATGGACGTAAGCTCAATCTGCCTCGTTTTGATGATAGTATCGACTTTGGCTGGTTCAGTTTCCTGACGAAGCCGATCCTCTTCCTGCTGCACTGGCTTTATGCGCATATCGGCAATTTCGGTCTTGCGCTGATGGTCATGACGCTGATGGTCAAGATCGTGCTGTTCCCGCTGGCTTCCAAAGCGGCCCAGTCTGCTGCCCGTATGCGCCTGATTGCACCGAAGGTGACTGAGATTCGGGAGAAGTACAAAAGCGACCCGATGACCATGAATCAGAAGGTCATGGCGCTGTATAAGGAAGAGAAGATCAACCCAGCAGGGGGCTGTCTGCCCATGCTGATTCAGGCTCCAATCTTCTTCTGCCTGTATAAGATGCTCAATCTGAGCATTGACGAGCGTCATGCGCCTTTCTTCGGCTGGATCAAAGACCTTTCCGTGCCGGACCCGACCAACCTGTTCAACCTGTTCGGGCTGCTACCGTTCGATCCCACGCATATTTTTTCGTTCCTGCACCTCAGTGTCTGGGGCGCAGCGCTGGGTATTACCTTCTGGCTACTGCAGAAACACAGCATGGTTAGCATGGACCCCGCACAGGCTCGCATCATGCAGTTCATGCCCATCGTGTATGTTTTTGTGATGTCCAGTTTCCCGGCGGGTCTTCTGGTTTATTATACTTGGAACAACGTGCTGACATTCCTTCAGCAACATTACATCGAGCGCAGGACGAGCCTGCCCGTGCCGCTGGGTAGCCGTAAAGGTAAAGCACCGCGTAAGGGCGGTGCTGCAAAGAAGAAAGGTCCGTGATGGAGCAGATGCAGACGGTTCTGCCCAGCGAGGAAGAGCTGGAGGAAGGGCGCAGACTTTTTGCTGGCCCCTGTGATTTCTTCTTTGGAGCGCAGACAATCGAGCAGCTACCTCCCCCTGACCGGGCGGAGGTGGCATTTGCGGGACGGTCCAATGTTGGTAAGTCCAGCCTCATTAATGCGCTGACAGGCCGCAAGGCTCTGGCCCGTGCCTCTTCCGAACCGGGACGGACTAAGCAGCTCAATTTCTTCAATCTGGGTGGGCGGCTGTCCCTTGTAGATATGCCGGGTTATGGCTTCGCTAAGGCGTCAAAGGCCGTGAAAGAAGATTGGCAGCGGACAATGTTTGCCTATCTGCGGGGGCGGCCCAATCTGGCCCGTGTGATCTTGCTGATTGATGGCCGGGTTGGTCTCAAGGCTTCTGATAAGGAAGTGTGCGACTTGCTGGATAAAGCTGCGGTCGTGTTTCAGATCGTTCTGACTAAATGTGATGCCCTGTCGGCTTCCGCACTGGCGGGGCGGCAAAAGGAAGTGGAAGCATTGGCTAAAACACATGCGGCTGCTTTCCCTCATATTGTGGCAACAAGCAGTGCGACGTCATTGGGTGTTGCGGAGCTGCGTGGCATAATGGCCCGCTTCGCCGAACAGCCCTGAAAAGTTTTTCTGTAGAGTGAATGGTCATGTCCTCTTCCAATTCTTTCCCCGCCTCTCTCCCAGAAGACTTTCTGGCCCCTGATAGTCTGAGCGATCAGCAGCAGGCGGCTGTTCTGGCGGGAGCTCTGCCTTATCTGCGCCGCTATGCGGGTGATACCATCGTTGTGAAGTATGGTGGTCATGCGATGGTTGAGAACAACCTTGCGGCCACCTTCGGACGCGACATTGCCTTGCTCAAGCTGGTCGGCATTAACCCGATTGTGGTGCATGGTGGCGGACCGCAGATTAACAGCATGATGAAGCGTCTAGGTGTTGAGTCCCGCTTCATTGATGGCCTCCGTGTCACGGATCGTGAAATGATCGATGTGATCGAGATGGTCCTGTCCGGTACGGTGAACAAACAGGTGGCGGATCTCATTAGCCATGCTGGTGCTTTGGCCGTGGGGATTTCTGGCCGTGATGGGCGTTTGATTCAGGCAAGTCGTCTTGTTCATTATCACCGGACGGATGAGAACGAGAATGAGGCTGTGGATCTCGGCTTTGTTGGTAAGCCGGAGCGTGTAGACCCCCGTGTGCTTTATGCCCTTTTGGGGGCAGGTCTGATCCCGGTCGTGGCTCCGCTGGGTGCCGGGGAAGAGGGTGAAATCTACAACATCAATGCAGATACTGCCGCTGGTGCTGTTGCCGGTGCCGTGCGGGCGTCCCGCCTGCTGATGCTGACAGATGTTCCCGGTGTGCTGGATGAGAACGGACAGCGCATTGAAGAACTCACGGCAGAAGAAGCCCGCCGCCTTATCCGGGAAGGGCACATCACCGGCGGTATGATCCCCAAGGTGGAAACCTGCCTCAAGGCCGTGCAGGCTGGTGCTAAGGCGGCCGTTATTCTGGATGGCCGGGTGCCGCATACCTGCCTGCTGGAGCTTTTCACCAAGGCCGGGCAGGGCACGCTTATCAAGGCGGATTGAGTTATGGGGTGGGTCGCAGACCTGCCCGGGTTATGGTTTTATAATTAAGGAGCGTTTTATGGATCACGCAGAGCTTCGCAAGCAGATTGAAACCCTTTGGGAAGATCGTGCCAGCCTGTCTTCACAGACACAGGGTCAGGCCCGTGATGTCGTGGAAGCCGCTCTTGCTGGGTTGGATAATGGCACGTTCCGCGTTGCTGAGCAGAAGGAAGATGGACGTGTCGTGCATGAATGGCTGAAAAAGGCCGTTCTGATGTCCTTCCGTCTGTATGATTCCGAGCCAATGGCCAATGCCTGCGGTGGGGCGCCGGGTTTTGATAAGGTGCCGCTGAAATTCGCTGGTTGGGGCAAGGAAGAGTTCGATAAGGCTGGTTTCCGGGCTGTTCCGGGTGCTGTTGTCCGCCGTTCTGCTTACATTGCACCGGGTGTCGTGTTGATGCCGAGTTTCGTCAATCTGGGTGCCCGTGTCGAGAGCGGCACCATGATTGATACATGGGCCACGGTTGGCTCTTGTGCGCAGATTGGTAAGAACTGCCACATCAGCGGTGGTGCCGGTATTGGTGGTGTGCTGGAGCCGCTGCAGGCTGCTCCTGTCATAATCGGGGATGATTGCTTCATTGGTGCCCGTTCCGAAGTGGCCGAGGGCGTGGTTGTGGAGCGTGGTTCTGTCCTGTCCATGGGTGTGTTCCTTGGGGCTTCCACCAAGATTGTGGACCGTACAACGGGTGAGATCCATATGGGCCGTGTCCCGGCTTATTCCGTGGTTGTTCCGGGGACCCTCCCGCCGAAAACACCGGGCGGGCCGTCTCTGGCTTGTGCTGTGATCGTCAAGCGGGTTGATGAGCGCACACGCTCCAAGACATCCATTAACGAGCTGCTGCGTGACTGAGTAATCCCATGAGCCATCCATCATTTACATCCGACCCCGTTGCACTTCTGCAGGACCTGCTGCGGTGCCGCTCCGTAACACCAGCAGATGACGGGGCATTGAGCGTTGTTGCTCATGCGTTGGAAATGATGGGCTTTGAGGTTACACGTCTCGCCTTTGGCCCGGAGGGGGAGCAAACGCCTAATCTTTATGCTCGGCTAGGGACGGGGAAACCCTGTCTCTGTTTTGCAGGGCATACGGATGTTGTTCCCCCTGGTGAGGGCTGGAGCTGCGACCCCTTCGCCGGCGATATTAAAGATGGACATATCTACGGGCGTGGCACTGCGGACATGAAGGGCGGCGTAGCGGCCGCTCTGGCCGCTGTGGCACGTAGGTTGGAAGCCGGACCGTTAAAAGGTAGTCTGGCTTTTCTCATCACAGGTGATGAGGAAGGGCCTGCCCGTTATGGTACGAAGTCTGTGCTGGAATGGATGAAGGAACGGGGAGAAGCACCCGACTTTTGCGTGCTGGGTGAGCCAACCAATCCAGCTGAGATGGGTGATGTCATCAAAATTGGTCGCCGTGGCAGCATGAATGTGGTGATTACGGTCAAAGGTGTGCAGGGGCATGTCGCCTATCCTCATTTGGCCGATAACCCCATCCATCGTCTGGTGCCTATCCTGAGCGATCTAACGTCACGCACTCTGGATCAGGGGAGTGAGTGGTTTGCCCCTTCTTCATTGCAGATTACGAGTGTAGATGTTGGCAACCCGGCCACTAATGTGATTCCGGCCACGGCACAGGCACGGGTGAATATTCGTTTTAATGACCTGCACACCAGCGAGAGCTTGCGGAATTGGATAGGAGATGTCGTTTCCTACCATGCGCCAGAGGCTACGATGGAGGTGGCCGTCAGCGGGGAGTCCTTCCTGACAGACCCGGGAGCTGAGGTAGAGCAGCTTTCAGAAGCTGTTCAGGTGGTAACGGGCCGGAAACCGAAGTTGGATACAGGCGGGGGCACATCCGATGCCCGCTTTATTACGCATTGCTGTCCGGTAGCTGAGTTCGGGTTGGTGGGAGCAACTATGCATAAGCGTGATGAGCATGTTTCTCTGGCTTCCGTAGAACAGTTGACGCAGGTTTATCTGGAATTCATGCACCGTTTTGGTGTCTGAATGAGTTCAGACGGATGAACTGTTGGGAAAACCCGCCGGGATGAGGCGGGTTTTTTTGTTATAGGGATGTAACTCCCCCATTGCTGACCAGAGGAGATTATCCTTCATGCCCAGACGGAACGGGCCATCACATACGATGCCGCTTGCACCTGCCATTTTGCGGTCATTCGTGCGGCGTGACGGATTTGGGCTGTTCCTGTTGGCATTACTGACGGGAGGGCTGGCGGGCGGCTGTGTTGTGGTGATCAACACGGTGACCCTCGGTATGCATGTTGTCTTGTATGGCCTGCATAATGGGGGTCGCCTGTCGGAACTGCCCGCCTTGCCTCTCTGGCGGTGTCTCATGGTTCTGGGCTTTGGCGGGTTAGTCGTGGGGCTGGTGGGGGCAGTCTTGCGTAGGCGGATGGTGCGCCGGCCCGTGGACCCAGTAGAGGCTAACGCTCTGCGTGGAGGGCGTATGTCTGTGCGGGATAGTATCAGCCTTGCAGTACAGACGGTCCTTTCTAATGGCGTAGGGGCATCCATCGGGCTGGAAGCTGGCTATGTGCAGATATCGGCGGCATTTGGTTCGTGGCTGGGGCGTTTGTTTCGTGTCCGGCGGGAAGAGCTGCGTATCCTTGTAGGGGCTGGGGCGGCTGGGGCTGTGAGTGCCGGATTTGATGCACCCATCGCCGGGGCTTTCTACGCATTCGAGATTGTGTTGGGGACTTACAGCCTCGTCAATTTGTTCCCTATTGCGCTGGCGGCGATGGCCGGGCTGGGTGTACGGCATCTTGTGCGTGTGGAGGGCGGTGTGCCCCCCTTGATGATGAGCTGGCATATGGGTTGGAGTGCTGTACCCGGTGTCAGTTTGCTGGCAATCCTGTGTGCACTTACAGCAATTGTCATCATGTATTGTGTGACGCAAACGCAGTGGGTGTTCCAGAAATTACCGGTCCCTATCTGGTTACGGCCTGTTGTGGGTGGGATACCCGTAGCCTGTCTGGCGGCGTCTTTTCCGTCCGTCCTATCGGCAGGGCATGGCGGGGTTGGGTTGGTGCTAGCGGGGAAGATTGTGCCCTCTCTGGCGTTGTTGCTCTTGTTGCTTAAGGCTGTGGCATCGTGCCTTTCCATTGGCTCGGGGTTCCGGGGCGGGTTGTTCTTCGCTTCGTTGTTTTTGGGTGTTCTGGCAGGCGAGGGGTTTGGTGATCTGCTGGCTCATTATGGGTTGGCCCCGGCAGATGGACAGGTATGTGCAGTGTTGGGTATGGCGGCTATGGCAACGGCCATCATTGGCGGCCCCATGACCATGATTTGTCTAGTGCTGGAGATGACAGGCAACATGACGATCAGCAGTGCGGTGGTTCTGGCAGCTGTTCTGTCCTTACTGACGGTCAGGCGGCTATTTGGCTATAATTTTGCGACATGGCGTTTTCACCTGCGTGGTGAGACAATTCGGTCAGCAGTGGATGTTGGCCGATTGCGTGCGTTGACTGTGCAGAAGTTAATGCGGGCCCAGGTACGCAGCTTTCCGGCTGCTATGACGATCCAGCAGGCGCAGGCTCAATTGACGCTGGGTATTGAGGAACGCCTCGTGCTGGTGGATGAGGAGGGGCGGTATCAGGGCATTGTCTTGGTATCCGAGATCACGGCGGCCCCTACGACTGAAAAACCCGTATCTACTCTGGCCTGTTATCGGGATGTTATGCTGGACCCGAATATGACTATTCGGGAAGCGGCCGATCTGTTCGCTGAGGCAGAAGCTGACGTGCTGGCAGTTGTGGAAGACCGACAGTCCCGGCAGCTTGTCGGCCAGCTGAGTGAACGGCATACGCTGCGCTGTTATGCTGTGGAGTTAGAGCGCAGCCGCCGTGACCTTGCTGGGGATGGTCGTTTTTCCGTGTAATGGTCGTTTTATGAGGCGTTCTTTATAAGAACCTGCCCTGCACTGTAGATGTGATAGAGGCTGCTAGCGGGCATGTGGTCTGTGGCCGTGTTTCCCTGTTCATCCAACCGGTCGATCCACCCGCCATTAAGCGAGGCCGGGGCGTAATGGGTGAAGAAAAGCTGGCTCATTTGTGCAAGCCGTTCGTGCCGGGTCTGAAGATTAGCCGGGGCATGCTGGGCAAGCAGGCGCATCATTTCGGTCTGTGGCCAGATGCGGGTTGAGGCTTCTAGCATTGTGCCATCATCCAGCAGTGCATCAGGTAGAAGAGGGCCGGGAACAGTTTGCTGAAGGCGGGTATAGAGGGCATGCTGTGCCCTCTGAGCGGCAGCGGCATGTTCGCCTTCAGGGGCGAGGCGGAGATATTCGCCCAGCAGCCAGCACCATTCCGCTTGATGGCCGGGTTCAACACGGTTTTGTCCTGTAGGCTGCTCCGGCTTCCAGTCTGGTGTGAAGAATTCCAGTAAGGCATTCGTTCCGGCTGGGATGAAGGAGCGCAGGGCGAGGGCAAGAATAGCCTCGGCGTGCTCAAGGAACACCTCCCGGCCGGAGACTTCAAAGAGCGTTAGGCAGGCTTCCAGCAGATGCATGTGCGGGTTTTGGGAGTGTCGGTCTGATGTAGCGGGGATGGCATCCCGGTAGCCACCATGTGTAGAAGGGAAAATGGTGTCGATCTCGGCAAGGCTGTCCTCGGCTCTATGCAGTAAAGCCGGATCACTGGACAAACGGTAGGCCCATCCATGTGCAAAAAGGATGAAGGCATGGCCGTACAGGTCCCGTTTTGTGTCGGAAGGCGTTTGGTTTGGCCCAAGGGCGAAAACCCAGCCGGGAGAGCCATCCACCCGATAGTAGAGCCGTGCAACCCGGTTTAGCACCGCCAGAGCCTGTTCCCCAGCATTGTAGTGGCCATTCAGGGCAGCTTGACAGTAAGTGGCAATCTGCCGTGCCTGCACCATCAGGCGGCGGTGAGGCAGGGCGATGGGGGCCGCATCAAAGGTCAGGCGTTCATGATAAAGGCCAGCGTTTCCGTCAAAACCCGCTCCAGCCCAGAGGGGGAGAGCTTTGTGCAGTAGCCAGTCCTGCCATGTGGCAATGTGTGTCATGATCAGGCGTCCTTTGTTGGATGGGTGTCGTCCATGGTCTGGACGATGCGGCTAGTGGAATGGCCATTCAGAAGTGGGGCAAGGCAAACCCGCCCGCCATGCTTCCTGACGATATCCCCACCAACGACCTCATTCTCTTTATAGTCTGCCCCTTTGACGAGAACGTCAGGCTTTAGGGCGGTGATGACGTCTAGTGGCGTGTCTTCATCAAATAGAACCACCAGATCGACATGGCGTAGTGCACGGATGACAGTGGCACGGGCTTGCTCGGTCTGGAGAGGGCGGCGAGGGCCTTTCAGCCGTTTGATGGAGGCATCAGTATTGAGGGCTACGATCAGCTTGTCTCCCTGACCAGCGGCAAACTGGATGAGCGAGACATGGCCGGGATGGAGGAGATCGAAGCATCCGTTTGTCAGTACGACTGAGGCCCCGTGCCGCTTCCAGTTTTCAACGATGGTGCAGGCATCAGTCAGGGGAAGGCAGGCCCCATTATCGGCAATCTCTTCTAGCAGTTTCTGATGCAGTTCATCACGGGTGACGAAGGCTGTTCCTAGTTTGCTGACAGCAATAGCCGCCGCAGTGGTGGCCATAGTCACGGCACTAGCAAGGGAGCGACCGCTAGCCAGCGCACAGGCGATCGTGGCGATGACTGTGTCACCAGCCCCGGAGACATCGTAGACCTCTGAAGGATGCGCTTTGCAGTGTAGGGGGGCTGTGTCCTGCTGCCACAGGGTCATGCCCTTCTCGGAACGGGTAAGCAGAATGTCGCTTTCCGTAAGGGGGGCGATGGCGGCGCAGGCTTTTTCCACTTCGGCATCGTCATGGAGTGTCCATGTGGGGCCTGTGGAATTGGTAATGTTGGCGGCAGCGAGGGCCTTGCTGAGTTCCTGCCGGTTGGGGGTTAGGAGGCTAGCCCCCCGATAAGCGGAAAGATCGGCCCTTTTAGGGTCCACCAGTACAGGAATATTGCGGGAGCGGGCGGCGTCTATGATGGTTGTTAACACCCGGTCAGACAGGACACCCTTGGCATAATCAGAACAGATCAGAATGTGGCTGCTGTCCAATGTGCGTATGGTGGAAGTGATGAGGGCATCTTCGGTCGCACGGGAGAATGGGACGAGTTTTTCATTATCCAACCGAACGATCTGTTGCCGACCGCTGAGGACACGGGTTTTTGTTATGGTCGTCCAGCTTGCATCTTCCACCAGCCCATCTAGCTTGATCTCTTTCCAGCTGGAGAGAGCTTGCCGGAGTGTATCGGCGGCTTGATCGGCCCCCACCACGCCAATCAGATGGACTGGATGACCGAGAGCGGCGACATTCACGGCCACATTGGCAGCCCCGCCGGGCGTGGAACGGTGATGGCTGCTTAGTAGGACAGGAACGGGGGCTTCTGGTGAAATGCGGGTGACGTCCCCGGTAATGTACTGGTCCAGCAGTAGATCACCCAGAATGGTAATGGCACCGTCAATCAGCGTATCAGTCAAAAAACATCCCTCCCCTCAGGAGACAGCACTACCTGTAAATGGCGTGTGGCCTTATGTCTGTAAGGGGAAGTTTAGGATGTTTTTACCGTTCTGTCGTCATAGAAAGGGTTTTATCCAGTCCGTAAGGGGGGGGTGTAGTACAATAAATAAATTTTTATCTTTTTTAGAAGTTGACAGTGATAATAATGACACATTCTGATGAAATACAAATCGAAACAAAAAAACAAGGCCGGGAAGTACGTAATGTCTCGTCATGTTCACTTTATATCCGGTCTTCCTCGCTCAGGAAGCACCCTTCTTAGTGTTCTTTTAGGGCAGAATCCTAACATTTACTGTGCAGAATATTCGACGCCTGTCTGTTCTCTTATGACGAAGATGCTATCTGTTATTTCAGAAGGTGAATATAAAACTGAATTTAGCGGCGAAAAGGTCATGAATCTTCTTAAGAAGACAATGGATACATACCATGACATGCCATCAAAGCCGAATCTGGTCATTGATAATAACCGGGCCTGGTGCAGCAAGCTTCAGCTTCTGGACTATCTCTACCCTCATGCAAAAGTGATCTGCTGTGTGCGTGATCCTGTCTGGGTGATTAACTCCTTTGAGCGCATCATTGGCAGGGACCCGACGTTTTCATCCTATCTCGTGCCTGTGGAACATAGGGCTACGCTACATCAGCGGGTGAATTATCTGCTGTCTCCTGCGGGGGCTTTCGGTTTTGCGTATCAGGCCTTGCAGGAGGCATTTTTCGGACAGTTTTCGTTCAAACTAGTACTGGTTGATTATGACAGCCTGGTGACAAAGCCCCTGTCCGTCATGCGTTTTCTGGAAAAGGAATTGAACGTTCCTGCCGCTACTTATGACATGGACAACGTCCGCTACACGCCTCCTACGGCATACGATAAGGCTCTGGAAACGCCGGGGCTGCATGACATTGCCCAGAAGGTGGAGCCTCAGAAGCATCCTCTCATATTGCCACCCGATGTCGTGAATCGTCTGGCTGGGGGTGCATTCTGGAGAGACAGAAGCATGAACCCGAAGTCGGTACGGATCATATGAAAATCAGCAGAGTTTTATGGCTGGAAAGGATTATCCGGGTAGCCGACATCCATCAGGCACAGGCCATCGGGGGGAGCGGTAGGGCCAGCTTTGCAGCGATCACGAGCTTCTAGTGCTTCTTTTACCCGGTCAGGGTGCCATTGATGATGGCCGACCAATGCCAGCGTCCCGACCATATTACGGACCTGATGATGCAGGAAAGACCGGGCCTGCACATCCACATACACATATTCGCCGGAGCGGGTGATGGTGAGTTCATCCAGCGTCCGCAGGGCATCACGGGCTTGGCAAGCCGCTGCGCGGAAGGAGGTGAAGTCATGCCCACCCAGTAGATGGTTGGCACCTTCCTGCATGGCCTCAATGTCTAGCGGGGCACGGATGTGCCAGACGAAGCCCTCTTGCATGGCCGGACGGGCCGGACGGTTGAGGATGGTATAGCGGTATCGCCGCCATGTAGCAGAGAAGCGGGCGTTCCAGCCTTCTGGGGCGGGGGCAGCTTCCAGAATGGAAATGGGATGGGGTTTCAGATGGTAACCGATGGCATCTCGCACGGCTTTGCGGCTGAGAGGGGCATCGTCCGGGAAGTCCAGATGCGCCACGAGTCCAGCCGCATGAACGCCTGAATCAGTCCGCCCTGCCGTTACGCTGCTGACCTTGCGGCCCTGCGTGAGATGCTCGGCGGCTTCCTCAATAAGCTGTTGGACGGAGAGGCCACTTTTCTGGCGTTGCCAGCCAACATAGGGGCGGCCGTCGAACTCAATGCGGATGGCCCAGCGGCTGATGCCGGGCGGGGCGGCGTCAGTCAAGGCGCATCCCTTTGGTTAGTTTTGTGCCACGCAGAAAGGCGTCCCGGTCCATCATGGCCCGTCCCGGCTTCTGGATGCGGTCGATCCGTAGGCAGCCTGTCCCGCAGGCAATGGTCAATCTGTCATCCAGCACAGTACCCGGAGCGGGGGCTGAGGCTATGAGGGCGGCAGTTTCGGCTTCATCCGGCAGGGTAACGGCACCGATGCGGTAAGTTTGCCCTTCCAAAAGGGTATAACTTCCCGGCCACGGAATGAAGGCCCGCACTTGACGCTCAATTTCAACGGCCGAGCGGTTCCAGTCGATCTGGCCATCTTTACGCTCCAGTCGTGGAGCATAGCAGCTACGGGAATCGTCCTGCGGAATAGGGGTAGGTTGTTCTGTTAGGGCGTGAACGACCAGACGGGCACCAATCTCTGCTAGTCGGTCATGCAGGCTACCTGCCGTGTCTGTCGCTGTGATGGGTGTGGCCTCGGAGAGGATGACCGCACCTGTATCCAGCCCTTTGTCCATTTGCATAATGCAGACGCCACTTTCTGCATCACCGGCTCGGATAGCGGACTGGATAGGTGATGCACCCCTCCAGCGAGGAAGTAGACTGGCATGAATATTCAGGCAGCCGAGCCGTGGCGCATTCAGGATGGCCTCTGGCAGAATAAGGCCATAAGCTGCCACAATGGCTGCATCAGCGTTTAATCCCTGAAAGAAGGCTAGCTCTTCTTCGTTATGGCGCAGTTTTTCCGGCGTGCGGACAGGGATGCTGAGCGCATCGGCGGCCTCATGCACGGGCTGTCGCCGCAGAGCCTTACCTCGGCCTGCTGGGCGGGGGGGCTGGGTATAAACGGCAACGACCTCATGGCCTGCCTTAATCAAGCCATGAAGGGCCGGAACGGAAAAGTCCGGCGAGCCCATGAAGATGAGGCGCATGGTACTTACCGTCTCCGCTTTTGTTCCTTGGCCAGACGCCGCATAATCATGTTGCGCTTCAGGGAAGACAGATGATCAACAAACAGGATGCCATCCAGATGGTCGATTTCATGCTGGATGCAGGTTGCCAGTAGGTCGGATGCTTCCTGCTCGATGGTCTGGCCATCTAGATCACGATAGCGAACCCGGATGGATTCCGGCCGGATGACCTCAGCATACTGGTTAGGCAGGGAGAGACAGCCTTCTTCCCGTGCGGCAAGTGTCTCGGAGGAATCGATGATCTCCGGGTTGATGAGAACCATCGGGTTGCGGGGTTCATCCTCACGAGCAACATCGACCAGCACGAAACGCTGGCTTAACCCCACTTGCGGAGCAGCCAGCCCGATGCCGGGGGCCTTGTACATGGCCGAGAACATACCCGGCAGGGCCTCACGGATGGCGGCCATGTCTTCCGGGCGAACTTCGTGGGCCACCTGGCTCAGCACGGGCTGGGGGGCAACAAGGATTGATGTCGGGGCGATGTCATCAAGCCGATCAAGAAAATCTAAATTCTTCATGGCAAGCATGTTAGCGGCTGGCGATGGGTAATTCCAGCCTGTTCTTTAATGCGTCAGCGGGTGGATAACCCTTGCATCAGGAGGGGGCTGACCTCATATCTGCCAGTGTGGGCAATGCCTTGTGAGGGTTGCCTTTCTACTCACGTCTCGCTCCCTGAGGAGGCCTCGTAATACCATGTCATCTGGACGACTTTTCACGTCCCCCATGTTCCTGGGGTTTGATCATCTGGAACAAATGCTTGAACGGGCATCAAAAACAGCATCGGATGGGTATCCACCCTATAATATCGAACAGCTGAGCCGTACGGCTCTGCGGATTACTCTGGCTGTAGCCGGGTTTGTCATGGATGACCTTCAGATTACTCAGGAAGATAATCAGCTGGTCATCCGTGGTCGGCAGGCGGACGATACGCAGGGGCGTGTCTTCTTACACCGGGGGATTGCTGCCCGACAGTTTCATAAAGCGTTTGTGCTGGCGGAAGGGATCGAAATCGCCGGGGCTTGGTTGGATAATGGCTTGCTGCATATCGACCTTCATCGCCCGGAGCCGGAAGTACGTGTGAAGCATATTACCATCAAGCAGGGTAGCTCTGATGGGGCTGTGCAGCCGTCCTCACCAGCTCGTGATGTAGAGTTGGCCCGTGATCTTTCTCCCATAACGGAGGATGAGCCTTTTGGCCGGGAATGATGAGAGAAAAAGCTCCGCCAGTGATAGGCTGGCGGAGGATGTATACGAGCGTGCCCGTACTATGACAGGGGCAGAGTTGCGGAACTGGGGCATGAAAGAGGTTGCCTATTTCCGGCCCATTACGCATGAGGGCACTACACTGATTGCTATCCATGCGGCGGATGGGACGCCCGTGTGCCTCGCCGAGGATGAGGATAGTGCGGTGGATGCCATCCTTGAGCAGGATATGGTGCCGACCTTTCTGCAATGAAGGCGGGGGTTACGGCTTATGATTTCGCTTGTAGCGTTGGATAACCCAGTAAACGCCTCCATAGGCGAGGCTTGCTGCAAGGCCTGCAATGATTGATGGGTCAATTCTGTCTGCGATGTGCAGCTGGGATGCCAGCCTTGCGGTGAGGAGGTCTGTCAACCGCATGAAGGTGTAATACAGACAGAATAATGATAGTCCATACAGACAAGTCTTCACGTCACCTCCGCTGGGAAGGGTTGTAGTAGAAGATGGTTACGCTTCTGTCCTTCCCTAGAGAGAGGAGCGTGCCTACGCAATGTGGCAAATATGGGGATTTTGCTTTCTTATAGGGAGAAGTTTTCTCCCAGATAGACCCGGCGGACATCTTCATTGGCTACGATGGCCTCTGGCGTACCCTCCATGAGAACACGCCCGCTATGCAGGATGTAGGCCCGGTCGATAACTTCTAGTGTCTCACGCACGTTATGGTCTGTAATCAGCACGCCGATGCCACGATCCTTTAGGTGGGATACAAGAGCACGGATTTCACTAACGGCGATGGGGTCGATCCCTGCCAGAGGTTCATCAAGAAGGATATAGTTTGGCTGGCTTGCCAGCGCACGGGCGATCTCAAGGCGGCGGCGCTCACCACCAGAAAGGGCCAGAGCCGGGGAGTGCCGCAGGCGGGTAATGCCGAATTCTGCCAGAAGGCCATCCAGCATGGCTTGTCGTTTATCCCGGTTTTTTTCAACTGCTTCCAGCGCAACAAGAATGTTCTGTTCGACATTCAGCCCCCGGAAGATGCTAGCTTCTTGTGGTAAGTAGCCAACTCCCAGCCGTGCCCGCCGATACATGGGCAGGGGGGTGATGTCCGCACCATCCAATGTGATGCTGCCCATGTCTGTCTGCACCAATCCAACAATCATGTAGAAGCTGGTTGTTTTTCCGGCACCATTCGGGCCAAGCAGACCGACAGCCTCGCCACGCTGCACATGGAGCGACACGTCATGAACGACAGTGCGTTTTTTGTAGCTTTTCCCGATGCCTTTGGCTGCCAGTCCCGGCTTACCCTGATTTTCCTGCATGGTCATTTACCTGCCTCATTGGGAACGATCAGCCCCTGTACAGGGTCGCTGGAGCCGGACAGCATATGGGAGATGCCAGTTCTGAGATTCACAATGGCTTGAGACCCATTATTCTGATTCTGCCCCTGCGTGACACGCACATGACCGATTAGACGTGCGAGTTCAGGCCCGGCCAGATAGACGCCACGATCCCCGGTAGCTGTTTGGCGATCCGTGCGGATCATGACATGGCCCCAGCCATAGGCCCGGTCCAGATTCCCACTTTTCGACTTTTTACCATCAGTTGTCTGGCTAGCCTTGTTGGCGGCTTTTTGGGCATCGGAAAGTTCCACGGCCTGCATGACATCAGCCGTAATTCTTTTACCATCGCTGGTTGTGACAGTCGCATCACCCCATCCGATAGAGACATGGGTCTGCGGGTGATACTCCACGAGGTCCCGGGCCGTCATAAGCTGGCGGGGCGTGGTGAATTTCATGGCCTTGCCCGTCATCATCAAGACGCTTTTATCAACGTCATATAGCCCGTGATCACCCCAGCCCTGGTCTTCTAGATTATAGATATGGACATGGCCGAAAGCCTCGACACGATATAGCTCCATATCATCACTACCGCCGGTTTTCTGGCTATCATTAGTGGCGGCATGGGAGGTGCCGGTTTGTTTTTTCGGGCGGAGATACCCGACCAGTGTATCGGCATCGACTGTCATATCGCCCCGCTGGGCACGAGCCCCGCCGGTGAGGGTGACGGTCTGGCGATTATGGTCGTAGATTTCTTCTTTCTTCCAGAAGAGATGAACGACCTGCCCATGTGCCTGGTCATGGGGAGCAGTGTCGGCGGCTAGGGCAATGGCGGACGGTGCCAGAGTCTCGGCCAAAAGGAGACCAGCAGCCGCAAGAAACGCATGAGGGCGGGAGAAAACAGGGAGACGCATCATGCTTCCTTTATGGGCTGTTCGGTGTGGCGGGAGAAGAGGGGGCAGAGGATAAATCCTCAAAATGATCTGTTCGCCCCGGGCCGAGGAACTGGAGAGTGTTCGTCCGTTGATCCATAAAGGCGCCTTCGGCATCCTGTTTACCAAAGGGGCCTTCAGCATGAACCCAATCATGCGTGGCGATAACCTCCTGCGGCAGGTCAACATCGGCAGAGGGGCTGTTCAGCAGAACACCGTCACTGCGGTAGATCACGACATGGCCGTTCAGTGTCAGTGTCTGTTCATGCTGGAGATACATGCCATTATCTGCCCGTGCATGAACCCATTGCCGGTTATGCAGCATGATGTCGGCTTCAGGCTCGGTCATATCAATACGGTTAGGCTCGCTCTGTCGAGCGATGCGGGCCGTGATGGTATAGGGGTGGCCGTGCGAATCAAGGTCGTGATAAGCGGCATGTTCCATCATGCCACTATCCGTATGGGCATGGCGCATGCTGGCTAGAATAGCACTGTTCTGATGGATCAGATGGTTGATTTCCGGCCATATGCCCACTGAAATGAGCAGGAAAACCGCAAGACCGGGAAGCCCCCATTTGGCCCGCTTTAGGAGCAAACTCCGTTTGGCCATAGCTTCAGCCGAAGGAGGGGTGCGCCTTCTGGCCATAGCTTCTTGCCGTAGGGCGTCCAGCTGACGGGTTTTTTCCAAGCGGTCCGGGTCAAAATCATCCCGGTTTGGGGGGAATGTACTCATGGGCAGCCCCCCCGCAAAAGATCATGAAGATGGATAATCCCAATAGGGCGGCGTTCATCATCCACGATAAAGAGACTGGTCACCGGGACAGGTCGGTCATTCATGAGACGCCGGATATCCTGCGCCCGCATGGTGGCTGTTCCTGTCAGAGGGGTGCGATTCATGATCTCTCGGGCCGTGGTTGTGTCGAGGTCCCGACCTAGGGCAGGGCGGAGGTCTCCATCTGTTATGAGACCGGCAAGCTGGCCATTACCATCTAGAATCCCAACACAGCCGAAACTTTTACGGGTGATTTCAAGGATGACGGCCCGGAGGGACATATCTTCACGCCCTAGTGGCATCGCCTTGCCTGTATGCATGAAGTCGCCAACAGGGCGGAGCTGTGCGCCCAGCGTTCCCGCCGGATGCAGGAGGCCAAAGTCATGGGCGTTGAAGCCGCGTTGCTCCAGCAAGGCAATGGCCAGAGCATCACCGAGAGCCAGTTGAAGCAGACATGATGTTGTCGGGGCCAGTCCCATCGGGCAGGCCTCGGGTGCGGCCGGTATGATAAGGGGAATCTGGACAGACTGTGCCAGTGTAGAGGTCGCCTTTGTTGTAAAGGCGATCTGCGTGAGATTTAAGCGGGCCGCATGGAGGAGAATGGCAGCGAGCTCGCTGGTCTCGCCAGAATTGGAAAGATAGAGGACGACATCCCCCGGCCCCACCATGCCGAGATCACCATGAGCGGCTTCGGCAGGATGAAGGAAGAGTGAGGGCGTCCCCGTGGACGCTAGCGTGGCGTTGATTTTACGCCCAATATGGCCAGATTTACCCATCCCCGTGAGGATAAGGCGGCCTTTCATTGCCAGGATGGCATCCAGTGCAGCTTCAAAGCCTTCTTGCATGGGGCCATGCAGAGCACCCTCAAGCTGTTCCAACCCCTGACGTTCTGTCTGGAGAGCACGGCAGGCTGTCAGGAGAGGGGATGCGGTCATGGAGCAACTTTATCAGGCACGATGGGCGAAAATATCCGATACATCATAGCCCAGAAGGTCCAGCTTTGCACGGGCTGGAAGGAAATCATAACAGCTCTGGGCGAGATCGCGCCGCCCTTCCCGGATGAGCATAGCCTCCAGCTTATTCCAAAGGGCGTGAAGGTGCAGCACATCAGACGCTGCATAGTGGAGCTGCTCTTCTGTCAAATTCGGGCTGCCCCAGTCAGAGCTTTGCTGCTGTTTGGACATATCAATGCCCAGCAGTTCCCGGCTGAGATAGGCGAGGCCGTGCTTATCTGTAAATGTATAGACGAGGCGCGCCGCAATCTTCGTGCAGATAACGGAGTTAAGCGTAATGCCCAGATAATGCTGGAGAACCGCCACATCAAACCGGGCAAAATGCATTAGCTTGGTGACAGAACTATCTTGCAGCAGTGCCTTGAGGTTGGGGCAGTGTCCATAACCACGGCCACCCAGATGCTCCGGTACGAATTGTACAAGATGAGCCTGACCATCTCCGGCAGAAATCTGCACGAGGCAGAGTCGGTCCCGATGCGGGTTGAGACCCATGGTCTCGGTATCAATGGCGATGGAAGAACCCAGCTCAATATCGTCCGGGAGGTCGCCCTCATAAAGATGAATGGCGTTGCGCGGAGTGCTCATATAGTCACCGGATTTTTCTGAGTGCGTACTTTTCTACCCTGCATATCAGGGGAGAAAGCCTTGGTGCCCAGAAGAAGACTCGAACTTCCACGTCCTTGCGGACACAGGCACCTGAAGCCTGCGCGTCTACCAATTCCGCCATCTGGGCATAAAGCTGTAAGAGGAAGCCGTTTCCGTGAGGAGGCTGCTTCAGCTCTGTTGAAAGTGCTTTTACGGGGCAGAGGGGGGATCGTCAATAAGGAAAATGCATCTTCTCGAAAAAAAGAGGTGGGGATTATGGCCTTATGATAAATGGTCCGTTTTGGACCTAAATTGGAAAATGAAAATGATAATCATATGCATTTTCAAGGTGTTCTGAAATATATTTGGTAAGTAATGCTGTCTATTTTTTTGTAGTGGGGCTGTTTAATCCTATAAAAACTGTAAGGAATATCCTGCCATATGGTTGCCGATGTCTGTCCGGGTGGCAGGTGCAGAAGCATGATGCAGGTAAAACAGGGATTGATGTCACGATGGCTGAAGAGATGCTGCGGTTCGTAAACCGCTCCCAGAAACTTCCGGATAAACGCTCGGCTGCTGAAAGACGGAAGGATTTCGGAGAGATTTACGCCGGCTTCAGCTCGCAGCGGGCGCAGGAGCAGGCGTCCCGTTGTTCACAATGTGGGATCCCTTACTGCACGGTTCATTGTCCGTTGGGGAATGTCATTCCCGAATGGTTGCGTTTGACAACAGAAGGGCGGCTGAAGGAAGCCTATGAGCTGTCTTCCAGCACCAATAGTTTTCCTGAAATCTGTGGTCGCATCTGCCCGCAGGACCGCCTTTGTGAAGGTAACTGCGTCATTCGCCCGGGTTTCAAAAGTGTGACTATCGGAGCGGTGGAACGTTACATTACCGAGACTGCTTTTGCTGAAGGCTGGGTTCTGCCTCGCTTGCCAATTGAGGAAACAGGGCAGAGTGTCGGTATTGTCGGGGCCGGTCCTGCCGGTCTCGCCTGTGCCGAACGACTGCGGGCTGCAGGACATGAGGTGCATGTTTATGAGCGGCAGGAAAAACCCGGCGGCTTGTTGATGTACGGGATTCCGGGCTTCAAGTTGGATAAGAGCGTTGTGGAACGCCGCTGGAAACTGCTGGAAGAGCAGGGGATTATCTTCCATCTGGGGCAGTCTGTTGGGCATGGTGAGGGTGCTCTGCCGTTGGAAGAGCTGCGTCAGCGGCATGATGCCGTGTTTCTGGCTACGGGTGTGTATCGTGCCCGGCAGGTGAAGGGGCCCGGGGCTGGGCTGGCCAATGTGGTGGAGGCTTTGTCTTACCTTAAGGCCTCCCAGACAGAGGATGCAGCCGCCGACCTGACAGCGAAAGGCAAGCAAGTTGTGGTGCTGGGTGGTGGTGATACCGCCATGGATTGCGTCCGCACAGCCATCCGGCAAGGTGCAAAGGATGTGGTCTGCGCCTATCGTCGGGACCGGAACAATATGCCCGGTTCTCGTCAAGAGGTTCTCAATGCTGAGGAAGAAGGTGCTCGGTTCGAGTGGATGCTGACACCGGAGGCCTTCCTTGGGGATGATGTTGTGAAGGCCGTTCGCCTGCGAGAGATGCGTCTCGGTGCAGCTGACGGAGAAGGCCGCCGTGCTGTGGAGCCAACTGACAATATTCGTGACCTGAAGGCTGATCTAGTCATCTGTGCGTTGGGTTTTGAACCCGAAAACCTGCCGGAACTTTGGCAGCAGCCGGACCTCTCCGTGACACGGTGGGGCACGCTGGATGTCTCCGGGAAGGGGCATGAAACCAGCCTGCCGGGTGTATTTGCCGGTGGGGACATTGTCCGGGGGGCGAGCCTTGTCGTCTGGGCTATCCGTGATGGACGCGATGCTGCTGATGCCATCATGAATTATTTGTCGGCCGGGGCTGCCCGTGCTGCAACATCTGTCGAGGAGTGCGTCTGATGTCCACCCTGAATGAAACCACCCATGTGACATCCGCCCCAGAAACGGCACAGGATTTTGTGAAAGCCTATCAGGCGAATGTTGAGCGGCTGGAGGGCTTGTATGATCCAGCGCAAGAGCATGACGCCTGCGGTGTGGGGCTTGTGGCGGCCATGGACGGCAAACCCAGCCGTGCCGTGGTGCGGGCGGGCATCGAGGCTCTAGGCAATATTTGGCACCGCGGTGCTGTTGATGCCGATGGTAAAACGGGGGATGGAGCGGGTATCCATGTGGAAATCCCGCAGAATTTCTTCGAGGATGCCATCCATAATGCGGGCGATTTGAGGATCGAAGGACGCATTTCTGTCGGGATGGTCTTCCTGCCTCGTACGGACCTCGGGGCACAGGAACGTTGCCGCCAGATCATCGAGACAGAAATTCTACGTTTCGGCTATGGCATCTATGGCTGGCGTCAGGTGCCGATTGATACGGCCTGCATTGGTGAGAAAGCCAATGAGACCCGCCCTGAGATTGAACAGATCATGATCCGCAACACGCTGGGGCGTGATGAGGAAACGTTGGAGCGTGATCTTTACGTCATCCGGCGGCGTATCGAGCAGGAGGCGACACGGGCACAGGTGGACTTGTACATCTGCTCCCTGTCCTGCCGCTCCCTCATCTATAAAGGCATGTTTCTGGCAGAAAATCTGACAGACTTTTACCCAGACTTGCTGGATGAACGGTTTGTTTCCCGTTTTGCTATCTATCACCAGCGTTATTCCACCAATACCTTTCCAAAATGGAAGCTCGCCCAGCCTTTCCGTAAGATTGCTCATAACGGTGAGATCAACACGCTGTCCGGTAACGTCAACTGGATGCGGGCGCATGAGACACGGCTAAGCAGCCCTGCTTTGGATGCGCATATGGAGTCCCTTAAGCCAGTCGTGCAGGTGGCGGGGTCCGATACGGCGGCACTGGATAATGTTTTTGAACTTCTGACCTTCGCTGGGCGGAATGCTCCCTTTGCCAAGGCTCTGCTGATTCCGGCCTCAGCCGGGGCGAACTCGTCTTTGTCCGATCGGGCAAAAGCATTTTACCGTTATTGCAATGCGGTTATCGAGCCGTGGGATGGTCCGGCAGCTCTCTGCGGGACGGATGGTCGCTGGGTCATCGCCGGTTTGGACCGTGCCGGTCTGCGCCCCTTGCGCTACAGCCTGACCAAGGATGGGCTGCTGATCGTTGGTTCTGAGACGGGCATGGTGCGTGTACCGGATGAGGCCATCGCTTTGCGTGGGCGGCTCGGGCCGGGGCAAACCCTTGCGCTGGACCTTGATGAAGGCCGCTTCTACACGCCGGATGACGTGCTGGATATGCTGATTAACCGGCAGGATTATGAAAGCTGGATCAAGGATGGCATCGAGGATGTCGGTCCACTGATGGATCAGGTACACGAGCCAGAGGAGATTGACGCTGAATCTCTGCGCCGTCGTCAGCTAGCCGTTAATCTGACGTATGAGGACATGGAAGCTACGCTCCAGCCGATGGTGCAGAATGGTAGCGAAGCTCTGGCGTCCATGGGGGATGATACGCCGCTTCAGGTGCTGTCTCGTCATTATCGGGGGCTGTCTCATTATTTCCGGCAGGGGTTCAGTCAGGTGACGAACCCGCCGATTGACAGCCTGCGTGAGACACGGGCCATGAGCCTTGTGACGAGATTAGGAAATCTGGGTAATATTCTTGCCGAGGAAGCCAGCCAGTGCCAGCTTCTCCAGCTTGCTAGCCCCATCCTAACCAGTGGTGAATTTGGCCGCCTTCAGAAGATGTGTGGCGGACAGGGAGAAACCATTGACTGTACCTTCCCGCTGGCTGATGGCGATGAGGGTATGCGGGTAGCCCTGACGCAGATATGCCAGAAGGCGGAGGATGCCGTACGAGGTGGCTGTGCTCATTTGTTCCTAACGGACGAACACAGCACGGCGGATCGTGTGGCTGTCCCTATGGTGCTGGCTGTGGCGGCCGTGCATGTTCACCTCATCAATCATAGCCTACGGACCTTCACTTCCGTGAATGTCCGGGCCTCGGACGTGCTGGATGTGCACAGTCTGGCCGTCATGGTGGGTGTGGGGGCCTCTACGGTCAACCCGTGGTTGGCGCAGCAGAGCATTGCTGATCGTCTTCGCCGGGGGCTGTTCGGCAAGATGACCCTGCGGCAGGCCATGCAGCAATATCGTAAGGCCGTGGACAAGGGGCTGCTTAAGATCATGTCCAAGGCCGGTATTTCGGTCGTGTCGGCCTATCGTGGGGGCTATAACTTCGAGGCGATCGGCCTTTCTCGTGCGCTCGTGGCTGAGTTCTTCCCTGGTATGGCCTCCCGTATTTCTGGGATCGGTCTGCCCGGTATCGCTCGGAATGTCATCAAGGCGCATAAGCAGGCATGGCAGCCGGTGAATGTATCGCCACTGCCGATTGGGGGGCGGTATAAAATCCGCCCGGGTGGAGAGGCTCATTCCTTCTCGGCTAGCACGGTGCATATGTTGCAGACGGCGGTGCAGGCCAATAGTTACAAGCTGTTCCGCCGCTATGCCGATGCTTTGGAAGCGCAAGAGCCAGTTGCCCTGCGTGACCTGCTAGACTTCCGCTCCAGCGCACGGTCTATTGATGTGGATGATGTGGAAGGCATCACCCAGATTCGCCGCCGTTTGGTTGCGCCGGGTATTTCCCTTGGGGCACTAAGCCCGGAAGCGCATGAGACGCTGGCCATCGCCATGAACCGTATTGGGGCAAAGTCCGATTCCGGTGAGGGTGGTGAAGACCCGGCTCGTGCCACGCCACGGCCCAATGGGGATAATGCCTCCTCGGCCATTAAGCAGGTGGCGTCTGGCCGTTTCGGTGTGACGGCGGAATATCTCAATAACTGTCGTGAGTTAGAGATTAAGGTCGCACAGGGAGCTAAACCGGGTGAGGGAGGTCAGCTTCCGGGCTTTAAGGTTACGGAGCTTATCGCCCGTCTCCGTCATGCCACGCCGGGTGTCACGCTGATCTCGCCACCGCCGCATCATGATATCTATTCTATCGAAGACCTTGCCCAGTTGATTTACGACCTTAAGCAGATCAACCCGGAAGCCACCGTGACGGTGAAGCTCGTAGCTCGTACAGGCATCGGGACCATCGCTGCCGGTGTAGCCAAGGCGAAGGCTGATGCTATCTTGATTTCCGGTCATTCTGGCGGGACGGGGGCGAGTGCTCAGTCTTCCATTTATTATGCTGGTCTGCCGTGGGAAATGGGGCTGAGTGAGACCCATCAGGTACTGATGCTTAACCGTCTTCGTCACCGGCTGAAGTTGCGTGTTGATGGTGGCATTAAGACCGGGCGTGATGTGGTGATCGCGGCCATGCTGGGGGCCGAAGAGTTCGGCATCGGTACGGCGGCTCTTGTGGCGATGGGCTGTATCATGGTGCGGCAGTGCCATACCAATACCTGCCCTGTCGGTGTCTGCGTACAGGATGAGGAGCTGCGGAAGAAGTTTGAGGGCACGCCGGAGAAGGTGATCAATCTTTTCACGCTGATTGCCGAGGATGTCCGCAATATTCTGGCTCGTCTGGGATACCGCTCCCTTGAGGAGATCATCGGCCGGACGGATCTGCTCCATCAGGTTTATCGTGGCTCGGATTATCTGGATGATCTGGACCTTAATGCCCTGCTAGTGCAGGCCGATACGGGTGGCTTTGCCCGTCATTGCACGCTGGAAGGCCGCAATGAAGTGCCGGATACGCTGGATGCGCAGATCATTGCTGATGCGCAGCCATTGTTCGAGCGGCGAGAGAAGCTGCATCTGCATTACATCGTTCGTAATACGCATCGTGCGGTGGGGACGAGGCTTTCCTCGCTTATCACCCGTCGTTTTGGCATGGCCAGCCTGCCGGAAGGGCATCTGACACTCTCTCTGCGTGGGTCTGCTGGTCAGTCCCTTGGGGCTTTTGCCGTGCAGGGGCTGCGTATTGAGGTGGAAGGCGATGCTAACGACTATGTTGGCAAGGGCCTCTCCGGGGCCACTCTAGTGCTGCGGCCCAGCAGTGCCACACCTTGCGCTACGGAGAAGAACTCCATCATCGGCAACACGGTGCTTTATGGTGCAACGGCAGGGGCACTCTTTGCCGCCGGGCAGGCCGGCGAACGGTTCGCCGTGCGGAACTCCGGTGCTGTGGCCGTGGTCGAAGGCTGCGGCTCCAATGGCTGCGAATATATGACTGGCGGTACGGTTGTCGTTCTGGGTAAGGCCGGAGACAATTTTGGGGCAGGCTTTACGGGCGGTACGGCCTATGTGCTGGATCGTGACGGTGATTTCCCGAAACGGGTGAATCACGACACAGTCATGTGCCAGCCTGTAACGGCCCAACGCTGGCAGGATGAGCTGCGTAGCCTTGTGGAGCGGCATGTGCGTGAAACGGGCAGTACCTATGCGGCGGATATTCTGCACCATTGGGAGGATGTTTTGCCGAAATTCTGGCACGTTGTGCCTAAGGATTATGCCCGCATCATTGGCTATGAGGAAGCTGATCTGAGAAGCCTTTCTGCCTGATAACGGACTGTTATCGGTTGATGGGGCGGGCTAGGTGATAAGGCTGTGAAGGAAAAGGGAGTTTTCACAGCCTTCCGGCTTGGCTAGTCTGAAAGGATGATGACATCTTTTCTCACGACACGTTCCTTTGCCCGTCTGCCAGAAGGCGGGCAGGTTTTTGCTCCTGAAGGGGAGGCTGCTGCACCGGTAGCCGCACCCCGCTGGGATCTTTCCGACCTCTACGGCTCACCTGAAGACCCGACCATTGAGTCGGACTTCGTTCGGCTGGAGACTGAGGCCAAAACTTTTGAAACCCGCTGGAAGGGCACGCTAGGCAAGGCTTCCCCGGCCGAGCTGGTTCATGCTCTCCGGGGCTATGAGGTGATTGAGGAAGGGCTGGGAAAGATCGGCTCTTATTCTCAGCTGCTCTTTGCTGCTCATACGACTGACCCCGCCTGTGGCCGTTTTGCCCAGAGCGTGCGGGAGCGTCTGACGGCCATTTCCGCCTATTTGTTGTTTTTCCCGCTAGAATTAAATCGGCTGGAAGATGCTGCCCTTGAGAAAGGCTTCAGCGAAAATGAAGAGCTAGCCTCTTGGAAGCCCTATCTGAGAGACTTGCGGGTGTTCCGCCCCTATCAGCTCTCTGATGAGATTGAGCGTGTGTTGATGGACATGGCGGTCTCTGGTCGGAATGCGTGGGTCCGCCTGTTTGATGAGACCATGGCTGGGCTGATGGTGTCCTTTGAAGGGAAAGAGCAGCCGCTGGGCGATGTCTTTAATTATATGACAGACAGCAACCGGGCGAAGCGGGAAGAGGCAGCCAAGGCGATCAGTGCCACTCTGGCGGCCAATAATAAGCTGCTGGTGGGCATTACCAACACGCTAGCCAAGGATAAGGCAACGACCGACACCATGCGGGGTTATCCTCGCCCCGTCAGTAGCCGTAACCGGGCGAACATGGTGGAAGATGAGGTTGTGGATGCGCTGGTCGGTGCCGTACAGTCATCTTTCCCCCGTCTGTCCCATCGTTATTACAGCATGAAGGCCCGTTGGTTGGGGCTAGAAAAGCTGGAACATTGGGACCGTAACGCTCCGTTGCCTGATGTGCAGGATAAGCGGCTGAGCTGGGATGAGGGTACAGCCATCGTCCAGCGTGCCTATCAGGGGTTTGATGAGGAGATGGGGCGCCACGCTAGCACCTTCCTCAATAATCCGTGGATTGATGCAGCGGCCGTTCCGGGTAAGTCCTCCGGGGCGTTTGCTCATCCGGTTGTGCCTTCTGCACATCCCTACCTGCTGATGAACTATCATGGCCGCCCTCGTGACGTCATGACGCTGGCCCATGAGATGGGGCATGGTATTCATCAGATGCTGGCCGGGAAGAAGCAGGGTTATCTTCGTTCCGATACGCCGCTTACTCTGGCTGAGACGGCTTCTGTCTTTGGTGAGATGTTGACGTTCCAGTCCCTGCTGGATGCGGAGAGTGACCCGAAACGCCGTCATCATCTGCTGGCCTCCAAGGTGGAGGACATGCTGAATACGGTCGTGCGGCAGGTCGCCTTCTATCAGTTTGAAGTGCAGGTGCATGATGAACGCCGCAAGGGTGAAATCTCAGCCGAGCGTCTTGGTGAAATCTGGCGGGACGTGCAGACACGTAGCCTTGGTCCAGCTTTCAATTTCACGCCGGATTATGACCTGTATTGGTCATATATTCCGCATTTCATCCATTCGCCCTTCTATGTGTATGCCTACGCCTTTGGTGACTGTCTGGTGAATGCGCTTTATGGCGTGTATCAGGACAGCCCGGCAGGTTTTGCCGGTAAATACAAGGAGATGCTTGCCGCTGGCGGTACATTGCGCCATCAGGAGCTGCTCGCACCGTTCGGGCTGAATGCTGGTGATCCCTTATTCTGGAATCGTGGTCTGGATGTTATTTCCGGGCTGATTGATCAGCTTGAGGCTGAACCAGCAGCATGAAGATGAAAGCTAGCCTGCACTTTGCAGGCCGGCATATTGCCTAACAGGGCAACAGGTAAGGGTTGAGATTATGGCGCGTGAACGTGACATCGACAGGACGGGCTTTGTCGATAACATGCAGCGTATGTTCCGGGCCTCCAGCATGGTCGGGGGCGTGGCGGCACGTATGGCGGGCCATAAACTGGGATTGCGTAGCAATGCGAACAGCCACGCTGAGGAGTTGCGCCACGTTCTGGGCAATTTAAAAGGCCCAATGATGAAGGCTGCTCAGCTTCTCTCAACCATTCCCGGTGCCTTGCCGGATGAATATGCCGAGGAACTGGCCCATCTTCAGGCCAATGCGCCGCCTATGGGTTGGAACTTCGTCCAGCGGCGCATGAGGGCCGAGTTAGGGCCGGGGTGGGAAGCCCGCTTCCGCTCATTCAGTCACGAGGCTGTAGCGGCGGCGTCATTGGGGCAGGTGCATCGTGCTGCTTTGGCTGACGGGCGGGAGGTGGCCTGCAAGCTGCAATATCCCGGTATGGTTGGGGCTATGGAGCAGGATCTCAAGCAGTTAAAACGAGGGCTGGGTGTGTTCAGCCTCGTTGGTAATGCTATCCGGCAGGATGAGGTCTATGCCGAACTTGCCGAACGGATGCGGGAAGAGCTGGATTACACACGGGAAGCCAGCCACCTGAGGCTCTACAGGCTCATGCTAGCGGATGTGCCGGAGGTCACCGTGCCCGCTCCTGTATCGGGGCTGGTCACAGGGCGGCTATTGACGATGGACTGGGTGGACGGACGGTCCATGAAGTCTGTTCTGGAAGAGCAGCTACCGCAGGAGGAGCGTAACGCTATTGCGATTGCGCTTTTCAAAGCGTGGTATAAGCCCGTTTATCATTATGGGGTTGTACATGGTGACCCGCATATGGGTAATTTCACCGTGCGGCAGGATGGTGGTTTGAACCTGCTTGATTTTGGGTCGGTGCGTATTTTCTCGCCCCGTTTTGTTGGGGGTGTCCTCTCTCTCTTCGCTGCCTTGCGCGATGGTGATGAGGAGCGCGCTTATGAGGCTTATCATGATTGGGGCTTTAAGGATATTTCACGGGAGCGGGCGGCTGTTCTCAATGAGTGGGCACGCTTCTTTTACCGTCCACTCATGACGGATGAAGTCTGCAATGTGGAAGAGAGCAACAATCCGCAGGAAGCTCGCAAGGTGCTGGAAAATGTTTATGAAGGGCTGAAGCGCACCGGTGGCATCACGTTACCGCGGGAATTCGTCATGCTAGATCGCTCGGCCATTGGGCTGGGTAGTGCCTTCCTGCGGCTGGGGGCACGGGTGAACTGGCACCGGCTCTTCATGGAACTGACGCAGGATTTCAATGTGGAGGTGCTGGCCGCCCGGCAGAAGGAAGCCTTGCAGAAAGCGCAGGTACAGCCTGCCCGATAAAAGAAAGGCCGGACGGGGCATCCTGTCCGGCCTTATTCTCTATTAGAGCGCAAGGAACTTAGCGGAAGAATTTGCTCAGCAGCCCGCTGCCGATTTCCTGAATAACGTCCTGCTGAAGTGTTTTGCCAAAGTTGGCAAAGCCGCCACTCTGTTCAGAGGAACCTTCACCGCCGGATTTCTCACCGAGGTGACTAACAAGCCCAGCCAGCTGGCCAACGAGGTCTCCCGCATGGCCCTGACCATTCTGGAAGATGGAGGCTATTCTCTGGAGGCTTTCCGCCCATTCACCAGCCTGTGTATCCCCATTCTGGGAAGCGTCCTGCATCTGGCCGATCAGCCGGTCAATCAGCTGGAAGGCTTCCTGCGCTGTGTTGCGGAACTGCGTGTAGCTCTGCTCGATCTTTTCGATATCCATAAGGGTCTAACCTTTTCGAGGCGTGGGGCCTTTATAGGCCGTCAAGAGGTAGGCCAATGGTAAACGACCTCTCAAAAACTGTCAGTCTTTTTATGTAGAATAGGTCGTCAAAAGACGTGGTATCACTTTTCCCGGCACTGGCATCTTGTGGTAGCAGGAAAATGGTTCCATTTAGGGCCCATGGCAGTCTCTTCGTCGTCTCGCAAAAAGAAAAAACCGGTTGCACCTCGCCAGACGGATTTTTTCCCTGAAAAACAGCCCGCCAAACCGAAGATCAACCGGTTTGTCGTGAAGTCCGATTACGAACCTTCCGGGGATCAGCCGCAGGCAATTGCCGCCTTGCTGGATGGGTTGAAGGCTGGGGAGCGGGACCAGGTGCTGATGGGCGTAACAGGGTCTGGCAAGACCTTCACCATGGCCAAGGTGATCGAGGCGGCGCAGCGTCCCACGCTCATCATGGCCCCCAACAAGACACTGGCAGCCCAGCTCTATAGTGAGATGAAACAGTTCTTCCCCGATAATGCGGTGGAATATTTTGTTTCCTACTATGATTATTATCAACCGGAAGCCTATGTGCCCCGCTCGGATACCTTTATTGAGAAGGATAGCCAGCGTAACGAGCGCATAGACCGGATGCGCCATGCCGCTACACAGGCCCTGCTGGAGCGTAACGATGTTATCATCGTGGCGTCTGTGTCCTGCATTTATGGTATTGGCTCGCCGGAATCTTACGCCCGTATGAAGATACGTCTCGTACCGGGGGAGATCATCGACCGGGACGATCTGATCCGCCACCTAGTGGAGCTGCAGTATCAGCGGAATGATCTGGCTTTCGAGCGTGGGTCATTCCGGGTGCGAGGGGAGCAGGTGGATATTTTCCCCATCCAAAACGAGGATAGGGCATGGCGTATCATGCTCTTTGGGGATGAGGTGGAAAGCATCACCGAGTTCGACCCGCTAACAGGCGAGAAGACGGCTGATCTGGAAGAGGTTAGCCTCTATGCCAGCTCCCACTATGTGACGCCCCGGCCTACGCTTAATCAGGCGATGGTCAGCATCAAGGATGAGCTGCAGGAGCGAATTCGTTATTTCAAGGATAAAGGCAAGCCGCTGGAGGAGGAGCGTATTCTCCAGAGGACTAACTTTGATCTTGAGATGCTGGAAACGACAGGCGTCTGTAAGGGGATTGAGAACTACTCCCGTTATCTTTCTGGCCGCCGCCCCGGTGATCCGCCGCCAACCTTGTTTGAATATTTGCCAGAAGATGCCCTGCTGATCGTGGATGAAAGCCATGTCGGTGTGCCGCAGATTGGTGGGATGGAGCGGGGTGACCGTGCCCGTAAGGAAACGCTGGCGGATTTCGGGTTCCGTCTTCCCTCCTGTCTGGATAACCGGCCGCTGTCTTTTGCGGAGTGGGATGCCTTCCGGCCGCAGAGCATCTTCGTGTCCGCCACGCCGGGGGCGTGGGAGATGGAACAGACGGAGGGCGTTTTCGCCGAGCAGATCATCCGTCCGACCGGCTTGATAGACCCCATCACCGTCATCCGGCCTGTAGAAGGGCAGGTGGATGACCTGCTGCATGAGGCCAAGGCGACCATTGCCGAGAATGGCCGTGTGCTCGTCACGACCCTGACCAAGCGCATGGCCGAGGACCTAACAGAATATCTCTCCGAGCATGGCGTGAAGGTCCGGTACCTCCATTCCGACATTGATACGCTGGAGCGCATGGAGATTATCCGGGACCTGCGTCTGGGTGCCTTTGATGTTCTCGTGGGCATCAACCTGCTGCGTGAGGGGCTGGACATTCCTGAATGTGCCCTTGTGGCGATTCTTGATGCGGATAAGGAAGGCTTCCTGCGCTCCCGTACCTCTCTGGTGCAGACGATTGGCCGTGCGGCCCGTAACGTGAATGGCCGTGTCTTGCTCTATGCGGACAAGGAGACGGACAGCCTGCGTTACGCCATCGAAGAAACGGCTCGCCGTCGGGAAAAGCAGATGGCTTGGAACGAGGCACACGGCATCACGCCGCAGACGGTTCGCAGCCGCATTAGCGACACGCTCTTTCAGGAAGAGCTGGCAGGCAAGGAAGCCCCGCCAGAAACCGACCCGCAACTCACTATTGACGATTTGCGTAAGAAAATGCGTGAAGCAGCGGCTGAGTTGGACTTTGAACAGGCCGCAGCCTTGCGGGATGAGATTCACCGGCGGGAGGCCAGCGACATTGGCCTTATCGCTCCGGCCCCGGCGGCGGCTCCGCAGACTAAGACACGCAAGACGACCAGACGAAAAAAGAAGGACTGACCATGTTGGAACTCACAAGAGACGGGCAGCGCCTGACCATTCTGCCAGAGACGGGGGCCGCCCTTGGCCAGTGGCAGGTGCATGGTCATGATATGCTCCGTCCGGTCGCTAATCCTGCTCTGCGGAACCAGAAGGGGGTTGCCGTAGGAGCTTATCCGCTCCTGCCTTACGTCAACCGTATTGCCGAAGGGCATTTCTCTTTTGGAGGAGAGGAATACAGGCTTACCCCTAATATGGAGGGCTGCCCGCACCCCATTCATGGTAATGGCTGGGAGCACGAATGGCAGATAGCGCATAAGACGGACAGCCATGCCATCCTGACATTTGATCATGTCCCTTCTGATGAGGCAGGCCGTGGAGAGTGGCCCTACGCCTATCGGGCTGTCATGTCCTACGAGTTGCGGGCCGATGGGCTGTATGTTTCCATCGTGATTAGAAATAGCGACAAGGTCGATCAGCCGGTCGGATTGGGGTTTCATCCTTTCTTTCATTCGGAGGCCGGTTCTAACTTGAAGTTCGCAGCGGACTCGGTCTGGCTGACGGACGATAACGGCCTGCCGATTGAAAAGAAGGCTTGTGAAGGCGAGTGGGATTTCTCCAAGGGGCAAGCCCTTGAGGGGCGAGTACTGGATAACGGTTTTACAGGCTTTGGGGGACATACCCGGCTGGAGCAGCCCGGTGGCGTGCCGACCTTGACGGTGGAAGCAGATTCCATTTTCTCGCATCTGGTTGTCTTCTCCCAGCCGCAAGAGGGCTATGTAGCTATTGAGCCTGTCACGAGCATGACGGATGCTATCAACCGGCCGGAGATCGCTGGACGTGGTGTGCATGTGTTGGCACCGGGGCAGAGTTTTGGCGGGATGATTCGCTTTCATGCGGAGGCAGCACGCCGTCCGGCAGAAGGCTGAGCTTTATGGCGACAGAGAAAATTGCCCTGCACCGTTATCTATCGCCGCAGGGTGCGGCTCGGATGCGGGCAGAGTTGAAAGAACTGACCCAGAAGGAACGCCCGCAGGTTGTGGAGATCGTCTCATGGGCGGCGAGTAATGGGGATCGCTCGGAGAATGCGGATTATCAGTACGGCAAACGCCGCCTGCGGGAGATCGACCGGCGCATCCGTTTTCTGACAAAACGGCTGGATCAGGCTGTGATTGTGGACCCGGCAGGCCAGACTAATCGGAAACGTGTCTTCTTCGGTGCTACCGTCTGCTATGCAGATGAAGAAGATCGGCATTATACCGTGACGATCCTTGGTGTGGATGAGGCCCGGTTGGAGCATGGAGAGGTTAGTCTTCAAGCTCCGGTAGCCCGTGCCCTTATGAAGGCCGCTGTGCATGATGAGGTCACCATGCAGACACCATCTGGACCCGTGCTTGTGGAAGTGCTGTCCATCGCCTATCCAGAACCGGCCTGATATGGTGGTGTATTAAAAAACCCCTGCGGTCCTGAACTGCTTTTGCGGAGTTATTTTCATGGTTCAATCATCTCCCTCCCGGCGTCGTGTTGCAGTGCAGATGGACCCGTTGGAGGATATCAATATTGATGGTGATTCCACGTTCGCCTTGATGCTGGAAGCACAGCGTCGTGGGCACGAGCTGTATGTGTATCATCCCACCACCCTCTCCTTGCTGGAAGGGAAGGGCACGGCGGGCCGTCTTCAGGCACGGGGCCGCAAGGTGAGCGTGCAGCGGAAGAAGGGCGATCATGCCGCTTTTGGCCCGGAAGAGGTGCTGGACCTTGGATCATTTGATGTCGTGCTGATGCGGCAGGATCCGCCTTTCGATATGGGCTACATCACGGCTACTCACCTGCTGGAGCATATTCATGGTACGGGTGAGGGGCAGGCCCTCGTGGTGAATGATCCGGTTTCAGTACGCAACGCCCCGGAGAAGCTGCTCGTTACGCATTTTCCTCAGTTGATGCCGCCTACTTTGGTCACATGGGATAGAGAGGCGATTGTTGCTTTCCGGCGGAAGCATAAGGACATCATCCTGAAACCGCTTTACGGCAATGGTGGAGCGGGCATCTTTCGGGTGAAGGAGGATGATGAGAATTTCTCCTCCCTGCTGGAGATGCATTTCTCCCAATCTCGTGAACCGCTGATGGTCCAGCGTTATGAGCCTGCCGTGCGACTAGGGGATAAGCGCATTATTCTTGTGGATGGCGAGCCGATCGGGGCGATCAACCGCATTCCAGCGCAGGGTGATGCCCGCTCCAACATGCATGTTGGCGGCCGTGCCGAGCGTGTGGAGCTGACGCAACGGGATAAGGAAATCTGCAAAGCGATCGGCCCTTATCTTAAGGAGCATGGCCTGATCTTTACGGGTATTGATGTGATCGGGGATTGGCTGACCGAAATTAATGTCACATCCCCAACGGGCCTTCAGGAGCTGGATCGCTTCGATGGCATTAATAGTGCTGGGATGATCTGGGATAGCATCGAAGGTCGGCTTGCCTGATACGGTTCGATAGTTATGGAAGAGTGGGGAGCCCGGCATTGCCGGGCTTTCCGTTTTTTAGGGGAACGTGGCTCCTTCAGTCGTGGCGTTTATCGTCCGGTTTTGTGGTCTCATCGTGAGGCTGTTGCGTTGTCTCGGTGGGGTGACTGTCTGTTTCCCCTGATGAGGGATAAAGATTGTCTCTGAATGGAATTGGCACGCCATCGGAGAAGTAGCCATTCTCTACTTTTGCCCCTTTGGGGAGCTTGTCCCGGGTAAAACGGTTTACAAGCCAGGGAAGCAGTTTCTCATGATAATAGACGACATAAAGGGCTATCCAGAAGAACAGACAGAGAAGGGCTAGTATGAGGTTAAGGTGCTTCATTATGTAATCCAGCTATGAGGTCTGGTCCTGCATATGGCAGGTAAACCAAATTTTTTCGCATAATATCGTCTGTATGCCTTGTCAGCAAAGGGCGTTGGGGGGCAAGAAAGGGGCGGACTGATTGGTATCAGTAGCGATAAGGCTCCCCGCTTTGTTGGGGGCAGACTGTTGAGGCTGCATTTTCATGGTGTCTTCCCTTAAACCCCGTTCTTCTCTTGATGCGGATAGCGTGCGTGACGCCTATCGCCGCTGGGCCCGTATGTATGACAAGGTTTTTGGTGGTGTATCTGCCTTCGGGCGTCGGCGGGCTGTGGAGGCTGTCAATGCTCTCCCGGGAACGCGTGTGCTAGAGGTCGGGGTCGGGACAGGGTTGGCATTACCCTCCTATAAGCCAGAAAAACACATTACGGGAATCGACCTTTCGGAAGACATGCTCGCTCTCGCACGGGAGCGAGTGAAGCGGGAAGGTTTGCGTAATGTAGATGAACTTATGGTGATGGACGCCGAGAATACCAGCTTTGCCGATAACAGTTTCGATATTGCTGTCGGTATGTTTGTGGCCTCTGTTGTGCCTCATCCAGACCTGCTGCTGGCGGAGTTGAAACGGGTCGTCAAACCCGGCGGACACATCCTTTTCGTCAATCATTTCCTTGCCCGTGGTGGTGTCCGCCTGAAGGTGGAGAAGATCATGGCTCGTGCCTCTCGTGCATTGGGCTGGCACCCTGACTTTGCCATTGAATCTCTCCTTCCACCGGAAGATATGGCCCGTGCGACCATTACCCCCGTACCACCTGCCGGACTTTTCACCCTCGTGACATTGCCTCCTGAGGAGACTAAGTAAGGTAAATCATCGCCCTGTTGATGAAGGGCGGTATCCCATGAATGTAACAGGCTGGCAGAATAGAGTGACTTCAGGGCCGTTATTCCAGAGAGCATCTTCATTCCATCGTGGCGGGAGTGGCGGGGCATTTTTCCTGCTGGCACTCTTTGCCGGTATGTTAGGCGGCGTTATGGGGTTGCCTTTCTTACATGTGCATCCTTCGGCGGGTGTTGTTGTCTCCCATGCCGTGTTGATGACATTTTATGTTGTCGCTCCTGTTTTTCTTGGTGGTATGGCCCAGTGGTTTTTGCCTGACCTGCTGAAGGGTGAGGGTATGGCCCTGCCTTCTGCTACTCGCATCGGTTTCGGTGTGCTGGCAGTAGGGGCGTTTCTGCTGCCTGTTATGCCGTATGGAGGGCTGGCACTGTGGAGTATCGGCGTGTTGGCTCTGGCCTTCAATGTGGTGGCCACCGTGCTGGAAATGCGCTCCATTCCTTTCCGTAGCTTCCCGCCGCTGGTTTGGGCCTTTCTGGCTAATGCCCTTTCCATGCTCGTGATTGCTCCTGTTCTGCTGGCTTTCCTGCTACGGGGCGGCTTAGCCGGTGCTGGGCCTGATGCTCTGCTGAGTGTCCTGCGTGGCACTGTGGAAATGACCCTGTTAAGCGTGCCTTCACTCGGTATCATCATAGCTGCTCTCTTGCCGAAACAGACGGAGCAGGGCTGGGTGCCCCGGTGCGCTCCTTATGCTTTTGGTATCATGGGATTGGTGCCTGTCTTGTTCTGGGCAGATCATTTGTTCGGTGAACTCCCATCTTCTGCTTACAAGGCAAGCCTAACGGTAGGTCTGGTTCTTCCTTGTCTGGCTCTGTTAGTGGCGTTTGCCCGAGACCTCTGGCGTGTAGCGTTGCCTTCCGGTCCTGCTGCGGGCTGGGCCTCTGGTGGGTTGGTTCTACTGCTTGCCGGCTGGGCAGCCATGCTGACGGAGCCGCTTTGGGCAGGGGGGAGTGTACAGCCCGGTGCTTTCATGTTGGGTGCAGCAGGGCATCAGTTGGTCATGTTCGGTAGTTTGTTGGCCTTGAGTGCCGCATTCTATGGCTGGTGCGGGGTGAGGCTGGCTTCTCATGGACGGTTTTTTGCCGTCTTTGGCATGGCTCATGCGCTGGTCACGTTTGCCGGCGCACTTTGCTCGGTCCTGCCGCAGTTGGTTTTGCCCGCCACCCTGTTGATGGGGGGGAGTCTCCTCATGTTTGCTTTGCCCGCCGGGATGGTGTGGTATGGTATGCTCGTTGAGCGGGCCCAAGAGGTAACGGGACTTCTTCGTAAACAGTAAGGCGTTTTTCCATGCAGGCATCATCTAGCCTTTTGGCATCTCCACTGGCCCGTTTTCTGGGAGTGCTGCGTGTGGAGGGGCATGATGGTGATGCTGCTTTGCAGGATTGGGTAGCTTTGCTCAAGCCACGGGTGATCTCGCTCGTGGTCTTCACTGGGCTGGCTGGTATGGCCGTAGCCCCGAAATGGCCGTCCGTACCGGTTGGATTAGTCATTATCGCTTGTATCTGTATCGGTGCTGGTGCCGCTGGTGCCATCAATATGTGGTATGATCGCGATATTGATGCGATTATGAAGCGTACTCGTGTCCGCCCCGTGCCCGGTGGGCGGGTGGAGCCAACCAGTGCGCTGGTTTATGCAGTTGTGTTGTCCGTAGCCTCGGTCGTGCTGCTCTGGCTGGCGACTAATCTGTTAGCAGCGGGTATTCTGGCCTTTTCCATCTTCTTTTATGGTGTGATCTACACCATGTGGCTCAAGCGCAGTACGCCGCAGAATATCGTGATTGGCGGTGCCGCCGGGGCCTTTCCTCCCATGATCGGCTGGGCCGCTACGATGGGGTCGCTGGATGTGTTGCCGGTTGTGATGTTCGCCATCGTCTTTTTATGGACGCCTCCGCATTTCTGGTCGCTCTCGCTCTATGCCTGTAAGGATTATGAGAGCGCAGGTATTCCTATGCTGCCAGTCGTGAAGGGGGCTCGGCATACACGTTGGCAGATCGTTATCTATACCTTTATTCTCGGGGCAGTGTCCCTTGTGCCTAGTGTGGTTGGGCAATGCGGTTGGTTTTACACGGTATGCGCTAGCCTGCTGGACCTCGGCTTTATTTATTATGGTTTGCGGGTTCTGTTCGATAAGCAGGATGATAAGGGGAATAGCCTGACGAAAGATAAGCCAGCTCGGTATGCATTTCGCTATTCGCTTGCTTATTTGTTTTTTCTTTTCTGTGGCCTTCTGATTGATCGGGTTCTTCTAGCATGAGCGATCACAACATTCCTTCCCGCCGTCAGGGACGTCTCTTTGGTATTGTTCTAGGGCTTTCCTTCTTTACGCTGGCTCTGTTCGTAGTGGCGTTGTATCGGCTGTAACATTGGTCTGGTGACCACAAAAAAAACCGCCTCCTACTCCGATATGGACGTAGGAAGCGGGGTTTTTGTTATCGGGAGAGGCAAACCCCTCCCGATAAGGGTACTGATTACCCAGCCTGCTGAATAGCGGAGAGGATCCAGTTGCCCCGGCCATCAGCACGGAGGAACGTCCAGAGTTCCGTTACCGTCTGGCGTTCGGTCTTGCTGCCATCCAGAACATTGCCCATGCTGTCAGTGGTGACATCAATAGCAGAGTATTGCAGAGCGACCGTGGCATAAGTGACGGTGCCTTCCCGCCATGCTTCGGAGAGGTCGCCACGCAGGAACTGAACATCAGAGACGATGTTGCGGGCACCACGGCTTGTCAGCTCGGAAAGCTGGTTGTTGAAGTAGCTGACCATTTCTGGCGTAGCCATGCGCTGGAGGGACATCATGTCCTGTGCGCTCCATGCGGCCTGAATGTTGATCAGGAGCTGCTGGAAGGCACTGTAATCGTCAGGTGTCAGGGTCACCTCCTGTGAAGGAGCCTGCTGTGGCTGGTTGGAGAAAGGAGAAGCCCCACCAGCAGCACCAAACATGCCGGAGCTACCAGTGCCGCCGGATGAAGTGTTGTTAGCAGACCGCTTCCGCCAGAATTTGATGATCAGATTGATGATGAAAGCGACAACTAGCACCTGAATGATGAAGCCGAAGAAGGAGCCGCCCCCTCCACCAGCACCGCTAAAGCCGCTGAAGAAGCCATGCCCGCTGAGCATTCCGAACAGGCCGGCACCAAGGAAGCCGCCAGCCAGTCCCGTCAGGAAGGGATGACGCATGGCAAAGGGAGGACGTGCGCTGCTGCCGAAAGCGGGAGCCGAACGGCCAAAGCTGCTTTCTGGTGCGGGAGAGGAATAGGACGGCGTCCGGGGCGTCATGCTGCGGTCCATTGGGCGGGTCCAGTTGGGTGCAACACTGGTGCGGGGTGGTGGCGTATAGGTACGGGAACCACGGCTACCCATGGAGGACCCCATGCCTGCTCTGGCATCGGCCGCCGGGGCGAGGGCAAAGAGCGGCAGACAGAATGCTGCCGTTGCAAGAGGAAGAAGACGAATACGCATAATCTGGTCAATCTCCAGCAAGACTCATCTGGTCAATACGGATGGTCGGGGCATGATGGCCCATCATCAGGTTGATGTCATTGGCGGGAATGAGCCGCGCAAACATGTCAAGTAGATTGCCGGCCACTGTAATGCCTGAAACAGGTTCGGCAATCTCACCATTGCGGATCATGAAGCCTGATCCACCCCGGCTGTAATCCCCTGTTAACATGTTGATGGCACTGCCCATCAGTTCAGTGATGAGCACGCCCTCTTTGATATCATGTCTTAGTTCTTCAGGGGAGTGCTGGCCTGCATGAAGGAGGAGGTTGGACGTGCCGGGATGAACACTTCCCCCGCCGCTACGGTTGGCCCGGCCATTACTGGCGGGTAAGCCCAGCTTGCGGGCGCAGCGGCTGTCCAGCAGCCAGTGATGGAGCTGCCCATCCTCCACAAGGTTGAGAGGCCGGCCGGCTGTACCTTCTCCATCAAAGGGGCGGGAGCCGGCAAGACGTGGCAAGGTCGGGTCATCAGTAATGGTGATGCCCCGGCTGAAGACAGCGTGGTTCAGCTTGTCCTTGAGGAAAGAAGCCTCCTGTACGATGGCAGACCCGTTAATTGCCCCGGCAAGATGGGCCAATAGGGAGCCAGCCACACGGGGGTCGAATAAAACAGGATAAAGGCCTGTTTTCGGTCGTGTGGGGTTTAGTCGGGCGAGGGCACGGCGGGCCGCTTCGTGACCCAGTTGGGCGGGATTTTCAAGGTCCGCCTGATGCACGGCACTATGGAAGGCATAGTCACGTTGCATCTGTGCGCCTGTCCCGGCCAGAACGCTGATGCCATAACCGTGGCCACTGCGCTGATACTGCCCGGTAAAGCCCGCACTGGTAGCAAGAGCAACATCGTGCAGACTTGTGCTGGCGGAGGCCCCGCTGCTGTTGGTAATGCCATCATGCGAGAGGGCGGCTTCTTCCATGTCCTGCGCCTTGCTCAGCAGGGTCTCCATACTGGGCGGAGTGGCCGGGTCAAGGAGATCAAGCGTTGCAATAGCGTTGGCCGGAACGGGAATGAGGGGCTGGGCAGCTAGACCATCATCCGGTGAAGGGGGCACGACCTTTGCCATGGCGCAAGCCCGTTCTGCCAGTTGGGAAAGGGCTTCTGGGGTTAGGTCGTTGCCTGCAACCGTAGCCACACGGCCTTCATGGAAGACCCGCAGCCCGAGGGATAGGCTTTCAGCATGGCGGATGCCTTCGGCCTTGCCTTGCCGTATCATGGCGGAACGGCTCTGCCCACGAATGACCACCGCATCAGCCTGATCGGCCCCATGCTGGCGGGCGAGTTTTAGGGCATCATCAAGGTGGGAAAGAAGGCTGGTCATGCGGATTTCAGTGCGGCATGAATGGCATCCGGCCCGGGAATGTTACGGGCTGGCCCCATTGTTGTCAGGGTCGGTGCGCCATTGAAGATGGTTCGGGCGGTGGCGAGCACATCTTTTTCGGTGACGGCATCAATCTTGCGGATCATATCCCCTGTGGAGATGATGCGGTCATGCACCTGAATTTGGCGGGCAATCTGGGCGCAGCGGCTGCCCGTGCTTTCCAGCGACATGAGGAGAGATGCTTTGAGCTGGGTGCGAGCACGATCCAGCTCCTCCTTGCTGATGCCATTCTGAAGGTTGCGGAGTTCGTTCAGGGCAGCGGGGATAAGCTCATCCGTTTTGTCTGGCCCTGTACCGGCATAGATGCCGAACATGCCGCTATCTGCGAACGGGCTGGCAAAGCTGTAAACGCTATAGACCAATCCCCGCCGTTCCCGGATTTCCTGAAACAGGCGAGATGACATGCCGCCACCCAGCAGGGTGGAGAGGATCATCGCACTGTAATAGCTCTTTTCCCGATAGCCGGGGGCTGGAAAACCCATGAGGATATGGACCTGATCCAGCTTGCGCTCTGTCTGCTTTAGTCCGCCGACATAGCGACCCGGTACGGCTTGTGGGGGCGTATGTGTGGGTAGGTCTGCAAAATGGGTACGGACGAGCTCGACCACATCATCATGATGCAGATTACCTGCCGCAGCGATGACCATGTTCTGCGTGCTGTAATGCTCGTGCATATAGGCCATCAGTGTTTCTCGGCTCATGCTGGCAATGCCATTTTCTGTGCCGAGAATGGGGCGGCCCATGGGCTGGTCGGGATAGGCACATTCCTGAAAATGGTCAAAGACGATGTCATCCGGCGTATCATTGGCCTGACCAATTTCTTGAAGAATGACACCACGTTCCCGCTCCACTTCCTCCGGCAGGAAGGTGCTGTGGGTGAGGATATCGCCGATCAGGTCCACACCGAGGGGCAGGTCATTTTTTAGAAGTTTGACGTAATAGGCCGTGTTTTCTCGTGCTGTATAGGCATTGAGATAACCGCCCACATTTTCGACTTCCTCGGCAATGCGGATGGCAGAGCGGCGTTTTGTTCCCTTGAAGGCCATATGCTCAAGAAAATGGGCAGCCCCGTTGGTAGCTTCGCTTTCATGACGGGTACCAGCTGCAACATAGGCCCCGAAAGAGACGGTTTCGACACGCTCCATCCGTTCCGTCACGATGTTGAGGCCATTTTCAAGAGTCGTACGTCTGATCTGTTCGCTCATGCAGTTCTGTGTGTCCATTCTGAAAGAAGAGGCTGAGGTGCCTGCAATATGGTGTGTCGGGGGTCTTTTTCCAGCCCCTGTTGCCCAGAGGGAGGAGGTAGGGATGGAAAAGGGGGACAGCCCGGCAAGGCTACCCCCCTTTATGGTGCCTGATCCGTCAGGCCTATGTGGTCTGGCTGTCCCGATGTTTGCGAACAGCCGCCTTGACCTTTTCGAGGTTGTTGGGGAGGACCTCATAACGCTCCTTGCGGGAGAAGAGGTCTGCTAGATGGGGTGGCAATTCTGGATGAATGCCTGTGGCCTTCTTCACGGCATCGGGGAATTTGGCTGGATGCGCCGTAGCTGCGGCAACCATCGGTGTACCCGCCTCACGGAAGCGGTGCCCTGCCGCCAGCCCGATCGCTGAATGAGGATCGGCCAGATAGTGGCTCTCGGCGAAAAGCTGCTTCATCGTGGCGGTTGTCTGCTCGTCGCTCAGAGCAATACCGTGGAAGGTCTCACGGATTTGCTCCCAAGCATCGTGCGGTACGGCCATGCAGCCTGTCTGACGGAACTCCTCCATGATGGCCCGGCACCGGTTGGGGTCACGGCCCAGCATTTCGAACAAGAGACGTTCAAAATTGGAGGATACTTGAATATCCATGGAGGGCGACAGGCTGGGTTCGACCTTCCGCTTGGTCATGTCGTTATTGAGCAGGAAGCGGGTAAGGATGTCATTCCTGTTGGAACCGACACAGAGATGGTCGATGGGCAAGCCCATTTGGCTGGCAGCCCAAGCGGCGAGGATGTTACCAAAGTTCCCGGTCGGTACGGCAAAGGAGACCGGGCGGTCCGGCCCACCAAGGGCAAGGGCAGAGCGCACATAGTAGGGGATTTGCGCAGCAATACGGGCCCAATTGATGGAGTTAACGGCGGAGAGGGAACAGTCCGTACGGAATTTTTCATCAGCGAACATGGCTTTGACCATGTCCTGACAGTCGTCAAAGTCACCTTCTACGGCGATGTTGAGGACGTTATCCTCTAGCACGGTGGTCATCTGACGCCGTTGGACGTCCGATGTCCGGCCATAGGGATGGAGGATGACGATGGAGACATGTTCCCGCCCACGGAAGGCTTCGATGGCGGCGGACCCTGTGTCGCCCGATGTTGCGCCGACAATGGTAACGTGGCGGTTACGCTGTTTCAGTACATATTCGAAGAGGCGGCCAAGCATCTGCATGGCCATATCTTTGAAGGCCAGTGTCGGGCCGTGGAACAGTTCCAGCGAGAAGAGGCCGTCTTCCACTTCCACCAGAGGCGCTACAGCAGCGTGGTCGAACTTGCCGTATACATCCCGTGCCATGGTGCGGAGCGTTTCACGGTCTATGCTGCCCTCGGTGAAGAGGCCAATAACTTCCGCCGCTAGGTCGGCATAGGAGAGGCTACGCCAGCTAGTCAGGGTCTCACGAGGGATGTGTGGCCAGTGGTCGGGCATGTAAAGCCCGCCATCGTCAGCCAGACCGCTGAGCAGGATATCGGAAAAGTCGGGGGCAGCGGCATCCAGTGTGCCGCGGGTAGATCGATAACGCATAGGCCTCACTATAACACCGAAATGTCATCAGGGCAGGGTAATTTCCAGTAGATGCTGGTGATTGGTTGCGGAAGCAGGATTTGCACCGTTTGTTGGTGCTGTAGGCTCTGTCAGAATAGCCAGCTTCTCTTGTGCGCCTGTGCGGCCTTTGAGTAGGGAAATGGCCTGCGCATCGTAGAGTCTGTCATCATGAAGAAGACGCCAGGGCAAACGGTCGGCACCGAAGGCTAAGAGGTCTCCGTGGTCAATATCGACCATATAGAGTGTGTCATCCCGGGTGATGGCCATACCACCTAGGCTAGGGGTCCGCCGCCAGTTCGTCATAGCCTCTATGCGCTCAGCCGGACCGAGGCTAGAATCGGTCAGGATAGTGGTGCCGATTCGGTAAAGTGGTCCTGTCGGTGTCTGATAGAACAGCCAGTTCTTGCTATGGTCCAACAGAAGAAAATGCACGTTGCCGCCCGTTCTGGACTGTCCCTGTGCGGTGGTGACAGGCTGCCCGTGGCGTATGAGGGGGGCGTGACTGCTTAGAGAAGGAGCTCCCTCTAGCAGGCGTTCCGCATGTCCGCTTTGCAGGTCGATGACGACAAAAGCTGGGGCGCCATCATCCACCAGAAAGGCCTTATTGTCCGTTACCTGAAGGGCTGAAATATGGCTACCAACCGCCAGAGCGGAGCCAAAACCGATATGGTTGAGGATGACCCCTGTATCTGGTGCGATATTCAACAAAGCAGGTTTGGGGGCTTGCGTTACGGCCCAGAGACCTTGGGCTGTAGCTGTCAACGCTGTGATGGGGGGCAATTCATCCATCAGGATGGTGAGGTGCCCATCCACGGGGTCTAGCCTGTAGAGCTTACCAGTCACGCCTAAGGCAAAGGGGGAGCCATCTGGGAGTGAGCTGAGCGAGGCAGCTAGAGGTAGGCTTAGCTCATGCTCGGCAGTGATCTGAGCCTGCACATGGGCATCCTGCCATGGGCGGTCCGCTCTGGCGGCAGGGCTGAGCCCCAGAAAAGCGGCCGATACGATGAAGGCTGAAGTCAGCAATGAGGACAGACGTATTTGCATGGCAGGTATCTGGGGACTTTGGGAGCGTTTTGCAAGTTCCCTTCGGTGGGGACGGTTTGGATGCTGGGGGTATGGAAGAATCAGGGCCAGCAGAAAACCCGTAAGTGGTGCTGTGAAAGCCCATAGGAACAACCCATCCAACCCATTTAGTAGATAGGCTGCTGTCAGACCGCAGGGGGGTAGAAGTAAGCGAAGGTATTTTTGTAGCGCATTAGCAGGGGGAAGGTGGCAGGGATTCCGCCGCCTGTGAGCCGGAAGCTGGTTGAGATAGAGAAGCCAGATAATGGTCCATAGGCTCATGAGAATGAGGGAAAGGATCATGTTGACCTCTTGTAAATAGGCCGGAGAAGAACAGACAGACAGGCTATCCCGATGCCAGTTGCTAGGGCATCCACAGCACTGAAGAGGAGGGGACGGCCTGTGTGAAAGGGGCGTGTCAGCAGGTCTAGGCCTGTGGTGCCTACCCCCAGTATAGCCAAGAGGGCAAGTTGCCATGTAGCAGCGCAGCGGGACACGCAGGCATGGAGTAGGGAGAGGCCCCAGAGGCCAAAGAACAGACTTTCTTCCCATAAGAGAGAGGGAAGATCAGAAGGTGCCGGCAGGCGTGTACTCCAGAACAAGGCCAGCGTTGCTAGAGGCAGCCCCACAATGGTGGCGGTGGTGAGGGCGGAATAGCCCTGCTGAAGACTTCGTTGGGCTAGGGAAATCGTGGAAAGATGGATGATGCTGTTTTGTTCCGATTGAAGAAAAAGGATCATACCGGAACCGATGATGATGCAGCCTAGTAGGCCGCTGAAACAGTAGAACCATCGTGTCGCCAGCCCCGCCCAGCGCAGATTATGCAGCCCTAGGACAACACTGTGGAGGGTGGGGCAAAGGGAGCGGGCGGGTATGGTGGTATGTGTGGCGGTTAGAGCCTGACGCTGGAGGCAGAAATGTAAGTTGTCCGGCGCATAAAGGCTGAGGTCGTGGCCTGTTTGCATAAAGAAGCCCTCGGCCACGGTGCCCCATTGCTGCTGTCCGGCTCTAGCCAATGTGGGCAGGGTGTCCGCAGGGATGGAGAGAGGAGCGGCACTCTGGGCCTGATGACGGCTGGCATGGCCGGGTGGATGATGTGGGGGGCTGGCAAGCTGAAAAAGCTTTTGTGCCTGTAGAACTGTACCTGACAACCCAATGACAAACAGGATGGGCAAGCTAAGTGTTCCACCCAGTAGGTGGAGGTCTAACCAGCGACGCTGACGGGCAGCGTGGGGGCGGAAGAGCAGCAGGTCCGGCAGAAAACGGCGGAGCTGGAGCCAGAGGCCAGTGAGCAATGTGGCGAGCAACGCAGTGCCAGCGACTACTATCACGACCTGCCCCCACGGGGTGGGTAAGTAGAGGTGGCTATGCAGAGTAACGAAAAAAGTACCACCGGGAACGTCTCTGCTGGGCAGAGGGAGGCCGGTATCGGGCGCAAGGGCAGGGCCAAGGAATATATGGCCGTCATAATGCCAGAGACGGAAAACGGGGTCTCGGGGAGAGGGCAGCCTTAGAAAGGTAAAATGGCCTGCGTTAAGCTGTTCTTTTAGCCTCCGTCCGGCTTCGGTTAGGCCGGATGAGGTCATGGAAGGTAAGGGGGCGTGTAGAGTCGTGCTAGGTTGCATCCAGTCCTGTATTTCGGGTGAAAAACAGGCCAGAGAGCCGGTGAAGCAGAGGATGAAGAGGAAGACTCCAGCCGGGAAGCCAATCCAGCGATGGAAAAGACGCAGGATGGAACGGAGGCTGGGGGACATACGGGTACGGCATCTTAATATTAATAATTATTCTCATTTCCTACTGTTCGTTGAGGCGGCTGTAAATGGGAAAGCTGCGAAATGGGGAAAAATGCAATAAAGATAAAAATATTACGTCTTTTTTATGGAAAGTTATTGAGAATAATTTTCATTAACATATAAGACATCGCTCATTCAGTCTTGCAATTCAGGATGGGCATATATGGCTATCTCTTTTCGTTTTTCTTGCAGAACCGCCGGTCTCTGGTGCCTGCTGGCAGGCAGTACACTGGCCGGGAATCCTGTCTGGGCTGCCGGAGATGAAGGAGGAGAACACTCTGTAAAAGGTCCAATAAAACTGTCTGATCGGCAGGGCGAGAAGACTGACGCCCGTAAGAAGGCAGAAGCCCCTAGGGAGACCATACTCGTCAAGGCACGGCGGCGGGAGCGGATGGAAGTGAAGCTAGGGGGGCAAGCTGGTGTCCTCGGCAACAAGAAGGGGTTGGACCTCCCCTTCAATTTGCGCAGTTACACGTCCAGCATGATCTTGAACCAGCAGTCCCAGACATTGGGGCAGGTGCTTCAGAACGATCCTTCCGTACGGACGACCTATGGTTACGGCAATTTCTCAGAGACCTTCATCATCCGTGGATTGCCAGTTTATGGGGATGATGTGGCCATCAATGGGCTGTATGGGATTAGCCCCCGACAGCTGATTTCTCCCCAGCTTTATGATTCAGTGCAGGTTCTGAATGGGGCTAGTGCTTTTATTAACGGCGCTGCACCGGGGGGAACGTCTGTCGGTGGGAATATCAATCTCCAGTTTAAACATGCTGAGAGCGAACCAGTTGCACGACTGACAGGGGATTACACCAGCAAAGGCCAAGGCGGGGGTAGCCTAGATGTAGGGCGTCGTTTTGGTAAGGATGATCAGTTCGGTATCCGCTTTAATGCGGCTGGGATGGATGGGCAGACATCCATTTCTGGCGAGCGGCGCCATTCCGTTGCGCTGGGGCTTGATACGGACTGGCATAATGACAATACCCGCATCAGTCTCGACATCAATTATCAGAACCAGAATGTCCAGCAGGGGCGTGGCTCTGTCGTTCTGAATTCCGGTCTGACGACTGTTCCCCGCCCCACAAGACCGGGCCATAATTGGAGCCAAGGCTGGAGCTATGAAGACATGCATTATGTCTTCGGCCTGTTGAATGTTGAACATGACCTGAACAGCCACGTCACGCTCTACGGCAGTTTCGGTGGCATGACCGGTCATGAGGAAGGAAATTACGATACTGTTTATGTCTCAGACGGACGGACAGGTGATGGCTTTGGCTACGGGTCATACATTCCGTATCAGCAGACTAACGAAAGTACCCGCGGCGGTGTTCGTGCCCATTTCAGAACAGGCTTCCTGAAACATGAGGTCAATGCTGGTGGATCGGCCCTTTGGTCAGAGGCTTCTACGGGCTATGCGGGCGGTTACCTCGGCAGTACGAATATTTATAGCCCCGGTATTCAGGAAAAGCCGGATTCAATCCATCGTATTTCCGCAACACCCAGTGCGAAAACGCAGCTTTATAGTCTGTTCTTCTCGGATACGATGTCCTTCTGGCACGACCGCATCGCTGTGACGAGTGGTTTCCGATATCAGCATATTCTTCAGAACAGCTATCAGTACACGCCGACCCATTATAGCCGGGATGCCATCACACCCGTGGTTGGGCTTGTTGTGCATGCGTCCCGTCATGTTTCGTTCTATTTCAATCGGGTGGAAGGGCTGAATCAGGGGCTTCAGGCACCAGCGAAGAGTTCGCTTTATCCCAATCTGGTTAATGCCCAGCAGTTTCTCGCACCGACACGGACCGTTCAGTATGAGGTTGGCGGGAAATACGACATTGGTCGCTTTAGTGCTTCTCTAGCCTTCTACCGGTTGGATCGTCCTACGGGACTCGTAGAGGATTATGGGAATGAACAGATTTTTAAGGCCAGCGGGCGTCAGCGTAATCAGGGTATTGAGCTGAACCTCAATGGTGAGATTATCAAGGGACTACGCTTTAACGGTGGCAGTGCCCTGATTCAGGCCAAGCAGGTTAAGGGGGATTATCTCGGCAACAAGGCTGTTGGTATCCCGGGTTATACGATCAATGGCAATCTGGAATATGACGTTCCCTTCGTCAAAGGGCTGACCCTGACAGGCCGTGTCACTCATACGGGCCATCAGTGGGTTAATGTCCAGAATTCTTTGAAGATTCCGAACTGGACCACCTACGATCTCGGGGCCCGTTATACCTTCTTGATGACACCGAAGCGTCCGGTCACGTTCCGTTTTGGTGTGGAGAACCTCACCAACAGCCATTATTGGGCGTCATCTTATACGGCCTTCAGCAGTGTGAACGGGTATCTGACCCAAGGGCTGCCAAGGACGTTTAAGGCTTCCTTCTCAACGGATATGTAAGGCAGAAAGAAACAGGGCCATGTCCTTTCCCGGCATGGCCCCGTCATTTTCAGTCGGCATCCGCCTCCATAGTGTGGAGCGTGTCCAACAGAGCGGTCTGAAGTTCGTCTTCTGCTGAGGCAGTCAGCTTGTGGCCGTCTGCATTGGTTACATAGAAGACGTCCACGGCCCGCAGGCCATAGGTCATGATATGGGCCGAAGAAATATGCAGCTTCAGGCGGCTGAGCGTGGTGGTAATGTTGTGCAGTAGGGCCGGTCTGTCCCGCCCGTTGACTTCCACGATGGTATAATTCTCGGAAGCATCACTGTCGATTAGGACACGGGATGGAATATGGAGAGCCTCTAGCCGGCGGGGAAGCGGGAAGTTGGCTGCGCTGAGCGTTTCCTTAGGATCAATTGCTCCTTCCATGACCTGCACGATGGTGTTGTGCAGCCGGTCGAGATGCTCGGCCTCCATAAAGGCCTGCCCATAGGGGTCGTGGAACCAGAATGTATCAAGAACCATGCCGTTATTGAGGGTATGGATGCGGGCATCGGCAATGGATGCCCCACAGAGGGCCAGCGCACTGGTAATGCGGGAGAAGAGGCCGGGCTGATCCTTGCAGAAGACAGTTAGTTCTGTGATGCCTCGGTCGGGGAGTGGGGCGATGTCCACGATTATGGCATCTTCCCGTCCTTCAGCTCGGTGGCGGCAGACAAGCCTGGCATGGCGGACATGGCTTTGGGGATCGAACCCCAGCCAGTAACCAGGCCGCCCTAGTTTCATGAAATGGGTAATATCGGCATCGGGCATGCCTTCATCTCTAAGGGCTTGTTGGATGAAGGTCTTATTATGGTCGACCCGCTCGTCATCTTCCTGTGCTTGTAGCCCTCCCTCCAATACATCGGCGATGCGGGTATAGAGACGGCCGAGCAGAGTGGCTTTCCATGCATTCCATGCCCGGGGGCCAACAGCGCGAATATCGGCAATGCTGAGCAGCAGGAGCATCCGCAGCCGTTTAGGGGATTGGATGGTATCGGCGAGGTCTAGAATGGTCTGTGGGTCATCAATATCCCGGCTGAAGGCCGTGCGTGAGAGCAGAAGATGATGCAGCACAAGCCACGAGACTGTATCGGTATCGCTAGCGGAGAGGCCAAGTTGCTGGCAGATCTGCGTAGCGATGTCCGCACCGATTTCGGAGTGGTTCCCCCCACGGCCCTTGCCGATATCATGCAGCAAGGTGGCAAGATAGAGCAGAGGACGCTGTGTCATGGTGCGGGCTAGCCTGTAGGCTAGCGGTAGCTCATCCGCCATGCGGCCCTGTTCGATCATCCGCAGGATATGGACAGCCTCAATCGTATGCGCATCCACAGTATGGATGTGATAGCCGTCAAACTGTGTCCGTCCGAGAATGCGAGACCAGCCGGGGAGCAGATGGGAGAGAATCCCCGTTTCGTTGAGCAGTGGTAGCCAGAAGATACGGTCCTGCCTGTGGTCTCGGTCATCACCGGCGGGTGGTGTGGCGGCGGCAGGGGAGGGAAGTTCCGCTGCTGGGTCGCAGAGTAGCTTGATGAAAAGTGCCGATGCTTCTCCATTATGGCGGAGTGACGCACTATGCCGCTCGAAACGGATGATCTGTTGTATGGCAGCTGGATGGAGGGCTAGTTGATGGCGGCGTGCACAGTCCAGAAAATGGAAGACTGTTACAGGCTCCCGCACGAGGGCCAGCGGATTGGGCAGGCTCAGGCAACCATCAATGCGCTGGAAACCATCCGGGCCGGGCTCCACCCGTGGAGGGCGTTGCTGGAGCTGGTTACGCAGGTGCAAAAGAATGGCTGGCTGGAAGACATGGGTTAGCCGCATCACAGCCCGGGCCATAAGGAAGTGATGACGCATGAAGCGTTCCACCCCCCGTTGATGGCCATGATTGCCATACCGCATACGGGCACCGATGATGGGTTGAACGTCAAAAGTCAGCCGCTCTTCATTCCGTCCAGTGATATAATGAAGGTTGAGCCGGACCGTCCAAAGGAAGTTCCAAAGGCTATGGGTGCGTGATATTTCCCGCTTTGTCAGTAGGCCGAGCAGGGTGCAAGCAGGTGCCAGCCCTTGGGCACGTTGGAGGTTGGATTTTACAGATAGCCCGTTCCCCAGAACGGCATAGCCAATCCAGTTGAGGACCTGAAGGTCCCGCAACCCTCCTTTGCCTTCCTTGATGTGTGGCTCCACAAGATAGGGTGTGTCGCCAAATCTCCGATGCCGATCTTCTCGCTGGGTGATGGCCTGAAGGACGAACTGTTCCAGCGCAGGGCCTTTCAGGTGGGTTTCCAGCTTTTCCTGCAAGGTAAGAACAAGTGTTTTTTGCCCATAGAGGGGCCGGATATCCAGTAGGGTCGTGCAGGACGTCTGGTCCGTTCTGGCCATTTCCAGTGCACTCTCAATAGTGCGTGTGGCATGGCCGACCCGCAGCCCGAGGTCCCAGAGTGTATAAAGGATATATTCAATGGCCTCGATGAGGTCTTTAGATGGTGCTTCCGCTGTTAGAAAAAGCAGGTCCACATCGCTGAAAGGGGCCAGCAGCCCTGCCCCGTAGCCTCCTGTGGCACAGAGGCAGAACACTTCATCAGTGCCATTCTCCTGCAGGGTATGAGGCAGCCCCGCATAGCGGGCCAGTTTCTCAATGATACGGTCCATCAGCAGGGCGAGATTGCGAGCGGTCTCTACGCCGTTTGTTTCACGCTGCTCAAATTGCTGGCGGATGGTTTCCCGCTGTATGCCAAGCTCTGTCCGTAACCGTTCCAGAGCGTCTTGACGAGGAATAGCGGGTTGCCGACCCGACAGATCAGGACGAGATGGAGCAGTGGAGGTGAGGTGAGCAGACATGACGGCTCTCTTATTGGCAGCTGGTTCTGGCGGGTTCGTCAGGATATCCGGGGAGTCATTCTTCATCCGTAACATCCATTTTGGCAAGGCCGTCAATCATGCTTTTTAGCTGATAGAGGGCAGAGTGGGCCTCTCTGGGGGAAAGGGAATCCGGGTCCAGCCCTTCAATCTCCTTATGCAGGGCTTGGAGGGCCGATAATGTGCCGTTAGGCAAGCAGTTGCCAACAGAGGGCGGATCATTCTGCGGAATGGGGGGCTCTGGCGCAGCTTGTTCGAAGAGGGGAAGGCTGGCAGGTTGGTTGTTTTGGTCACGCTCATTCTCAAGGCGAGTGAGAAGATTTCGTGCCCGCTGGAGGACAGAAGCCGGTATGCCTGCCAGTTTGGCCACATGGAGGCCCCAGCTTTTTTGGGCAAGCCCGGGGCGGACCTCATGTTGAAAGACGACATGGCCTTTCCACTCCTTAACGGCCATGGTGCAGGCCGCCAGACGGGGGAGGGTTTTCAGCAGGGCACCGAGCTCATGAAAATGCGTGGCAAAAATGGTGCGGCAGCGTAGCTGGGAATGAAGGGCCTCCAGCGTGGCCCAAGCAATGGAGAGGCCATCAAGGGTGGATGTGCCCCGTCCGATCTCATCCACGACCACGAGGGAGCGAGGCCCTGCCTGATTGAGAATAGCGGCGGTTTCGGTCATCTCTACCATGAAGGTGGAGCGGCCACGGGCCAGATCATCCGCCGCACCGACACGGGAGAAGAGACGGTCCACAATGCCAATCGTGGCGGCTTTCGCCGGGATAGGCAGCCCCGCTTGTGCGAGAATGACGGCTAAAGCATTTTGACGTAGGAATGTTGATTTACCGGCCATATTAGGGCCTGTTAGCAGGATGGCATGTTTTTCCGGTGGCAAGGCGCAGTCATTGGCGATGAAAGCCGTATCATGCGCTGCACTTTCATGCAGGGCCGCTTCCACAACAGGGTGGCGGCAGGCCTGAAGGTTAAAATCCTGCCCGTTTGTCATGGTTGGGCGGCACCATGTGCCACGATCCATGATGCGGGCGCAGGAGATCAACGCATCCAGCTCGGCAAGGGCGAGGCCGATATCATCAAGTGCCGGCGTATTCAGGCAGTGCCGGGCAAGGTCGGCAAAAAGATGACGCTCTAGCTGGTCGGCCTTTTCTGAGGCTTCCAGAATGGCTTGATTGAGTGACGTTAGCTCTTCGTTGGAGAAACGGGCGAGGCTGGCCGTGCCCTGCCGCAGGCTCAACCCTTCATGTTGGCGTAGCTTACGCCCAGCCGCAGCGGGGACTTCAATAACATAGCCAAGCTGGTTGTGATGGCGGATGCGAAGGTTGGAAATTCCGTAGTCTTCTGCCAGACGGACCTGCAACTGGGCGATTAGGCGGCGGCTATTGTCCCGGAGGTCACGCTGGCGATCCAGTTCAGCATCAAAACCGGGAGCGATGACCCCGCCATCCTCAATCTTGACGGGTAGCTCCGTATTTAGGGCAGCTTCCAATCGCTCTAACAGAGCATCAGCCCGCCCATACAGGTTGGCCCCGATATGGCGGATGCGTTCCGGCATGCCGGTTTCGGCTAGCGTGCCGAGCGTTTCAGTAATTTGGTTGGCCGCCCGGAGTGTATCACGGATGGCGGCAAGGTCCCGTGGGAGGGGACGCCCGCTGGAAATGCGACCTAGGGCACGAGCCGAATCGGGAGCGTGCTTGAGGATATCCCGTAAGACCCCCGTGGGTTTGGGCTGATGGTGCAGCCAGTGCCAGCCATCCTGTCGCCCTGTGATGAGGGCAAGGTCCGTACTGGGGGTGCTAACCCAGTGGGCCAGAAGGCGAGTTCCGGCGGCTGTGGCTGTCTGGTTAACGCTGGAGAAGAGCGTGTGCTTGCTGCCGCCATCACGGGACTGGAGAATGTCGAGGCTGCTACGGGTGGCGGGGTCCAGCCCCATGATACTGTCCAGCCCATGGTCGATGGGTGGTGCTAGCCGGGGTAATTTGCCCGCTTGGCTGCGGCGGACATAATCCAGCAGTACGGCGCAGGCGATGATTTGCTCATTGCTAAAGTCCCCCAGAGCATCCATCTGGGCAACCTGATAGGCCTCCGTTACGGTGCGTTCTGCAGCCTCATGGCTAGGGTGGGCTGTAGAGGGGGTAATGAGGCCCGCATGTTCGGTCGGAATGAGTGTCGGGTCGGATAGGATTTCCGAAGGGGCAATGCGGGCCAGTAGTTCAGCCAGTGTGTCCGCTCCCAGACGGAGCAGTTCCAGCGTGCCGGTGGAAATATCAATCCATGCCGCACCAAGGCGGTCTTTATGGCGTTTGTCCGGTGCAACAATGGCAAGGAGGGTATTGGCCCGTCCAGCATCTAGCAGCTCATCTTCTGTCAGTGTACCGGGGGTGACGACACGGATGATCTCCCGGCGGAGTGGGCCTTTCTGTCCCTTGCGGGGAAGTTCGGTTTGTTCGGCTACGGCTACACGGAAGCCACGGCGGATGAGCCGGGAGAGATAGATTTGTGCTGTCCCAACGGGGACCCCACACATGGGGATGGGTTCCTCATCATGCGTGCCACGGTGGGTTAAGGTTATGTCCAGTGCAAGAGCGGCTGCCTGAGCATCTCCAAAGAAGAGCTCGTAAAAATCCCCCATGCGGAAAAAGAGGAGGGCATCAGGTTCCTGATTTTTCAGGCTGAACCATTGTTCCATGGTCGGGGTGACCTTCCCCGTTGTCTGCGGGGGAATGGGAGGGACGGATGGTTTCTGATCGACCATGCAGGGAAAAGACCTCACCGTTTTATCGGGATTGGATGTCCCGTTTAGGTTAACAGGTGTTTAAATGGAAATGCGACCATTTTCTCATCATGACACGCTGAGGGGAAGGCTGACTTTCACGGTGATGTGCCAGAAGAGTCGTTTTTCTTGCCCCTTGCCATGACCTGCCCTGTAGCGGCATGGTGCTTCCCATGAGTACTGCACCAGAAAATCACATTATTTTTGATGATGTCCTCCCGATGGCTCAAGGTCTTCTGGAGGCAGAACGGGATGAAACCGCTAACTTAGCTAATATTGCTGCTCTGCTGTTCGAGGCAATGGCGCAGGTCAACTGGGTTGGCTTTTACCTGATGAAAGAGGGCGAGCTGGTGCTTGGCCCGTTTCAGGGGCGGGTAGCGTGTACGAGAATTGCCGTGGGCAAAGGCGTCTGCGGGGCGGCCGTGGCGGAACGGAGCGTGCAGCGTGTAGCGGATGTTCATGCTTTCCCCGGTCATATTGCCTGTGATGGTGCTTCTGAATCAGAGATTGTCCTGCCCATCATGAAACATGGTGAGGTTCATGGTGTGCTGGATATTGATAGCCCCGTGAAGAACCGGTTCTCAGCAGAGGATCAGGAAAAATTGGAGGCTCTTGTCCGGCTTTTGGAAGCGCATCTCTAACGTTTCAGACGCCGGAGCAGGCGGCTGCGGAGTTCCTCTAGGCTCAGGACCCGTAGAGCGATGAGCAGCCCGCCATAGAGCATTGCGCTACTACCGATGAGGCAGAGCAGCAAGAAAAGCCGGGGTAGAGCATGCCACTCGGGTAGATTGGTGGCGAGTAGATTGGCACCACCCCATGCCCACATGCCCATAGCAAGGGCCGCTAGCATGATGCGGGTGGCTCGTGTCACGCTTTGGAAGGTAGGGCGGAAGGACTCCCGCCGCCAGAGTAGATAGCCTAGTGCAATCATGTTGATGATAGCGGCTAATGCACTCGCCAGCGGAGGGGCTAGGTGCGCCAATGTGCGGTAGAGCAGCACATTGAGAGCTAGATTGATCCCCATCGTCACAAAGCCGATACGGACAGGCGTTGAGGTATCGCCTTCGGCAAAGAAGGCCGGGGCCAGCAGTTTGATGATGATGAAGGCAGGCAGGCCTAGCGCATACATACGGAGCGCCGCAGCGGAATTATGAACATCTAGCAGAGAAAAATGCCCATAGCCGAACAATGTGGCCATGATCTCCGGTGCCAGACTGAATAGTCCGATCATGGCAGGTAGGCTAAGCAGCAGGGCATAATTCATGGCCTGATTTAGACTGTCCTGCAAAGCGGGACGGTCATTGGCGGTGATGTGGCGGGTGAAGAGAGGTAGCAGGGTTGTCCCCAAAGCGGCACCTAATACGCCAAGAGGAAGCTGGTTGACCCGGTCTGCAAAATAGAGCCACGAGATGGAGCCTGTCGGCAGCAGAGTGGCGATAATAGTATCAATGGTCAGGTTGATTTGTGTAACCCCTGAACCGACCAGCCCCGGCAACATGCGGCGGATGAGTAGTCTGATATCCGCTGAAAGGGTAGGGCGAACCAGTGGCAGCATGAGGCCGGCTTTTTTGGCAGCCCAGAGTAGTCCAGCAAGCTGGAAGACGCCAGAAATGGTGATCCCCCACGCACTGGCCGCCGCTACATATTGGTGCCCCCGGAAGGCACCAATCAGAATGGCGATAATGCCAACAATATTGAAGGCGATATAGGCAGCCGAGGCTGCGCCAAATTTCTGACGGGCATTCAGGAGGCCCGCCACAAGTGCCGCCCCGCAGATCAGCACCGTATAAGGCATGGTGATACGGGTAAGCTGCACGGCAATGGCAAAGCGTCCCGTACCCTGTGTCCGAAAGCCGGGGGCGATGAGATCAATCACCCACGGCATGCAGATTTCCGCCAGAACAGTCAGCAGGCTGAGCCAGAGGAGCAGGAGAGAGAAAGCCTGCCCCGCTAGCAGCAGTGCTTTGTTGGGGCCGTCCTTCTCATATCGGGCAGTGAAGAGTGGCACGAAGGCGGCGTTTAGTGCTCCTTCTCCGAAGAGGCGGCGGAACATGTTCGGCAGGCGGAAGGCGATCTGATACGCATCCTGCACCGGGCCAGCCCCTAGAAACATGGCCAGAAGCTGGTCACGCACGAGCCCTAGCAGGCGGGAGAGCATGGTCCAGCCGCCAACGGTAAGAAGGTGTCTGAGCATGGTCAGGCGTGTTTCTGGCTTACCCGCCGGATTTCTTCCAGAAGACGGGGGGACTGAGGGTCCGTCAGCGGTGTGAACCAGCGGTGCAGTCTGCCCTGACGGTCGATGAGATATTTATAGAAGTTCCAGCGAGGGAGAGAGAGAAAGCCGCCTTCTTTGGCTAGCCATTTGAAGAGCGGAATAGCCTCCGTCCCCCGGACGACAGACCGGGCCGCTAGAGGGAAGCTAACGCCGTAACGCCGCTGGCAGAACTGGCTGATCTGCTGCGCATTGCCGGGTTCCTGCTTGCCAAAGTCATTACTGGGCACCCCGAGGATGATAAGCCCATCTGGTGTGGAATGGCCCATCTCCCGCCATAGTTTCTGCAGTCCTTCATACTGCTTGGTGAATCCACATTCCGAAGCTGTATTGACGATCAACACAGGGCGTCCCCGCCACTGGGAAAAATCAATCTCTCCGCCTTCAAGGGCAGGTAGCCGGAAGTCATGGAAACGGGTCATGAAGGGTCATCCTGATAAGGTGATATAAGGCTGGAGCAACCAGTCGGGCAGGTTATTCAAAGCAGGGCGGGCGGTCTAACAGTTCATCGCGGGCTTGATGAGGCGTAAGCTCGCCAGAAATGAGGCGGGTGATGACATTGATGATAGGGGTTTCGATGTCAAAACGCTGGCCGAGTTTCTTTAGGGTGGGGGCGGTTAGTACGCCTTCGGCGACCGTGTCACGCTTGGCAAGAATATCCTCGACATTCTCCCCACGGCCCAGAGCTACGCCAAGGCTGTAATTGCGGGAGCCTGCCCCCGTAGCGGTTAAGATCAGGTCCCCCATGCCAGCCAGACCGTACATGGTGCGGCCTTCGCCACCCATGGCATTTACAAGACGGGCCGTCTCAGCCAAGGCACGGGTGATGACAGCAGCTCTGGCATTTTCTCCCATTTCGGCCCCAACGCTGATACCTGCCCCAATGGCAATGACATTCTTAGCTGCCCCGGCGAGCTGAACGCCCAAGGGGTCGGTACTGGCATAAAGGCGCAGCGTAGGGGTAGTGAGACGCCGGGTTAGCTCCGTAACGAAGGGCAGGTCGGAGGCGGCCAGAGTGGCCGCAGCTGGCATGCCCTGTGCGACCTCAATGGCGAAGTTAGGGCCGGAAAGAACCGCCGCCGGGCGACCGGGCATGGTTTGGGCGATAATGTCTAGCGGGAGCATGAAGGTTCCCTGTTCCATGCCCTTACAGCAGGTAACAACGGGCACATCAGGCTTTAGGCGTTTCTGGAGAGCCAGTGACGTATCACGCAGCCCCTGCGTAGGGACGACGAGAAGGACAATATCCGCCTCGGAAGGTAGAGTGCTGGTCACCGTGATGTTGTCTGGCAGGGTGACCTGCGGCAGGTGGGGCATGGTGCGTGTACCGTCTGGCACGGGGGTGCGTGTCCAGAGGGTGACATGGGCGATCTGGGATAGGGTGCAGGCCAGAGCAATACCCCATGCTCCGGCCCCGATGACGGCAATGCGTGGCTGGCTAGTCATGCGGATGGTTCCATCAGAGGGGAGTGCCCAACGGGGGGCGTTTCCTGCGGTGTGTGTGGCTGGTAAGGTTGGCGTTCATCTAGCGGCCAGCGGGGGCGGGGGGCAAGGGAAATATCATCCGGTACTTCCCCCTGCTTTAGTCGCTCCAGAGCGGCCCATCCTATCATGGCGGCATTGTCGGTACAGAGCCGCAGCGGTGGGGCGAGGAAAGCGATCTTATGAGCTTCGGCAATGCCTTCAAGTCGTTGACGTAGGGCCGTATTGGCGGCAACGCCACCGGCGACCACAAGGGTTGTCACCTGCGGGGCTATGGCCAGCGCATTGGTGATGCGGTCCGCCATTACATCCGTTACGGCCTGTTGGAAGGACGCTGCGAGGTCAGCAGCGACCTGTCGAGGCAGGGCTTCCCGGCCATAAGGTTCAATATGGCGTGAGACGGCTGTTTTGAGGCCAGAGAATGAGAAATCGCAACCAGGGCGGCCTTTCAGCGGGCGGGGCAGGCTATAGGCCTGCGGGTTGCCCTCCCGTGCTAGTTTTTCTAAGGCCGGACCACCGGGCCAGCCCAGCCCCAGCATCTTGGCTACTTTATCGAATGCCTCACCGGCAGAGTCGTCAATTGTACCACCAAGGCGGCGATATTGGCCTGTATCTTCTACGGTGATGCACTGGCAGTGACCACCAGAGACTAAAAGTGCCAGATAGGGAAAAGCTGGTGCTTGTTCGTCCGGGCGCAGGGCAGCGGGTAGGCGGGGGGTGAGGATGTGCCCCTCAATATGGTTGATACCCATGAAAGGCTTTCCACAGGCCATAGCCAGCCCTTTGGCGTAGGAGCTACCAACAATCAGCCCGCCAATGAGGCCGGGGCCGGTTGTGGCGGCGAAGAGGGCGATGTCCTTCAAGGTTAGCCCTGCCCGTTGGAGGGTCAGCTCTACCAGTTCTGGCAGAGCATTCAGATGGGCACGGGCGGCCAGTTCTGGCACAACCCCGCCCAGAGCGGCATGATCCTCTTGCGAGAGAACGCTTTCCCCTAGCAGGGTACCGTGAGCATCCAAAATGGCGCAGGCCGTATCATCGCATGAGGTCTCTATGGCGAGGAGCGGTGTCAGGTGGGAAATGTCAGACATGATTGGTTCATTATGGCGGATTCTTCGGAGCATGACACCCCTTCCAGAATCGGTTATGGAGGGAACACCATGAATGCTTCAAACTTTTCCTCCGCAGCTCTCCAGAAAATTGCTGCCGAAGCGGCCCGCCGCTCCCACGTTCAGGCGCCACCGGACCGCCGTAAACTTCCTCTGCGGGTGGGGACACGGGCGTCCCCGTTGGCACTGGTGCAGACACGGCATTTCTTGACCCGTCTGACCCGTTTCTGTCCTGTTCTGCGGGATATGGGGGCCTTTAAGGAGGAGCAGATGCAAACCTCCGGGGACCTCAACCTCAAGGACCGCTTGGCAGAGATTGGCGGGAAGGGGTTGTTCTCCAAGGAGATTCACGAGCTTTTGGCCGTAGGGGGCATTGATTTTGCCGTCCATAGCCTTAAGGACCTTGAGACGCATCTGCCGCCGGGGCTGGTGTTGGCTTGCACGATGAAGCGTGAAGATGCTCGTGATGTGCTGATGCTGCGGAAACGTGGTGTAACGGTTGACCCTGAAAGACCGTTCGACTGCTTGCCAGAAGGGGCACTGGTTGGTTGCGCCTCTGTTCGCCGTCAGGCGCAGATGCTGCATGTCCGTCCAGACCTGCGATTCACTCTGCTGCGTGGCAATGTGCAAACCCGGTTGGATAAGCTCGGTGCGGGCCAGTGTGATGCAACCTTGCTGGCTTATGCCGGGCTGAAACGCCTTGGCATGGAAGATCGCATCGATGTGCCGCTTTCCCCCGATGTGATGCTGCCTGCGTCGGGGCAGGGTATTGTTGGCGTAACCGTGCGTGAGAGTGACCATGAGTTGCGGGAGCTTCTGTCTGCCATTGAGGACCCGGAGGCTCGTGCTGTAGCTACGGCAGAGCGCGCCCTGCTGGCGGAGCTTGATGGTTCCTGCCGGACACCAATTGGTGGCTATGCTCAGTTGAAGGATGGACGGCTTTATCTCTCCGGTCTGGTAGCTAGTGAGGACGGCACCTTCCTGCTGCGCCGGGAATGTGAGGGCCTGCCAGAGGATGCGGCACGGATGGGGTATGAGCTGGCGTGCGAATTGCGGCGAGATACGCCGCCTGCCATTTTTGCTAAGATTGTCCAACCGTAAATCATGCGTCAGGCAGTGTTGGTCACACGGCCTGAACCGGGTCTGAGCGAAACGGTTAGTGCCGTGCAGGCGCAGGGGTGGCGGGCTATTGCCAGCCCCGTCATGACGATGCGTCAGATGCCGCCGATAGAGGATCATCCCTGTCGGGCCATGCTGGTGACGAGCAGTCAGGCTCTGCCGTTTCTGGTGAAGCAGGACCGGGATCGTTTGTTGCTGACGGTAGGCAACCGCACGGCACAGCGGGCCGAGGCGATGGGTTTCCGGTGTGTTGAAGCGGCTTCTGGCACGCAGGAAGGATTGGAAGCACTGTGTCGCCAGAAAAATTTATATGGCTCCGACCTTTTGTTGGCCTGCGGACGGGGGCGGCATGGCCAGCCATATGGGGTTGATCTGGCAGTAAAGTTGGGAGCGCAGAGGGTTGAAGCCTATCAGGTACAGCCTGTAGAGCATCTTTCCGGGGCAGCGTTGGAGGCTTTGGCTACTGGAGAGCTGGAAGCTGTCCTTTTTTACTCCAGCGAAACAGTGTCTTTATTTATGGAATTGTGCCCGCCAGAGCTTCATGATCGGCTTGGCCAGTGTCGGGCTATCTGCTTCTCACAGGCTATTGCCAAACGTGCTGAGTCGATGGGGCAGTGGGGCTGTATTGAGGTTGGCTCACCCCTTACCGTGCTTGGGAAGAGACATGAAAAAAGGCGGACCATTTAAGGCCCGCCTTACCCATACTAAGACCGTGATGGCCTGTAGATCAGGCTTCGCCTTCTGGCTCAGGGAAGTTTTGCTCCTGCTTGGCCTGCCACAGAGCGGCAAAATCGATTGGCTGGAGAGCAACCGGTGGGAAGCCGCCATCCCGTGTCACATCGCTGATGATGGCCCGGGCGAAGGGGAAGATCAGGCGGGGCACTTCCACCAGCAGAATCGGTTCGATGATTTCCTGCGGTGGGTTGTCCAGCGTGACGATAGCGGCATAGGCGAGTTCTGCGATGAAGACGACAGGCCCCGGCTCCTTGCTGCCTTCCAGCGGGGCTTCAGTCGCCTCGGTACGGATGATCAGCGTGACCTCGTAGATGGACTGTTCCTGTTCGATACGATTGGCCTGCACATCAATATTCACGTTAACCTGCGGCGGGGCCTGAAGTGACGTGAAAGTAGCTGCACCACGGGGGACCTCAAAGGACAGGTCCTTGGTGTATTGCAAATTGATGGCCAGCGGCAGGGATGGTGGTGTGTTGTCCTGCGGGGTTTCTGGGTTTTTTGTATCGGGCATCTGAATCATCCTTGTGTGAATGTGCCTGCATAATATGCCTGCGGGAGAAGCTGTCCGCCAGTACGGGGGACAAGGCCTATACCCTGCATGAGCGTGTCCTCTCAGCCGGTAGCATGTCTTGGGGAAGGGGCCAAGCAGGGAGGCCCCTTTGTCTCCCCAATAAGGCAGGATATGGCGGGAAGTCTTGAGATTGCTGCTAGAGCATCCTACCTTTAGGGCATGGTACGGGTAGGGCTGCGCAGGTCTGTGCCCGGATGTGATGATTAGGACGTAAGATGACGGCTTTCCCTTGGGATATCGTTTTTTGGGCTCTGCTAGCTGTAGCGGTGGGCAGTACCGTGTTTTTTGTTCTGGGGCGCCGTATGGGGGCACAGGCCATCCGGCAGGAGCAGATGCCGACCGCTCAAACAGTTGGCAGGAAGCAGGAAGGAGGCGTAGCAGAGGCCCCCAAGCCCCCGCCGTTGCCCGGTCGCTCTGGGGTAGAGCAAAAAGCGACAGAATACGGGCTGCCGCAGGCTGATACGCAGCTTGGGCAGGCGCTTGTCCGAGTCGGTACGGACATCAACGGGTTTTCGGCCGAATATTTCCTCAAGAAGGCTGAGGATATTTTTGCCCGTACCGTTAAAGCATTTGCTTGCGCTGATGTCGCCACGCTGGAGAAGGTGTTGGCCCCTGATGTGTTGGCTGCTTTCCGTCATGCACTGGAGGAGCGGCAGAAACGCCAAGAGCAGGTGCATTTGGAGCTACGGCGTATTGAGCGGCTGGATTATGTGTCTGCCGTTGCGGCGGGTGAAGGTAGTGATGTCTGCCGCCTCTGTGTTCGCATTGTGTCGTGGCAGGTTAGTTATTGCCGGGACGAGCAGGGTACCCTCGTTGAGGGGACGGAAGCTCTGACAGAGTTCCGTGACCGCTGGAGCTTTGAACAGGGTGTAAATGGCCAGTGGAAGGTGGTTGCAACAGAGGCCGAGTGAGGCTACCCCGCTCTGATAAGGTTGGTCTCCCGTACGGGGAGGCCGGGTATGATGAAGGCCCGGTACTGTTCATACCGGGGCGGGTGGCTCTGTTATGATAAAACGCTGTTTCTCCTCTGCTGGTCCGATATTAGCCCCTTTGATGGCGCTGGCTCTGTCCGGGTGTATGCCCGGCGTGCCGATGGGGAAGGTGGATATCACGCCCGTTAGTTTTGGGCAGCTGTCGGGGTGGGAGAGCGAGGACCATACCGGGCTTGTTGGTATGGTGAGGATGGAATGTTTACGCATTGCCCATCTGCCAGCGGATGCATCCCTTGGGGGTGCTAAAACCCTGCCTTACGGCCGTAACATGAAGGATTGGCAAAATGTCTGCACGGCAGTGTCTTCCGTACAGGCTACCAATAGGGCAGAGGCGAAACAGTTTTTTGAAAGCTGGTTCCAGCCTTACTTTGTAAAGCAGGACGCTTTCTACACAGGCTATTATGACCCGGAAGTTCCGGCCTCACTGACACGGGGTGGTGAGTATCAGATTCCCGTTTATGGTCGCCCGAAGGACCTTCTGCGGGGCCGGAATGAGAATGGCGAACTGGAATATGGCCATTGGGTAAACTCCGTTTTCCGTCCTTATGATGACCGAGCAGCCATTGATGCAGGTTCTTTGGAGGGCAAAGGCCTCGAAATTGCTTGGTTGAAAAGCCCGGTCGATTTGCTGTTCTTACAGACGCAGGGGTCTGGCCGTTTGCGTTTGCCAGATGGGCAGCAGGTGTTTCTTGGATATGATGGACGCAACGGGCAGCCTTATGTTCCGATTGGTCGTGTGTTGATCAAACGCAAGCTGATGAAGCCGGAAGAGGTCAATGCTCAGAGCATCCGGGAGTGGCTGGCTAACAATCCGGCTCAGGCGACTGCCATTCTGGAGGCAAATCCAAGTTACGTTTTCTTCCGTCGTACGCAGCGCACAGAGAATGAAGGGCCGACAGGTGCTTTTGGCCTGCCGTTGACACCGCAACGCTCTCTCGCCGTGGATAGACGGTTCATCGGTTATGGGATGCCCGTGTGGGTAGATATTAGTGGAAAGGATGCGCAGGGGCGTTTTGTGACGTGGTCACGGATGGTCTTTGCACAGGATACAGGCAGTGACATACGAGGTGCCGCACGAGGGGACCTCTTCCTTGGCTGGGGCGATAGAGCCGCAAATATTGCCGGAGATATGAAGAATCATGGCCGTATGATGGTTCTGGTTCCGCTGCCTGAAGCTAAAAGGGCGGAGGACCAGCCAACTGTTACCGTGGCTGGGAGCATTCCAGCAGGGGTAGGGCAGACGGCCAGATGATACGTGCGCGTCGTGAGACGCTGGGGATGCATACGCTCATCCGGGGGGATTGCCTGAGTGTCATGCGGCGCATGCCCGCCGGTAGTGTGGATGTGGTGGTGACATCCCCCCCTTATAATCTTGGCTTGGCCTATCGGAGCTATAAAGACAGCCTGTCTGAGGAGAGTTACCTCGACTGGATGGAGGTTATTTGCTCCAAGGTGGCCCGTGTCATGCGGGATGATGGCTCTTTTTTCCTCAATATTGCGGGGTCGTCCGCACAGCCGTGGCTGCCCTTCGAGTTGATGGTCCGGTTGCGAAAGCTCTTTACCCTCCAGAACCATATTTCATGGATTAAATCTGTGGCGGTAGGGGAGGTTACGCATGGGCATTTTAAGCCGGTCAATTCCCTCCGTTACGTCAACCGGAACCATGAACATATTTTCCATCTGACGAAACAAGGTGATGTGGAGCTGGATAGGCTCGGTGCGGGTGTGCCATTCACGGATAAGAGTAATATTCATCGCCGGCAGCACCGGGAGGATCGCCGCTGCCGGGGGGATACATGGTTCATTCCTTACGAGACAGTTCGGAGTCGGCAGGCCCGCTACAGCCATCCGGGAACCTTCCCGGTTGCTCTGCCAGAACGCTGCATCCGCCTGCATGGGGTGAAACCGGATATGATAGTGCTAGACCCGTTTATGGGGACAGGTACGAGCCTTATTGCCGCAGAGTCGTTGAAGATACGCTCCATCGGGATTGAGGCGGATACGACTTATGTCCGGTTTGCACGCAAACGGCTGCGTGCCATGATAGCGCAGGGTGATGGTACCGATGCACTGATGGAAGACGGGACGCAATAAGGTGGCAAAACGGATTCTCGGTGATGATGAAGCAGCATTATGGCGTGCTTTTGTACAGGGCGTAGCACCTCTGCGTGGTCGGAAGGATGCGGCGAAAGCACCAGCTGAGGCATCACCCGGGCAGGGAGCGGGTGCATCGCCACGCCAGCCAGCAGGGGGACGGATGACGGGCATGGTGACTGTGCGACTGGTGAGGGGTGCTCCACCGGCTCGGGCATCAACGCCAGTTCGTCCCGCCCCTCATGTCGGGGTTCGTGCGCCCGGTCTGGATGATACGCAGTGGCGTCGCCTTTCCCGTGGGCAGATTCGGGTTGATGCCCGGCTCGACCTACATGGTTATATCGTTCAGGAAGCGTTTGAGGAGTTTCATCGCTTCATGCAGCGTAGCCGTGTCATGGGCTGGCGTTGTGTTGAGATTGTTACAGGGTTGGGCAGTGGTGCCCGTGGAGGCAGTATCCGCCGGGAGCTGCCCCATTGGCTGCACAGAGCAGATATTGCCCCTATGGTGCTGGGGGTGGTGCATAGTCATCAGGGCAATCAGGGAGCTTTACGGCTTCTTTTACGGAAAAAACGCTAGAGGTGTGAAAGGAAAGCCATTCCGACCTTGGAGAAGCGGAAGAGGTTTTCTATAACAAATCGTATCGAGAATGATTATCAATTGAGATAGGAAGTCTCGTCCGGCAGGGGATATGGTATCCTCGCGGGGTGATCTTTCTGGGGAAAGGCGTAACATCATGGTTTCATTGAAGAACCTGTTCGGCCCTGCTGGCGTTATGCTGGCGGCTTTGGCGAGCAGTGCAGTGCCGGTCCATCAGGCTCAGGCAAAAGATGTGCGTGATATCACGGGGGAGGTTGTATCCGTACCCGACCATCCTCAGCGTATCATTCTGGGGGAAGGGCGGTTGATTTACGCTCTGGAGCCGCTGGAAGGCAGACATCTTTTCGACCGCATCGTAGGGTGGCAGGGCGAATTCCGGGAAGCCGATAAACAGAATTACGAGCAGATGCTCAAGACATTCCCGGAGGCGGACAAGGTGGCCGTGATTGGCCGGACGACTGCCGATACGATCAGCCCGGAAAAGGTGCTGGACCTACACCCAGACCTTGCCATTTTTAGCACGACCGGTCACGGGCCGGGGCAGGCTGGTGATGTCACGGCTCGTCTGAGGGCGGCTCATATTCCCGTTTTGTTTGTGGATTTCCGGCAGGACCCGGTAAAGACGACCGTGCCTAGCATGCTGATTCTCGGGCAGGCTCTCGGACGTGAGGCAGAAGCCAAAGCCTATACTGATTTTTATGAAAGCCGGTTGAAGCTCATTCAGTCTGTTGTGGGGTCCATTCCAGAGAATCAACGTCCCGCCGTGTTTATCAATATGCTGGCCGGGGCACGGCAAAGCTGCTGTCATACGGCCGGGCGGGGTAATATGGGGGCCTTCATCGAGGCTGCCGGTGGCCGCAATATCGCGGCTGATCTTCTACCGGGTTATATTGGCGATGTTTCAGCTGAAATGGTCATTGCGAAGGACCCGGATGTCTTGATCCTCGATGGTACACGGGGGCCCGGTAACAGCGGGCCGGGACTGAAGATGGGCTCTCAGGTAACGCCGGAATTGGCGCAGGAATCCCTGCAAGCTCTCCTGAAAGCACCGGAACTTGCCGGGTTGAGTGCCGTGCGTAACGGGCGTGCCTATGGCATCTGGCATACATTCTATGACAGCCCGTTCAACATTCTTGCCATTGAGGTCATGGCTAAATGGTTCTATCCCGAACGTTTCAAGGATCTGGATCCGGACGCCGACCGCAGTCTGATACAGAGCCGTTTTACAGTGATGCCTAACAGCGGGACGTATTGGATTAAGGCGGATGCCCACTAAAGAGAGAGAGACTACAACAGGCGGGTCATCAGCCGAGATGGCCCGCCTTGCTGCACGGCTGACAGGTATACAGGCATCTTATGTAAAGTTGACCCGCCACAGGGTGGGGCTTCTCTGTCTTTTGGCAGGCTTGATTCTCTTTTCCATCCTGCTGGACTTTTCCCTTGGCCCGGCTGGGCTTGGCCCTTCGGCTTTGTTGCATGCCCTTCTTAATCCTTCCTCCGGGACAAATGCTGTTATCGTCTGGCATATCCGCTTGCCATATGCCCTGATGGCCGCTCTGGTCGGGGTGGCTTTGGGGATATCTGGCGGGGAGATGCAGACGGTTCTGGATAACCCATTGGCTAGTCCCTATACGCTCGGCGTGTCTGCTGCTGCGGCCTTTGGGGCGTCTTTGGCTATCGTGCTGCATTGGCATATCCCGTATGTGCCAGAGAATTGGATGGTGCCGCTGGATGCCTTCGTGTTTGCCGTAGGTTCTGCTGGCCTTTTGGAGCTGGTAGCCCGGGCTCGGGGCCATTCCACGGCTATGGTGGTGTTGTTCGGCATTGCGCTGGTTTTTACCTTCCATGCGTTTGTGGCCTTGATGCAGTTCATCGCTGATGAAGATGCGTTGCAGGACCTCGTATTTTGGACGATGGGGAGCCTGACACGGGCTGACTGGGGCAAGATCTCCGTCATGGGCATTGGTTGCCTGCTGGTTCTGCCATTCTGTTTCCGGTCTGCTCCAGCTTTGACAGCTCTGCGCCTTGGGGAGGACAGAGCTGCCAGTTATGGCGTTGATACGAAACGTCTGCGGATGATGTCCCTGCTGCGTATTAGTATGTTGTCCGCTCTGGCCGTGTCTTTTGTGGGGACGATTGGTTTTGTGGGGTTGGTGGCACCGCATATTGCTCGCCGCCTGCTGGGGGAGGATCACCGTTTCTATCTACCCGGTTCGGCGTTGTGCGGGGGGCTCATCATGTCGCTGGCCTCTATCGCTGCCAAGAATATTCTTCCGGGGGTCGTGATTCCGGTTGGGATCGTCACATCTCTGGTGGGGATTCCCTTCTTCCTTGCTGTGGTTCTGAGAAAGGGGGCCTGAGATGGTGAACTGTCCGACACATCAGCTTGAGGTCGAGGGGATCAGCGTCCATTATGGGCGGCGGCAGGTGCTGCATAACATGACATTTGCTCCTATGCGGGCAGGACGTGTGACGGCTCTGCTGGGGCCGAATGGCTCGGGCAAATCCACGCTGATGCGGGGTATCGCTGGCTTGACCCGTGCAGAGGGACATATCCGCCTTGCTGGGCAGGACCTCTCCAAGCTTGGCGTAGGGGAGCGGGCTAGACTGGCAGCCTATCTGCCGCAGAGCCTTCCGCCCGCTGTTCATCTTCAGGTGATTGAGGCTGTGATGGTTGCCCGCCGTGCGGGGGAGGCTGTCTCTGCTGAATGTGCCCTGCGGGAAAGCACGGATGTTCTGGAGGAATTGGGCATTGGCCAACTAGCCCTGCGTTACATGGATGAGCTGTCTGGTGGGCAGAGGCAGATGGTGGGATTGGCTCAAGCTCTGGTCCGCCGCCCGGCCATGCTGTTGCTGGATGAGCCATTGAGTGCGTTGGATTTACGCTATCAATTTGCCGTTATGGATGTCGTCCGGCGTGAAACACGAAAACGTCATATCGTGACGCTACTGGTTGTTCATGATTTGAACATAGCTCTGCAACGAGCTCATGATGTTGTCTATATGCGGGATGGCCAGCTTGTGGCACAGGGAGCGGTCATGGCCGTTACAACGCCAGCGGTTCTGGCGAAGGTCTACGGTGTCCAGACCCGCCTTGAGGTTTGCCCCCGTGGGCTGCCCCATGTGTTGGTGGACGGTATTATGGGGGACAGTGCCTGATACGGTCAGTTGCCTCTTTACAGTGCATGTATGGATAAGAGGCTCTAATGCGTTATCTGGTCACGGGTGGTGCTGGTTTTGTTGGTAGTCATGTTGTGCTGGCTCTGCTGGATGCAGGGCATGAGGTGGCCGTTCTTGATGACTTGAGTACGGGCCATCGCTCTGCCGTCCCTCCTGATGTGCCTTTGTTTCAGGTTGATCTGGTGGATTATGGGGCTACATTGGACATTATTGCGCAGGGGCCGTGGGATGGGGTGCTGCACTTTGCTGCGCTCTCCTTGGTTGCCGATAGTGTGGAGAGGCCTTTTTACTATTTGCGGCGCAATAGCCTTACCACCCTCAATCTCGTTGAGGCCTGCGTGGCGCATGGCGTGAGGAAGTTCGTTTTCTCATCAACAGCCGCCTTGTTCGGAGGGGCGGGTGACTGCCCCAGCCTTATCTCTGAAACTGCATCCGTTGAACCCGGCTCTCCTTACGGGGAAAGCAAGTTCATGATTGAACGCATCCTGCATTGGGCAGATAGGATTTACGGCCTACGGAGTGCGTGTCTGCGCTATTTTAATGCCGCAGGTGCGGACCCCGCCGGGCGAGCCGGTGAGGACCATCAGCCAGAGACCCATCTGCTCCCCTTAACCATTGATGCCGCTTTAGGACTTCGGCCTGCTCTTAGGCTTTTTGGTACGGATTATCCCACCCATGACGGGTCCTGCATCCGGGATTATGTGCATGTTAGTGACCTTGCGGATGCTCATCTTAAGGCACTTGATCAGATTGATGAGCGTAGTGTGTGCTACAATGTTGGTACCGGGCGGGGTTATTCAAATCTGGAGGTTATCTCCAGTGTCGAGAGAGTAAGCGGTCGGGACGTGCCATGGGAGGCAGCCCCTCGGCGGGATGGGGACCCTGCGCAGTTAGTGGCTGACCCCGCTCTATTGCGTGCTGATACAGGGTGGACACCGCAGTTTCTAGAACTTGATCAGATTGTTGAGACCGCTTTACGGTGGCGAGAACAACATCCGCAGGGCTATGACGACTGACCTGTGTGGGTGCAGGGCAGACTAGATTTTAGTGCCGCCAGAAGGTCTGGAACGGGACATCCCATATTCTTCCTTCTGGCGGTCGTTTTTTATGGCCAGATGACTTCCGGCGGCATGGACATCAGGATGGCATCTGTATTGCCGCCCGTCTTCAGACCGAACAGCGTGCCTCTGTCGTAAAGGAGGTTGAACTCCACATACCGTCCACGCCGTTGGAGCTGGGCTAGTCGGTCTTCATCGCTCCATGGCGTGAACATCCGCTTGCGGACAATCCCGGTATAGCTGTTCAAGAAGGCTTCCCCTACGTCACGGGTGAAGGTGAAGTCATTGGCGAGGTTTTGGCTGTCCAGCCAATCATAAAAGATACCTCCCAGCCCCCGGGGCTCATTGCGGTGCTTCAGGAAGAAATAGTCATCGCACCATTTTTTGAAGCGGGGGTAATACTCCGGGTTATGCTTGTCGCAGGCTGCCTGAAAAGCTCGGTGAAACTCTGCGGCGTCTTCATGGGCTTCTGCATGTGTGGGGAACATGGGGGTAATATCCCCACCGCCACCAAACCAACCTTTGGAGGTGATGATCATGCGGGTGTTGAAATGTGCCGCACTGACATGCGGGTTGCAGGGGTGGGCCACCAGCGAGATACCCGTGGCGAAGAATCGTGGGTCTTCCTCTGCGCCGGGAATAGTTTTGCGGAACTCGGGTGAAAATTCGCCCCAAACCGTGGAGATATTTACGCCCACTTTTTCAAAAACACGCCCTTTCATGATGGACATGACACCGCCGCCGCCTTCAGGCCGATCCCATGATGTCCGCTGGAAACGCCCCGGCTGTTCATGCCCTTTCAGGATGGGAGACTCTCTGTTGGCGGCTTCGTCTTCTAGGGCCTCATAAGCGGCACATATCCTGTCCCGCAGACTTTTGAACCAGTTTTGGGCTTCATCCTTCAGGCTAGCATGAGGGACGTCTGGGAGGGTAAAGGGGGATGTGGACGACATGAGCCTCTCCTGATCATGATGTGGTAGAGTTCAGTAACGCGGCCTTCCGAGAGGACCATGGTTGTTCATAAGCTAAAAGCGTCTGTCTGGCTTACTGACTTTTCTTGCAGCTGTAAAAAGGCGAGACAGGTCTTTCCCTTGATTTTTGGGTTGGTCTTCTGAAACAGTCTCCGCTATCTGATGAGAGACTGCCGGAAGGGTTGTGCGGGATAGAGTGCCTGCGAGCGGCGACCGGGTCGAGGCAGGATGAAGTGAGGATTTATGGTAGCAGACAAGACGATCGAGCCCGTCATTGGTGTCATCGGGGGCTCGGGCCTGTATGAGATTGATGGGTTGGAAAACCGGGAATGGCGCCGTTGTGAGTCTCCCTGGGGTTCTCCCTCTGATGAGCTGCTGTTCGGCACGCTGGAGGGTGTGAAGTGCGTGTTCCTGCCCCGCCACGGCCGTGGGCACCCCATTCCGCCATCCCGTTTGAATTATCGTGCGAATATTGATGCCCTCAAACGTGCCGGTGTGACGGATATTATCTCTCTCTCCGCTGTGGGGTCTCTGAAGGAAGAGTTAGCACCGGGTAATTTCGTGCTGGTGGACCAGTTCATCGACCTGACACAGGGCCGCCCTCGTACTTTCTTTGAGGAAGGCTGCGTGGCGCATGTCAGTATGGGCGAGCCTGTTTCTGCCCGCATGGCCAGCACGCTGGCGGATGAGGCCGAGAAGCTGGGGATCACCGTTGCACGAGGCGGTAGCTATGTTGTGATCGAAGGGCCGCAGTTCTCTACCCGTGCTGAAAGTGAGCTGTACCGCTCATGGGGGGCCTCCGTCATTGGCATGACAAACATGCCGGAAGCCCGTCTGGCCCGTGAAGCCGAGATGAACTACGCCACGGTCGCTATGGTAACAGACTATGACTGTTGGCATGAGGAGCATGAGAATGTCACGGTAGAGGCTGTGGTCCGCACCATGAAGAGCAACTCCAAACACGCACGGGAGCTTGTCCGCCGTGCTATTCCTGCTCTTGGTAAGCCTCGGCCTATCTGCACGGGGCCTGGTGCTGCCGAGCGTGCGTTGGACAACGCCATCATCACTCCGCCGGAAGCCAGAGACTTCTCCGTTCTGGCTCGTCTGGATGCCGTTGCTGGACGTGTGCTGTTTGGCTGAACAGAGCGTCTGAACGACTTATGAAAAGAGGCCTCCCTGCTAGTTAGCGGGGAGGCCTTTTGTATAGGGGGGCCTCAGAAACCGTGAAGCAATCCTCCATCAACCGGGATGCAGGTGCCAGTAATGTAGGCTGCCAGTGGACTGGCAAGGAAAGTGGCCATGTGGCCGAGCTCCTCGGGTTGTCCATAACGGCCAATGGGAATGCCATCCTCTTTCTGCCTACGGAATTCAGAAAGGGGGATGCCGGCTTTTTCCGCCCGTATCGCATTTAGTGAGGTGATGCGGTCTGTTTCAAAACGGCCGGGCAGAAGTGTGTTAACCGTCACGCCATCATGGGCAACCTCTCGAGCCAGTGTTTTGCCCCAGCTTGCCAGTGCAGAGCGTAAAGCACTGGAGAGGACAAGGTTGGGGATGGGTTCTACGATACTGGTGGAAGACACCATGATGATCCGCCCGAATTGCCGTTGCCTCATGCCCGGAAGATATTGGTCTGTCATCTGCATGACAGGCAGTAGCATTGTGGCGGTTTCTTTCTGCCAGAGTGCTGGATCGCATGCCGTAGCAGGCCCCAGAGGCGGGCCGCCGCCATTGCCGATGATGATGTCTGTTTCTGGCACAATGTCCCGTAGGGCATTTAGGCAGGTCTGTACGCTGTTCGGCTCTGAAAAATCCACGGCATACCAATGTGGTGTGATGCCACTTTCGGCGGCGAGGTCGTGGGCGGCTTGCCGTAGCCTGTTTTCATCACGGGCCAGCAGGCAGGGGCGGACACCCTCCCGAGCTAGTGATCGGGCAATGGCTAGCCCAAGGCCTCGGCTTCCTCCCATGATGATAGCCGATCGTCCTTGCAGATGCAGTTCCATGATGGACTCTCCTGTCCTCTGGGGGGATGCCCCTTCAGGGGCGGTAGAAGCAGTTTTCACCTCATTCACAGCCCGGAGCAAGAGGTTTGGCGGTAAAGGCACTATGATAGGTCTTACATATTAAAACGATAAAATTTTCAGGTAAGAACGATTAAAAATGTCAGCTACCTCAGGGGGGTGAGTTCTTGACGCTGGAAGGGGCCATCACTATCTCTCACTCGCCCCGTGTGATCGGGGAGTTTATTGGTGCGCTGCTGAAATGAGCGCAATAACCCGGCTGTGCTGCTTTATAGAAGGGCCAGCCTAGAATGGAGTGATCCATGACGAAGTTTCGTCCCCTTCACGACCGTGTAGTGGTCCGCCGTCTGGACGGTGAAGAAAAAACCGCCGGTGGCATCATCATTCCTGAGACAGCCAAAGAAAAGCCGATGGAAGGCGAAGTTCTGGCTGTTGGTTCCGGTGCTCGCAATGAGCAGGGCCAGGTTGTACCGCTGGATGTTAAGGCTGGCGACCGTGTCCTGTTCGGCAAGTGGTCCGGTACTGAGGTGAAGATCGCTGGTGAAGACCTGCTGATCATGAAAGAGAGCGACATTCTGGGGATCGTTGGCTGAGCCACTTTCCAGAACTCTCTCTGACCATCTTTAAAGGAATTAGGTATAATGGCTGCTAAAGACGTAAAATTTGGTGCTGATGCCCGTGAGCGTATGCTCCGTGGTGTGGATATTCTCGCCAATGCCGTGAAGGTGACACTCGGTCCGAAGGGCCGCAATGTTGTTCTGGACAAGAGCTACGGTGCTCCCCGCATCACCAAGGACGGCGTTTCTGTTGCCAAGGAGATCGAGCTGGCCGACAAGTTCGAGAACATGGGCGCACAGATGGTGCGTGAAGTGTCCTCCAAGACCAACGATGTGGCTGGTGATGGTACCACGACCGCTACCGTTCTGGCTCAGGCTATCATCCGTGAGGGTGCCAAGGCTGTTGCCGCTGGCATGAACCCGATGGACCTGAAGCGTGGCATCGACAAGGCCGTGCTGCGTGTTGTGGACGAGCTGAAGACCCGCACCAAGAAGATCTCTTCTCAGGATGAGATTTCTCAGGTTGGTACGATCTCCGCTAACGGTGAGTCCGAAGTCGGCAAGATGATCTCCGAAGCTATGGAGAAGGTCGGCCACGAGGGCGTCATCACGGTGGAAGAGGCTAAGGGCCTGCACACCGAGCTGGATGTCGTGGAAGGCATGCAGTTCGACCGTGGTTACATCTCCCCGTACTTCGTGACGAATACGGAGAAGATGACGGCTGATCTGGAAAACCCCTACATCCTGATCCACGAGAAGAAGATTTCTTCTCTCCAGCCGATGCTGCCGCTGCTGGAAAGCGTTGTGCAGTCTGGCCGTCCGCTGCTGATCATCGCTGAGGAAGTCGATGGTGAAGCACTGGCAACGCTGGTTGTGAACAAGCTGCGTGGTGGCCTGAAGATCGCTGCCGTTAAGGCTCCGGGCTTCGGTGACCGTCGCAAGGCTATGCTGGAAGACATCGCCATCGTGACCGGTGGTCAGGTTGTTTCCGAGGATATCGGCATCAAGCTGGAATCCGTCACGCTGGATATGCTTGGCACAGCCAAGAAGGTGCATATCGACAAAGAGAACACCACCATCGTTGAAGGTGCCGGTGCTGCTGAGGGTATCAAGGGCCGTTGCGCTCAGATCCGCTCCCAGATCGAAGCTACGACATCTGACTACGACCGTGAGAAGCTGCAGGAACGTCTGGCCAAGCTGGCTGGTGGCGTTGCCGTCATCCGCGTTGGTGGCAGCACCGAGGTTGAGGTGAAGGAGCGTAAGGACCGCGTTGATGACGCTCTGCACGCCACCCGCGCCGCTGTTGAAGAAGGTATCGTCCCGGGTGGTGGTACGGCTCTGGCCCGTGCAAGCCTGCTGTTCGATGACCTGGCCTTCGAGAACGATGACCAGCGTGCTGGTGCTCAGATCGTTCGCAAGGCTCTGCAGGCTCCGCTGCGCCAGATCGCCCACAACGCCGGTGAAGATGGTGCTGTGATTGCTGGCAAGGTTCTGGAACTGAGCAACTACAACGAAGGCTTTGACGCCCAGAAGGGTGAGTACAAGGACCTCGTGGCTGCTGGTATCATCGACCCGACAAAGGTCGTTCGTACAGCCCTGCAGGATGCCGCATCTGTTGCTGGCCTGCTGATCACCACGGAAGCCATGGTTGCCGAGCGTCCGGAGAAGAAGTCCGACGATGCTGCTGGTGCCGGTATGGGTGGCATGGGCGGAATGGGTGGCATGGGTGGTATGGGCGGCTTCTGATCGCTCATTCTTCCCCATCCCGGTCACTTTGGCCGGGATGGCCTCCTGTTACGACAGGTCAAAAGAAAAGCCTCGCCCCTTTGGGAGCGGGGCTTTTTTTGTGGGTTATCGGTTTAGGAAGCCGTCAATGTCTGCCAGTGCTTCGGTCAGTGGCAAACGCTGGATGGGAACACCGTCCGGGAAGGCGGAGAGGAGGCGGGACGGCATCCGGCTGTCCAGAATGATGAACACCCCTCGGTCATCAGCACGGCGGATGAGCCGCCCGAAGGCTTGTTGCAGGCGCATTCGGGTGATGAGGTCGTCATAGTCACCCGGCCTGCCGCCAGAGAGATGGCGGCGGCGTTCCCTGTGTAGAATGTCGGGGCGGGGCCAGGGGGTGCGCTCCATCACCACCATGCGGAGGGCCTCACCGGGGACATCCACGCCATCCCGCATGGCATCTGTCCCCAGTAGGCAGCTATTGGTTTCAGTACGGAAAACATCAACCAGTGTGGCGTTGGTCATAGCATCGACATGCTGGGCATAAAGCGGGATATGCTTCATCCCTAGTGGTTCATGGATGCGCCGATGAACCTCCTTCAGTCGCCGAATGGCTGTGAAAAGCCCCAAGGCCCCACCATGCGCAACCTCGAATAGGGCCTGAAAAGCCTGTGCTTGTATTGTCGGGTTTCTGGAAACATCGGTGATGATGTAAGCTCGTGTCTGGTGAGCATAATCGAACGGACTCATCAGAGCTGCCCGCATAGGGGGATTGAGGAAGTGTGCTGTTCCTAGTCGCCGTTCGGCCTTTTCCCATCCGGTGTCTCCGTCCTCATTTGGGCTGCGGTCCCGCAATGTGGCGGAGGTGATGAGCAGCCCGTGTGTGGTGCTTTGCAGAGTGCCAGCAAAGGGAATGGTCGGGTCTAGCCAGTGGCGGTTCAGGGCAATGTCGTGCCCCTTCTGTAGAACCCGTGTGGAGGGGAGAGGTTCACGGTGGATGAAGTCCACATAAGTGGGCAAGCTCGGCTGGGCTATGGGCTGGTCGATGATCGCCCGTAACATGTTGATCCAGCCTTGCAGGCGGGAGAGTGCCCGGCGATGGAGGCTACGGATAGTGCCCTCCAGCCGTTGCTGAAAAGCAGTGTCTGGCTCTTCTTCCTGTTCCTCCAGAGCGTTTTGCAGATGTTTGATGACCCGGTCCAACGGGGTCACAATGTCCTGAAGTGCGGTTAGCAGGCCTTCGGCTCGGTCTCGTAGCGGGGTGGGGATAGGGTGCAGGTCACATTCTTGCCGTGGATAATGGCCATGTTCGCCCCGTGTCAGCATTTGTAGTTCGGCTATACGGGCATCAAGATGCATGTCCAGCATTTGAAGGAAATCTTCAGCTGGTTGGGTAAGTGGGGTTTGCTCTATGACGTCGAGAGAGGGCGTTTCTTCATCAGTATCATCAGGCAGTAGGGCAGAGGTCTCTTCTTCCGGTAGGTTTGTGTCCTCAAACTGTGGTGTCAGACGGGCCTGTCGTGCCTCGTGTAAGCGGCTACTCCAACCGGGGCGTGGCAATCCCTTTTGTGTGGCATAGATAAGTTCTTGAAGGCTTTCCTTAAGGGAGGGAAGACGTTCCATAAGGTCTTCCATGCGGCGGAGCAGCCCACGGGCGCGGGAGCGTCCCCCTTCGGCTCCCAAGATCCAGCGGCGCAGGTCGGCGGCTTCTAGTCCGGAAAAGACCAGCGAGAAAGCACTGTCGGCGGCATCGGGGATATGGTGCCCTTCGTCAAAGATATAGCGGGTGGGGACGCCATTCTCGTCTGGCAGATTACCGGGGGCTGTGTCCTGCGGTAGCATGGCATTCCACGCTGCTTGCGATAGGACGAGCGCATGATTGGCGATGACGAATTGGGCGTGTTGGGCACGACGGATGCCATGTTCAATGAAGCAGCTTTGGTAATGCGGACAGGCAGAATGGATGCATTCACCCCGCCGGTCGGCAATCATGTTCAGTAATCCTGATTGGAAGAGATCGCCAAACCAGCCGGGTAGATCACCACCCATGAGGTCGCCATCTTCTGTAGCTTCGGCCCAGAGAGCGAGGAAAACCAGTGGAATAAGGCCACTCTGCCCTTGCTGTGGTGAACGGTTGAGCAGGGTGGTGGTGATGTCTTCCAGATTTAGCAGGCAAAGATAATTCTCCCGCCCTTTGCGGATGACAGCCAGCTCGTGCCGTTTTGTCGGGTCGGGGTAGAGGCGTGTCAGTTCCTGTTCGATCTGCCGTTGTAGATGGCGTGTATAGGTGCTGACCCATACAGCTCCGTCATTTTTCTCGGCCCAAAGGCTGGCTGGGGCGATATAGCCCATTGTTTTGCCGGTACCGGTTCCTGCTTCTGCCAGCATGATGTTGGGGGTGTTGGCAACATCACGGGGCGTGAAGGCGTAGCTAGTGGCGGAGGCAAAATCAGCCTGACCGGGCCGTGGCTCGGCATCTTTACCCAGCAGGGCAGAGAGACGCTTGCGGGCCTCTTGCTGGTTGACGGAGTGGCTGCCCGCAGGGGGGCGAGGTGCACGCTCTTCCCATTGGGGTAGGCGTTTCCATATTTTTAGAGCATCGACTTCTTTTGCTCGGTTGTGCTGTGTTGTGTTTTTTGCAGCAGGGAGGGCATCTTTTACGATGTCATGCCAGCTCCACCCGGCTTGTCGTAATGTGGGGAGCAGAAGATGGAGCGTGGCGATTTTCTGGGCGGATTGCTCTGCCAATTCATCCAAAAGATGCTGGGCGATTTTGTAAAGGATGTCAGCTTGCAAGGGGGTGGCATCATCCGGGGGGATGAGCTTTAGCTCCAGAGCAAGGCCACGGGCAGTCGGAGTGACGTTGCGGGCCGGGTGGACAAGCAAGAAAAGCTCTAGCAAGTCCAGCCAAGGGGCGGGGAGTGGCTCGGGGGGAAGCTCTAGCAAGCGGAGCGTAGCAGGCCCATGAATGAGCAGAGGCGGAGGAAGCTGACGAAGCGTATCTCGGACTTCGGAAAGGGGAATGTCCAGCACCTCACCATCGGGGGTAATGATGGAGGAGAGGCCATGCCGTGCGATCAAGGCCGGAGCGTCAAAGAAGGAGCGGAACAGGCTGGACATGTCCAGACTCATACACAGGAAGGCCCCTGCCTGCGAGGGGGAAAGCGGCAGACGGAACGCCTGAATACTTGACCAGAGGGGGGAGGGTTCATAATTAACATGGTCTTATGCAGAAAAAAACGCCTTCTCCCCAGAATGATTCGTCCCTTCCCAAGCTCTGGCCGTTTGAGGAAGCCCGCAAACTGGCCGCCCGTGTGGCAGATAGGGACCCTAGTAAACCGGTTCTGATGGAGACAGGCTATGGCCCTTCCGGCTTGCCTCATATCGGTACATTTGGTGAGGTTGCCCGGACGACATGGGTTCGACAGGCCTTTCAGGAGCTGACAGGCCGCAAGACGCGCCTTCTGGCGTTCTCTGATGATATGGACGCTCTGCGCAAAGTGCCGGGGAATGTGCCGCAGCAGGAAATGCTCGCAGAGCATCTGGGGCTGCCCCTGTCCCGTATTCCCGATCCATTTGGCACGCATGAAAGTTTTGCCGCTCATAACAATGCCCGACTGCGGCAGTTCCTTGATGCATTTGGTTTTGATTACGAATTCGCCTCGGCCACTGATTATTACACGTCCGGTATTTTTGATGCGGCCCTGAAGCGTGTTTTGGAAGAGCATGACCGCATCATCGAGGTGATTGCCCCTACGCTGGGCAAGGAACGTCGTGCAACTTACTCCCCTGTGTTGCCTATCCACCCTGAGACGGGTCGTGTCATGCAGGTGCCCATTATCAGCGTCAACCCGGATGCCGGAACGGTGGTCTGGAAGGACGATGAGGGCAAAAGTTTCGAGACTTCCGTGTATGGCGGGCAGGCCAAGATGCAGTGGAAGGCCGACTGGGCCATGCGTTGGTATGCGCTGGGTGTCGATTATGAGATGTCCGGTAAGGACCTCATCGACAGTGTAAAGCTCTCCTCCAAAATTTGCCGCATCCTTGGCAGTGAGCCGCCGTTGAACCTGACTTATGAGCTGTTTCTGGATGCTAACGGCCAGAAGATCAGCAAATCCAAGGGGAATGGTCTCTCTGTTGAAGAATGGTTGCGCTACGGCCCTGCGGAGAGTCTGGCGCATTATATGTTCCAGCAGCCGACCCGTGCTAAGCGGCTCTATACGGACATGATCCCCAGAGCGACGGACGAATACCTCGCCCTCGTGCAGAAGGGGGAGCAGCAGAGTGCAGAAGAGTTTCTGTCCAATCCGGTATGGTTCGTCCATGAAGGTACATTGCGCCCGCAGGATACCAGCCCGGTTTCTTTCACCGCTCTTTTGAATCTGGCCAGTGTGGCTAATGCCCGTGAGGTGGAAACGCTTTGGAAGTTCCTCCGGCGTTATGATTCCAGCCTGTCGCCGGAGACACATCCGTATGTGGCTGGGTTGGTTCAGCACGCCCTCGATTACTTCAATGAACGTGTCCGCCCGACCAAGGTCTTCCGTGCGCCGACAGCAACGGAGCGCAAGGCGCTTGAGGACCTCGCTGCAACTCTGAAGACCGTGCCAGAGAATGCCAGCCCGGATGACGTGCAGAATGTCGTTTTTGAAGTTGGTAAACGCTATTTTGCGAAGCCGGAGCTGCGTTCATGGTTCGGGTGCCTGTATGAGGTGCTTTTGGGCCAGAAGGAAGGCCCTCGTTTTGGTATCTTTGCGGCTCTATTCGGGTTGAAAGAGACTATTGCTCTTATCGATGAGGCTCTGGCCCGCCCTGTTGAGGCGGCAGAAGAGACCGTGGCAGAGGAGAGCCGGGGCTAAGGCATGACGGATCCTTCCGGTGTGCCAGATAATGCGGAGGTAGCGTCTCCGCCCTCTGGTGGAGGGCGGCTGAGGCGTCTGTTGACACGCCTGCCTGCATTGGTGGGGTTAGTTCTGCTGATTGTTGCTGGTCTGGTGATCTGGCGGGAGCTTCAGCACCTTTCCCTTCAGCAGGTGATGGGCGGGCTTCATGCTATTCCGACATCTGCTTTGTGGAAGGGGGCTGGGGCTACGTTCCTCTCTTACGCCATTCTGTCTTTTTATGATGGTTTGGCTTGCCTGCATGTAAAGGCGGGGGTTTCGTGGGGGCGAGCGGCCTTTGTGGCGTTTTGTTCCTATGTCCTCTCCCATAATCTGGGGTGTGCCGCTATTTCTGGCACGGCAGTGCGATACAGGCTGTATCGTAATTGGGGCGTGCCGGGGCTTAAGATTGCGTCAATCGTGGCGTTCTGCTCGGTCACTTACTGGCTGGGGATGTTGGGGCTGGTGGGTTTTATCTTGCTGGACCAGCCGGGTATCATTCCTTACGTTCGCCATGTCCCACACTGGATGACGACTATAGGCGGGGGTGGCTGTTTTGCTGTTTTGCTAGCCTATGTGCTTCTGCCCTGCTGGAAGCAGGAAGTTCGTATCTATAAATGGACGTTACGTTTTCCAGACTGGCGGATTGGGCTGGGGCAGATATTTTCCAGCATGGCGGACATGTCTGCCACAGCCCTGATTGCCTGGTGTGTGTTGGATACGTTACCACAGGGGAGTAGCCTGACTTTTGGTGGCTTTCTGGCCATCTATATCGGGGCTTATACGGCAGGGCTTTTGGCTAATGTGCCGGGCGGGCTGGGGGTGTTCGATAGCACTATGCTGCTCGCTCTCTCGCCGTGGTTTTCCGTACCCCATATCATGGCGAGTATTCTGGTCTTTCGGCTGTTTTACTACATTATTCCTCTACTTCTGGCCGGGGCCATGTTCGCTGGGCATGAGCTTTTTATAAAGGGTGCCCCTCTGTTGGTGCGGTTTGGTAAAACCGTGGAGCATAGCCAGAGTTTGCGTTCGTCTGAAGCGGACTTCTCCACAGTTGTGGCGACGGGCAGTCAGGCCATGCTGGGTATTGTCATTGTGGTGTATGCCCTTTTGGCACCATTGCCTCTGTTTCATTCTTTCTGGGGGGCAGTCATCCTTCAAGGGGCGGCCTTTTTGCTCACTCTTATTGGGGTGATGCTTGTTGGTTTGTCTCTTGGGTTGTCCCAAAGGGTGGCACTGGCATGGCGGCTTTCGGTTGGTGCTCTTTATGCTACGTTGGCGATATTGGCTGTGCGGCAAGCCCATTGGGTGGCTTTTGTCGTAGTGTTGGCCGTCCTGCTTGTGCTGCTGCCGTTCCGCAAGAATTATTATCGTCAGGCTTACTGGCGGGTTGAGCCGTTTTCTCCCTTTATTCTGGCGCCATTTTCGCTCTGGTTGTGTGGCCTAGCTGGTGTCAGCTGGATCGCTCGGCAACGTCATCTCGGGCATGTGTGGTGGCGGTCGATGGTCTATGATGCTCATACAGCTGTAGGCCGCTGGTTTCTGGGAGGGGCGGCACTCTGCTGCGTTGTGGGCCTTTGGTTGGCACTTAGGAAGACACGGATTCATATTCTGCCGTGGAATATGGATACTCGTGTGCGTTATGCCTGCCTCCAAGAATCAGATTTTGCCCTGTCCTTGCCATTGGAACGTCTTTTCGTGCCAGATGGTATGCTGACGGATGCCACGGGTAAGGCTGCGTGCGCTGTTCTTCGGCTAAAGCCGTTCCTGCTTTCGGAGCCGGTTTTGCTGTGCTTGGGAGGTGCTGTAGGCGCACGGGGCTGGCGGGGTGGTGCTATATGGCGTTTGCGGGATTATGCCGTGCAGGAAGGATGCCAGCTTGCCGTCCTGCAATATGGGGCACGGCAAGCGGATATCTACGCTTCTTTTGGTCTCGGGCTTTTCTCTCTTGAGAGTGATGAAGGGTGGTTCCTTGTTTGCCGACCGGAAGATTATCACGCCCTGAAACTGTTGTTGGGTGTCTAAAAGAGTTCGTCTTCTTCGTGGGAAGATAGTGACACTGGTGGTTGGATGAATTCAGGTCCGGCCATATAGTTTTCCAGTGGGCGGATATGCGTGCCGCTGCTGGAGGGTAAATGTTCCACCAGGCTTATATGATCCACCACCATTTCAGAGCTATGGAACAGATTGTGACGCTGTATCCACGGGATGAGATCGGTTGGTGATGCTGGTGCTAGCCGGGCGACTGTCAGTTCTGGGACGACAGTGCGGCGGGGCAGAGAGAGGCCTACCCGCTTTAAGGCTGTGGCAAGGCGTTTCTGTAAGGTAAGCAGCGGCTGCTGCGGTGTAACGCCGACTGTCAGCCGGTCTTCCACATCTCCCATCTGATGGGCCACTTGATGCAGTGCCAGAGGGAACGGTTCCCACCGTAAATGAGAGAGGGCCATATCCAGCTCTTCCAGTTCATGACGACTGGAGAGATGGCCGAGGTGCTGGAGAGGAATCAGGCTCTGTTCTGCTGGTGTCCAGTGGACATCATCCAGACTGCCACGCAATAGGCCGAGTTCAGCCTGAAGGGTGGAGGAGAGCGTGATGGCGAGGGAAAGGTTCATACAGACCTCCCGCAGAAAGGGAGATTAACAAAAAGAAAGCCGAGGGGGTCTCCCACCTTCTTGACTTGAGAGGAAACTACCCCACATCTTATGGAAACGATAGGGGGCAGGATAGGCCTCTTCCGTAGATCTTCCGCAGTAAGTGGGTGTTATGGCTTTCCATTCGGATTTTGAGACGACACGGGGGCAGTCAGCTGTCGCTTTTGATGCAGGCCTGCGGGCTTATATGCTGCGTGTTTATAACTGGATGGCTCTTGCTCTGGCGTTGACGGGGGTAACGGCTTATGCCGTGGTCCATACGTCTCTCCGGGCACTATTCTTCCATGTCGTGCAGCGGGGTGATGTTTTCACGCTGGCTCCTACTGGTTTGGGGATGCTGGGCATCTTTGCACCTCTGGCTTTTGTTCTGGTGCTGTCCTTTGGTGTGAACCGTCTTTCTCGTTCTACGGCGCAGCTGCTTTTCCTGCTCTTCAGCGCAGTGATGGGTATCAGCATGGCATCTCTGCTGATGGCATATACTGGGGCTTCGGTTGTTCGTACCTTCTTTATTACGGCGTCTCTTTATGGGGTGATGTCCCTCTGGGGGTATGTGACAAACCGGTCTCTGATGGGTTTCGGGTCTTTCTTGACGATGGGGCTTGTCGGACTGGTAATTGCGTCTTTGATTAATATGTTCCTCCCGGCTCACGGTCTGACAGTGTTGATCTCTTTTGTCGGGGTGCTGTTGTTCACGGGGCTGACGGCTTACGATACGCAGCGTATTAAGTTTTCTTACCAGCAATATGCGACTGTCCTCCCTGCGGAGGAGCTGGGTAAGATGGGGGTCTATGATGCCCTTTCGATGTATCTGAACTTCGTGAATCTCTTTCAGTTTCTTCTTCAGTTTACTGGGACACGGTCTGGTGGGCGTGATTGATACCTGATGAGTCGGGTTTGTATCTGAATATGGAAAAGGGCCTTCGGGCCCTTTTTTGTTGCGATTTTTTGCGATTGAAAAGAAAATGAAAAATTAAATGGATGTGTTCTTGTTTTCCACGATTTTATAGTGTTTTCTAAGAAACGGCAGATAACCGGTCTTTCTTAAAACAAGACCTATGGGGTTCTTTTTTTTTATGAGGATTGCCCCCTTGTAATCTCCGTTATTCAGGCTGAATAAAGTGGTCGGCACTGGGGTCTCAGGGCCCCATATTTCATATTGAGTAAGGAGGGAGTTCCCTTCTGTTGTCAGGATACGAACGGGAAAGGCACATATAAGATGACAACGTTCGGTGGCGATTGCGCTGTCCTGACTGTGTCAGAAAGTGTTTCGGCCTTTTTATGGCGGAACAACAGATAGAGGCAGGATCCATGAAAAGACTCTGGCGATTTTTCCCGGCGTTGCCTGCATTGATGCTGTCGGGTTGTACGGTTGATCTTCTTCAACCGGCCGGCCCGATCGGGGAAGGTAATCGCGACATGATGGTGCTTGAATGGGCCGTCATGATGTGCGTTGTGGTTCCGGTGATTATTGCGACCCTCGTATTTGCCTGGAAATATCGGGCTTCCAATACGAAGGCGGAATATCTGCGGAACTGGTCACATTCAAACAAGATTGAAGTGTTCATTTGGGGCGTGCCCATTCTGATCATTCTTGTTCTGAGTGTCTTTAACTATAAGAGCACGCACGATTACGACCCGTATAAGCCGATCTCCAAGGAGATGCAGGCAAAAGTCGGTGCGCCTGATGCAAAACCGCTCCATGTGGAAGTAATTTCTCTGGACTGGAAATGGTTGTTCATTTACCCAGACCTTGGAATTGCAACCATCAACGAGCTGGACGTCCCCACAAAGACACCTCTGGATTTCCGGATTACGTCTGACAGTGTGATGACATCCTTCTTCATTCCGCAGCTTGGATCTCAGATCTACAGCATGGCTGGGATGGAAACACAGCTCCACCTGCTGGCAAGCCGCCCAGGTAACTTCCAGGGTGAGGCCGCCCAGTATACAGGGCCGGGCTTCTCCGATATGCGCTTCCGTGCCATTGCTATGCCGCAGGAGCAGTTTGACGCTTGGGTGCAGAATGTACGCAGCGGCGACAATCCGCTTGTAGCTAAAGAGGCTCTGGACGCACAGACATACCCGAAATATCACACCGCACCGCCTGCCCCGCATGATGAGGCACCAAAGCCGGCCCCGGTCGTATATTTCTCTAGCGTACAGTCTGGGCTGTTTGAGGGCATTGTTGCGAAATACAATGTCGGCATGAGCCACGAGGATCACGGCAAGAACATGGGTGAAAAGTCCATGAACATGCCAGCTGAGTCTCATGAGGCTGCACCTTCCAATACCGGCATGTGAGGACTGATCTAAAGATGCTCGGAAAACTTACCCTTTCTGCCATACCTTATGATGTGCCGATTCTTGTCGGTACGTTCATCGGTGTGGCTGTAGTCGGGATTGCCGTTCTTGCGGCGGTCACCTATTTCAAAAAATGGGGTTATCTGTGGCGTGAGTGGTTGACGACTGTCGACCATAAGAAACTCGCCATCATGTACGTCATTCTCGGCCTCGTCATGCTCGTGCGTGGCTTTGCCGATGCGTTGATGATGCGTACACAGCTTGCCCTCGCTTACGCAGGTAACCCCGGTTATCTGCCACCGCACCATTATGACCAGGTCTTCTCGGCCCATGGTACGATCATGATTTTCTTCATGGCCATGGTGATGATGCAGGCCCTGTTCAACTTCGTGGTGCCTCTGCAGATTGGTGCGCGTGACGTTGCGTTCCCGCTGATCAACTCGATCAGCTTCTACATGACGCTCGTCAGTGCCATTCTCATCAATGTGTCTCTTTTCATTGGTGAGTTCTCCAATGTCGGTTGGCTCGGCTATCCGCCGATCTCCGAACTGCAGTTCAACCCCGGCGTTGGTGTGGATTACTACATCTGGTCCGTGCAGATCTCCGGTATCGGTACGCTGCTGACTGGGATGAACTTCCTGACAACGATCATCAAGCTCCGTGCCCCCGGCATGAAGTGGATGCACATCCCCGTCTTCACATGGACGGCTTTCTTTGCCTGCATCATGATCCTGACGACCTTCCCGGTTCTGACGGTTTCCATGGCTCTGCTGGCTCTGGATCGTTATGTCGGGATGCACTTCTTTACCAATGATGGTGGTGGTAGCGTTATGCTCTACCTGAACCTGATCTGGTCTTGGGGTCATCCAGAGGTTTACATCCTTATCCTGCCTGCCTTCGGTGTGTTCTCTGAAATTGCAGCAACCTTCTCCGGCAAGCCGCTTTTCGGTTATGCTACGATGGTTATTGCAACGGGTATCATCACCTTCCTGGGTAGCATCGTGTGGGTTCACCACTTCTTCACGATGGGTGCCGGCGCTGATGTGAACACCTTCTTCGGTATCATGACGATGTTCATCGCCGTACCGACGGGTGTGAAGATCTTCAACTGGCTCTTCACCATGTATAAGGGGCGTGTCCGCTTCGAAGGTCCGATGCACTGGATCGTCGGCTTCATGATCACCTTCTCCATTGGTGGTATGACCGGTGTCATGATGGCTATGCCAGCAGCAGACTGGGTTATTCATAACTCCCTGTTCCTGGTGGCGCACTTCCATAACGTGATTATCGGTGGTGTGTTCTTCGGTTACGTGGCTGGTCTGAGCTACTGGTTCCCGAAGGCCTTTGGCTACAAGATGCGTGATGTTTGGGGTAAATGGGCGTTCCGTTTCTGGTTCGTTGGTTTCTACCTCTCCTTCATCCCGCTCTATGCTGTTGGTCTGGAGGGTATGACCCGCCGTATGAACCATTACGACAACCCGGACTGGCATCCTTGGCTGCTCGTGGCCTGCGTTGGCGTGTTCGTTCTGGCTGCTGGTCTGGCTTGCCAGGTCATCCAGTTTGTTCTGGCTGCGTTTGACGCCGTCAACAAAAAGCCGGATGCACTGGATCTGACGGGTGACAACTGGGGTTCTGGTCGTACGCTGGAATGGTCAATTCCATCTCCGGTTCCGCACTACAACTTCGCACGTCTGCCGGTTATTCGTGGTCTGGATACATTCCATATCGAGAAGGAACTGGGACGTCCGGCACCGGTCTCCGAGCTGGAGCCGATCCATATGCCGAAATATTCGGCTGTTGGTCCCGTACTGGGTGCTTGCGGTCTGCTGATTGGCTTTGCGCTGGTCTGGCATATCTGGTGGGCCGTTGTTGTGGGGCTGGTTGTGGCTTTCTTCACCGTTGTTCATCGCAGTGCGAACCTGGATGTTGATTTCTACGTTCCTGTAGAAGAGATCCGGGCTGATGAAGAAGCTTTTGCCCGGCGGCTTGCCGCTGCCAAGGCAGCAGAGTAAAGGGAGGCGATGAAAACCATGTCTTATGACGCAACTCACGCACCCTCTGCTCATCACGATGAGCATGAGCACCATCAGCAGGAAACCACGATTTTTGGTTTCTGGATCTACTTGATGACAGACTGTATCATTTTCGGCACGCTGTTTGCCGTCTTTGCTACACTCTGCCATCACTTTGCTGGTGGGCCGACGGGTAAGGACCTGTTCGATATCAAGAATGTTGAGATCGAAACAGCCATCCTGCTTTTCTCTTCCATCACATACGGCTTTGCATCCATCAACGCCCACAAGAAGAACAAGGGTGCCGTGTTGGGTTGGCTGCTGCTGACCTTCCTGCTCGGTGTTTCCTTCGTGGTTCTTGAGATCAGGGAATTCAATGAGCTCGTGGCTCATGGTGCTGGTCCGGACAAGTCCGCCTTCCTGTCTTCCTTCTTTACGCTGGTAGGCACGCACGGGCTGCACGTCACGATCGGTCTGATCTGGATGCTGGTCCTGTTCTTCCAGATCATGGGCAAGCAGGGGCTGAGCACCCGGATGCAGACGAAACTGACATGCCTGAGCCTGTTCTGGCATTTCCTTGATATCGTCTGGATCTGCGTCTTTTCCTTCGTTTACCTGGGGAGTGTTGTCTAATGAGCGAGAATCATACGACATCGCACGAAGGTGAGAATCACGGTTCCTATGGTTCCTACATTGTAGGTTTCGTTTTGGCCGTGATCCTGACAGTGGCGTCCTTCGCCACTGTCCTCAGCAAGGCCTTCTCCTTCTGGCAGACGATTGCCATTCTCGGTGTGCTGGCTGCAGTGCAGATGGTTGTCCATCTGATCTTCTTCCTGCACATGGGGGCGAAGAGCCTCTCACAGCGGCAGAATCTGGCAGCCTTCATCGTGACGGCTCTGATGGTTCTGATCGTGGTGGCTGGTTATCTGTTTGTTCTTTGGGACGCACAGGCAAACATGATGGCTGGCTAATAGTCAGCCTATCATGTCAGCACTATGAAGAAGCCGGCGGGGGATTACCTCCGCCGGTTTTTTTATGTGAACTTGCTGAAAAGAGGCGGGATCACTGGCAAAGAAAAACCCCCGGAGGATGGGTATCCTCTGGGGGTTTTGTCAGCTGTTAATGGGGAAGGCTAATTAGTCTTTATGCGGCTCTTCAGAGAGCATTTCACGCTTGCCTTCCTTGCCGTTCCATTCTTCACGGTCGGCGGGCGGTGTGCCTTTCTGGCTCATGTTCGGCCAGATAGTTGAATATTTGGCGTTGATTTCCATCCAGTCAGCAGCACGGGCATCGCTATCGGGGAAGATGGCTTCTGCCGGACATTCGGGCTCACACACGCCGCAGTCAATGCATTCATCAGGGTTGATGACAAGGAAGTTCTCACCAGCGTAGAAGCAGTCAACGGGGCAGACTTCCACACAGTCCATGAACTTGCAGCGAACGCAGTTTTCTGTGACCACATAGGCCATTATTGGCGTCTCCGGTTTGGTGTTGCAGGCCAGCCAAACGGCCCATTTCAAGGATTCCAGCACTGATATGCCGAAAGGGGAGGGCATTTTGCAAGCCTATTGTCAGAAATTAGCCGTCTTTTCCTCTATCCGTTCATAAAGTAGAGCTGCTTCTTTGGCGGGGCCCCGGCGTTCTCCCAGCTGCATGACACGCCAAACACACACCTCTCTTTCTCGGTGGGGGGAAGCGAAACTAACGATATCACCGAGCCTGAGGCGGGCATGGGTTTTGTGTGTCCGTTGCCCATTGATCCTAACCCGGCCCTTGCGGATGAAAGCAGCACAAAGGCCACGGGTTTTGGCGAGCCGTGTGTAATAGAGCCAGAGATCAAGCCGCTGTTCTTCCATCATGATTTACCGGATGACCATTTCTGAAGTGCAGCAAAAGGAGAGTCGGCCAGTTTGCGGGTGTTCTTTTGTTCTTTGCGGGGAGGGTTTGTCTTTCGGTTCTGGCGTGTGTGCTTGATAGGCTTTGTCCCTTTGCGGTTTGCTCGTCCTAGAATGATAAGCGGAGAGGCTGGGCCGTACTGATCAGCTGTAAGAGGCTGTGGGGCATGGTGAGGGATGCTCAGGCTCTTCAAGAGGGCGGGTAACAGGGCTGTTTTTATCCCAAGGGATGAAGCAAGCGTATCCGGTGCGATGAAGGAGCGGTTCGGCTGTCGCCCATGTGGGCGAAGAGTAGAGAGGAGGGCGTCCAGCCTATCGAGGCGGGTATGGACAGGGCCGGTCTCTTCCCATCCCGGCGGGGGCGTTGGATAGTCTGCAACAGGTAGGCAGATGCGGGCAGCGTTCGGCGTCTTCTGGTGGCGGCCGTGCCAGATATTATGAAGCAGGACCATCATGGGTAAGCTGGCAGGGCGGAAGAGCAGCGGATAATAAATCTGACGCACCCCGATACGCACCCCACTGCGATAGAGGCGTTTCTTATCTGCTGGGGAGAGGCTCCGGTCCTCAGGCAGGGTTGGTGTGGTGCCCCCATCCTCCCGTAGGCGGTAATAGAGGCCCCGTAGAGTTGGAGTGTCCTGTAGTTGCTCTACCAGTCGGAGAAAGGGGGCCAGTATGCCGTTGATCCGTTCTGTAATCAGGGCCTGAAGATGGGTCTGTACCTGTCGGCTTTGGTGATTATCCTGAAACTCTCCCGGCAGAAGCTGGATAAGGGGATGGAATAGATCATCGCCACGGGTGAGTGTGGCAATGGCGCCTCCCTCCCAGTGAATTTGTCTATCATCGTTCAGTGTTAGTTGGCTGGCATCCTGCTTCAGGAAATGGCGTATCCGGGCAGGCATAGCTTGTCGTAAGGCTCTTTTGCCGGCCCGCAACAGCAGTTCACCTTCCCGATTGTCGGTAGGGGTATCGATTTGCATTGTAAAACCGACAATCTGGCCGATCTCATGGCCTTCCACGATGATGCGATTTTGGGGGGTAACGGCATAGAGGGCATCGGAGGCTGCGCCTGCTTCAGGTCGGCGGAGCAGGGCTGTGGCCCGCTTGTTGACGAAGCGTTCCTTTAGTCGCTCATGTAGCGTGTCGGAGAGGCGGTCTTCCACCGCACGGCAACGCTCCTGCCACTGGCGGCTTTGATGCATCCAGCCTGTTCGGGCCGCCACATAGGCGCAAACCCGCACACCAGAGAGGCGGTGCATCAGCGTGTCCATGTCTCCATCCAGCCGGTCTAGTCCCCGTAATTGCCCTTCCATCCATGCTGGAGGAATACGGCGATGTTTTAACAGATCAAGGAAAAGGCGAGCGCAAAGCCGTGTATGGCTGCCATCGCCGAGCTTGCGGAAGTCTGGAATCTGGCAAACTTCCCAGAGCAGTTCTGTGGCTTTGTGCCCTCGGGCTACGTCCCGGATATCCTCCATCTGCATAAGGCCGCTCAGCACGTCCAGATCGGCCGCTGTACGCCCGGTAATCAGTCCGGGGCGGGGCGGCTTGCTCATCAGGCTGTGGAAGAGCTTTTCAGGGGAGCTATAATCAAGGTTGGTCTGCCGCCAGTAGATGGCTTTGATGGCCTCGAAATGATGGTCTTCCACCGCCTTAATGAGTTCCTGGCTCATAGGTGGGCAAGACGCCGTGGTGCCGAACGTGCCGTCTCTCATGCCCCGGCCAGCTCGCCCGGTAATTTGGGCGACCTCTTGCGGTGTAAGAGCACGGGAGTTCTGACCGTCAAATTTGTGGAGGGAGGCAAGGGCGACATGGTCCACATCCATGTTCAGCCCCATACCGATGGCGTCAGTCGCTACGAGATAGTCCACATCCCGGTTCTGGTAGAGGGCGACCTGCGCATTGCGGGTACGGGGGCTAAGACGCCCCATGATGATGGCACAGCCGCCCCGTTTCTGGCGGATGGCTTCAGCAATGGCGTAAACCTCCGTGGCGGAAAAAGCCACGATGGCGGAGCGGGGCGGCAGGCGTGTGAGGTTGACCGGCCCGATATTTGTGAGCTGGGAGAGGCGGGCACGGGTCTCGATCGTGATGCCGGGTACAAGCTGCCGCAACAACCCACGGATGGTTTCGGCCCCTAAAAAGAGGGTTTCCCCTTTACCACGAGCGTGGAGGAGACGGTCGGTGAAGATGTGCCCACGGTCGGGGTCGGCAGCGAGCTGTATCTCGTCAATCCCGACAAAATCCACCTTCCGGTCCAACGGCATAGCTTCAACTGTGCAGGAGAACCAGCGGGCACCGGGGGGAATGATCTTTTCCTCACCTGTTAGCAGGGCGACATGACGTTCGCCTTTCAGCTTGACGAGACGTTCATAATTCTCCCGCGCCAGAAGGCGGAGAGGAAAGCCGATAATACCGCTCTGATGGGCCATCATGCGGGTAAGGGCGTAATGAGTCTTGCCAGTATTGGTGGGGCCGAGTACGGCGTGGATTGGTCCCGGCGGCTGGGAGGCTGCCGTGGTAAAGGATGGATATGGTCCCGTCATGGCTGGAATGATCTTGCTTGAATGGGATAAAAGCAAGACATTCCAGAGAGTTTTTCAGCAAAGCCAGAGTCATACTCTGGATGATGGGACGGTATTCATATGTCTGACGCTCCGTTTTTGCCCCTCTGCCCTTCTGATGAGGGAGGCCCGGCTCTGCCCCTCTATGTAGTGAAGGCAGGTGATGAGGTAACGTTGTCCGGTCTGCTGGGGCCTCATGAGGCGTTCTTGCGGAAGCAGGGCTTCGAGGGGCGTGCCGGGCAGTTCACCTTGTTGCCGGGGCAGGATGGTGTATCCGGTGCTGTCTTCTGTGTGGAAACAGGGAAAGGCCCCATGTCGTATGGAGCTTTGCCTGCCCATTTGAAGGAAGGATGCTGGACCCCGCAGCCTAAAGGGCTTGATGCTTCCATTCTGGAAGAGTTGATTCTTGGTTTTTGCCTCGGTGCTTATGAATACCAGCTTAAAGGGGCGGCCCAAGCAGAAAAGGCATGCGCAAAGCTCTGCGTTCCGACAGAGCTGGGGCGGGAGGCTCGGATTCTAGCACGGGCGGCATGGCTGGGGCGGGACCTCATCAATACGCCTGCCAATCTTATGGGGCCAACAGAACTGGCCGAAGCCGCCCGCAAGATGCTGACAGAGCGGAAGGCCTCTGTAGAGCTAGTTGAAGGTGAGGCACTGGAGACAGCCTATCCTTGCTTGGCAGCGGTCGGGGCTGGGTCCGATAGGCCTGCCGTGGTCGTGATCGGTCGTAAGGCAGGCCGGACGAAGGATGCGCCACGTTTGTCTCTTGTAGGAAAGGGCGTTTGTTTCGATACAGGCGGTTACGACCTGAAGCCCGGCTCCTCCATGGCGAGAATGAAGAAGGATATGGGCGGGGCCACTCTGATGCTGGCACTGGCTTGTGCTTTGCTAGATTCCGAAGCTGATATTGCGCTGGAGATACGCCTTGGTTGTGTAGAAAACAGCATTTCCGGCCATGCCATGCGGCCGGGTGATGTACTGACGACACGCAAGGGGTTACGTGTCGAAGTCGGCAACACGGATGCGGAAGGGCGTCTCGTTTTGGCAGACCTTCTTACCGAAGCGGCCGAGAGCCAACCTGACGTGCTGCTGGATGCCGCAACATTGACCGGTGCCGCTCGTGTCGCTTTAGGGCCTGATCTTCCCGCTTTGTTCAGTAATGATGAAGAACTGGCAGAACATATTCTTGCTTCTGGAAAAGAAACGCATGATCCTCTTTGGCAGCTTCCTCTCTGGGCAGAGTATGATGATTGGATGAACAGTTCGATTGCCGACTGTAACAATCTATCTTCCCGCCCGATGGCAGGGGCCATCACGGCGGCTCTGTTTCTACAGCGTTTTGTGCCTTCAGGGCAGACATGGGCGCATGTGGACACTTACGCATGGAATGACGCGACCCGTCCCGGTCGCCCTGTAGGGGGAGAGGTGCTGGCTCTGAGAGCACTTTTCCGTGCGTTTTCGGAAAGTTTCTAAAAAGAAACAATTTGTAATATTTGGTACAGAAACCTGTTTTCCATTGCATTTTGTAGGGAAAACAGGTTTGGGAATAGCTGCCCTGCATTGAGAGTGCTTGTCATTTCGATGCAAAAGCGTCACAAACTGGGCGAAAAGCAAAGTCCCCGTGTAGTTACATGATGAGGCATGGCCGAGAGGCGGATGGTCATGCCGGGGTGTATGGGGGCATCTGAAACCGGAAACGATGGGGCTTTTATTATGAGTCGGAATGCTGATAACCGCATGCTTCAATTGCTGCGTGATACGATCGTTTCCACAGTGCGTGGTGAGGGGCCGGACCTGTCCGCCCGCCAGCTGGCTGTATTTCTGAGCTGTTACCTAGAGGATGGGGCACATACGGTGCGAGGCCTTGCCCAGTCGCTCAACGTGTCCAAACCAGCCATCACCCGGGCCTTGGATCGCTTGAGTGAATTAGACCTTGCTCGCCGCAAGGTGGACCCGCTGGACCGCCGTTCTGTCCTTGTCCAACGCACGCTGAAGGGGTCTGCTTACCTGCGGGGGCTGCGGAGTGTCATGGAAGAGGCGAGCGGGGATGATGTAGTCGTTCGTGCGCCGGTCTTGTCGTCTGTAGCGTCTCTCCAGACGCGTAAAGCTGGCTGATTTCTTGTCCGGGCCTGTTCCTTTTCTCGATCTACCTGCCCAGCAGAAGCGTCTTGGTGCTGCCCTGCGGGAGCGGCTGGACCGTGTCCTCGCTCACTGCCGTTTTGTGATGGGGCCGGAGGTAACGGAGCTAGAGGAACGTCTGGCCCGTTATGGCGGGGCCCGTCATGCTATCGGCGTGTCATCCGGCACGGATGCTTTGCTGATGGTTTTGATGGCAGAGGGCATCGGTCCCGGCATGGCGGTGTTTCTACCTGCTTTTACCTATACGGCCACGGCAGAGGTGGTTCTTTTGCTAGGGGCTGTACCTGTTTTTGTGGATGTGGACCCACAGACATTTCAGATCAGCCTGCCTTCGCTAGAGCAGCGTCTTAAGGCCATTCGTCAAGCAGGGCAGGTACGGCCGCAGGCGATCATAGGCGTGGATCTGTTCGGACAACCGGCTCCGTGGGATGAGCTGAATCGTTTTGCTACCCGGGAAGGACTGTTTCTTGTGGCGGATTGCGCCCAGTCTTTTGGAGCCTCCTATAAGGGGCGGAAGCTGGGCCATGAGGCTGGGGCCACCACATTGTCCTTTTTCCCTTCCAAACCGCTGGGCGGTTATGGTGATGGTGGGGCCGTACTGACAGATGATGATGAAAAAGCGGCTCTTTATCGCTCATTGCGCAGTCATGGAGAAGGACGCCAGCGTTACGAAGTGCAGCGCATCGGCTTGAATGCTCGGCTTGATAGCCTTCAGGCGGCTGTTTTGCTGAGCAAGATGGATGTTTTTGAGGATGAGCTAAAGCGGCGTGAGGGTGTGGCACGGGCCTATGATGCAGCTTTACCTTCTTTGGTTCGTCCGCCCGTGAGGGTGCCAGATAGTCAAAGTGCTTGGGCTGTTTATTGTGTGTGTCTGCCATCCCGCACCTTGCGGGACAGTCTGCGTGATCGTCTCACCGAGGCTGAAATTGCTACGGCCATTTATTATCCTAAGCCCTTGCATCAGCAGCCTGCTTATCAGGCGCAGCATGATGGGATTGCCCTGCCAGTTGCAGAAAGGATAGGAGAGCATGTGTTGGCTCTGCCGATTCATGCCGATCTTTCAGATGAGGCAGTGGCGTATGTGCTGGCGGTGATTAGTCAATGGGCGGAGGAACAGGATGAGCCGCAACAATAAGTTTCTTCTGGTTTTTGCGGTAGCGGTGATTGTGCCGGTTGTGCTGATTTGGACGGTTGCATGGCCTATCCTACGGCCATGGAACTTGCCCGATGTCACCCGTGGGGTCCTGTATGAAGCCGGAGATGAACGCAACCTCATGGCAGACGAGATTGGAGCCATGAACCAGTGGTTGCATCAGCATCAGACAGGATGGGGTATTGCTGGTGAAGTACCGCCGAAGGACACACCGGCGGAGGCTGTTTATCAGCTTACCAGTGCCGATGGGCGGACCATCATTCTATCAGCATGGCATTTCCGTCACGGTGCTGATGTGGTGGGTATTCAAACTCAGGCCGGTGGAACGTATCGGATGCGCTCATTTGAACGTGGAACGCTTCACCTGCCTGATTAAAAGGTATCTGTAAAACTGGGTTTTGTTAAGACCTGTTATTCGCTCTTGCTTTTTGTGGCGTCAGACTTTTCCTGTTTGTTCTTGATGATTTCCTGTTGGGTCAGTTCATTGGTTTCCAGCTGGGTTTTGGTCGCATCAGCAAGCGGTGGGGTTGCTTTATCAAAGACGGCCAGCAGTGCAGCGGTGATGGGCGAGGCAAGAACCAGCCCCGGTACCCCTAGGATGGAACCAAAAACACTCTGAGATAGAATGGCTAGGGCAGGCGGCATATGGACAGCCCGCCGCTGGATAAGCGGGGCAAGGATATTCCCCTCGCAGAATTGGATAACACTATAGAGAATCGCAACGAAAAGAGCTTCTCGTGTGCCGAGGGAAAGGCTTATCAGTAGGGCAGGCACGGCGCCGAGAATGGCCCCAATATAGGGGATGAAGTTACACAGTCCTGCCACAACGCCCAGAGCAAGAGCTAGCGGCACGCCGATTAGATACAGCCCAATACCGGAGAAAATACCTACCGCCAGCATGTCCAGAGCTTGTCCCGCTGTCCATGCCCAAAGGGTATTACCCGCACTATAGAGGAGGTCACGGGCAGACTCTCGCTGATGGGGCGGTACGAGTCTAAGAACCCCGTTGATATAGAGAGAGGGGGACACGGCGAAATAGAAGGCCGAGATCAGCACAACAAAGAGCGTGCCCACTAGGCCAAAGGCACTGCCCAGCAGACCAGTGACGGACCCAGCAATCCCGAAACCGAAGCTGCTTAGCGGGGTGGTACTATCGTTACCTCCCAGAGAAACGGGCAGGTGATTTAGAACCATCTGGCCGATGGTTGTCTGGGAGAGGTGATAACGCATATCACCCGATTGCACGACCAATGCATTCTTGAGGCCGACAAACTGCTCCCCGATGGCGGGGCCGTTGCTCCATACAAGAGCTGTCATAAGCCCGATGACAGAGAGAGCCACAAGACTGACGGCAATCGGATAGGGGATGAATTTCATGTGTCGCCGTAGGATACGGGCCAACCCATGCAGGACAATAGCCATCAGCGTGGCAGCGAACAGGACAGCCAGAACCTCCCCCAGCAGCCAGATAGCCAGCATGATGAGTGATAGGCAGAGTGTTAAACGTATTATGCCGTAGATGCGGTCTAAGGCATTGGTAGGGGTCTGCTGGGCTACAGGAACAGGAGGGCGGCTGAAGAAGAATGGCATTGGCGGGAGAGATTCCTGTAAGAGGCGGCAGAAATGACGCAGAGAATAATGTGGGTTATTTCACGCCAGGTCAATTTGTAGCATTTTCAAGTTCATCTTGTGCTTCGAGCCAGTGCATTTCCGTCTCTTCCTGTTTTTGACTGACAAGGGCAAGGTCACTGTTCAGCGTGGCAATATCTTCCGCACGGCTGGACTGATAAAGGTTCGGGTCGGCTAGCTTAGCTTCTAGTTGAGATTTGGCCTTTTCCAACCGTTCCAGCCGGGTTTCTAGATCACGGATTTTGCGGCGAAGTGGGGCCAGTTGGCGGGTCTGTTCCTTGCGCTGGGCACGTTGTTGGTTTTTGTCTGGCTGTGTCGTGCTGGCTGTGTCCTTCTGGGTGCGGGACGCCTGACGTTGATTGTCCTGCGTGGCCTGTTTGGCCCGCTCATCCAGCCATGAACGGTAATCATCCATGTCGCCATCAAAGGGTGTGATTGTGCCATTCTCGGCAATCCAGAGCTGATCAGCAACGGATTCTACCAGATGGCTATCATGGCTGATAAGAATGACGGCCCCTTCAAACTCTCCAAGAGCGCGGATGAGCGCATCACGGGCATCAAGGTCCAGATGGTTGGTTGGTTCATCCAAGAGTAGAAGATGAGGTGCATGGCGGGTTGCTAGTGCGAGGAGCAAGCGGGCCTTTTCACCACCGGAGAGATTACGGACAGGTGTTTCTGCCCGTTCAGCATCCAGGCCGAAACGGGCCAGTTGGGCACGGACTTGTGGCGGCGTGGCATCTTTCAGCGTGCGGGCCATATGTTGGACGGGCGTTTCATCCAGAATAAGCTCATCCGTTTGATGCTGGGCAAAATAGCCAACCCGCAGGCGGGATGAGGCCTGTACTTCGCCCGACATAGGGGAAAGCTGACCCGCCAGCAATTTGGCAAAGGTTGATTTACCATGTCCGTTCCGTCCAAGCAGGGCGATTCGGTTGTCACTGTCCAGTCGGAGGGAAAGGCGGCGCAGAATGGCTGTCTCGCCATAACCGACAGAGACATCCTCTAGTTTCAGCATGGGCGGTGGCAGGGCACCGGGATCAGGGAAGGAGAAGCGGGTGGGTGTTTCCTCCACGACCGAATCAATCTGCGGAAGGCGTGCTAGAGCCTTCAAGCGGGATTGGGCTTGCTTTGCTTTGGTGGCTTTGGCCCGGAAGCGGGCCACAAAGGCTTCCATCTTTGCCCGCTGGTCTGCCAGCTTTTCAGCCTGACGATTCTGTTGGAGCCGCTGTTCCGTGCGTATCTGCACGAAGCGTTCATACCCGCCGGGAGTGAGGGAAAGTTTCTTCTGATCCAGATGGGCAATGGCTTGCACGCTGTTATCCAGCAGCGCACGGTCGTGGCTGACGATCAAGGCGGCACCGGGGAAGCGGGCGAGCCAGTTTTCCAGCCATAATGTGGCTTCGATGTCCAGATGGTTGGTTGGTTCATCCAGTAGTAGCAGGTCGGGTGCCAGAAAGAGCGCACTGGCCAGTGCTACACGCATCCGCCAGCCGCCGGAAAAGTCATTAACAGGCCGCTTCTGTGCCTCTTGATCGAACCCCAGACCGGCCAGAATGGTGCTGGCCCGGGCTGGGGCACTATGGGCATCAATGGCAAGGAGACGTTCATGCACATCTGCTAGGCGGGTTGGGTCGGTCGTGCTGTCAGCCTCGGCTAGAAGGCGGGTGCGTTCCTCGTGGCTGTTTAGCACTGTTTCCAGCAGAGAGAGGTCGCCTGATGGTGTTTCCTGCTTCACCCGCCCCATCGTGGCACGGCCGGAAAAGGTAATGCTGCCGCCATCGGGTGCAATATCCCCTGCAATGGCCGCTAGAAGGGTGGATTTTCCGGCCCCATTATGGCCGATCAACCCGATGCGCCGTCCGGGTTCGATGGTAAGGGACGCCTGATCCAGCAGGGTGCGGCCTGCGATGCGTAAGGTAAGGTCGGTAATGGTCAGTAAGCTCACGCAGGCCCCTCAGGACATGAAAATATGAAAAAAGATACCTGCAACACTACCAGAACCGGGTTTTTTCCTCTAGGGGAGGCTGATTATAGACATCTATTATTGAGGAGGGTCTTATGGCTCTGGAACGTACGCTGTCCATCATCAAGCCTGATGCCACACGCCGCAACCTGACCGGTAAGGTGAATACTGTATTCGAGAATGCCGGTCTGCGTATCGTGGCTCAGAAGCGCATCCAGCTTACGGAGAAGCAGGCTGGTGCTTTTTACGAAGTTCACAAGGAGCGTCCTTTCTTTGGTGAGCTGGTGTCCTTCATGTGCTCTGCTCCGGTAGTTGTGCAGGTTCTGGAAGGCGAGAATGCTGTTGCTCACCACCGTGACGTGATGGGTGCCACAAACCCGGCTGAAGCTGCTGAAGGTACCGTGCGTAAGCTCTATGCCCAGAGCATTGGCGAGAACTCCGTTCATGGTTCCGACAGCCTCGAGAACGCCAAGCGTGAGATTTCTTTCTTCTTTGCTGAGACAGAAATCCTGCCCTGATCCATTCCGTAAATGGAAACAGGTTGAGGCTTAGGCCTCATAGAAAAAGGGAGCCAGAAATGGCTCCCTTTTTTGTTGTTCGTGTTGAAGGCTAATCAGAAGCGTTTTTCAATGAACTGACGCAGCGTTTCCGGGTAAAGGCGGTGTTCCTGTTCCAGAACACGAGCGGCCAGAGTATCCGCATCATCGCCGGGCAGAACGGGAACACGGGCTTGTGCAAGAATGGGGCCTTCATCCACACCGTCTGTGACGAGATGGATGGTGCAGCCATGTTCTTTGGCTCCAGCCTTCAGGGCGGCTTCGTGTGTGTGTAGGCCGGGGAAGGCAGGAAGCAGGCTGGGATGAATGTTGATCATCTTCCCTTCCCACTGCTGGACCAGCCAAGGGGTTAGTACTCGCATATATCCGGCAAGGCAGATCAGCTTTGCCCCGGAATCCCGCACGGCTTTGTCCAATGCCCGCTCGTGGGCCTCACGGTCTTTGCCATACTCCTGATGAGGTACGCAGAGTGTTTTGATGCCCGCCTTACGGGCTGTTTCCAGCCCGGCAGCATCGGCCTTGTTACTCAGGACAAGAACAATCTCGGCGGGGAAGTCCGGGCGAGCGCAGGCCTCCATCAGGGCGACCATATTACTACCACGACCGCTGATGAAAACGGCGATGGGTGTCTTCTTCACCATGGCCCGGCTCAGCCCAGATTCAGCGGGGAAATGAGGCGGAATGGTGTGCTGCTGCGAACGACACGGCCGATCAGCATGGCTTCTTCATCACGCTGCTCCAGCTCTGCCATGACCTTCTCTGGCTCGCTTGTGACCAGCACCATGCCGATGCCACAGTTGAAGACCTTCAGCATTTCTTCCTCGCTGACAGGCCCCTGTTCGGCTAGCCATGAGAAGATGCCGGGGATTGGCCAGCTCTGGCCGTCTACTTCCACGCCAAGACCTTCGGGCAGAACACGGGGGAGGTTCCCCGGCAGGCCGCCACCGGTGATATGGGCACAGCCATTGATTAGCTTCTTCTCATGCAGGGCAAGAACAGTGCTGACATAAAGGCGTGTGGGTGTCAGGAAGGCTTCGGCCAGTGTCTGCTTCGGAGAGAAGGGGGCGGGGTCTTTCCAGCTCAGGCCAGCGGCATCCACGATGTGGCGGACGAGAGAGAAGCCATTGGAATGAACGCCAGAGGACGGCAGGGCGATGAGGCTGTCGCCTTCATGGATGGTGGCGGGCAGCATGGCGTCACGTTCCACAGCACCAACGCTGAAGCCCGCAAGGTCATAATGTCCTTTGCCATAGAGGCCCGGCATTTCGGCTGTTTCTCCACCTACAAGGGCGCAGCCGCTTTCCTTACAGGCAGCGGCAATGCCCTTGATGATGCGTTGTGCCACGGAAACGGAAAGACTGCCCGTTGCCATATAGTCTAGAAAGAAAAGCGGCTGAGCACCCTGTACGATCAGGTCATTGACGCACATGGCAACGAGATCAATGCCGATTTCGTCATGCAGGCCACTTTCGATGGCGAGCAGAAGTTTTGTTCCGACACCGTCCGTGCAGCTGACGAGGACCGGGTCCTTCAGGCCAGCGGCCTTGGGGTCGAAGAGAGCGCCGAAGCCTCCCAGACCGCCCATGACACCGGGGCGAGCCGTGGCTTTGGCTGCCGGCTTAATGGCGTCAACCAGAGCGTCTCCGGCTTCGATGTCCACACCGGCGGCGGCATAACTGGCACTGGGGGAGGCGGATGTCTTGGTCATGGGGGTATGGTGTTCCTGCTGGTTGATGCTGGCCCCTTTATAGAGCATCCTGCATAAAGACGGAATGTGCAGGACCGTCAAATCCTTTCGGTTCTGTGAAAGAATGGGAAACCTCATCCTAAGATGGGGAGGGATGGGCCGCAATGAGGGGACGGATGAAGCAGCGATGACAGGTGCACAGGTACAGTTGGCGTTGGACCTTCAACAGGACCGTCCTTTCTCAGCGGAACGGTTTATTGCTGGGTCTTCCAATGTGTCTGCACGGGTTTGGCTAGCACGCCCTCGCTGGCCGGAGGGGCGGCTGTGGCTCTGGGGGCCTGCGGGAACAGGCAAGAGCCATCTGCTACATATTTGGGCGCATCAGCATCGGGCGGTGCAGTTCGATGCTGAGGCTTTATCCTGCGATGGTGACGGTGCGTTGCTGGTAGCTGGGCAGAAGTTGGAACCAGATGTGACGCCTTTTGTGATCGACCATCTGGAAGGGCTGACGCAGGAGGTAGCCCTGCTGCACTTGCTCAACCGTGCCCATGCGGCGGGACGGCGGGTTCTTATGGCCTCACGGCATCCACCAGCACGCCGGTTTTTCCATTTGCCGGACCTTGCGAGTCGGCTTCGGGCGACCATGACGGCAGGGCTGGAGGAGCCGGAGGATGAGTTGCGGGCAACCTTGCTGCTTTCCCTGCTGGCCGAGCGACAGCTGATTGTGCCTCAATCCGTTACAGACTGGCTCTGGCGGCGTCTGCCTAGGACAGGCGATGCTTTGGTGCAGGCCGTGCAGCGGTTGGATGATGCCGCCATGAGGCGGGGCAGTGCGATAAGCCGTGCCCTTGCCATAGATGTTTTAAGTGACCTTCTCGGTGAGGAAGAGTGACGGGGAGGGGGCGTAATTCAAGTGGTGCAGTTCGTAGTTTTCTGCGATGGTGAAAGCCTGTCCAGCCCTAATCTCCTAAGGGGCCTGCAAGGCTGAAATACTATGTTAATAATTGTCATGCCGACAGGAATACGGTCTTAATCGGGGTAAAAATGGGCAGGATCATGCCCGCTGACCAGTCAGGTGAGGAGATTGTCATGTCCGGTATAGAGAATATGGCGTTTACAGAGACGAATATGGCGAGCGAGGCCGTGCATAAGAAACATCCGGCCCGTTTCATCAATCGTGAGCTGGGTTGGTTGGATTTTAACCAGCGTGTTTTAAACGAATCTGAAAACCCGGATGTCCCTCTCCTAGAACGGCTGCGTTTTCTTTCCATCAGTGCTGGCAATATGGATGAATTTTACGCTGTCCGTGTTGCGGGGCTGGTGGACCAGCTAAAGACTGGTTCCAGTAAGAAAAGCCCGGATGGGTTGACCCCGGCCCAGCAGCTTGAAACGGTCCGTCACCAGGCATGGCACCTTCAGAAGGAGCAGCAGCGCATCTGGGGTGACATGGTGAAGGAGCTGCAGGGTGAGAACATTCTCATCAAGAATGTTGAGAAGCTCCATCATCATGATCAGGAATGGCTTTCCACCTATTTTGATAAGCAGCTTTTTCCTGTCCTGACGCCACTTACCTTGAATCCTACCCATCCATTACCATTCATTTTCAGTGGTGGGCAGGCTCTGGTTCTTCGCCTCAAAAACCCGAAGACAGATCGCCACATGCTGGATGGCATGGTGGTTCTGCCAGAGAAGCTGCCTCGTTTCATCCGTTTGCCGGATAAGGATGAGACAATCCGTTTCGTTCTGCTGGAAGATGTCATCTCCCATTTTGCCAAGCGTCTCTATCCGGGGCTTGATGCGGTCCGTGCCAGTATGTTGCGTCTGGTCCGGGACCTTGATGTAGAGCTGGAAGAGGACGCCGAAGACCTGCTCAACAGCTTTGAAAAGGCTGTGAAGGAGCGGCGGCGTGGGGCTTGCATTCATCTGGAGATAGATGGCCATTTGCCCGGGCATCTCATCCGCAAGCTGGGGGTTGCTAAGGATGATGTGGTCCATCTCCCCACAATGGTAGGGGTGGGTGATGTCAAACAGCTTATTGTTTCCGATAGGCCGGACCTGCTCTTTAAGCCGTATCATGGTAGTATTCCGCAGCGTGTCCTGAAGCATGATGGTGATTACTTCGCCACGATTCGGGAGCAGGACCTAGTCGTCCATCATCCTTACGAAACATTCGATACGGTCGTGCATTTCCTCAGGCAGGCAGCTAGAGACCCGGACGTCCTGTCTATTAAGCAGTCCATTTATCGGACATCGCACGATAGCCCGATTGTGGATGCGCTGATTGAGGCAGTTGAAGCCGGTAAAGCCGTTACGGCCGAGGTAGAATTACGGGCCCGGTTTGATGAAGAGGCCAATATCCGTCTTGCTCGTATGCTGGAGACTAGAGGCGTGCAGGTCGTATATGGTCTGGCTGCCTATAAGACTCATGCCAAGATGATTTTGGTAGTCCGGCGGGAAGGTGACCATCTCCAGTCTTATGCCCATTACGGGACAGGCAATTATCATCCCAATACGGCTAAGATTTATACTGATATTTCTTATTTCACCTGTGATCCCGCACTTGTTGATGACTGTGCCCGGTTATTCAACTGCATTACCGGTGCTGCCGTGCCAGAGCTTCAGGCTGTAGCTTTCTCTCCGCTGACCATCCGGCCAACGTTGGAAAAATTGGTGCGGGAGGAGATGGAGCATGTCAGCGCTGGGCGTCCCGGGCAGATATGGCTCAAGATGAACAGTCTTGTAGATAGGAAGCTGATTGACCTGCTTTACGAGGCTGCACAGGCTGGTGTGAAGATCACTATCGTGGTGCGAGGTATGTGCAGCTTGCGGCCGGGTGTGCCGGGTCTTTCCGAAGGGATTGAGGTACGCTCCATTGTTGGGCGGTATCTGGAGCATGCGCGTGTCTTTGCCTTTGGGAATGGCTATGAACTGCCTTCCCCTCAGGCCAAGCTCTTCATTGCATCGGCGGACTGGATGAAACGGAATATGGACCGTCGTATTGAAGCTATGGTGCCTATTACGGACATGAAAGCCCATGCTCGTATTCTGGATGAGATCATGGTTGTGAATGTGCATGACACATTGCATAGCTGGGTCATGTTGCCGGATGGTCGGTGGGAACGTGTCGAACCCGGTGAATCTCCCCTTTCCGCTCACGACTATTTTATGGAACAAGCCTCTGCGTCAAATGGAGAGGTAGATACTCCGGCGAATCCCCGGCCGGACTCCGAAGATGGGGAAGGGCCTGCGAAGGAGGCGTAAGAATGGTGTATATGGCAGCGCAGTGGGAGGACAGGCCGTCTCGCCGGTCTGCAATCGTGGACCTTGGTTCAAACTCCGTGCGGATGGTGGTGTATGAGGGGGTTGCTCGCAATCCCGTTCCCATCTTTAACGAAAAGGCCACGCTACGCCTCGGTGCTGGGCTGGAGGCCACGGGTATGCTGAGCGAGGAAGGCATCGACCGTGCATTGGAGGTGCTAGCTCGTTATCAGGCCATTGGTCAGGCCATGAAAGTGGAACCGTTCGATGTTCTGGCCACGGCTGCTGTAAGGGATGCCCGTAACGGGGATGCATTCGTAAAAGAAGCCCGCATCCGGATGCCTGAGGCCCGCTTTCGGGTGCTGAATGGCGAGGAAGAGGCTGATTATTCAGCCGCCGGAGTTCTCTGCGCTCTGCCAGACGCTGATGGTGTGGTTGCTGATATTGGTGGCGGCTCGCTGGAGCTTATCCGTGTCCGGGATGGTGCCTATTTCGAGGCCGGGACAACCCCGCTTGGGGTGATTCGCCTGCGGGAGCGTTCGCAGGAGGATATGGAGGAGGCCGGTAAAATCGCCCGGAAGACACTGGCGGATGTGTCGTGGTTGGAAACAGTGGCAGGCAAGCCGCTCTATCTAGTGGGTGGTGCTTTCCGTGCTTTGGCGCGTTTGCATGTTGCCCGCATGGATTACCCGCTGAATATGGTGCACCTCTTTCGGCTTGATCGTGCCGAGGCGGAGGAGATGGCGAATTGGGTCATCGGTGCCAGCCGCAAGCAGATAGAAAAGGTTGGCAATGTGCCACGCAAGCGGATGGTTGATGCACCATTTGCAGCGCAAGTTCTTCTGGCCCTTTTGGATCGGACGGATGCACGGGAAATTGTTTTCAGTGCGGAAGGTCTGCGTGAGGGGTGGTACATGCGTGAGGTTGCGGCCTCCGTGGCAGAGGAAGACCCTATGGAGGCTCTGGCCCGGGAAATGGCGGGGCGGCTTGGTCGTAATGCTTCTCTGGCAGAACCGCTTATTACATGGGTCTCTCCCGTCTTCTTGACCGGGCTAGATTGGGTAGAGGATGCCTTTTTGGCTGCTCAGCTTCGGTTAGCCTGTATCGTGTCTGACATTGGTTCCTACGATCATCCGCAATATCGGGCGGAACAGACATACCGGCGGATTCTGTACTGTCATGGCGTTGGGTTCTCTCATGAGGCCCGGGCTTTTCTCGCCCTCGTGCTGGGTGTGCGGTATGAAATTAATCGGGATGATCCCGTACTGGAGCCTTCACGCCGTTTGTTGAGCAAGGAACGTTATGATGCGGCTGTTCGGCTGGGGCTGGCTCTGCGTTTGGTCTATACGCTCTGTGCCGGGACAGAAGGCCTGCTAGAGGGCACACATCTAGCTATGAAAGATGATAAATTGGTGCTTAGCCTGCATGGAAGCCGTCTGCGGTCTGGTGGTAGTGCCATTTCACGCCAGCTAGAACGGTTGGCTGAAGCACTCGGCAGGAAGCCGTTATTGCGCTGAAGGATACTGCTTAAAACGATAAGTGGTTTCGGAACGGAACCAGCATCATTGATGGGTGCTGGTTCCGTTTTTGTTTATGTGGCTGTTAGGCCGGCTGACGTTTCTTTACGGGCTGCTTAGTGTGGCTGGCGGAGGGGAGCCAGTAGCCGGTTTAGGTAGTCCAGCTCACTTTGCGGACGAGTACGATCGGAGGCACGCCGTTGTAGCTCACGCTCAATGTCGTGGGTACGATTGCGTTCATGATCCGGGATATGGGCATCAGAATCGGGGCTGTCATCCAGCTTGCGGCCTAACGGGTCCTGATTATCCGGCTGTTTCTGTTCTTCGTCATGGCTATCTTCATCCTGCCCGCTGTTCGGATCATCCTCCGGGGAGGCGGCGGGGCTGCCATTCTGTTCATCCGGGGCGGTGGATGATGAGGGCGGCGGAATAAAGCCCAAGCGTCCCTTACTATTTTGGCTGGCCTCAGATTGGTTTTTGCTCATGTCATGCCGGGATTGGGAAAGGTCGTTTAGAACGGTTTGAATGTTCTTTACGCTCTCCTCATCCTGACGAGTGGCAAGGCTTTTCAGGACAGCCCCCATATCTTTTTCTGCTTTTAGCAGATTGGGCATTTTCTTCTTCGTCAGCGTTTCACCACGGTGGTTGAGTGCCTGTGTCAGAAGGCGCAGAGCATATTGTGTGGCATGGTCCTGTTGCCGATCATCTGCATGAAGCAGAACGATATCCTGATTTAACGGGGACGTGGAAGAAGATTTGTCAGTCGCAGCGGGGGCCATGCCTAGCTGACTGAGTAGCTCGGCCGTGGACATCTGGGAGACATCCTTATGTTGGTTTTCCCTGTCGTCTGAACTGGGCTGCTCCGAAGAAAGGCGTTTCTGAGCATGATTTAGCAGGTCTGTTTCTTGCCGGATGAGGTCCCGCAAGGCCAGACGTTGTGTACGAGCTTCGGCTTGTGCCTGCATGGAGGCCGCTAGTGCTTGCATATCGGGCAAGGTGGCTTGCCGGAGCTGTTCGGCGGGTTCCACCATGTTGCGTAGATGTTCAAGGGCCTGCGCCGTCCGTCCAGCAAGGGCATCGGACTGGACCTGTCCGGCGAGACGGATCCAAGGCATGCCTTTGCCACCGGGTAGGGGCATTACAAGACCATTCTGGCTGGCTTTCTGGAAGATGAACGCCATGTGCTCATCAAGAGCGGTTTTTAGGGCTCCTAGCTCGTCATGCAGCTTCTGCTGTTCATCCGAAGGGGGCGGAGAGGGATGTTCCCCAAGAGCGAGAAGATGCAGCCGGATGGCATTCTGCAAAGCTCGCACGTGCAGCATGGAGGCTGCAATGGCTTGCCCCGACTGTGCTTTATCCTCAGCATAAAGAGCTGTGAACCAGAGCTGTTCCATTAACGATTGGTCTGACATGCCGAGGCTTGCCTGCCGCTGAAGCAAAACCAGCGGTGAGGAGAGGTCCGGCGAGAGGGGTAGTTCCGTCAGAAGGGCCAGAATATGAGCGGCCTGTTTCTGATTTATCTGACCAACGGCAAGATGCAAACGTAGGTCCAGCAGCGCACGGCTTAGCGGATCGTGCATAGGACGATGACCAAGGCGGAATGTCTGGAACGGGGAGCAGTTCTGTTTTCCTGAGCCACTACGGGCACAGAGTTGCCCGACAACTTCCAGCCCGGCAAAGGGGCTGTCGGAGAGGTCAAGCCGGGTTGTTCCTGTTGCTTTGGTGGGCCGCTTCTCTAATGGTAGAGGAATGGTCACAGCGTGAGCTGGGTCTGGTTTGTGTGCTGGAGGAATGATGGGCTGCAATCTGGCTTCCAGCGTAGCGACACCGTGAGGTTGGGCAACAGACCATGGAAAATTGGTATACCAATCCTGCGATGTGGCACCGGCTTTGGCGGTCCACTGAACATCCGGCGGTGTGTCGGTGCTGATTTGAAGATGCCAGCGGCCTAATCTACGGCCGCGGACAGAGAGGCTGACGGTTCCGCTCTTTCGTAGGATGCCTTCAATCTGCCAGCTGCCATTTTTCAGATAAGTTCTGCGGTTCTGGATGGCTCCATGCAGGTGAGGAGAGGCGGATGAGGATTCCACGACAACATGCAGCTGTGCACCTTCCGGTAGGGAGAGGGGAAGGCTATGTGCCGTTAAGAAGAGAGGTGGGCCGGGTGCATAGGTAGGGCGGTCGATCCAGGCCTGCATGGCGGGGAGAGCCGAAGCATCATCATCCATACCGGGGATAAACCCTGCCTTAAAGCGCAGCCCTGCCTGCGGTCCGGCAACACCCCCAAGTATGAACAGGCAGAGGGCAATAAGGGATGCTGTCAGCCATCCTGTCCAATGAGGAAAGAGATGTGGGTGGCGGAGGCGGAGTGTCGCCAGAGAGTCGAGGAGCCTTTGCCGGTGGATGGTCCAGAGCTGCCCCTCCCTGTGTATCTCGTCTTCTGAGAGACCTTCAGGCAAGGCAGGGCGGTCAGTTAGAGCGGCAAGAGGTGGAAAGCTCAGCCCGGAATCATTGGCGATCCGTTGATCAATTTGCTCTGCAGAAGGGGGAGGAAGGTGATAGATTCTTCGCCCTGCCCAAATCAGTACGCTCCCGAAGGTGAGGCCCTCTAGTAGGAAATGGATACTATCTGGGAGTGACTGAGGGAGATGGAGAAGAGCCGCACACCCCCAAAGGCCAGCCAGTAGCACGGGCCAGCGGGCATAGTGCCAGCATTGTTCCAGCCGGAGCCGGCGGTAGGCCTTCCGTTGGATGCGGGCAAACCGAGGAGGGAGAAGTGCGGCCTTCACGGGCGTCAGGTGCGGGGCAGCCAGTCGGGGACGGCTTCCTGTGCAAGAAGCTCATCAAGTGTCTGGCGTTTGCGGATGACAGCCTGTTGGTCACCATCAATCATGATCTGTGCGGCAAGAGGCCGTGAGTTATATGTAGAACTCATGACCGTTCCATAAGCCCCAGCATCTAGAAGGGCGACCATATCGCCTTTCTTTAGAGGGGGGAGATGACGCTGGCGGGCAAAGATGTCGCTGCTCTCGCAAATGGGGCCAACGACATCTACAACTTCCTCTGCGGTGAGGTCCTCAGGTGTGTGGAGGGGCAGGATGCCATGCCATGAATCATACATCGCCGGGCGGACTAGCTCATTCATGCCAGCATCAATAATGACAAAGCGGCGTGCGGCGTCTTTTACATCAATAACACGGGCCAGAAGAACACCCGCAGGGGCGGCCAGCCAGCGGCCCGGTTCGACATGCAACCGCACATCTAGGTCGCCGAGCGTTTCGGCAATGACACTCGCCAGCATGGTAGGTGGTGGGGCCTGCTCGTTCCGGTAGGCAATCCCTAAGCCACCACCGCAGTCAATATCGCTGACATGTAGGCCGTCTGCCCGCAGAGTGCGGACCAGAGAAGCGATCCGTTCATACCCTTTGCGGAAAGGGGCTTCCGTGACCATCTGGCTGCCGAGATGGACCGCAAGGCCGACCAGCTCTACGCCGGTCATTTCTGTTTGGGTTTTGCGGTAGAGGGCAGGGATGGCATCATGGGCGATGCCGAATTTATCTTCTGCCCGCCCAGTCGTGATCTTGCTGTGGGTTTGGGCATCAATATCGGGATTGACCCGGAAGGCAATGCGGGCACGGCGTTGCATCTTCCGTGCGATGGCATCGAGACGGTGTAGCTCTTCCACACTCTCGACGTTGATCTGGCCAATCTGTTGGGAAATGGCCAGTTCCAGCTCTTCATCAGTCTTGCCGATGCCGGAAAAGACGATGTCACGGGCTTTCATGCCTGCGGCAAGAGCACGTTGCAGTTCTCCACCACTGACGACATCAGCCCCAAACCCACAATGAGCCAGTACAGCTAAGCAGGCCTGATGGTCTTGTGCCTTGACAGCAAAATGGCAATGAACAGGCAGATTTTGCGTTTTGAAGGCATCTTGCAAGGCAAGGGCACGGCGGCGCAGCGTTTCAGCACTGATAACCCAGCTAGGTGTACCATGCTGTTTCGCAATATCTGTAAGGGAGGTGCCATCCATCACCAGTCCTTTGCTGCCTTCGTAGGACAGATTGGAATGGTTGTTTAGGAGGGTCTGTAATGTAGGGTCGGGACGTGTCGAAGTCATGACTGCATGATTACAGACCAGCAGCCGAAATGGGAAGGTGTAACCCGCAGGAAACCGGAGACCTTGATGGAGTTTCCGCAAAGTGACGCCGAACTCTTTGCCAGAGGCGAGGAGTGGGACGAAACGACGATTTTGGAGATATAGAGAGAATGTGGTGCACCCGAGAGGACTCGAACCTCTAACCCCCAGATTCGTAGTCTGGTGCTCTATCCAATTGAGCTACGGGTGCAGCAGCCCGCATTACCGGGCCTATAATAACATGGTGCACCCGAGAGGACTCGAACCTCTAACCCCCAGATTCGTAGTCTGGTGCTCTATCCAATTGAGCTACGGGTGCGCCGTGTTGAGGAGGCTTCTATCCGGTCTCGACCTGTGGCGCAACCCCACTGAAGAAGTTTTTTTTAAATATTTTCCAGTGGGATGCCTGATGATGAGGTTTAGCGGCGGACCAAAGAAACATGAGCACGGCAGCGTGGGGATGTGTATGTTCCGCCAATAGCGGTCCCAACCGGATATCCGTTAAAAGTCTGCCGGTAAGGGGTGCCGTTCATTCCTTTATCAACTAACTCTGCCAGATAATGCTGCTGGCCTTTCTCGTAAGTGCCCCGGAGGATGGATGAGCTCATGCCGGGATTGAAGACGATCTCATGCCCACGAATACGGAGAGAGGACATCTCATCAGTCGGGCAGAGGCCCTGTTCGGTCACAAGTTTGCCCATCCATAGGCCATAGGGGTCAGAGGCAGGGTTAGGAAGGGAAGAGCAGGCCCCAAGAGTGCAGAGGCTTAGCAGACAGGTAAGAAAGGCGGGACGCATGCGCAGTTCCTGAATGTACATTTGAGAGTCTAAGCTGCCGGAGAAATCTTTTCCAAAAGGTAAAAACCGATGGAGAATAAGGATGACGTTGGCGGCCTATCGTCCTATAGAGACTAGCACGAATTGAGCATTGTGCCATATCCAGTAGGCGAGGCCCGAAACTTGACGCAGAAAAACGCAGATACCCTTCAGCAGCTTGATGAATCTCTCCATGAAGACCGCATCCTGATTCTGGATTTCGGTAGTCAGGTAACCCAGCTGATTGCCCGCCGTGTGCGGGAAAGCGGGGTTTATTGCGAGATCTGGCCGTTCACGTCTTCGTTGGAGAAAATCCGTGAGTTTAACCCACGGGGCATCATTCTCTCTGGTAGTCCGGCCAGTGTGCATGATGACAATGCACCAACCCTGCCAGAAGGGTTGCTGGAGCTAAACCGCCCCATTCTGGGTATTTGCTATGGCCAGCAGGTTCTTTGCCATACGCTGGGCGGCCGTGTGGAAACGCATGATCATCGTGAATTTGGTCGTGCCTATATTGATGTTGCCGAGGAATGTGCACTGTTCCATGGTCTTTGGGCACAGGGCGGGCGTGAGCAGGTCTGGATGAGCCATGGCGACCGTGTGACGGCTCTGCCGCCGGGCTTTAAGGCTGTTGCTTATTCCGAGGGGGCACCATTCGCCATCATCGCTAATGAGGAACGCCGCATTTACGGTGTGCAGTTCCACCCCGAGGTGGTGCATACGCCGCATGGTGCAGAGCTGATCCGCAATTTCACGCATGACGTGGCAGGTTGCTCTGGCACATGGACGATGGCTGGTTTCCGTGATCTCGAAATTGCCCGTATCCGCAAGCAGGTGGGTGATGGCAAGGTGATCTGCGGTCTCTCTGGCGGTGTGGATAGTTCCGTTGCTGCAAAGCTGATTCACGATGCCATTGGCGATCAGCTAACGTGCATCTTCGTTGATCCGGGCATCCTGCGTGCCGGTGAGGCCGATGAGGTGGTGAAGACGTTCCGTGACCGCTTCAATATTCAGCTGGTCCATCGTGATGCGTCCGACCTGTTCCTTGGTGAACTGGCTGGCGTGACGGACCCGGAGGTGAAGCGTAAGACCATTGGTCGCCTGTTCATTGAAGTCTTCGAGCAGGAAGCCGCTAAGCTGGGTGGAGCACAGTTTCTGGCTCAGGGGACGCTGTACCCGGATGTGATCGAAAGTGTCAGCTTTAATGGCGGGCCGTCCGTGACCATCAAGTCCCACCATAATGTGGGTGGTTTGCCGGAACGCATGAACATGGAGCTGGTCGAGCCGCTGCGTGAGCTCTTTAAGGATGAGGTCCGTGCGCTGGGTCGTGAGATTGGCGTGCCGGAGCATATTGTCGGACGGCATCCGTTCCCGGGGCCGGGGCTGGCCATCCGTATTCCCGGTGACATCACACGGGAGAAGCTGGACCTTCTGCGGAAGGTGGACAGCATCTATCTGGAAGAAATCCGCAAGGCGGGTCTGTATGATGAAATCTGGCAGGCTTTTGCAGTTCTCCTGCCTGTTCGCACGGTGGGCGTGATGGGTGATGATCGTACCTACGATCAGGCTTGTGCTCTGCGTGCCGTCACCAGCACGGACGGTATGACCGCTGAGGTCTACCCCTTCACTTTCGAGTTCCTCAATCGTGTCGCCGGTCGTATCGTGAACGAGGTGCGTGGCATCAACCGCGTCACCTATGACATCACGTCCAAGCCGCCGGGTACGATTGAGTGGGAATGATCTCGTAGATTATTAAAAAAGCCCGCAGTGATGCGGGCTTTTTTTTTATGTTATTGTCGGGGGCATTGCCTTTCGGGCTGCTGGATGAATATTCTTTTTATGGTTTGGTATCTTGCTGTGCAGGGTAGCATGGTGATGCAGGGTGGTTTGAAAATATGGCTGAGTCGCTGAACTTTAATTTCCTGAAGGAGCATGACGAGCGATTGGTAAAGCTCGGTGGTCTCGCAGAAAAGTATTTCCCTACTGATCCTTCCACCGCACTTATCAAGTTGCGTCAGTTTGCTGAACTGCTAGCCAAGCTGGTTGCAGCCTGCCACGCTGTTTATCGTGACGAGCGCGAAACATTTGAGGAAACTCTGCGACGTCTTTCATACGATCGGCTGATTCCGAAGGAACCTGCGGATATTTTTCATACCCTGCGGAAAGAGGGTAATAACGCTGTTCATGAGGGAACGGGCGGTCATTCTGTTGCTCTTACAGCCCTGAAACTTGCCCGCTCGCTTGGTGTTTGGTTCCATCAGACATATGGGCATATACCGGATTTTCGGCCTGGTGCTTTTGTGCCGCCGCGCGAGCCTGTCGATGCAACAAAGGCTCTGCATAAGGAAATAATGGAGCTCAGACAAAAGGTATCGGAAAACGAGGGGCTTGCAGCATGCGCCCGTTTGGAGGCCGAAGAGCAGGCCCGTGCTAGCGAGGCACTGACGGAGCGTTTGGCACGTGAGGCGAAGGACCGTGCAGAATGGGAGGCTCTGGCTCAAGAGATTGATGCTGAAAGGGCGGCAGTTGCGGCTAAACTTGTTGAGCTTCAGAACAGGGCAGAGACTCTCCCAAGTGCTGAGGCAAGCAGACTTGTGGAACGAGGCGCAAGGGCTGCGGCAAGGCTTGATCTTGACGAGGCGGAGACCCGTGCCCTCATAGACCAGCAACTGCGTGACCATGGATGGGAAGCTGATACCCTCAAGCTGAAGTATTCCAAAGGGGCTCGTCCAGTCAAAGGCCGTAATCTTGCCATTGCTGAGTGGCCGGTTGCCGAGGGTAGAGCCGATTATGCTCTGTTTGTTGGCACAACCCTGATTGGGGTTGTCGAGGCGAAACGGCAGCGTAAGAATGTCTCTGCTGCGATCGATCAGGCTGAGCGGTATGCGGCCGCCATCAAGGACAGTGCTGACTTTACGTATACAGGTGGCCCGTGGGGTGAGTATAAGATACCTTTCGTATTCAGTGCAAATGGTCGTCCCTATCTCCGTCAGCTACAGACGGAGAGTGGTATTTGGTTTCGTGATGTGCGCCGTGCAGCAAACCATCGCCGCGCCTTAGTGGACTGGATGACACCGGAAGGCCTTGGCCGGTTGCTCGAAGTTGATCAGGACGCAGCCGATGCTGCCTTGAAGAAGCAGCCTTTCGAGTTCGGTTTTGCACTTCGCCCTTATCAGGAAAAGGCCATTCGTGCCGTGGAAGCTGCCTTGTCAGAGGAGCAACGTGCTATCCTCGTTGCCATGGCAACCGGTACGGGAAAGACCAAGCTCGCTATTGCTATGCTGTATCGCTTGTTATCGGCTAAGCGTTTCAGGCGGATCTGTTTTGTGGTTGACCGCAGTGCCCTGGGCGAGCAGACCAAGGGTGAGTTTTCCACAACCAAGATCGAGGCAGGTAGAACCTTTGCTGATATTTTCGGTCTCAAGGGGTTGGAAGATGTGGTGCCGGATATGGATACGAAAATCCATATCTGTACGATTCAGGGTTTGGTGAGACGTGTCTTGCTGACTGATGATGGGGAGGGAGCACCGCCCGTTGATCAATATGATCTGATGGTCATTGATGAATGTCATCGTGGTTATCTGCTTGATCGGGAAATGTCTGATGTGGAGATGAGTTTCCGGGGACAGGATGATTATATCTCCAAATATCGGCGTGTATTGGACCATTTTGATGCGGTAAAAATTGGCCTGACAGCTACGCCTGCATTGCATACCACGGATATTTTCGGTGCTCCGGTGTTTATGTATTCCTATCGTGAGGCTGTGGTTGATGGTTTTCTGATCGACCATGAGCCACCTATCCGTATCGAGACGGCATTGGCGCGTGATGGAATCAAGTTTGAAAAGGATGAGGAGCTCGAACTGTTCAATACTCGGACGGGAAGTGTTGACTTGGCCCATGCGCCAGATGAACTCTGTTTCGAGGTTGAAGCCTTTAATAGGAAGGTGCTCACCCCAGAATTTAATCGTGTTGTTGCAGAAGCACTCGTGCGGGAAATTGATCCGGAGCAGGATGGAAAGACGCTGATTTTTGCTGCGACGGATGCCCATGCCGATATGGTGGTCAATGCGCTCAAGACAGCCTTTGAAGAGCAATATGGCAGCATTGATGACGCCGCCGTGAAAAAGATCACGGGTAGCGTGGACAAGGTGAAGGACGTGATCCGTTCGTTCCGCAATGATGCCAATCCGAAAATTGCAGTGACGGTTGATCTTCTGACAACCGGCATTGATGTACCCAAGATCACGAATCTCGTGTTCCTGCGTCGGGTAAACAGCCGCATCCTCTATGAGCAGATGATCGGCCGTGCAACACGCCAATGCCCGGAAATAGGGAAAGAAGTCTTCCGGATTTTTGATGCTGTTGACCTCTATCCGCATCTTCAGGGCCTGACCAATATGAAGCCGGTCGTTACCAATCCGTCAATCAGCTTTACCCAGCTTGTCCGGGAAATGACGGAAGTGGAAAGCAAGGAGCAGCAGGAAACCATCCGTGAGCAGCTTGCGGTAAAACTGCGCCGCCGGATTAATAAAATGCCTTTGGCGGCTAAAGAGCAGTTCGAAGTTATAGCAGGTGAGCCACCAGAGGACATGCTGCAGCGGGTTATGTCCGAGGATGTATCGGACCTTGCTGCCTGGTTGCGGGACCGCACTGGAGTTGGTCCCATCCTTGATTGGCAGGAGGATGATGGGACGCCCCGTTATATTCCGATTTCCAGCCATGAGGATCAGCTTGTGGGGATGTCTCGGGGGTATGGTAATGCTGAAAAACCGGAAGATTTTTTGAACAGTTTCTCTGCCTTCGTGCGGGATAATATCAATACCATTGCCGCACTGAAACTGGTTGTTCAGCGTCCGAGTGACCTGACGCGTGCAGACCTGAAGGAACTGCGCCTTGCCCTTGATGCCCGGGGTTTTTCCGATGCCAATTTGCGCAGCGCTTGGGCGGAAGCTCGGAACGAGGAGATTGCTGCCTCCATCATAGGTTTTGTCCGCCAGGCTGCCTTGGGTGATCCTCTTCTTCCTTATGGAGACCGGGTGCGGGCGGCCATACGCAGCATCATGGCGCAGCGTGTATGGACAGGCCCGCAAAAACGCTGGCTTGAGCGGATTGGTGAGCAGATTGAGAAGGAAATAGTGGTGGATCGAACCGCCATCGACAAAGAGCCGTTTATTGCTGATGGTGGCTTCAAACGTCTGGATCGGGTGTTTGATGGGAATTTGGAAAGTATTCTTACCGAGATCAATCGGGCATTGTGGAAGAGGACTGCGTAAATGAGTGCCACTACTGATATTGTTGCCAAGCTTTGGAAGCTGTGTGATGTCCTGCGCGATGACGGCACTACGTATAACGAGTATGTAACGGAGCTGACCTATCTTCTGTTCCTCAAGATGCTTGAAGAAACCGGCAAGGAAGAGCGACTGCCAGATGACTGGCGCTGGAGAACGCTGGTCGAAAGCGAGGGTATGGCGCAGCTTGATTATTACAAGGAGATGCTGCTTGCTCTTGGCAAGGTAAAGGATACGTTGGTCAGTGCCATTTTTACTGATGCGCAGACACGTTTGCGCAAACCGGCCAATCTCAATACATTGATTACCCACATTGACGGGCTTGACTGGTTCTCGGCGCGTGAAGAAGGGCTGGGCAATCTTTATGAGGGTCTGCTGGAAAAAAACGCTTCTGACAAGAAGTCTGGTGCTGGGCAGTATTTTACGCCTCGTCCATTGATTGACTGCATTGTGCGGCTGATGCAGCCGCAGCCGGGAGAGATAATTCAGGATCCAGCCGGAGGAACGGCAGGTTTCCTTGTCGCAGCTGATCGCTACATCAAGGACCATACGGACGATCTTTATACGCTGACTGAACAGGAAGCTTTCTTCCAGCGTCATAATGCTTTTTGCGGTGCGGAGCTGGTAAAGGATACCAACCGTTTGAGCCTGATGAATCTGCTTCTGCATGGCATCGAGGGCGGAATGGAGAATATTGACACACTTTCTCCTGATGGAGAGGTTCTGCCCAAGGCAAATCTGATCCTTACCAATCCGCCTTTTGGAACGAAGAAAGGTGGTGGTCGCCCGGTTCGTTCCGATTTTTCAATTACGGCAGATGCATCGAACAAACAGCTTGCCTTTGTTGAACATATTGTCCGGGGATTGCTTCCTGGCGGGCGGGCGGCTGTGGTTGTGCCTGATAATGTACTGTTCGAGGACAATGTTGGCCGCCGTCTGCGCACGTGGCTGATGGATCTGTGCGATCTGCACACCATTCTGCGCCTGCCGACCGGTATTTTCTATGCGCAGGGCGTCAAGACCAATGTGCTGTTTTTTCAGCGGGGCAGAAGTGACAAGGGCAACACCAAGGCTGTCTGGGTTTATGACATGCGGGCAGATATGCCGGCCTTTGGCAAAACACGTCCGTTGAAAGTCGATGATTTTGCGGATTTCGAAAAGGCTTACGGTGTTGATGCCAACGGCAAGGCCGTGCGGCAGGATCAGGGAGAGGACGGTCGTTGGCGCAGGTTCGACCGGGCCGCCATTGCCGAGCGCAATGACAGTCTCGATATCAGCTGGCTGCGCAACACGGAGGCAGAGGCCGAGGAGGCTCTGACTGAGCCTGAGGATATTGCTGCTGCGATTATCGGCCATCTAAGAGCAGCATTGGAAGATATTGAAGCATTGTCGGAGGAGCTGGAAGAGGGTGTAGCCGAAGAGAATGCTACTGTTGCGGAGGTAGGCGAATGAACGGCTTGCCGAGGGGATGGGTAGAGGCACTTGTGGGCGATTTGGTAAGTTTAAAAAGTAAGAAGGTTGATCCGAGAAGCGTTCCAGACAGACCGTTTATTGGCCTCAATGATATTGAGCCTCATACTTCTAAACTTTCATATATTGGTCGAGCATCTGATGTTAAAAGTTCCGTTGTTTGTTTCGAGGTGGGTGATATTCTTTATAGCCGTTTACGTCCTTATTTGAATAAAGTAATTTGCCCTAATTTTACTGGTGTTGCTTCTTCTGAAATACTTGTGCTTGAGCCTAAATATGGCGTTTATTCAGATTTTATACGCATTAACATTATGACAAAATCATTTTTAAATTTTGTAAGTGTGCATAATAAGGGGGATAGACCGAGAGTTAATTACAAGGATATTGCAAAGTTTTGTTTATTCCTTCCTCCTTTACCCGAGCAGCAACGAATTGTAGTGAAAATCAATAGTCTCACTGATAAATCTAGACGCGCCCGCAACCATCTCGATCGGATTTCTTTTCTTGTTAAGAAATACAAGGAGGCAGTACTGTCTGCCGCTTTTAGTGGTCATCTAACGGATAAGTGGCGCAAGATTCGGGGATTGCCAGTATCGTGCGGTGTTCGATTGGGCGACGTAGTTGAGAGATTTTCTTATGGTTCGTCAGCAAAATCTCTTCCAGAAGGACGAGTACCAGTTCTTCGTATGGGAAATATCCAAGATGGTGAGCTTGATTGGGAAAAATTGGTTTTTACTGATGATCCTATAGAAATTAAAAAGTATAGATTAAAAAAAGGAGATGTGCTCTTTAATAGAACTAATAGTCCTGTCTTAGTTGGGAAAACTGCATGTTTTGATGGAGGGCGGGAAGCGATTTACGCTGGGTATATCATTAAGATTCAGTGCAAGGAAGAATTGTTTCCTGAATTTTTGTCATACTGTCTAAATTCTCCATACGGTCGTGCTTATAGTTGGAGAGTAAAAACTGGTAGTGTTAATCAAGCTAACATAAATGCTAAGAAATTGGCAGAGTTTTATTTTGAGCTTCCTTCGGTAGAAGAGCAGAAGGAAATTGTTCGTCGCATAAAATCCGCTTTCGCTTGGATTGACCACATTGTTGTCACTACCACCAGTGTCAGTAAACTGGTTGAGCAGCTTGATCAGGCGGTGCTGTCGAAGGCGTTTAGGGGAGAGCTTGTACCACAAGACCCCAACGATGAGCCCGCTAGCATCCTGCTGGAGCGTATCCGGGCAGAGCGTGCGGCCGCCCCCCAACCCAAACGTGGACGTAGAAAGAAAGCCTGACCTTGATGGCTATTCCTGATTATCAGACGTTGATGCTGCCAGTTTTGCAGCTCGCAGCCATTGGTGAACAATGTGTTCCAGATGCAGCCGAGCGTGTTGCTGATGATCTTTGCCTTAGCTCTGCTGAGCGTGAAAAGTTGCTACCCAGTGGGCAGCAAAGGGTGCTGAATAATCGCATTCATTGGGCGAAATTTTATCTAATTAAGGCTGGGCTTGTTGCATCTCCACGGCGTGGGCGGTTTGTCGCAACTGATAAGGGACGGAAACTGCTGGCCTCTGCACCTGTGCGTATCGGCGTGAATGACCTGATGACATCCCAGGAATTCCGTGATTTTTACAGTGGACCAAAGGCGGTTAGTGAAGCTCCTGTATCTGAGGAAAATGTTATGTCCGTACCGGACGGAATTGGTACGCCAGAGGAGCAAATTGAGGCAGTTTATCAAGATGAGCAGGCTGCTCTGCGTGCGGAATTGCTGGAACGTATCATGCAGAACAGTCCGGCTTTTTTTGAACGGTTGATTGTCGATCTTCTAATTGCCATGGGTTATGGCGGATCGCACAGGAATGCGGCGACCCAGCTGGGCCGTTCTGGTGATGGCGGTGTGGACGGCGTCATTGATGAGGATAGGCTGGGGTTAGACCGGGTTTATGTTCAGGCCAAGCGTTATACCGAGACAACGATTGGCCGCCCTGCCGTGCAGGGCTTTATCGGTAGTCTAGTTGAGCGTGGGGCTAGTAAGGGTGTGTTTGTAACCACGTCCACGTTCAGCAGCCCTGCGCGGGAGTGTGCGCAGCGTGTTACTCAACGTGTCATCTTGATTGATGGGAAAGAGTTAGCAGAGTTAATGATCGAGCATGGTGTCGGGGTCCGCGTCTGGCGCCGGATTGAGTTCAAGCGGTTGGATGAAGATTTTTTTACGGACGCTTGAGAGAGTCGACCCGCCGCTTTCTTGTTCGTGGGCGTGATGACCCCACTTGTGGTTAGTGCATGTGCTGCGGGCCGTTACTAGCACAGTTGGTATGATCACATTAGGTCTATCTCTTAGGCTTCGATTGTCTCAATTGCTTGCTGGTCGTAATCGATATTCATGGGTAGGGCTTGAAGGAAGGTACCTTGTCCGGTTTGTCGGATGAAGAGGGTTGAGGCTGCGTGTAGTCGGGCGTTTTACTGGTTTGAGGACGGCAGAGATTCGTTCCGGCCTTATTGTTGTCTCTGCTTGTGGTGTAAATGTGTCTTGGGCTTTATAGGGCGGGCTGAGCCATCTGGCAGATGTGTCACGCTTTTCTGGCAGGGCAGGGTTGCTGTCTGTGGGCGTATTTTTTGAACATAAGAGGGGGAATACGGCTTGCTCAAAAGGCTATCCCTTGGCAGGGATAAGGGGATGAAAGTACCTGTTCCTTTTTCCCGTAAGCAGTATGTGCAGGGGGTTTTGCCAGTGGTGGTAACCCTGCTGGCATCTGTGCCTGCTCATAAGGCGAAAGCGGGGGAACAGGGTACATCTCATAAACCCCATCATTCCCATCATCACGGTAAACAGCACGAAAAGCACCATGCTGTCGGGCATGCGCATGAGGCATCCGCCCAGCATAAACGGGCTATGGCGCACAAAGCGGCGGCTGCCGCAGCGGCGGCCGGGGCGGCGAAGGCAGCTCAGTCAGCGCAGCCATCAGTGCCGGAGAATATCGGTACGGAGACGAAGCTGCCACTGCCACGTTATGCGTCCATGCGGGCGGATCGTGTCTATATGCGGCGTGGCCCGGGTGAACGCTACCCGATAGACTGGGTCTATCATCGTCGTGGCTACCCCGTGATGATTGAGCGGGAATTTGGCGTCTGGCGTCTTGTGGAAGACCCAGAGGGCCAGAAGGGCTGGGTACATCAGGTAACATTGCATGGCAGCCGTTCCTTTATCATACCCGGTTCCGTGTCCTATGATGGGGATGCGTCTAAAGTTTCGACCACGGGTCACGCTGATTCCCGCATTGTGGCGTATATGCCAGCGGGGGAGGTGGCACGGGGCCAGAATCATGACGTCCCTCTGATGAGTTCGGATAAGCCGGACCGAACGATCGTTGCCCTGCTAGAGCCGGGTGCGATCGGGAAGATCAAGGCCTGTCCACAGGGCTCATCATGGTGTCATGTCACAGTCAGGGGCTATGACGGGTGGATTGAACGCCGCCTGTTATGGGGGGTGCAACCCGGTGAAATCATTCAGCCTGACTGAACAAATGAAAAGTCGAGGAATGTTATGACAGCCAACATCCATCATCGCCGCACTCGGATTGTTGCGACCCTCGGGCCGGCATCAGAAACCGCCGAGCAGATTCTTAATCTTGCCAAGATTGGCGTGAATGTCTTCCGCCTGAACTTCTCCCACGGTGCTCATGATGAACACGCCGCTCGTCACAAGGCCGTGCGTGAAGCTGAAGCAAAGCTGGGTCGCCCGCTGGCCGTTCTGGCCGACTTCCAGGGCCCGAAGCTGCGTGTTGGTGTCTTTAAGGATGGTCCTGTCCAGCTGAAGGTTGGTCAGAAGTTCACTCTGGACCTGGATAAGACCCCCGGTGATGCTCACCGTGTCAACCTGCCGCACCCGGAAATTATCGGGGCTGTTGATGTTGGCCACCGCCTGCTGCTGGATGACGGTAAGCTGGCTCTGCGTGTCGTCAAGAAGCACAAAGAAGCTCTGGAGACAGAAGTTCTCGTGGGCGGTAAGCTCTCCGAGCGTAAGGGTGTGAACGTTCCTGACGTTGCCCTGCCGATCCCGGCTCTGACAGAGAAGGATCATAAGGACCTTCAGTTCGCCCTCTCCATCGGTGTGGACCTGATCGCCCTTTCCTTCGTGCAGCGTCCGGCTGACATTCAGGAAGCCCGTGACATCGTCAAGGGTCGTGCATGGATTGTCACAAAGCTGGAGAAGCCGCAGGCTGTTGAGTGCCTCGATGAGATCATCCGTCTCTCCGATGCGCTGATGGTTGCCCGTGGTGACCTCGGTGTTGAGCTGCCGGCTGAGGATGTGCCGGTCATTCAGAAGCGTGCCATCACTGAAGCTCGCCGTCAGGGCCGCCCGGTCATCGTGGCAACGCAGATGATGGAAAGCATGATCAGCAGCCCGGTTGCTACCCGTGCAGAAGTCTCTGACGTTGCCAATGCCGTTTATGATGGTGCCGATGCTGTCATGCTCTCCGCCGAGAGTGCTGCTGGCTCCTTCGGTCCGGAAGCTGTGGCAACCATGGCCCGCGTGACTGCCCGTGTGGAGCAGGACCCGGAATGGCGTGCCCGTATGGATCGTATGCGTCCGGTTTCCGAGCACACAATCCAGGGTGCACAGGCCAAGTCTGCATTTGATGTAGCTCGCAATGCTCGTGCGTCTGCTCTGGCCGTGCATACAGAGAATGGCCGCAGTGCCGTTCTGGTCTCCCGTGAGCGTCCGCATGAGCCGATCGTTGCCCTGACGAACGAAACCATTTCTCGCCGCCTGTGTGTGGTGTGGGGTGTGTTCCCGAAGGTTGTGTCCAGCAAGGATGACGTGAAGGCCGTTGGCGAATTCGCTAAGGACGGTGAGCACGTTGTTCTGCTCGACAGCTCCAAGAACCTGCGTATCGTCAAGGCCTGATCCTTGCTGATGCGTCTCTTGCTTCCCTGATGGCTTCGGTCATCCGGGAAGGGGAGAAAAAAGAAGAAGCCCGGCAGATTGATCACCTGCCGGGCTTCTTTTGTATGGGGGATGAAGGGGTGTGGGTCAGGCCTGCCGGTTGTCTAGTAGGCTCTGCCGGATACGGCGGCCTCGTTGGATGCGCTCCGTGATGGCCTCGGAATCTCCGTTACGGATGGCCTCGACCATGAGGTGGGCTTCTTTTTCGAAACGTTCGAATGTGGTGAGTAGAACATCTTTGTTCGTCAGGAAGATGTCCCGCCACATGGTCGGGTCGGATGCGGCGATACGGGTGAAATCCCGGAATCCCGAAGCGGCATATTCCAGCACGTCTCCACGAAGATCAGCCGAAAGTCGGTCTGCCGTGTCGCAGATGGTGAAGGCCAGCAGATGAGGCAGATGACTGACCATAGCGCAGACTTGATCATGATATTGGTCGGTAATCTGTCGGGTTCTGGCACCGCACTGTTGCCAGAATTGTTCCATTAGACTTACGGCCTCAGGGGCGGTTCCCTCCGGGGGAACAAGTAGGGTCCAGCGGTCTTCAAATAGTGTGGCGAAGCCAGCGTCTGGGCCGGAATATTCTGTTCCGGCCATGGGATGTGCCGGGACGTAGCTAACCCCGTTTGGCAGGAGGGCACTAATATCCGGCCCTAATGTGCTGCGGACGGAGGCTACATCACTAAGGATGCTTCCCGGCTTCATGAAGGGAAGTATCTCGGTGGCGACCGGCCGGATGGCCCCTGTTGGAATACAGAGGATGACGGCATCAGACTTCGCCGCTGCCTCTGTCAGGGAGGTGGTCACCTCATCGGCAATGTCTAATTCTGCTACCCGTTTCAGAACATCCGGCGAGCAGTCAGCAGCGATGAGATGGCGGGCCAGCGTACCGGTCTGGCGGGCACGGCGGAGAATGGAGGAGCCGATCAGCCCCGGTCCAACGATGGTCAGGGTATCGAAGAGAGGGGCTTCAGCCATGGTAAGGGTCGTCTCATCCTGTAAGGTTCGTAGGGGAGGTGGTATTCAGGCCCGGCGTAGTTGGCGGAACTCGTAGAACTGCCAGAGCAGCAGGACAGGAACGCCGATGATGATATCCCGTCCACGCCGCAGCAGGGAAATGCTGAGGGAAATATCGGCACTGATGCCAAACAGGTGCCCCAGTGCTACATAGCCCGCTTCTTGCACTCCTAATGCACCGGGCACTAGAAAACCAGCAGACATGATACCACAGACGGCTCCCTCAATCGCCAGTGCATTGAGGAAAGAACAGTGCGCCCCTAGCAGGATGAGGGAAAGCCATGTCAGCAAGGCACTGCCGATCCAGCCTAGCAGATGTAACGCAGCACCTAGTCCGATACGGGCCGGTTGATCCCAGAGGCTTTCGATATAGGTCTGGAAGTGTTCGCTGTTATCGGTCAGCGCATCATGCCAGTCGGCAGAGATATGTTTGGAGAGAAAACGGGCCAGAGCCTGAAGGGCGTTGCCGCTGCGCTGCTGGGTCCATATGAAGCCAGCCATGCCGATGCTCAGCAGGGTGATGCCGACTGTCAGTGGCCAGATGAAACGCCCGGCATCGGCCTGGCCGACAAGGCAGAGCAGAGCGATGATGATGAAGGCAAGCTGGCCCAGAACTTCCGTTGTGATGTCAATAATGTTGGCCGCTACGCCTTCCGTCCAGCTAATGGGCTGGCCATCCGTTGTATGGCGGGGATGACCCGCTGTGGTGGCCCGTATGCCGATGAGCATGCCACCAAGTTGGGAAAAAGGCAGACAAGCCGCAGCAGCATCCCGGACGAACCGTGAAAATGTCAGGCGAAGGAAACTGATGCTGGGAATACTGCTTTTCCAAGCGACACCAAGGAGAATATTGACAGCCAGTTGGCTGATGACCAGCAGGATGAACCCGTTGAGGCCGATCTTGGCAAGTGAGGCAAGAATCGGATGTATGCCGGTGCGGAGGGTCAGAAAACAGAAAAGGACGACACCTGTCAGTGAAAGGATAAAAGGAAGTATTTTTTTCAAGGTGGCCGCCATTAACGTGAAATCCATGTTTCTGCCCTTCTAGGCTACTCCGTGGCTGACGTCCAATCTCTCGGGGCTTTACCCGTTATGATAACGGGGCCTATATCCGGCAGAGGAAGGCTATTTGAAGCGAGGGAGGGACGAAGATGTCAGAGGATGTCACTCTGGTTACCGGAGCAACCGGTTTTGTAGGCTCGGCTGTTGCCCGCACACTTTTGGAGCGTGGCCATCGTCTGCGTCTTCTGGTCCGCCAGACGTCAGACCGCCGTAATGTGGCTGACCTGCCTGTGGAGTTCGTTGTTGGTGATCTGGCAGACCCTCAGAGCATGGCGAAGGCGCTGGAAGGTGTGACGTATCTTTTCCATGTCGCTGCGGATTATCGCCTCTGGGTGCCGGACCCGGAAGTGATGATGCGGGCCAATGTCGAAGGAACACGAAACCTGATGCTTGCTGCCATGAAGGCAGGTGTAAAGCGGATTGTGTATTGTTCGTCCGTTGCGGCTTTGGCCACAGCTCATGACGGTATTCCCGCTACGGAATCGTCTCCAGTCACAGAGGCTCAGATTGTAGGGGCGTATAAGCGGTCCAAATACCGGGCAGAGCAGGAGGTTCTGCGCCTTGTCCGGGAAGAGGGGCTGCCGGCTGTTATTGTGAATCCGTCTACGCCTGTAGGCCCTCGGGATATCAAACCGACCCCCACCGGACAAATGATTCTGGATTGTGCGACAGGCCGTATGCCTGCTTATGTGGAAACTGGGCTGAATATTGTCCATGTCGATGACGTGGCAGAAGGCCATGTTCTTGCCTTCGAGCGAGGAACAATTGGTGAAAAATATATTTTGGGTGGTGAAAACCTCATGCTGGGCGACCTGTTCCGCATGGTTGCAGAGCTTGCCCATCGCCGCCCGCCTCGCATCCAGCTAAAGCAGTCATGGCTTTATCCGGTGGCTTATATCTCCGAAATGTTGGCAAAGGCCTTTGGTATTCAGCCACGTGTCACAAAGGAGATGCTGGACATGTCCAAAAAGTTGATGTTTTTTTCTTCTGCCAAGGCAGAGCAGGACCTAGGTTATCGGCCACGTGCCGCCCGTCAGGCTGTTGCTGATTCTGTGGCATGGTTCCGTCAACATGGGCGGGGTCATTTTTCATCATAAGTAGGGGCGGCAGGCTGACACGGTAATGACTTTTGTAACGGCGTTGTTTTCTCTGTTAGCTTGGTTGGGGCTGACTTTTTTTCATGGTTTGTTCTGGGTTGGAGGTCCCTGGCTGAAACGGGGAGCGACAACAGACAACCGGAAGAATGCTCTACCAGCCGTTACCGTGATTGTGCCTGCCCGGGATGAAGCGGCCTCTGTTACGGCCTGTCTATCGTCCTTGTTAGAGCAGGATTATCAGGGAGCTTATCATGTCATTCTTGTGGATGATGAAAGCACCGATGGAACCGGGGATATTGCCCGACGCTTGCCAGACCCGGCAGGACGGCTGACCGTCCTTGCGGGGAAGCCTCACCCAGAAGGGTGGAGCGGTAAGCTTTGGGCTGTCAAGCAAGGGCAGGAAGAGGCCTTGCTACAGCTTCCTCGGGATGGCTATGTCCTGCTGACTGATGCTGATATTATCCATCAGGAAGACCATGTCTCCACTCTGGTAGAGCGAGCACAGCACGAAAAACTCGACATGGTTTCCGAAATGGTCATGCTGAATTGTGCCAGCTTCTGGGAAAAGGCTTTGGTCCCGGCCTTTGTGTATTTTTTTGCGATGCTGTACCCCTTCCGAAAGGTTGCTGATCCTCGCTCTTCGACCGCTGGAGCAGCTGGTGGAACGGTGCTTATCCACCGCAATATGTTGGAGAAAATTGGGGGGATACAGTCTCTCAAGGGTGCCTTGATTGATGACTGCACGTTGGGTGCCTATGTCAAGCGTGCCGGGGGGCGGCTTTATCTTGGATGCAGTGAACAAGCATGGTCCATCCGCACCTATCAGAGCGTGAGCGAAATATGGCATATGATTGCTCGCAACGCTTATGTTCAGCTTAATTTTTCGCCTTGGAACCTTCTGAAAGCCTTGGCTGGAATGGTTCTGATATGGCTTTTGCCAGCTCGCCTTCTTCTGTTCGGCCGGGGGAAAAACCGTGTCGTGGGTGGCTGTGCATATGCTCTTAGCTGCATTACGTTCGTCCCGACCCTGCGTTGGTTTAGGTTGTCGTGGTGGCGTGTCCTTTCACTGCCTCTAGTGGCTGCTTTTTATATGATGGCAACTATTGGTTCCGCAGTGAATTATTATCGGGGCAAAGGCGTCAGCTGGCGTGGGCGGTCATATGAAGGAGCAGAATCATGATGTCACAGTCTGGTGGGTCAACTATGCAGGATGATGCTCATCTCTGGGGGAAGCAGGATGTTTCCTCAAGCAAGGGTATGAAGGATGAAAATTTCCCGGTTGGGTCTTTTTTAATCTCCGCTAAACATCGTCCTGCCGTTCATGCCTATTACAGGTTTGCCCGTGTGGCGGATGATATGGTGGATAATATGCGCCTGTCTCCCACGCAGAAGGTGGACCGCCTAAAGGCGTTGCGCGAGGTGCTGTATGGCGAGCGGAAGCCGCCCGCTGGACGGGCTGATGCGTGGAGTGCCGTTATCCTCCGGACGGTGCTTCAGGAACGAGGGCTGCCGCTGACATTAGGGGGAGACCTGCTAACGGCCTTCATCATAGATGCGGAGAAAACACGGTATGAGCACTGGTCGGAGCTTCTGCATTACTGCCAGTATTCTGCTAATCCGGTAGGGCGTTTCCTGTTGATGCTGCATGGCGAAGGGGAGGAGACATTCGGTCCATCAGATGCCTTGTGTACGGCACTTCAGATTGTCAATCATATGCAGGATGTCAGCAGTGATCTGAAGACGCTGAACCGCTGTTACATACCCCTGCCATGGCTAGCGGCTGAGAATGTCCGGCTGAAGGACCTCATTTTGGCTCGGAGTAAGCCGGGTGTGCGGCGTGTGTTCGATCGTATGCTTACTTACGTTGATGCCCTGAATGAGGAGGCTGCCCGCCTTCCGGCTCTGGTGAAGGATCGGCGTATGCGGTCGGAGGCCGCCGTGATTGTCGCACTCTGTCGCCGTCTGACGGAGCGTCTGCATCGACAGGACCCGATAGCTGAGCGGGTTGCGCTGACCAAATTGGATGGTCTCCGGGCATTGGGCTATGCCATGCGTTATATGCGCTGAGACAGGTTTTATGCGGCCTCTTTGCCGCAGCAGACTTTGTCGCTAGAAGAGGGCAAGCCGTCGATACGGCGGCTTGTACTTACGGTTTTGGCTGCGGCCATAGAAGGAATATGAGGAAGGTTATGGTCTCTGCTCGTCACAACACGCCTCAAGGTCTGTCATGCGCCCCGTCTGACCTGAGAGAGGTGGAGGAGATCGTTACCCGTTCCGGCACGTCATTCGGGCGGGGGATGAAGATTCTTCCTCCCATGCGCCGGGATGGTATGTTTGCCGTCTATGCCTTCTGTCGTGTCGTGGATGATATTGCTGATGGTGATATTCCTCACGATGATCCCGCTGCGGCCTTGGAGGAGTGGAAGGGCCGCATTGCAGCCCTCTATGAGGGGCAGGCAGACACGGCATTAGAACGTGTTCTGCTGGAGGCCATCAAGCAGTTCGACCTGAAGCAGGAAGATTTCATCGCCATTATCGATGGCATGCAGATGGATTGCGGCGAGCCGATTGTGGCCCCGGATGAGGCGACATTGGACCTCTACTGCGACCGTGCCGCCTCGGCTGTTGGGAGGCTGTCCGTACGTATTTTTGGAACGCCAGAAGAGTACGGGGATAAGATCGCCTACCATCTGGGGCGTGCCCTTCAGTTGACAAATATTCTGCGTGATATTGCTGAAGATGCAGCCCGTGGGCGGCTGTATCTGCCCGCCGAACTTTTGCGCCGATACAGCGTGCCCGCTGATCCTGCGGAGGCTCTTTACGCTGTCGGGTTGGATGGGTTGTGCCGTATTCTCGCAGGGCGAGCAAAAGATCATTTCCGCCGGGCTGCGGCATTGATGAAGCGGTGTCCGGCTGCGACAGTACGCCCCGCCCGGATTATGGCTGCCTCTTACAAGGTTACGCTGGCTGCGCTTTGCCGTCGTGGTTGGCGCAATCCGGAGGCTCCGCTGCGTGTCTGTTCTATCCGTAAGGCAGTGACGATGGCGCTGGCAGCGGCTGGGGTGACATTGTGAGCCATGTGCATATCATTGGCGGTGGGCTTGCGGGCCTGTCCGCCGCTGTGGATCTTGCTTCACAGGCGCAGGTGACTGTGTATGAGGCCGGACCCGCCTGCGGTGGGCGGGCTCGTTCCTTTCATGACAAAGCGTTGGACACGGTCATTGATAATGGCAACCACCTGCTTCTTTCCGCTAATCCTGCCACATTCCGTTATCTCGACCGTCTGGGTGCACGGGATACGCTGAAAGGGCCGGGGGCACCTGTCTTTCCGTGGTATGATCTGCAAGAGGATGTGGCATGGACGCTACGCTTGTCTCCGGGGCGTATCCCGTTCTGGCTTTTGCAGCGGGGTAGCCGTGTTCCGGGGATGCGTCTTGGGGATGTAAGGGCTTTATTCCGTCTGATGAAGGCTGATGAGCAAGCCTCCGTAGCGGATTGTCTTCTGCCGGGACAATTTGCTCGCCGCCTGTTGGAGCCGTTGGCCGTCTCTGGGTTGAATACGGATGTAAAAAGAGGCAGTGCCCGTCTTTTGGGGAATATCGTACGGCGGACGCTGGCCAAAGGTGGCAATGCCTGTTGCCCGTGGATGGCCGCTAGCGGGCTTTCGGAGAGTTTTGTCACGCCGGCCCTTCGCTATCTAGAGCGTTTCCATGCAGAGGTCCTGACCAGCACGCGTGTGTCGGCCCTTCAGATTGATGAAGGCACAGGACGTGTGACGGCACTGGAGACATCCAACGGCCCCGTGATGCTGGGGGCGGAGGATTCAGTAATTCTGGCTGTTCCTTCGCCAGTGGCTGCTGGGCTTCTCCCGGGGCTGGAGGGGCCGGACGAGTTTGAGAGTATCGCCAATGCTCACTATCGTTTGGCTCAGCCCCTACAACCCCGTGGTGCCTTGAAGCAGGCCGGTTTTATCGGGCTGGTCGGTGGAGTGGCAGAGTGGGTTTTCCTGCATGATGAGGTTCTGTCTGTCACGGTTAGTGCAGCCAACCGTTATGCTGATTGGGGGCAGGAGGATATGTTGACGCATATCTGGGCAGAATTGCGCCAGACGCTGGACCCGCTTATCGAAGTGCCGTTACCTGAGGCGATGCCCGTTGCTCGGCTGATCCGGGAAAAGCGGGCAACCTTTGCAGCCACCCCGGAACAGGATAAAAGGCGTCCTGGGGCAAAGACTGCCTATGCCAATCTTGCTCTCGCCGGAGACTGGACAGATACTGGCCTGCCTTCCACGATTGAAGGTGCTATCCAGTCCGGAGTGGTAGCGGTGGGAGCGCTTGGTTTTCGCACGGCTTCTGCTGGAGCGGCGCACGCCTGAAAACTGGTTTATGGTCTCCGCACATGCTGGACAGGCATAAGACCTGCTGTGCGAGGATGTTGGAGGAGAGTTCAGTGAACGAGACGTTGTTCCGTCATAACATCGATGCCACCGTGGTGGAGCAGGCTGTCAAAGCATCTCATACCGCTCTGGGAAAGCGTCAGAAGAGTGACGGTCATTGGGTCTTTGAGCTGGAGGCCGATGCAACCATTCCATCGGAATATGTCCTGCTACGTCATTTCCTTGATTGTAGCGATGTGGAGCTGGAGCAGAAGATTGGTGTCTATCTGCGCCGGACGCAGGGTGAGCATGGTGGGTGGCCACTTTATACGGATGGCCGGTTCGACCTTTCTGCCAGTGTGAAAGCCTATTTCGCCCTAAAGATGATAGGGGACGATCCGGAAGCCCCGCATATGCGCAAGGCCCGGGCCGCCATTCTTCATCATGGCGGGGCGGAGAGAAGTAATGTCTTCACCCGTATTCAGTTGGCTCTGTTCGGGGAAGTGCCGTGGTCTGCCGTGCCTGTTATGCCGGTGGAGCTGATGCTGCTGCCACGCAAAGCCTTCTTTTCAGTCTGGAATATGTCTTATTGGTCCCGGACTGTCATTGCGCCGCTCCTCATTCTAGCTGCGTATAAACCTCTTGCCCTGAACCCTCGTGGAGTGCGCGTGCAGGAGCTGTTTAGAGAGCCGCCAGCTACCATCAAGGATTGGATCCGTGGCCCGTATCGTTCGGTTTGGGGGCGGGTTTTTGCCGGTTTGGATAAAGTCATACGGCCACTCGTTCCGCTCATTCCCCATTCCGTTCATGAGAAAGCCATCCGTGTTACGGTTGATTTCATCGAGAAACGGCTGAGCGGTGGTGGTCTGGGGGCTATCTACCCCTCTATGGCTAATGTCATCATGATGTATCGCACGCTTGGCGTGCCGGATGATGATCCACGGGTTGTTCAGGCATGGGAGGCCATGCAAGGACTACTGGTGGTGAAGGAACATGAGGCTTACTGCCAGCCTTGTGTGTCGCCTGTCTGGGATACGGGTCTGTCAGGTCTTGCCATGTTGGAGGCTTCGACAGGAGCTAAGGGCGTGATGCCAGCCGAGACAAAGGCAGCTTTGGAGAAGGCAGCAGCATGGCTTCGGGACCGTCAGATTCTGGATGTTAAGGGCGACTGGGCCATTAATGCGCCTAACCTGCGTCCGGGTGGATGGGCCTTCCAGTACGAGAATGATTACTATCCGGATGTTGATGATACTGCTGTTGTCGGCATGTTGTTGCACCGGATTGATCCAGAGAAAAATCGTACAGCTATTGAGCGTGCCCGGGAATGGATTATCGGGATGCAGAGTAGCAATGGCGGTTGGGGTGCCTTTGATATTGATAACAATCTTGAGGTGCTGAACCACATTCCATTCTCTGATCACGGTGCCTTGCTGGACCCGCCAACGGTGGATGTTTCCGCCCGTTGCATTTCTTTCCTGTCTCAGTTGGGGCATCCGGAGGATATGGGTGTGATCCGCAAAGGGCTGGATTATATCCGTGCTGAGCAGGAGAAGTCGGGTAGCTGGTTCGGGCGTTGGGGCACGAACTATATTTACGGTACATGGTCTGTGCTTTGTGCGCTGAATATCGCTGGTGTCAGCCATGATGATCCGATGGTGAAGCGGGCTGTTGCTTGGCTGGAAAGTGTGCAGAATGATGACGGTGGCTGGGGCGAGGACTGCGCCAGTTACGAGGGGGCACCGCAGGGCGTCTACAAGGAGAGCCTACCAACTCAGACGGCCTGGGCCACGCTGGGGCTGATGGCGGTTGGTCGTCACGATAGTGAGGCGGTCCGTCGTGGTATGGCTTACCTCATGCAGGCGCAGGATGAGCAGGGCGAATGGCACGAGGCACCGTATAATGCTGTTGGCTTCCCCAAAGTCTTTTATCTGCGCTATCACGGGTACAAGCAGTTCTTCCCGCTCATGGCACTGTCCCGGTATCGTAATCTGTCCAGTAGTAACTCAGGGCAGGTAGAGTTCGGCTTCTGATGTTAGGTATTCTGGTAGGGCTGAAACAGGAAGCACGGCTAGCAAGGCAATTTTTCCCCGAGGCAAAGATTGCGCTGAGCCATGCTTGTGAGGTTGGTGCACGGCGTGCCTTGCTATCTCTTCGTGAAGCAGGCGTGACGGAACTTCTGTCCTTTGGCTGCTCTGGGGCTTTGGATGCAGCCCTGCCACCGGGAAGTGTGCAGGTAGCCGAGTATGTGCAGGTTGATGGCGAAAACTATAGGGCTGATCCAGCACTGAGTGCCCGTTTTGGCGCAGCACAAGCTGCAGTGCGTGAGGGTATCTTGCATAGTCCGGTTATGATTGGAACGGCTACAGAAAAAGCGGCTCTTTTTTCTCGTACCGGGTGTCATGCCGTGGATATGGAAAGCGGCCTTGTGGCTCGTTCGGGCTTGCCCTTTGCCGTGGTGCGCGTGATCTGTGATGAGGCAGGGAGGGACCTGCCTCCTGCCGCTGTGGAAGGGCTTAAGGAAGGGCGGGTGCATGTTCCGGCTCTGCTTGGGTCTATTCTGCGTCATCCGTTTCAGATCGGCGCCTTGATAGGGCTTGGGCGTGATGCCGCCCGTGCCCATAAGGCTATGGCGCAGTTTCTGCGTGGCCTCCCCGTCGCACAGGGATGAAGGGCAGGGAGATACTTGCGTTTCGTTCCAGCTTATTCTAGATAGAGGCGGTATTTTTCAGCCCTACATGGGGTGGAGAGTATATTTCGCACGCATGGCCCGGATTGCCTGGTGTCCCGTATCTTAAGGGGCGTTGCCATGCGGAGGATAAACCAGAGAAAGAGAGTTTTAGACTATGGCAATGCCACAGTTCACGATGCGTCAGCTGCTGGAAGCTGGTGTTCACTTCGGCCATCACACACGTCGTTGGAATCCGGCAATGGCACCGTACCTGTTCGGTGTTCGTAACCAGGTTCATATCATTGACCTTCAGCAGACTGTTCCGCTGCTGGATCGCGCCCTGAAGCAGGTGCGTGATACCGTGGCCTCCGGTGGTCGCGTGCTGTTTGTTGGTACGAAGCGCTCTGCTGCTGATCTGGTTGCTGATGCTGCTCAGCGTTGCGGCCAGTACTATGTGAACCATCGTTGGCTCGGTGGTATGCTGACCAACTGGAAGACCATCACGGGCTCCATCAAGCGTCTGCGTGGCATTGATGAAATGCTGGCTGGCGACACAACTGGTCTGACCAAGAAGGAAGTCCTCGACATCACCCGTGACCGTGAGAAGCTGGAACGCTCCCTCGGCGGGATCAAGGACATGGGCGGCCTGCCGGACCTGCTGTTTGTTATCGACACAAACAAGGAAAAGCTGGCTGTTGAAGAAGCTAACAAGCTGGGCATCCCCGTGATTGCCGTGCTGGACAGCAACTCCGACCCGAAGGGTGTTACATTCCCGATCCCGGGTAATGATGATGCTATTCGTGCCATCGCTACTTACTGTGATCTGGTGTCTGGCGCTGTGCTGGATGGTATCTCTGCTGAACTGGCAGCCTCCGGTCAGGACATCGGCGCTGCTGCTGAGCTGCCGGTTGAAGAAACCGTCGTGGCAGAGAAGGCTGAATAAGTCTCTCCAGCTATGGCCCTTGTGGCCATGCCAGAAAATCCGGCCTGCTTTTTCGTGAAGTCGAGCCGGATGATGGATATGTGACATGAAGCTCATGCAGCCGTGGATTATTTCCCGGCTGCATGGGTGTTTTATCGGGGATGATAGAGAATGGCAGAAGTTACCGCTGCAATGGTGCGTGAGCTGCGTGATGCAACAAGCGCAGGCATGATGGATTGTAAAAAGGCCCTGACAGAAGCCAATGGCGACATGCAGGCTGCTATCGACTGGCTGCGTAAGAAGGGTCTGTCTCAGGCTGCTAAGAAGTCTGGTCGTGTGGCTGCTGAAGGTCTGGTAGGCGTTGCCGTTGATGGCAAGAAAGCTGCCATGGTGGAGGTCAATGCCGAGACCGACTTCGTGGCTCGTAACGAGGCTTTCCAGCAGGCTGTGGAAGACATCGCTAAGGTGGCTCTGCAGGTCGGTGGTGATCTGGAGGCTGTTAAGGCTGCCAAGATGCCGTCTGGCCGTACCGTTGCTGATGAGCTGACCCATCTGGTCGCTACCATCGGTGAGAACATGAGCCTGCGTCGTGTTGACGTGCTGAGCGTGCCGTCTGGTGTTGTGGCCAGCTACGTTCATGGTGCTCTGCGTCCGGGCGTTGGTCGCATCGGTGTTCTGGCCGCTATTGAGGCTCCGTCCGAGAGCGAGGCTCTGCTGACACTGGGCCGTCAGATTGGTATGCATGTTGCTGCTACCAGCCCGACAGCTCTGGATGTGGACAGCGTGGACGCTGCCTCTGTCGCTCACGAGCGCAAGGTGCTGGAAGACCAGGCTCGCAGCTCTGGTAAGCCGGAAGCCATTATCGAGAAGATGGTGGAAGGTCGTATTCGTAAGTTCTACGAAGAAGTGGTTCTGCTGGAGCAGGTCTGGGTGCATGACGGTGAGAGCCGCGTGAAGGAAGTTGTTAAGAAGGCCGGTGCTAAGCTGGTTGGCTTCGTCCGCTACAAGCTGGGTGAAGGCATCGAGAAGGCAGAGACGGACTTCGCTGCTGAAGTGGCTGCGGCTTCTGGCCAGAAGAAATAAGCCATTAACGGTTTATTGCTAGAGGAAGGGTCTCCGTCATGATGACGGAGGCCCTTTTTCTGTTCTGAGGGTATCGTCATGGAGTGGGAAGAACCGGCCATCATCCTGCGTCTCTCTCCTCATGGAGACAGCAGCCTGCTAGTCCGTGTGCTGACAAGGCAGCGAGGTGTTTATCATGCGCTGGTGCGGGGCGGGCAGTCCCGCCGACAATCGGCCCTCTGGCAGGAGGGAAGCCTGATCATGGCCCGATGGAAAGCCCGTCTGCCAGAGCAGTTGGGCTATATGACGGCGGAGCTGGTACGGCCTACGGCTTCTTTTCTGTTGGACCATCCTTTGGCTTTATCCTTGTTGGGCTGTGCTTGTAGCCTCTGCAGTGAGGCCTTGGCAGAACGAGAGCCGCAGGAGGTGTTATTTGCATCTTTGGCTCACTTCATGGGGGTGGTGAGTGTTTCTGCACCTCAGCCACCGGTCGCCCTCTATCTGCGCTGGGAACTGCTCCTTTTGGAACAGTTGGGTTATGGCCTCACGCTGGATCAATGTGCTGTTACAGGGGTGCGGGAGGGGCTGGTTTATGTATCACCCCGAACGGGGCGTGCTGTTAGCGAGGAGGGGGCCGGAGAGTGGAAAGACCGCCTGCTGCCTCTGCCTTCGTGCCTTTTGAATGATGAAGAAGAAGGCACTCCGGCTGATTGGCTGGCTGGGGCACGGCTGAGTGGTCATTTTCTGCAACGGGCTGTTTTTGCTGCTTGTCATCGCCCTCTGCCTGCGGCCCGGGATCGCCTGATGACGACACTGTATCGACTGGCTGGGGAGGGGGCCTCTGGACAGGAGGCGGAAGAGCGTGTCTAACCTGTCTCCACTAACAGGCGATTATGAATCAGGAGACCTTATGACGGGCGATCTCGCCGGGCATATTGAAGATACACGGCTGGCTGAGGCGCTTAGCGAGCGTTATTTGGCCTATGCTATGTCCACCATCACGTCACGGTCTCTGCCGGATGTGCGGGATGGCCTTAAACCAGTACATCGTCGTTTGCTCTATGCCATGCAACAATTGAAGCTGGACCCGAGTTCCGGTTTCAAGAAGTGTGCCCGTGTGGTGGGTGATGTTATTGGTAAGTTCCATCCTCATGGTGATGCGTCCGTTTATGATGCATTGGTGCGGTTAGCGCAGGATTTTGCCGTGCGCTATCCGCTGGTGGAAGGGCAGGGCAACTTCGGGTCGATCGATGGCGATGGTGCGGCTGCCATGCGGTATACCGAAAGCCGTATGACGGACACGGCCCGTATCATGCTGGAAGGCATCAGCGATGATGCGGTTGATTTCCGCCCGACCTATGACAATGAGGATCAGGAACCGGTCGTTTTGCCGGGATTGTTCCCTAATCTTCTAGCCAATGGGGCCGCTGGTATCGCTGTAGGTATGGCGACCAGCATTCCGCCCCATAATGCCGCCGAACTTTATCAGGCTGCCCGTTTACTGATTGAGAAGCCGGAATGCAGTACGGAAGAGCTTCTGGATGTTGTGCCGGGGCCTGATTTTCCCACAGGTGGACTGTTGGTGGAAGACCGGCAGACGCTCGTTCAGGCTTATGAGATGGGGCGGGGTAGTTTTCGTATCCGGGCACGTTGGGCGGTCGAGAAAGGTCGCAACGGCAGTTGGACTATCATCGTTTCGGAAATTCCGTATCAGGTGCAGAAGGGCAAGCTGATCGAAGACATCGCCAAAAAGATGGAGGAGAAGAAACTTCCTCTTCTGGCTGATGTGCGTGATGAAAGTACAACGGATATCCGGTTGGTTCTGGAACCTAGAACCCGTAGCTGCGAGCCGGAAGTGCTCATGGAGACGCTCTTTAAGCATACTATGCTGGAGAGCCGGTTCAGCTTGAACATGAATGTGCTCAGTCAGGGGAAAATCCCCGGCGTGTTGTCTCTCAAGGATGCACTGAAGGCATGGTTGGAGCATGTTCATGACGTTTTGGTCCGCCGTACGCAGCACCGTTTGGATGCCGTTCTGAAAAGATTGGAGATTCTGGAAGGCTTTCTGAAGGTCTATCTGAATCTTGATGAGGTTATCCGCATCATCCGAGAAGAGGATGAGCCGAAGCCTGCCCTGATGAAGGCATTCTCCTTGAGTGAGCTTCAGGCGGATTATGTGCTGAACATGCGTCTGCGCTCCTTGCGGCGGCTGGAAGAAATGGAAATCCGCAAGGAGTGGGACGGACTGGGCAAGGAGCAGGCATCACTCGAAGCTCTTTTGGGGTCCGAAAAGAGACGCTGGACCCGGATTGGCAAAGACCTTCAGAAGATGCAGGCTCTGTTCGAAGGTGGCCCGTATGGGCAGCGGCGTACGATTATGGGCGAGGCTCCGGCCAGCATCGATACGTCTGCCGCTCTGGCGGTAGAACGTGAACCGGTGACAGTCCTGCTCTCGCAGGAAGGCTGGGTCCGTGCCGTTAAGGGGCATGGGCATGATGTGGAGAACCACCGCTTCAAGGAAGGGGATGGTCTGGCCTATCATGTGGAATGTCAGAGTACCGACCGTCTCTGCCTGATGGCCGCTGGGGGCCGGGCTTTCACATTAAAGGCAGCGGACCTCCCCCGTGGGCGCGGTTTTGGTCAGCCCGTGCGGACATTGGCTGATCTGGCGCAGGACGATCAGGTCGTGGCTTTCTTTGCCTTTGGTGATGATAACGCACGGTATTTTCTGGCCAGCACAGATGGTCGGGGGATGCAGGTTGCCGCTGGGAACCTTGCGGCTGAAAAGCGGACAGGGCGACAGGTCTTTAATCTGCGTAATGGAGCGCAGGTGCAGCTTGTCCTGCCTGCGGAGGGGACGCATGTCCTCTGTCTGACAACGGCTAAGCGAGCCCTTATCTTCCCGCTGGAACAGGTTGCCGAGGTTGCCAAGGGCGGTGGCGTTAGTCTCCAGAAGTTGGGAGAGGGTGTAACGATCAGTCAGATACGTCTCTTCCGTTTGGAAGATGGCCTCATCTGGCGGGAGGGGCAGCGATCCCGTTCTCCTGATGATCTGGCCCAGCTGGAAGGGCGGCGTGGTGCAGTCGGGCGGGTCGCTCCGCAGTGGATGTTGCGTAAATAAGGCTATGCGTATGGGCAGCCTGCCATCCTTTCCAGCGGGTAGGGTGTGGTGGGCTGTTTGGCATGGTCGTATGAGAAGGAGGGGAGATGGAAGCACTTGTTTGGCAGACGTTCCTGTTAGGAATGCTGCATGTCAGTCTTTCCCTTCTTGTCACCGCCCATATCCTGCTGACGAAACGGGATACGGCCGCCGCTGCGGGGTGGATCGGTTTTTGTTGGGTTATGCCCTATTTTGGGTCGCTGCTTTATCTCTGTTTAGGGATCAATCGTGTCCATCGTCGGGCACAGAAGTTGCGAGAGGATGTCAGCCCGGAGGAGACCGCCTTCTTGGCGACATGGTCTCATGATGCTTCTGATAGCTTCATGGCACCTCTGGTTAAGATGTTGGATGAATTGACGGGTCTACCCCTACTCAAGGGGAACAGTGTAGATTGTCTGCATGACGGTGACCGTGCTTACCCAAAGATGCTGGAAGCCATTGCTCAGGCGGAGCGGTCCATTCTGCTGTGCTCCTATATTTTTCGACATGATGAGATCGGCAAGCAGTTTGTGGCAGCTCTGGTAGAGGCTAGACAGCGTGGGGTTGAAGTCCGTGTGTTGGTGGATGGTATCGGGAGTGGTTATCTCTATAGTCCGATCATCCAGAGGCTGAAGCGTGAGAGCATACCCTGTGCCCGTTTCATGCATTCTCTCTGGCCGTGGCGGATGCCGTTCATCAACCTTCGGGACCATCGCAAGATATTGGTTGTTGATGGTCGAATAGGCTTCATGGGTGGGTTAAATATCGGGGCAGAAAATCTGCTCAATCGACCCAGAGGGCGGCGCATCCCAGTGGCGGATACGCATTTTCGGCTAGAAGGCCCGGTGGTCCAGCAGCTTTCTGAAGTCTTTGCGCGGGACTGGGTTTTTACGACAGGGGAGACGCTGGAAGGAGAGCGTTATTTTCCGGTCCCTGTGGCGGGGGGAACCATCCCAGCCCGTGTTGTGACCTCAGGGCCAGATATGGACGTAGAGAAGATTGAATATACTATTCTTCAAGCGGTCATTCTGGCTCGTAGTCATGTTTGCTTTATGACGCCTTATTTCATTCCAGATAACCGCTTCGCAACGGAACTCGGATTGGCAGCGTTGCGGGGGGTGCGGGTGGATATTGTTGTGCCGCAGCATAGCAACCATCCGGTGACGGATTACGCCCGTAATGCTTGCCTGAAAGAACTAGTGCAGGCGGGATGCCGTGTCTGGCTGGGAGAGCCGCCCTTTAACCACTCCAAGTTGATGACGGTGGATCAGGTTTGGAGCTTTGTAGGTAGTGCTAACCTGGATAGGCGTTCCTTGCGTCTCAATTTTGAATGCAACATGACCTTGCATGATGCAGAGACAACAGGACATTTGGAAAAATTCATCCTGAGCCATTGCAACCAGCAGTTGACGCTGGAGGAAATTGATTCATGGTCAATGCCGGTTCGACTGCGGAATGCGGCCTGTTGTCTTTTCCTGCCTTATCTTTAAACGAGAAGGGAGGCGTTGTCTGATAGTTCCGGTTGCAACGTAACGGCAATGGGGCGGTGATCGGAGCCGAAACGGGGGTAGACCCGTCTGTCCAGTAGCGAGAAACCACGGACAAGGCAGCGATCCAGCCGGAGGGGGACTTTGTCCAACATGCGGTGGGTTTGTTCTCGTGGGCCGACATCCTCGAAGCCCCGTAGCATGGCAGGGCCAACCTGATTGAAATCTCCAATGATGATAGCTCGATCCGATAGGGTTTGCCGGATGAGACGCAGCTGGCGGCGGTTGAGGATAGGGCCATGGGATAGGTGGACGTTGGCGAGACTGAACGGCCCGAACCCTGTATCAAACTCCAGAATCTGAGCAGAACGATGTGCGGCTAACCCCGGGGGGAGCATTTGCAGTCGTGGTGGTGATAGGAACGGATGGCGGCTCCAACAGGCGGTGCCATGCACACGCCCTTCCGATGCTAGTCGGCTGAAATGCCCTCCCACAAGTTCGGGAAGCCGGTTGGTAAACAGGCGACATTCTTGCATGAGTAGAATATCAGGTTTTGTAACCCGCATGAGGAGGCGGATATCTTCCAGCGTAGCGCCATCCTCATGGAAGAGGTTCCAGCTTACAAGCCGGAGACTATGAGGAAGAGGAGGTGATGAAAGCGGGGCCGACATTATTGGAAGAACCTGATGAGAAAAAGAGATAGGACCTGTCAGTACGGGTCGAGAGAAGGATTCTATTATATATAATCCTGATGCAAAAGCACGCCGTGGTTGAAGGTGAGATGGGAATTAAGGGTGTGTAGGTCTTTATCATATATATATAAATATGAGGCAGTTTTGAAATTAATAAAGAAGACTATAAATATCATATTTTGATTTTTTAAAATAATCTATATTATAAATTAATTTATATCATGTAATAAAATGATGTTCTCTGGAGAATAAGACCATGACGGCCTCTGATTTAAAGAAAAGAGTGTTAGAAGCTCACTAAATGAGAAAGGGTAGTCGTTCTGCTCTCATCAGAAAATTTTTGATTGGAAATTTCTTCCAAGTTTTCCCTATCCAGCGATAGGCACCTAATGTGCTGGATGGATACTTTTGGATATCCTAAGCAAATATCTACATATCGTTATTTTTAGTCAGTATGGTTAATGTAATGCAGTAGGAGTGATGGGTATGAAAAATATGCGCAAAGATAATAAGGGTAAAGAGTCAGCAATGGGGCCTGTTATTGGTGCAGGATGGCAGAAATTTGCGACTTTTTTGACACATGCAGGTCGGCAGCAGCCGGATAGACGGGGCAGTTTTGTCAACATGCCGGTTGAGCGTGGTTCAACGGTCGTCTTCCCAACCGTTGATGATATGGAAGCACAGGGCGGGCACGCTTATGAGCATCAGCTCGTCTATGGGGCTATGGGTAATCCCGTTCAGCATAGACTGGAGCAAGTGATTGCGGCCTTGGAAGGGGGAAGCCATACGCAGGTTGTCAATTCCGGTTTGGCGGCCTGTACAGTTGCCCTTCTGGCTTTTCTTAAAGGGGGCGACCATCTGCTTTTACCTGATTCGGTCTATGGTCCAACCCGGCGTTTCGTACTTGGTACACTGGCCCGTTTTGGGGTGGAGACGAGCTTCTACCCACCTCGTGCTGATGAAGCTACGTTGAGGGCCCATCTTCGGCCCAATACGGCTGTGATCTTTGCGGAGAGTCCGGGAAGCCATACATTTGAGGTTCAGGATATTCCCATGATTGCAAGGCTGGCTCATGGAGCAGGGGCACGAGTGTTGTTAGATAATACATGGGGTATTGGGGCTTTTCAGCCTTTTACGTCTGGGGTGGATGTGTCCATTCAGGCCTTGACAAAATATCCCAGCGGTCATGCAGATGTTATTCTGGGGTCGATTACGGTTCAGCGGCAGGAGCACTGGCAGTCCCTACGGCGTACGGCAATTGAGCTAGGGGCGTGCGGTGCTCCAGACGATTGTTGGTTAACCCTGCGAGGGTTGAAGACAATGGCAGTCCGTCTCTCTCAGCAGGCCCGTTCTGCCTATGAGCTGGCCTTGTGGTTGAAAAGCAGGCCAGAAGTAGCCCATGTGCGGCATCCAGCTCTGCCCGGTTGTCCGGGCCATGAAATATGGAAGCGTGATTTCACCGATGCCAGTGGCCTTTTCGGTGTGGAGCTAGATGCAGGAATTACGCAGGAAGCGATGATTGCTATGCTTGATGGGCTGCATCTGTTCAGCATTGGGGCCAGTTGGGGCGGGTATGAAAGTCTCGTCCTGCCTACATCTGGTGGTCTGATCCGCACCCATAAGGATGGTCTGCCCCAGGGGGCGGCCTTTCGTATTCAGGTCGGGTTAGAGAATGTAGCAGACCTGAAAGCTGATCTAACCCGTGGGCTGGATGGGCTGAAACGCTGAGATCAGAGAGGAGTGCGGTAGGAGAGAGCTTCTGCCGCATGGTGCTTCTGTACTGTTTCCGTGCCGTCCAGATCGGCAATCGTGCGGGCGACACGGAACATACGTGTGATGCCTCGATGAGAGAGCTTCATGCGTAAGGCAGCTTGTTCGGCAAGGGCCAGAGCATCGGGGTCGAAGTGGAAACCTTCAGGAGGCATTACGGCATTGCTGGCTCCCTGCCGTTGTATTTGCCGGTCATAGGCGGCTTGTACTCTGGCCCGGACTTCTGCGCTGCTTTCTCCTGTAGGAGCACGGCTGATAGCCAGCGGGGATAAAGAATGGATGTGCACGCATAGATCCATACGGTCTAACATCGGGCCGGAGATGCGGGCCGTGTAGTCCTGAGCGCAGCGGGGTGCCCGATTGCAGGCTCGCTCGGTATCGTGAACATAGCCGCAGCGACAGGGGTTCATAGCTGCTACAAGCTGGAAGCGAGCGGGATAGTGCGTATGGCGTGCCGCACGGGAGATCGTGACCTCGCCTGATTCAACAGGTTGGCGCAATCCCTCGAGGCAGTTGCGGGGGAACTCGGGAAATTCATCCAGAAATAGCACGCCATTATGGGCAAGACTGACCTCGCCGGGCATGGCCTTGGGGCCACCACCAACTAAGGCGGGAAGAGTCGTATTATGATGTGGGGCACGGTAAGGCGGCCGATTGACGAGCTGTCCAGCGGGCAGCAGCCCGCCGATGCTGTGGATGCGGCTGGTTTCTAGTATTTCTGCAGCGGTGAGGTCGGGCAAGATACTGGGTAGGCGGCTGGCGAGCATGGACTTACCAGACCCCGGCGGACCGGACATGAGCAGGGAGTGACGCCCCGCAGCGGCGATCTCCAAGACACGGCGAGCCTGCATCATGCCTTTTACATCCCGCAGGTCCGAGCCGTAATCGGGCGGCTGAGGAGCGGGTGGTGGTTCGGCGGGTAGGGGTTGCTCCTTGCGGAGATGGCCGATTAGGGCCTTGAGAGATGGCGTGGCAACAATCTCTAGATCAGGATGGCCCCAGCGTGCTTCTGCTCCTTGCGAAGCGGGGCAGATCAGCCCCTGTCCTTGTGTGGAAGCCGTCAGGGCAGCGCAGAGAATACCATTGACGGGGTTGATCGTCCCATCGAGGGCGATTTCACCCAGAGCTGCCAGATTGGCTACGGTCTCGGCAGGGATGACGCCCATGGCAATTAGAACACCAAGGGCGATGGGGAGATCGAAATGTGCCCCTTCTTTAGGAAGGTCAGCCGGTGTGAGGTTAACGAGAATCCGTTTGGGCGGCAGGGCCAGCCCCATGGCAGAAAGGGCAGCTCTGACGCGTTCCCGTGATTCGGCAATAGCTCGGGCTGGCATCCCGACAATGATAAAGGAGGGCAGGCCGCTAGAAATCTGAACCTCTACCATGACAGGCAGGGCGTCTATCCCGGAGAAGGTGAAGCTCTGGATGCGGGCAAGAGTAGGCGGGAGAGCGGCCATGCTGTCGGGAATCCTTATGGGCCGGATGCGAAACCGCCCGACAGCGGAACTGCCGGGCGGTTGTCAGAGGCAAACCGAATAGAGCCGTAGAGGGTTAGTCTTCGGTCGGCAGGGGACGGATAGAGCGGGCACGCAGGGTACCCTTCAGGCTGCGCAGCTGTTCCAGCAGGCTTTTTTCAAGCTCGGGGATGTTCTGGCCTTCCTGTGCTTCAGCTTCTGTAACGACGTAGCCAAGCTCACCATCTGTCTGAAGGAACTGGGCTGTCAGATTGCAGGCAGCTTTAGCGAAAATGTCGTTGATCTGGCCAAGGATGCCCGGCTGGTTGGAATGGACATGCATAAAGCGCATCCCGCCGGGGCGTTCACCCAGCTGAACCTGCGGGAAATTAACCGCCCCAACAGTGGAGCCGACATCAGAATAATCGACCAACTTCTGGGCGACTTCTACGCCGATGCGCTCCTGAGCCTCCATCGTGGACCCACCAATATGCGGGGTCAACAGCACGTTCTCCAGCCCTTGAAGCGGGGTGGTGAAGCGTTCTTGGCTGCTCTTTGGTTCCACGGGGAAGACATCAATAGCGGCACCCATCAGATGGCCGTCCTTCAGAGCACGGGCCAGAGCCTCAAGGTCCACAACGGTGCCACGGGCATTGTTGAGCAGAATGGAGTTCGGCTTCATGGCCCGGATTTCGGCTTCGCCGATCATGTTCTGTGTTTCCGGGGTCTCGGGAACATGCAGTGTCACGATATCGGACTGACCTAGCAGCTCTTCCAGAGAGTTGACGGCAATGGCGTTACCATGCGGAAGACGGGGGGCGATATCGTAATAGAGAACCCGCAGCCCAAAGGATTCGGCCAGAACGGAAAGCTGCGACCCGATGGAGCCATAGCCGACAATACCGACCGTCTTGCCACGGACTTCCCATGCATTATTGGCAGATTTTTCCCAACCACCTTTGTGGCAGGCATCGGAGCGGGACGGGATGCGGCGTAGCAGCATCACGATCTCGCCCATGACCAGCTCAGCCACGGAACGGGTGTTGCTGAAAGGCGCATTAAAGACAGGAATACCAGCCATCCGGGCAGCCTTGAGGTCCACCTGGTTAGTGCCGATGCAGAAGCAGCCAATGGCCATGAGGCGGTTGGCGGAGTTGATGATATCGGCTGTAAGCTGTGTCCGGCTGCGGATGCCGACTATGTGGACACCATCAAGGGCTTCTTTAAGGGCATCACCCTCCAGTGCACCTTTTAGACGGGTGACAGAGGCATAGCCCTGCTGCTCCAGATAATTGACAGCACTGTCATGAATGCCTTCCAGCAGAAGAATCTTGATTCTGTTCTTGGCGAGGGAGAGGGGCATGTTCAGGTAACCTCATCGTGGTAACCGGGCCAGCAGATGTGACCGCATGAAGAATCGTTATTTATCTGTAACGGACAGATCGTTAAGAGGAAAGGGCCTGTATGGCCTCATCACGCAGGGTTGCATTGGCACAGGCCAGAATGGCCCCTTCACTTTCTAGTGTCAGGGGGGCACCGGACCAATCTGTCAGGCTACCACCGGCCCCGGTGATGATGGGCGAGAGCGGCCCCCAGTCCCACGGTTTGAGCGTATCTTCAGCGATAAGGTCGATCTGGCCAAGGGCCAGCAATCCATAAGCATAGGCATCACCACCCCATGATGTCCGGCGGACTTTTTTCTGAAGCCTCTGGAATTGTTGGAATTGTACAGGGCGAAAGATTTCTGGTGCCGTGCAGGAGAGTTCTGCTTCCCTGAGGGGGACATCCTGCCGGGTGCCGATAGTACCGGGTAGATGAGGGGCGATGTAGCGGCTGGGTTCTCCTGCTAGCCCGAGCCAGCGTTCGTTGGTAACAGGCTGGTCGATCAACCCCAATACGGGGCGGCCTTCATGAAAAAGGGATACTAGCGTTGTAAAGCTCGGCCGCCCGGTGACAAAGGAGCGTGTGCCGTCTATGGGGTCCAGCACCCAGAGCCAGTCTTTCCCTAGCGCACCAGAAGCTCCGGCCTCTTCACCTAGAATGGCATGATGGGGGGTGTGTTCTTCTAGAATAGCCCGCATGGCTGATTCGGCTTCTCGGTCAGCCCGTGTGACGGGGCTATCATCTTCTTTGGAGATGATGGTCAGGGACTGGCGGAAGTAGGGAAGGATGACTCGCCGGGCTGCATCGGCGCAGTGCTGGGCAAGGGCTAGGTAGGAGGAAAGATTAGACCGACTCATGAGGATTACGCCTTTTTCCTGATAGGCTGATTGACGCAGGCGGGTCCACACGGCAATCAGGAGGTTATGCGACCGATTATTGTTATTCCCTCCAGAATTGCCTCCACACGACTTCCACGCAAGGCTTTGGCCGAGATTGATGGGGAGGCCATGGTCGTTCATGTCGCCCGCCGGGCTGTGGCGGCTGGTCTGGGACCTGTTCTTGTTGCCGCAGGCGATGAGGAAATCCGGAAGGCCGTAGCGGGTATGGCGGGTGTGGAAGCCCTTCTGACAGACCCCGCCTTGCCAAGCGGGTCGGACCGAGTGCAGGCGGCTTTGAAAGCCTATGACCCACAGGGGCAGTATGATTGTGTTATCAATCTTCAGGGTGATCTTCCTCTTGTGGAGCCGACCACCCTCCGGCAGGCCTTGCGCCCGTTAGAAGAAGGGCAGTTTGATATTGGGACCTTAGTAGCCCCAGTGCAGAGCCTGGCGGAGCGGGATGCCGATTCGGTCGTGAAGGTTGCGTGCACCTTTCGGAATGATGAGGATGTGGCGAGGGCACTCTATTTTTCTCGGTCCGTGATTCCGTGGGGAGAGGGGGCGTATTGGCACCATGTGGGTGTTTATGCGTGGCGTTGCGAGGCACTAGCTCGGTTTGTCACATTGCCGCCATCCGGGTTGGAGGTACGGGAAAAGCTGGAGCAGCTTCGTGCGCTAGAAGCTGGCATGACGATCGGCTGTGCTCGAATTGAAACCGCCCCGTTGGGTGTGGATACGCCAGAGGACCTTGCACGGGTCAGAGCGAGTGTCAGGGAGCAGGCATTATGCCAGTAATTGCATTTCAAGGGCGGCCGGGGGCTTATTCTGACCTTGCCTGCCGGGCGACACGTCCGGGCTGGGAGACATTGCCTTGCCGCAGTTTTGCCGAGACGATTGAAGCCGTGCGGGATGGGTTAGCAGATGAAGCCCTGCTGCCGTGTGAGAACTCACTTGCCGGTCGTGTAGCGGAGATTCATGCTCTCCTGCCAGAAGCAGGTCTAAAGATCGTGGGGGAGCATTTCCAGCGGGTGGAACATTGTTTGCTAGGGGTGAAAGGGGCACGGATTGAGGATGTAAAGCGTGTCCATACCCATCCTGTTGCTATGGCACAGGTGCGGGGCCTTTTGGAAACATATGATCTGGAGCCTGTGACGGAGTTCGACACAGCAGGGGCTGCTGAGCTGGTGGCAGGCTGGGGACGCAAGGAAGATGCTGCCGTTGCTTCCTCTCTCGCTGGAGAGTTGAATGGGCTTGAGATTCTTCGCCGCAATGTGGAGGATGCCGCCCATAACACGACCCGTTTTTACCGTGTTGCACCGCCCGAAGCGGTCGTGGAACCTGAAACAGGACATCTTATGATGACGACTTTGATCGTCCATGTCCGTCATGTTCCGGGGGCGTTGTGTGATGTGTTGACCTGCTTTGCCCGCTATGGGGTCAACATGACACGGATTGAGAGCTATATGCTGGGAGGCTCCTTCGAGGCATCGCGTTTCCTGATGGATATTGAAGGAGCGTTGAATGACCAGCGGGTGCAGGATGCTCTTTTGGCACTGGCTGAAGTCAGTCAAGGTTATCACGTTCTGGGGACGTACCCCCGGAGTTCGTTTCGGAATGATATGTGACCTTTCTCCAAAGAGGAGGTCTCACTATAATGGCTAGATATTGGTTGGTTAGGCCAACCTATGAGATTGACGCGCAGGGATGAGGGCGGAGAGTAAAGAAATGGCACGGACTATTAATGAGCGTTACCACGGTTCACTGACCGCCTTAATCACTCCCATGAAGAAGGATGGCACGCTTGATGAGCAGGCCGCCACCCGGCTGATTGAGCGTCAGATTCAGGGGGGTACGACAGGTCTTATTCCTTCTGGCACGACAGGGGAAAGCCCGACCCTTTCTCATGAGGAACATGGCCGGGTTATTGAGCATTGTGTAGAGGTATCCGCTGGCCGTGCTCTGGTGATGGCTGGTGCTGGGTCCAACAGCACGCATGAGGCTGTAGGTATGGCTCGCCACGCCCATAAGGTGGGTGCGGATGCTCTGCTGGTGGTTGTTCCTTATTATAACAAGCCGACACAGGAAGGGCTGTACCGCCATTTCATGACGGTGGCCGATGCGACACCACTGCCGCTTTGGCTGTATTGTATTCCGGGTCGCTCCGTTGTGGACCTGACCCCGGAGACGCTGGGCCGTCTGGCTAAGCATCCGAATATCGTGGGAACGAAGGATGCCACGGCCAATCTGACACGCCCGATCGCCGTACGGCGTGAAGCCGGGGCGGAGTTCAATCAGCTTTCTGGTGAAGATGGGACGATTCTGTCTTTTCTGGCAGCCGGTGGGCATGGTTGCATTAGCGTGACGTCTAATGTGGTACCTGACCTCTGCTCGCAGATGCATCGTCTGTGGCAGGAGGGGAAGGTGCAGGAGGCTATCGCTCTTCAGGACAGATTGATGCCACTGCATGACGCCCTGTTTGCCGAGACCAGTCCGGCCCCGGCTAAATATGCGATGTCTCGTCTTGGGTTGTGCGAATCAACGCTTCGTCTGCCTATGGTGGAGCCTACTGAAGCCACAAAGAAGCGTGTGGATGCAGCCCTGCATGCACTCGGCCTTCTGGGTTAAGACGTAACGTCATGGCGGCCAGCAAGAAAAAGACAAAAGGCGGGCTGATTTCGCACGGCATTGCCGCACAGAATCGTAAAGCCCGCTTCAATTATAGCATTTTGGAAACGGTGGAGGCGGGGCTCGTCCTCAAAGGACCAGAGGTCAAGAGCCTACGCATGGGGCGTGCGACCTTGAGTGAGGCTTACGCTATTGAGCGGGATGGTGAGCTGTGGCTTATCAACTCGTATATTCCCGAATATCAAGGGGGCGTTTTGTCTCGGTTTGATACACGGGCCCCTCGCAAACTCTTGCTGCACCGTAAGCAGTTGGCGAAATATATCGGGGAGATCACCAAAGCAGGGGCATCTTTGGTGCCGCTGGATATTCACTTCAATGCCCGTGGTGTGGCTAAGGTAACGCTTGGTCTTGGTAAGGGGCGTAAGAAAGAAGATAAGCGGCACGCTATCGCCGACCGTGACTGGCAGCGAGATAAAGCCCGTTTGCTGAGAAATAAAGGGCGAGGGGATTACTGATTTCCCGCTAATAAGGTGGCTAATATGGAAAAACCCCACGCTCCATAGGAACGTGGGGTTTTTCTTTGAACAGCTTATGCCGTTATCTTATTCGGCAGTAATCTGTACAGCCTCAGGGCCTTTATGCCCCTGAACAACCTTCATGCCGACCGGCTGGCCGTCAGAGAGGCCGTGAAGGCCGGAACGCTCCAGAGCGGAGGCGTGAACGAACACATCCTTGCCGCCAGTCTCCGGCGTGATGAAACCGAAACCCTTTGTGGTGTTGTACCACTTGACGATCCCGCGCATTTCTTCAGCCTGGGAGAGGTCCGGAGCGGCGTGGAAACGTTCCTGACGCATAGGAGCAGACTGGCGACGGGGTGCTTCTGCTGTAGCTGTGCTGGCATCGACAGAAAGCACTTCGGCTACCTGACGGCCTTTGGGGCCCTGACCAACGCGGACGACAACTGTCGTACCCGGCGCAGGCTCGGCATGGCCGAGGGCGCTGATGGTGTTGGCATGGAGGAACACATCACCACTGCCATCGCTCAACCCTACGAAGCCGAAGCCACGCTCTGTGTTGAACCATTTAACAGTGCCGGTAATCTCCGGGCCTGTCGGGGTGATCTGCGGGCCACCACGGCCACCGCCACGGCGGGGTGCACCACCGCCAAAATTACCACCACCGCGCGGTGCATCGTAACTGCCGCGATCGTCAAAGTAAGAAGGCTGGGTCATGAAATCGCGGTCAAAGCCGCCGCGGCGAGAGGAAAAGGAGCTGCGGTCGGATCTATTATTTCTCAAGGGTCTCGTCCCGTACTGGGGTCATCAGGGAGGGAGCAGTTGGCCTGCCCCCTCGGGGTCTTATGTTGAAACATGCCTGCATGTTCCATTTCTGACGGTAGCATGTTTTTCCAATTACGCCATAAGGAAAAAGATGAAATTATGATAATTTTTTTTCGTCGTTATTGTAGGCTGTATTCTAAGGAATATTTGTTCGGAAGTCGGTTGTGTAGATAGTGATAATGTAAGTTTGTAGCTGTACTAATAGTAATTAACGATTTGTATGTATTTTTTGGGTTGTTTAGCCCGATACAAGCAGCCTGCTGGGCATGGCCCGGTCGAATATATGGAGAAGGTCCTGAAGGGCCAGCCCTCTGGGACTGGTTAGTTCTGGGTCACGGGTAAGCTCACGCTGACTGTCCTGCCGCATGGCTGTCAGAAGTAGGGAGAGGCGGGTCGGATCCGCCAAACGGAATCCGGGCATGCCGGATTGACGGTTCCCCGTCAGGTCACCCCCGCCACGGATGCGGAAATCTTCATCGGCAATAAGGAAGCCATCTTCCGTATCTCGCAGGAGGTGGAGCCGCCGCTGGGCTGTGAAGCCGGTGCCCTCACTGTGTAACAGCAGGCAGAAGGACTTCTGCGCTCCCCGGCCGACACGGCCACGTAGCTGATGCAACTGGGCGAGACCAAAGCGTTCAGCCTGCTCTATGACCATGATGGTGGCATTAGGAATATCCACGCCGACCTCAATGACTGTCGTGGCGACTAGCAGGCGGGTTTGCCCTTTTTGAAACGCCGTTAGGGCGTTTTGCCGTGTGTCGATGTCCTGTTTGCCATGCGCTAGCCCAATGATAGGGCCGAAACGCTTTGTCAGCTCTGCCCAGCGTTCTTCTGCCGCCGCGGCACTCTGGGTTTCGCTTTCTTCTATAAGGGGACAGACCCAGAATATTTGTTTTCCTTGATCCAGTGCCCGTTTTATCCCGGCGAAAATATCATCCAGCTTGTTCATATTATGCACGGTCGTGTGAATGGGTTGGCGACCGGCTGGTTTGCTATCCAGTCGGCTGACTCCCATTTCTCCCCATTCCGTAAGCTGGAGCGTGCGGGGAATGGGAGTGGCGGTCATAACGAGCAGGTCCGTAGAGGGGCCTTTGCTGGCCAGTTTCATGCGCTGCTCCACCCCGAAGCGGTGTTGCTCATCAATCACGGCGAGTCCAAGGTCGGCAAAGGTGACGCCATCCTGAAAAAGCGCATGGGTGCCGATGGCGATTTTTGCATGGCCATCGGCAAGCTTCGCCAGTGCAACCCGTCTTGCTTTCCCTTTGACAGACCCGCTGAGAAACACGAACGGTACGGGGCACAGGGCCTCGAATGTACTGGCATGTTGCTGGGCAAGGATTTCTGTTGGGGCCATGAAGGCGGCCTGTGTTCCAGCTTCGACGGCTTGAAGCATGGCCATCATGGCAACAAGGGTTTTCCCAGCTCCGACATCGCCCTGCAGCAGGCGCATCATGGGGGCGGGACGTTCCATGTCTGTCGCGATTTCAGCCATGACACGATGTTGCGCTGGGGTTGGTTTATGGCCGAAACGCTCCAGCAAGGCGTGACGTAAGGAGCCATCGCCCCTCAGCGAGCGGCCTGTCCGTGTTTTAGCTTGCATCCGGGCCAGTCCTAGGCAGAGCTGGTCGGCTAGAACTTCATCAGCTGCCAGCCGGGCACGGGCACGTTCAAGAATGGGAGTGGGGTCTTGGTCCGCAGGGAGAGTTTCGGGAAAATGCATTAATCCCAGTGCTGTGACGAAATTAGGCCAGCCTCGTTTTTTTATAAGAGGCGGGTCCAGCCATTCTGGTAGATCAGTAGGGACCAAGGCTAATGCTGCCTGCATGGCCCGCCTTACAGTGGAAGGGAATAGACCTGCCGTTAGTGGCCATACCGGTTCCAGCCAAGGGAAGCTGTCTTTTTTCTCCCAAGCCATGATGTGATCCGGGCGGGAAAGGGTTAGCCGGTCGTGATAATGGCCCACCCGGCCAGAGACGAGGATTTCCGTCCCCTCTGGTGGCAGGAAAAGACGCCCTTTTTGGAAGAAGGTGATTTCCAGTGTGCCGGTATTGTCTCGAGTGGTCAGGACAGTTGGCTGGGAGGCACGGGTGGGGCGGCGGACACCAACAACATGAACATGGCTTGTTAGGATATCGCCCGCCAGTAATGTTTTTCCCTCGGCGAGGGTCATGAGCCTGCGCCGGTCAATTAGCTTCTCTGGCAGGGTAAAGAGCAGGTCGATAATTCGTTTCCCACCACTGATTTTATTGAGCATCGTGGCATGGCGTGGCCCTATTCCCGGCAAACTGCTTATAGGAGCCAGAAGGGGAGCGATCCGGGCAGAGGGAGGAGCTAGGGGCATGGTATCGGGAGGTGTGGCGGCTTCTGGGCTGACAGGGGGCTTAGGGAGAGCTATAGGGTAGCAAAACCGGCTAATAATAAAAATGTCCTTTTCACGAGTGGAGAGCTTGCGCTGATGCCTGCCGATCGTTCCGTCACTGCGTCCTTTGGTCCGACAGTCTGGGGGGTGCCTGATGGTGCGGTGGCGTTTCTGCTCCGTCAGCGTTTGTCTGAACATAAGGGGACGCTGGTGCATGTGGCGCATGATGATGCCGCCCTTGCGTCTCTGGCGGACATGCTGGGCTGGTTGGTGCCGGAGGTTTCTGTCCTGCGTTTCCCGGCGTGGGACTGCCTGCCTTATGATCGTATTTCGCCTAATCCTTCCATCGTGGCTGAACGTGTTTCCACGCTGAGCCATCTTCTCGAGCCACGACCAGAAACGGGGCGCATCGTCTTGACGACCGTTCACGCTATGCTGCAGCGTGTGCCCCCTCGTGCAGCTTTTGCGGGACAGACTATTCATGTGAAGGTCGGCGATACGCTGGATGTAGCGAAATTGGTAGAACGGCTCGTTGCCAGTGGGTATAGCCGTGTGGATACGGTGATGGAGCGTGGCGAATTCGCTATGCGGGGCAGCATCTTTGATCTTTATCCTGCGGATGCAGGCGAGCCTGTCCGGTTGGACTTGTTCGGTGATGAGGTGGACAATATCCGCAGTTTTGATGCGGCTACCCAGCGTTCCACGGATAAGCGGACAGGCTTTAGTCTGACGCCTGTGTCGGAATATGCGCTGGATCAGTCCAGCTTGAGCCGGTTTCAGACGGGTTGGCGGGATGTGTTTGGTGTTGGGGCGATGGAGGATGTTCTCTACCGCCAGCTTTTGGAAGGGCGAAGGGCCAGCGGAGCAGAACATTATCTGCCACTGTTCCATGATGGCGATGGCCAGCGTATGGAAACTCTGCTGGACTACCTGCCAGATGCGGCCCTGAGTTTTGAACGGGATACGCCGGAAATTCTGACGGCACGGCTGGATATGATCGCCGATCATTATCAGGCCCGTTGCGCTGCGGGGCATGAGGGAGAGTTGCCCTACCGGCCCCTGCCACCGCATCGGCTTTATTTGAACCGTCATGGCTGGGATGGGATGTTGCAGGGGCATCCCACAGTTCTACTATCACCTTTTGCTCAGCCTGATGGTGCGGAGGGCGTAGATGCTGGGTACAGGCCGGGGCCGGTTTTTGCGAGTATGGGCGGTGCCGGACGGGAAGGGGTTTTCCAGCAGTTTTCTCTCCATGTGCAGGACTGGGCGCAGCAGGGGCGGCGCACCTATCTGACGGCCTGGAGTAATGGCTCTAGGGAGCGCATCAGCACTTTACTGCGGGATCATGACATTCCCTGCGAAAGTTTTGATGACTGGGCGCAGGCGGCGGGCATGGGCCGTGGTGCTGTCGGGCTTGTCGTTATGGGGCTGGAGCGGGGCTTTACCGGGGAGCGTCTGGCCTTTGTGTCCGAGCAGGACTTGCTAGGGGAGCGTCTGGCCCGTCCGCCCCGGCGTCGGCGCAAGGGCAATGATTTTATCACGCAGATCGGTGAGATTTCAGAAGGCGATCTCGTCGTGCATGAGGAATATGGCATCGGCCGTTATGTCGGGCTGGAGACGGTACGGGAAGGGCGTGTGGCCCATGATTATCTTTCCATCCTGTATGATGGTGAGCAGCGTCTCCTTCTGCCTGTGGAAAATATTGACCTGCTGAGTCGTTTTGGCTCCGAGCAGGGAACCGTACAGCTGGACCGTCTGGGTGGCAGCTCGTGGCAGGCCCGTAAGGCGAAGATGAAGACTCGCCTGCGGGAAATGGCCGGAGAATTGATCCGTACAGCGGCGGCCCGTGCCATGAAGGAAGCTCCGATCATGGCCCCCGCAGAAGGGATGTGGGATGAATTCTGCGCCCGTTTCCCCTTTATGGAGACAGAAGACCAGTCGCGGGCTATTGCGGACGTTTTGGAGGACCTGAGCAGCGGAAAGCCGATGGATCGGCTTGTCTGTGGTGATGTGGGTTTTGGTAAGACAGAGGTTGCCTTGCGGGCTGCTTTTGTGGCGGCCATGTCCGGGATGCAGGTGGCGGTTGTGGTTCCCACGACCTTGTTGGCCCGGCAGCATTATATCGGTTTTAAAAAGCGGTTCGAGGGCCTACCCGTGAAGGTGGAGCAACTCTCCCGCATGGTCACGGCCAAGGAAGCCACGAAGGTACGGGAAGGGCTGGCCGATGGAACGGTGGACATTGTCATCGGTACTCATGCGCTGCTCTCGAAAGCTGTGTCCTTCGAGCGGTTGGGAATGCTCATCATTGATGAGGAACAACATTTCGGCGTGTCTCATAAGGAGAAGCTGAAGGCACTGCGGGAAGACGTGCATGTGCTGACGCTGTCTGCCACGCCTCTACCACGGACTCTTCAGCTCTCCCTTTCTGGAGTGCGGGAAATGAGCCTGATCGCTACCCCGCCAACGGATCGTTTGTCCGTGCGCACTTTCATCACGCCTTTTGATAGGGTGATGATTCATGAGGCCATCCAGCGGGAACGCTTCCGGGGTGGGCAGGTCTTCTGTGTGGTACCCCGTCTGACGGATATGCGGCACATGGCCGACCGGCTGCGGGAGATCGTGCCCGATGCCCGCATCACGGAGGCACACGGCCGCCTCACCCCTACCGAGCTGGAAACGGTGATGACGGAGTTCTCGGAAGGGAAATACGATATCCTGCTCTCTACTAACATCGTGGAGAGTGGGCTGGACATGCCCCGGGTTAATACGATCATCATCCACCGGGCTGATATGTTCGGCCTGGGGCAGCTTTACCAGTTGCGGGGCCGTGTGGGGCGGGCCAAGCAGCGGGGTTATGCCTATCTGACATGGCCACAGACGCATGTTTTGTCCGCCTCATCCGTTAAACGACTGGAGATTATGCAGACGCTTGATTCCCTCGGGGCGGGCTTCACGCTGGCCTCTCATGACCTTGACCTACGAGGGGCGGGGAATCTGCTGGGGGATGAGCAATCTGGTCACATCAAGGAGGTGGGGATCGAGCTGTACCAGCAGATGCTTCAGGACGCTGTGACGGACTTGCGCCGGATGCGGAATGAGGGCGAGGAGGAAGATACGGGCTGGACGCCGAACATCATTCTCGGCCTGCCGGTGCTGCTGCCAGAGGAGTATGTGAAGGACTTGCCCGTCCGTCTCGGCCTGTACCGCCGTATTGCCGCCCTGAAGGATGAGGCTGATGTGGATGCCATGCGGGTCGAGCTAGTGGACCGTTTCGGCCCCTTGCCGCAGGAGGTAGAGAATCTTCTGGATGTTGTGATGATCAAGAAGCTTTGCCGTGAGACGGGTGTGGAACGGTTGGAGGCCGGGCCGAAAGGCATGGTCCTCCAGTTCCGTAAGAATAAGTTCGGTAATCCGGATGGTCTGATCCGCTGGGCTGCCCGTAATGAGAAGGCCGGGGTTAAGATACGGCCTGACCATAAGCTGGCTATGGTGCGGGAAATGACCAATGCCGTGCGGATCAGCATGGCGAGGAAGATTCTGGCCTCCCTGACCAAACTTCTGGACAAGGTCCGTCCGGCAGACGCAGGTTGACGGTCACGGTTTAAAACCTGACGTAGAAATGGGGCGGCAATAATGAAGCCGCCCCATGTGTGTGATACTCTCTTGGGTGAGCCGTCTTTAGGCTTGTGTAACAAGATAGGGGTCAGCAGCGGATCCGAACATTTCATAATGGATTCGCTCCATAGGAATATTCTGTTCCTTCAGTGTGTGGATCATGCTGAGCATGAACTCTGTTGGACCGCAGATGTAGAAATCTGCTTGTTTGTCCTCATGAGTTTTCAGCCAAGATGGTGAGATACGTCCGGTATGGAGGGCCACCCCTTTCATCTGCGGGGGGAGGCTGTCCATCTGGCTATAGAACAGGTCTGCCTTGATGGTGCCATTAGCCGCCAGAGTGCAAATCTTATCGGCAAAGATTGTCGTCTGTGTGGATTGTGTGCCGTGAATGAAATGGATGGAACGGCGATCATTATATGCAGTCAGTGTCTCCATCATGGACATGATGGGGGTGATGCCTGCACCGGCGGAGATGAAGCACAGAGGTCTCTCGGAGGAAGGGTTTAGGAAGAAATCACCTGCCGGGGCAGAGACTTCCAGTATATCTCCCTCTTGTGCATGATCATGGAACCAGCGAGAAACCAGACCGTCTTCATGCTTTTTGATGGTGATGCGGTAATGATTATCAGCCGGGGCGGAGGAAATGCTGTAATTGCGCCGCTCTGACCCAACATCGGGTATGTCTAGCCGGAAGCTGAGATATTGGCCCGGCCGATGTTTCATGACGGGTTGGCCATCCACAGGGGTGAGGGTGAAGGAGGCGGTATCAGCCGTCTCCATTGACCGGCTAGCAATGCGGAAGGGACGCCATCCCGTCCAGCCGCCTTTTTCTTCAGTATGGGCATGGTAAATCTGCTGCTCCCGGTTGATTAGAACATCAGCGAGAAAACCGTAGGCTTCTTTCCATGCCTCCATGATATCGGGTGTGGCCTGATCCCCCAGAACGTGAGCAATAGCCCCCAAGAGAGCCGTGCCAACAAAGGGATAATGTTCTGGCAGAATGTTCAGCCCAACATGTTTCTCGGCAATGCGCTCGATCATGTCCTTTAGTGGCGTGGGGTCGTCAATATGGCGTGCATAGGCGAGGACGGCAAACGCCAAAGCCTTGGGTTGGTCGCCGCTTTTCTGGTGAGAAATGTTGAAGAGATCACGAATGGCCTCGTCACTTAGAAGCCGCCGGTACATTTCTTGCGTGATGGCGAGGCCGTGGGCCTCCAGTGCGGGGATGCAAGCTTTGACAATGGAGCGCGTTTGCGGGGAGAGGGGAGCAGGCATTGGGTAACATTCCTAAAACATGTATAAAAAATACATGTTTATGATAGGTCAGTAGGCGATGCTGTCAAGCTAGAGGAGAAGATGTGAGGAAATTGGTTGGCAATGGTCATCTTTCTGTTAGTTTTGGAGGAGGAGCCGCTACCGTTATACCGCCTGTCTTACAGGCTGGTTCGGAGTGACGCCGGATCATTTGAGTTACGACCGGAAGGAAGCTCCCGGAATGCGTCTGACCCTCTATACCGATTATGCCTTTAGATCCCTGATCTATCTGGAAACGCAGAAGGACCGCCTTGTTTCCATTGGGGAAATAGCCCGTGTTTATGGGATTTCGGAGAATCATCTGGTTAAGGTGGTGCATCGGCTGGGGCGTCATGGCTTCATCAAGACGCTGCGTGGGCGCAATGGCGGGCTTCGTTTGGGGAAAAATTCGGAGGATATTTATCTTGGCGACATCGTCCGCTGTACAGAAGATGATCTCGCTCTTGTCGGCTGTATGCGGAAGGATGAGGAGGCTTCAGGCTGTATTCTTGTGGGAGGGTGCCGCCTGAAACAGACCCTCCTGAAAGCTCGCTTTGCCTTTATGAACGTGCTGGACGAGGTCACGCTGGCTGATGTCACGGCCCCGCATGAGCGTAAGGTACTGATGCAGGCGGTGCAGGAGCTGAGTAGCGAGCCGTAGCAGCGGTCTCAGCCTGCCGGGCGGTTAGGCCATTGTAAGAGGGACCGCCAGTTAGCCCATGTGCTCTGATAGGCAAACCGTGAGCATGTATCTAGCACCTGCTCAATCTGATGATGATGTATGAAGGCGAGTCCCGCGTTGAATAGAGCGGTGTTGATCATATTGAAGGGGATGTTTTGTTCTTTGAGCATCCCAGCGATCCAACGCATTGTGCCAACAACCATGGCCCCCGGGCCGGTCGAGACCCAGATATTTTCAAAATATCCCGTTTCTAGAATGTGCTGGACCCGTTGGAACATGGTTTCCATGATGTGTTGCATCAGAGGATTGCCCGCCTCACAGATGAGGACATCATTATCAAGACACCATGGCTGCCCGATGGAATAGGACAGTAGTGCCTTGAAGGGTGTTCCTTTGGTGATCTTCGTCAGCGGGGCTCGGCTAATGACGTCAGCATCAATATAAACCCCACCTTTTATGTGCAGATAGCAAAGCCGCCAGAAGTCCGACCGCATGGCGGGATGAGGGCAGGCGTCATAAAGTGCTGTGATCTCCGCACCATAATGGGCCTGAATGAAGGCGCGGGCTGTCTCATCACATTCCAGATTGTAGGTGAAGTCCGGGTTATCCCGCTGGATGCTCTCCATCGCCATGCGGACATCCCCCGGTGGGACAGGTTTGTCCCAAAATTGCACGATATGTTTGGGAATGGTGCGAGGGAAATCTTGCGGAACACAGCGAGGCATAGTGGGGAAAAGACGTTCCTCTATACCCAGTGGTAGCAGGTTGAAGCAGGCGCCCTGATCACCATTCAGGGCGCCATTAAATAAGTCAGCATATAGAGTCGGGTAGTCGGAAAAATTACGACTCACCACGGAATCCTGTGGCAATGACGTACAGCTCACTTGATTCTTTGCGGGAGGCAGGCGGCTTGACATGTTTGACGACCGCAAAGTTACGCTTCATCAGGTCTAGCATGCTTTTTTCAGAACCACCCTGAAAGACCTTGGCGATGAAGGCACCACCTTCGGCAAGGATTTTTAGGGCGAAATCAAGGGCATTTTCGGCAAGGTCCATAATGCGTATATGGTCTGTTGCAGCATGGCCGGTTGTATTGGGGGCCATGTCGGACATGACAAGATCAGCCCGCCCGCCGAGCATGGTTTGAAGCCGCTCTGGCATATCGACCTCCATGAAGTCGCCTTCGATAATTTCCGCACCGGGTACGGGGTCCACGGGTAGAAGGTCCACGCCAATTACCTTGGCAGCTCCACGTTTGACGGCAATCTGTGCCCAGCCACCCGGTGCGGCCCCGAGGTCCACAACCCGGCTGCCCGGCTTGATGAAGTGAAAGCGGTCATCCATTTCCAACAGTTTGAAGGCCGCCCGAGATCGCCAGCCTTGTTGCCGGGCTGCTGACACATAGGGGTCATTCAGCTGGCGATTCAGCCAGCGTTGTTGGGCGGGTGTACGTCCCCGTGCTTTGCGGAGTTTGACGGTCTGTGTCCGCAAAGTCTGTGACGTAGCGGCGTCATCCGCTGTATCCCGTGTGCCGGGTGTGCGGGAGTGACGCAGGGGCTTGCCGGGAATACGGGGGGCTGTCGTGCCGCTTTTGGAACGGCGGGAGGAAGGGGGCGTATGTTTTGGGCTCATAAAGGGAAAGATAAGCTCTTACCGGCTCCCTGCAAAGCCTGTCCGTTGCTGTCCGCCCCTTTTTGCTTGTAAGGGGTGATGAAAGCATGGGCCAGAAGGCCACTCTTTAGAAGAACAGGACAGCTTTTGAGACAGTTTTACGCCGCTTTCGTTCTGGCCGCCTTGGCCCTATGTGTTGGTGCCGTTCTAGGGTACGGACATACGCCCAGCCTGTATGGGGCCCTCATGGGGGTAGAGGGTGTGGCCATTCTTGCCCTGATGGAAACGGCTGAATCGATGGATAATGCCATTGTTGATTATGGCATCCTCAAGACCATGTCGCCCCGTTGGCAGAAGCGTTACATCAGCTGGGGGATGCCAATTTCCGTATTGGGGATGCGGTTTCTGTTCCCCGTTCTTCTGGTGGCTCTGGTGGCAGGTTTGTCACCGTGGCAGGCGGCCCGCTTGGCTGTGATGGAGCCGCAGCGTTACGCCTCTATCATGCTCGGTGCAAAGGATATGATCTCTGCCTTCGGTGGGGCCTTCCTTCTTCTGATTGCGCTGAATTATTTTCTGGATGATGACAAAACCCATCACTGGCTCTCATGGCTGGAGCGTCCGGCGGCTCGTCTGGGTGGGGTATCGGCCCTGCCAGTTGGGGTGACGCTGGCTGTTCTCATGCTGGTGAGCCGCTTGATGGGGCCGGGACACGACCCAATGGCATTCCTCTTTTGGGGCTGTGGTGGTGTAGCCGCTTATATTCTAGGAAAGGAAACGCTGGTTTGGCTGATTGGCGAGCCGGGGGCTTCCCGCATGGCGGCAGGTGGCGGGCTGCTCACGTTCCTGTATCTGGAATTTATTGATGCCAGCTTCTCATTTGATGGTGTCATTTCAGCCTTTGCGATCACGACAGACCCGGTCGTCATTGCACTGGGGCTTGGTGTGGGGGCGATGTTCGTCCGCTCCATGACACTCTCCATGCTGAAGACCAATGCTCTGGCTGAGTATGTTTATGTGGAGCATGGGGCATTTTATACCATTTTCATTCTTTCCTTGCTGATGTTGGTCAGTGTGCTGGTCGAAGTGCCGGAATGGGTGACAGGGCTTGTGGGTATCTTGCTGATTGGTGGTGCTTTTCTGGCGAGTGCGGTGAGACGCCCCGTAAAATAAAGGAAAAACTTTCCTTAACCCCTTGCACTGTAAGGAGAATAAGGCTAGAACCCCTCCAGCAAACGCCGCTTGGGAGATAGTTTAGCGGTAGAACTACCGGCTCTGACCCGGTCAGCCCTGGTTCGAATCCAGGTCTCCCAGCCATTTTTATGGTGAGTTTGCAGAAGGGGACAGCCCCACCGCTTGGGAGATAGTTTAGCGGTAGAACTACCGGCTCTGACCCGGTCAGCCCTGGTTCGAATCCAGGTCTCCCAGCCATTTCTTTTCCGCACAAGATAAATCCTTTCGTTACATGTCGGGTAGCCGTTGATTTGCGTGACGGGGCACATCGCTGTAAGCAGGACCATCCCTGACCAGAGCCGGAATATGGTGGAACTGTGGCTGCAACAATTTCTTCTGATCTGATCGCCCGCTATGGCGGCAACCTACCACGCTATACAAGCTACCCAACGGCGGTCAGTTTTTCCGAGGCGATTGGACCGCAAGATGTGGCAGGTTGGCTGAAGGCCTTGCCGGCTGGGCAGTCTGTTTCTCTCTATTTTCATGTTCCGTTTTGTGATGAGCTGTGCCGTTTCTGTGCTTGCAACACGGCGGTGATGCGGCAGGAGGAGGGGCGGGCAGCCTATGGCGAGCTGCTTCTCAAAGAGATGCACCGTCTCGTTGCGTTGATCGGGCGAGGGCGTGTGGTGCGTCATCTTCATTTTGGTGGGGGGACACCAACAACCTTGCCAGAATCGGCTCTGCGGAAGGTAATGGCGGCTGTCCGGGAAGAGTTCCAACTTGCTGACGATGCCGAGGTTGCCATGGAGATGGACCCCCGGCATGTGCCGGAAGGTATGCTGCCCTTGTTGGGTGAGCTTGGCTTCAATCGCATCAGTTTCGGTGTGCAAGACCTCGACCGTACCGTGCAGGAAACGTGCGGGCGCGTGCAGTCTTACGAGCAGACTTTGGCCTGTGTGCAGCAGGCCCGTGCGGCGGGGGTGAATGGGGTAAATATCGACCTGATCTATGGTCTGCCCTATCAGACAGTTGAGAGCGTACAGGATACAGCCCGTCGTGTTGCCGGGATGAGGCCGGACCGTCTGGCTGTTTTTGGCTATGCTCATGTGCCGTGGAAGCAGAAACGCCAGCAGCTTATCCCGCAGGATTCCCTACCTTCTTCTGAGGAACGGTTGCAGCAAGCGGATATGATCGATCGGGTTTTGGTTGAGGAAGGCTATAAGCCCATTGGGTTGGACCATTACGCCCACCCCGGTGACGCCATGACCCATGCCTATGAGGCGGGTACGCTGCATCGAAATTTTCAGGGGTACACGATCGATTCATCGCCTGTTCTGTTAGGAATGGGCGCATCCGCCATCTCCATGACGCCTGATGGATTCTATCAGAACATTCCTTCCACGGCGGCCTATATCCGGGCGTTGGAAGAACATGATGGCTTGCCCATAGCCCGTGGTGTTTTCCGTACGGAAGAAGACCGCTGGCGGGGGAAAGTGATTGAGACCATCATGTGTCTCTCCGCCGTGGACCTGACGCCCTATATCCCGGAGGGTCAGAGCCTGCATGAGGCGTTTGTTGAGGAATTGGCGGCTCTGTCCTCTTTTGAGGAAGATGGGTTGATTCATTGGGAAGGGAACCGGGTGAGCCTGACAGAAAAGGGCAAGCCATTCCTGCGTCATTTGGCGGCTGTGTTTGATATGCGGCGCAAAGAGCTGGCCGCAGCGGCAGATGGCAAGCCGACGCCCCGTTTTTCCTCATCTCTGTGAGGATGATGACCAATGGTAGGCCGTTTTCCTTTGCCTATGGCTAGATAGTGCGTTATGAGACCCTGCCAACAGCTTAATGACCCTTTTAGTGGTGATAAGCTGACCTAGTTGTATCGAACAGGACGCACGATCGGGGGCGTGGGCATCATGACAGATTCTTTTAACGATAAACTTTACAGCCGTGTGCGTGATGCTCTGGCGTTTGATGATGTATTGATCGAACCGGTCGAATCATCTGTTCTTCCCGGTCAGGTCAGCACGAAGACACGTCTTACCCGCAAGCTGGAACTGAATATTCCGCTGCTTTCTTCCGCTATGGACACGGTGACGGAAGAAGAAATGGCTATTTCCATGGCGCAGCAGGGCGGCATGGGCGTCATTCATAAAAATCTGACGCTGGAAGGGCAGGCCGAGCAGGTCCGCCGTGTGAAGCGTTTTGAAGCTGGTATGGTGGTGAACCCCGTCACGGTGGGCCCAGACCAGACATTGAGCGATGTGCATGAGATCATGGCTCGTCATGGCATCTCTGGCCTTCCTGTCGTAGAGAAAGATGGCAAGCTGGTTGGTATTCTGACCAACCGTGACATGCGTTTTACCGAAGATAAAAGCACTCGTGTGCGGGACCTGATGACGCATAAAGGGCTGGTCACGGTCAAGCATGGTGCCTCTGCCGAGCAGGCCCGCCAGCTGTTGCATGATCATCGGATTGAGAAGTTGTTGGTCGTGGATGATGCAGAACGCTGCATCGGCCTGATTACCGTCAAGGATATGGACAAGGCCACGACCCATCCGCTGGCCGTGAAGGATACAGAAGGCCGCCTGCTGTGCGCCGCAGCCATTGGTGTTGGTGAGGATGGTCTTCGCCGTGGGGCTGCGCTTGTTGAAGCAGGCGTGGATGTGTTGGTAGTCGATACAGCGCATGGTCATTCCCGTGGTGTATTGGAGACCGTGGCTCGCCTGCGTGATAAATATGCCGATGTGCAGCTGATTGCCGGTAACGTGGCCACACCGGAAGCCGCCAGAGCCTTGATCAAGTCCGGTGCAGATTGCGTGAAGATCGGCATTGGTCCGGGCTCCATTTGTACGACCCGTGTTGTGGCCGGTGTCGGCGTGCCGCAGTTCTCCGCCGTTCTGGAAACAGCTGCTGCGTGTCATGAGCTGGACATCCCAGCCATTGCTGATGGTGGCATCCGGACATCGGGTGACATCGTCAAGGCCATTGGTGCCGGTGCTGATGTCGTGATGGTAGGCTCCATGCTGGCAGGGTGTGAGGAAAGCCCCGGTGAGAGCTTCCTGTATCAGGGGCGGACCTACAAAGCTTATCGTGGCATGGGCTCCATGGGCGCTATGGCCCGTGGTTCAGCAGATCGCTACTTCCAAGGTGAAGTGCGGGATACGCTGAAGCTGGTGCCGGAAGGGATTGAAGGGCAGGTGCCATATAAGGGGCCAATGGCTGCTGTGGTGCATCAGCTGGTTGGTGGTCTGCGGGCAGGCATGGGCTATACGGGCTCTGCTACGATTACAGACCTTCAGGCCCGGGCTCGCTTCCGCAAAATCACTAATGCAGGCTTGCGGGAAAGCCACGTGCATGACGTGACTATCACGCGTGAAGCACCGAACTATCGGCTTTAATTGGCTTTAAAAGGTAATTTTTTTCTTTCCTGATGGAAGGAAACAGAGTAGGCGGGGGCCATGACCCCCGCTGCTCGTCTTTCTGGTGCGATTGATCTGCTTTGTGCGATCCAGAACGCACCGCACCGCCCGGCTGATGCCGTAGCTAACAATTTCTTCCGTGAACGCCGCTATATTGGTGGTGGAGATCGTAGAGCTATTTCCACTCTTGCGTGGGATGTTCTGCGGGCATGGCGGCGGTTGCATTGGCATCTACGGGCGGACCTACGCTATCGGGATGAAGATATTTCCCCGAGGCTGCTTTGTGCAGCCATGCTGCATTTTGTCGGGCAGCCTCTTTCTTCTATTCAGGCCCTGTTTAATGGTGAGCGTTATGCGCCCGCTCCATTGAGTGACCGTGAGATGGTCATGCTGGAGGCTCTGGAAGGGCAGGAGATCAGCAGCGAAAAGCAGTCTCTTCCAGTCCGGTTGGAATATCCCGATTGGCTACATCCCTACCTAGAAGAAGATTTCGGGGACCGTCTGGAAGAGGAAATGCGTGCCCTTATGGGAGCTCCCTCGCTGGACCTTCGGGTGAATCTTCTCAAGGCTACACGGGAGGAAGCTCTGCGCCGTCTCAAGCGGGAGGGGTTCCATGGTGAGCCGACGACTCTCTCCCCGTGGGGTATCCGTTTGGAAGGGCGTCAGCCTGTCACAGCGGCGGCCTTATTCCGGGAAGGGATCGTAGAGATTCAGGATGAAGGCAGTCAGCTGATTGCCGCTGCCGTAGGTGCCAAACCGGGACAGAGGCTGCTCGATTATTGTGCCGGTGCTGCTGGGAAGACGTTGGCCCTTGCTATGACGATGGAAAACAAGGGGCAGATCGTAGCCTGCGATGTCTCCCGTGTGCGGTTGGATGGTGCCACAAAACGCCTACGCCGGGCGGGTGTGCATAATGTGACCCGTCATCTGTTGAGCGAAGGCGACAAATGGGCAAAGCGGCGGGAAGGTCAGTTTGATACGGTTCTGGTGGATGCACCATGTTCCGGCACAGGAACATGGCGGCGTAATCCTGATGCCCGCTTGCGTTTGACGGAAGAGGACATCAAGGAGCTTTGTGTCAAACAGGCTGCCATTCTTGATATTGCAGCTCGTCTCGTCCGCCCGGGTGGGAAGCTGGTTTATGCGACCTGCTCTTTGTTGGGTGTCGAGAACCAGAAACAGATCGCATCCTTCCTGAAAAGACAAGAGAAGTACAGCCTTCTGCCTGCTGAGAAACGGTCTGCCCTCTTGCCGGAAGCTCTGAGTAATGAGGCCCTTTTCTCTCTGACACCGCATGGTTTTGGAACAGATGGCTTCTTCGTGGCGACTATGGAGAAGGCAGCGGCGGTTTGACCTTACATAGAAGGGCCGGATTATCCAGTTTGTAGTCTGGTAGTAACGCAGGTTTGTGCCTCTGGCATTAAAATGACTACTATCTGATGGTGCCCTTCCTGCCCGCCTTGTAGGGGCGAGTGGTTCTGTCTGACTGGAGGAAATATACTCCCTATGGCCTATGACGTTCTTTTTTGGGTGGTGCTGACATTCGGGGCCGGAATGCTGGCGCAGTGGGTTGCGTGGCGTTTGCGCTTGCCGGCTATTGTGCTGCTTTTTGCCATGGGGCTGCTTTTTGGCCCCGTGCTGGGGTGGCTCCATCCTTCAGAAGTATTAGGCCATGCGTTCCGTCCCTTGGTGAATATGTTGGTGGCCCTGATCGTTTTTGAAGGCGGGATGGTGCTGGATATCCGGCAGTTACGGGAGGCCGGGCAGGGCGTGGCCCGCCTGACAATGGTGGCCCTGCCTATCAACTGGATATTGGGGGCACTGGCCGCTCATTATGTCGCCCATCTGGAATGGGGAACGTCTTTCCTTTTCGGGGCTATCATTGTGGTAACGGGGCCGACAGTCATTCTGCCTCTGTTGCGGAGTGCTAAGCTCCATCCCCGTGTGGCCGCTTTCCTGCGGTGGGAAGCCATCGTTAATGACCCGGTAGGGGCTATTCTGGCTGCTGTGGTGATGCAGATCATGCTTCTGCATGTAGACCTGCACAAACAGCTGTTTTTCGTCCATACCTTGCCGGACATGCTGGTAGCGGGGGCGATCTCCGTAGCAGCAGGGATTTTGCCCGCTTATTTGATGCGTTACCTCTTTACGAGGGATCTGATGCCGGAACTTTTGAAGGTTCCCATCATGGTCACATTGGCTCTGATTATTTTCGAAGCCTGCACGTTGGCGATGGAGGGAGCTGGGCTGATTGCCGTGACTGTGTTCGGCATGATGCTGACCAATCTGCATATTCCCGGCCTGAACGAACTAAAACGGACCAAGGAATCTCTTGTCGTCCTGATGGTGTCCGTCCTGTTTATCTTGCTGACGGCTGATTTGCACCGGGCCGTATTGGCTAGATTGTCCATCCCCATTCTGTTGTTGACGCTCGTTGTATTGTTTGTGGTTCGCCCGCTCTGCATTTTTCTGGCTACGCTGGGGACGAGTATAAGCTGGCAGGAACGGATTTTCGTTGGGTGGATTGCTCCCCGGGGGATTGTGGCTGCGGCCGTGGCTGGTGCTGCTGGTATCAAACTCTCGGAGGCGGGCTATGCCTCGGCGGATCTTGTCATGCCAGCCGTGTTCTGCGTGATCGCCGTGACGATGATCTGTCATGGTTTTTCGCTCGGGCCGCTTGCTCGCCGCTTGCATCTGACATTATCCAACGAACCTGCTTTGGTCATTCTGGGCGGCAATGCATGGTCAACCGATCTGGCTGCTTGCCTGAATGATGAAAAAGTGCCCGTGCTGTTGGTGGATACTACGGCGCAGGAACTTATGCCTGCTGCCCGCCGTGGGGTCCCGGTCCTTAAGGCGGAACTGCTTTCAGCCGCTGGGCAGGAAGCGTTGGAGGAACGCCCCGCTGATTATCTAGTCGCTACGACAGGGGATGCCATTTATAATGGTATGGTTTGCGGCCATATGGCCCCGCATATGGGGCGAGAACGGGTCTATCAGGTCAGCCCCGGTGTGGCCCGGTTGGACTTGTACCGTGGTCTCTCCCGTGATGCCCGTGGCAAGGTGCTGGGGGAACCGGGGTGGAACTATACTTTCTTTGATACGCTGTTTAGCCGTGGGTGGCGTTTTGTCAGCCAGAGCGTGACGGATGCTACGGTAGACCTGTTTGGGAAAGAGGAGAACCGGCTGGATCTGCTGATCATCCGCCGGGGGACGGGTATCTTCATTCGCTCGGCAGAAGATCGGGCATGGACCATGCCGGTTATGGGGGATATTGTCGTATCGATGAAAGCACCGGAGAACCGTGAGGTTGAGACGGGTGAAAAAAAAGAGGAAGCAGAACTGCGTGCAGGGACATAGTGCTCGGCTGCTGTTCGGAGTAGTGTAGTGCCGTTTTAGAAAGACAGCCCCCTGTCTGTCCGGTCTGCATGGGCGTATGGGGGAATTTTAGGGCACTACGAACGGGATTTTCGAAACATGAATGCTCATCACTCAATACTGATTGTTGACGATGATGATGCCTTGCGTCTTTTGCTAGCAGAACAGCTGGGGGAAGATGGAGCGTACCGGGTTGAACAGGCCGCCACTCTTGCCGCAGCACGGGGGGTGATAAACCGCCCTTCGGGTGGACGAACGGATATTCTTCTACTGGATGTGAACCTGCCTGATGGTGATGGGCGGGATTTCTGTGCAGAACTACGGGAGAAGGGGATTCATATCCCCATCGTCATGATGACTGGCTCTCATGATGAGGATGATGTGATTCGTGGGCTGGATGCTGGGGCGAATGATTATGTCGCCAAGCCATTCCGCATGGGTGAGCTGAAGGCCCGCCTGCGTGCACAGCTGCGCCTGTTCGAGAATAGTGAGGATGTCGTTTTTGATATCGGCCCCTATGTGTTCCATCCGGCCAGAAAGCAGTTGCTAGACCAGAAAAAGGGTCAGCGTATTCATCTGACAGAAAAGGAAACGGCCATTCTGAAATATCTCTATCGTGCTGGTGGGCAGCCGGTAGAGCGGGATGTGTTGCTGCATGAGGTTTGGGGCTATCATGCCTCAGTGACTACGCACACGCTGGAGACGCATATATACCGCCTTCGTCAGAAGATCGAACCTGATCACGGGCGGGCCGGGATTTTGTTGACGGAAGGTGGCGGTTACTGCCTCAATCCTGACCTCTAATTTTTGGGAAGAGAATAGGCAAAAAAGGCTGACAAGGAGGCTGCCAGCCTTTTTCTGTTGCGAACCCGTTTAGCGGGTTAGAGGGATATGTCCATTAGAACAGGGACATGATCGGAGGGAGAGGTCCAGTCCCGAACGGGGCTGAGAACATTGATGCTCTTTAGGCTGGGCAGAATATCCGGTGTTGTCCAGATATGATCTAGGCGGCGGCCTCTATTGGATTTTTTCCAATCCCGATTGCGGTATGACCACCATGTGAAGAGTTTTTCAGGTTCCGGAATCGCTTTCCGCATGGCGTCTTCGAATCCGGTATTGAGCCAATGGGTCAACCGTGTTGTTTCCGGTGGGGTATGACTGACGATTTTTAGCAGCTGGCGGTGGCTCCAGACATCATGTTCTAATGGGGCGATGTTGAGATCGCCGACTAAGATGCTCCGCTTGGGCGGGTTGTCCGTGAACCAGTCCGTTGCTTCCTCGAGGAAGGCGAGCTTATGGGCGAATTTCTGATTTTCTTGCGGGTCGGGGATGTCCCCCCCGGCAGGAACATAGAAGTTATGAAGGGTCACCGGGCCGGAATCTGTCTGAACATTTGCAGCCACATGGCGGCAATCCGTTTTACCGCACCAGTCTGGCGTGTCGGTAACAGGTTCTAGCGGCGTGCGGGAGAGAATGGTGACCCCGTTGTAACTCTTCATCCCACGATAAATTTGATGAGGGAATCCCAGTTCTGCCAAGGCATCTTGTGGGTAGAGCGGGTCCGGTACCTTAGTCTCCTGAAGGCAGATGACATCAGGGGACTGCTCTTCGATCAGGCGTTGAAGCAAGGGCAGCCGGAGGCGGAGCGAATTGATATTCCATGTAATAAGGCGCATGTCTTCTGATCCCCTCTTGAGCCGGAAATTTCAAGGAAGATCTTGCGATTGACAGGTTCTGCGCCAATCTGAAGGGAATAGATAAGGAAAGACCCTGCATATGTCCGTTTTAATGATCGACAGTCATATTGATATCCCGTGGGAAGAAAAGACAGAGGAAGGTCTTCCCTGTTGGCAGAAGCGGGATCAGGCGGACATTGCCCTAAGGGAAGCAGAACGCCGTTTTACCATTCCTAAGGCAGAGGCTGGGGGACTAGGGGCAGCCTGTCTGGCCGCTTACACTCCACAGGCTGCTCTTGATGATGCCGGGCATGAAGCAGCCTGGCGGCGGGCTGGGGCCATGCTGGAAGCCATGGAGGAGATGGTGGCGTTGCATGTATCCGGTCGAGCCGCCCTATGTCGAACAGCACGAGATGTACGTCAGGCGGCGGAGGCCGGGAAAGTGGCGTTAGTTCCAGTCATGGAGAATGGGTACCCGCTGGCGGATGACCCGGCCCGAATTGGTCATCTCGCTCGTAGGTACGGTGTGCGTTACATGACCCTGACCCACAACGGCCATAATCTGTTGGCGGATTCAGCGGTTGTCCGACAAGGGCCGGAAGAAGCCCATGGAGGGTTGTCGGCCTTGGGGCGGGAGGTCATCGGTGAGATGAACCGTCATGGCGTGTTGGTCGATGTGTCTCATGCGTCCCGTAAGACCATGATGCAGGCGGTGGAGACGTCCACAGTGCCGGTCTTTGCTAGCCATTCTTGCGTGCGGGCTTTGTGTGATCATCCCCGCAATCTGGATGACGGACAGCTTGATGCCTTGAAGGTAAGTGGTGGTCTGATCCAGATCACGGCTATGGGGCCGTTTCTGCGGCGAGGTGGTGGCGGTACACTGAAGGACTTTGTGGGGCATGTGCTGTATGTCGCCCGTAGGATCGGTATCGAACATGTGGGGATTTCGTCCGACTTTGATGGCGGGGGCGGTATAGAAGGCTGGCAGGATGCGAGTGAGACCCACCATTTACTCAAGGCATTAGAGCAGACAGGGCTGGATGCGAGTGAAATTCGGGCACTCTGCGGGGGAAATATGTTGAGGCTTTTGGAAAAAGCAGAAGAAAAAACATTAGAATGTCAAACATGATTTCCCATTTTTAGAAGGATTTAGCGTATTTTTTGCGTAGTAATTTTTTCATAAACGGGATTGACAGCCAACTCGGCTGGTAAGGGGTAAGGAAGGGAGGCAGGAGGGGATAAAATCTTTCACAAATCGTTATTTTTCAGATGGTTACATTCTTTGCTTAAAAAATAGGCAATCTATGAAAAAAGAAGAGAAACCCTATGCTGTGTGCTTTTACCCTTGGAGTATTCACAGCTTTGTCCACAGGAATGGTGGATGAGTGTAAAAGGACTGTCATAATCACGAGAAACTGGCGGAAAACCAAGAAAAATGGCTGATACACCTCATGGCGTCGCTGCGATTCGGAAGGCTCTAAAGACGATTCCCGACAGCCCCGGCGTGTACCGGATGTTGAGCGCAAAGGACGAGGTGCTTTATGTCGGCAAGGCCCTGAACCTGAAGAAGCGCGTTACCTCTTATACGCAGCTTGCCCGCTTGCCGGAGCGTTTGCGGCTCATGGTGTCTTTGACCGTCAATATGGAGATCGTTGTTACCCGGACCGAAGCCGAAGCGTTGCTGTTGGAGGCCAACTACATCAAGCGGATGAAGCCCCGCTTCAATATCCTTCTGCGGGACGATAAGAGCTATCCGTGGCTCCTGTTGAGCGGCGATCATGCTTTCCCTCGCTTAATGCGCCAACGAGGGAAGCCGGTTAAAGGGGCGACATATTGGGGGCCATTTGCATCATCTCGTGCTGTGGATCAGACGATTCAGGTCATCCAGCGGGCCTTCATGTTGCGGACGTGTACGGATAGCGTTTTCGAATCCCGCACACGACCTTGTCTGCTGCATCAGATCAAACGCTGTTCTGCCCCCTGTGTGGACCGTATCAGCCCATCGGAATATCAGGCACTAGTAGAGCAGACGAGGGAATTCCTAGGTGGTGGCGGGCGGGAGTTACAACAGCGTTTGACCGTAGAGATGGAAAAGGCTTCCGAAGAATTGGCTTTTGAGCGGGCAGCACTCATTCGGGACCGTATCCGAGGGTTTGCTAATCTTCGGGCTTCAGGGGCGATAAACCCTATTAGTATTCAGGAAGCGGATGTGGTGGCACTCTGGCAGCAAGCGGGGCAGAGCTGCATACAGGTCTTTTTCATCCGTGGGGGACGTAATAACGGGAACAGGGCGTTCTATCCTCGGCATGAGGCTGATGCATCAGTTGAGGATGTTCTGGCTGCATTTCTGCTTCAGTTCTACGAGGATAAGCAGCCTCCTTTGCAGATAATGACGAATAGCGAACCTTCTGAACAGCCTTTGCTTACTGAGGCTTTGAGCCTGCAACGGGGGCAGAAGGTGCAGCTGCTTCAGCCACAGCGGGGCGAAAAGAAGGCGGTGTTGGACCATGCCATTCTTAATGCTCGTGAAGCTCTGGAACGGCGTTTGGCTGAAACTGCCGGGCAGGCGGTCCTGTTGGAAAAAGTTGCTGATTTGTTCGACTTACTGGCACCACCGAAACGCATTGAAGTTTACGATAACTCCCATCTTATGGGGCAGGCTCCTTATGGGGCCATGGTGGTTGGCGGGCCAGAAGGTTTTGTGAAGCGGGCTTATAGAAAGTTTTCCATTCGTGGGCCAGTGGCTCCGGGAGATGATTTCGGCATGATGAAGGAAGTCATGACTCGCCGTTTTGCCCAGTTGACGCCTGATGATGCAGGGAGTGAAAACTGGCCGGACCTTCTGCTGATTGATGGTGGTAAGGGGCAAGTGCGAGTCGTGCGGGAGATTCTAGCCGAGCGGGGGCTGTCCTCCATTCCGGTCGTTGGTATTGCCAAAGGGGTGGATCGCAACGCAGGGCGGGAATGGTTTTTTGTAGAGGGGAAAGAGCCATTTCAGCTACCGGTCAATGATGCTGTTCTGTATTACCTCCAGAGATTGCGGGATGAGGTGCATCGTTTTGTCATCACGACACACAGGGCAGGACGCTCTAGGGCATTGACCCGTTCTGGGCTTGATGAAATTCCGGGTGTTGGGCCTGCCCGCAAGAAGGCGTTGCTGACCCGTTTTGGCTCTATTCGGCAGGTTGGGCAGGCGGCTCTGGAAGAGCTGGAACGTGTACCGGGAATTAATCGTGAAATGGCGCAGGTCATTTATGGATATTTCCATCCAGAATGGGTAAGAGAGCAGAGTGACGTCCTCGAAAATCCCTGACTGAGCACTGTGTTGGGGATGGCTTTCCACATTAGGGATATCAGGTGATCAATCTTCCCAACCTTCTCACGCTGTGCCGTATACTTGTGATCCCAGTGCTGATTGCGTGTCTGGCGGGTGGCGGCCTATGGGCGGATCTGGCGTTTCTGCTGTATGTGGGCGCCTGTGTGACTGACTATCTTGATGGCGCTCTTGCCCGTAGGCAGGGGCTGACGTCTGATCTCGGCCGGATGATGGACCCAATTGCAGATAAACTTCTTGTAGGTGGGCTTCTTCTAGCCCTTGCAGGAATGGGCGGGTTACGCTTCTGTTCGCTGTATGCGGCTATTCTCATCATGTTGCGGGAGATTATGATTAGCGGATTGCGGGAATATATGGCTTCCCGGAATGAAATGATCCCTTCCACTCGTCTGGCTAAATGGAAAACAGGCGTGCAGATGGTGGCAATAGGGTTTCTTATTTTGGGGCAGGGGGATTCTAGCTCTTTTCATGACGTAACATGGTGTTTCGGTGTGATAGGGGCTGCGTTGCTCTGGCTGTCCGTTATTCCGACCCTCCTGACGGGGACGGAGTATCTCAGAGCGACCGTAGCGCAAATACGGAGGTAGGATGCTGTGAGGTATCTGGCGGCTCTGGAAGATGATGGCGGAAGGCGTGTTACGCTTTCTCGGTGGCGGGTTGTGATGATTGTAAAGGGTGAGGAATGAAAAGCAGAGAAGGCAAAATAAAGAGGGCAGGCGCTGTCATGTCCTTCTTTGCGGTGGGATGCACCAGTTTCTCGGTCAGTTGTACGGGGCTGGACAGGCATCTGCACAATACGATCAACCCGTTTGGTAATCCGAATACGCCTGATGCTCGGAGTGAGACAGCGCAGCGCATTCAGGGGGCGAAGGCAACCAGTACGATGCCTCTCCTGCCTGAAGAAGGCGATGTCTGGCCGGGGCAGCCGGAGCCTGTGCCCAGCCTTCAGGATGTTAGCCGGTCTGATGCTCATTTTGTTGCAAAATGGCAGAAGGCCCGCCCGCAGCTTGATGCCGACTTGCGCCAGCAGTTGAATGACGGGCAGGGCATGAGTGTCGGGGAGGATGTTGGCAAGCGGTATGGTTCTGGTCGGGATGTAATGCCTATCGGTCAGCCCATTCCCTCCCATGTGAAGGATAATGCACCTCCTTATATCGAGCCTGCAAATAAGGGTGTCGTTACCATTCCTAATGGCGATGGAACCGATACGCTTATTGCCCCTGATGGTAGTGTTAAGATCGTCAGTGCGGGCAAGGCAGCTTTGTATCAGAATGCTAGAACCTTCGGGCATGTTCGTTCTTCTGATGAACAGACGCAGGAGGCTCAGGCAGAAACTGAAAAAACACCGGTGACGGTACCGCCGCCGCCTCCCCCAAGGGAACAGGTTGTCACAGAGGCTCCTCATCCACAGCCGAAGGTTGAGAGGCTACCAGAGCCAGAATCGCAACGCCTCGTGCGTGAGGTTCCACCTGTTAGGGAGGTACCACCTCCCCAGCCGAAGGCTGAGGTCCGGCATGAAGTGCAGCAACGCCCTGTGCATGAGGCTCCGCCCGTTAGGGCAGTACCGCCGCACTCTGAGGCCCATGTCGTAATCCCACCGCCTGCGCCTAAAGCACCGGTCGTGGCCGAGCCGCCTCCGCAGCAACCCGCCATGCCTGAAGCTGCGCCCCGGCACAGATATGACAGGATGGCTGTTGATGCTGCTCAGCCTGTGGCAGAGCCAGCTCACATTCATAAATCGCATCATAAGCAGCAGGCTCGGGACCATGAGGCTGTGGCGGTGTCTGGGCGGCATCACAAGACATCTGAGCGGCCTGTGGAGGCGCATGCAAAGAAGGAGCGGCATCATACGCACCGGAAACGTAATGGTGAGTTTGTGGATGCGCTGGGTCTTGAAGCCTCTGCACGTTCCGCACGGGCTCATAAGAGTGATGGTGTGTACCAGTTTGACTGGGATAAATGAGATTAGTCTTGCGAGAAAACGAACATAATCTGCCTCAATGAGGTATCCTGAGTCGGAAAGGACTTGACCTGAAAGGCTCAAGGTATCATTGTCCGGCTCAGGTATAGGGGATGTGCTGCTCCGACACTGATGAAGCAGCGTCCCATCATGCGGCAGCAGTCCGAGGGTAATATGGCCAAAACAAACGTAATCATGATCCGTCTCGTTTCTTCTGCAGATACGGGTTATTTCTATGTCACGAAGAAGAATGCCCGTACGGCAACAGGGAAGATGGAAGTACGCAAGTATGACCCGGTCGTGCGTAAGCACGTTGTCTTCCGTGAGGCAAAGATCAAGTAATCATCGGGTTATCTGATGAACAAGAAAGGCGGCCCTCTGGGCCGCTTTTTTTTTTATGCGTGGTTAGGCAGAATTAGCATGGAGTAAGGGGAGGTTGCCTTCCCTCAGTAGAGAGAGTTTTTCTCGCCATAGGGAATAACCAGATCACCCTTTCGGCTGCTGTTGAGCATCATACGGCTTCGCTCATCCAGCATATCCGGGTCCAAGGCTTTTTCATTTAAGGCTGTGACGCGTCGACGCCATATGTCCTGCTCTTTATGAGCATCTGACAAGGCAGATTGGGCTTCGAGCTGGAGTTTCTTTTGCCGCTGGTAGGCCTCAATACCAAGATTGCCATGTAGCGCATTCCAGCCAAAATAGATTGTCAGCAGCAGGAAGAGGAGCGGGGCAAATACGGCACCCACTCCACGCCGTAGCAGAGCGATCATGCTGTGGCTCCTCGGTTATGATGGGTATTCAGTTGAATTGGACTATCATTTATAAGCGGTTCAGTCGGAGAGGCAAGTTATGTGTTTGGTCGGCTAGCAATAAAATCTAGAAAGAGAGCATGAAAAAAGCCCCCATCTGGAAACAGACGGGGGCCCCTTCCGTTGGCAGATCAGCCATTATCTGGCTGGTCCTACACCCGTAATTACTTGCGGGATTTCAGGATGCTGCGACCAGCATACTCGGCGCTCTTGCCCAGCTGCTGCTCAATGCGGATCAGCTGGTTGTACTTGGCCATACGGTCGGAACGGGACAGGGAGCCTGTCTTGATCTGCCCTGTGTTCACGGCGACAGCGAGATCAGCGATGGTGCTGTCTTCTGTTTCACCAGAACGGTGGCTCATGACAGTGGTGTAGCCAGCTCGCTGAGCCATTTCCACCGCACGGAGTGTCTCTGTCAGGGAGCCGATCTGGTTCACCTTCACGAGCAGGGAGTTGGCAACGCCCTTTTCGATACCTTCCTTCAGACGGACCGGATTGGTGACGAAGAGGTCATCACCGACCAGCTGGACGCGGTCACCGAGACGCTCGGTCAGCTCTTTCCAGCCTTCCCAGTCATCTTCAGCCAGACCATCCTCAATGGATACAATCGGGAAGTCTTTGGTCAGCTTCTCCAGATAGGAGACCATTTCGCTGGAGCTGAAGCTCTTGCCTTCGCCCTTCATCTCGTAGCGGCCGTTCTTGTAGAACTCGGTGGAAGCACAATCGAGAGCGAGCGTGATGTCCGTACCGAACTTGTAGCCAGCGTCTGCAACAGCCTTCTCGATATACTTCAGGCCTTCCTCGGTGGAGCTGAGGTTAGGAGCGAAACCGCCTTCATCACCAACGTTGGTGTTCAGACCGTTCTTGTGCAGCTCTTTCTTCAGACAAGCGAAGATTTCAGAACCCATACGGATGGCTTCAGCAACGGAAGAAGCACCAACCGGCTGGATCATGAATTCCTGGAAGTCGATGGCGTTGTCAGCATGCTCACCACCGTTGATGATGTTCATCATCGGAACAGGCAGAACATGGGCAAATGTGCCACCAACATAGCGGTACAGCGGCAGGTCCAGCTCTTCAGCTGTGGCGCGGGCCACGGCGAGAGAGACACCAAGGATAGCGTTGGCACCAAGGCGGGCCTTGTTCGGTGTACCATCGAGGTCGATCATGGCCTGGTCAATGGCGATCTGATCTTCAGATTCCATGCCACGCAGCTTGTCGGCAATTTCCGTGTTCACGGCGTTGACAGCCTTCAGGACGCCCTTACCGTGGAAGCGTTTTTTGTCGCCATCACGCAGTTCTACAGCTTCGTGGGCACCGGTGGAGGCACCGGAAGGAACGGCAGCACGACCGGTAACACCGGAGGCCAGTTCAACATCTACCTCAACAGTCGGGTTACCACGGCTGTCCAGAATTTCGCGGGCAATAATATCAACAATAGCGCTCAAGGGACTTCTCCTGACTCTATGCGGCGGACCCTGAACGGCCTATTATCAGATAATAGCCTGGATCCGCTTTCGCTCTATTTCAGTCTCAAAATACGCGCCTGAGGTCAATTACGATGCGACAATTTCCTGTCACAGCTGCCATGCTTATTGTGCTTGGCGGCGTTTTCCCCTTTCTGGTGGGGGGCTGGCTGTTTCTGGCTGGAGTGCTGACATCATTACCCCACCTCAGCCTTATTCTACTTACCTATGGGGGATGTCTGCTGTCTTTCTATGGGGCTGTCCAATGGGGGTTGCTAGCTAGTAAGCCTACAATCATCCTGCCAAAGGGCGAGGGGCAGCGGGATGGACGCGCCCTTCTTCTGGGGGCATTCGCCTTTTTGTGGGGATGGTTGGCCCTTTGTGTCGGATTGTTGGGGAATCTGAGGATCGGCTTTGGGCTAGAAGTGATCGGTTTTGCAGGCATCTTTGCTCTGGAACGAATCGCCAACCGCTGTGGTGATCTGCCGCCCGGTTATTTTATGATGAGGGCGGTCAGCACCGGGTTATGTGTGATTGGTTTTCTACTTGCTCTGCTATCACCACAGGGTCAGTTTTAGAGCCGGGAAATGAGGCGACTCAGAGGACTTCTGATTTGACCAATTGATCAATCTTTTTGAGTGGCGCAAGCAGGTCCCGCATTTCAGCGAGGGGGATCATGGTTGGGCCATCGCTGGGTGCTGTATCCGGCTCTTGATGAGTTTCGATAAAGAGGGCACTGACGCCCGTTGCTAGGGCAGCACGGGCTAGCGGTGCGACAAACTCCCGCTGTCCACCGGTTGCTGTACCGAGCCCACCCGGCTGCTGTACGGAGTGGGTGGCATCAAAGACAACAGGATATCCGGTCCGTGCCATGATGGGCAGGGCTCGCATATCATTGATGAGCGTATTGTAGCCGAAGCATGTACCACGTTCGCAAAGTAGGATGCGTTCGTTTCCAGTGGATTTCAGCTTATCGACAATATTCTGCATGTCCTGAGGGGCTAGAAACTGCCCTTTTTTGACATTGATGGCCCGTCCCGTTTGCCCAGCGGCTAGCAATAAGTCCGTCTGCCGACAGAGGAAGGCCGGAATCTGAAGGACGTCCACGGCTTCAGCAGCGGGGGCGCATTGTTCTGGGGCGTGAACATCCGTCAGGACAGGAATCCCGAATTGGGTACGAATATCGGAAAGGATTTTCAGCCCTTCCTCCATTCCAACACCACGGGCAGCATGGACCGAGCTACGGTTGGCTTTATCAAAGCTGCTTTTGTAGATGAGCCGGATATCCAGCTCATGGCAGAGGCGGTGTAGGGCCTCTGCCATGAAGAAGGCATGGTCTCGGGATTCAATCTGACACGGGCCAGCGATCAGCCGGAAAGGCTGATCTTGCCCGATGATGAAGTTTCCGAGAGGGATATTCATACATTCTCTTCCCGTGAGAGGTGCTCTTTTTTAGCAGCACCAACAAAGCCTACGAACAGCGGATGCGGATCGAAGGGCTTAGAGAGCAGTTCTGGATGATACTGCACACCAATGAACCACGGGTGGTCAGGATATTCCACGACTTCTGGCAGCACACCATCAGGCGACATACCGGAGAAGCGCAGGGACGTCTTTTCCAGAACCTCACGATAATGGACGTTGACTTCCCAGCGGTGACGGTGACGTTCACGGATATCTGTTTTGCCGTAGACCTCTGCAACGCGAGACCCTTCGACAAGTTTGGCCGGATAGGCACCGACACGCATGGTGCCGCCAAGGTCTCCGCCTTCACGGCGGCGCAGCAGCTCTGTGCCGCGGGCCCATTCAGTCATAAGGCCGACCAGAGGCTCATCCGTGGGGCCGAACTCCGTAGAAGAGGCTTTCTTCAGGCCAGCGAGTGAGCGGGCACATTCAATGACAGCCATCTGCATACCGAAACAGATGCCAAGGAAGGGAATCTTGTTCTCACGTGCATAACGCACGGCGTTGATCTTCCCTTCGGAGCCACGCTCACCAAAGCCGCCGGGTACCAGAATACCATCCATGCCGCGTAGTAGCTCATCAAGATTGGCTGGGTCTTCCAGTTCTTCCGCATCAATCCAGTTCATATGGACACGGACATCCTGTGAGATGCCACCATGCAGGAGAGCTTCGGCGAGGGATTTGTAGCTGTCCAGCAGTGCTGTGTATTTCCCAACAATGCCGATGCGGACTTCACCCTTCGGTTCCCGCACGCCACGGACAATCTTCTCCCAGCGGGAGAGGTCGGGAGCTGTCTCGTGAGGGAGACCGAAATAACGGAGAACCTCACGGTCCATGCCCTGCTCGTGATAAGCGATGGGGCAGGCATAGATGGTATCGACATCCAGCGCAGCAATTACAGCTTCAGGCCGGACATTACAGAAACTGGCGATCTTTTGCCGTTCCGTCTGCGGGATGGGACGGTCTGACCGGCAGAGAAGGATCTGCGGCTGGAGGCCGACATTCTGGAGCTCTTTGACAGAATGTTGGGTCGGCTTCGTCTTCAGTTCACCAGCGGAAGGAATATAGGGCAGGAGGGTGAGATGAACACACATTGTGTTCTCATGGCCCAGATCGTTACGGAGCTGGCGGATGGCTTCCAGAAAGGGGAGGCTCTCAATATCACCAACCGTGCCGCCAATTTCGACCAGCACGAAATCATAGCCGTCCGTATCTGTAACTACAGCTTCCTTGATGGCATCCGTGATGTGCGGAATGACCTGAACAGTAGCCCCAAGATAGTCGCCACGGCGTTCCCGGGCGATCACATTGGAATAGATACGGCCTGTCGTGGTGTTGTCAGAACGACGGGCGTGCACGCCCGTGAATCGTTCATAGTGGCCGAGATCGAGATCGGTCTCGGCGCCGTCATCAGTGATGAACACCTCACCGTGCTGATAAGGGCTCATCGTGCCCGGATCAACATTCAGATAAGGGTCCAGTTTCCTGATGCGGACCTTATGCCCACGGGCCTGGAGGAGGGCAGCCAGAGCTGCCGAAGCAATACCTTTACCGAGGGAGGATACAACCCCACCCGTCACAAAAACAAAGCGCGTCATGGGAGGCCCTTATATAGTGAAGAGGGGGGGAAGGGGAAGCAGATTATGCGCTCCGCTTCCCATGAAAAATGGATCAGGGATGCTGTGGTGTCTGCGGGGCGGCAGGAGTGGCCACATCAGCAGGCTGATTGACAGGCGGATGGGCCAGAATATCACGGCCTGAACCCCCGCTAGAGGCTCCACGGTTCAGAACAGCCAGGCATAGGCAGAGAATCATGAAGATGGCAGCCAGCACAGCCGTACTGCGGGTCAGCAGGGTTGCTGTGCCACGGCCGGACATGAAGGAACCTAGCCCCTGACTGCTGCCAACGCCGAGACCACCGCCTTCGCTACGCTGGATCAGGATAACGCCGATAAGGGCCAGGGCAACCAGAACAGTGAGGATAAGCAGAAATGTGGTCATGCAGTCAGGTCCAACAGGTTATGGGGAAGGCTGAGGCGCAGTTGCTTCAGCCGCAGCGCCAATGATGTCCAAGAAGCTTTGTGCCTCAAGGCTGGCACTGCCGACAAGCACCCCGTCCACTGCCTCGATGGACATGATGGAGGGAGCCTGAACGGAAGTTACAGACCCGCCATACAGGACCGGAACACGAATGTCATCCGTCATAAGCCTCATTGGTAGCAGGGCACGGATCAGCTGTAGCTTTCTCTGAAGCTCCTCCTGTGAAGGAGTGATGCCGCTACCAATGGCCCAGACAGGCTCATAAGCCAGAATTCCACGGAAGCCCCGTGTCAGTGAGCCTTCAATTTGGGTAGAAAGCACGCTGGCTGCCCGTCCTTCATTTCGCTCTGCCAGATGCTCGCCGATACAGACAATCGGCGTAATTCCGGCTGCTGTAGCTGCTTTAACTTTTTGGCGGATGATGGCATCGGTTTCGCCATGGTTCTGGCGTCGTTCCGAATGGCCGAGAATGACATAACGTGCCCCGAGGTCACGGATCATAGGGGCAGAAATATCCCCAGTGAAGGGCCCGGAGGATGCTGGGTAACAGTCTTGCGCCCCCATGGCCAGTTGCTCATGCGGCAGACAGACCTCCCGCAACGCCTGATGGACACCATCAAGCTGCGTGAAGGGGGGGCAGATAATAGTATGAAGGTGCGATGGCGGCGGTGTGTCCCGCATGGCGTGGGCGATGTCCCGTGCGAGCTGGAGGCCGTGCTCGTGGCGAGCCTGCATTTTCCAGTTCCCAATGACAAATTTGGGTACGGTGCTCATTCTGCTCTCCCCGGTCGGCACGATGTATCCACTGCACATGGGCAGAGAAGGGACACGCCGTGCTGGTCAATCTGTGTCGGCATCTCTATGCTGGGGCAGCTTAGCGGGTTTTCTCGGCTAATGCTATTCTGCCATCAGTAAAGTGATATGCGTCTTCGATGATTACTGCCCTGCGTCATTTTCTGGTTGACTCCTGGCTCGGCCGGGTGATCGCCTTTGTGGTTTTTCTTTCCTTTGTCGTGCTGGGAGGCACTTTTTTCGGCATGGGCGGTGGGATGTCCGGTCTGGGCGGTGATACCGTGGTGCAGATCGGATCCCGCAAGATTACGCCTCTTGAGTTTCAGAAAGCCATTCAGAGGCAGGTTGCCTATGCCATTCAGCAGAATGGTGGTGCGGCTGAATTTTTGAAGACCCCGGAGGGACGTCAGGAAATCGGTCATGCCGCCCTGCGCAACCTCATTCTTGTGCATGAGGGGGAATTGGCCGGGAAACGCAATGGTCTTAACCCGGGCGATGAGACGATTCGTAAAATCGTTTTCGCTATGCCTGATTTTCAGGACCCTAGCGGCAGGTTCGATCCTAAGAAGATGGAAGAGGTGCTCAAGAGCAACAATCTCAGCCATCAGACTCTGACAGAAGAGACACGGCGTATGCTGTATGGCAGTGCGACCATGTTTGCTTTTGGTAAGTCTGTGCAGCCTCCAGTGCAGGAGCTGGACTGGCTGGCGAATTATGTCGGGCACGGTCAGGTGGTGGATATGGTGCGCCTGCCCTTCTCTTTGGGGGAGGTCTCTTCTCAGCCGACTGATGAGCAGTTGAAACGCTATTATCAGAATCACCTTTGGCAGTTCCGTCAGCCTGAATATCGTCATGCCCGTATTGTGGTGATGACGGCAGGGAGTGTAGCAAAAACACTCCAGATTTCTGATGAAGACCTGCAGGCATCGTACAAAATGAAGATGCAGGACCCCACCGAGGCAACCCGGTATAATAGTCCGGAACTGCGCTCTGTTGAGGTTCTGGCTGTAACGGATGAAGCAACGGCCGGACGGATTGCCACAGCATGGCAGAAGGGGCAGTCTTGGGCAGAGTTGCAGAAGCAGTATCCTAAAGCCATTCCGGCTACATTGAGTGATGCCCGTATGACGGACCTACCGGATCCTGCTCTGGGCAAAGCGGCTTTTGATACGCAGGAAGGCCATGTGTCTGCTCCCGTCCGCACAGCAGCAGGCTGGAGCGTTGTGCATGTTCTGTCCGTCAAACCAGCAAAGCACGCTAGCTTTGAAAGTCTAAAAGACAGCATTCGGGAAGACCTGACGAATGAGCGGGCGACCGCACTGTTGAAGGACCGGCAGAGAGCGTTCGAGGAAGCTGTAGCCGGGTCCGTGACGCTGGATAAGATTCCTGCGGATATCGGAGCCGTCCCTCTGGAAGGTAGCCTAGATGCCCATGGCAATCTGCCGGGTGGCGAGCCAGCCCCTCTGCCGGGGGATGGGACACTGCGTCAGGCTCTGATAGGGCAAGTTTTCAGCCAGAAGAAGGATGAGCCTCCGCATGTTGTGACAGAGCCGGATGGCAGTGCTTTCGCTGTGTTGGTGGATGACATCACACCGGGTAAGCAGGAGGCGTACGAGACTGTGCAGCAGGCCGTGAAGGATGCATGGCTGGCCGATGCTCGGAAGCATGTTACGGAACAGCGGGCAACGGCTTTGTATCAGCAGGCGAAGAAGGGGGGGCTGCGTCAGGCTCTGGCTGGCCAGAAAGAGGAAGCCATGCTTCAGAAGGATGAGCATTTCTCCCGTCTTCAGTTGCGCAATGATGTGCCGGCTCTCATTCTTCGGGCTGCTCTGGAGCAGAAACAGGGACAGACGGCCATGCTGCAAGAAGGAGATGGGTACTGGTTGGTCAATGTGACGGGTAATTACGAGGAGTCACCGACTTTGATTCAGGCCATCCGTCAGCAGCAGGCAGCGCGTATGGCAGGGGCCTATCGCAATGACCTTCAGGAGACGTTGGGTATGTCCTATACCCGTGTGGCACCGCCACGCCACTTCAACGCTACCCTGTTCAATGATGTCAATGAGAGGGTGCTCAGCATGATTTCAGGAAGGCTAGGCCAGCAGTGAGTAGTATTTTACACAGGGTAGAAGCAGGAGACCTGCTGACACCACTTTCCGTTTTTCTTCGTTTGTCTCGTCTGGCTGATGATCCGTACCGTCTCTTTTTCGAGAGTGTGGAGGGAGGAGAAGCCCGAGGGCGTTATTCCATTATTGCTCTGCTGCCGGATACGGTGTGGCGGTGTAAGGATGGTCAGGCCTTTCGTGATGGCCGCAAAGAAGATGCGGCTCCGCTGACCTCGCTAAAAACACTCCTTGATGAGAGTCGGATGGAGCTGCCAGAGGGCATGCCTCCGATGATTGGTGGGGTCTTTGGCGTGCTGGGCTATGACATGGTCCGGCAGATGGAAGACCTTCCCAACCCACCACCGAATGATTTGGACCTCCCCGAAGGGGTAATGATTCGTCCTCGGCTTTTTGCTGTGTTCGATATTGTGCGGGATGAGCTGATTCTTGCTACGCCATTACGTGATGGTATGTCTGAGGAGGAGGGTGAGGCCCTTTTGGATAAGGCTGTGGCGGCTCTGCGCCAGCCCGTGGAGGACCCAGCAGAAACAGTGCCAGAAGGCACGCAGCTGGAAGCACCTGTTTCTAACATCACTCATGCAGATTTCCTCCAGAAGGTGAAAACGGCGCAGGATTATATTGCCGCAGGTGATGCCTTCCAGATTGTGCCGAGCCAGCGTTTTACGACAGCGTTCCCGCTATCTTCGCTCGCTCTCTATCGTAGTCTGCGGCGCATCAATCCAGCACCGTTTTTGTTCTTAATGGAACTTGGTGAATTTACGCTGGTAGGCTCATCACCGGAAATTCTGGTGCGCGTGCGGGATGGTATCGTAACAGTCCGCCCACTAGCAGGCACCCGGCCCCGTGGGCGGGATCGTGAGCATGATCTGGCGTTGGAAAAAGAACTCTTGGCCGATGGCAAGGAACTTGCCGAACATCTCATGCTGATCGACCTTGGGCGGAACGATGTTGGGCGTGTCTCTCAGCTGGGAACGGTGGAAGTACCGGATCGTTTCGTAGTGGAGCGCTATAGCCACGTCATGCACATCTCATCCACCGTGACGGGGAAAGTAAAGCCCGAGTGCAGCGCTCTTGATGCTCTGTCTGCAGCCTTCCCGGCGGGCACGCTGACGGGAGCGCCCAAGATACGCACCATGGAGATCATTGACGAGCTGGAGCCAACCCGGCGTGGCCCTTATGCCGGGTGTGTCGGTTATTTTGGGGCTAATGGCGAGATGGATACTTGCATCGGATTGCGCATGGCCCTCCTGAAGGACGGCCAAATGTATGTGCAGGCTGGCTGTGGTGTCGTGGCTGAATCTGATCCTGAAGCCGAATATCAGGAGACGAGAGCTAAGGCCCGTGCACTTTTTACAGCGGCAGAAGCGGCCATTAAGCAGGCCATCCATAACGGTCAGCAGAGGGTTTCCACGGGGAGGGGGTGTAAATCTTCGTCCGGCGCATCATCTGAAAGAACAGCAATGACCTCTGAATGTGAGGAGATCGTCAGATGATTCTGCTGATTGATAATTATGACAGTTTCACCTTCAACCTAGTGCACCACTTCGGTGCGTTGGGTGTGGAATGTGCCGTTAAGCGAAACGATGCGCTGACCGCTGACCGTGCATTGGAAATGAACCCCTCTGCCATCGTTCTGTCTCCCGGTCCGTGTTCCCCTGATGAAGCAGGTATCTGCTGTGAGCTGATTGAAAAGGCAGCGGGGAAAGTACCTGTTCTGGGGGTCTGTCTGGGGCATCAATCCATCGGGCAGGTCTTCGGTGCTCGTGTTGTCCGTGCCTCCGTGCCCATGCATGGCAAGATTAATGCTATTCATCACGATGGGAGCGGCGTCTTTGCTGGCTTGCCGGACCCGGTAGATATGGTGCGTTACCATAGCTTGACGCTGGACCCAGCCAGTATCCCGGATTCACTTATCGTTAATGCGAAAACGGAAGATGGCGTCATCATGGGTGTTCGTCATCGAGAGTACCCGATTCATGGTGTGCAGTTCCATCCGGAGAGCATTGCATCCAACTCCGGGCGTGAGCTTCTGGCCAACTTCCTGCGACTGGCCAATGTGTTTCCGCAGAAAGAGGGTGCTGCTAGCTGATGGGCGTGCAGAAGACGCAGTTTCTGCCGTTTCTCAAGAAGGTCGCTGCCGGGCGGGAGCTGAGCGTTTCCGAAGCTGAGGCCGCCTTCATGCTCATCATGCAGGGGGAGGTCTCGGAGATAGAACTCTCTGCCTTTCTGACCGCCCTTCAGATGAGAGGGGAGACGGCAGAAGAGCTTTCAGGGGCTGTACGGGCTGTTCGTCAGAATATGCAGGCTCTCCGTAACGTGCCAGAAGATACAGTGGATGTCTGCGGGACAGGCGGCGATGGTTTGGGGACGCTGAATGTGTCCACAGCCACGGCCTTTGTGTTGGCTGGCTTGGGGGTTCCTGTTGCCAAGCACGGAGGGCGGGCCTGGTCTTCTCGGGCCGGGGCGACCGATGTTCTGGAAGCGCTGGGTATTCCTGCCGAAGCTGACCACGCCCGGCAGGAAGAACGCCTGAGGCAGGATCATCTCGCTTTCTTAGCGGCGCCCTTTCATCATCCAGCCATGCGGATTGCCGCTCCGGTTCGGAAACAGCTTGGCTTTCGGACATTGTTTAACCTTCTGGGGCCACTCTGTAACCCGGCACGGGTCCGGCGTCAGCTTGTTGGTGTGTTTGCCGAAGCATGGTGCCGCCCTGTAGCGCAGGTGCTCGGGGAGCTTGGGGCGGTTTCTGCATGGGTTGTGCATGGCCATACCGATGAAGGGGGAATTGATGAACTGACCCTTTCTGGGCCTACACACAATGAGGTGTGGGAAAATGGACAGGTTGTTTCATTTGACCTGACGCCGGACATGGCAGGTCTGCCCCATTACGAGATCGCTGCTCTTAGGGGGGCAGACCCCGTCAGTAATGCGCGACGTATGGAGGCTCTTTTTGCAGGAGAAACAGGCTGTTATCGTGATACAGTCCTGCTGAATACTGCTGTTGGTCTGCATGTTGCCGGGCGGGGAAAGCTGCTTGAGAATGGCTGTCTTTCCGTCCCGGCTTTGCGGCGTAATATTGCCGAAGCGGCCCGGTCCCTCGATGAGGGGTTGGCCCAGAAGGCTTTAATCCGGGCTCAAACGGGTGTAAGTGCTCAGAACTGAACGCTAGAACCGTTCCTTAATGTTCCAAGGTAAAGATTCAGGACGATCATGATTTTTTCGCCACAGCGGTCGATGGCTGCTTTTGCCCCTGCAGAGGATGGTGGACAGGTTCCGGCTTCTGATGTCTCTGCAAATAATGATGCCCAGCAGACAGCCCAGCCGGAGGCTACCCCGCCTGCCGCAGCAGGAGGGGGGGAGAGCGGTAGTGATGTGCTGGAGCGCATCTGCACGAGGACCCGCCTTGATGTCGAACAGCGCATGCAGGTCATGCCGCTGAAGGAGATTGCCGCCAAGGCAAAAGAAGTCTCCATGCCGACCCGTGGATTTGGTCAGGCGTTGCAGCATATTACGGCTGATAGGCGTGTGGGCCTTATCGCAGAGGTGAAGAAGGCCTCTCCCTCTGCAGGTATTCTGCGTCCTGATTATGATCCGGCTCAGATTGCCCGTTCTTATCAGAATGCTGGAGCAAGCTGTATCTCCGTTCTGACAGAAGGGTCCTGCTTCCATGGAAGTGTGGAAGACCTTCAGGCCGTGCGGGCTGCGTGTAGCCTTCCGATTCTGCGGAAAGACTTCATTCTTGATCCGTGGCAGGTGCATGAGAGCCGCCTGATTGGAGCGGACTGTATCCTGCTCATTATGGCAGCCCTGAAGGATGATGAGGCAGCCGAACTGATCGCTCTTGCCCGTGGGCTGGATATGGACGTGCTGATTGAAGTGCATAACGAGGAGGAGCTAACCCGAGCACTCGCTTATGACAGCTTCTTGATCGGCATTAACAACCGCAATCTGAAAACACTGAAGACTGACATTCAGACAACGCTAGATCTTGCCCCGCAGGTTCCGCCGGATCGTCTCGTGGTGTCGGAAAGTGGTATCGCCACGACAGAAGACCTGACCAAGGTTGGCGAAGCTGGATGCAGTGCTGTTCTGGTCGGGGAATCTCTGCTGCGGGAAGAAGATCCCGGTCTGGCAGCCCGGCGTCTACTCGGTTTCTGAAAAGAGTACTAATTTAGTATAAAAAATGGGTGGCGGGTCTTTAGACAGCTAGCTTTCAACAAAGACTGTTGTTACAAGGCCGCCCTATGCAAAGTTGTGAACCGCGGGAGAGTGTCATGGGTTCTATGACGGATGCGCCGAACCGGCAGAATGGCCCGGCGCTATCACGGGAAGAAATGGAACGCGCCTACAGAGAAATGCTGCTGGTGCGCCGTTTTGAAGAAAAAGCTGGCCAATTGTACGGTATGGGGCTGATTGGTGGCTTCTGCCACCTGTATATTGGTCAGGAAGCTGTTGTGGCCGGTATCGGTCTTGCTATGAAGAAGGGTGATCGCTCCATCACGTCATACCGTGATCATGGGCAAATGCTCGTTGCTGGCATGACCGCTCGTGGTGTTATGGCTGAGCTGACAGGCCGTTCTGGTGGTTATTCCCACGGTAAGGGCGGTTCCATGCATATGTTCTCTAAAGAACAGGAATTCTATGGCGGGCATGGTATCGTTGGCGCACAGGTGGCCATCGGCACAGGGCTGGCCCTGACAAGTGCCTATAAGAATGATGGTGCTGTTTCCATCGTCTATTTTGGTGAGGGTGCTTCCAATCAGGGGCAGGTTTATGAGAGCTTCAATCTCGCTGCTCTGCACAAACTGCCCTGCCTCTATGTGATTGAGAATAACCGGTACGGCATGGGAACCTCCATTGAGCGGTCTTCTGCCTCCAAGGACCTGTCCAAAAATGCTGCTCCGTGGGGGATTCCGTCCCGCAAGGTTGACGGTATGGATGTTGCCGCTGTCTATCAGGCCGCTAAGGAAGCAATGGAGCATTGCCGCTCTGGCAAGGGACCGTTCCTGTTGGAGATGGAAACCTACCGTTACCGTGGTCACTCCATGTCCGACCCGGCAAAATACCGTCAGCGTTCAGAGGTAGACGAGATGCGCCGGACCCGTGACCCGATTGAAACGCTGAAAGCAGAAATGATCAAGCACGGCATTGATGAATCCTTTTTCAAAACAGTGGAGCAGGATGTGAAGGCCACTGTGAAGGATGCTGCCGAATTTGCAGAAACTAGCCCCGAGCCCGATGCATCCGAGCTCTGGACAGACGTTCTGGTGGGGGAATAACTCATGGCCTCTCCTATTCTCATGCCCGCTCTTTCTCCGACTATGGAGGAGGGCACGTTGGCCCGCTGGGTCAAGAAAGAAGGTGATGTGGTCAAGCCCGGCGAGGTCATTGCCGAGATTGAGACCGATAAGGCAACCATGGAGATGGAAGCCGTTGAGGAAGGCGTTCTGGGGCGCATTCTGATCACCGAAGGTACAGACCATGTTGCGGTGAACACACCCATCGCTGTTCTGCTGGAGGAAGGTGAAGACGCTTCCGCTGCGGATGCGTTGGACCTCGGCCCTAAGACTGAGCCGACCGCCAAGGTAGAAAAGAATATTCCGGCTCCGGCCTCTGCACCGCAGGCTCCTACCAGCAGCGCCACCACCGACATCGTGGAACCTGAATGGGGTGAAACGGCAGAGGTCACGGTGCGTGAAGCTCTGCGTGATGCGATGGCTGCTGAGATGCGCCGTGATGAGGACGTGTTCCTGCTCGGCGAGGAAGTCGCCCAGTATCAGGGTGCCTACAAGGTCAGTCAGGGTCTGTTGGATGAGTTCGGTGATAAGCGTGTCATGGACATGCCGATCACGGAGCATGGCTTTACGGGTATGGCCGTTGGTGCGGCTCTTTCTGGAGTGAAGCCGATCGTCGAGTTCATGACCATGAACTTCTCCCTTCAGGCTGTGGATCACATCATTAATTCGGCTGCCAAGACACGTTATATGTCCGGTGGTCAGATGTCCTGTCCGATCGTTTTCCGTGGTCCCAATGGGGCAGCGGCTCGTGTCGGCGCACAGCATTCCCAGTGCTTCGGTAGCTGGTACGCCCATATTCCGGGGCTGAAGGTTGTGGCCCCGTGGTCTGCAGCAGATGCCAAGGGCTTGCTGCGTGCAGCCATCCGTGATCCGAACCCGGTTGTGGTGTTGGAAAACGAAATTCTGTACGGCAAGAAGTTCCCATGCCCGGTGGATGAGGATTTCATCCTGCCGATTGGCAAGGCCAAGATCGAACGTGAAGGTAAGGATGTGACGCTGGTCGCTTTCTCCATCATGGTTGGCGTGGCTCTGGAGGCCGCCGAGCTGCTGGCCGAGCAGGGTATCGAGGCTGAGGTGATAAACTTGCGGACTCTGCGGCCGTTGGATACGGAAACGATTATTAAAAGCGTGAAGAAGACAAGCCGCATCGTTTCTGTGGAAGAAGGCTGGCCGGTCGCAGGTATCGGGTCCGAAATCTGCACTGTGGCAGTCGAGCAGGCGTTTGACTGGCTGGATGCTCCGCCAGCTCGTGTCTGTGGGCTGGATATTCCTCTCCCTTATGCAGCAAATCTGGAAAAGCTGGCTCTGCCCAAGCCGGAGTGGATTGTTGAAGCTGTGCGTAAGCAGTTTGGAGACTGAAACCAATGGCAATCAATATCTTAATGCCGGCTCTGTCTCCGACCATGACAGAAGGCACGGTCGCCCGCTGGCTTAAAAAAGAGGGTGACATGGTCCAGTCTGGCGATGTGATCGCTGAGATTGAAACCGACAAGGCAACCATGGAAGTGGAAGCTGCGGACGAGGGAATCCTTGGGAAAATCCTCATCCCGGAAGGGACGGACCATGTGGCCGTGAAGACCCCGATCGCCATTTTGGTGGAAGAGGGCGAGGATGTCCCATCCGCTCCGGCCGCTGAGGCGAAACCGGAGCCGGAGAAGAAAGTCGAGGCCAAGGATGAAAAACCGGCCCCGATCGAAATTTCTTCTTTCGATCCTGACAAAAAGTCTGTTGCGGCTGACGCAGGCAAAGGTGAGCGTATCTTCATTTCTCCGCTGGCTCGCCGCATTGCTAAAGAGCATGGGGTCGATATTGCCAGCCTGACTGGGACAGGCCCTAATGGTCGCATTCTGCGCCGTGATGTGGACAAGGCAAAGGATCAGAAGCCTGCTGCTGCTTCCACCGCTCCTGCCGCAGTACCGGCAGCGGGTCATGTCGAGCATGTGAAGCATTCCGGTATGCGGAAGGTCATCGCCCGCCGCCTGACGGAGTCTAAAACGCAGGTTCCGCATTTCTATGTGTCGGTTGATATCGAGCTTGATGCTCTGCTGGCTCTACGTAGCAAGCTGAACAAGGCTCTGGAGGCTGAAGGCTGCAAGATCTCTGTCAATGACATGATGATCAAAGCTGTGGCTCTGGCCCTGAAGAAACTGCCGGGTCTGAACGTCCAGTTCACTGAGAGCGAAATGCTGCATTTTGAGGATGTGGACATTTCCATGGCTGTCTCTGTACCGGATGGGCTGGTGACACCGGTTATCCGTCAGGCCGACCGTAAGAGCCTCAAGGAGATCAGTCAGGAGGCCCGCAGCCTTGCAACCCGTGCTCGTGACGGTAAGCTCTCCCCAGAGGATTATCAGGGCGGGACATTCTCCATCTCTAACATGGGCATGTTCGGCGTGAAGGACTTTGCCGCCATCATCAATCCGCCGCAGGCTGCTATTCTGGCAGTTGCTTCGGGCGAGAAACGCCCTGTGGTGCGGGATGGAGAGCTGGCTGTGGCAACCGTCATGACGGCCACGCTCTCGGTGGATCATCGTGCCGTGGATGGTGCTCTCGGCGCGCAGTGGCTCAATGTGCTGCGTGACCTCATTCAGAACCCTTACTCTCTGGTGCTGTGATCATGTCTGACCTTTTTGATCTTATTGTGATCGGTGGCGGTCCGGGGGGCTATGTGGCTGCCCTGCGGGCCAGCCAGCTTGGTATGAATGTGGCTCTGGTAGAGAGCACCCATATGGGCGGTGTGTGCCTTAACTGGGGGTGTATCCCCACAAAGGCCCTACTGCGTTCTGCAGAGGTGTATCATACGCTGGGCCACCTTCAGGAGTATGGCTTGTCTGCTAGTCAGCCTTCCTTTGATCTCGCTGCCATCGTGAAGCGCTCTCGTGGCGTGGCGGAGAGAATGGGTAAGGGTGTTGCTCATCTTCTGAAAAAGGCCAAGGTCAAGACTTTTGATGGCCGTGGCAAGCTGGCCGGTCGTGCTGGTGAGGCCCACAAGGTCTCTATCACGAAGGATGGCAAGGAAACGGGGCAGATTCGTGCGCCTCATGTCATTCTGGCAACAGGTGCACGGGGGCGTCAGCTCCCCGGTCTGGAGACGGATGGCAAGCTCATCTGGGGTGCCCGTGAAGCCATGACGCCGGATACGCTGCCTAAGCGTCTGCTGGTGATTGGTTCCGGTGCGATCGGTATCGAGTTTGCATCTTTTTACCGTGATCTGGGTTGTGAGGTCACGATCGCCGAAGTGGCCGATCGCATCCTCATGACAGAAGATGCCGAGATCAGCGCGCAGGCTCATAAAGCCTTTGAGAAGCGTGGCATGACCATCCACACAGGTGCGAAAGTTGGCCCGCTGAAGAAAGGTGCTAACGAGGTTTCCACCACCATCGAGACAGCCAAGGGCAAGGTTGAGCTGACGGTAGATCGTGTGATCTGCGCCGTTGGTATTGTCGGTAATGTGGAAGACCTCGGTCTTGAAGGGACAAAGGTTCAGGTTGACCGCTCCCATATCAAGACGGACGAGTTCTGTCGGACCGGTGAGCCGGGTATCTATGCCATTGGTGATGTGGCGGCTCCGCCGTGGCTGGCGCATAAGGCAAGCCATGAGGGCGTGATCTGTGTCGAGAAGATCAGTGGCCGCTCTCCGGAGCCTCTCCATGCTCGTAATATTCCGGGCTGCATCTATGCCCGGCCGCAGGTGGCATCTGTGGGGCTAAGCGAAGAGAAGGCCAAGGCAGAGGGCTATAAGGTCCGTGTCGGGCGTTTCCCCTTCCTAGCCAATGGTAAGGCTGTTGCCATGGGTGAGCCTGAAGGCATGACGAAGACGGTCTTCGATGCTGAAACAGGTGAGTTGCTTGGTGCTCATATGATCGGCTCCGAAGTCACGGAGATGATTCAGGGTTATGTCATCGCTCGTACGGGTGAACTGACCGATGCCGAGCTGATGGAAACAGTCTTCCCGCATCCGACCATCTCCGAGACGATGCATGAGGCTGTCCTTGCAGCTTATGAGGGTGCTCTGCACATCTGATTCATGGTTCAGCGTATTGTTATCAACCATCAGCGGGAACGTATGGCGGCCATACGGCATCCAGAAAAAGCCCATCGGCCGGATAACCCGATTCAGAAGAAACCTTCATGGATACGGGTGAAGGCACCGGGCAATAATCCTGCCTATGATGAAACAAGAGAGCTGATGCGCAAGCATGGTCTGGCGACCGTCTGCGAGGAAGCAGCCTGCCCGAATATCGGGGAGTGCTGGTCCCAGCGCCATGCGACCATGATGATCATGGGCGAGATATGCACGAGGGCCTGTGCCTTCTGTAATGTTACGACCGGTCTACCTAATAAGCTGGACCCGGACGAACCTGCCCATGTAGCCGAGGCTGTTGCCAAACTGGGGCTAAAACATGTGGTCATCACGTCAGTAGATCGTGATGACCTGCCCGATGGTGGAGCGCAGCATTTCGCTGATGTGATTGCGGCGGTTCGTGCCGCTTCTCCCGGGACGACTATTGAAATCCTGACGCCTGACTTCCTACGGAAGCCGGGGGCGTTGGAGGTAGTGGTGGAAGCCCGGCCGGATGTCTTCAACCATAATATCGAGACTGTACCCCGGTTATATCCGGGTATCCGCCCGGGAGCCCGTTATTATCAGTCTGTCCGTCTTCTTGATGACGCCAAAAAACTTGATCCTTCCATTTTCACAAAGTCTGGCATGATGCTGGGGCTGGGAGAAGAAAAGATGGAGGTTGCACAGGTGATGGATGATTTCCGGATTGCGGATGTCGATTTTCTGACACTGGGTCAGTATTTACAGCCAACGGTTAAACATGCGGCTGTGAAGTCCTTTGTCACGCCGGATGAGTTTGCCGAATATGGGGCGATGGCTCGTGCAAAGGGTTTCCTTCAGGTCAGTTCTTCCCCTCTGACTCGATCATCCTACCATGCAGATAGGGACTTTGCCGAACTGCGTGAGGCACGGGCGCACCGTCTGGAAAAAGGTCAGAACTGATGCCGACACATGCTGAACAGCGAGTCATTCCTTATTCTGCCGAACAGCTGTTCGATCTCGTTGCGGATGTGGGTAAATATCCCGAGTTTCTGCCGTGGTGTGTACGGTCTGTTGTTCGCTCTCGGACAGAAGATGAGCTACTGGCGGACCTGACCATCGGGTTTGGTCCCTTCCGGGAGAGCTATACTAGCCGTGTTCGGTTGGAGCGTCCTCATCGTATTATTGTGGGCTATGAGCGTGGACCTTTTAAACATCTTAAGAATGTTTGGACCTTCACGCCGGAAGGGCAGGGATGCCGTGTCGATTTCTTCGTGGATTTTGAGTTTCGGTCCCGTCTGTTGAGGAATGCTATCGGCATGGTTTTTAATGAGGGTGTTCGGCTGATGGTGAAGGCCTTCATTACACGTGCCGGGAAAATTTATGGTCCGCCCAAGGGAGAAATAGGTAGGTAGCTCTCATAAAACGTTCTTATCGCCTGATGATGGGATGGATACGTACGAAGCTGTTTTTTATGTAATATTTCTTTTATGGATGTGTGATTGTCTTGAAGAATTATTCGTCCTACACTGTCCACGTCATCACATGGAAGGATGATTGAGGAGGATTTTATGAAGAAGCTTTCCCTTTCTGCTATTGCTCTGATCGGCCTGACGGCTGCTGCTGCTCCGGCTTTCGCTGCTGATGCTCACACAGGTGCAGCTCATCATCACGGCCACCATCATCATGGTAAGAAGTGCAACATGAAGCACGGCCAGAAGAAGGAAGACGGCAAGGCTCCGCAGGCTGCTGATGATCTGAACGCATCTTCCCTGCAGAAGTCCCAGCCGGCTACCCCGGCCCCGGCAGCTCCGGCTCAGCCTGCTGCTCCGGCACCGGAAGCAGCTCCGGCTAACTGATCCAGACCTGTTTCTGGCAGTGAAGAAGCGGTCCCTTATGGGGCCGCTTTTTTTATATGCTGTTTTGGAGGTCAGTGATCCAAAAGAACGGTATAAAGGGACATATCCGTCACAATATGCTCGATGTAGAGCCTCGTCTCTTTATAGGGGATGAGCAGAATCCAGCGTAACAGCTTGTCTTCGTCAGCAAGGGTAGGAGAAGTGGGGCTGTTCATTTGCTCCTGCCACTGTTTGGAACGGCCTGGCCCGGCATTATAGGCGGCGAGTGTATAAGGGAGAACCTGCCCAAAACGATTATGGAGGTCCTCCATAAAGAGGCTGCCAAGTACCGTATTGATGTTCGGGTCTAGCAGGTCGGCAGATGATGTTAGACGGTACGAGAGGGAGTGATGCTTTGCTGTCTGTATGGCTGTAGGGAGGAGAAGCTGGGTAAGCCCCAATGCGTGGCGGGGGCTGATGGCTTGTTCGTCCATGCTGCTTTCCTGACGGATCAGAGCAGGTATGAGACTCCGGGGTAAAGATGTGGGGAATATGACACTGGGTGAGGGATAGCCGCCCGGATAAAAGGCGATACCCTGTCGTGCGAGTTGCCGGGCCGCCAGAATAGAAGGTTTGGGTAGGCTAAGTGTAACGGCCAGTCGGGCAATGGTAGGTTGCACCGTTTTATCGTTTTGTGTTCTTCCCAGAAGATAGCTCAGGAACAGGGTGGCATTTTTGCGATCACCGGCTTGTTGGAGCTGTGTTGCTGCGTCCACTAGATCAGGGCGCGGCAGGCGTTTGTTGCCGGTTGGTATGGGGGGAAGGGCCGCTAATTGTTGTTTGAATGGTGTAAGGAAACGCATGTCCCGGTTAGTGGTTGATAGCAACGCCGTGTGTGCCCGCCGTGCAAGGGCCATTTGCCCATAAAAGGTTGTCGGGAGTGCTGCTGCTTTTTTGTAAAGAGATGTAGCTTGATCGGGGTGCTGATTTTCCACGCTGCGAGCGAGCCAATAGAGGCCGGTGGCACGATGGTTTAAGTCTGTTTCTGCTGCCAAAGCTTGGAAATGTGGAATGGCCTGATTCGGGGTATGTAGCAGAGTGAGGGCAATGTACCCGGCCATGAGGTGGCTATCTGGCGTTTGTTCTGAGGCGGGAAGAGCGTTCAGTAGGGCAAATCCCGTCTGTGCTGCATCGCTTCTGTCTGTACGAAGTAGGGTACGGACAAAACTTGTCCGTTCATCCTGCCATTGCACCGTTGTAGGGACGGAGAGGTAGCCTGTGGATGTTTTGGGAGGTGGCTGCTGCCAGAGCCGAGTAGCTTCATCCAGACGGTCATGGAGGCGGAGATATTTCACTCTGTAATAAAGCAACATGGCATCATTGTTAGATGCGATGTTCTGGAAGGTAGTATCTGCCTCTGCTGTAGCAAAGCGATTAGCCAGCCGTGCCGTTAGAATAGGCCGTAAGGCAGGAGGGGTCCGTTGTAGCTGCTGTCGGGCTAGCGAGACTGGCCCTGTACGCTCTAGCCGTTCGTAGCGTTTCAGATCATCAGCGGGAGTGAGATAGGATGAAAAGCGGGAGAGAAAAAGGGCCGTTTCCCCGGAAGTCATATCCGCTTCTCGCCAGAGCCGCCTAACCTGTGAGGGAAGGTTTGAAAGGTAGGAAGCGCAGGCGGTAAGAAGGTCGCTGCGTGTTATAGGAAAAGCAGAACATAGATTCTGCCGGGTTTGTGCTGAATTATCGGCCAGCAGGGCGTGTTCATACCGACTTTCGATGCGTTTTTGTAAAGGCCAAGCGGGTTGTTGGCGGAGAAAATCTGCATAACGCTGTGCCGGATAGGCCCCCCCGTTTGGGGCTGTCAAAGCTTTCCATTCAGTGAGTCGAGACAAAGATGATGATGGATGACTGGTAGTGCTTACCCCAAGCTCATCTTCCAGCGATCTAGCACTATCTCCCCATGCGCTTGTGGTTGGGCAGAATAGGGCGGCCGCCATTAGGAAGGTGGCGGCAATCCAGCGAGACCTCTCAGATGGGTTAGTTGGCAATGGGGAAGCGGATATCATGGTAGCCCTGATAGAGAAGATGCACGCTTAGGCCGATCATGATCACAAGCCCCACCCATCCAAGCCAACGCATACGAAGCAGGAGAGTCGGTGTGTGTATGACACCAACGGTGATGAATAGGATGGAGATGACCAGCCCGATAATGAGGATGGTGTGGTGATGAATCGAGACGCAGGCAACGGCAAGAATATTGTCCAGCCCGAGGGCCAGATCAGCAATGATAATCTTGGGTATGGCCTCGGCTAGGCTGGTTAAGTGGCTGCTCGCCTCCTCTGGGGCGGAGGTGGTGAGAGCACGGTATAGGGTCCAGCTCGTCCATAGCAGCAGGATGCCAGCTACAACCTTGGTATAGGAAAAGACGAGAAGATCGCTCAGGATCAGTGTTAGCCCGATCCTGAGGAATGCAGCCAGAGCCGTGCCAAACAGCAGGGCTTGTCGCCGGTAGTGCTGTATCTCTGTTTGCGTTTCTTGAGAATGGAGCGTCTCATCAGTGCCGGTTGGCCTGATGCTATCTATGATCTTTTTGAGAATGACCACATTGTAGCCGCTGAGGGCTAGATTCAGGAGAATGGTCAGACAGACCATTAGGATGAAATAGGAAAAAGACATGATCGCACTTATCGTGTTGCAGTGTCCGGCCTGTATCGTTCGATCCGCCATTATAGACAGAAATGGTTCCTGATGTGGAAAAATGATCATTTCTGTAGAGGATCGTGAAAGCTATCCTGTGTCTTACTCCTGCAAAAGCTGCCTCTTTTCCCCGTTAGCTCTGGGCAAAGAGGGGGTATTTGGGGTAATCAGGGCAGGATTGCTTTTCCTGCAGGAGTTACGTCATGGTTCCCCGCTATTCCCGTCCTCGGATGACGGCCATCTGGTCCCCGGTCAATCGTTACCGCATCTGGTTCGAGATTGAGGCTCTGGCCTGTGAGGCCCTTGCCCGTAGAGGGGAGATACCGGAGGAAGCCGCCAAAATTATCCGCACAAAGGGTGATGAGGCCATGGCGGCGTTTTCTGATGCCGATGTGGCACGCATTGACGAGATCGAGGCCGAGACCCGCCACGATGTCATCGCCTTCCTGACATGGCTGGCAGAGAAAGTCGGGCCGGAAAGCCGTTTTGTCCATATGGGCATGACGTCTTCTGATGTTCTGGATACGTGCCTTGCCGTACAGCTGACACAGGCGACCGATCTGCTACTGGAGGATATGGACATCCTCCTCGCTGCGCTGAAAAAGCGTGCCTATGAGCATAAGCAGACTGTTACCATCGGCCGTAGCCACGGGATTCACGCCGAGCCGATGAGCTTCGGCCAGAAGCTGGCTGGGCATTATGCCGAGTTCGCCCGTAATCGCCGCCGTCTTGAGGTGGCACGTGAAGAAATTGCCGTTTGTGCGATTTCCGGTGCCGTGGGGACATATGCCCACATTGCACCAGAGGTTGAGGAATATGTGGCCGAGCGTCTGGGGCTGAAGGCAGAATCCGTTTCCACGCAGGTGATTCCTCGGGACCGTCACGCAGCATTCTTCTGTGCTTTGGGTGTCATTGCTAGCGGGATTGAACGGCTGGCAACAGAAGTTCGTCATCTTCAGCGGTCTGAAGTGCGTGAGGCTGAAGAGTTCTTCCATGCGGGGCAGAAGGGTAGCTCGGCCATGCCGCATAAGCGGAATCCGGTGCTTTCCGAAAATCTGACTGGTTTGGCCCGTCTAATCCGTTCTTATGTCACCCCGGCATTGGAGAATGTGGCCCTTTGGCATGAGCGTGACATCAGCCATTCTTCTGTGGAACGGAACATCTGCCCGGATGGCACAATTACGTTGGACTTCGCTTTGGCCCGTCTCTCCGGGATGATGGAGAAACTGGTAGTTTATCCGGATCAGATGATCGCCAATGTGGAAAGCCTGGGTGGTGTGGTCCATTCCGGCGAGGTTCTTCTGGTATTGGCCCGTGCAGGTATTTCCCGTGAGGATGCCTACCGTATTGTCCAGCGTGCTGCCATGGCAACATGGACGAAACTCGGCACACCAGAAGGCCGGACCTTCCGTGAAAATCTGGAAGCAGACCCGGAAGTGGCTCAGCGGGTTGAAAAGGCCGTGCTTGATGATGCACTGGACCCAGCACGGCATCTTCGTGCCGTGGACCAGATATTTACCCGCGTTTTCGGCTGAATAATGTGGCCGGGTCCTCCGGCCTGATCACAGGCTCGTCTAAGGGTATTTAGCTGTGCTAAGGTACCCGGACAGCCTGTAGGTGCATCGAGTAAGGATTAAATGACATGGCTCGCCGTCGTCAGATTTATGAGGGAAAAGCCAAGATCATTTTTGAAGGACCAGAACCGGGAACGGTTGTTCAGTACTTCAAGGATGATGCAACGGCTGGTAATGGGGCCAAGAGCGGCGTTATTACCGGTAAGGGTGTCCTCAATAACCGGATCAGTGAATATCTGATGCAGCGTTTGGGGGAGATGGGTATCCCCACGCACTTCATCCGTAGCCTGAACATGCGTGAGCAGCTGGTGCGGGAAGTGGAGATTATTCCGCTAGAGGTCGTGGTCCGTAATGTCGTGGCGGGCTCTCTTTCCAAACGGTTTGGTCTGCCGGAAGGCGAGCGTCTGCCCCGCACTCTTGTGGAATATTACTACAAGAATGACGAGCTGAATGACCCGCTAATTTCTGAAGAACACATCGCCACCTTCGGTTGGGCGCATCCGCAGGAGCTTGAGGAGATTCAGAGCCTCGCACTACGGGTGAATGATTTTCTGTGTGGTCTATTTACGGGTGTTGGCATCACGCTGGTTGATTTCAAGCTGGAGTTCGGCCGTCTCTGGCAGGGTGATGAAATGCGCATCGTGTTGGCTGATGAGATTTCGCCAGACAATTGCCGCCTGTGGGATAGCCGAACACAGGAGAAAATGGACAAAGACCGGTTCCGTCGGGATATGGGGGGGGTAGGCGAGGCTTATCAGGAAGTAGCTCGTCGCCTTGGTATTCTTCCGGAACATGGACAAGGTGAGAACGTAGCTGCGGAGGGCGTGTAATGAAGATCAGGGTTTTTGTTTCTCTGAAGGATGGTGTGCTGGACCCACAGGGCAAAGCGGTAGAACACGCACTGCATTCTCTCGGTTTCGAGGGAGCTGCTGATGTGCGGATCAGCCGTGTTGTGGATCTGCAGGTGAAGGCCGATAATGCCGAAGAAGCCAAGGTGAAGGGGGCTGAAATGGCCCGTGCCCTTCTGGCGAACGAGGTTATCGAGGATTTCCACGTAGAGGTAGCCGGATGAAGAAGCCTATTCGACAAACAGGGTTTGCCCTGCTTTTTAGCGTGGCCTGCGTGTTTTTAGGGACAGCGGCTCATGCGCAGCGTATTTCCGCCCTTTCAGGTGAAGACCTGAGCAGCCTCTGCCACAAAGAGTCCAAGCGTGCGGCTTGTGGTGCCTATCTGGCCGGTGTGGTAGATGGTGCTGCTTGGTCTCAGAGCTTCGGAGCTCTGGTTGGCTCCCGTCCTGCAACGGCTTTCTGCCTCCCAGCGGGGATCAAGGGAATTCAGGTGCGGTCTGTCGTGGTCGGTTGGCTGGCCGGACATGATAGTTCAGCTAGCCAGCCTGCTGGCCGTGCTGTCTATCAGGCTCTTCATGACAACTATACCTGCCCTACAGGGATGGCTGGCATGTATGTTGAGCAGCGTGCCGAGGCTCAGAATATTTCGTCTCTGCCGGGGCGTGGTCTCGTCTCCATGTGTACGCATGATAGTGGTCTGCTAGCCTGTGACGGTTATCTGGCCGGCACAATGGACAGTGAAGTCTGGGCCCGCAATTATTCCACGGTTGAGGGTGTTCATGCACCGGTGGCTTTCTGCGTGCCGAAGGAGATTCGGGGGGCACAGCTTCGGGCTCTGGTTGTTGGCTGGTATGCAGGTCATGACGATGCCATGAGCGAGCCAGCTGGGCGTGGTATTTACCGGGCTCTGCATGACAATTATCCGTGTTCTTCCACGATACGGCCTATCGTATCGGCACCAGTGGGTCAGTCAGGGGACGGTAAACAGTAAATGAAAACAGGTATCGTCGTTTTTCCGGGTACTAATCGGGAGCGTGACATGGCTCAGGCCTTCCGGGTGGTATCCGGCAAGGCCCCGCGGATGCTTTGGCATCAACAGGACAATGTCGATGGGCTTGATCTGATCGTTCTTCCGGGTGGCTTCAGCTTTGGTGACTATCTGCGGAGTGGGGCCATGGCGGCTCACTCACCCATTATGCAGGCCGTACGTCGGTTTGCGGAAAAGGGGGGGTATGTCCTCGGCGTGTGCAACGGCTTCCAGATTTTGACGGAAGCTCAGATGTTGCCGGGAGCCCTCCTGCGTAATGCGGGTATGCGTTTTCTGTCGCAGGATTGTCATCTCAAAGTCGAAGGGCGTGACAGTATTTTCACATCCGGTTGGAAGCACGGTGATGTTTTCCGTGCGCCTATGGCTCATGGGGATGGCAACTATACGGCCGCTCCTGACATGCTGGATCGTCTGGAAGGTGAGGGGCGTGTTGCGTTCCGTTACTGCACGGCAGAGGGGCATGTAAAAGACAGTGACGAGCATGTGAACATGAACGGCAGTGCCCGTTCTATTGCCGGTGTTTTAAGCGAGAATCGCCGTGTCTGTGGTCTGATGCCGCATCCTGAAAATCTGACGGAAGAGATCCTCGGCGGTACGGACGGTCTACCGCTCTTTACTGGGATCATGGAGGCACTGGGCTGATGACAACAGCACCTGTTGATATTGAGCTTGCACGCTCTTTCGGTCTGAAAGATGATGAATACGAGACCGTTCTGAACATCATGGGGCGGACACCAAGCCTGACAGAGCTTGGTATTTTCTCCGTTATGTGGTCGGAGCATTGTTCTTATAAGTCATCTCGCCTTCATTTGAAGACACTGCCGACCAAGGCACCGTGGGTCATTCATGGTCCGGGTGAAAATGCTGGCGTGATTGATATTGGGGAAGGTCTGGCAGCCGTCTTTAAGATGGAGAGCCACAATCACCCATCATTCATCGAACCTTATCAGGGGGCAGCCACAGGTGTAGGCGGCATCCTGCGCGATGTATTCACGATGGGTGCCCGGCCCATCGCCAACCTAAACGCTCTGCGTTTTGGTGACCCTGCCCATAAAGACACAAAGCGTGTTGTGGATGGAGTCGTCCGTGGGATTGGCGGATATGGCAACTGCATGGGTGTGCCAACCGTTGGTGGAGAGGTGAACTTCCACTCTTCTTACAACTGTAATCCGCTGGTTAATGCGATGACGGTCGGGATTGCCCGTCAGGACCGTATTTTCCTCTCGGCTGCTGCCGGTGTGGGTAACCCTGTTGTCTATGTCGGTTCCAAGACGGGCCGTGATGGTATTCACGGGGCGACAATGTCTTCGGCTGAGTTCGATTCCGAATCTAGCTCCAAGCGGCCCACTGTGCAGGTGGGAGACCCCTTCACCGAAAAGCTGCTGCTGGAAGCCTGCCTTGAGCTGATGGCAACCGATGCGGTGATTTCTATTCAGGATATGGGTGCCGCCGGGCTGACCTCATCCGCCGTAGAAATGGCTAGCAAGGGTGGCGTCGGGATTGATCTGGACCTTGACCACGTCCCGCAGCGTGAAGCCAACATGCACGCCTATGAAATGATGCTCTCGGAGAGCCAGGAGCGTATGCTCATGGTGCTTCGTCCAGACCGGACAGAAGAGGCTCGCAAGATCTTCGAGAAGTGGGAACTGGATTTCGCTATTGTCGGTAAACTGACAGATAGCGGGCGGATTACAGTACGGCATAACGGGACGGTCGAGGCGGACATTCCGCTTGGTCCGCTGGCTGATGAAGCCCCCATTTATGACCGTCCGACTGTGCCGTATGAGCGTCAGCCTGCTCTGGTTCCTCCGGTCGATCCGTGTGGTATCGAGAAGGGGCTGAGCCGCCTTCTGGCGGGTGCCAATGGGGCATCTCGTGCATGGATATGGAACCAGTACGATAGCGGTGTTGGCGGGCAGACCGTACAACGCCCCGGTGGTGCTGATTCAGCTATTGTCCGGGTCGAGGGAACAAATCGTGGCCTCGCTATGACAACGGACTGCACGCCACGTTATGGTCAGGCTGACCCTTACATTGGTGGTGCACAGGCCGTGCTGGAAGTATGGCGTAATCTGACAGCTACAGGTGCCAAGCCTCTGGCCATGACAGATAACCTCAACTTTGCCAGCCCGGAAAATCCGCGCATCATGACTCAGTTCGTTGAAGCCGTAAAAGGTATTGGCGATGCAGGTCGCGCGCTGGATTTCCCGGTCGTCAGTGGTAACGTCTCTCTGTATAACGAGACCCGTGGTGATGATGGCTCAGTAACGGCTATCCAGCCGGCCCCCGTGATTGGTGGTGTGGGTGTTCTGGATGATGTGCAGAAAGCCGTTGGTCTGGCGATGCCGCAGGATGGTGAGCTTCTCCTTGTTGGTGAGACGAAGGGGGAACTCGGTCAGTCCATGTGGCTGAAGGAGATCCTCGGTCGTGAGGAGGGTGCTCCGCCTTCAGTTGATTTTGCCGTAGAACGCCGGAACGGTGATTTTGTGCGCGAGCAGATTCAGCATGGTGCTGTTGAGGCTTGTCACGATGTGGCAGATGGCGGCTTGATTGTTGCAGTGGCCGAGATGGCCATGGCTGGCAATACAGGATGTGTTCTAGAGAAGGGTCCAGCCGGGCTGCCAGAACATGTTTACTGGTTTGCTGAAGATCAGGCTCGGTATGTGCTGGCCACAAAGCAGGCTGATGCGGTGATGAAGGCTGCGAAAGTGGCTGGTGTGCCGGTGTCTCGTCTGGGGCGTATCGGCGGGGATGCGTTGGCGCTTGATGGTGTCATGACTGTGTCAGTTCAGCATCTTCGTCAGCAGCATGGTTCTTTCTTCCCCCGTTTTATTGGGCAAGAAGAAGACGCTGCTTCGGTCGTGCATCTGGATGAAATATCCTGAGGAAACGCAGATAGGGAGGTTTCGACCATGATGACGGCAGAAGAGATTGAAAAGACCCTTCGTACGGCTTTTCCTGATGCAGAGATTGTGGTTGAAGACCTCGCAGGTGATGGCGATCATTTCGCCTGTGAGGTCGTCAGCGAAACGTTTCGTGGTGTGCCACGGGTAAAACAGCATAAGCTGGTTTATGAGGCTTTCGGGGATCGTGTCGGGACGGAGCTACACGCTTTGGCCGTGAAGACACGCATCCCTGGTTGATCGAGAGGACATGATCAAATGAACGAGGCTGTTTTTCAGACCATCCAGTCTTTGGTGGACAAAAACCCTGTAATGCTCTTCATGAAGGGTGACAAGCAGTTCCCGCAATGTGGGTTCTCCGCTCGTGTCGTGCAGATTCTTACCCATGTAGGTGTGGATTTTGAGACAGAGAACGTGCTTGAGAGCCCGGAAATGCGTCAGGGAATCAAGGATTTCTCCCAGTGGCCGACGATCCCGCAGCTTTATGTGAAGGGTGAGTTCATTGGCGGGTGCGATATCGTCACTGATATGTATCAGAGTGGCGAGCTTGAGAGCCTGCTGTCCGAAAAGGGCCTGTTGAAGAACGAAGGCTAATTTCGGAGGGGAATAGTCCTCATTAAATAAAAGTTGGCCTAGAGTTCGGGCGTTGCTTTCTCCGTCCTTCTATGGTTAGACTTGACGACTATTTGTAAGATGAGGGCTGTTCCCGTTGTGACGAGGCAATGGGAAAAGGTGGAGGGTTGAAGACATGGTGAAATCCCTTAAGGGAGGGGTTCTTTTTGGGCTTCTGGGGTGTGCAGGGTTAGCATCCGCTCCCGCAGCCCATGCGGATCGTATTCTGACGGAACATGAAGCAAGTAAACTGACCTTCAGTGCTCTTATTGCTCCGCCGTCAGCTTTTCATCATGTAACGGTGGCTCATCGTTCAGCCTCCCATACACATTCTGGTGCAGCGATGCGCTTTGCTGCTTCGCATTATCACCGGGGTGTTGCCGTTCGTACTGTGGCCTTCCGTGGGCACGTGGTTAGCAAGCATCGGCGGAATACACATCATCGCCGCGGGTGAGCTCGTCTCCTTGTGAGAATGAAATAGAAAATCCCACGGGTCTGCATTAGACTCGTGGTTTTTTTGTGCCTGTGTCTCAGTACAGGCGAAGAGCGTCTTCTATCTGTTCGATAGTTCCCGTTTTATTGACAACGAGAACGTCCAGCCGAGTGTTGGGTCGTTGCCAGTCTGGCCGTGTGTCGATGATGAAGGAAAAAGCCCGTAGTAAACGCTGGCTTTGGCGAGGGGAGAGAGCGTATCGAGCTTCTGTTAAGGTTGTGCGCTGTTTAACCTCAATAGCCAACAGCCATTCATCATTGGCGACAAGAAGATCAATTTCTCCGCAGGGTGTTTTCAATCTGCGTGCTAGAGGGCTATAGCCTTGTCTGGCTAGAAAATTTGCGGCCAACTCTTCAGCATCTTTGCCTGATTGATAGGCCAAGCTGCCCCGCTTCTTACGATGGAGAGGCGGGGCAGCAGGATACTGCTTAGCGGGCACGCAGGAGGCGGGCTGCTTCGACAGCGAAGTAGGTGAGAATACCGTGGCATCCTGCACGCCGGAAGGCCATCAGGCTTTCCAGAATGGTCTTTTCACGGTCTAGCCAGCCATTTTCAATAGCCGCCATGATCATCGAATATTCACCGGACACCTGATAAGCGAATGTTGGTGCCGCAAAATTGTCACGTACCCGGCGGATGATATCCAGATAGGGCATACCGGGTTTGACCATAACCATGTCAGCTCCTTCAGCGAGGTCCATGGCGACTTCACGGAGGGCCTCATCGCTGTTGGCTGGGTCCATTTGGTAACTTTTTTTGTCCCCACCGAGAAGGGCGTCGGACCCGAGAGCATTGCGGAACGGCCCATAAAAGGCAGACGCATATTTGGCAGCATAGGCCATGATGCGAGTTGTCTGATAGCCGTTCTCATCTAATGTTGAACGAATAGCTTTGATGCGCCCATCCATCATGTCGGAAGGAGCGATAATATCAATGCCAGCCCGTGCTTGGTTGAGTGCCTGTTGGCGAAGAACCTCTACAGATTCATCATTGAGAATCTGGCCATCCCGGATCAGCCCATCGTGGCCATGGGAGGTGTAGGGGTCCAGAGCCACATCCCCAACTAGAGCAAGCTCGGGGTAGGCTGCTTTCAAGGTCCGGGCTGCGCGGCACATGAGGTTATCGGGATTTAGGGCTTCTGTGCCCACCTCGTCCCGTATCTCCATCGGGGTGACAGGGAAGAGAGCGACAGCGGGGATTCCGAGTTCCACCGCTGGACGAACATGTTCTGCCAATAAGTCGAGGCTAACACGCTCGACACCCGGCATGGCTTTTACCTTCTGGCGCTGTTTTTCGCCTTCACAGACAAAAATCGGCCAGATGAGGTTATCGACATGTAAGTGTGTTTCGCTGACGAGGCGGCGTGTGGCCTCATCATGGCGATTACGGCGTAGGCGGGTATGAGGGAAAGAATGCATCATCATGCTCGGCATGATGCCTTCTGAACTTTCGTCTGACCAGACTAAAAAAGCCACCCTCACAAAGAGGATGGCTTTTCCGAGATAGGAACTGCTTCTTAGTGCTGTTTATGCTTCAGGCGGCTATGATGCAGGCCATAGCAAGCATAGACCCCTAGACCAATGAGCAGCCATAGGGCCAGTCTGACCCATGTCATGAGGTCCATGGCGAGCATGACAGTGCCGCAGGACAGGATACCAAGGATTGGCACTAGGAACGGACCACCGGGCGTCCGGAAGCGGCGTACAGCATTGGGTTGACGCAACCGCAGGAACATCACGCCGAAGCAGACGATGATGAAGGCAAGCAATGTCCCGATGGATGTCATCTTGCCGAGAATATCGATAGGCAAGCACGCAGCTAGAATGCTGGCAACCACGGCGGTGAGAATGTGCGAACTCCAAGGGGTTTTGCTGCGCTCATTCAGTTTTTCAAAGAGTGATGGCAACAGGCCGTCCTTGGCCATGGAAAGGCAAATACGGCTCTGGCCCATGAGCAGCCCGTAGATGACAGAAATATAGCCCAGAGCAATACCGAATGTGATTAGGGCAGAGAACCACGGGATATGAAGGCTGTGCAGAACGGTTGCTACAGGGTTCGGGTCATGCAGCATCGTCCGATAATTGACCACACCAACAATCACGAATGAGAAGATGGCGTAAATGAGGGCGGCAAGGACCAGACTTCCCAGAATACTCAGCGGGATATTCCGTTGAGGATTATGACTGTCCTGTGCTGCAGTGGAGACGATGTCAAAACCGATATAGGCAAAGAAGATAAGGCCAGCGGCCCGCATGACACCACTTGGCCCAAAGGCCCCAAACTGTCCCGTATTGGTGGGGATGAAGGGATGAAGGTTAGCGGACTTAATGTGTGGTAGGCAGATGACTGTCACGCTGCCAATGATCAGCAACTTAAGCGCAACGATCGCCATATTGATCTTGCTGGACCCTCTGGTGCCATACATTAGCAGTCCAGTCACAGCGAAGATGATAAAGACGGCAGGGGCATTGAACCAGGCGCGGACAAATTGTCCGTCAGGCATCATGATAGAGGCCCCGGTGGGAGCCAGTAGGCGGGGATCAAGCGGGATGCCGATCTGATGCAGCAGAGTTCCAAAATAGCCGGACCAGCTGGAGGCTACCGTGGAGGCATTGACAGTATATTCTAGAATAAGGTCCCAGCCTATGATCCACGCAATGCCTTCCCCCATGGAGGTATAAGCATAGGTATAGGCAGAGCCTGCTTCGGGAATCATGCCTGCCAGCTCAGCATAGCAGAGACCGGCAAAGGCGCAGGCAATGGCAGCGATTATGAAGGAGAGCGTCACAGCTGGACCAGCATACTGACCAGCAGCAACGCCTGTCATGGAGAACAGGCCTGCCCCAACGGTAACACCAACTCCAAGGGCAACTAGTTGCCAAGGGCCCAGTACACGGTGCAGCCCCATATTAGAGGCTGCTGTCTGTATCGGTTTGGTACGCCAGAAAGGCCGTCTCATGCACTTTGCTCCACGATGTTGCAGTGTCGTCTGGAAAAGGGGGCCGCCGTTCAGTCGTCCGCCCTGAGATGACTGTGCCGTATGCTATAAGTGAAATAAATGATGGCACCAATGGCTAACCAGAGAATTAGGCGTCCCCATGTGATGAGGCTCATGGAGAGCATGACGCTGCCGCAAGAAATAATGCCCAAAGATGGAATAAGCAGAGGGCCACCTGGCAGGCGGAAAGTACGGGGAGCATCGGGCGCTGTGAAGCGCAGGGCAATGACGCCTGCGCAGACGATTACGAAGGCCGTTAGTGTGCCGATGGAGGCCATATTGGCCAGAATATCAATAGGCAGGCAGCAGGCCAGTAGACCGCTTGCAAGGAAGCTGAGCATATGGCTCGGGACTGGCGTGTGGCTCTTGGGGTGCATCCGGCGGAAAAAGGCAGGTAGCAGGCCATCTTGAGACATGCTCATTAGAATACGGCTCTGCCCCATCAGTAGGCCGTAAACGACCGAGACATACCCCAGACAGATACCCCCTTTGATGAGCAAGCTGAGCCACGGCAGATTGACGACATCCATGACGGTAGCAACCGGGCTCGGATCATGCGCAAAATGGTGATAATCCACCACGCCAACCAACACGGCAGACACGACAACATAGACGATGGCACAGATGATCTGACTGCCCAGAATGGCAATAGGCATCGATCGCTGAGGGTTTTTTGTATCGTGAGCTGCCGTAGAGACGATATCGAAGCCGATATAGGCCAGAAAGGCCATTCCCGCCGCCCGCATGACGCCACTAAAACCGAACTCCCCGTAATGACCTTCATTGGGGGGGATGAAGGGGTGGAAATGGGCCATCTGAATGTGCGGAAGACAAGCCACGACCAGACCGACCAGCACGCAGACCTTGATACCGACAATAAGGCCGTTCATCCGGGAAGATTCTTTTGTGCCCCGTGTCAGCATGGTGGTGACGAGCCAGAGAATAAACAGACAAGGCGCATTAAACCATGCATGGGCCATATGACCGTCAGGCAGTTCTACCAGTGTCATGGGCGGGTGTAATAGCCTCGGGTCTATGACGATGCCCCAATCCTTGAGGAAAGAGGTCATATAACCGGACCAACTGGAAGCCACGGCAGCCGTGCTAACAGTATATTCAAGGATCAGATCCCAGCCGATGACCCACGCTACAAACTCACCTAAGGCAGCGTAGGCGTAGGAATAGGCCGACCCTCCAGAAGGGATCATCCCAGCCAGTTCAGCATAGCAGAGACCAGCAAAGCTGGCGGCTATGGCAGCAATGAGGAAAGCAAGAGGAATGGCTGGACCGGCATAGAGGCCGGAGGCCACACCTGTAAGGGAGAAGAGACCGGCCCCAATGGTCACGCCTACACCGATGGCAATAAGCTGCCATGTGCCGAAAATGCGTTTCAGCCCCGTTTGGGTAGAAGTTGAGGAGGTGATGGCTTTCTTGCGCCAGAGGGATGACATCATGGTGAAGAAGATTCCATGTCAGGTCGGTTCTGATCTGTTCTGGTTGTTATTTCAGACAGAGGCGGCACCCTAAGAGGGCATCACATCTATAGTGAGCCCTCTTCTATGGAATAATATTATAAATTTCTACCCTAATTGATAGAGTTATTGCGTAACCGGCTTTTTCTGATGCCATAAGCGAAATAGACACAGAACCCTAGAACCAACCAGACCAGTAGGCGGACCCATGTTAGACCGCTCATGGACCCCATAACGATGCCGCAGGAGATAATGCCCAGCAGGGGAACCACAAACGGCCCACCCGGTACACGGAAACTACGTGGTGCATCCGGGGCCCGGAGACGTAGAGCCGTAACGCCAGCCGAGACGATGACGAAGGCTAGTAGCGTTCCAATGGAGGTCATTTCTCCCAGAGTAGCGATGGGGACGCAGCCGGCCAGCAAAGCAGCAGCCACGGCGGTGACGATGTGTGCCGTCCATGGGGTGCGGGTACCCTCATGAAGGCGGGCAATGAAGGAGGGAAGCAACCCGTCTTCAGCCATGTTCATAGCAATGCGGCTTTGTCCGATGAGCAAACCAAACAGGACGGAGATAAAGCCAAACGTAATGCCGATTTTCACCAGAACCGCCATCCAAGGCATATTGATCTTGTCCATGGCTGTGGCAACGGGGCTGGGGTCATGGGCGAGGGTGTGATAGTCCACCACGCCAACAAGAATGGTGGAAAAGACGACATAGATAACGGCACAGGTCAGCAGGCTGCCCAGAATGCCAATCGGCATGTTACGCTGGGGATTTTTTGTGTCTTGCGCCGCTGTGGAGACAATATCAATACCGACGTAGGCAAAGAAGGCCATCCCGGCGGCACGCATGATCCCGCTGATACCAAACTGCCCGAATTCTCCCGTATTAGCAGGGATGAAGGGGTGGAAGTGGCTGGTATCAACAAAAGGCGTGCAGACGATGATCAAGCCGGCAATGACAAGAATCTTGATCAACACAACCAATGAGTTAAGACGAACGGAGAAGTTGGTCCCCCGCATCAGCATGAGGGTGATGATGAAGAGGAGGAGCATCCCCGGAGCATTGCACCATGCCTGCACTGTATGGCCATCTGGCATAGTGACGGTGGTTCCCGGTGGGTTGAGTAATCGTGGATCAATAATGATGTTCCATCCCTTGAGGAGGGAAGCGATATAACCTGAAGCGCTGGAAGCCACGGCAGCGGCCCCGACCGTATATTCAAGGATCAGGTCCCAGCCGATGATCCACGCTACAATCTCACCAAGTCCGGCATAAGCGTAGGCATAGGCCGAGCCACCGGCAGGCAGCATCCCGGCTAGCTCGGCATAGCAAAGCCCAGCAAAACTGGCCGCAATGGCTGCGATGAGGAAGGAGATAACCACTGCTGGCCCTGCATTTTGGCCAGCGGCAACACCCGTGAGGGAGAAAAGACCTGTCCCGACGGTAACACCAACGCCCATGGCGATGAGACGCCACGGGCCGAACACACGTTTCAGCCCGTTATTTTGGCTCTCTGGAGGGGGAACTTGTTTGGTTTGCCAGAAGGGCAAGGTCATTGAAGGACACTCTCGCATTTTTTAAACGTAATTAACGTGCAACGATAGACGCGCTTGGCTCTCGCGCCTATAGAAAGAAAAGAGTTTTTTTGCGGGGAGTATGGATGACAATGTCCAAAAGCACCAACCAGGCCGGTCTGCACTCTTTTTTTCATGCCGCTCTTAAAGAGCGTGATCATGAGGTCAGTGCAATTCTGAATGCCGAGCTTGAACGTCAGCAGGATGGCATCGAGCTGATCGCTTCTGAGAACATGGCGTCCTTCGCCGTAATGGAAGCTCAGGGTTCCGTCCTGACCAACAAATACGCCGAGGGTCTGCCGGGCCGCCGCTATTATGGTGGCTGCGTTGATGTGGACAAGGTCGAGAACCTTGCCATTGATCGTCTGAAGAAGCTTTTCGGTGCTGAATTCGTCAATGTTCAGCCGCATTCTGGTGCCAATGCCAATCAGGCAGCCTTTATGGCACTGGCAAAGCCGGGTGATACCATCCTTGGCATGAGCCTTGCCGCTGGTGGTCACCTGACCCATGGTGCAGCCCCGAACTATTCCGGTAAGTGGTTCAATGCTGTGCAGTACGGCGTGCGTGGTGAAGACGGTCTGCTCGACTATGAGGAGATGGAACGTCTGGCCCGTGAGCATAAGCCTCGCATCATCGTGGCTGGTAGCTCTGCCTATCCCCGCGTGATCGACTTCCCCCGTTTCCGCAAGATTGCTGATGAGGTCGGTGCTTACCTGATGGTGGACATGGCCCATTTCGCCGGGCTGGTGGCTGCCGGTATTTATCCGAGCCCGGTTCCTTATGCTGATATCACGACTTCCACGACACATAAGACGCTGCGTGGCCCCCGTGGTGGTATCATCATGACCAACGATGCGGATATTGCTAAGAAGATCAACTCCGCGGTGTTCCCTGGTCTTCAGGGTGGCCCATTGATGCACGTCATCGCTGGTAAGGCTGTAGCCTTTGGTGAGGCCCTGCAGGGTGAGTTCAAGGAGTATCAGCAGCGTGTGCAGGCCAATGCCCGTGCGCTGGCTGATGAGCTTCTGAAATGTGGGTTCGACATCGTGACGGGTGGTACGGATACTCATCTCGTGCTGGTGGACCTGCGCCCCAAGAAGGTGACCGGCAAGAAGGCCGAAGCCCTTATGGAGCGTGCTGGCATTACCGCTAACAAGAATGCTGTGCCGTTCGATCCTGAAAAGCCGTTCGTGACCTCCGGCGTGCGTCTGGGTAGCCCGGCTGCTACGGCCCGTGGCTTCGGTGAGGCAGAGTTCCGTCAGGTGGCTCGCATGATTGATGCCGTGTTGAGCGCTGATGAGAATGATGACGCTACTTTCGAGCGTATCCGCAAGGATGTGAAGGAGCTGTGCGCTCGCTTCCCGATCTATGATCGTGCCTCTGCCTGATTAAGGCTGAAGCAGAGGTGGCATGACGTAACAGTCATGCCACCCCGGAAAAGCTATTCCTATAGTGTTTCCGCTGTAATGATGCGGATACGGTATTGGATGTGCTTTTCGATATCTCGCAGGCGGGTCCGTTCATCTAGCGTAGCGAAGGTAACGGCCCGGCCCTGTTTTCCTGCACGGGCTGTTCGGCCGATGCGGTGAATGTAGAGTTCTGGCGTCTGTGGTAGGTCCATGTTCACGACCAGCTGGATATCATCAATATCCAAGCCCCGGGCGGCAATGTCCGTTGTCACGAGAATGGAATTAGCCTGCGTCTGATAACGCTCAAGCGTTTTCTTCCGGTCGCCCTGTGTTTGGCCACCGTGAAGAGCGATAGCTTTATACCCGGCTTTTCTTAGCAGCTTTGCAACAGAATCGGCTTTCTGCTTCGTTTTCGTGAAAATGATGACCCGGCCCGTTTTGGAGCCAGTCTGTATCTTTGACCGCTCTAGTACTGTCAGAAGGAGCGGTTCTTTCTGTGATTCTGTGATGAATAGGGCTTGCTGGCGGATGCGCCGTGGCGTGACTTCCTCTTCACCGGGTTCGACACGAACGGGGTCTTTCGTAACCCGTTTCGCTAACGCCATGACAGGCTCCGGCAAGGTGGCCGAACAGAAGATAGTCTGGGGGCGGTCAGCAATATAGGGCACAAGAGCTGTCATGCTGGCCGAAAATTCTTCATCAAGAAGGCGGTCTGCTTCATCCAGTACTAGATAGACGATATGTTCTAGCGACAGCTCGCCTTTTTCCACAAAATCTAGAAGCCGCCCATGCGTGGCAACGATGATGTCGGCTCCCTGCGCCAGAGAAAGGGCCTGCTGCTCACGAGGCACGCCACCGCAGATCACTCGTGTGCGGAGGGGAAGCTGGCGGCCAAGTTGACGGCAGACGCTAGCTGTCTGCATGGCGAGGTCCCGGGTAGGTTCTAGTATCAGAACTCGAGGAATAGAATCGGCTGTTTCTTCTTGTTTGAGGCTGGCCAGCTTCTGGAGAGCAGGGAGGACAAAGGCGGCAGTTTTTCCTGTGCCGGTCTGTCCGGGCAGAAGAACGTCACGGCCTGCCAGAAGGGGAGGGATACCTTGCTGCTGGATAGGCGTTGGCCTTGTCATGCCTGCTTTATGAGCAGCCTGAATAAGTAGGCCGGAAAGGCCAAGGTCCGTGAAATCTGTTTGTGTCATGAAGATCAGTCTTGCCAGAAGAAGGATGTTGGTGTGATGGACGGGACCATACCCGGAGGAGATTAGGAATGCACGCAGCCATCATAGCCGAAGATTTTGCCGGGATGAGGTCGCAGGGGCGAGGTTTGGCAGAGCGGGCGGGGTTTTCGTGGGCGTTTCATCCTGTTGTTATTAACAAGGAAAAATTGGTCTCACGTTTGCCCGTCCGTTTTTGGCCGCATGCTCTGGGTCTATTTGCCCCATTCAACCTTGCCCCTTCAACCCGTCTCATCATTAGTGTGGGGGGGAAAGGTGCTGTTGCCGGGGCAGCTTTGGGTAAACACTATGGATTGCCTGTAGTGCAGATACAGCATCCACGGGCAAAACTCTCTCCCTTTGCCCTTGTTGTGGCTAGTCAGCATGACCGCCTTGTAGGGCCGAATGTGCTGTCAGTCCGTACGGCCATGCATGACGCCACACCGGCCCGTTTGGATCAAGCTGTCGGGCAATGGCAAGAGTGCATCCGTGCAGGGGCGCAGCAGGTTCTTGGTGTGCTGATTGGCGGTTCGAATGGGCGTTATAGGTTGGAAGAAGCTGAAGCTGTTGCTTTATCGGATGAACTGGCTGCTTTCATGAGATTGACGAATGCCCGTTGTGTGTTGACACCTTCCCGGCGTACGTCCCGTCGGGCTTTAGCTGTTTTTCAAGAGCGTTTGGCGCCTCTGGGTGCTGTCGTGATGGAAGGGGACGGAGGAGAAAACCCCTATATGGGGGTATTGGCTTGTTCTGATGTGCTGGCAGTTACGCAGGATAGTGTTTCCATGATGTCAGAGGCGGTGGCGACGGAAAAGCCCGTATGTATTCTCCCTCTAAAGGGGCGGTCATCCCGGATAGAACGCTTCGTAACCATACTTGAAAAAGCGGGACGTGTTCAGTCTTCTTTAAGGAACATATCATTTATGCCCTGCGAAAGACTTGACGATACTACATTGGCGGCTGATGAAATACATCATCGTATCCAATTCAGTCAGGAAGGATAACCTTATGCTGGATATAGAGACATTTGGCCCGCAGGGGGGTAATGTCCTTTACAAGGCCCTGTCCCATCCTTTGGCTGTTGATGCGATGAAGGCACTTGAGCAGAGGCTTACGGGCAAGACGCTTGCTGTCTATGACCCGGATAATTATCTGCAGACAGTCCATGGATTATATCCGGCTATCCAGCCGGCTGTTATGCTGACCCATGATAGCGAGCAGGTCGGGCAGCCTGATGGATTGGGCGGTCAGAAAAGAGCCATCGTGCATCTGGCTGAGATCAAGGTGGATGCCGTACTGGCTCTTTCATTTGATGATGCCAGAATGAGGGCCCGTCTTGAGGGTGTTCTAGGGGGGAAGCCTCTTTACACGTTGGGCGAAGCAAAGCTACCGGATGACTTTTTGCCATATCAGCGGCCTTATCTGGATAAATGCAATTTTGCGACTAATTTTGCGTTCTTCCGGGAGACGGAGCATTTCAGCACAAGATTGGTTACGGCGAATTATTGGTCGAGTTACGGCGCAACAGAGATCCGCTATTGGCTTCGATTGTTTGATGGCTCTGGTCACATCATGGCGGAATGGTACCAAGAGGTGGAAGACCCCAATGGGGGCGTGATCATCGATAGTCGTAAGGTGAAGGAGGAGTTCGGTCTACCGCACTTTACGGGACAGCTTTTCATCCATGTGATCGGGGCGAAGGGGCATGATGTTGTAAAATATGCTCTGGATAGTTTTGGCCGGAATGGAGACCCCAGTCTCTCTGTGACGCATGATGCTAATGCGTGGCCTTCCATGCGTTTTGCAACATTGCCTGCACCGGATAAGGGGGAGACGGTGCTTCTCTGGGTGCAGAATAGCCACGGTACGGCCATTCCTGATGGGGCAATCACGCTGAACCCAATGGGGGAAGACCATCATCGGGCGGTGGAACAGGCTGTCGGACCGTATGAGACCGTTGCAGTTGATGTTGGGGCGTTATTTCCGACCCTACAGTGGCCGGCGCAGTTGGAGCTTCGTTCAGGGCGGCATCTGGTGCGGCCACGTTATGAAGTTGTGCAGAGGGGGCGGACCCGCATTGCACATATGAATGTAGAACGTGCCAATCTACTGCCTGACCCGGCTATTCGTAGCATGTCGCCGTTGCTAGGGCGTGGTTTTGTATTGCCTTTCCCGGTACCTGATCCGGCATCCTACACTAGTTTTGTACAACCCAATCCTATGTCCGAGGCACTTACGAGTATGCCGATGAGGCTTGATCTGTTTGATGAATCAGGACGGGAGTGTGGTAGTCATTTTCTAGGGAATTTGCCGCGTAATCATAGGGGAGCCATTGCATTGCATGAGCTTCTGGATCAACCGGGGCATGCGGAACTAGTGTATGATTTCCGAGACGGTGGAGATGGAGATGGTTGGCCCCATGCCTTGATGCGGTACCGGCATATCCAGACAGATCATGCCGCAGAGACAAGTTTTGGCGGGCATATCTTCAACACCATGATGACATGGCGAAATGAGCCGCAATCTTACGCTGGGCCACCGCCCGGTTTGACGACCAGGCTATTTCTGAAGTTGGGTCAGCGGCTTGATGGTGGGGTGTTGCGGAGTTTTTGTTACTTGATTTACCCCACGTCTTTGCGTGAGGGGCGTCAACCTTCACAGACATGTTTGTATCTTTATGGTGTCGATGGTCATGAGTTGGCGCAGAAGACCATTACCATTCAGCCTTCCGGCTCTTATCTGGTGAAGCCTGATGATCTGTTTGATTCGGAATTGTTACATCAGGCCGGAGAGGGTGGTTACGTTCTGATACGGGATTTGACCTGTCGTCTCTTTGGTTATCATGGGCTGGAGAATGGAGCAGGGGGCTTTTCTCTGGACCATATGTTTGGTTTTTGAAGGATAATGTTAAAATAATCTGTATGTTATCCTGTATCTCCTCTTGCCAGAGGTAAAGGGTAGGGGTATAAGACGGCCATCCAAAGAGATGGATGCGTAGCTCAGCGGTAGAGCACTGCCTTCACACGGCAGGGGTCACAGGTTCAATCCCTGTCGCATCCACCATGGATTTTCCTAAAAAATGGCTGAAAACTGCCGGTCGTACTGGGGACCACTTCTGCTCCTGTCATCCCTTATTTTCCCTTTTCGTCCCGTTTCTTGCCACGATTCTCCGTAGTTTCTTGCCCACCCATTTTGAGTGGTGGGCAACGGTTTTAGTGGTCGTTTTTCCCCCAGCAAGCCGCATTCTCTCGCAGGGCATAATCCAGATCAGCCGCCTGGATACGGACGTTCTTCAATTCTGGGTGGGCCACCATCTCTGCATAGGCACCCTGCTGCTGCTCTACTGTAGGCGTCCGCAGGTTGAGGCATTGCTGGCGGATGCGGATCTCGCTGCACCCACCTAGTAGGGCGATGCCACAGGCCAGAACCAGAGCGCATGGGATGAAAAGCCAGAGCGGACTTTCCTTCTTCATCACTGGTCCTCCTTTCCATCTCGCAGCTTGGCCAGCACTTCATCATCTGTCTGTGGCGCACTGGCAGCGGCCTCGTTCATGCGGGCCATGGTGGCATTCTGGGCATTGGCCTCAGTTACGTTCTGCCAGCCCACGAGCAGCGGGACGTTCATCGGAAACAGCTGCGGCAGTTCTATGACATGGAGGATAAGGCAGCTGGGAACCGACCCAATGGCATAGTGGAAGCAGGTAATTTCCATCCAGCCATTCAGAAATTGCTTGATAGTAAAACAGCTGCCGTCTTGCTGTCAGAACAACCCGAAAGAAGGACACCAATTTTATCATGAGCGTTATCCGGCAGTCTCTAAAAGACTTGCCCCAGCTGCTGAGAAATAAGGCCGTGCTGTACGAGAAAAAATAGTGCGTGGGTGGGCCTACCAGGAACCCACATATCGCCGAGTGACCCGCAAGGGCCACAGCTACGGCAGGTAGATTTATCACCGTGTCGCCACGCACTACGCTGCAAATGATAGGAAGCTCCATGGCGTTAAGCAAGATCACCGGAACCACAAATAAGATTTCAGGCGCATTGTCCCGGCTGCAGACGCTGGGAAAGGAACCGCAGGAGTTTCTGGCGGCTCTCGGTCTGGAGATGGTGGACCGTACCAGGCAGCGTATTGATGATGGTGTAATGCCAGAGGGCACTCCCTTTGCTCCCCTCAATCCGTTATATGCGTCTGGTAAGCCGTCTGGTGACCCGATCCTGAAGAGGAGTGGCAGCCTGCGCAACGAGCTGACCTCTACCATTCAGGGAAACAGTCTTGTCTGGGGTTCAAACCGCATATATGCGGCAGTGCATCAGTTCGGAGCGATCATTAAGCCGGTGAAAGCCCCCGCTCTTGTCTTCAGGATGGGCAGGGATCTGTTCAAACGACAGTCAGTCACCATCCCGGCCCGTCCTTATCTAGGGTTTAATCATGAAGACAGGCAGGCGGTAGTGGACACCTTGGAGACATTTTTCAGGCGGTGCATGGGCGGGTGACGCTATTCACATCCCCACACTGTTTTTTTAAACAGCAATTAAACAACGTTAAACAGGGTTGTGGGCGTTCTGTGGCCTATTGTGGGTGGATTGGTGCGGCCAGTATGGTAAGGCCCATGTGCAGGCAAATATGAGGGTTCCCATTTTTCAGCCCTTAAACCCTGTTCCGGGGTAAAGGTTTGAACCCTGAAAGAAATGCCCTGGCCCGGCCATCTTGGTGGCGTGAGTGAATTAGCCTACATGCCGCTGTCTGCTGGGTCATTCAAGGCCGCAGGCGGTAAGAAGACCTATCATGTAGTGAACCCAGATTCTGTCATAAAGGCATCTCTGGAATCCGGCAAAATCGTTCTGGATGAGAACCATAGCACTGATCTCAGTGCCCGAATTGGTCATCCGTCTCCAGCAGCGGGCTGGATCATGGAAATGGAAAGTCGGGCTGACGGAAGGTGGCCGGTGAGGAATGGAGTGATATCCCTGTTCATTGGCAATTCGGGTTCAATTCCTATGCTCCGGTGGATAGGGCTGTGCCTCATGCGATTCAGAATGGGCGTGTGTCGGCCATTGATGCGACAGAGGGTATGGTCATCAACCAGAAAGACAAGTCCATCCACAGAGAGGGCGGCATCACGCTCCCTAGTTTGCTTCCCAGCGAGAATACCTTCCAGAGAGGCTGCTTCATCACTAGCTACGATGCGGCGGCGCAGTTCGGCCCGGACGATGAGGTTTTTCTTGCGGGCATTAGCCTCGATGATACCGGCCAGACGTTCCTCATCGGCCATGCGGGCACCGGCTTTCTCCAGTGCTTCCCGTGGGGACAGGCCTTGTTTCATGTAGCGTCCGGCTTCTTTCTCCAGCCGCCCGAACATCTCATCAAGTTCTGCCTTGGACATTTCACGGCCAGCGGCTTTCTCTGCCTCGTTGTAGCAGGGGTTCTCATGGGTCATGGGGCTTTCCTTGTTAGGCAGGCAGCAGCGGAGGTAAGGGCATCTACATTGCCATCGGAGAAGGTTTTCTCACGTTGGACCTCTGCCAGTTCTTCAGGGCTTATCTGATCTCCTAGGGCGGCAAGCTGACGGTCTATCTGGTCGGAATAGGTTTGTGCTTCGATAATGGCTTGACTTTGGGAAGAGTGATTCCCATTATCCAGAATGTCGCTGTGACGGATACCGTCATCACGGCCATGCCCGTCAGCCTTTGGAGGCATGGGTCCGGTGGGTCCGGCATCTCTGCTGTGGGGATGCGGTGGGGTGTGGTCCCCACTAAGCAGCGATTTTCCTTCGATGTATTTTCTCTCAAACATTCCTGCCGTGGCAATGCGGTAATAACCATCCTCTTTCATGAGATGGAGGACAGCCACTTTGTGCAGGCTTTTTTCGTCGGTATTTCCCCCCCATATTGGCGATAACGTAAGAGCCGGTGGAGTTATTCCGTTTGGGACGGTCCTGCCTTATTTCTGTTGCGTTCCCTAGAACATGCCGAACAAAGTCATCAACACTGGTGAAACCAAGCGCTCTTATCTCGTTTCCATGTCTGGCTTCGATATGAAGTCTTCCATGACCCCCACCAATATCTATGCCTTCCTTGTTAAGCCTGACGGTATGCTTCCCATCGGCAATGATAGTTGGCCACGCTGGCGTATCTTTCATGCCAGCTGGCATATGCCAAATCATATCAGGATGATTCCCAGCCGCCGACAGATCAAGATGCTCAATGCCGCCAGTTGGGAGTGGGGAAACGTCCTGTCCTGTTTCCGGGCTGGGAGCGGCCTCTTTATGGGCAGATAGGCCTGCACGGCTCTGCGTTACTTCATGGTCTTCATACCCATGCAGGTTCCGCATGATGGCTTCGGCTGCACCCTGTTGCAGCTCATCGAGACGCTGATGCGCTGCCTGATAGGCTTCCTGCACAGTTTCCTGCCAGGAAGAAGCATCATGGCCTTTTCCTTTGCCATTCTCGATGAGACGTAGGGCGTGTTCTACGGCGTCATCTGAACTATCATGTTTCAGAATTGATTCGGCCAGATCGTATAGGCTGAGATTATCAATGTCAGAATCAAGATGTTTGGCATAAAGACCAAGACGCTGGCGGGCGATAGAATGAAGGAGCATCTGCTTTGTGCCGATGCGCTCCATATGGAATGCCCTGCCTTCATCCATCATGTCGGCATAGCGGTCCCATGTGGAATGACGATGGGACATCATCGCTTCTTCTATGGCGGCATCTGGATGAATACCAGAGAGGATGGCTTCAATAGCGTGTCTATGTTCTTCTGGTGTCAGTGATATGCCAGCGTTGTAAGAGGCTTCATCGGCATCATCAGCGGCAATCTCACGGTAGTGGTCATCTAATGCAGCGAAGTCACGTTCTTTTTCAAAAATCTGCCCATCGGGGAACACCTTCCGACCGTGGCTTTCTTCGACCATTGCATTTATCAGGTCGTTTATGTCGGCATCAGGCTTTAAGTAGCCATGCTGAATGGCTAGGCTTCGAGCATCATCCAGCGGCATACCCCCACGGCGTCTGATAAGCCCGATGCGCTGGCGATGGATGTCTTGTCCTCTTAGGTCTCCACCTTGGTCAATCACCCCGCCATAACGGTTAAGAAAAGTAAAAAGTGATGGAGGGTTTTTAGTTTTTTTGATCCTTACTGGTTCAGCAGATACGACATTATTTTGTGTATCGTTTGGCTTTTCATAAAGCGCAGACTCATCAAGCGTTTCAGCATGGCTTTTTTTGATGTCGGAGAGGTCCGAGGATATCCTATCACGCAGGGGAGGGTATTGTTGTGCCTCGGGCGCACCGTCTTCGTTTCCCTCAGAAGCAGAAGAATTTTCATCACTACCGGTACCGATGTCGGGCGTATCGCCATGCTCTGACATGGCACGGTCAAGGTCTTCTCTAGTCTTCTGTACTTCATGGATGTTTAGCAGGCTTTCGGCATTGCTAGGGCTGTCGCTAGCCATTGATGACATGCCATCAGCCAGAACCTGCCCCTTGGCATCGGTGCCTGCACGGTCCAGACGCTTCCCGAGCGCATAGCCAAGACCATGCAGAGAACCGCCCATGAAACCACCAAAGGCGATGTTCCCCAGAGCCTGCCCCATGCTCCAATCGTTATGTTCGTCACGATCAAGATAGAAATTAAGCGGTTCCAAAGCCGCCATGCCAGCAGCACCTTGACTAGCACCTTGGATCACACGACCAGGAAGATTGCTGGATAAAGCTGCCCCGACACGGCGATTTAGCCCTTCGGCACTGAGAAGACCATCAGCCACACTCTCTAGGCCAAAGCCCTCGGCACGGGCAGCGGCACGGCCTAAAACCATGGCGATGCGGCTTTCACCTAGGCCGGGAATAAAGGCCGCAGCATAATTTATGGGGTCCAGAAAGGAAGGAGCCGCACCGGCAACTGCTGTTAATGTGCGATTGATGACACCACCAGGACCGTTCCGAATGGTGTTCTGCCTGATGAGTTGCTGTTGTTTATCCTCATTGAGGGTCTGGGCAACCGAGGAAGAAATAGGCTTGTCGAAATTGAGAACATCCGTGATGCCATAGCGGGCATTGGCATCTTCTGGAGTTAGAATATCTCCTTCGCTTCCCTCATTCTTACGCTGTAGCCAGCTCCCAATGCGAATGGTGGGCATGTCATTGATGCCATCAACAATGGAAGCACCTAAAGACTGGTCAAAAGATGACTGAATGGTTGAGGCGTGTCAGTCGAACGCCAGATATAGGTCCGGTGAAGGTAACGTAAGAGGAGGAACTCGTTCAGAAGGTTCCTTTTCTGGTATAAACCTCTTTGAGTGCGCCTAGCAGGGAAGGAGTGAATGGGACCACTATCTTCCATAATCAAGGTGCATTTGTTCGCTGCCGTTCATCAACGACTGTCAAGATGTATACAATGTTATGGGAATTGATACAGCGTTTAGGGAACTTTTCGGCGGGACGTATTTTTTCGCAGGATTGGTCTCCTTCCTAGTGCTCTTCCATGCTTTGGTACATCGGAATGTGAGCATGATAATTCTCTCGTGGAAGAAATTATCCAATGGTTTTTGTAACCTCTATGTAAGTAGTAGATAGGAATTATTTATAAATCTATCGTAGAGTTAGTTTTTTCTCAGATAATATGAAAAAATCATTTGTTTTCAGATGGATATGTTTAAATTATTTTTTATTGATAATAATTATCATTATGATGAATTTTCAATATTTTTTAAATGTACATCCGGTAAGCAAAGTTTTGCCCGTTCCGTTACTTTGGAATTGAGGTAAAATACTTTGGAGTTATAAAAGATGACTGCTTCTTATGTTGCCTCTCGTGGGATTACTGTCCTGTCTGATCGTGAAATTAACATGGTCGCTGGGGGATGGGGTGATTTCGATGTGTTCAATTACAATGATGCCGTAGAAACATGCAAATTTGTGACTACTGGTATAGGCCAATTGGCAGGTGAAGCAGCCTTCCCTGAAGGTGGGAAGGTGGGTGCATTCATCGGTGGAGCGATCGGCAATTATGTTGGTAATAAATTTTGTGCTCCTGCTATAAATGCAGCAAGGAATTATTATCACGAACATAGATCTCATCATCATGACCATCATAATCATGATCACCACCATCACCATCATCGTTGATTCTATTGTGTTCCATTATGTGCGGCTCCTTGGTGGGGCCGCATTTCCTTGCGAGGGGGCCTCTAATGTCTCGATTAATAAGAAATTCGATGTTTTTAATAATATTTTTTACTTTATTGTTTGTGTGTGGGTATATAATAGAGCGTTTTGTTAGATATTTAAATCTTCCTCATTCAAATATAATAAATGCAGTGTCTGCAATGGTTGTTTCTCTATTTCTAATAAATTCACTAAATAAGTATTTTAATTTTTTAAATAAAAAATAATTATAATTATTTGTATCATACTTTTTCGGATTTCTGGATACCTATCAATTTGGATTTATTCTCTGATAATAGTGGCAAGCGTCAAGATAATATTTTGCGGGATCGGTCACTGATAGGACTGGTAATGGCGTAAAAGTTTCATTCAAACAGCCGCCATTAATGATGATATACGCTTCCTTGCCGGTGCTGAGAACGTAGGGGGCACGTTCTCCTGTGGACTATTGCGTCATTGCAGACTGGCTTGAAGGGAAGGTGCAGACCATATTTTGCTCCCGGATTTCGTAAAGCGTGGAGCCGATTGTTTGGTGAGCATGACGTAGGATCTGATGCGGAGCCCCCTTATAAAAGGAAGTGCTGAACATTGGAGCGCAGCAGCGGCCTTTACATGTTGCCAATTTTGTCTCGTTACAGAGGGTTTCCTGATATTGTGAGGCCGGAACGTAATTTTAAGTTTTCCATAGAACATTGAACTCTTCTTCCATCCCCCCCATGTTTAGATCTGTTTGAGGTGTCTATTAGGTGGACGGAGAGTGTGTATGCTGTATACGCATGTTGTTCTCGGAACGAACGATTTGGCTCGGGCCAAGGCGTTTTATGATGCCCTTTTTGAGGTTATCGGAGGGAAAGCCCTCGGTGAGCTAAAAGGTAAACTTCTTTACGAGAAGGATGGCCAGATGCTTATGATCGGTCATCCTATTGATGGTCATCCTGCTACCGTTTCTAATGGTTTCACTCTAGGCTTCTCGTTGCCGAGTGCTGAGGCTGTGGAAGCATGGCACAAAGTCGGGATTGAGCATGGCGGCCAAGCCATAGAGGACGCTCCAGGTGTGCGGACCGTTGGGGGCAGTAAGTATTTCTTGGCTTATCTGCGAGATCCAGATGGTAACAAACTCTGTGCCCGGCATGATATGTGAGAGTAGGATAAGTGCAGGGCTGGTAGAGTTGTTCTCTCTTTCGTAGGTAGGTGCCTGTGTGCTTCTACGTCCTGCTTGTGTAAAAGTGCTTTTCTGGTTTTTCAGTTTGTTCTGATTGTGGCCGGGAAAGGGAGGTGGTTATGTCTTTAACATCGATGATGGCACGTACGTTATTGCTGAGCGGCGTGGTCCTTGGGATTTGTAGTTCTTCTATGGGGTTTGCTGCTGCGCATGGTGTAGCGGCTTCCAAAGGAGAGCTGAAGCAGCTTACAGCTCCCTTTTCTGGCTCTGTAAGCCCGGCAGGGGCTGTAGAGAATAACAAGACGGGGAAAATCATCGGGGAAATCGACCGGGCCGGTGTTGTGTATGACAATACGGGGACAGTCGTAGGGTCGATTGATGCGAAGGGCGTGGTCCACAATGCGAAGGGCGTGGCCGTGGCGCAGGTTGCGCAGAGTAACCGCCTTGCTGGAGTGGCTTTCCTACTAGGGGAATAAGGCTTTATGTGCAGCTTCCGCCCTGTCTATTATAGGGCAGAGTGGGAGCGTGCCATTTGGGACAAAATGTCCGTGATGTCTTGTTGTAATTTTGAGAAATGACGGTTGGGTTGCAGCGTTTGCATATTTAGATAGCAGGCGCGATTGATCTCCACTTGTAGACTCTGCTGATTCTGATCCATACGTCCGTATCTGCCCGTTATGTAGCCACCTGAATAAGGTGTGTTGCGTTGAACGTGGTATCCCCTTTCGGTAAACAGCTGTTCGACTGTGTTGATCAGTTCACTGGAGCAGGTCTTTCCATGCCTGTTCCCTAGCACGATATCGCAGGGGCGTGACTGTGCCAGCGGTGGCATAGAATGAATATCCAGTAGAATGGAAGCCCCAAATTGTTCGTGCAGCGTTTTTTGCGTCTCCTCGAGGGCTGCGTGATACGGCTCCCAATATTGCGAAAGACGGCGTCCAGCTTCTTCCAAAGGCAGGCAGTAGCGGTAAATGCTCTTCCCGGGCGATGTGCAGCGTGGAATGACACCATATCCCGCACTGACCTTTGTACTGAGGATGAGGTCTTTTTCTAGCAAGGGAGGAGAAAACATGGTGGCGTCTAGTTCTCTCCAGTCCCGATTCACATCACAGAAGCTGCGGGGAAAAAGTGCCTGTACGAGGCTCCAGCCATTTTCGGGGGCGTATTGCAGAAGCTGATCGGTAAAACGATCTTCCATGCGTTCCAGCTCAGCCATAGGCAGAACCGTCATATCGAGGAAGTCCTGCGGATAATTACGCCCTGAATGAGGCGAGGACAGGAGGAGGGGTGTCCGGTTTCGGCATGAAGGGAGGTGTATTCCAACGGCGGAAGACGGGCGTGCAGTGCTAGTGCATGGATGTTTTTGAATTTTTTTCACAATAAGGGCTTGCCACAATTCATAGGCTGAGGTAAATACCATTTCACACCAGACGGGGGCGCATAGCTCAGCGGTAGAGCACTACCTTGACATGGTAGGGGTCACAGGTTCAATCCCTGTTGCGCCCACCACCCCTCTGGTGATTATCTCCTTGAAAAATAAGATATTTTCTTCCAGATTGGAAGGTATGATCAGGGAAATTCGTGCTTCCTATTTTCCCTTTTCGTCCCGTTTCTTCCTACGATTTTCCGTAGTTTCTTGCCCAATTCTTGCCCACCCATTTTGAGGGGTGAGATAGGGTTTTCAGGGAACGCTTTCCCCCCAGCAGGCCGCATTTTCCCGCAGGGCATAATCCAGATCAGCCGCCTGGATACGGACGTTCTTCAGCTCAGGATGGGCCACCATCTCTGCATAGGCACCCTGTTGCTGCTCTACTGTAGGAGTCCGCAGGTTGAGGCATTGCTGGCGGATGCGGACCTCACTGCACCCACCTAGTAGGGCGATGCCACAGGCCAGCACTAGAGCGCAGGGGATGTATAGCCAGAGCGGGCTTTCCTGCTTCATCACTGGCCCTCCTTTCCATCTCGCAGTTTGGCCAGCACTTCATCATCTGTCTGTGGCGCACTGGCTGAGGCCTCGTTCATGCGGGCCATGGTGGCGTTCTGGGCATTGGCCTCAGTTACGTTTTGCTGTTCAGATAGAACACGGGCGGCGTTTCGTCCGGCCCGGTACAGAACCCAGCCAAACAGGGTGAGGGCGGCGATTGTCGCCACCCCCAAACCAGCATAGACATACATCACGCTGCAGAACTGACCTGCGCTGCATTCAGCACAGGTTTCTTCTCCTTCAGAGCAGCCAGCACATCATGGATGCCCCCTTCCACTTCGGATAGCCCACCCTCAACACGGCTGATGCCAGCAAAGAGGGCAGGGGTATCAAAACGGTCAGCTAGAAGAGAGGCCGCTTCATCGGAGATGCCGCCGAGAATGGTGGACGCCAGATGCAGGCGTGTTTTGGTTTTCACGCTCTCGCTGTCGCCCATTGCTCCCTCAATGAGGGAGAACAGACCGTCAATGACGGAAGAGGCAGTATTGGTGTCAGTGTCAGACATGGTGATTTCCTTTTCTAGGAGGGATGAAAGAGCCGGGTTTAGTCAACCTGGTTTGCTGGGTTCCTTCCCGGCTGTGGCGTTCTTTTCCAGAACTTCGACAACCGGAGGGATGGCAGCGGAGGCCACAGTGCGAGCCGTGCTGTTGTCAGGTAGGAGAAGGGGGACGGCGGCGATGAGTAGGGTGGAGGCGAGATTGGCATCAATCCCGCCCGTTACAGCACCGGCCAGACCTGCAATAATCAGAGAAAGACCCTGCAACGTCGTTGGCTGCCTAAGCCAGTGCAGAGGCTTCATGCTGCCGCCTCCTGAACACCAGCCACCTTATCGACCAGCTGGCCATAGGGATTTTTCCCATTTTCCATGAGGATGATGGCCCGCATCAGTCCCGCCATAAGCTGTGGCGTAAAAGGACCGAGCTTCTGGTCTGGTGTGACACCGAGGGCATGGGACACGCCTTCAATATAACTGGCCGTATCGTTCTCAGTTGGGGGTGCCCATTTGCTGATGATGCCCTTCACCGTATCAATGCCATCACGCTGATTGTAGCGTAGTAGCTGGCCTCTCAGGGCCATCAGTCCAGCTTCTGGTGTAGCGAACACGGCAAAGCGTGGATGAACGCCTTTTTCGAGATGCGCCCCGGCCTGTCCGACATAGTTCAGATTGCCCGGATTGTTGTTGCGGATACCCCGTACTTCCATGGGTTTTACCCTCCGATGTGGAAAATTTTCAGGATGATGGCAATGATTGATCCGCCCGCACCGGCTCCACCGGCGATGAACATGGAGCGCCATGAATTGCCCTGACGGACCTGAGAAAGGATCTGTTCGAGTGTCTGCTGTTGGGCTGCTTGCCTGTCCTTGATGACGGCAATGTCCATTTCAGCCGCCCGAATATCCTGTTTAATCTCCAGCCCCTCGGCACGGGTCAGGTACTGATCGCTCATGGATTTTTCACTCCAGCCCCGTAAGCATCCACCCATGCACTGCCATTGAAGAAAACGGGCTGACCCGTTCTGGCACAGTCCGTGCAGAAGAAAGCCGTGCCAACTGGGGCAGAAAGGGGCAGGGCGGAATAGGGAAGGGCTTTCAGGCTTACCCCACCAGATGCCCCAAAGGTCATAATGCCCTGAGCTGATGGAGGAAGCTGTCCTCCATCAAAAATCCCATGCTGGGCAGGAGGAACGGTAATGCTATCGGCGAGAGCTGTGCCGCCCATTAGGGATGCAAGAAGTGCGAGTGTGAAGCGCATGATCTGTCCGTTTCCATCATCAGGACGGACAGATCATCATGCGTTTGTAATTTTGGTGTGTCTTTATGGAATGATATTGAAAAGGCGGCGTATGTAATCTATAGTTTACACATGTTGGAGATCAAGCAGACATCATCGTTCCGGGACTGGCTGGCAAAACTGAAGGACCAGCGGGCTATAGCGAAGATCGAGGCTCGCCTCACACTCATGCAGGCCGGTTCATTCGGGGATGTAAAACCGTGCGGCGGCGGTGTCTCTGAAAGCCGGATTCATTATGGACCTGGGTATCGTCTCTACTTCGTACAGAAGGGGAGTGTGTTGGTGATCATGCTGGGTGGCGGGACGAAACGGACACAATCCAATGATATTCAGCAGGCAAAGGCCATTGCCGTGCAGTTGGAGGGGCAGTTATGAGCAACAAAATAGAACTCACTACATTTGATGCTGTCGAAGCTGCAAAAGACCCCGCCGTGCAGATCGAACTGCTCAACATGGCGTGGGAAGATGGAAACAGCGAAGCCATCACACATGCGCTTTCTGTCATTGCAAAGGCCCGTGGTATGTCAGCTACTGCTGAGGAAGCAGGCATTACCCGCCCTGCGCTCTATAAGGCTCTCTCTGAAAAGGGTAATCCGAGCCTTTCCAGCCTGCTTGGCATCATGCGCGCGTTGGGCGTGAAGGCTGACTTTCATCTGGCGTAGGAATGGGCATATGCTAAGGTTCCGCTTCCTACGCTAGGGCGTGGACCACTCTTCCAGTCTAGTCCTGTTTCCTCAAACTGGGGAAGAAGAGGGTATGCCCAGATTTGGACAGACCCTCAGAATAGTCAGGCCGCGTCCCCCGCTGCCCGTCTGATTTCAGAGGCAAAATCGCTGTATTCTTCGCTTTGATGTGTGATAAGCAGGCGTACGAGACCAGCCAAAGGAACACCGGCGTTTTCTCTGTCTGGGATGCTGTCTTCCACGACAGAGAGTGCGGATAGTAGGTTGTCCCAATTTTGCTGCACATAGCGACAGGTGGAAAGAAGTCGCTCAAGACGATCCTCTGGTGTGGAGGCTGTAAAAGCGTTGGTCTTGCTCATGCCTTGCTCTCCTTCTTTCTAGAAGACTTGACGTTCTCATTGGTCGGGAATGGGGGAAGGATGGTCTTCAGTCGTGACAAGCCCTTCTGCGTGATGACCGGCTGAGCTACGCCCTCGATCTCGCCTGAGTTATGATGAATCTGCACGTTCTTGACCGATAGATACCCGGCCTTGATCTTGTCAGAATAGGCGCATTTCCGTCCCGTAATCGGGCTGGCATACAGCCATTTCAGTTCCATGAGCCTCTGGATGAAGCGTCGTTCCGGCCATCCACACTGCTTGGCGCTGTCCCGCAGGTTGTGCTCGCCAGACAGGTTGGCCAGTTCATCAAAGGCGAGAGCCTTGGGCATGGCGGTTTCCAATTCTGCCTTCTGCCGGTCAACCGTGGCTTGCAGAACGGCCATTGCCCGCATGGCAAGCTGCTCCGGCGTTTCCTCCGGGGTTGCCATCATGTAACCGCCGGTCTTGCGGATGGCGGGGATGACCTCCGAGGTTAGCCACTTTTTGAACCGCTTCGCCTCCGGTTTGCGGCTTGTAAGGACGAGAGACCACAAGCCGGACTCATTGATGATGGTATAGGTCTGCGCTCCGTTTCCAGCCCGACTATCGGTATTACCGACAGTCATCTTTTCATCGTCATCCAGCCGTTTTGCAGCATCTGGCGCATTACGGATATCCAACACATTGCATACGTCTGTTAGAACCCAATGGGGCGCATCGCCCTGTTTTATGACGCGGACAGATTTTCCTTCAAAAGAGAAGGGGATTAGGTTAGTATCAGTCATAGAGTGTTCCTTTCGAGGTTCATTGTTCAGAGGCGTTGGGATTGGCTTTGTGGCTTTCCAACGCCTTTTTTTGTTAACTGGTTACGATGCTGCATGTGCTGCGGTCTTTTGCTCGTAGGTTTCTCGCAAAATAACATTCAGTTCCGCGGTGAATGTCCGCCTAGCATCAAACGCCCGCTTTCTAATCCACTCGTGGATATCGGCATCAATACGTGTGCTGGTAGGACGGGATGATTGGTCTTTCATATCGCAATCCTTTTTATTTCTCTGCACATCATGTGCAATACATTATTCGCACATGAGATTCTTGGCGGTCAATAGAAAATTGCAATTATTTTTCTGTGCTTGTATGTGTTGAAGACAACAAGATAGTTGGAGTAGCCAGATGGCGGTTGAGCGCAAAAAAAAGAAGATCCCCAAGACAGAGTCTCTAACCATCAGGCTCGATCCCAAAATGAGGTTTGCTTTGGAGTTTGTTGCGCGCATTAGAGAGCAAACAATTACGAAGGTAATTGAAAGAGCCATCGTTGACCGCGCGGATAATGAGAAAATCAGCAAAGCTTCAGAAGTAGATTGGAACGCGCCAAGTCTCACATGGAAAGATTATTGGGACGTAAACGAGGGTATTCGGGCAATAAATTTAGCCCGAGACGATGATACCCATCCAAATTTTGACGAAGAAGAAATGTGGGATTTTGTAAAAAACCACGCTGCTTACTTTTATGAGGATACAAATCTTTCACGCCCCCAAAGGGCTAATTTTGATGTTCTCTGGCCTAGAATATCTGAACTGTTGGCCCTTTGGGACGAAACAAAGGCTACAGACCGAAAAAAAGTCATAGCAATTATGAATGAAGCTTTGATAAAAGCTGGTTTGAGCGTACCGCCCGATAGCTTAGATGATGACCTAGATGAAGAAATCCCCTTCTAGGAGCCTTTCATGAAACACCTACTACTCACCGCCGCCGTGCTGGGGCTGGCGGAGGAAGAAACAACAGATTAGCTTTAATTCCCCAACTCCACATCAACACTGATGCTCGTTATGGTCGCAGGCAACGGCTGGTCTGTTTGGAGGATGAATCTGCCCTTCTGTGTCCAGTTTGGCGTGGTTATCCGCATGGTCAGGCCGGAGATGAGCGTAGGGCCGGTGTCTTTCTTTTGGTAGGGATTGGGAGCTGATGGGCCAGCAGCGGCCCCCTGATTGTCCAGATCATGGAATGTCTGGCCCTCATTGGTGGAAACACTTAAGCTAGACGTGTTGTAGAGCGAGGCATAAACCTTGCTGATGCGCTTGCGTCGGGCAAACTGCGGTGGGTTCCCTAGATCCAACGGGAGGGTGACGGCCCGTGCATGGATGGGCAGTCCTACCGTAACCACGCTACCGGAACGGGGCAGGGCGAGGGTGCCATCATTACCCACCATCAGCCCCGTGAAACCTCGGCCATCAATGCAGGCCGACACGCTGGCACCCGCCAGATGTCCTAGCCCTGAGACGGTGCTGGTCGGCTTTCCTTCATAGCGTAGGCCACAGTCCACGAACCATGAGCGGGTAATGTCATCATTCTCTGCCCCCAGCTGGCGGGACTGGATGCGCTCTATCGTGTAGCTCTGTCGCCCTGCAATGGTGCGCTTAACCACGACATAGGGCGTATCTTCAATGGCCCCGTATCCATTCTCCTCTGGCACGACTGCAACCGACTGGAAGGCCCCGCCCTCCGTCTTGTGCTGGTGCCAGGCCATGACGTTTTGCTCTTTTAAATATGTCATGCTGAGCATGGCGCCATCCGATCGAACAGCCCAGATTAGGTTGAAAGGGAATTGAGCAAAGGACCAGTCTGATATCGTGTAGCCATAGAAGAGATGGTCAGCCAGGACGGAGAGGTCATTGCCCTGATAGATCTGTGCGTACCAGTCATATTGCAGGTCACGGATATGGCTTCCCTTGTTTTCGATGAACAGCACGTCAGTATTGATGGGCAGCGGCTGGACATCTGAGCTGCCAACGAACATCTGCGGTATGGCGGTGAAATTGCTTGGTGTTATGGGAGTGCCAGTTTGGCCGCCGGAGATCTTCCAGATGCCCGTTCCGGTAAAAGCCAGAAGGTCCGCCATCGGCACTAGATGCTTGATGGTGTTGACCTGCTGGCTGGCAATGGTAGCCGTTATGGCATCATCGGAGACGACCGGCGTGTGAATGTCGAAATTGGTATAGTTAGCCGAGCGGCTCATCCATACCGTCTGGGGATAGGCGAGAGACCCGGCAAAGACCCGCCTTTGCTGGAAATAGGTGACGGAAACCGGGTTGTTATTGCCATCAAAGGGGTTGCGATGGGCGGGCGGCCCGTTCTCGGTATCAGGAGCGTAATTCACATCGTCAAAGCTGAGGGACGTGGTGTTGCCGATCAGCCCCCACTGGCCTGCAAATCTACGATAGACGTTGTAATAATCAGCCCCAGACACGGCAGGCCATGAGAGCGTGTTATAGTTCCCGTAGTTCGTGTAGTAGCCGATATTGTAATTCGTCACGAACCGCCCGACCTCGACCGGGACCTGGGACGTGACTGTGCTTGTCTTGCCAGTCAAAGGGTCTGTGATCGTCTGTGTCTGGGTAGTCATCTCCGTCTGGGATGGGGCCAGCGTGGCGTTGCTCTCCGTGTTCTTCTCATTGGAGACGGATGTGACGGCATATTCATACGTCACCTTTGATACGCCCGGTGTCGTTCCCGTATTGGCGGCGTTTCCTTCCACAGCAGAGGCCGCAAGTGAAGAAGGGGCATCAATGCCAGAGCTGTATGAGATGACATCAAGCGTCCAGTCAACTTCCCCACGGCGGGATAGGTTCATGGCGGGATAGCTGGAATGGGTCAGGGTCATCACGTCAGCAGACTGGGCATGGCGCAACCAGAAGGCATCCGCAATGCTGTAAGGCGTGGCAAGCTCGTAGGGGCTGCCATCAGCATTGGCAAGATAAGCCCCGTTGCTGATGAAGCGGAGATAGTGGTCGCCAAACTCCAGCACATATGACTGACTGTTGTTGTAGATGAAAGCGATAAGTTTCGGTGGCGGACCAGAAGAATTGGCCTTTGACGTGCCGATATACTGTGTACCAGGGCGGTTTGAGATACCGCCCTGCACATGCACGAAAAAGTTGGTCAGTTCAGCAGCACCGGAGTGCCATTTCTCCATGTCGGACCGATAGCCAATCAGGGGAGCCATGATGCCCCCGCTGAAAGAGCTGTACCATGTCAGCCCGACATTAGGGCCAGAAGGAGCCTGAGCCATAACGGAAAATCCTTAAGCAGTCGGATCAGTCGGAGCTGTGGGCAATGTGGTGCTAGTGGTGTCCGTTCCGTTAATGATGGCGTTGAGTGCCCGCATATAGCCCTGCATCTGTGGCCCGAATGTCTGTCCCATCATCTGGAGGTTGGTAAACTGCTGACGTGCCTGCTGAAACGCCGTTTGAGCCTGTTCCTTCAGAGGAACAACCGGCGGCGGGGCTGCCGTTAGGCTGCCTTTTTCATCGACCTGCCAGCTCTGCTGCCAACGGGCAGCGTTGTTCCACCAGGCAGCGTCCTTGTCTGGCAGAGGAATCAGTGTGAAGCGTGGGTCAGCAGGTGGTGGCTCTGTCGTGACCTGCTGGGTACCATCAGCATTATTGACGGTTTTCTGACGGTCATAATCCCATCCGATGACGGAGGCAGGGAAGGATGAACCAGAAGAAATGGCGGCGTAATACATGGAGATTTTCCTATCAGACGGTAGAGGGCGCAGGGCCGATAGCCAGTAAGTCGATGCGGAAGTTCACATTCTCCCAGTTACGGGCAATCAGATCGTAACAGGAGAGACGGCAACCGTAGCGTGTGGCTGGCTCCAGCAGCTCAACGCACCTGAAATGAGGGGTTCCGTTGATTGTTTCAGCGTAAGTCGAGATAAAAACCAGCACGTTATCCCCAGCGAACGGCACTGGAAATGATACTGTGGCCGGGTTCTGGCCTGCGATACTGAACCGCTGAATCATGAGAGGTCCGGCTTCACCCACAATCTGCGCCACGGAGTTGCCGTTGGCGCAGAGGTAATTGCCCTTCTGGTTCGTGCCGAGTAGATGGGAATAGAGGGACGGATCAGTCCCGCCGGTTCCGCCATAGTCCAGACGTGGCGCACCTATTGCGCCAGCCCATTTCACCCCTACAGCCCTGAGATCGTTGGCTCCCAGCTGTAACGTGCCAGCCACCATCTGGGCCAGATCGGCAGTCGTTACCAGATTGTCGGGCAGGGTGACGGATGGGCCAGGAGGGGCATCGAAGTTATCATTGATGATGTTGCCGTTTTCGTCTTTCACCACCAGGGTGACGGTGGACGGTTTGCCCGCAATAACGGAAGTCTGCTGAAGTTTCATGTCAGTAACTCTGCTTGAAGTAGAGAAGTCTGGCTGTTCCATTTCCCGAAACAGTCACGTCTGAAGAAAATGCGTCTTCTGGCGGGAAGAACAGGCTGGAGATGTACACCTCATCGTTGATGATGATTTCGATAGTGGAGACATCAACAATGATGGAGATGAAATACCGTGCCCGATTAGGCAGGGTTGCTACCTGATCGGCGTTCCAGATCGCCCATTTCTTCGTATCAGCTGTATCCAGAGGGCCGCCGCCGCTCTGGGCCCGTAACAGGGTGACGGTCCCGGCCTGCGGGTTCAGTGTCAGGGTTGTGCGGTTTTTGGGGCCGACACAGAAATTGATGCTGATGGCGTCTGGCCACGGGTCTGGCGCATCACGATACAACTGGAGATCAAGCCGCCATGAGACGCCCATATTCTGCACCGGAGGCTGCCACTGGCTCGTGCCAGAGCTGGACAGGGGCAGGGACAGGATAGCGTCCGTGAACTCGGCGTAGCAGTTCAGCTGGTCAGGCATGAACTGCATTCGCAAGCCCAGAGAGCCATCTACGTCCTGAGCCAGAGAGAGCCGGGTTATCAGGGAATGGTTGCCGCCGAAGCCCTGCTGCGGAAGCTCCATATAATTCCAGTTGCCCATCCAGCCCCAGCAATAGGTGTTGCCTTCGTGCTGGCTGATCGCCTGAGCGTAATAGTCGCTACCCCAGTTTAGGCGTTTGGGCGTGGTGAAGTCAGGCTTAAAGGTCGTTCCATCCCAGTCACCGATCAGATAGGCCACGCTGGAGGCTGCCTGCCCATTCCACTGTTTGATGGAGAAGGCCAGAAGCCATTTTTCAGAACCGTCCGGGGCTTCCATGGGTACAAGGTCCGGCGTCTCAATCTGCTGCCAGTCGGAGAGATCAATCAGGGAGAGGAAGGACCAGTTTAGGCCGTCCGTAGAGCTGTAGAAGGCGATACCTCGACCGATGGTCAGCTTCATGACGAACCGACTACGGGCATCATCCCAGCTCACCCTTGGATCTCGGAAATCCATACCGGGAGCGTAAACGATCGCACCAACGCCCGGATTTTCCAGCACGATACCGTGATAGACTGGGGCCAGACCGAGGGCCGGGGCGATCCAAAGGGAGACGCACTGAAGCGAGCTGGTGTCGCTGCCGGGAACTGAGATGTAGTAGAGGACGGCCCCAGCCCCATACCCCGCTGCATTGTGCTGGTCGATCAGGAATGAACCGCCCCAGAGTGCAGGATAGGGCAGGTTATCCAGATAGAACGGGCTGCGGTTGTTAATGAAGGTGACAAGGTCTGGCGTGATGATTTCCATCCATGTCTGCTGGTCACCACCCTGGCTGTCGGGGTTGCTCTGGGAGATGGAAAACCCCCTGTAAATCTGGTTTTTCTCATCCCACACTAGGCAAGAAGGGTCATTGAACCACGGCTTAACCCAGCGTTGCGGCTGTGTTTTCTCGAACGCAGCCACGTCAGCCGGAAATTTCCCGGCGTGCTGAGAGGCATACGCACGGGTGTGGTACGGGGTCGGTGCTGGATGGGCCAACGGAAGGTACCGTGCAAAGGTACGTCCCTGCGAGGCTGCTACAGCGTCCAGCAAGGCCGATCCTGGTCTCCAGATGGCCGTCATGGTGTCACTCCGATTTTTTTCAGGGCTAGTGTGATCTTCTGTTCGGCCCGTGCTGCCTGTTGGGTGAGTTGGGCGTGTCGCTGCTGGGTCTCTAATGCAGCCAGAAGTCGGGCCTGTTCACGGTCGAAAAATCCATCATCCACATCATCCAGCGTGCTGCCCAGAACAGTGGTGGGGATGAGGCCGCCATAGCCGCCACCTCCGCCGCCATTCTGGATGGCCTTCTGGAAGGACGGGAGGTCCAGCTTCATCCATGTGGGGTTGCCTGCGCCGGGCGCAGTGCTGTTCTGGTCCTGAAGAGAGATCCAATAGACAGCCGCATCCGTCCCGTCGCAGACGATGGCCCCTTTCCTGTAGGCGGAGGGAGACTGTGCCACCTCCGGCGAGAACTGTCCCAGATAGCCCGCCTGCGCCATGCGGCGGTACAGGGCAGCGGTCATGTTCAGGGAGATCAGGTCTCCACTCTGGAAGGGCAGTGGCGTTGTGCCTTCCTGCCCCCGCCAGACGGTGAACGTATCGCCATTGCGCTGCACGCAATAGACGATCTCATAGTGCCGGCTGTTGCTGGCAGAGACGAGTGTCAGGGCGATGGCATCCCCCGGTGCCGTTGGGCTTGGGAACTCCGCTCCCGTGCCGCTGGCAGCGATAAGGGTTGTATCGCCGACAGTGATGTTGCGGGCCAGAATGGTCCGCACACGGTTGGAAAACTGGAACATCACCTGCCTTCTTTCACATTGTAGGAATAGGTTGGCGGGACTGAAAGAACGCCCCGCTGGATGAGGACGGGCAGGGCGGTGATGAGCGTGCCGTCCGCCAGCCCGGCGGTGACCGTGATGGTTACGGTGCGGTCTGAGATGGCGATGCTGACGGGCAGGGTGCTGTTAAAACGCCATGCGTGGCCTTGATCTCCAGTCAGGAAGCGCATGATGCGCTTTTTCAGCCACGGGATGGAGAATTGGCAGCCGCCCCCCTTGTAGTAGTTCCACGTCAGAGCACGTTTGAAGATGTCATCGGAAACAAAGGTGCCTCCAGTGCTGACGAAGGTGTCCGTGCCGTCAATGGCGAGGGCGTTGATTAGGGCTGTATCAATGGCACCGCTGGCATCGACCAGATCGACATAGCCGATGCGGTACCGTCGCTGGCCATAGAGGCAGTAGGCGGCGTAATCCAGCAGGCCTCCCGTGATGCTGGAGCGCATGTAGAGGGGCAGGATGTGGTCATCCATCCATGTCAGCGTGCCCTGCGCTAGGCGGTTATACGCCTCGAACAGGGCCACAATATCGGCGTCATCACTGAACTGCTGGTACGGATAGGCGGGAGCTGTCAGTTCTGTGGCCATGTCACTCCCTCACGAGGCTGATCTGGTCTGGGCTGGTGACGAGGTAGCTTTGCGGGTCACAGGCGATGATGACGCTATCCGCCGCCGGGCTGGCCAATACATCATCAAGGAACACGTCAAAGCGCAGGCTGGAGATGATCGCCCCCGGCATGATCTGGAGCAGCGTGGCCTCCACGATTGTGCCTAGTTGGAGAGTGGAGAGGGGTGCGCCCATCGTCAGGCCGTTGATGTAGTTGGAAAGTGGCGGCCCGCATATCTGGGTCGCTGTGGCATCATCCACGACATTGCCGGAGGTGATGCTCCAGTGAGCCACCAGCCTTACTTGCTGCTGGAGGGGGCGGATGAAGCGGATAGGGTAGCTGTCCACGCCATCAATGGCCACGGCCACCATGTTGCGGGGGTTGGTTCCCACAATGCCATCGCCGGAATGCTGTGAGGCCGTGGTGGTATCAACCGGGATGGAGAAACGGCTGGCATCCAGCACGGTGGCGGTGAATGTGCCATTGATGGCGATGGCCCCAGTTTCTCCGCTGATAGTGACTTGCTGGCCGTCTTTCAGGCCGTGCGTTAGCGTGGTCGTGACAATGCAGGGATTGCTGCTGGTGATGCTGGCAATAGTGTTCGTGCTGCCCTGAAGGTTGACCAGATCGAAGCAGCTTTCATAGATGGCTCCGGCAATCTGGGCCGGGTCGCCGCCATCCACCATGACGCTGTAGCCTGCTCCGGAGGTGAGGGACACGCCGATGGAGCGGGGGATCACGTTCGGCACGTTCAGCAGGCGGGAGCGGATGAAGCCCGGCGTGCCCTGCACGGTACGCATCCCGGTCTGGAGGATGCGGGCACGATAGGCACTGTCCGTCTCGGCCCCTGTGCCCGGCGTGCCCTTCTGCGGGTTGGTGACGGCGAGGTGCGTGCCTTCCTTCGTGCCCGTCACGACTGTGGTGATGCTGTTCTCCGGGATGATGGTCGTGCCCGGCGTGGTGGAGAGGACGTAGCTGTTCACCAGCACGCCGCCGGAGGGAATGGTGGCACCTTCCTGCGTCTCGTAGGTGTAGATTCCGTCCGAGACCTGAAAGCCGGATGCCAGATACAGGCCCGGCGGCCCCGTGAAGGTCACATAAGCGGAGGGATTGGCCCCGGCACCACGCTGGACGCCATAAACCTCTCCGAACTCATCCAGCAGAGAGGGCGTGGCGTTCAGAGGGGAGACGCTGTTGATGGTGTCCACCTTTGCCTGGTCGATCTGGGCGAGGGCACCGATGGCTGTGCTGGCCATGTCTTCTACCAGGGAGCCGGGGAGGTTGGTGGTCACGCCCGGGCTGAGCTGTGTGGCAAGCTGGACAAGCTGATCCTGTAAGGTTTGCGGGGCTGTGGGCTGGACACCGCTATTCTGGAGGGTTGTCAGCAGGCCGGGATACTGGTCTTCCAGCAGGGCAATCTGGGCGGTGCTGATGTCGATGGTCGCCATGGGGATCTCCGGGCATGAAAAAAACCCGCCGGAAGGGCGGGCAGCATGAGGAACGGTAGGGGGCGGCTGGTCAGCTCCACGGCCCTGTCTGGCTGTAATCCTGATTGAAGGACTGTCGGGCACTGGAATAGAGCGTGCCATTATTGAGGATGACGGAAATGTCGTACACGGGGTCCGCTCCATTGCCGCCATCTTTTCGGGTGATCTGGAGGCTGGGGAAGATGTCCCGGAAGCGGCGTTGGGTGAGGTTCAGGTAATAATCCGGCCAGACACGGGAGACGAGGGTCTGTTGCACGGGGATGCCCCAGTCCGCCCAGAAGGGGCTTTCGCCAAGCTGGAGCAGTAGGGCGTTCTGAAGCCACGCAATGTTACCCTGGTCGCCTGTCACAGCCTTCCATACCCGGCGGCCATCCGGCTGGTGAACACGGGTCCATACGCGCATCAGATAACCCCACCTGTTGGGGCACCATTGTTGCCGTTGCTGTGTTCATGCGTCTTGTAAGGCTGGCCGTTTATGATGAGTTCGCCGCTGATTTCCACTCGTCCACCGGAGAGCGTCACAGTGGCGGAGCCGGTGGAGAGGGTCACGCCACCCTTTGTCAGCGTGACGGTGCTGGAGCCGTTGAGGCGGTCGGTGATCTGCACGCCCGCCACGCCGTACATGTGCAGCGTATCATTATCCAGAGCCTCCCATTCGGCGTTGCTGAGCGGCAGGAAGATGCAGGCAGAAAGGTTGGGGCTGCTGTCATCCAGCGCAGGGCGGCGTGATCCCAAGCCGGTCATTTGGCTTAGCGAGACATCAGCACTGATGACAACGCCCTTGCATCCGGGCTGGATGGGGGTGCGGACATACTCGCTTTCTGCAATCGGTACGTTCAGCGGGGGCAGGGCGGGGTTGCAGTCCACCTCAAGGCGCACCGTCACGATGCGGCCCTGCACGGCGATGACGCTGGCAGGGAGTGCTTTGCCATCATGTTCACCCACAGACCGGGCGTGCGTGCGGGCCAGACGGGGCAGCCAGTCAGAAGGCGGGCTTTTGCGGAAGTTTTTCATTGTTTGGCCTTCGGTCCCTTGGGGTAGCAGGTGAAAGTGGAGGCCCATTGCAGGCCGTCCGGGGAGCGGAACTGGCCGAGATGGGAGATCGTCCGCACGACGTATGTGCCGGCGAACAGGGAGTGCTGGCGCAGGGCGAATATGGCGGCACTGTTCTGCGCCATAATCAGGCCCGCTTCGCTGATGTTGGGCAGTTCGACCAGATCACCCACGCAGATGTCGGCCCGCATGGCTGTGGTGAAGGAAATCTCTGTCGGGCCGTTCCAGGCAGGCTGGCCCATCAGTTCTTCAAACGGGACTTTAGCCGCCTTTTTAGTGTGGTCATCGGTCGTGACGACCAGACTGTTCGAACGGATGGAGATGGCGAGATCAAGCCCTTCAGACTCCTTCCAGATACGCCCTATGCCAACGCAGAGGTCTTTCAGGCTGTGATAGCGGCCTGTGTATTCTCGTGAGGCCAGTCGCACGGCGTTGGGAATCTTGAAGTCGATGCGGTAGTTGGTCGCCGCAGCTTTCAGGGCCTGCTTTGTTGCCATCGTCAAATCCTCACCCCATCGGCAATGGAATTGCAGGTTGTCCACCGGCTGCTGCCCTGTCGGGGTCAGGCCCGGCGCAATAGGGGTGCCCCACTGCTCCGGCGGGACGATGTAAGGCAGAACATAGAGCGTCAGGCTGAGGTCCGTGCCTTCCCAGTTGCCAACGGAGCTCATGACGGTGCCCAGCAATATCTCACCGGACTGCTCTGGTTTGGAGAGGGGTAGCCCACGTCCCATGCCCGCATAGAGGGAAACCGTCTTGCCCCGCAGGTTCTCGGCCGCCTTGACCGTGGCGATGTCCACGCCCTTGATCGTGATGTTGGCTGCCCCGGAGGATGCATCAAACGTGGTCAGGCTGTTCTCTGTGAATTGGAACTGAATGTCCAGCGCACCGGGGTCAAACCTGTCCGTGGCAAAGCCGGGCACCCAGCCCGGCCCGTTGGGGTCCCGCTTGACGTAGGAGGAGAGATGAAGAAGCGTTTTGTTTCCTACGCCCAACGTAGCGGTTTGGGCGAATGGGCGGTTTGATGTTTTCCGATACTTTGCATCAACTTTATTAGGATTTTTTTGTTCGGTGATTTTTAAATTATAGAAGCGCACGGCCTTTCTTTCCTTTCGCTGGGTAATAAAAAAACCCTCCCGGTGAGGGGAGGGTTGAGGTCTCACTAAGGTGGGACGTAGGACAGATTTATTCACTTCCTGCTGTGTAATTGACGTGATATCTATAAACACTGGGCGTAGCCGTAGCATCTCCGTGCTGGGATGAGCATGACAAATACAGAAAATCTAGGGCAGATTTGGAAAAATATTTCTGGTAACTTGGTTCACTGGTTGTTTTAAGAACTTTGCAGTTCTTATGATGCCAGTATCCATCATCTTCCTTACTGGAAGAACATTCGGCTTCTACCTCAGCCTCCCAGTTATCACTAGGAGCAAGGTATTCCTGTGCTTCGCTTGGATATTCCGGCCTCATATTCGCACATGCTGGCCCCTCCTGTTTCGGGGCTACCGGGATATCCAATAACCCGAATGGGTCCTGCGGTTTTCCATCAAGTCCGTATCCGCCGGGGAAATAGGGGGAGAGGTGCTTGCCCGGCGGGATGACCATGCAGCGGGCATCCTGAATCACATGGCCTGCGCTTTCGGCGGCTTCTTCGTAGAAACGGTAATGAGTCCGCAGATAGGCCCGGCATCCAGCCAGTGTCTTTGCGGGCAGGGTAGCGAAGGCAGGGCGGCCTGCCAGTGACCCGACCTCGCCCGACACCTCATTGCCGCCTTCCAGTCTCGCCTTGGCATCGTAAAAGTCGTGCATGGGGGCATTGGGATCGAGGAACTCTGCGCTTTCGCCGGGCTCTGGCGGGGTCAGGACGGAGCGGGAGTAGTTGGGCGGACTTCCCGGCTGTGAGGCTGAACTCCAGACTAGAAAGATAAGGGCAAGTGTGCCGGGAGTAGCCATGTTCAGGCTCCTATACTGTTACTTCCAGAGTTCCATTGTCTTCACGATAGACCAGCTTGGAAGTCGAAATCGAACTTATGAGATTTATATCATAGTTCTGCGGGGAGCCAATCAAGGGCCGGAACAGTTTGTCTTCCCCTCGTGGTTCGGTAACCTTCAGGTACCACCGCTGGCCTGCCATGTTCCACCATGCAGAGATGTTGAGCTGCCCTTCCGCCACGGTGATCTGCGCCTTAAACGGCGGCGCACTGTTCTCGTCCGGCGTGAAGGGGATGATTGTGTCGGGCATGGTGGGGCTTCTTTCGTGGGGTAATAAAAAACCCTCCCGGTGAGGGGAGGGTTGGTATTAGCTCTTCCTAAAACATGAAAAAAGTTTTTGGATTATGTCAATCATACCTAAGCAATCAAAGACATTGCAAAGAACTGCAAATAACATCAGAAAGAAAAATGAAATAATAACACATAAACCATCTCCGCATTTAAACATATACTTAAGAAAAGATACGGTAATCACCAAGGCTAAAATCAATATGACGGTGCTAAATGCAAGTCTTTCCTTTTTCAATCTTTCTTCTAAATATGCACAATCTTCGGAAACATCATCATATGCGGCTGCTAACTCCTCATTGTCATTTTTTGCGTGAGCGTGAAAGGCTCTTTGAGTAGAGAGGTTACGAGCTGTTACGCAAGAGGCACTACTCTTACCGCTATAAGGCCGTATGCGCCTGTGGCGTTTCTTTTTCCTACTTCCCCCTGACACGGGCACAATACTCTTCAAAAATATCCTGATTGGGTATGCTAATTCCCTTCACGCCCTTTTTGTAGTGCTTAGCCCAAGCTCCGTGCTCCCAGTGCGTGATAGAAACAAGCTCTGGTGCAGAAAATTTCAATAGAGAGTCCGTGTATCTATTTAAAGATTCAATCTCATGTGACGATCCGCATTCTTCAGTGTGGCACCAAAAGATATTCTCAATTGGACTACGACCAAAACGAGAAAACGTTCTATAAATGCGGGGCTCAACTGGGCCATAATTCCACGCCTCAAATTGCCCTGAGAATAAAGGCGTACCATTGTTTTCTCCCATGTACGCCATCTGGGACATGTAAAGAATTTTCTGAAGCTTAAGATTTGAGATTGTCCAGCCACTGCGCTCGCAAATGTGCTTAGCAGCGGCCAATGCGCTAATAGGCATAATTGCTCCTTCTGCGAGGTGGAGGATACATTCAACGCCATAACGTTGCATACCCCAATGGGCAGTATAGCAAATTGGCGAATGTGCAAATTGATTGTGTCTATAACTAGACGATGCCCGCCTTTTATCCCTTTCAGATAACCCCCAGTCCGGTGAGCGGGCCTTCCAGCAGGTTTCCGCTGCCGGTGCTGCCCCAGCCGCCTATGCCGGGCATCCCGCCGGAGAGCTTCTTCATCAGCGTGCCCTGTTTCTGTACGGCTTCGTCAGCCTGTGTCAGGGGCCGTGTGAAATCGAGCTGGAACTGGCTGCTAGGCTGTGTCGCCGGGTTGGGGGAGGTATCTGCCATGCGGACCAGAAGCATGTTGGTGTAAATCTGTCCCGGCGTGATGACCACGAACTCCCCGCCCATCGTGACATGCTTGTTCAGCACGGCGGAGAGGGCCTGTAGCGTGGCCAGCTTCGTCACCATGGCACCGGGGCCGTTGGGCGGGCAGCGCATCTGCATGGAGACAGTTAGAGGCTTGTTTACCACCGCATTGGCGGCCAGTGTCTGGTTGGCAAAGGGGTAGGTCGCCACGTCATTATCCACCAGCGTGGATCCGCTAAGCTGGTTCCATGTGCACCACATATTGTCTAGATCAGGCAGGTTCAGCTTGCCGGAGAGGCCCCCGGCAATCAGCCCATTCACGGCGGCGATAGCTTCGGTATAGAGCAGGATGGGCACGGTGCCTCCTAGCTTTTCGGCCACACCGCCCGTCAGCAAGATGGGAGATATTTCGTAACCTAGCTTGAGAACCGTTCGGCCCACGCTGTTGAGGATACCGCCAATGCTCATAGGACTGATCCTTGCCGTGCTGCTACGGACAGGTCTTGCCCGCTGTAATTTTCGATGCGGATGATGGTGTTATTCTGAAGGTTGTTCATGACCCGTGGGATGTACTCACGGGTTTCCTTCTTCAGGCCGTCCCGCCAGTTGTCGCCCCGCTAGCGGATGTCTGCGTCCAGATTGCCCGGCCCCCAGTTGTAGGCGGCCAATGCTTTCTCCGTGTCGTGGTAACGGCCAAGAAGCTGCTTCAGGTATTTCCGGCCGATCTGCCATGACTGTTGAGGGTCAAACGGGTTCGTCCCGCCCAGGCTGTGGAACGTCTGAGGCATGGTCTGGAGCAGGCCCTGCGCTCCCACCGGGCTGACAGCGTTTGGATCGCCGTGACTCTCCGCCATTGCCACGGCCCCGGTGAGACGGTCGAGGTCCGCATCGGAGGTGCTGGCAGGGGGTGCGCTAGAGGACGCCGTGACCCGGCGGATGGAGCCGGGGTTACGGTGCGCCATGTCGAACGTATCGTCTGTCCCCAGTTCATGCGGGGTGAGGCCAGCGATGATGGCACCGACAGGGCCAGCCAGCCGTAGTAGGGGACTGGCCACGCCGCTCCCCAGCAACGCCCCGCCGAGCCTCGGTAGGGCCTTCAGTCCAACGCCCTTGAGAAGGGACGGCCCCAGAGCGGCGGCAATGCCCCCGACCAGCGCACCGTTCCCGTCCGTCAGGCTGTCCAGACTACCGGCAGCCTTTGCAGCGGAGAGGGCGAGGTCGTCCAGATGCTCCTGCGCCTTCTCGGCTCCCTGCGTCATGCCCGCCACCACGGGGGCGAGGGTGTTCAGCTTCGTGGCTGTCCATTCATCATGACGGCGGCCGACATTGAGGGAGGCTTCCTGATGGCGGCGCAGGACGTCATCAGAGACCTGATTGTTCCGGGCGTTCTGCTCCACTGTGCCGGGGATGGCGTTGACCTCATCCGCACCGGTACGGCCCAGAAGATCAGCCGTCTCGACCAGATCGCCAAGCTGCATCCCCTCGAAGACCTGCCGTTCTGCCGGTCCCTGATGGGCGTTGCGGAACTGGCGCAGGGCCGGGACGAGGGAGGCGAGTATCTTGGACGGGTCATTGCTGGAGGTATCCACCCCGATAGCCTGTAGCTTCGCTGCCTCGGCTCCGTCCCGTGTGGCTTCTACGGCGTGCTGGAGCAGAACCCCGTTAGGGTCATACGGTTCCAGATTGCGCTGCCATGCCGTGTAGTGCCCGGCGTCCATGCCTGCCATCTTGGCCTGTGTGCGTAGGTCCGTACCCTGCTGGGCGAGGCTGGCGGCGGCATTGAGGGCCTTGACCAGCCCGGCGGCAGCGGCCCCGGCAATGCCTAACTTGCCAATGGGGCTTTTGGCGAACTTCATCGCCGCATTGATGTTCTCCCTCTGGTGCCGTCCGGCTTCAAGGGTTAGGCGGATGCGGTCCCGCAGGCGGGTGTTCTGCCGGTTCCCGGCATCTTCGCCCCGGTTTTCTTCAAAGGTGGCGTCCCGGCTGGCCTTGGCAATGGCCTTGCGGGTCCTGAGTTCCTCCTTCAGTGCCCTGTTCTGGCCGGAGCCGCCATCCACCTCATCCAGAGCCTTCTGGAGTTCCGCACCGGACTCCCGCAGTAGGTCCCGATAGTCCCGCACGGAGGACAGATAGGCCTGGAAGGCACTGTCATTGACCTGAATATCAATGATGCTGGTCTGGTTAGCCATGTCTTACCATCCATGCCCGGTACTGGGCAGCGTTCTCAAAGGGACTGTCCTCGCCCATAAGCTGCCGGAAGGCGGGGCCGGTCAGCCAGTCGAAGACGGTGGCGATGATGCCCCCTCCGTCCCGCCAATAGGTGCGCCCTTCTGCGAGGTCGCAACGGAAGCGGCGTACTCCGTAGCGTTCAATGAGGAAGCGGCCACAGTGCGCAGCGAGAGCATCAGGCGAAAGATGATCTGCCGTCTCGCCCGTGGCAGGAGGCGGGAGCCGAGCGTAAAAAAAACGAGGATGTTTTCCAGCTCGTCCCGTTCATCCTCATCAATCCAGCCTCGTTGCAGGGCTGTGCCCAGCGGGACGGGGCCGAAGCCGTCATCACCCATCGGGCCGATATAGGAGGCGTTGCGCCGCAGCTCGGCCAGAAAGGCCCGGTGCTTCTCTTGCTCCTCTGGGCCGCTCTGGCGGGCGATGTCGGCGAGTGCATGGGCGGCTACGGCTCCTCCGGCGGTGATGCCGAGGTCTTCAGCCTCCAAGCGGCTCCATGTCCGGGCCAGTAGGGACCAGCAGGACGAAAAGGCTTCTCTGGAGAGCGGCGGGCAGAGGACGGTGCCTTTCCCATCCCCCACGGGCACGGCGAGGTTCAGGGCCTCGTTGATGCTGACCTCGCTCATGCGGCCTCCCACAGGTCGCCATTGACGATCTCATACCCGGCCAGCGTGACATTCCACTTCACCTGCGTGCCGTTCAGGGCTTCTTCCGGGCGGGACATGATGTAGCAGTTGCGGATTGTCCGGCGGGGCATGGCGGAGCTGTCGCTGATGATGCTGACCTCACCCAGAGCGGTGTTCTTCAGTATCTGGTTGTAATAGGCTGTGGCGAGGCTCTGGCTGCGCACCAGATTGATGACGATGTTGATGTTCTGCTTGGCTGCCTGAGATCCAACCCGGCCTGTCATTGTGTCCAGTAGGTCCGTGACATTCCCTTCTGGCTGGATTTCGATGCCCTCCGGCGTCAGGAAGTCAGAGGTGACGTTTAGCGCACTGTTGGAGGGGATGATGATGGAGCCACGCAGGCGGTTGAGCATCCCCTGTGGCGTATTGGGACTGATGGACATGGGTTAAACCTCCGTGCTGGTGGTGGTTGTGGAGGCAGCAACGCTCTGCCCACTGAAATCCACGGCAAGGTTGAAGGTGAGGGAGATGAAGCCTCGTGGTGTGGTGATGGTGGCGGCGATGCCGCTGTAGTCGCCTGCCGTGTAGGCCGCCGGGTTCTGCGTGACATACTGGGCGAACGGCGTAGCGGTGATGCTGTAGCTGGTTACGCAGCCTGCCGCTTCGCCGCCGCCCAGCGTCTGTTCAGATCGTGCCGTGATGCGATCAATACCGTTCTGGTCATAGACGAGGGGGCGGATGCCGGGCTGGCTGTCCTCAATGAGTAGGTTAGCTAGTTGCAGCTCCAGATTGATGGCTGCCCAGTCGGCTCCGTACCATTCTGACATAGGGTCGCCATTAATGAAGTTGCCCCAGAAGAGGATTGTGCCTTCCACGCCACCCTCCCGGGACGTGCCGGGGAAGCTGATGTTGCTGGTCTTCATGTTGGCGAAGGCGGGGCCGTTTCCGGCTTCTGCCCATGCCGTGATGCCTGTCAGGAAGCGGAAGTTCATCGGAGCCAGACGGTTGACCGGGCCGGGGCGGGCGGACAGGAACTGGGCACAGGCGGCGGCGGCCAGATGCTCCATTGTCTGGTTTGCGCCGGAGGCTTCTGACCCGTAGAAGACGGCCTTGGAAGGGCTGGCTGTCAGGCTGCCAGCGTCATCCTTTCCCCCACACAGGAAGAAGTAAATGCGGGCATTATTGCCCCCCTGATTGCTCATGAAGGCAGGCAGCTTGTCGTCCGCCTTTTGAGAACCACGGGGCAGCACATAGCCGTAAAAGGTGAGCGGGTTGTTGGCAATGAAGCTGCCCAGCCCATCCGCAATGGCCTTGGTCTCGCCTAGTTCCAACACCCAAACACCGGCTGAGGAATTGGCGAACCATGAGGCCACCATGGCCTGTAATTCTTGTGTGGTACTGGAGGGCGAGGCCGCCGTGCCGGATGTGGTGGCGGTCGGGCTGGTCTGTGCCGAGGGGAGCAGGGCCGTCAGGTCGGCAGCCTCGGAGAGAAAGGAAAGTGTCCCGGCGGCTGTATTTGTGCCGCCCAGCGAGACGAGAACCCCCTTCTGCTGGAGCAGGTTCGGGGCTGCGCCTCGGACGACGCTTTCATTGATGGTGACAATCTGGGGCATCAGGAAGACCTCGTGAGGGTAGGTGTGACATGGCGGATGAGTTGCAGGGCCGTGTCCCGCAGGGCTGTCTGGCTGTACATCACGTCCAGCTCGATGGTCTTGCTCATGGCCAGCGCATTGATCTCGGCACTGGCCTGCTTCTCATCCCGGATATGCGGGCTGTTGATGATGCCCATACGGTCATCATTCAGCAGTGCCCAGTGCAGGATGCGGCTGAGCAGGTTCTCCGCCTGCTGGTGGGGCAGGCCGTAGAGACGTAGCCGGACCCGCTCGGTCATCAGCCGGTGTGTGGTGGCGGTCTGCGGATCAAGCGTACCCATGCTGACGGCTTTGCCGCCATCTGGTGCATTATGGACCGCCACATAGGGCGGGGGCTGGTTGTCCGGTACGGCGAAAGAGGGGAAGACAGGCACGCTCTGCGGCCACGGGCACCAGTCCAGAGCGACCGATCCCAGCGTGGGCAGGGCCAGAAAGAGGGCAAGGCTGCTGCTGGTGACCGGCTCCATCTGCTGGAGCATGGCCGCACTGTTGATGAACTGGCTCTGAAAGGCCGGTGTGACGGTACTGCCCAGATAATGGAACAGTCCTGCCTGATTGTACCGGCTGGAGCGGGAGCTGATGGCAAAGCGTACCCCCTCGAAATCCCCGATCCAGACCGTGTCCAGGGCGAGGTCGTGGAAAGGATGAACCTCTGTTTTAGTGGTCAGCACGATGCTGCTCTGGTCGTAGGCCTGATCTTCGGTCAGCTCATCGCCGGTAGTGACGTGGATGGCTCCCTGCACATCCTGTGTTTCCCCTGTGGAGACCCAGAACACGAACCCATCCACCGGCAGCACGGTGCGCTGATACCGGGTGAAGCGGACGGTCTGGCTGTAGGAGATGTCATTAAGGCCCGCCGCCAGAGCATTGGCCAGTGGCGTTCCGGTCGTGCGGGTGATTTCGTCTAAGGAAGGCATGATAGTGGTCCTTACTCAGCCCAACCCCTGATACTGCCCAGCAGGATGCCGGTATCGACAAAGGAAGGGCGGCGGTCCCCAACGGGGCTGGCACGTTCGCCTCTGGGAAGCGTCTTCTGTTCCTCGAGGAAGGCGGCTTTCTGGCCCGGCGAAACATTGTTCAAACCAGATTTGAAGCGGTGATTGATGCCCATGAGGGCGGCCTGTGTCGGCACCTTGCCCGGCCCGAGGTCCAGACGTTCAATCTGGCCGGTAGTGATGGCCTGCTGGAGCCGGTGCGCCAGATCGGCCGCCACACGTTCCAGAGGCAGGGCCACGCCCTCATTGCTGACAAGAGCAGAGGCAGCAGCTCCGGCCATAGCCTCGGCAATCTGCTCGTTAATCCATTCCGCATTGGCCGCTACGAAGCCGGAGAAGATGCCGTATTCCTGCTCCAGTATCTCGGCCAGCTTGGACGTGGTGAGGGGATCATCCTTGCCGCCGCCATGCACCTGCTCGATCACACCCAGATGGATTTTCATGCCCAGCCCCAGACGCTGCCATATTGCTGCATGATGGAGAGATAGAATTGCCCGTAGGGGTTCTTCATGGCGTCAAGATCAGCCAGGGAGAGGTTCTTCAGGCTGTCGGGGATCATCCAGCTCTGGGAGGTACCATTATCGCTGCTGGATTGGATGAGGCCCGGCGTGGTGCTGTTCATACCTAGCTGCTCCCGTACCTTGGCCCAGTATCCCGGTGGCGTGCTGCTGGTCGTGTCCTGAGCGAACTTGAGTAGGTAGGAGGCTGCCAGATTGTACACGCAGTCCGTGTACAGGGAGCCATCAATCAGCCGCAGGTCACGGATGACGAGATCATTGGCCAGACGGAAGACCATGCCCAGCACGCCACCAGGAGGGACGGCCCCGCCGGGCACCTGCATGATGTCCCGCACGAACGCCTGAAAGCCCTCCGGTGTTGGCGTGCTTTCATCCGGCATGGTCATTCTCCGTCAGCGTGATACGTTTCCTTGGAGAAGGCGGATGGGGCTGTGTCGCTGTCGGACTGTGTGGAGATTTCCACATCAAGCGAGCGTGTCTTGTTGCGGCGGCCCTTCGTCTTGGCGATGGTCTGCCCGGCGATTTGCTCGGCAGAGGCTCTGCGGTTGCGGGCACCTTCCGCCTTCAGCTTCTCGTGATTGTCCTGCACGCCATCGGCCAGAGCCTGAAAATCGACCGGCCTGTCCTCGGAATAGACCAGTCCCCGGTAGGTCGGGTTCCGCAGGGCGTCCCGGCTGTTACAGAAGCCAAAGGCCCGATGCTGGTGGATGATGTCCCGCACATCTTCAGGGTCCAGATCATCAATGACAATCTGCGCCCCTGGCCGGATGGTGGAGCGGCTGGGGTTGTCCACCCGGTCGCCGGGCCTGCGGAAGGTGAAAATATGCGTCTGGTTGGTGGGATTGCCGACAAAGAGCTTCATGGATGATCCTCAATGATGGAGAGGGGAGAGGTCATGCCCCTCCGCCTCGTTATGGCCCTTACGAGCCTGTCTTGGCCGCTGTGCCGCCGCTGGCCGTGCTGGCGGTCTGTGTTGCCTGCGCTGCCTGGGCGGTGTTCAGGGAGAACTCGTTGCCGTCCGCCACGGGGATGGAGAGGATGGCCGTGGCCTCACCACGCAGGGACCAGCCGGAGGTGACTGTCATGAAGCTCACCGTGTCCGTCCCCTCGGCCCCGATAGGCCCGGAGATCTCGGCGGGTACCTCACGGTCCACGAACAGGGCGTTGCAGGCCCGCTCGTCAGGCTGGAACTCATCGCCAAACACGTTGGTATCAAACTGGCCCTGTGCTCCCATGTCCGGCAGTTCCGGGATGGTCAGGATGACCGCATCCGTGCCGCTTTCACCACGACCCCGCAGCGTGTCATCCGGCGCAAACTGCACGTCCACGTTGGAGGCCTTCATCACGTCAATGATGGACTGGATGATGCTGGCAGACCCGGCACCGGGACGCTGGTAGGACGTCAGCTCCACGATGCGGGAGGCCAGAAGCCCCAGCACACGCTGCGGGGCGAGGAAGACGACCCGTACCGGTGGTCCGCCCGCATTATACTGGGCGGAGATGCCCAGAAGGTTGCAGGCGTTCAGGCGGCCTGTGATGGCTCGTAGGAACGCCTGTAATGCCTGACCGGGGTCATAATCATCCAGCGTGGTCTTGCCGTTACTGTCGGCCTGAAGCCGTTCCCGCACCGTGCCGGAGGCACTGTTGATGAGGCCCTCGCCATTCTGTGGATTGAAGCCGAACAGGGCGGCATCACGCAGGAGCTGGAAATGGGCCTGACGCATGGCCATGGTGTAGGCACTGGCCAGGGAGATGTTCCAGTTCGAGGCGGCGTTGAGGTCTTCACGGGAATAGGCGACACGTACCTTCTGCTCGTAAGCCGGGGTGGTGATGTAGTCGGCCTTGATGCTGACGCTGGGCAGCTCGTTGTAGCCTGTCTGGCTACCCTTTGCGAGGGTGCGGAGGTCCAGCACCGGGACATAGACGGCCTTTGCGCCTTCGGTCAGCTTTACATCCGGCCCATCACCGGGAAAGAGCCTCATGAAGCCGGAGCGGACGGCATTATTGAGCAAGAAGCGGGGAGAGGTGAATGACGGATTGACCGTCATCCGGGCGGGGGCAATCAGTGCCATGAGCGTATCCTTTCAGAGGGTCAGAGCTGGATGAGGACGAGAACGGAGCTGGCCTTCGGGTCGTCTGAGCGCAGCCAGTTGAGGGTGCCTTCCGTCTGGTCGTAATTCACCAGCAGGCCGCCGGTCTCATAGACCTCCAGCAGGCGCACCGGGATGGTGGAGCCGTTACTCCCTGCCACTAGACGCTGGTTCTGGAAGTCCCAGCCGAAGGAACCGTTGGTCAGCTGCCCGACCTGATTGAGCAGGGCCGGGTCAGCCGGAACAGGCACTCGCACGTTGGAGCCAAAGCGGGCAAAGCCGATGGAGTTGCCGGGATAGGCCTGCGGGGCACGGCTGGAGGGCGTGATAACCATGTGGTTGGCATGGTCGTACAGTGCAAAGCCGGTGATGTCCGTTGTGGAGGTGGCCCGCTTGAGGGCGGACCCCATGCGGCCATTATTGGGGGATGTGCCGCTGTTGACACTGGCCCCCATGCCGGGGATGCGCCCGATCCGCTCGGAGACGGCAACGCCGCCCCACATGGGCAGCGTTTCTTCCTGATCGACATAGCCGATGGAGAGGCGGTAGCGGGCTGCCGGGTCGGCCACCATGAGGCCCTGAATGGCCCCTGTCGTGGAGCTGTTGAACAGGCCGGAAGCCTGTGTCGTGGCGTAGGGGGAGAAAGAAGGCGTATTTGTTGCCATGAGGGAAGTTCCTTATCAGGCCATGAAGTTGCCGAAGGCACCACGGAAGCCGCCCCGGTAATCAGTGCGGGTGTGGCCGGTCTCGCTGATCTCATTATGTTCTTCGTCAGAGAGGGGGCGGGTGCTGGCCTTCAGCTCATCCAGCTCCTTCCGGCGTTCCGCATCTCGGCGGTCCATTTCGGCCAGACGCTCACGGGTTTCCCGCTCAGCATCCGTCTCAGCCTTCACATAGTCATCCGGGTTGCCGCCGCAATCTGCCACACACTGGGCAATGGCCTTGTCATCGCAGCCATTGGCCCGCATGTTCTCGACCATCCGGGCCATCTGTTCGGGGGGCATTGTCATGTCCTTGCGTTCCACTGTCTCGGTGGCCGGGCCTTCCAGACCGTCCTTGCTGTCCTTTTCGGTCTGGGCTTCCACGGCCTTTTCAGCCTGCCCCTTGCCGCCTTCCGCACTGTCCTTGCGGTCACGACGGTCTTTCAGGGCGTCGTTGGCGATCTTCTCCAGAGCATCAGCCAGCTTTTCCTTGTCCTCTGGAGCTTCGGCGTTAGTCTGGGGGAGCGGCTCGCCGGGGATGTGGTTGGAAGGCATGGCACCTTCGCCATCATGCTGGGCGATGTCCTTGCCAATCTTCATGAGCTGCTGGGCGATCTCTTTTTCATTCGGCCCTTTGTCTTCACCATCCGTGCGGGCGGTGGCGGCCCCTTCGATCAGCCCCTTGAGCTTGTCCAGCTGCTCCAGCAGCGAGGCGAACAGGGCAGAGCTTTCCTTGTTGCCGTTGTCTTCGGCGTCGTTGCGCCCATCCGTGCAACGCTGTGTCAGCGCATCGCAGGTGGAACGCATGGCAGAGTTCAGATCGGCCATGTGTGTATCTCCATCTTGTCGTGAAAGTGAGGAATCAATCCCCGTGGGTGGCCCGTACTTGTCCCAGACACCGGCTGAGACGATGGCGAGGTGATCGGGATGGAAGGGGGCACCCTCCACCAGCAGGGTAGTGCCGTCCTGCCCCAGAGGGCGGGTGACACTGTCCTTGCCTGTCAGTACGCCCGGCGAGGTGGACCACTGTTCATCCGTCAGAGCCTTGGCAACAGCTCTGTTCTGGATGCGGACGATGGCCCAGAGTTCATCCCCCTTGATGTAGGGAAGGACGACCTGCCCGACTGACCGCTCCCGGTAGAAGGCGTCCGTGATGACGGGTGTTTCTTCCGGGTGTTCCAGAACGACCGGCATGCCCTGGCAGGCCTGCATGACCTCCGGGGTGAGCCAGTCATCCCGGCTGCGATAGGCGTATTCCTGCCGGTCTCCGCCCCTGTAGGCCCAGCCTGTCCCGCTGATGCGCATGGCAAAGAGCGTGACATTCATGAAGCGTTGAGGGCTGGTATAGGTGCCGTCCGCCATCTTCTGGCAGATGCCGCCCATGTTCATGGTGAAGCGGTCCAGCACGTCCGCCGTGCCGGGGAACAGGGTGGAGGGCAGTTTATTGCCTGCGAACCAGCCCCAGCCCGTATGCTCGTCATTCAGGCGGGGCGTGAACTCCTCATCCAGCTGCATGGCATAGGCCCGGAAGTCCCCCGGCCCATCATGGCGGGGCATCTGGACAGACCAGAGCGTCTTGCCCTCCGGAGCGGTGCTGATCTCCTCCATCGCCTCACGGGCGGCGGTTTCCGGCGGGGTTTCGCTGCCTTCACTCTTTCCCGCCACAATGCCCCATGTGCCATCAGCCCGCTTAAGCAGCAGCACACGCCCGGCGGCGGTATAGACAATACCGGCAGCAGTAACGGAGGACATGGCGGCGTCTTTCTGTTCGTGATCCGTGCTGCGGAAATGCTCCGGCGGCAGGAGAGGGATGACGTCCGGCTCATAATCGTCTTGACGGGAGCCGTCCTTGCGCTCCATATTTGGTGGCGAAGCGGGTGAATCTTCGCTCATCCAGCACTCGGCATCGGCCTGTTCCGGGTGGCTTTGGTTACGAAACTTTCGACCATGGTCGTGACGGTCGTCGGGAGAAGTTAGCGAGTTCTCCGCCCGTTTCTTCATGTTTTTGATGTAGCCTTCATTGGTTGGGAAGGCTGTCTTGACTGAATAGTAATTGCCTTTCGGAATCAGCCTGAGAGAGGATAGAAGCGGCCTTCCATTAGGGGATTCCCCAACAATCTGGCGTGTGCCGTGTCGTGCGCTTGCAAAGTCATCAGCATAGTTTTCCATGATGTGCGAGATGAAATGAAGCGCATTGCGAAATCCCATCTCCCTGATTTCTTTGCCATGCCTGTACTCGATATGGCGGCGGCCATAGCCTGACCCATCCGGCCTTTCTGTGTTTTGCCGCCCTTCCTCAAGAAGGGCCGGGACGGCAACACCGGCATCTTTGGGGTGAGGCAGCTCCTTGATGACAAGGGGGCGGCGTATTTCGTCTTCGCCACGAGTATCATGCCCTGTGTCTCCCATAGTCCAGCTTCTGGAGCCATAAGCGGGGCGGTTGTTTTCAGCCTTCTCCAGTCGGTCCAGCAGCTTGCCGTGCCGTTTCTGCAGTTCCTTGCGCCGGGCACCGCCTTCGCTGACCCACCGCCCGTATTCATCCCGTGGGCGGTCGTCACTGGAAGGCATGGCAGCGTCTTTCTGGTCGTGAACCGTGTGGCGGAAATGCTCCGGCGGCAGGAGAGGGATGACGTCCGGCTCATAATCGTCTTGACGGAAGCCGTCCTTGCGCTCCATATCTAGCGCAGCAGGTGAATCTTCGCCTTGCCCCGCTTCCCCGGCCTTTAGGGAATGACGTTGGGTTGTTAACTTGTGGTTATGGCCGTGTTGACCACTAGGGGAAGGTCGCGAACTCCCCGCCTGCTGTCTCAAACCTTCAATGTAGCCTTTATTTGTCGGAAAGGCCGTCCGCACGGAGTAGTGATCTCCATGTGGGACTAGGTTCAGGGCTGTCAGTAACGGCGTCCCATGCGGGTCTTCAGCCGTAAGCTGCCTAGTGGGATGTCGGGGACTCTGAAAGTCATCCGTATGGTTCTCTACGGCATGTCCCACGAACTCCAGGGCGTTCCTGTATCCAAGGTCCCTGATTTCCTTCCCGTGCCTGTATTCGATGTGGCGGCGGCCATAGCCGCTACCCCGTCCGTTCTTCTTGCGGGTGTCCTGCGTTCCTTCATGGAAGCCCACCGGCACCTGAACGCTCTGGTCCTCAGGGTGGGGTATTTCTCCCACGATGACGGGGCGTTTCAGGGGCGGTTCTTTCCTCGTATCATGCCCCGTTGAAGGCATGTTCCATGCCTTGTCTCCATAAGCTGGCGGGTTGGCATGTTCCTTCTCCAGTCGGTCCAGCAGCTTGCCGTGCCGCTCCTGCAATTTCTTGCGCTGGGCACCGCCTTCGCTGACCCACCGCCCGTATTCATCCCGTGGGCGGTCGTCACTGGAAGGCATGGTGATTTCCTATGGTTTGGCCAACGCTTTGCGGGCTTTCTCTGTCAGCATGTTGTCGGGCAGCTGGTCGAGGTGGTAGAGGTAGCGGCCCCGGCAGGAGCAGAAGGGCAGCTCTCCAAAGCTGTCCATGTCCTCGTAAATCCCGGCCCCTTTGGTGATGAGGCCCTGCTTGTAGGCCCAGCCATCCCGAAGGACGTAGATTTTCCCATCCCGGGCCAGATGTTCCTTGCGGTGGTTGTAGTTTGGCCGCCCGGCGTTGGCGTCCCAGACTACGGCGATGGCTTTGTTGTCCGAGGCCACAAGGTAATTGATGTTCGAGTTGAGCTTGGCTGTCTGGTCGATGATGACCCGCCGCTTCTCGAAAGGCTGGGACCGTACGGGTTTGGCGATGTCCGCCTTGATCTCCCGTGCTTTCTCCGGCGTCACCCGTCCAGGGTTCTGTGCCGTGGCCCAGCCGGAAAAGCGTTGCAGGGTGCGTTCAATCGCCTGTGTGCGGTTCAGGGTGATGAGATTGGCGGCGGCTTATCAGCCCGTAGGCGAAAGCTATCAAGGCAACCAATCCCAGAAGCCATTACATACTGTCTTCCCTCATGGTGGTGGTGATATGAGGGGGATGGTTCCCCCTCATACCGTTAGTGGGATTTAATTAGACTGGCCAGCTAGTAACCCATGTCTTTGACCGTTGTGGCAACTGTGCAGACTGTTTGTACTACGACAAGCCAGAGGATTATTTCCTCACGATGGAGGATTTTCTCATAAGTAGCCTCATTTTTGTCGAGTTTCATTGTCTTAATAAGTATTCTATGCGCAAATTGTGGTTATTATGAAATAATAATTTTTTTGCTTATTATAACAATGTCACCTGCTAAGGCGGGGAACACGTTTAAGCCTACAAGACCCATCTGAGATAATTTCTTCATTGTATGACCGGAGTGACGATGAAGCGCATGTAGAGGTGCAATTATTGATATTATATCAAGCTGTTATTTCAACGATGAAATAGTATTATTGAAAACGAATAAGATGAAGATTTTGGTTTTCATTTTTACGTTATTTTAGAACGGCAAAATGTAAAGAAATGAATATTCCATCGGAAATGGATGACCTTGCTAGGAGCAACACCATGAAACACCTCATCCTCGTCACCGCCGCTATCATCGGGCTGTCTGGTGCGGCAATCGCCGGGACAAAGAAAAGTGGTCACCATAGCTACGGCTATCAGCCTGATGAAAGAGGCATCGAGGCACCCAGTAGTCAAGTGGATGTTGAAACAGAAATTAAACTTCGCAGAATGGGATTGTCCGCTGATCATGCCCACTGGGGGGCATGGGCTATTCGGAACAGGCCTTACAGTTCCTGTGGTGAGGAGCTGACCGACCTCATGATGGTTTACGACAAGGGGCGGCTTACCCATAAGCTTGTTAAAGTCCAGAAGGTTGTCGAGGGGATGGTTCGCCTCATGGAGCGTGATAGCCCGTGCACGCGCGAGGAAGTTGGGGCTCCTGATCCGTCCCAATAAGGGAGAACGGTTTTCAGTCATGGGGCTTTCCCTGACTACATACGTTTAGGGGGCGGCATTTCTGCCCCCTTTTCTTGAAACAACTCCAGATCATCCCCGCACAGGCGGGGCACAGTGTAAGTCGCCCGTGAGGTGGTCATGTGCGTCTCTCTGGGCAAACGGTTTCGGGCAGGGAATGTGTGAATCTACAGACCGGCATGTAGGCCGGTTGTTCTGGTTTTTTCCGGTGTCTGAGTGGCACCCTGACTCTGCATGGTGGTCTGCCTGATCTCCTGTTCTCGGCGGACAAGGTTCCTGAAGTATGAATCTTCGTCAGGCTTACCGTTCGACGATGCGGATGCCTGGGAAGCTTTTGCTTCAGGAACGAACGTACGTTTTTTGGCTTCGGTTGAGGCATTGTCAGGGGTAGCGGCTTTGGTATTTTGGATGGCTTGGTGCGCTTCGTCGAGCTTGTGGCGGGTGGCGAGACCAATGACACCGTCGGCTTTCAGGCCGCTGGCCGTCTGGAACGTTTCAACCGCCTGTTTTGTCGAAGAGTCGAATTTTCCGGTAACGGCAAGCGGTCGGCTGTCCTTGTCCCTGTAACCAAGGTCCCTGAGTTCATTCTGGACCTGCGAGACCTGGCTGCCATGAGAGCCCTGCCGCAATGTTGGCGTGGGGGCCAGTGGATCAGCCATTCCGGGTTTGTAGCCCATCTCCAGGCGTGTCTCCCACTCATGCACCGCCTTTATGCGTTCTGACAGACCGTTGTATCCGCCGTTAATACCGTACGTTGCTCTAGTGATGTCTTCCTGCTGCCCTTTGGAAACTACGCGGGTCCTCCAAAAATCGACTGCGACTCTGGCGGCGATTTCTGGTTTGGCGGCGTCGTCCGGGTGATTGACCAGATCCATATTTAGACGCTGGCCTGTCTCTCGATAATTTTCATGTCCAGTTAACTGAATGAACCCGCGGCCACGATATTTATAGCCGTCTCCTGGCTCAGGGTTGCCCCCCTTTAGTTGTCCCCACTCGCCACCATAGACAGTATTACCTATAGACTCAGGACCGCCTGCGACGATTGAACGAGCCTGGTCCAGGGTTTTCACTCCTCGGTTTGGAAATACTTCCAGAAGCCTCTCTGGAGAATAGTGCAGGTTCTCTTCAAGATGCTGGAAATTGCCAGATTCGACCTGCACCTGACCCATGAAATTGGCAAGTTCTTTACGACTGGTGATGCCTGAATCCATGGCCGCTTTCAGGACAAGATCGGCATTTTCTTTCGACATTTCTTCCCCCCAATCTCGCAAGATCACAGCCCCCCTGAACCTCAAGACGCAAGACTCAGGGTGGCTATGGAAAGCACAGGTATCTTCGTATTTGAAATGGATCTATTTTATTACCTTATTTTATTTTGGGAGGTACTTTTGTTTGAGGAAGTACGTTTCCATCTAGCTCTGGGTCAGGTCCCCAACTTCTTGTGATATCCAAGAGGAGGCGTCCATTCAATGCATCGAATGCTGTGCTGGGTTTGCAGTCAAATTCAGCAGAAGCATCTATCTGGTTGACAGGTTTTACTATCACTCCAGAATTTTCTAAACTGGCACCCGAAATATTGAACAGGATATATTTCGTGTTGTCTTTTACAAAGGAATAAGCGTTGCCGCCTGTACCGCCAGCATATGAGAGACGAGATGTCCGAAAATTGGCACGTGCCCGCCCTTTGGCTGGATAGATCAGTTCTGGGTGCGAAGGGGTTCCAAAAACATAGCGTGCAGCGGGAGGGGTGGCCTTGCCCGGAGCCAGGCAGAGCGAAACGATCTTGTGGCTTCTGGCGATGGGGCAGCTGAAGGCGACCTGTTCGTCTGGAGCACACAGAGAGGGTGAGGGTGCAGCCTTGGCCTGACCAGATACGCAGAGGGCCAGCGGCACTAGGGGTAGGGCACGGCGAAGCATATCAAAAAAACGACTATTCATGCTAAACTCCCATTATCAAAAGTTTCGATTGCAGTTTTTCTGTCGGCCCGTCATGGGGAGACAGGACCCGGGTGGTGCCCCAGACGGTGATGGTCTGTGTACGGCTCAACATGGAGAAACCTCCCGGCCAAAAACCGCCTCGATATCGGGGTGTGCGGCCTTCTGGAGGGAACATGTGATCCGTGAGATGGTCATGTGCGTCTCTCTGGGCAAACAGTTTCGGGCGGGAAATGTGTGAATCTACAGACCGGCATGTATGCCGGCTGTTCTAGTTTTTTCTGGTGTCTGAGTGGCACCCTGACTCTGCATGTTGGTCTGCCTGATCTCCTGCCCTCTGCGGAGAAGATTCTTGAAGTACGAATCTTCGTCTAGCTTACCGTTTGACGATGCGGACGCCTGGGAAGTTTTTGCTTCAGGAGCGCACGCACGGTTTTTGGCTTCGGCTGGCGCATTGTCAGGGGTCGCAGCCTTGGTGCTCTGGCTGGTCTGGTGCGCTTCGTCGAGCCTGTGGCGGGTTGCGGGGCCAATGATACCGTCGGCTTTCAGGCCGCTGGCCGTCTGGAACGTTTCAACCGCCTGTTTTGTCGAAGAGTCGAATTTTCCGGTAACGGCAAGCGGTCGGCTGTTCTTGTCCATGTAACCAAGGTCCCTGAGTTCGTTCTGGACCTGCGAGACCTGGCTGCCATGAGAGCCCTGCCGCAATGTTGGCGTGGGGGCCAGCGGGTCCGCCATCCCGGGCTTGTAGCCCATCTCCAGGCGTGCCTCCCACTCATGCACCGCCTTCATGCGTTCTGACAGACTGTTGTATCCGCCGTTGATAATTTTCGTTGCCAGAGTGATGTCTTCCTGCTGCCCTTTGGAAACTACGCGGGCCCTCCAATAATCGACTGCGACTTTGGCGGCGATTTCTGGTTTGGCGGCATCGTCCGGGTGATTGACCAGATCCATATTTAGACGCTGGCCTGTCTCTCGATAATTTTCACGTCCAGTTAACTGAATGAAACCGCGGCCATGATATTTATAGCCGTCTCCTGGCTCAGGATTACCGTTTAGTTGTCCCCACTCGCCACCATAGACAGCATTGCCTATAGACTCAGTACCACCTGCAACGATTGCGTGAGCCTGGCCTAGGGTTTTCACTCCTCTGTCAGAAAATAGCTCCAGAAGCCTCTCTGGGGAATAGTGCAGGTTCTCCTCAAGATGCTGGAAATTTCCGGATTCGACCTGCACCTGGCCCATGAAATTGGCAAGTTCTTTACGACTGGTGATGCCTGAATCCATGGCCGCTTTCAGGACAAGATCAGCATTTTCTTTTGACATTTCTTCCCTCTCCAATCTCGCAAGATCACAGACCCGCCCTGAGCCTCAAGACTTAGGCTCAGGGCAGTTGTGGAAGGCGCAGGTATTCCTGTAATTATAAAGGGATATTTGTATTTTTTGTTACAGGAAGTACGTTTCCATCTAGCTCTGGGTCAGGTCCCCAACTTCTTGTGATATCCAAGAGGAGGCGTCCATTCAATGCATGTGACGCTGTGCTGGGTCGGCAGTCCAACTCAGCAGAAGCATCTATCTGGTTGACAAGTTTTACTATCACTCCAGCGTTTTGTAGACCGGCACCAGATATATGGAACAGGATATATTTCGTGTTGTCTTTTACAAAGGAATAAGCGTTGCCGCCTGTACCTCCAGCATATGCGAGACGAGATGTCTGAAAATTGGCACGTGCCCGCCCTTCGGCTGGATAGATCAGTTCTGGGTGCGAAGGGGTTCCAAAAACATAACGTGCAGCGGGAGGGGTTGTTTTACCTGGAGCCAGGCAGAGCGAAACGATCTTGTGGCTTCTGGCGATGGGGCAGCTGAAGGCGACCTGTTCGTCTGGAGCACATAGAGAGGGTGAGGGTGCAGCCTTTGTCTGACCAGACACGCAGAGAGTCAGTGGCACTAGGGGTAAGGCACGGCGAAGCATATCAAGAAAACGACTATTCATGCTAAACTCCCATTCTCAAAAGTCTCGATTGCAGTTCTTCTGTGGACCCATCTATCGGGAGACAGGACCGGGGTGGCGCCCCAGATGGCAATGATCTGCGTATGGCTCAACATGGAGAAACCTCCCGGCCAAAAACGGCCTTGATATCGGGACGCACGGCTTTCTGGAGAGAGCATGTGATCCGTGAGATGGTCATGTTGCGTCTCTCTGGGCAAACGGTTTCGGGCAGGGGCTGTGTGAGGGTACATACAGGCATGTATATTCGTTGTTCGGTCTGTCCCGGTGTTTGAGTGGCCCCCTGACTCTGCATGCCAGTCTGCCTGAAATCCTATCCTCTGCGAGCAAGGTGGCTGAAGTATGACTTTCCATTAAATTCATTGCCCCCGGCATCACGCAATCTGCATTTTCGTTTGGCATGGCCTTTACTTGATGCGACGTATGTATTTCCTTTATTCTGTCGAAGGCAGTCCGTGATCTTCCAGATTAGAATCTGTCTGCCAATTCTTGGTGTGAGCAGGGGCATGGTATGTACGGCCTGTGCCCATGATCGGAACGAGCATTAGGAGGATGAGATGGTCTTTCCATTCATTGCGAGTTCTCCGTCTGCTTCTTTATGTTTTTGATGTAGCCTTCGCTGGTCAGGAAAGCCGTCTTGACCGAATGGTAGTTGCCTTTCGGAAACAGCCTGACAGAGGATAGAAGTGGTCTCCTATTAGGGGATTACCCGATAATCTGGCACACATGCCCAGCGGCGGTATAGACAATACCGGCGGCAGTGACGGACGACATGGCAGGGCCTTTATGGCCGCCTCCTGCCGCGTATCGTAGCCTGTTGCGGGCATGTTCAACATCTTGTCCCTGTAAGGTGCTGGGTTGGCATCTGCCTTTTCCAGCTGGTCCAGCACCTTGCGTCTCTTTCTGTCGATATGCTTCGGTTTATCTGGAGGGCCTTGTCGTTAGGGTCTGCTTTTCCAATATACGCAGGGCTGTACGTCATGGATGTTATGGCGTGCTTTTACGTTAAAAAGGAAAAGTCTGATGTTCTTGAGTCATATTGTTGTGGGATCGAATGACCTGGAAAAGGCCAAAAAGTTCTATGATGCCCTTTTTTCTGTCATGGGGGCTGAGTTCTGTCCGCAAGATAATCCGAACAGAGTCGTGTACCAAAAAGACGGGCAAATCTTCATCATTACGCGCCCTATCAATGGCGAAGCGGCTACAGCCGCGAATGGTGGAACAATTGGGCTTGCTCTACCTTCTGCAGAAGCGGTTCGTAGTTGGCATAAAGCAGGTGTTGAGGCAGGAGGACAGAGCATCGAAAATCCACCGGGTGAGCGTACCGTTATGGGTATGACACTATATCTAGCTTATTTGCGGGATCTTGATGGAAACAAGCTCTGTGCATTCCATAAAATGTAATGTGAAACCTGGAATAGGTTAGCTGTTTTGAGGAAATGGCCGTATCTTTTTTGCGGGAGGATACGGCCATTTTGTAGCGACATGATTAAAACGCAGCCCAACCATACAGTTGACGCATTTAAAATAGACTAAAACGATTCTGATTATAATATGCTGTAATATAAAGATTTTTTCCTTAAAATAGATTTTACTTATTCACTCTCTTATCGATGAAGGTAATTCCTTTTTCACAGTTAATTGCAATTTTCTCTCATAGGGTCGTAACGTTAAGGCGGCGGTACGGAGGACAATAAAGACCCTCGTTCGTCATCAGCCTTTGTAATCGTGCGGGGCTGCCTATTGAGTGAAAAGGATGTATTGAAAATGAGCTCTCACTCACCGTCCAATAAACCGGTAAATGCAGGCCGTCGGCATGTTCTTGGAGCACTTGGTGCTTCTGTATTAGCTGGTGGCGCCAGTAAGGCTATGGCCCAGTCTCTTGGCTTCCCCGCACCGCCTGCCGGGTTAGGTCAACGCCCATATCCTAACCTGCTTCGTCCTTTGAATGATGGTTCCCGCAAATTCGGTTATGCTATTGTCGGACTGGGTAAATATGCAGTTAACCAGATCCTTCCAGCTTTCGCAGAATGCGAATATGCCAAGGTAACGGCACTGGTCAGTGGAGATATTGGTAAGGCTCGCCGTCTGGGTAAGCATTACGGTATCGAGGAATCCCACCTCTACACTTACGATAATTTTGATAAAATTGCGCAGGACCCGGAAGTTGATGCTGTCTACATCATCCTGCCGAACTCTCTGCATGCTGATTTTACAGAGCGTGCCTTCCGGGCTGGGAAGCATGTACTGTGTGAAAAACCGATGGCAGTTACTGTTGAAGAGTGTCAGCGCATGATTGCTGCTGGCAAGAAGGCCGGTAAGAAACTGATGATCGGTTATCGCTGTCACTTCGATCCGGTCACTCACAAAGCGATTGAGCTGGCCCGTACTAGCATCGGCAAGCCGCAGATCATTAGCACGGATAACGGGGACAATACCGATCCGACAGATCCGACCTACCAGTGGCGTCTAACGCGTGCCCTGTCTGGTGGTGGGGCTCTGATGGACCTTGGTATCTATGGTATCAATGGGTCACGCTATATGCTCAATGAAGACCCGATTGAAGTGCAGGCTACAATCATGCCGCCTTCAGATCCGATGTTCCGTGAGATTGATGAAACGATCGTCTGGATTATGCGGTACCGTTCCGGGGCTGTGGCACATGGTAGTGCTTCCTTTAACGTGAACGCCATGTCCCGCTTTAACCTGCAGGGGACAGAAGCATCCCTGCGGATGGACCCAGCAACAAGCTACTGGTGTAACAGTGTTAGCCACTGCACGAGCGGGGACACGCATACATGGTCAACACCGATGTTCACCATTCCTGCCTTGAACCAGTTCTCTGCGCAGCTGGACCATCTTGCCATTAGCGTTGCGAATAATACACCGCTGGCTGCCACGGCTGAGGAAGGTATGCAGGATGTTCGCCTGATTCGTGCCATGTATCAGTCTGCCAATTCCGGCAGCCGTCCAGTCTCCACGGACTGGGGCGACTGGCGCAAAACTATCTGATCTTTTCGGATTGGGTAAGATGACAGAAGGGAAGGCCGTGTTCTGCACGGCCTTCTTTTCTATATTCAGGGGGCTGTAGCGTCCAACCAGCCTTGCAGCATGTAGGCTGCCGCCATTTTGTCGACAACTTCGCCACGTCTTTTGCGGGTCATATCGGCTTCTTGCACAAGAAACCGGTTCACAGCACTGGAAGAAAGCCTTTCGTCCCATAAACAGGCAGGTAGGCCCAACCGATCACTGAGGTCATTAGCCCAGTCGCTGGCTGCACGAGCCGCAGGGCCGAAGCTACCGTCTAGCGAAAGGGGCAAGCCAACCACTAGTGCACCAATCTCATGCTTCTGGCAGAGCGTCTGAAATGCCGGGATCATCTGCTTCATTTTCCCACGGTTCAGCACGGTGAGAGGAGAAGCAAGCATAAGTGCTGTATCGGATAAGGCGACGCCGATCTGTTTGCTGCCGGGGTCTAGTCCCAGAATGGAATGTGCTGTTGAGATTTGATTACGCAGGTCATGTGGATTGAATAGTGTCATGGCAAAAGGGTATGATCGCTTTCATAGCCTTAATAGGCTGATGTGATTGATGTCTGAAAGCAGGATTATACATGTCGCTTGATGCGAAAACAGTGGCAAAAATGGCCAGACTGGCGAGGGTTGGTCTCTCGGATGAGCAGGTTCATACCTATCAGAAAGAAATGCAGGGGATCATTGGCTGGGTTGACCAGCTTAACGAGGTCGATGTGACGGATGTCCCGCCCATGATCGGAACAGGTCTGGCCCAGCCACGACTGCGGGATGACCAAGTGACAGACGGTAATTGCCGGGAAAAGGTGCTTTCCAACGCACCGGACCGTGAAGGCCCCTTCTATACTGTGCCGAAGGTGGTGGAATAATGAGCAGCATTTTTAATTATACTCTTGCTTCAGCTCGTGAGGCTCTCCGGGCTCGTAAGATTTCTGCCGTTGAATTGGTCGATGCTCATATCGATGCCATCGAACGTCTTGATGATGGCTTGAACAGCTTCATTACACGCACACCTGAGCAGGCTCGTCTTGCCGCCAAGGAAGCAGATGCTCTGCTGGCCAAGGGTGAAGGTGGAAGCCTGTGTGGTCTGCCCATCGGGATCAAGGATTTGTTTGCCACAGAAGGCGTTCGCACGACTGCCGCCAGTAAAATTCTGGGCAATTTTGTACCGCCGTATGAAAGCACGGTGACAGCAAATCTGAAGCGTGATGGGGCTATCTCGCTAGGCAAGCTGAACCTTGATGAATTTGCTATGGGGTCCACTAACCTGACATCTGCCTTTGGTGGTGTAGAAAATCCGTGGAAGCGTCATGGCTCCGATGCAAAGTTGGTTCCGGGTGGTTCTTCTGGCGGGTCGGCGGCAGCTGTAGCCGCTGGGCTTGTTCTGGGGGCAACGGGGACTGATACGGGTGGTTCTATCCGTCAGCCAGCATCATTCTGTGGTATCACAGGCATCAAGCCGACTTATGGCCGTTGTTCCCGGTTCGGAACGATCGCCTTTGCTAGCTCTCTGGATCAGGCAGGGCCGATGGCTCGCACTCTTCAGGACTGTGCCATCCTTCTTGAATCTATGGCTGGGTTTGATCCTAAGGATTCCACCAGTGTGAACAAGCCCGTTCCACATTACGAGGCGGCTTTAGGTCGTGGCGTGAAAGGCCTGAAGGTCGGTATCCCCAAGGAATATCGCATTGATGGTCTGCCTGCCGAGATTGAAGCTATCTGGCAGCAGGGGATCAACTGGCTGAAAGAAGCTGGTGCTGAGGTGGTGGACATTTCCCTGCCACATACGAAGTATGGCCTGCCCGCTTATTATATCGCCGCCTTGGCTGAGGCGTCCTCCAATCTTGCCCGGTATGACGGTGTTCGGTTTGGGGAGCGTGTTAGCGGTGCATCTTTGGATGCGCTTTATGAGGCTACCCGTGCAGCCGGATTTGGCGATGAGGTAAAGCGTCGTATCCTACTGGGTACTTATGTGCTGTCTTCCGGTTATTATGACGCCTACTATCTCCGTGCGCAGAAAGTCCGCACTTTGCTTCAGCGTGACTTCTTGAAGGCGTATGAAACGGTTGATGTCATTCTGGCACCAACGGCACCTTCCGGGGCCTTTGCATGGGATGAAAAGCCGACAGACCCTGTTCAGGTTTATCTAAATGACGTCTTCACAGTACCGGCTAGCATGGCGGGTGTTCCGGCACTGTCTGTTCCGGCTGGGCTGGATAGTCGTGGCGTGCCGCTCGGTCTTCAGTTGATTGGTCGTTTCTTCGATGAAGAGACACTGTTGGCAGCTGGCTCCGTGTTGGAGAAGGCCGCATCCTTTACCCATCGTCCTACCATTCATGCAGGGGTGTCAGCATGAGCACATATCGTATCACGGGTGAAACTGGCGAATGGGAAGTCATTGTCGGGCTGGAAGTTCATGCCCAGATCGTTAGTCAGTCCAAACTTTTCTCTGGTGCTTCTGCAGAATATGGCGGGGAGCCTAATACACATGTAAGCCTTGTTGATGCAGGCTTCCCAGGGATGCTGCCCGTTCTGAATCGTGAGTGCGTGGCACAAGCCGTGCGGACAGGGCTGGGGCTGCGGGCGCAGATCAATCTTTTTAGCCGGTTTGACCGTAAGAACTATTTTTATGCTGACCTGCCCACGGGCTATCAGATCAGCCAGTTCGAGCACCCGATTGTCGGTAAAGGGACGGTCGAGATTGAGCTTTCCGATGGTGAGATCCGTCACATCGGTGTGACCCGTATGCATATGGAGCAGGATGCAGGTAAGTCCATTCATGATCAGGACCCGACACGGTCTTTCATTGACCTGAACCGTGCCGGCGTTGCGCTCATGGAGATTGTCAGTGAGCCGGATATCCGTTCACCGGAAGAGGCTGGGGCTTACATCCGCAAGCTGCGCCAGATTCTGCGCTATCTGGGGACGTGTGACGGTAACATGGAAGAGGGTTCCATGCGTGCTGACGTGAATGTCTCCGTTCGCCGTGAAGGGGAGGAGGGATACCGCACACGTTGTGAGATCAAGAACGTTAACTCCGTACGTTTCGTCATGCAGGCGATTGAGGTCGAAGCACAGCGTCAGGTTGATATCTGGGAGTCTGGTGGTGAGATTGATCAGGAGACCCGTCTTTTCGACCATGTGAAGAGCGAGACACGTTCTTTGCGGACGAAGGAAGATGCGCATGATTACCGTTACTTCCCCGAACCAGACTTGCTGCCGCTGGTTATTGAACAGTCTTGGGTAGATGAGCTGAAAGCTGCCCTACCAGAACTGCCAGAAGACAAACGGGCCCGTCTGGAAAAAGAATATGGCGTATCTCGTTATGAGTCGGGTGTTCTGACGGCTGAGCAGTCTGTTGCGGATTTCTACGAGACAGTTGCTCGTGGTGCTGACGCTCGTCTGGCTACAAACTGGATTTTGGGTGACTTCTTCGCTGCGCTGAACCGCACCGGGCGGACTATTGAAGACAGCCCAGTCTCGGCTGAATCCCTGCGCGAACTTCTGTCCCTCATCAGTGATTCTACCATTAATGGGAAGATCGCTAAGGAAGTCCTTGAGGATATGGTGGAGACAGGGGAGAAGGCTTCTGTCATTGTCGACCGCAAGGGATTGCGTCAGGTGACGGATACCGGAGCTATCGAAGTCGCTATTAATGACATTTTGGCAGCTAATGCTGACAAGGTGGCTGAGTATAAGAGCGGTAAGGACAAGCTGTTCGGTTTCTTTGTTGGGCAAACGATGAAGGCCATGAAAGGGAAGGCAAACCCTGCCATGGTGAACGAGCTGCTGAAGAAGTTGCTGACAGCGTAAAAAATTATAAAAAAATAGTGCTGTAGGGGGTTTACGCTGATGCCATTTCCCCCTACAAACACTCTTGCAAACGCCGTGTAAAAACCGTTTACAGCGGAGGGGTGGCCGAGAGGCTGAAGGCGGCGGTTTGCTAAACCGTTATACGGGTAACTCCCGTATCGTGGGTTCGAATCCCATCCCCTCCGCCACGGTTTTCCTATAAAAGCAAGGTGCCGCTTCAATTTTGGAGCGGCTTTTCTTTTTTGAGGCCCCAGCGAGGCCCCCAAATTATTTCCGTGGAATTGAGGCCCCCATGACCAGCCGCCACCTACTAGAGGTGAGGGCGAGGTGATCCGTGCGCTAAAAGGGCAGCTTTCCCTCTCCTTGTAATTCTATTGGGATTTCTTTGGAATTATTTGGAGGGGTGTGGCAGGATTTCAGTAGTCGTTTTTCTCCCAGCAAGCCGCATTTTCCCGCAGGGCGTAATCTAGGTCAGCCGTGATAGGGATTATCAGCCTGCTGTGCGGCCTGTATCTGGGCTATACATGGTAAGGAGGCCGATATGACACCAGAACGATTCTAGAGAGAATGTCTAGTATAATGAACTGGTCTCAGCAACTTCATGCCGCTTCTTGAAATGATGCGGCGGGAGCAGGGGGATGGGGGCTGCCTCATAAAGAGCATCGTCATCATCATCGCTTGACATGATGGCGTCTCCTTTCCCATATTTGCGGGTGTAACGGGTGAATTTTCCATTATCCCCCCGCCCGGCCTGTAGGTGGGTGTTGGTCACAATCCTTTGGGCCAAGGCCGTGTATGTGTCCTCAAGAAGTGTTGGAGCCCTCTGCCCGTTACGCCTTTTTCATAAAAGCTTCCAACGGATATGCCGTTGTAACCCGGTAATGGTCACCACTGTCCATGAGGTGGAGAGCTTCTCTCATATTTTCTTTGCCCCCGTTAAAAATGGACAAGTTTCGGCTGTAATGCCGGGGGCTTTGCCGATCCATATTGTGGTTCATCACAATATGGTGTGAGAAGTCCAAAGCGTCTTCAAAGCCCAAGTCTCTAATTTCTTGGCCGTGCGTGAACTCGATGTGCCGCCGTCCGTGCCCTTTGCCGTTTGGCTTTGAGGTCTTCTGACGGCCTTCTCGCAGGATGATCGGTACCAGTCTGGACGGATCATCAGGATGGGCAATCTCGCCCAGTACAAGGGTGCGTTTTATGGCCGCCTCCTGCCGTGTATCGTAACCACGCGGCCCTATGGCCCAACTAACTGCCTCCATAGGCCGGGCGGTTGGCATCATCCACATTACCTCAGAGAGGCAGTTGCACGAGCTGAAGGTTGTTTTCCTGAAAGGCGGCAATTTCATCGTAGAACACCCGGATTTCGCCCTCGGATGAGGCGTTTAGGCCGTTAGGGGTGATGCCGAACAGCTTGACGAGCACATGTAGTCATTGGGAATATTATTTAATGGATTTGCAGCTCTTACAATTTCGAACAAAAGTAGGGGGAGGGGTAATTAGGCCAGGCTTGGGCTTTCTCTGTTACGGGTAAGGAGAGGCTCGTGATGAGGTTAAGAGCGTAGGGACACCTTGGCCTCAATCTCATTAGAAAATAGGGAAAATTGTTGTTCTCAGCATATTGAATTATTTTCTCTTATAAGAAGCACATGAATCTGAAAAAGCTTCAACGAGCTAGATCGAAAATTATTTTTTAATTAATTGCAGTACTGCGTACCAGGTTACTTATTTTTCTTATATCTCGTACGAAACAACGTATCTAGCCAAGGTAAACTTATGGAGTAGTTATGCTCTTCGGTTCTATAATGATGGAGTAAATGATGGCGTTTCCAGATATTAAGAGGAAACATCTTCATATTGAAATTATGTGTAGCATAATGGATAGTATCATAAAGAACATATCCTGAGAAAAAACCCATAAAGAACGAACTTCCCAGAGAGAAGCCTGCCCCATAAACAGATATAGCCCATATTAGAAGTGCTATTGGTAGTGTAACTACTATAGGCATTAGGGTGCGATAGGGGTGGTTAGGTTGTATATGGTGATTGCCATGGAAAATATATACAAGCCTTTGAATGCTTTTCCTTTCACTTATGAAGTGGAATACAAATCTGTGTAAAACATACTCAGCAAAAAACCACAAAACAAATCCCGAGAATAAAAAGAGTATCTTTTTTCCCGGATTATCAAAGCTTTTATAATTTGCATAAAGAAGAACCACTTCAAAAAAGAAGCAATAAATCAGGAATTGTCTGAAAGATATTAAAGTAAAAGCCTCCATCCAATCTTTTTTAAAAATACGGACGGGGGGAGCCTTGCCTGATATTTTCTGGTGTGGAGCTGATGAGTTGGTTGGGTCAGAGACTCTGATCAGTCTGGAAGAAGATTCTGACATATATTAGGACAACCAAGGAATTAAAAAGAATATATCAACGCCACACCAGCATACACACTACGAGCCTCTTGTGAAAGGCTGATGATCTGCGAGCTAACTGCTCGGATTCATCGTGCCATGACCGCAATAGAGGCAGCTTGCCCGAACAGTGCGCCGATAATCATGTTGACTTTGAAGATGGAGTTTGTCGAGGCATCAGCAATAAGAATTGAATCGTGGTCCTTCATAGGAATTCTTTGAGCTAAGAAATACTGTGTTGGATTGAGCATATCAATCTCATAAACAACTGGTGCTGACTGCATGCCGACTTTCACGGGTACGCCAAGGCGTCTACAGACATCAGCATTTTCATAGCGGATGAGATAGACTGCATTCCCATCTGCTCGACTATCAGAGGGCCCTCCTATACGGGCAATAGCACCAGCTAGGCTCAGATTGGCCGTTCCGAACTGAATCTCATTACGCTGCTGGGTCTGCCCAACTGCCCCAAAGGCCGTAAAGGTCCGTGGCTGGTAAATAACGCGGATACGGTCACCCGGGTCTGCTCTGATATCTTCTTCAGGATGGTTTTCAAGAGTAGCTAGGTCTGTAACGCCAATCTTGTCTTTACGGACTAGCTCTACTTGAGAGTCTTTGGGGGGATATTTTGCACCGCCTGCAATAGCGATGACGTCAGATAGATGCTCATTAGCGAGTGAAAGGACAACACGGCCAGGATGTAGAATCTCACCAGAAACGATAACCGTATTCCCTATATCGTTTTGGATACGGACCATAACTTGCGGGTCTTGAGATTTATCCTTGAGGTGATCCTGAATGATGGTTGCTACCTGACTAGGGGTTTTCCCTAGAACATTCATGCGCCCCACATAAGGGACCATGATTGTGCCATCACCTTCGACCTGTGTAGGAGGTAGGTTCTGTGCTGAAATACGGGGAGCACCACCTACGGCACTTTCACCGCTTGAACTTGTTCCTGCGAGACTTCTATCTGATGACGAGAAAAGACCATTTCCTAGTTCAAAAATAGTGATCCCAAGAATGTCTCCCGCACCGATGTGATCATTCAGTGATGTTCGGAGTTGGTTCTTATCTAGCGTAGAAATTAGAGGACGGATTTCAGAGGAAAGAATGTCAGCAATCTCAGGTGTTACAGGAAGTAACTTGTAATCAAGAGCAGCTTTGTTTGCTGGTGATTTAGTGTAATGATGAACTTGTTTCTGCGTAGGGCTGGAGCGGGGCACCCAGCTACAACCAGCGAAAAACAGGGCTGTCAGTCCAACCGTGGCCTTGAGGAAAAACGTGGACGTTTTGGTGGTACGAGAGAACGTTTTTCTGTTTGAGGAGAAACGGAACATTTGGTCGCCCTGCTGGTGATCAGATCGAGAGAAGCTAATGTGTCATTATCTATTTTTTATAGGTAAGGCAAGCCTAGCTCAGCTATAGCCTTAGTGGAGGATTAGATAATGGAAGGTAGGCATTATGGAGCATTAGAAATGCGTCTAGGGAATGCCTGCATAAATAAAAAATAATTTTTCAATTCACTGTTTCTGGAAATTACTCATAAAAATCGAGAAACGCTTTTGATACTCTGTCTTGGAGAAGAAGTTTGCTCTTATACGTCCCTTTTGGGTTATCGTTTGGCGCTCTAATGGAGAAAGAGCATCGAGCTTTTGGATGTTTTGTACCAAGTCAGTAACGTCCATGGCATCACATAAAAAAGCTGCATTCCCGGCAATTTCTTCTGTCACCCCTCCGTAACCGGTAAGAACTGGGACATCTAAGGCCATGGCCTCAATAATAGGTAAGCCAAAGCCTTCGGCTAGACTAGGAAAGAGAAGAGCTTTTGCCTCTTTTAAGGCCCGAAGTAACGAGAACCGATCACACCATGGCAGGCGAATAACCTTACTGTGGGGATTTCTAGGTCTGCAGTCGGGTTTATCATCGCCATCAGGACCGATCAGCACGAGAGGCGTTTCTGTATTGCTAATAGCGTGAGCGTCTAACAGACGTTCAATATTTTTACGATGTTCAATTCTTCCATAAAATATGAAAGAGTTTTCAGGAACTATTTGAGGTGCTCGGAGAATGGCTTCTTTGGTGTGTTCATCAAAGTGAACGGGTTGATAGAGTGTTGTTATACGTTCAGGCTCTATATGAAACAGGGATAGCATTTGATGGCGCACTGTTTCAGAAACAGTAATGAAATGGACATGATTATTTATTAAATCTTGAATGAGACGATGAAACTTATTGGGGTTTATACGGGTCAAATGCGGTTGTGTAAGGGGGATCAAGTCATGAATAGTGACCAAGTTCACGCATCCCTCCATAAGTATGGGGAGAGGATACGTCCAATGCATGATGTTGGGAGGTGAGGTTGGACGTAATTTTAGGATATGGCCGCGATATCGGTAATGCACATGGGCTATTCGGTATAAGTCATGCACCAGGCGTGCTTCTCCCCACTCCGATGAAAAGGGGGAGCTAATGCGCGGTTGAGGATAGCATAGTGCTTTCAGGAAACGGATGAAACCAGACTGTAAAGGGCGGTCATTGGTATTCTCAAGGAGCCATGCCGTTTTAAAACCGGACTCTTGCAAGATGCGTTGATGGTTCAACGCATAATAGTGCACTCCTGTCCCATTCTTGCGTCCGACATTACGGCCATCAAGCCATACTTCTTGGGGGGGGAGAGGAGGAGTAGACGGCTTTTCTTTAAACATACGAGCTTATTTTTCCATACTGTCTTATAATTTTATGGTCATGCAGTGTTCTAAGGCGTTGTGGACGCTCTGAGGCCAGGATACGGGGGTCCATGTTTTGAGACGTTCCTTTTGGGCCTGCCAGAGTGGGCCATGTTGGCAAAAGTCATCTATTGCCTTTTCCCATTCTGGAGCATCTAGAGGATCGATGAAGAGGGGAATATCTTCACCGATTTCTCGCAGAACAGGAATATCTGAGCAGATACTTGGAACACTCAAACTCATGGCTTCGGTAAGCGGCAGGCCATACCCTTCTGTGAAACTAGGGAAGAGAAGACCGTTTGAATTCTGAAGAAGAGACGCCACATCTTCATCAGAAAGGGAGTTTTTCTCTATGACAACACTCTGTAACGCCGGAGCACGCTCTAGAAGGTCGAGAATGTTTTCATTTTCCCAGCCACGTTTTCCGACAAGGATGAGCCGTGGAACGGCATCTTTGCCACGTTCTTCTACTATTTTGCGCCATAAATGCAGTAGAAGCATATGGTTTTTACGTGGTTCAATTGTGCTTAAACATACAAAATAGGGGGTGTCATCTTTGGAAGAATAGTCATCTTTGCGATGTATGCTCTGATGGACACCATGCGGGATGGTCCAGATAGGGAGGTCGTGTCGGGTTGTAGATGTAAAGAGTGATTTCACAGAAATACCAACTTGGTCTGTTGGTACGATAATGGCATCAGCGAGTGCCATGACAGTTTTCATGCGTGCTTTGTGACGCATCATTTCCCGTGGGCGTGAATATTCGGGATATTCGATGGGAATAATATCATGAATCATTGGTATGAAATGTGCGTGTGTGCGCAACAAGAAACGCTTGATCGCCTTAATATTCATCAGATGATGGTGCGACACGAGCAGGTATATAGCTGTTCCTTTTATAACGGGAAATGTTGGTGGCAGGAATAAACGTGCTTTTAGTGCCCTAGAAATCTTGAGTGCTTTTGCAATATTACTTTTTTTCCCAAGATTCCACCCTGCCGCTAAAGCAGAGATGAATGGTAGAACGACCTTTTTGGGAAGAAAACCTATCCAACCCGGAAAAGCGAATGCAGCAAAATATGTATTATCTTTGTGGTGCGTTAGAAGATACTCTGCATAAGCAAGTTCAACGCGATCAATCCCCGTTGGAACAGTCTGCCCCGCTCGTGAGAGAAGGCGTGAGATATCCAAGATAAATGAAAAAGATTGTTCACTCATGATTATTTACGTTCTTCTGTGCGGAATAATTTTCTAGCCGAATGATGGTATTTCGTGTCAGTTTTTCTAACCCTTCTTCGGAGAAAAAACCTCCGGGGATGAGACATTGTTCAATCAACACGCGTCGGAATGCGGCAAAAACGACTGGATCGGGTGGTGGAGGTGAGTGCCAAAACTCTTCAAGCGAAGATTGTGCTGTCAGACCGGGTAAGTCGTAAATAGCGTCTCCAAGCGTAAGCACAGGTACATTACTGGCCAGAGCAAGCGTACCTGTAGTGCTATTTACAGTTACAACCCCTTGGGCATGCTTAACGAGTGTAGCGATATCGCCTAGCTCCATATAATCAACTCGGTTGCTGACACCATGCGTCGCTGCAAGGCGCTGGACCAATTTTCTCCAGTCTTGGACACCGTTATCCAACGGGTGTTCTTTTATAAGGAGGCGCATTTCTAGCGGAGCATGGCGGGCGAAGGAAACAAGCACCTCGGTTATAACTTCTGCTACACCGGAGTAGGGGGAATGCAGCCGCAGTTGTGCATCTGCATCAAGTTGGAGAGGCAGCAGCATATATGGCTTCGGCCCTTCAATCAGCCATTCTGTCAGTGCGTGGCTACGTTTGTGAGCCATTTTGCGGCGGCAGAGACGGCGTAACCATCCAACCCCTTCTTCTAACGGAGACCATGGTCTGTAATCTGCCCAGTGTGGGAAGCGCCATTTCAACAAGATGGTAGCGGCGTTGTAGGCAATGCCTTCCAGAGCACGGCGCCGGAAGGAGGAAGGAACAGACTTATGAGGGGCAATAGGTGCGAGTTGACTAGCGCGCTGATAATACCAGTCTGGGTCCTTGGGGAGAGTGGAGTTACCGTTAACTCCCCCGAGCTCTAGTGTAACCCAGTCTGGGCGTATATAGCCTTCTTCAAAAACATGAACAGCGATGCCCAGTTCACGACATATTAAGATGGCTTGACGATGGAGTTCCCGGCAGTCACCGAAAAGTAGAACGTCTGTAATTGCATGTTTGCGTAGGATGCTCTCAAAAAAGGCAGGCCATGTACCATAATTTTTTCTGAAGGCAATACCGCCACTTAAGCGCCAGAAAAGTTCATCGCCACCATTAAAATTGATCTTCCAGACATTATGGCCACGTTCCTTTAGAGCGCGACCGATATATCTAAAAAATGGCCCCATTAAGCCCTGGAGGAGAAGAAAATTACGCTTTTTTACTGGAGGGTTCTCTAACGAGGCGGGAATAAGCGTTCCCGTTTCTGTGAGTGCTGGGTCTTCAAAAAGGTGAGACGTGGTTTCCATGTTTTCTGTGTATTTTTTTGCATTGTCAGGCATGTGGTGTCCGATGTGATGCGATAAGACGAGTAAAATAATGACGTATCTTGCCCTGTTTCTGGCGTAGCTTCATGATGTATGTCGGTCGCCAGAAATCGGCATTGCCGAAACAGTCGATTAAGTCTTCTACCTCGCAATGTTGTTCTGTCTCTGGGTTGATGTAGAGCGGATACAGAATCAGAGTTATTGCTGCAAGTTCTACGATATCTCGTTTGCGTCCTCTGCGAGGTAGATCGGGCCCTAGATGTGTTGTTAGGCCCCAGCCTGCATAAAAAGGAGCACCGTAGGTTGTGACATTTTTATTGCGGATCAGGGCTTCAAAACCCATTAATGATGTCAGGGTATGGACCTCATCAATTTGTTCGAGAAGCTGGCTGATGCTCCCTCCGCGGTGTATGGCATTAGCGTAGGAGAGAATTGTCTCGTCTGAAAGATGTCCGGCTCTATGGCCAGCTTCTACGTCAGGATGGGGACGATAGATGATCCAAGCATTCGGGTTTAAACGGCGTACTTCCATAAGGAGAGCCAGATTGCTCGTTATGGCTCCACCACCCCTTACAACGGAAAGATCACCAGCGACCTGACCGGGAACGAGGATAATGGGACGACCATCATCTGGAAGAGGTATTTCAGTTTGTGGCGCAGAGTTGGAAGCGTATTTGGAAATATGGAGTTCTTTTATTGTAGCTATGAGGCTATTGGCTCGCTCTCGAGTATCTGGGGCAATGTCTGCCTCCCGTAACATATCCTCTAGGTCACTCGGGTGGGACGGGTCGACATAGGCGCCCTGACTGTCAAGAATGATGGAGCAAGGGGGTAGGAAGCCACTTCCTAAACCGAGTGAACGGATGAAGCCATCTTCCACGATAAAGAGAGGGACATTCATGGCGCGTGCCTGAGCCTGCAAAGCTGGCGTGAAACGATTGGCCCAGACAGCCAGGCCCTTGTTTTTTCTTCGAGCATAAAAGAGAGCACAGCGTGAAAACCAGAAAAAACGTGGTGATACGTCCTGTGCCAAGAAAGCCCGGATACGGTCGCGTTTCCACCATGTTATTCCGTAGCAGGCGGCAATCGGCTTGGCCGGTTTGGTTCCAGATGCAGAAAAAAAGCGCGACATGGGAAAATTAGAGGCCTTTTTATACCAAGGGCACGGCAGGGCTTGTAGCCTCTTATCAGGAAGTGTTTTTCTGTGAAAGGGAGAAGAGAGGCCATAAAAATTTATTGAATATTCATTTTGCCTACTTAGTCTTGTTTTTGAGGAATTCATAGCTGTGTTAAAAAAATATATAAGTCTATAAAAACTACTTGATTGAGTGTGGAGTTCTAGAGCCTGTAAATGTCATATTATATCGTAACATTATTGATAATGATCGTGGGGAGCTTCTTGATAGGGGAGGGAATTGATCTTTTTGTCCGGCCTTCTCGAGGTTTGAGGAAGCCAGGTTTCATTTTGTTACGTGCTCTGCCTATCATGATAGCTGGAAGTATTTTTTTGTGCTTGACAGGGGCTGTAGGTATCTCCTTGTTGCTCGTAGCGGTTTTGATGAGTGTCATGGTGACAGCATCGAATCTTAAAATGCGTCTTTTGAATGAACCTCTTGTTTTTACTGATTTTTCTCTGGTTGGTTCATTTTTTAAACACCCACGTTTTTATATTCAGGGTATCCCTTTATTTGTAAGATTTTTATCTATATTTGTTTTTATTATTTTGATTTTTCTTATTATACTAGCATCCTCACTTGACCTGAGAGGCAGGTTGGTTGGTATGTTAGGGGCTATTGCATCAGGTGGTCTTCTTTGGAGGTTGCTTGAAAGGGATAGCGATACTGAAGCGAGACAGCCCGCTCTATGGGCAGATATATATAATAATGGCCTTTTGCCAACGCTGTTACTCTATGTGGTGCGTTGCCGTAAGTTGTCCCCGTTGCCGGTGAAAGAGGCTGTGCCAAAGAGACCTGGAGCACCAGAGTCTGTCATCATCATCCAGTGTGAATCGTTTGCTGATCCTGCTGACCTGAGGAAAGAGTGGGCGTCTTTGCCTGCGCTTCTCCAGTACAAAAAAGAAGCTGTGCAATGGGGGCGGTTTTTACCCAGCGGGTTAGGGGCATACACGATGCGTAGTGAATATGGTGTCCTGTGTGGTGATGATGATGAGGCATTGTCTTATCGCCTTTTCGACCCATTTCTGACGGCAGATCAATCGCCTTCTCACGCATTGCCTAAGCGTTTAAGTAGGTTTTATGAAAAAGCGCTTTTTCTACACCCCTATGATTTACGGTTTTATGGACGTAACCGTCTGTTACCTCTATGGGGATTCACGGATATCATCGGCCGTGAGCGTTTTTCTGAGGGGGAGAGGGTTGGTCCTTATATAAGTGACCGTGCTCTAACGGCGGAGCTTTTGCGTTACCTTCAGCAGAATAATCATTTTCTGGCTTATTGCGTCACGATTGAAAATCATGGCCCTTGGAAGAAGGGACGATTGGGGCAGCCAAGCGGTGCGGACGCATGGCATAAGCACGTACAGAATGGCGATGCTATGCTGCGTGAGCTGGTTGAAGGTATCAAGGAAAGTGGTCGAGATGTGATGTTGGTCTTTTTTGGGGATCATAGACCTGCTCTGGAACCTCTGCCTGCTGTCGAAGGGTTGGAGAGGAGCACGCACTATGTGATTTTGCGCCCTAACGCAGCTGAAGTCACAGAGATAGCGGGTAATCCCGTTGATGTAACGCCAGCTGGGTTACATAAGAGCATCTTGAAACATATTGGTGGGTAGCAGATATAAAAAAGGCGGCTCATAGAGAGCCGCCTTTTCCTGTCATCAGGCAGGGATTACTTGGCTTTACCCTGGTTGGCGACAGCGGCTGCCTTGGCGGCGATTTCCTCAGCATTACCAAGATAGTAGTGCTTGACGGGCTTGAAGTTCTCATCGAACTCATACACCAGCGGCACACCTGTCGGAATGTTCAGGTTCAGGATTTCATCCTCTGTCATGTTGTCCAGATATTTCACCAGAGCACGCAGAGAATTGCCGTGAGCAGCAATAATGACCTTTTCGCCCTTCTTGATGCGCGGCAGAATGGTGTTTTCCCAATAGGGGATGACACGCTCAATAGTCAGGGCGAGGCTTTCCGTGACCGGCAGCTCGTCTGCGCTCAGAGCAGAGTAGCGAGGGTCATGGCCAGGGAAGCGTTCGTCGGAGCGCTCCAGAGCCGGCGGGGTTACAGCAAAGCCACGGCGCCACTGCTTCACCTGCTCGTCACCATATTTCTGGGCGGTTTCAGCTTTGTTAAGGCCCTGGAGAGCACCATAATGACGCTCGTTCAGACGCCAGTTCTTTTCAACCGGCAGCCATGCCTGATCCACACCATCCAGAATATTCCAGAGTGTATGAATGGCACGCTTCAGCACGGAGGTGTAAGCGTAATCGAAAGAATAGCCTTCCTTATGCAGCAACTGGCCGGCAGCCTTAGCTTCGCTGCGTCCTTTTTCCGAAAGGTCAACGTCATACCAACCAGTGAAGCGATTTTCCTGGTTCCACTGGCTTTCGCCGTGACGGACCAGAACAAGCTTTGTTACGGCCATGATGAACTCCTTAATGTATAAGGTTTTAGCAACAGGGGGAGATTGCGCCACTCCAGTCTGAACTGCAAGGGTTCAGACACACTTAACACCGTCTGTGAGAGCATATCCGTTATGAGGAATGCTAAAGCATGCAGAAAAGACCATCCATGGAAGGATGGTCTTTCTGGAAGGAATGTTATGCTCTCGTTCGTTGTTGCTCCTGTTCTTTGGTGTAGCGGCGTGCTTCTGGCGAGACTGTGAGTGTCATGGTTAGAACGGCTGATAGCAGATAGATGATGGCGAATGTCCAGATGACGTAAGACATCCCAACGCCAAAGATCATTTCACAGAGTGATACGATTGCAGGACCAACCCATGTTGAAGCTCCAGCACCCAAGCCGAGAATAGAGAGAGCCGCTGCTTTTTCTCGTGGGCAGATCTGCGGCATCAAACCGGAGAGAGGCACGAAGGCAGCGATAGAGGCACCGTAGAGTATGCCGACTATGGCGGCGGCAAAAAAGTTTCCGGGATACCAGAGGGGAATGTAATAAAAGAGGGGAATGGTTATGAAGCCCCCAACACCCCCAAAAGCGGCAACTACAAAGCGATAGCCAATCTTATCGGCCACCATACCGGATATCAGGTTAACAATAATGTTACTCAGAAAAATGAGTGACAGAAGATTGAGCCACTGTCCCAGCGTAAAGCCAAGATGATCGACAAAGAAGCCCGGCATAATAGCCAAGAAGGCATATTCCGAAGATGTGTCAACGGTACGCACGATACCTGCAATGAGGGTCTTGGGTTCCCGCCAGACAATGCTGATGGATCCAAGGAAAACCTGTCTGGCAGACACATCAGCGGGAAGAAGACGGCGTGTGCCGGTTGGCTCTTTCGTGAAAAGTAGTGCCGTCAATCCGCCAATGATGACTAGCCCCAGAGAGCACCAGAATGTGTTGATTTCACCAATGGCAGGGATGGCGAAACGAGCAAACTGGGAGCCAAGAGTAGGCAGGCCTGCAGAGAAGGAAAACCAGAACCATCCTGCTGCTGCGCCAAGCATGGATGTAGGGGTTGCTGCTGCGATCCAGACCAGAAAGCTGTAAGCAAATAAGGGATAGGCAAACCCACGCAAAGCGTAGAAAGTGAGAATCCACGTGCTGTTGTTGGGAGTTAGTCCAAATATGAGGAAGCCAGCCTCTAGAACGGCCCAAAGAATCAGCCCGATCCACATAACCTTTTTAGGTCCCATGAGGTCTGATAATGGGCCGGCAAACCACGCTGCAATCATCACGGTAATACCGTAAAAGGTGAACAGCTCATTGACGAAACTTTGAGGATGACCGGTATGTAGCATAAAGGTATCAAGGTACCCGGCCTCAACACCATCCCCAACCATGAAGAGAAGTTGCCCGATAAAGGCCCAGAACAAGGCAGAGGGTATGCCTATTTTCTCAACAGGGTGTTTTTTTATGTCTGGTTGTTCTGTCATAAATTCTCTCCATTTACTGATAGAGGAAGAAGAAAGGCCGGTGTTTCGACCATTCATCTTCCATAGATGACTGACTGACCTTACGAGAGTGCTCAGGTCGTTAAATGATCGTCCGTACAGTGAGCGTTGTTATTGCTGGTCTTGGAATAAGAAACCAGTACGCTTATCTGCACGAAGAAGTATGATACGCATATCATAAAGGTAATTTTTTTTCAATTTTGTGGCATATGCGATTTTTTATGCTTCATATCCAGCATATTATATGAAGCGCAATTGTTTTTCTGAGACCTATTTATGAATCGCTTTTCTTTTTCAGTAAGATAGGATTTTTTCGCATGTTGTTTCGATCTCATTCTGAAATGTGAAAGCAGAACCTATGAAATTTTTAGTTGCGAAAGAATGTCATTATCATTAGCGTCTCAATAAGAGCCAAATGAGGGATGGGGTTCAGATGATTATATGCTCGTGCAACGGTTTGTCTGACAGGGATGTGCAGGCTGCCATTCAGGCCGGGATCATGAAGGTTTCTGAGGTCTATTCAGCACGCCAGTGTCAGGTGAAGTGCGGGAACTGTGTAAAGGGCGTTGCCTGTCTTTTAAAAGAGGCTCGGCGGAAGCACTGTCCTTGCCCGACAACAGTTGCGATTGAGCAGAATATGGCGGCGCAGGCTGTTAATAATGATGAGATCGAACAAAAAAAAGAAGCCTTCCTGTGAGGGAAGGCTCCTTCTTATAAGGTCAGTTTCTGACAGTTATCAGTGACCGTTGTTCTGGTCGGCGCTGTCAGAGTTCAGCGTGATGTAGCGTTCCAGGCCAACCTGCTTGATGAGGTCTAGCTGTGTATCGATGAAGTCTTCATGAGATTCTTCATCTGCAAGGATACGGAACAGCAGGTCGCGTGACACGAAGTCGCGGACGCTTTCGCAGTAGGCGATGCCTTCACGCAGGTTTTCCAGAGCCAGAGCTTCGACCTTTAGGTCGCACTCCAGAATTTCCTTAACATTTTCACCAATCTGAAGCGGATTCAGATGCTGGAGGTTCGGCAGGCCGCCCAGGAAAAGGATGCGTTCGATCAGCCAGTCGGCATGACGCATTTCCTCAATGGACTCCTCATACTCTTTCTTACCAAGCTTGGTAACGCCCCAGTGGTTCAGGGTACGGGAGTGGAGGAAGTACTGGTTGATTGCTGTCAGCTCATTGGCGAGCTGTGCGTTGAGATATTCAATTACCTTTGGGTCTTTCGCAGCCATTGGGCTCTCCATCATGTTATGTATGAACTGTTGGATCGTATCCGACGGCCGATGTTTAGTTTTTAATAGGATGGAATGCAATAAAAAAATATATTTTTCATGTATTCGTATTTGATAATCATTATCATCGAGTTTTATTGAAAAGGATTATCAAATTCATTTTGGAGATATTGTTCTATTTCTTAGGTGTTACGGTTGTTTTTGGAAATCTTATTACGATGATAGGTTTTCCCTGCTTAATAAAGGTATCGGCAGGAGGAGGGGTGCTTTACCGGACTCTTATTGTTTGATATTCATGGAACATAACTTTGGAAAGGGATAAGGGTTATGGATCTTTCACATACTCTGAGAACACGATACGCTACTAAGGCATATGATGCCACACGTCGTATTCCTGAAGAAACAGTAAAGCAGCTTCTGGAAGCTTTGCGTTACAGCCCGTCTTCCGTTAACGCTCAGCCTTGGCACTTTATTGTGGCTGATGATGAGGCTGGCAAACAGCGTTTGGCTAAAGCAACGCCTGCTGATAGCGAGGTTATTTATAACCGGAAGAAAATTATTGAGGCCTCTCACGTTATTCTACTCTGCTCACGGGATGAGCTGCCGAAGTCTTACCTGACAGAGGTTCTGAATAAAGAAGAGCAGGATGGTCGGTATGACACACAGGCCGATCGTGAGTGGCTAGAGGCTGCTCGTGCGGGTTACGTCCAGCAGCATGTTAAGGCAGGCGATGTTGCCTTCTGGAATCAGAAACAGGTGTATCTGGCGCAGGGCTTCCTTCTCTTATCGGCTGGTTTGTTGGGGGTTGACGCAACCCCAATTGAAGGTTTCTACCCGGATATCCTTGTTGAGGAGTTTGGTTTGCAAGAGAAAGGCTTGACGCCTCAGGTGATTGTATCTCTCGGTTATCATGCGGAGCAGGATAATAATGCAAAACGTCCTAAATCTCGTCTCTCTCCGGATGTAGTTTTCTCAAAGGCTTAAGAAAAAATCATACCAGAGGGAGATCTTTCTCTCTCTGGTATTTTATTGGAAAAACGATTATTTTTTATAATGCAAATAAGTGTTTCTATGTGTTTATCAATTAAATTCGCTCAAACATCCTATAATGTTCAGGTTTTTCATCTTTGCTAGCGTTTCCTGAGTGTTGCATGTAGCGAACTTGCAGAGAAAATTTTCCCTTGGTAAAACCGCGGGATAAAATGGCCGCTAAAAATGTTAGGAAGCTGACGGTGAAGGAAACATTCTCAGAAAATATAGGGCATGTACCTGCGACTGCTCCCTATGGTGAACAGAATAGCTCTAAATCTGAGGTGTACAGCCCTGAGAAGAATACTCCTGTTAGCTTTCTACGAAAGGTTGGCTTGAGCATCATCGGGTGGTTGCGTCGACAGTGGGTATTCTCGGTTGTCGTTTTGTTACCGACCTTGATGATGGCCATATATCTTTGCTTCATTGCAGCGCCTCAATACGTGTCAGAGACGCATTTTCTTGTGCGTGGTAAAGCTCCTGGTAGTGGTTCCCTCGGTGGGCTCGGTAGTCTGCTGGAGTCTAGTCATGGGGGAAGTCAGGACACATATGCTGTGCAAGATTATATGATGTCTCGAGATGCTTTAAGATTGTTAATTCATGAGGTAGATATAAAGAGCATCTTTAATCGTCCATATGCTGATTTCGTAGCGCGTTTCCCGTCTCTTTTTACAAGAAGTGATTTTGAAAGTTTCTATGATTTCTATTTAGGGCACGTGAAAGCACGTATTGATGAAGAGACAGGTATTTCTCATCTAAGGGTACGTACTTTTTCTGCTGAAGATTCTCAGCGTATTGCCCAAACTTTGTTGGGAGCCGCTGAAAAACTGGTAAATGAAATGAATGATAGGCAGCGTTATAATACGTTGCATGCAGCTCAAGTTGAGCTGGATACAAGCTTGAAAGAGCTTCATGATACTGAATTGCAGTTAGCTGCTTATCGGTACACAAACGCTACGATTGACCCAATGAAGCAAGCCATTCCTATGGTGGGGGCTACTTTATCGCTTGAGACAACACTGTCTATGCTGGAGGCTGAAAAGAAGCAGCTTGATATGACGGCTCCTAATAGCCCTTTACGTAAGGTCTACAGCCAACGTATTGCATCTATTCAAGCGCAAGTGCAGCAAATGCAATCCCATATAACGGGGAAGAAGGGGACATCAGGTTCTTTAGTTCCTAAGCTTCTGAACTATGATGAGTTGGCTGTGAAACGTAGCATTATCGAGAAGAAGCTTGCTGCTGAGGCAACGGCTTTGGAAATGGCTAAGGCTCAGGCTGATAGGCAGATGCTTTATGTTACAGTTGTTGCCCAGCCGAGTTTGCCTGATTACGCTGAATATCCGCGCAATTTAATCTTTCTGCTGATAACGTTCCTGACCTGTCTGACTGTATATGCTACAGGTTCGCTTCTTGTTTCTGGGGCGCGTGAACATGCCCTCCAGTAATCAGCGGGTATCAAGGCATGGTCGGCGAAGTGCCGCACGGCACGTTACGCCGACGTTGCGTCAGGCTTTTGCTACGCAATGGCGTGTTATTTATGCGCTTATGATGCGTGAAATACATACACGTTATGGTCGTGAGAATATTGGTTTCTTATGGGTTATTGGTGAGCCAATTCTTTTCTGCGCAGGTGTTGCGATAGTGTGGACGGCTATTCGACCTTCACATGAACATGGCCTGCAGATGACGGCAATGATTGTTACAGGATATGTGCCATTGACAATGTGGCGACATGTCGTAATGCGCTCTGTTAAGGCATATGAGGTGAACTCAAGTTTGTTGTTTCATCAATTGGTTACACCTTTTGATATTAACGTAGCACGATCTACACTTGAAATATTTGGAACTATTCTTGCTGGAGCTTTAGTGTTTTTTGGTTCTGAAATTCTAGGTTATATGCCTGCTCCTCAGAATTGGTGGTTGGTTTATGTGGGCGTATTTTTTTTAGTGTATTTTTGTTATGGGTTCGCATTAATTGTTGCTGCGTTAAGTGAACTTTCTGAGTTGTTGGAAAAAGCAGTAGGTATTCTCACATATGTGTCTTTGCCCTTAACTGGGGCCTTTGCGATGACGGAATGGATTCCTGCACGTTATCAATTTATTCTTGAATATTCACCATTGGCAAATTGCATAGAAATGATTCGTTCTGGTGAATTTGGAATAGCTGTTGTTCCACATTATTCCATTTTGTTTCTTCTCGCTTCTTGTACGCTGCAGTTTTTAGTGGGTCTGTATATGACTCAGCGGATAAGACCACATATCAAGATTTCATAAGGTAGATGGTATGGAACGCAGTGTTAGATGTATTGGTCTCAGTAAGAGCTTTCATGTTGGGAAAGAGAGACGTCTTATTTTAGACCGTATTAATTTGGATGTGAAAGAAGGTGATAAACTAGGTTTACTTGGAAGAAATGGTGCTGGTAAGTCTACTCTTATTAAGTTGATTGGTGGAGTAGAGCAGCCTACCGCAGGAAAAATTGTCAAGGGAATGACGGTTTCGTGGCCTTTAGCATTTGGAGGGGCTTTCCAAGGAAGTCTCTCTGGACACGATAATTTGCGTTTTATATGTCGTGTTTACGATTTGGACTATAAGGAAACATTAGATTACGTTGAAGGGTTTGCTCAACTAGGGAAGCAGTTCTACGATCCTGTAAAAACATACTCATCGGGTATGCATGCTAGGCTTGCTTTTGCTTTGTCGTTAGCAATTGAGTTTGATTGTTATTTGATTGATGAAGTTATTATGGTGGGGGATGCACGTTTTACTAAGAGGTGCGAGGATGAGTTGTTTAACAAACGATCCGATAGAACTCTCTTAATTGTTTCTCACAATATGGACTTTATTAGGTCTACCTGTAATAGGACAGTTTTGATTCACCAGAGGAAAATACATGAATGTTTTTCTGTAGATGAAGGGATAGACAGGTATCATGAGCTATGATTGCTAAGGTCTAGAAAACTTAAGGTTGATTCTTTAAAAGAGCTACAATACCTTACCTAAGGAATACAATGAGGGTCGTATGAAGCGTATTATAATAGATCTGGATAATACAATAACACTTCACAAGTCAGAGGCGGATTATTCAAAAAAGAAGCCCAATTTAAAAGTCATTATGCGTTTGCGTGAATATAAGGCACAGGGGTTTGGTATTGCTATCCATACCTCTCGTAATATGAAAACATACGAAGGGGATGTTGGGAAAATTAATGTACATACCTTGCCCTCCATTATTGCTTGGCTTGATCAACACGAAGTGCCATACGATGAAATCTATGTTGGTAAACCGTGGTGTGGTAGTGAGGGGTTTTATGTTGATGATCGAGCTGTACGACCATCTGAATTTGCAGAATTATCAATGGAAGAGCTTCTTTTAATATTAGATAAGGAAAAGTAAAAAAGATGTCTTCTTTGAATTTGATAATGTCCGGAGCTTATGTCGGGCAAGAGCTAGCAGCCGAATTCGGTATGATTCCGCCAGCATTTCTGCCGGTCGGTGTCGGGCGTCTATATGACCTGCAAATTGAATTATTTAAGAAAACTCTTGGTGAAAAGGAGAGTATTTACTTAACGCTTCCTGAATCTTTTGAGTTGTCGCAATACGATAAAGATGCGCTTAGGGAAAAGAATGTCTCATTACTTCTTGTCCCGGATGATAAAACACTGGGCGAGGCTATTATCTATGCCATTAATATGTTGGCGAGTGGACCTGTATCTGTCCGGGTTTTAAACGGCGACACGATGTTTGAGAAGTTGCCTGTTGAAACTGATTGTGTTGTTACACATGAAGATTCAGATGATTATTCATGGGCAGTCGTAAAGCATCGTAATTTTTTCGTAGAAAATTTTTCTCAAATCAAACCCTCTTCTGAAGAGGCGGTAGTTTCTCCTGTTGCTTGTGGTTTTTTTAGTTTCTCAAGCTCAATTTCATTAATAAGAAGCCTTGTTATCGCAAAGTATAACTTTGTTGATGCGCTGAATATATATAATAATATTTTCAAAATGAAAGTATTACCCGTAGATTTTTGGTATGATTTTGGGCATTTGCAGAATTATTTCCATTCGCGTCGTTTAGTAACGACCGCTAGGTCATTTAATTCTATGCAGATCACTAAATATACCGTCAAAAAGTCATCTTCTGATCATTTCAAGATGGCGGCTGAAGCAAATTGGTTGAAGAGTATTCCTGAGGCTATTCAGCCTTATGGGGTAAGAATTTTCAATAGTGGAATATCAGAAGATAAGTCGAAAAGTTATTATTCCACGGACTATCAATATGCACCCAACCTAGCGGAACTTTTTGTATTCTCTAGGGTCGGGCGCTTAACATGGAATAAAATATTAAACTCCTGTGCCGATTTCCTTCAGGCCGCTTCTTTATATAAGGGAAGTATGCCGCGTGACAGCTATCTCTCTAATTTAGTACATAATAAAACAAATGATCGTATAAACGCTTATGCGAATGATGTTGGTTTTGATCTTGACCATCCTTTATCCCTAAATGGGGAAAAATTTCCCTCTATGAGGGAAATTGTGCGGCGCTTACAGGGTTATGTAAAAGATGATCCTACGCAGTTTTCTACTGTAATGCATGGTGATTTTTGCTTTAGCAACATATTATATAATTCTAGGACACAAAGAATATCCGTAATAGATCCTAGAGGATATGTTTTTCCTAATCGAGCTGAAATATATGGTGATATAAGGTACGATATTGCCAAACTTTCACATTCTATCATAGGTTTTTACGACTTAATTGTAGCTGGCCGTTATTCATTGAGTAGTCAGTCACCTTATGAGATGACTCTTGAGTTTGAGTGTGTGCCACTGCGTTCTTGGTTGAAAAGAAAATTTTCCAGATTGAAGATAGCCGGTGTGGCGACTAATAGCAAAGAGATCCAGGCAATCACGGCACTTTTGTTTGTGTCGATGTTACCTCTACATGCTGATCGTCCAGATAGGCAGAGGGCATTTGTTGCAAATGCGGTGAGGCTTTATTCTAAGATAGAGGAGGGTGTTTAATGATTGTTATTCCTATGGCTGGCCTCTCAAGCCGCTTTACGAAGGCAGGTTACGCTAAACCCAAATATATGCTTCCGCTGGCTGGGAAGACTGTTTTTTGGCATTCTCTCATGAGTTTTGTTCGTTATTTTGAAAGTGAGAGATTTCTTTTTATTGCGCGTGATGTGCAGGATACAGCACGTTTTTTAGCGAATGAAATTAAAGAGTTAGGTATCAAAAACTATGAGATCGTTCTTTTAGACCAAGCTACTTCTGGTCAAGCTGAAACTGTGGAGCTTGGCTTGGAAAGAGCTGAAGTGCCAATGGCTGAATCTTTGACTATTTTTAATATTGATAGTTTTCGTAAGAATTTTTCCTATCCGAATACGGAGTGGTTTTTGAAGTGTTCAGGGTATTTGGAAGTATTTAAGGGAGAGGGGAATAATTGGTCTTACGTTGAGCCTATGCCTGATGCTAATGGCCCTTTTGTAAAGCGTACTACTGAAAAAGATCCTATTTCAGATCTTTGTTCGAATGGTTTGTATTATTTTGCGCAGACTAAATATTTTCTGGAGGCATTAGCTTTGGAACGAGAAAACTTTTCTTCTAACGAGCTGTATATTGCTCCATTGTATAATCATCTTCTCGAAAAAAAAATGCTTGTTAATTACCATTTAATTGAGGATAGTGAGACAATTTTTTGTGGCGTACCATCAGAGTATGAATTTTTACTTTCTGAGGGCTTATAATCATGCTGGGGAGGGGGAATATGCTTCAAGAACGTGTATCAATTTTGACGCCGAGCTATGAAAAGCACGTGGATCAGTACTTTTCTATGGTCAGGAGTATAAAGAAATTTTGTACTGATTTTCATTTAATTGATTTTGTTGTTGTCTTAGAGAGGGTTAATAACCGTCTTTTTGAAAAACGTTTTGAAGAGATGGGTATAGAAAATTTTAGAATTGTAGAGACAGAACAAATTTTATCTGATTGGGGTGTTGGGGATACTGCTTCTTCTTTTTTAAAAAGGGTAGGAAAATTTACCTTCCAAACTTCTAAAAAATTGGGAGCATTTAAATATATTAAGACAGAATGGGCTATTATACTCGATAGTGAAGGACTTTTTTTAAAGAGATTTTCTATAAGAGATATTCTTGACGATTATAAAAAGAGAAAATATATTTTTTATTCAGGAACAGAAGCGCGAGGGCAGCTTTGGAATAATTCTTTAGGCTGCCAAGTGAATAAAAATGTTTCTCATACATTGAAATTTAACATTACCTCACGTTGGTTTATGGAATGTTTTCATTGGTTCTATGAAACACAAAAGGTTAATGAACTTATAGAGTATTGTAGAGATACGCTATTCTTTTCTTATCTTACAGATAAGAAGCAGGGGTATAGTGATTTTCTCTATGAAGGACGGCATGTAGATTTTTTTGAAAATATTCTTTATTATGGGTTCTTGTGGAAGAAGTATAATAACGAATATGTTTTTTTTGATTTGAAAGAAGAATTTTCTCTTTTGTTGCCAAAGGAAATATCTGGACGTTTTATTCTAGATGAGCTTCCATTTTCGCTTTTTGGAAATGATTATATTTTAAATATATTGGCTCCTGAGGATATAAAGACAATTTATCCTTTTTTGGAGAAATTTAGGTTGCCTTTTTTAAGGTTGGAGCCGGCTTTTTTTGATACTAGGTATTTGCTTGAGTTGGAGAAAGCTCCATATTTAGTTTCTACTATTTCTTCGCATCATGCAATTTGGCTAAAGAAACGGATTGCTGTCTGTATTTCTGGTGAATTTAGGCATAAGATTCACCGTGTTCCTGAACAGCAAGTTAGAATGTTAAAATCTTTCTTATCTGGCGTTGAATGTGATGTTTTCATCCATGGATGGCACTCTACGTCAGAAGCTTTGATTATTAATGAATTAAAGCCTAAAAAGTATCTTTTTGAAGAGAGAAAAGATTTTACCTCGTTAGTAGAGGAAATTTGGTTTCGTGAGCCGAGACTTAAAGAAGGCCGTGATCATGGTTCTCTATCTATGTTTTATAGTTTAGAGCAGGCATTTAATCTGATTGGGAATGATGTAGAACAGTATGATTTTGTTGTGAGACTGAGACCTGATATCTATCCTGACTTGTCTCTGAAAGATATTTTAATTAAAATAACCGACTTAGGTGATTTTAATGAAGGATCAATTTATTTCCCTAGGAACTATCATTCAAAGGGAATTAATGATCAGATAGCTATTGGAGAAACAAAATGTATGGAGACTTATTTTAGAACATTTTCATATATTAAGAAAAATATTAGTGAGTTATTTTTTAATCCGGAATATATCCTTCTAAAAAATATATTAGAACATCAAATTAAACCACTTATGGTTGACTTGCCTTATGCATTAATGCGTGAGCTTCCAATGAAGATTTTTGATATTGGTAGAGTTCTACATGATCAAGAACATATTTGGTGGTCAAAGACGGATAATCTGCCTATTTCTTATGATTTGTCTGAGTATTTTACAGATAAATTGAAGTCTATGGAAACATTGATGTTCAATAAAATAACGGAGCCATTGTATATATCATTTAAAAATCCTTTTACAGGACAGTGCTGGGTAGAGGTTATTAATAATGATAATAACCCGTCAGTAGAGATTAATCTTTATAAGAAGAGAGGTCTTGATTGGTGTGTGATCCCGTTTGCGGGCAATGATGTATTGAATGTCGCAGATAACATTGATGAAATGAAAAAGTTTTTTTATCAGGAAGACGATAAGTATGTTCTTTCATTTTGGAGTTGGCGCGATGGGGAGTTCACAAACAGGAGAGTAGTACTTAGTGCTAATGCTTGGATAGCAAAGGCTCCATTTGCTAGGGCATCTAGGGATAAAGCTTGGAAGAAATATATTCAGGTCGTGGAAAAGTTTCATGATCCTGATAGAAAATGGATGGCTCATATTTATTTGAAGCCTTATGTATTCAAACTATTTTATAGTACTCTCCGTCTATTGAATCAGGGCGATAAGAAGAGGAAGTTATTAGAAAATCCTAGAGCTTTTTGTAGGGATTCAAAGGTAGGTTTAGTTCGTTCATTTGGAAGGAAATATTTTATGTAGCTTAGTCTAAGCAGGAGTATTAAGAATATATAATACTCCTGCTTTACAAGCATCATGGTTGTTTTATATAGATTCTTCCGATGATTTTTTGTGTGAAAAATGATTTTGAATCTCTAAAGAAGGCTTGAGGGTATAAAAGAAATTTATTGCGCATTTTTTTAGAAAGAATTTGAGAGTATACAAAAAATATTATTTTCTGAATTGGTGTCAGATCCTCATGGAGGGGGGAAGCGTTTTTTGTAAATTCTTTAAAAGAAAAAGTATTTTGAGATATTCTACGAATGTTCTTATCTACATCCCCTTGAAGGATTTCTTCATATTGTATTGATCTATTCAAGACCATAAAGCGCCAGGCATCTTCTGTAAGACAGGCAGAACGTTTGTATGGATTGGTAAGTTCTTTCTGATAATTTTTGTTAATTCTTAGGTCAAACTCCTCGTGGCTGAAAATATAAAAATTATCTAGCATTATATCCATGCATAGCTCCCGGGAGCTCAGGTCATTAAGATAGTCGACTTTAAGAGTAGGGTGAATTTTTTGAAAATATTGAATATATATATATTGCTCTACGGCCAATCTTAGATTGAAGTGTCTTTCTGAGATATTCGCATATCTTGGTTTGTTTTTTTCAAAAAAGACAGCGTCTTGAAAGGTGTAAGGAGGGATATCCCATATTTTTTTGAGATCTTTTGTTAGACCAAAATTTAGCCAGTCGCTTATATGTAGAGGAAGACGTTCATCTGAATAGGGATTGAGAGTATATATCCAAGGAACAAGCACTCTTTTCTGGAAGAAGGCTGTTTCGGATTTGCGGGGAAGCGCATGATTGTTGCAATATAGATCAATAAAGTTAGAATTGAGGAAAATAGCATCATTTCTAATGCGTAAGGTATAAGTTTTACTGGCAATCGATAGTCCGTTATATGAACTTTCTATCAGGTAATTAATATTATTGGGATTACGTGTATCGTCTTTAATAGGCGGAAGGGGAAGGGCCGTAGATTTTTCATTAAAGAGAAGATAGTTGCATGCGTTGTTAAAAGTATTGATAGCAGGCAAAATCGTATAATCATCTTGTGGATTGTTTATAATTCTTTTTATTAATTGATTGCTACTCGACGTACCTTCAAAAAATAGACAATCTGTTGTTGATATAGAAAGAATGATTTCGGCATCGGGTAATATATTTCTCCAATGTGCACAATGGTTGGCAACTTGGAAAATATTTTTTCTTGTGACAGCTCCTTGAACAACTATTGAAATATTTTTTCTGATAAAAGCGGCTGTATGATGGATCGTCATAGTATAAGAAGAATCTTTCGATAGGAGCTAACTACACAATAAATAGCATTCACACTATCTATACTTAATTGTGTAGATGATTTCTCATTGAAAATCCACCATTGATACAATCGGTAGTATTAATTGGTTAATTCTTTTTTTTTGGAAATGTTCTAAAAACCACGATAGGAGATAGTCCAAGTCTACAACTTATTGAAGGATCAAACTATCATAGCATCTGAGGTTAGGCTATCTACGGTGGGTATGATATTCTAACATCGCTCACTTGGCATGGGAAGTAAAAGTGGCGGAGAGAGAGGGATTCGAACCCTCGGTACGCTATTAACGTACACACGCTTTCCAAGCGTGCGCCTTAAGCCGCTCGGCCATCTCTCCGCGAGCGATGAGGGAACAATATCATTATTCCTGATGAACGCAAGCCCCTTTCTGAGAATTTTTTATAAATTTTTCAATGAGAAGGGCAGATTTGATGCCAGGACGTTCTTCCACCCCTGATGAAACATCCACGGCGCGCGTTTTACTGACACGCACGGCCTGTGCCACATTATCCGGTGTCAGTCCTCCCGCAAGAAGCCACGGGGCAGGGGCATGCCAGTGTTCTGTCAGGGTCCAGTTAAAGGTACGTCCCAGACCGCCAGGACGTGTGTCGCCTTTTTGTGAAGGGGCTTCAATGATGTAGCCATCAAAGGATGTATCACTGGGCAGGTCCTCGGTTCTGGCAACTCCACGGGCCAGCCAGACTTTTTTGTTAGTCTGGTGTTTCAGCGTCAGAGCTGTTTTTTCATCTGTATACAGCTGAAGGATATCCAGCGGGACTTGGTTCAGTGTTGCAGCGACCTGCTCAAAGGTTGGTTTTACGAAAAGACCGACACGGAGAGGTCCGCCCTTATCGGCAGTTGGAATGGCGTTATGAAGCCTGGCAGCCTGTTCGGGTGTTACAAAACGGGGGGAGGCGGGATGAAACACCAACCCCACCCAATGTACGCCCGTTGCCGCACAGGCTTGCATGTCCTCTGTGCGGGTTAGGCCGCAGATTTTAACCTTTACCTGCATCGGGTAACGGCCTGAAGCTCGTTCTGAATGGCTTGTGCTGCAGCAGCTGGATCATCTGCTCTAGTAATAGGGCGACCAACAACAATCCAGTCGGCTCCGGCCTGTGCCGCCTGTGCGGGTGTCATGATACGTTTCTGGTCATCTGTATTGCTGCCAGCAGGGCGGATACCGGGCACAACAAGCTCCGGCCCGTCGCCTAGAGCATCACGGAGTGCTGTGATTTCATGAGCGGAGCAAACAAGTCCATCAGCCCCAGCACGAATGGCCATTCGCCCTAGACGCACCACTTCGTCTAGTGGAGTGGCATTGATGCCGATTTCATTAAGGCTTTGTTCATTCATGCTCGTTAGTACGGTGACGGCGAGCAGTTTAGGCCGCTTTTCATCATTATCGAAAGCATCTTCCAGTGTAGCACGGGAGCGGCTAATCATTTCGGCACCGCCGAGCGCATGGATAGTCATCAAGCGCGGCTTGATAGGGGTTAATGCCCTTAGGCCTGAGGAAACTGTATTGGGGATATCATGCAGCTTCAGGTCAAGAAACAGATCTTGCCGGTTTCCCAGAGCTTTGACGGCATCCAGCCCACAGGCGTAGGTGAATTCCAGTCCTAGCTTGATAGCATCGACTATTCCATCGAGTGCAGTAGCCCATTGTAGGGCTTGGTCGTAAGAAGCGGTATCCAGTGCGGCGATGAGGCGGGTACGATGAGCAGACATAGGGAATAAGATCTTATTTCTGTGAGGAAGGCTGGGCAGTCTCTGTGCCCGGGGCAGAACTGCTGGATTTGAGCTGGTCCAGACGCTGATGGAGCTCAATGAGCTGTTTGTGGGAGCTGCGAAGCTGTGATTCGGCTTTGCGAGCCCGTCGACGCTGGCGTAGCTCACCGGTCAGGCCGAGCAGAATTCCCAGCACCAAGGAGGGGACAGCAAGAAGAGCGATGAGTTTCCCCATTTTGATGGAGAAACCGAATGACGCCAACCAGACGGTCGCATCATCCAGATTGCTCATGGCAAAAATGGCCGTGAAGGCCAGAAAAAGAACGATGATCAAAAGGCGAATCATGAAGACTGCTCCTATCCTGCCTCATGGCAGTGAACAAGATAGACCAAGAGAGGGATGAAGAATGCTGTTGAATGTTGTGGGCGGACTTTAGAAGAACTCTCCCATTATGTCATCTATGGGTTTCATCTTTACATGATGCCCCTAACGGGGGGAGGTGTTATCCTCCCTAAAAGGAAGAAACTCTGGTATAGCCACTTGGGCGTCATCCTAATGATGGAAGGGCTTGTGGGAACAAAATGAACACGGACGGGACCTCTTTGGAAGTAGTTGTAGACGATCGGGCAAGGGCTCCTGTCTGGTGTGAATTTGATGCTGCGTGGTATCGCCGTCGTTATGCTCGTCAGTTGGCAGAATCAGGAGCTACTTGGACGGATGCCCAGCTTGTTGAAAGATGGCAAAATCATAAAGAAAAAGAAGGCGCATCTCCCAATAGGTATTTTGATGAAGAATGGTATCTGAAGGCTTATCCCGATGTCCGGCGTGGGGTGCAGGAGAAAGGCATTTTCCAGAGTGGCTTCCAACATTACGTTGATGTTGGCTATCAAAGTTGTTCAGGACACTGGCTTTTTTTGGCCGAATATTATCTCAGAGAAAATACAGATTATAGCCTCCGGGCCATGCGTGATGCTGGCTATGTTAATGCGTATGACCATTTTCTATGTGTGGGAGATTATGGGTTCCGTTCACCCCATTTTCTGTTTGATGCCGAACTTTTTATTCGTGAATGTTTAAGGGAGAATATCCCATTCGATCCTTCACAAGGGGCTTTTAGCCAGTATCTGTCCCTTGAGAATTCGGACGTCAGGACGCTCAGAACATCATGGTATTTTGACCCTATTTGGTATCTTGAGCGTTACCCTGAGGTTGCAGCCTTGATCAATGATGGGGTGTTTGTAAGTCCTCTCCATCATTACATGAGCTGTGATAATCCGGGGGATTATGACCCGAACCCATATTTTGATGAAGCATATTATCTGGCACAGAATCCCGATGTTGCAGAGGCCGTAAGAAGCGGGGTATTCCGCAATGGTTACGCCCATTTTATACGGGCAGGCATTGATGAGCAGCGTAGTCCATCTTCAGACCTAGACTTCCGGTCTTTTGTGGCAACACTGGACCTACCCCATGTGCTTAATCTAGCTCATGTCGATAATCCATTTCTACTGTGGGTTCTGCGGCAAGAGGGGCAGGTCAGTGCCAACTCGCCCGAGATATCCGTGACAGCAGCCAACAAGCTGGCCTTGCAGAAGGTAGAGGCCAGCTTGCCTTCTCTTTTTCGTCGTCCGCTGAGATTTGTTCAGCAAGAGCAGCCACAGCTGAGTGTTGTTCTGTTCTCAGAGGGCAACTACCTGCTCGACATTGCTACGCTGACCTCCCTGCACACACAGGGTATTCCCAACCTACAGGTTATCGTAGTGGGGACGGGTAATGCTCTGTCTCGACAACGGCTAGATCAGGCTGTTGAAGGCCTGCAGCATATCGTCAGTGATAAGCTTCTGCCACAAGCGCAGCAACTGCAGCGAGCTGTGCCGCTTCTTGCTGGAGAGCGCATTCTGCTGTTGGAATCTGGCGTGCAATTGCTGCCAATGACTCTTCCTACCGCTTTGACCTTCATGATGGAGGAAGGAACTGAAGGTGGCGGTAAACTGTTAACAAGCAGCAATACTGTACTAGAGGCAGGCAGCGCCGTGTGGCGTGATGGTAGTATGACCTGCCACGGGCAAGGAGAGAAAGCACAAGCGCAATCCGTCAGTTTCCAGAGGATTGTAGAGGCTGTGCAGGGAGGGATGCTATTCTGCCATCGCAAGGGTCTGGAAGACGCTCTAGGGTATCTAGACGGACATAAAGCAGAACCTTTCTTTCCTTGTTTCTCCATAGCATTGAGAGCAACGGGAAGGACGTTGTCATATTGGCCCACTGTTCAGGCCAAAATGCTAAATACTACGCCGGAAAATTATACAAGCCGGACCATGGAAAGGGAGGCATTACGGCGACTATTTCCTATTTTTCTACCTGGACATGCCATAGCTGGGGGAAGTGTCAGAACCGGGAAAAGTTATCGCCCTCTTGTTATGATGGTTTTCCCTCATCTGCCACGTTTGGTTGAGGGGGGGCCAACGCAGCGGATTATGCAGCAGATTGACGCTTTCCGCTGGCTAGGGTGGCGTGTGCTTATTGTCGGTCTGGACCGGAGGCATGAGGATCGGCTGGTTGTCCCTCATGACTATCCGGCTGATGTGGAATGCTGGCGGGGCATAGAGGATTTTCCATCCTTCTTGCGAGAATGGCAGGCCGACATGAAGATGCTCTGGCTAAGTGGGACGCAGGTTCTTTCCAGCCTTGGCCCCGTTCTTGCGACAGGAGACTTTGCTGTCCAAGACAGGCTGATTGTTCTGGATACCGTCAATCAAGATGGCACGTCCCTCAAGGTTATGGAAGAACATCTACGGCGGCTGGTTGGTGTCGTAGATGAGCCGGCACGCCTCATGAGAGAGGCCCGGAAGGAGCTGGAATATGCTTGGCTCTGTCAGGGGATTGTAACAGGCGATGAGCGGACGGCTGCACTGTTGCACAGGCTGGGCTATGGCATTGTAACGTCTCTTCCTTACGCTGTTTCTTCTCGTCAGTTGGGGAGGGACGATGAATTTGGGCGGCGTCAGGGTATTCTTTTCCCCCTGTCCATCTATCGTACCGGGGATGCTGGGCATGATGGCTTTGACTGGTTTTGCCTTTCTGTAATGCCGCATCTGCAGCGTCACTTTGGCACACAGCCCTCTATCGGCATTGGGGGATATCATCACCCTCTGGTTGATTTAGGCTTCTATGAACGTTTGGCACCGCTGGACGGGCTGGCCGAGATGGACACGTTGCCGAGCATGATGGATCGCTGCCGTATTCTTATGGATCCATCACGAGTTCTCACGACGCAGGCTACTGAAATACTGGAAGCCGCAGGGCGGGGTGTGCCGGCCGTATTGAATAGCGTCCAGATGGAGCGTCTTGGCTGGAAGGATGAAGAAGAAGCGTTGGATGGTGGGTTTAATGATCCGCAGCGCTTTGCCCAGCAGATCATCCGTCTTTATGAAGACCCGCAGCTTTGGAGTCGGATACGCCACAAAGCGCGTGACACGGTGCGTGAAAGGCATGGTCATGACCGTCTGCATAAGATGTTCGGACAATTTATCGAGACATTGCTTAAGGGGCCCACCACGATGGAACGGCCTTGTAGGGAGGAGAGCAGGCCACAGCGCCGGGCTTTTGCGCCATCCCCCTTGCGTATTGTGCTGAAACCAAGTGGCGAAGTGTTATCTGCTGTAAAAGAGAATTCAGAAGAGCTTGACGAGGAATTGGAAGACGAGCTCATGCCACTTCCCACCCGTTTGGGCGTGACATTGCCAGAGGAACAGCGGGGCCAGAAGGAGAATGCTGAAAATGAGTGAAAAAATGGCAGAAGTTCTCCGCTATGTGGAGAGCAATGGGGATGCCGCTTTGGAAAGGCTGTGTGATCTGCTGCGTATTCCCAGCATTTCTACACAAAAGCATCACTCTGCTGATTGCCGAAAAGCTGCGGGCTGGTTGGCTGATGAACTACGGGGGCTTGGTTTTACAGCTTCTCTTCGAGAGGTTTCGTGGGCGGAGCCGGGACACCCTATGGTGGTCGGACATGATGAAGCCAATGAAGAGAAGTTACAGAGCGGGCAGACGCATGTTTTGTTTTATGGTCATTACGATGTGCAGCCGACAGACCCTGAAGTGCTTTGGAACACAGACCCGTTTAAACCTTGCCTGAAAGAAACTGATGATGGCCGTAAAGTCATCGTGGCACGGGGGGCGAGTGATGATAAAGGGCAGGTGATGACCTTTATCGAGGCCTGCCGGGCGTGGAAGGCTGTCCATGGTGAATTGCCTGTCGCCGTGAGTTTTCTACTGGAGGGTGAAGAAGAATCCGGTGGGGAGAATCTGCTACCCTTCCTCAAGGCGAATCTGGAGGAGTTAAAAGCCGATGTCGCTCTGATCTGCGACACTGCCATGCCGGACCGGAAGACACCCGCTATCACGACCTCTCTTCGTGGCACTGTGGCAGAGGAGATAGAACTTGTCGCTGCGTGTCAGGATCTTCATTCTGGCATGTATGGTAATGCAGCTGCCAATCCGGCTTTTCTGCTTTGTCAGATCATTAGTGGTCTGCGTGATGAGAAGGGGCGGGTTACACTGCCCGGTTTTTATGATGGCGTGACTGAACCAGATGAACAGGTACGTGCGCAGTGGCGGGCTCTTTATCCTGATGATGCGGCCCTACTGGAAGGTGTCGGTCTTTCTCAGGCGGCAGGGGAACGGGGATTCAGTGCTATTGAACAGACGTGGTGCCGTCCGAGTTTTGAAGTCAATGGCCTGACGGGTGGTTATCAAGATGACGGATTTAAGACCATTATTCCGGCACGGGCTTCCGCAAAATTGTCATTTCGTCTGGTACCAGGGCAGGACCCTCTAAAGATTCGAGAGGCGTTCCGGGCTTATGTTCGTGCCGCTCTTCCTGAAGATGTTGATGCTGTTTTTACGAGCCATGGAGCTTCCCCTGGCTTTGCGGTGAATGGCGAAAGTCCCTTTCTGCTGGCAACGTTGGAGGCATTAAGTTCGGAATGGGGACAGCGGGCCGTCATGACTGGGTGCGGAGGATCGATCCCGGTAGCCGAGGAAATTCGTGAAGCCCTCGGGATGGATGCACTCATGGTTGGCTTTGCCCAGGCTGATGATCGGATTCATTCGCCCAATGAGCAGTATGGTCTGGATTCGTTCTTCCATGGCATCCGCTCATGGGTGCGTATACTGGCAGCTCTGGCACGCTGATTCCTATAGGAGGCCGATATGGCATTGCCCATTGCTCTGACTATGGGAGACCCAGCTGGCATAGGGCCAGAACTGACACGTCGTGTATGGAGCAACCTTAAGGCCAGCGGGCGGGTGTTTTTCTGGATAGGTGACCCCGCTCTATTGGGGGCGAACACTCCATATCGTGAGATACGACATCCCTCAGAAGCGGCCTCCTGTTTTGTTGATGCATTGCCCGTGCTGCCGTTATCTTGCCCGGAGCCGGTTTATTCTGGCTGTCCTTCGCCGGGCAATGCCGTAACGGTAATTGAGAGTATCAGAAAGGCCGTTCATTACACGTTAGAAGGTGCTGCCAGTGCTGTTGTGACGAATCCGATTGCCAAGCATGTGCTTATGGCATCCGGCTTTCCTCATCCGGGACATACAGAGTTTCTTGCAGCGTTATGTGGAGCGACTGGGCAAGAGGTTATGATGTTGGCCTGCCCGGAGCTCAGGGTCACGCTGACTAGCGTCCATATTCCTTTAAAGAAAGCTATTGATACACTTTCGACAGATCGGATCGTTGCCGTGTCACGAGTGACAGAAGCGTCACTTCGGCGGGATTTTGGCCTTCCTCAGCCACGGCTTGCCGTAGCAGGCTTGAATCCTCATGCCGGGGAAAATGGTATGATGGGGGGTGAGGAGATGCGGATCATCCAGCCTGCTGTGGAGGCCCTTCGCAGAGAAGGAATGAATGTAATCGGTCCTATGCCGCCCGATACGATGTTCAGCGCAGCTGCCCGTCCTCGGTATGATGCGGCTATTTGTTTATATCACGATCAAGGGTTGATCCCAGTTAAGACGCTAGACATGGCCGGAGGTGTGAATATCACGTTAGGGCTGCCTATTATTCGCACTTCGCCGGACCACGGCACGGCCTTTGATATTGCTGTCGGGCCGGAAGAAACAGGAAAGGCAAGTATTTCAAGCCTTTTGTCTGCTCTCGCTATGGCCCATGATATGGCTCTCCAGCGTGTCATGAGTGATGCGCAGACTTCATGAAGAGGGAAAGGAACGGTCCATGATCCGTCTTGGTATCAATGTTGACCATGTTGCGACATTGCGTAACGCACGGGGGGAGTGTTACCCGGACCCTGTCCGTGCCGCTAAACTTGCTTTAGAGCATGGGGCTGATGGCATCACTGCCCATCTACGTGAGGACCGCCGTCATATTCGGGATGAGGATATCAGACGCCTTAGGGATCTGTCTGCACCTCTCAATTTCGAAATGGCAGTTACGGATGAGATGGTCGCTATGGCCTGTGACCTGAAACCTCACGCTTGTTGTCTCGTCCCTGAAAGGCGGGAAGAACTGACAACCGAAGGGGGGCTTGATGTCGTAGGATTGCGGGATAGCATAGCGTCGCCTATCAAAAGTCTTCTGGAAGCAGGTATCCGTGTTTCATTATTCATTGACCCAGAACCAGAAGCTATCCGTACGGCAGCTGCGCTGGGCGCTCCGGTGATTGAACTGCACACGGGGGCTTATGCTTTGGGGAAGGAAGGAGAGTTGGAGCGTCTGCACAAGGCTGCCCAAATCGCTATAGAATGTGGTCTGGAACTTCATGCAGGGCATGGGCTGACCTATGAAAATGTGTCTCCCATTACAAAACTACCAGGCTTGAGAGAACTCAATATTGGGCATTTTCTGATTAGTGAGGCTGTTTTTGTAGGGTTGGGAGCATCTGTACGGCGAATGAAAGATCTACTTTCTTAAAACAAGTAGCTTTTTATGGAGAGTTTCCTTGCCGGTGCGGAAACTCTCCTGTTGTTGTTACTTGGATTGCATGTTGATGATGGGCAAGCCGTCATTACCCTGATGGATGTTGAGCAATCCATTATTCCGATAGACCTTCGGGATAGCTCCATCCTTAGGGGCGGGCTGGATAAGAGGTTCGCCCGGCTTATGATCGTAGTTTGGAACAAACTTGCCCGATTTGTCGGAATAGGTAGCCTCCGGACGCTGCTCCTCTGTCGGCATAGAATGGAAAGCTGAGATCGGTCCCATTGGCCAGAAGCCCGGGGCACTACGCATTGTTCCTTCAGGCTGTCGTGCGCAGCCGCGGGTGATCATAGAGCAGATACCATCTTCACCTACATATTCGTCATTGTCCCCCGCGTAATGGATCTCAGAAATGCGGTCATGGTCAATACGGACGAGCATACGGCATGCTGAACCCGGTTTTCCAAAAAGCTGTTGATACCCGTTGATAACATCAGGGATATTGATAGGAAAAAGAGACGTACCCTGCGTACTGCTGACTGTCGCAACAGAGCGGGTTATATCATATTCCCATATGGCAACATCATTGGTAAGGGCTTTGGTAGAGTTGGGAGCTCCCGCGCAGGCCTGTAGATCAAATGTTGTCATGCCCACCATTTCATATTGTGCTTTGTGAGCTTCTAGAGCATCCCAGTAACCACAAGCAGACAAAGGTATGGGTAGTAGACAGGTAAGCCGGAATAGGATTTTCCGAAACGTCATTCTCTCTCCATAAGAGTAGAAAGGCAGGTAAGTATGAGATGCTGTATCATGTTTTTCTTTCTGTCGGAAAGATGGGTTTTAGTCTCCGGAGCAATCGGTTAGAGAGGAGGGCCGTTTCCCCTTTTTGGAGTTTTCTTTATGGCCGATATTTCAGCTGCTGAAGCCCCCCGTTTGCAGAAAGCACTACGCCGTCTTTTGGGTTCGCCAGAATTGACGGTGCAGCTTCCACCCCGTAAGGGCATGAGTGTCGAAATTGCAGTGGCTGGTGAGGTCGTTGGAACCGTTTATCGTGATGAAGATGAAGGCGAAGTATCTTACGCCATCAATATGACGGTATTGGAAGAAGATCTACCCCCAGCCTGATCAACGGGATAGTTTGTTGATCAGAACCTCTCACCCTAAAAGGTGAGAGGTTTTTTTTATGTCTTTTGCCTTCACGATAGAGGTGCACAATTACGCTTCAGCCAAGGATGAAGCTCTGTTTCCAACAGTGGGAGCAATTTGTCTAAAACCACAGCGTGATAGCGGTCTAACCAGTGACGCTCTTCTGTGGTTAGTTGCTCTATGGCAATCAGTCTGCGATCAATAGGTGTATGAGTTAGAACCTCGAACTCAAGGGAAGGTCGAGTGCCTTCGGGAAGGGAGCTTTCTCGTACAAGAAGCAGATTTTCAATACGGATGCCATAAGCCCCGACTTCGTAATAACCTGGCTCATTGGAGAGAATCATTCCCGGCACAAGGCCAGTTGGTCGTGGTGCCACGGAAATGGATTGAGGCCCTTCATGCACGGAAAGATAGCTGCCGATGCCGTGGCCTGTTCCGTGATCAAAGTCTAGCCCTTGATTCCAGAGGGCTGAGCGAGCGAGACTATCCAGTCGGTAACCGGGGAGCCCCACGGGGAAGCGTTGGCGGCTGAGGGCGATATGACCTTTCAGAACAGCTGTAAAGGCTTGTCGGATGGCAGGGGGGGCTTCATCCGGACCGGTCCAGACTGTTCGTGTAATGTCCGTAGTGCCGAAAGGATATTGAGCACCGCTATCAACCAGATAGACGCTATTCTCCTGAAGTATGCTATCACGCCCAACCTCTGCCCGATAATGGGGGTAGGCTCCATTCTGTCCAGCTGCTGAAATTGTCTCGAAACTAGGACCTTTATAGGCTGGAGACATAGCCCGGAAAGTTTCAAGTTTTTCCGCCAGTTCTGTTTCATGATGGCCAATACCATGCTCTTCCAGCCAGTAGAGGAAACGAGCAAGGGCAATGCTATCCAACTCATGCGCTTGACGACTGCCATCCTGCTCTACAACCGTTTTGATGGCCTTCGGAAGGGTGCAAATATCCGTTGCATCAATAATGTGAGCTCCGGCCTCCTTGAGCATCATGTTAAACCAGACGGGCGTGGTCGCCGGGTCTACTCGGACCACTTTGCTGGAAAGAGCCTTCAGAGCATCGGGAAGTTCATCAGGGTGTCGTGGGTGTATGCCTGAATCTTCAATTTCATCATGAAAACGTGAAGCATCGGCGAAAATAGTCGCCGTGCTGTCAGCATGAAGGATACCATAGGCGTGAGCGACGGGGGTCATAGCAATATCTTGCCCCCTGATGTTTAGAAGCCAAGCAAGGGACGGACAGTCCGCAAGGATGATGGCGTCCTGTCCTTCTTCACGCAGCTGCTGAGCCAGACGATTCCGTTTGCTCTGGCTGGTTTCGCCCGTAAGGTTGAAAGGCTGATGATAAATCAGATCAGCTGGTGGAGGTGGCTGATCGTGCCAAGCCAAATCAATCGGGTTTTCAGATAAAGGAATTAACTGAACTCCAGCAGTTTGCCATGAGGAGAGATCCCTTTGGCTGGTCAATCTGGGATCATATCCAATACGTAGACCTTGTCCATTCTGGGATAGCCACTGCCGGGGAGGAACGTGCCCGCTATGATGGGTTTTCCATAAAGTGGAAGGTGCTTGTTCGGCCATTTGGACTGTGTAGCGGCCATCTGAAAAGACGCTGCCTTTTTCTTCCAGAAGAATGGCAAGCCCAGCACTGCCAGTAAACCCTGTTAACCAAGCTAGTCTTTCGGAATGTGGGGCGACATATTCCCCTAAATATTCATCACCACGCGTGATGATGAAGCCAGAAATACCGAGCTTATTGAAATATTGGCGAACGAGGGCAGGACGTTCCTGTAGGGGGATGGAAGAGAGAGACACAAGGCCACCATTGAAAAAATGAAAGGAAGAAGGTTAGGCGGGTTTCCGAAGGATGAGTGTACTCCAGGGGCCTTCTCGGAGCTGTTTTTCTAGGACTAGGCCTTGTCTCTGGTGGGCTACCAGTACCATACGGGCTTGCGTATTGAGCAGCCCAGCTAGAATGGCCGTTCCCCCAGCTTGAAGATTACGGGCAAGGTCCTTGGCCATGCGACACAGCGGGCGGGCTAGAATATTGGCAAATACAAGGTCATACGGTGCGTTCCGGCGGACAGCTTCTGTATGCCAGCCATTGCCGAAGCGGCAGTCAAGCAGTGGACCGATACCGTTCAGCCGAGCATTCGAGGCAGCGACACGGACGGACCATGGCTCAATATCTACGGCTAGAACAGGGCGATGGAGTAGACTAGCCGCTGCCATAGCAAGAATACCCGACCCACACCCCATATCTAGAATATGCCGGGGGTGGCGATGGGCGATCATTTCCAATGCCCTCAGGCACCCACGAGTAGAGCCATGTTCTCCAGAGCCAAAGGCAATGCCGGCATCTAATGTGATGTTTAGCTTGTTAGAAGGGGGTGTTTCCTGCAAATGCGTTCCTCGGATGCAGAAACGCCGGCCTACATATTGTGGAGGGAAAGCCTCCTGCGTGCGTGCAAGCCAGCCTTCAGCCTCGATATTCTGTCGGTGTAGGGGAGCTTCAACACCTGTCATAGCACGAACAAGGGCTAGGGCATTGTCCAACTCCTCTTCGTTCCGGCCCTTTTCCTTAACGGCTTCTAGCCGCCAGTAACGCTGCTCATCATCTTCTTCAAACATCCCGACTGTGTCGCACACTCCAAGAAGAGCTTGTTCGAAGAGAGGTACATGCATTTCCTCTACTACGATGGAGAGTGTTTCCAGTGCCCGGGCGTGGCGGGTACCAATATGGGACGGGGCGATGGAACTTTGTTTGGTCTTCACGATACGATCTCCACAAAACCGGCCATGATCCGTTTCAGACCGATATTTTCAAAATTGATAGACAGACGATCTTCTTCCGCCCCAATGACTACACCTTCACCATAACGTTTATGGCGTACTGTTGCTCCTATAGGGATAGTTGCCTGTACAGGGGAGGGCTTTATGGTGCGTTTTGCTGGGAAAGGAGCTTGACGATTAAAAAAGCTCTTTGAACCTAGAGCGTGTTCAGCTTTTGCAACATTTCTGATGATGTGGCTTTCAGGCAATTCATCAAGGAAACGGCTTGGTATAGAATCTTGCCAGTTGGCATAAAGCCTACGGTTATTCGCATACGATATAACCACTCGCTCACGAGCACGGGTCAAGCCAACATAAGCCAACCGCCTTTCTTCCTCCAAGGACTTATTTCCCCCTTCATCCAAAGAACGCTGAGAAGGGAAGAGACCTTCTTCCCAACCCGGAAGAAAAACATTCGGAAACTCTAACCCTTTAGCAGCATGTAAAGTCATTAAACTGACCTTATTCGGGTCGTCCTGTGCATTATCGCTATCCATGACAAGGGCAATATGCTCCAGAAACGCATCCATTGTCGGAAATTCACCAAGTGCTCGAAGCAATTCCCGTATATTATCAAGGCGTCCCGCTGCCTCTACAGTTTTAGGATCATCCCGCCACATATCCAGATAGCCGCTTTCTTCAAGCACCATATCTGTTGCAACAACATGACCCTCCTTACTGACAACCTCCCGAATCTTTACAAGAATATTCATTAGGTCTGTCAAACTAGACGCTAACTTACTCTTCAATTCTCCCTGCTGTAACTGATGCTGAAGTGTCTGCTGAAGAGAACAGCCCATATTTTTTGCTGCCGCACGCAGACGGGTTAAAGCAACCTTGCCAAAGCCTCGTTTGGGTAGATTGACGATACGTTCAAAAGCAAGATCATCAGTAGGGTATAAGACCGCTCGCATATAAGCGATAGCGTCTCGTATTTCAGCCCGTTCGTAGAACCTTAGACCACCAATGATCTGATAAGGAATCCCCATTTTCATTAATGCATCTTCAAAGGGACGTGTCTGAAAACCCGCGCGCATGAGAATAGCAATGGAACCGTAGGACTGACCCGCTGTGTGCAACTCTTGAATACGCCGTCCAATAACACGCGCTTCATCATCTGAATCCGGCGTATTGATCACCTCGATAGGTTCACCTTCTTCAGTCTTCAACCCAGGACGTAAGACCTTACCCAACCGACCTTCATTATGGGCAATAACCTGTGAAGCTACACTCAGAATACGAGGCGTAGAACGGTAGTTCTGTTCCAATCGAATAACTTTTGCACCAGGGAAATCTTTTTCAAATCGCAAAATATTTGCAATATCAGCACCACGCCACGAATAGATCGATTGGTCATCATCTCCAACACAAGCGATATTCGAATCCTCTCCATCCTGCCTTTTAGCTAGCAAACGGAGCCATAAATACTGAATAGCATTCGTATCTTGATACTCATCAACCAGAATATACCGAAAGCGCTGCTGATACTGTTCCAGTACGTCAGGATGCTGACGTAGGATAGTCATCATATGCAACATGAGATCCCCAAAATCACATGCGTTTAGCTCTTTAAGACGGGTCTGATAGGCCACATAAATAGCCGGAGCTTGGCCATTCGCTAGTTCAGATGTCTGTGCGGGAGTGAGGGCGTCAGGGAGTAGAGCTTGATCTTTCCATAACTGGATCTGATGCATAATCTGGGCCGGAGGGAAGCGTTTAAGATCAAGTTTCCAAGGTTCAATAACCTGCTTGAGTAGGCGGAGCTGATCATCCGTATCTAGAATGGTGAAGTTACGCTCCAGTCCGACAAGCGGTGCATGTTGCCGTAGCATACGGGCACAAAGGGAATGAAATGTGCCCAACCATAGGCTATCTATCGACCTGCCAAGGATGGCACTAATACGCTCCCTCATTTCTCTGGCAGCTTTATTGGTAAAGGTCACAGCAAGAATCTGTTCCGGCCATGCCAGTTTCTCTAACAGGATATGAGCAAACCGTGTTGTCAGAACCCTGGTCTTTCCTGTACCAGCACCAGCTAGAATCAGGAGGGGACCTTGTGTTGTTTCAACGGCAAGACGCTGCTCTTCATTCAGACCCTGCAGATAATCAGGACCTGCGGGCGGGAAGCGGGGGGAAAAAAGATCATCCATCACGATTATCTGGTATAATGCGGCTCATACACGCTGGCTAGGATATAACCATAGATTGTGAAAAAAGCAGTTTCATCCAAACAAGGACATAGAGCTAGGATGCGAGAACGTATCCTCATACACGGGGCAGAGACCCTTGCTGATTATGAGCTGTTGGAAGTGTTACTTTTTTACGCCATACCAAGACGAGATACGAACCCGCAGGCTAAGGCATTGCTTACGGCTTTTGGATCATTAGGAAGGTTGCTGCAATCTTCTCAAGCCAAACTGAAACAGCACGGTCTTACTGACCGTCTCATCACCCTCTTGGAGCTCCCAGTATTGGTTGCTCGTTCTCTCATGGAAAGTGATGATGACATACCACTCCAACTGGGTAATGCCTCAGCCTTGATGAATTATCTGAAGGGCACCTTACAGAGAATGCACGAACCGAAAATCGGCCTGATCTGTCTGGATAGTAACAACAGCCTCATTACAGAAAAGCTCTTGCCTGCCAGCAGCAATTTACACAGCTCCCATCGCTTGATAGCGCAGCATCTTCTTTCTTGTCATGCCACGGCCGCTATCATCGTTTATTACCATTCACAATCTCCAGCCACAGCGTTAGCCCCTGAAATACGTGGATTGAAGTTGGCATTGCAAACTTTGGATATCCTCGTACATGAGGGAGTCCTCATAGGGGATGGGTGGTATGTCAGTATGAGCGAATCAGGGCTTCTATAAGGAGCAAAAATAATTACAAAGCATCAATTATCCGTGGAAGAAATCTTCCACAGGGTTGCGTCTTTTATCGTATCTAGTGAAGAAGCACGTAAAGAATTAGCAAAACATTTACTGCTCCATCATGAATCACTAGCTGCACTTATTTTTGATCAACCAACGGACCGAAAGAATATCGCCAAAGAGAACATATCTCTGGCCGTATTTTGTGCTGTATTGAAAGAGCTTGCCCATCGGTATGGACGTGCCCTTCTACCAGAAGGGAATTTGTTAGAACAACCGGATGTGCTGAAAGACTACTTGATGGTTCAGATGGCTCGGGAAAAGGTGGAGCAATTCCGTATCCTTTTCCTTAACCAGAAGAACTACCTTATCCGTGATGAAGTACAGAACCATGGTACAACCAACCATGTATCAGTCTATCCACGAGAGATAGCCAAACGCTGCTTGGAGTTAAAAGCAACGGGCATCATCATAGTTCACAACCATCCATCAGGACAGGTCAACCCATCTCGCAGTGATATCATCATGACTCAAAATATTGAAAAGGCCCTAGCTGTCATAGATATCAAACTGATTGACCATTTCATCATCACAAAAAAAGCCCAAACCAGCTTTCGCCAGCTCGGGCTTTTTGATGATGATTGATCACCCCTCAAGCCTAGGTTGATAACTAGATAGAACCATGCTTCCAGGTAGCCCCCCACGAGGGAAGATTCGATTAACGTGACCCATCTTACGACCGGGACGAGCTTCTTTCTTCCCGTAAAGATGGATGGACGCATTTTCTTCCTGAAAAATCCCCGGCAACAGGGCCATATCATCCGGGCCAATCAAATTATGCATATACGCATCTGAATGACGCCGGGCAGGAGGAAGAGGAAGCCCTGTCACGGCACGAATATGCATCTCGAACTGATCTACAAGACAGGCATTCATGGTCCAATGGCCTGAATTATGAGGCCGGGGAGCAATCTCATTGACCAGAAGGGTCCCGTTCCGATCCTCGAACAGTTCTACCCCCATAATACCGATTAGCCCGAGCTTTTCAGCTAGTTCTGTTGCTAGAGCCTGCGCCTTTTCAGCCAATGAAGGCATAATGGGCGCCGGAGCAACGGAAACACGCAAAATACCCTGTCGATGATGGTTCTCTGACACATCGAAACAACGAATAGTCCCTTCAGCATTCCGGGCTACCATCACACTGACCTCACGAGCAAAATCAATTTTTTGCTCAGCGACCAGAGGGTAGGGGAGAGCATCCGCTTTTTCTAGAAGTGTTCTGAAAGCCTCTTCATCATCTAAGCGGAACTGGCCTTTCCCGTCATATCCAAAACGAGTGGTTTTCAGGATACAAGGGAATCCGAATGACGACAGGGAACGTAACTCATCTGGAGAGGCAACCTCCCGCCACGGTGCTACGGGCAACCCAAAAGAGCCAAGCGTTGTCTTTTCCGTTATACGATCTTGACTAATTTCCAAGATGCGTCCCGATGGATGAACCGGACAAAAACGAGCAAGATGGCTCAAACCTTCTGCACTGATATTCTCAAACTCAAAAGTGATGACATCACAGGACCGAGCGAATTTCTCCAAACAGATAGGGTCATCATAGGAGCCGATCGTCAAATAAGCGGACGTTTCTGCTGCGGGGTTAGGCTGACTATCGGAAAGGATATGAACCTTATAGCCCAACCTAGCGGCGGCAACAGCAGACATACGCCCCAGCTGTCCACCACCAACAATACCGATACAGGCGCCGGGCTTTAATGCTTCAGTCTTCATCCAACAGGCACCTCTGCAACAGAATGCGTCTGTTTATCTCGGAACCCTTTTAGCCGTGCGGCAAGCTCGTCATTAGAAAGCGATAAAACGGAAGCTGCCAGCAGAGCCGCATTAATGGCCCCGGCTTTCCCAATAGCCAATGTTCCTACAGGAACGCCAGCGGGCATTTGCACGATAGACAGCAGGCTATCCTGTCCCTTGAGCGTTCGACTTTCCACAGGGACGCCGAAAACGGGTAGGGTCGTCCATGCAGCACACATTCCCGGAAGATGTGCTGCCCCACCGGCTCCTGCGATGATAACCTTCAAGCCACGTTCACGGGCAGTTTTGGCATAATCAGCAAGACGGTCCGGGGTTCTGTGCGCAGAGACAATCCGGGCCTCGTAGGCAATACCTAGAGCTTCCAGCTGTTCACAGCCATGTTTCATGGTCTCCCAATCGGACTGACTGCCCATGATCACACCCACTGTCGGCATCGGTGAGGCATTCATCGTCTTTTCTCTCCTCCTTCCTAGATGTTGGAATCTGTTCCATCATGGGATGAGAAGAGACTGTTTGGATCAAGGTCCTCATGAAGGGTCTCAAGCGGCTTACCCTCACGGACGAGGCGGTCATTGGCCGCCTGTACCGCAGCATTCAGGTCTGTCTGGGTGCAAAGACCAAGGATGACCGGATCACGCGGCTTGATGTTGGGGCTATTCCAATGTTCACGATTACGAATCTTGGCGATTGTGTCTTTCGTGGTACCCAGAAGCCGAACGATCTGTGTATCATTCAACTGAGGGAACTGCCGTAGGACAAAAGCAATCGCATCAGGACGATCATGACGCTTAGCAACAGGAGTATAGCGTGCGCCCTTAGCACGGCGTGCTACAGGATTCGGGGTAGCGATCAGCTTAAGACGAGCGGAAGGATTGGCCTCACAGCGCTTGATCTCAACTTCGGTTAGCTGATTGTTTTTTACAGGATCATAACCATTGATCCCACCGCCAACTTCGCCATCGGCAATAGCCTGAATCTCTAGCGGATGCATCCCGCAGAAAGTAGCGATCTGATCAAAAGTAAGGCCAGTTTTCTCAATCAGCCAGACGGCGGTCGCCTTCGGCATTAGCGGCAGGGTCATGTCAACGCAGTCCTTTGCAGAGCGATAATATGGTCCGGCATCTGGCAGGGCCCGGGCCACTCTGGAAAAGAATCACCCGCCACCCTGATAAGGGGCGGTGCCTGCATAATGCACGACATTCCCGCCAAAATGCGCTAGAGAGTATGAGAGGTCAAGATACGAATGCTGCAAAAATTGAATGGATATTGCAGCAAAAAAAGAACCCCTCCGCTTCCTCATAAGGGAAGGGAGGGGTCTTGCTCCGGGTTTCCCACAGAGTGAAGTCAATTTTACTTCTTGATATTACCGATACCGGAGAAGCGCTTGTTGAACTTGGCAACCTGCCCCCCTGTATCCAGAATACGCTGAACACCAGTCCAGGCCGGATGGGTCTTGGGGTCAACGTCCAGACGCAGCTTAGCGCCAGGCTCGCCGTAGCAGGAGCGGGTCTTGTACTCGCTGCCATCAGCCATCACGACTGTGATTTCGTGGTAGTCGGGGTGGATGCCGGATTTCATAATATTTCCTGAACCTGATGAAAGAAGCTCCGATACCGACCGGAGCAGACGGAGCCTTCCATAAAGGATTTAGCCCATAAAATAAAGGTTGAGTGTCATTCTTTTTGCCGATAGGGCAATTTCTGAAAAACCTCATACAGTTTTGCCATAATGCGCTGTATGCTACGATGAGGTAAACGCTGTACTAACCAGTGGCAGAGCATCTGCCAACAGCGTCTGTTCTCCAAATTTCAGGGAAAGGCTATATGAGCCCCATAAAGAGCCCTATTAAAGCACCTGGCTGGGTGGCTGATTTCCAGAAGTTCATCATGCGTGGCAATGTTGTGGACTTGGCCATCGGTGTGGTCGTTGGTGCTGCGTTCAGCTCCATCGTCAACAGTGCTGTCAAGGATATCTTGACCCCGATTCTAGGCCTCCTGACCGGAGGAGTGGATTTCAGCAATATCTTCATTACCTTGAAGGGGCCGGTTAAGGATACGCTAGCAGAAGCCCAAAAGGTGGGAGCAGTGACCATCAATGTTGGTCTGTTCCTCAATGCAGTGATTCAATTCCTGATCATTGCTTTCTTTATCTTCTGGATGATGCGCCTTCTTAGTAAACTGCACCGCAAAGAAGAGGCTCAGCCTGCTGCCCCGCCTGCACCGTCCAAAGAAGAAGTGTTGCTGACCGAGATCCGCGACATTCTGGCTGCGCGTTCATCCGAAAAATGATCTGTTCTCTTGTTACGAAAACATTAGGGCGGGTTTCTATGGCAGCCCTCGTCTTGGCGGGGGCTGTCTCTATCGGTCCTGCAAGGGCGGAGAGTACTGCTTTTGGCGTACCCTTATCCCCCAACGTGCATCTTTATTCGTATTTCATCATCAACGGTATGGCTCGTGGGGCCTTTCTTCTTGGTAAGTTACACCAGAAGGATATGCCCCTGTTGATCCAGATGGATGAAACAACCCGCAAAGTAGTGCTTCGTAATCTAGACTCCCAGACGATCCGGTCAGATTTCAAAGCAGAACAGGTGCTGACCCGTTATCTTGACCTGATCTTGAAATGAAGGAACGTCTGGAAAAAAGGTCATAAAAAAGGGGGCATCACGCCCCCTTTTTTTATCCAACTATTGAAAAACTTCTTCTCATCCTTCCCGCCGCAATCTCTTCTGTCCCATTAAAAGCAGAAGCGGGGCAGCAATAAAGATAGATGATGATGTTCCTACCACGATACCGAACAGCATGACGGTAGCAAAGCCTGTCAAGGTACTGCCACCAAACAGAGCCAAAGGCAAAGCAGCGAGAAACACTGTCATAGATGTTCCCAGTGTCCGGTTAAGCGTCTCATTGATGGAAAGGTCAAGAAGTTCCCGTAGAGGCATTGTCCGATACTTGCGGAGATTCTCACGAACACGGTCATAAACGACGACTTTATCGTTTGTGGAGTACCCAAGAATGGTAAGCAGTGCGGCTACCATGACGAGATCAAATTCAAAACGTGTGACTATCAGAAAACCGATGGTCTTTGTTAGGTCCAGCACAAGTGTAATGACGGCACTTAGGGCAAATTCTCGTTCAAATCGAAACCAGATATAAATGAGAATCATTCCAAGACTGAATAGGAGTGCCAGAACACCATCACGGAACAGCTCAGAGGAAACGGCCCCGCCCACTGCATCGGCCCTTTGAATCTGAACACCGGGAATAGCCTGCACAATGACAGCCCGGACATGATCGACCAGTTTCTGGGTAACATGCTCATCCTCCCCACCGCGGGGGAGATTGATAGCAATTCGGACATCCTGAGGTGACCCGAAGGATTGAACAGAAGCCGCATTGATCTGACCAGCCTTCAGAACAGCCCGCATATGTGCAGGGTCTTCCGCAGTTGGAGAGTGGGTCTCTACGATAACGCCGCCACGGAAATCCAACCCAAGATTCAGGCCAGGTGCGAAAAACAACACCACCGAAGCGATGGAAAGGAGTGCAGAAACGATCAAACCGGCATGACGGCCACGCATGAAGCGGATCTGTCGGTCATCACGTACGAAACGGAGAAGAGGGCGAGAAAACATGGCGATCAGACCGGCAGTTCTTGTGGACGTTTATGAGCATACCAACGGACAATCAGCATGCGGGATAGTACCAGTGTCGTGAACAGTGTGGTGACGATACCAATGGTGATGGTCAAGGCAAAGTTTCGGACAGCCCCAGTACCGAAGACAAAGAGCATGACATGCGCAAGAAAGGCTGTGGCATTACTGTCGATAATCGTACTCGTTGCCCGCTGGAACCCAGCCTGTAGAGCCTGAAGTGGCTTGCGCCCATTCCGGACTTCTTCCCGAATACGTTCATTGATGAGGATGTTAGCATCCACAGCCATACCGAGCGTCAACAAGATGCCTGCCATACCCGGCAATGTCAGGGTTGCTTCGAAAAGAGATAGAATAGCCAAAATCATGACAAGGTTGGCAAAAAGAGCAACATCCGCATAAAGGCCAAACCGACCGTAGAAGAGCAGCATGAACAGTACGACCAGCACAAAGCCAACAATAAGGCTGATAATACCTGCATGAATGGATGCTGCACCTAGGCTTGGCCCAATGCTCCGCTGTTCCACCACGGTAAGCGGGGCGGGAAGCGCACCGGCACGTAGCAGTAATGCCAGATCAGAGGCCGACCGAGCCGTAAAGCTGCCTGTGATAATCCCTTGGCCAGCCGTAATTGGGCCATTGATGACCGGACTTGTCAGGATGCGGCCATCCAGCACGATAGCAAATGGCTTGCCAACATTCTGTGTTGTGATGCGGGCAAAGTCATCGGCTCCCTTATTGTCGAACTTCAATTCGACAACCCACTGTCCTTCGCTCATCGTGGCGGCAGCATCCGTCAGGTTAGCACCATCGACATCAATTCTGTCTTCCACAGCCAGCTCCCCACGCCCTTCGGACAAAGGCAGCATAGTTGTGCCGGGTCCAGCATGAATAGGGTCTGGAGAGACAAGGTGAAAGGTCATACGAGCCGTCGTACCGAGTAACGTTTTGATACGCTGAGGATCGCTAATGCCAGGGAGCTCCAGCACAATACGATCTTCACCTTCACGGGCGATGCTTGGATCAATGGCACCGGTGCTGTCGATACGGCGGCGCACGATCTCAATAGAACGTGAAACGGCCTCCCGGGCACGGCTACGGATGGCCTCTGGTGTCAGGCTGACGATAAACTGGCCATTCTTTTCACTGACAGCAAGTTCACCGGGACTAGATGGTGTCAGCCCTTCTAGAACTTTTCGGTCGCTATCTTTTTCGCTATCTGACCGAGGCGTAACCAGCACGGAAGCCATAGCATCATCACGCTCAATATTGCGATAGCCGAGATGAGCCGTCAGCAATCCCTGGCGTACTTCACCCTCTAGAGACTGAAGCCGGTCATGCTGGAGTGTCTTCGTATCCAGCTGCAACAGGAGATAGGAACCACCTCGCAGATCAAGCCCAAGATGCACCTGATGCCAGGGCAGGAATGATGAGGGGGATTTCATGAAATTAGGAAGACAGAGGAGGGCACTGATCAGGCAGATGCCCACCACGCCTAACATCCTGAGGCGACTGTAATACAACATAGGGGGTCAGAGAACCTCAAAAGCGTGAAGAGGAAGTGGCCAGAACTAATCTCGCAGATGGGGTGTGACCATGCCCGTTCCGGTCTTTTATTGCAACCATTATGCAGGGGTGTATAGCGTCTTGCACAACCTCCACTGGGTGCTATGATCGCCCACATGATAGAGAGACGGCCCCTTAATGTTGCCATTGCAGGCGCAGGCTATTTTGGCCGCTTCCATGCACTTCAGGCCTCCCGGCATAAGCGGGAGCATCTTGTTGGGCTTTATGACTCTGACCATGGACGGGCTCAAATAGTCTCACGAGAGGCAGGAACTATTGCCTTCAAGACCTATGAAGACTTGCTGAAACAGTGTGACGCTGTTTTTATCGCTTCTCCCGCCGAGACACATTATCATCTAGCCCGACAGGCTTTAGAAGCCGGATGTCATGTAATGGTTGAGAAGCCCCTTGCTTCTACAAGGGAGGAAGGAGCGGAACTGGTTCGTTATGCGGAGGAACAGGGCCGCATTCTCCAAGTAGGGCATTTGTTACGTTACTCTGCTGAGCATCAGGCCATTAGTACCCGCATAAAACATCCCCTTTATATCGAGGCTACAAGAATTGCCCCTTACAAGGAGCGGGGAACAGACGTATCTGTCGTGTTGGATCTGATGATTCATGATCTAGATTTCATTCTTTCCCTTGTAGACAGTCCCATCGTGCATATTGACGCTATGGGGGCTGCTGTTTCCAGTGCGCATGAAGATATCGCGAATGCTCGTGTCCGTTTTGAAAATGGTTGCGTTGCTTCCATTACGGCCAGTCGCATTTCGTTTAAAACCGAGCGTAGAATGCGCCTTTTTGCACAAGAAGGTTATCTTTCAGCAGATTTTATGAGCCGGAAGTTAACCTTCATCAATCGTGATGAGGGCATACTTTTGCCGAGCAGCAACGGTTTCAGACGGCAGAGCCTTCATTGGAAAGAACATGATAACCTTGCCGCCGAGCATGATGCTTTTGTTGCATCCTGTCTGGATGGAGCCTCCGTAATGGTGGATGGACGGGCTGGGTTAAGGGCTCTTGACGCCGCCTTGAGAGTCGGAGAAGAGATACAGGCTGCACAGGCTCTGGTCCGGCAGGCGGGCTTGATTGACTGACCGGCTTACCGCCCCATAATTCCTTATACTATGGAGAGACAATTCTCATGGACGTGACCGACTATACGCAGCAGCTTAATGCGATAAATCCGTATCTTAGCCTGCTGATCTTTGCCATCCTTATGCTTTCCATGCTGGTGCTATATTTCCTGCCTAGCATTATCGCTATTATGCGACAGCACCCACAGAAATGGTTACTCATCGCCTTGAACGTATTTGCAGGCTGGACCGGGTTTTTCTGGATTGGTCTGCTCATTTGGGCGCTTTGGCCAAAAGAAAAATTAACCGCTTTCCAGGCCGGGCAAGAGCAGGGCTGGGGGCCTTATCAGGCACACAGTCAGACGCAATCTTTCGACGGTTCCGGCTCTACAGCTGAGACACTAGCTCAACTTGCTCGAATGAGAGATCACGGAACGCTGACAGAAGAAGAATTTACCAAGGCGAAAGAACGGCTCATCAATCGTCTGTAAGGCAATGCCATTCCAGCCCGCCTACCTGCAATAGACGGGCTGGAACAATCCTACTGAGGTCACCCCTCCAGTTCTTCCCGTTTACTCTCTAACTCGACCCAGCGTTCTTCAGCGAGACTTAGTTTCTGTTCAGTCTCCGCCAATGCAGCTGTAATTTTTTCAAAACGGACTGGGTCTCGCGTATAAAGTTCAGGATCGGCCAGAGCGTTCCGGCAGAGTACTGCATCTTTTTCGAGTTTCTCGAGCTTTTCCGGCAGCTGGTCTAGTTCCCGCTGCTCCTTGTAGCTCAATTTAGCAGGGCTTTTTTCAGAGCGAGCGGAGGATGAATTTTTTTCATCTGAAGATGATACAGCATCTTTCTGCTGTCTTTCCGCAGGTTGTTGCCCCCTGCGTTGGACCAACATATCCGAATAGCCACCGGCATATTCAATCCAGCTACCATTACCTTCCGCGACTAAAGTGGATGTTGCTAACCTATCCAAAAAATCACGATCATGGCTGACGAGTAGGACTGTCCCAGCGTAATCGCCGAGCATGTCCTGCAATAGGTCTAGCGTTTCAAGATCCAGATCGTTCGTTGGCTCATCCAGCACTAGTAGATTGGAAGGGCGGGCAAGAGCTGCTGCCAAAGCCAACCGCCCACGCTCACCTCCCGAAAGGTGGCTAACCGGTGTGCGTGCTTGCTCCGGCCGGAAGAGAAAGTCCTTCATGTAACCAATGACATGACGTTTCTCTGTACCAACCTGCACCATCTCGCCATGGCCGTCCGTCAGGAAGTTCGCAACACTCTGATCTCCATCCAGCGCACTGCGCTGCTGGTCCAGTGTGACCATCTGAATAGATGGGCTACGCTTAATCTCTCCTGTTTGCGGCTCCATATCACCTATAAGAAGGCGCAAGAGCGTTGTTTTCCCAGCGCCATTGGCGCCGCAAATACCTAGCCGGTCTCCCTTGGTAACCTTGAGTGTCAAATCAGAGATGAGGGGACGTTCGGGGTAGGTCCAGCCTATGGATTCGGCATCCATGACAATCTTGCTGGTGTTCTCCGCTTCACTGGCTTCAAGCTTTAGAGTGCCTCTCTGACGAGAAGCTACCTCACGTCGCTCTGCTCTCAGGGCTGCTAACTCGGCAACACGCCGGACGTTTCGCTTCCGCCGAGCTGTCACACCATATCGCATCCAGTCTTCTTCACGAGCGATCTGGCGATCCAGTTTATGAGCTGCTCGTTCGGCAAGTTCGATCTGTTCATCTCGCCATGACTCGAAATGAGCAAAGCTAGCATCAAGCCTCTGCGTGCCACCCTGATCCAGCCAGATAACAGCCTTACACAAGGTTTCCAAAAAGCGACGGTCATGGCTGATGATAACCATCCCGGCATTCGAGGCTAAAAGTTCTCGTTCCAGCCAAGCGATGCAGGGGAGGTCCAGATGATTGGTTGGCTCATCTAGCAGAAGAAGGTCAGGCTCAGTCGCTAGGGCACGAGCTAAAGCACTCCGGCGCGCTTCCCCTCCAGAAAGGCTGGCACATTTCTCATTACCGCTCATACCCAACTCGCTGAGCATGGAACGAGCTCGATAATGTGTCGTTTCATCCAAATCTGCCGTGACATAATCGAAGACTGTGTCCCAAACGGACAGATCCGGCTCCTGCGGCAGGTAATGTACTTTTAGGCCGGGCTGTAGAAAATGTTTCCCGCTATCAGCCTCCAGCTCTCCTGCAGCGATACGGAGCAGAGTGGATTTGCCCGAGCCATTACGCCCGACAAGGCAGAGCCTCTCGCCCGGTTGTACGGAGAGCGTAGCGCCGTCCAGTAGGGGACGCCCGCCCAGCGTGTATGAAATGTTCTGTAGATTGAGAATTGGTGCAGACATGTGCCTGATGTGCGGAAAACTGAACAGATTTGCAATATGAAACAGGGAAAGAGATGTAAGAAAGATTTTTCCGATAGAAAACTTTTACTCTGTCTGTTTCTATTTCCCTGTTTTCACCTGTATATATCCCCGCATGAAGGCAGACAAGAAGATGCTAAAAAGCTGGGTACGGCAGCAGAATAGCGCCAATCGCTCGGCTACTATGATGATGGCTCTGGTGGGGATGTGTAACGTTCTTACCGGAATGGTTCTGGTGTGGAGCCTCGCTTCCATTCTGGCGGAGCTACTAGCAGACGGGCAGGGGATAACTCTGCGCTGGCTTGTACTCTTCGTCCTAGCTTCTGTCCTCCGTGTCATTCTGGGCTATGCGCAAGAACAACTGGCTGTGTCCAGCGGTGAAAAAGCTCGCAAACGCTTGAGGCGTGAGTTGCTTGCTCGTTTCTTTGCACAAGGGCCTGCGTTACTTCGGCACCAGCACAGCGCGGCACTGGCCTCCCTTCTGACAGATCGCATCGAAGCGTTAGAAGGGTATTTTGCCCGTTGGCTACCTGCCTCAGCCCTGTGGGTGGTAGCCCAGTGGTCTGTTGTGCTCGTTGTATTCTGGCAGAATCATCGTGCCGGTTTCATTTTGGGAGGGTGCTGCCTTTCTCTCCCAGTCTTTCAAGCTGTCTTTGGTATTGCTACGGCCATTGCCTCACGTCGCCAACTGCTAGCACTCAACCGCCTTCAGGTTCGTTTTCTTGACCGCATCCGCGGTATCGCTACCATTGTGCTCTCGGGTAATGCAGAAAAGGATGCCCAGAACCTCGGTCATGCCGCTGATGAGTTACGTCAGCGGACCATGAAGGTGCTGCGTATGGCGTTCCTAACTTCCGCTTCAACCGACATTGCTATGATTGTCGCACTAGTCTGGATTGTGATCGACCAGCGTCACAGTCTGCTCCATGGTGGTTCCATCACACAAACAACTAGCATCCTGTTTGCTGTTCTTATGGTGCCAGAAGCCTTTGCACCATTCCGAGCTCTCTCTGCAGCTTATCAGGACAGGGCACAGATTACTAACAGTGGTGAGGCCATCCAGAAACTACCGCTCCTACCTAAATTGACAGTAGAAGAATCCGCCACCCGTCTCGTCCCGGAACGGACGGATATGGGTATTGATCTGGCTGTGCGGAATATTTCCTATCAGTGGGTGGAGGACCGCCCCTTAGCACTAGACGATGTCTCCTTCCACCTCAAAGCCGGCGATATTGCCCTGCTAACTGGCCCTTCGGGAGCTGGAAAATCGACTCTTATAGAGATGCTTTTGGGCTTTATCCGTCCACTTGAAGGACATATCCTGCTTGGTGGTGCTGACCTTCAAACATTACAACCAGCCGATGTAACACGTCAGGTCAGTTGGATTGGTCAGAAGCCGGTTATTTTCGCTGGAACTCTGCGTGAGAACATCATGTTTGCAGCACCGGCTGCCTCAGAAAAACAGCTTCAAGAAGCTCTGGAGGCTTCTGCCATTGTGGATTATCTGCCTCTTTTGCCTGATGGACTGGAAACAAAACTAGGTGAGGGAGGGTATGGCCTTTCTGGCGGACAAGCACAGCGTATCGCTATTGCCAGAGCCTTCCTGAAAGATGCACCGTTACTCATCATGGATGAACCAACAGCCCATCTCGACCCTGCGACAGAACAGGACATACTTGTTTCCCTACGGCGCCTTCTAAAGGGACGCACCGCTCTGATCTCCACTCATTCTTCCCAGTTCCACAATATCGGCGAGACTGTGCATCTCGCTATCGAAAAAGGACGGGTTATGGAACAGGAGATTCTGTAATGAAACAGCTACAGCCATTATGGAATATATGGAAATCCCGTGGAGGTCGCCTGCTTGTGGGGCTTCTTCTGGCTGAACTCTCCGTCTGTGCCGCCTTTCTTCTCATGGGGCAGACAGGGTCTCGCCTCGGATTGATTGCTGTTGGTGGGGTCGCTGCATTCGGAATACTTAGATTTGCTGGGGCTTCCCGCATCATACTGCGTTATCTGGAACGTCTAGCAACACACGATGCTACCTTCCGGGTTTTGGCTGATATACGTCTCTGGTTTTATAGGGGGCTTGCCAAAGGAGCCGCAGCTGGACTGGGATTCCGCCGTTCTGGTGATCTATTGTCACGTCTTGTTGCTGACGTGCAAAGCCTAGACAGCTTCTATCTACGTATTTTGGTTCCTCTGGCGACCGCCCTGTTTAGCCTGTGCATCGTCCTTTGGATCTGCCTGAAGGGAAGCGTCTTACTGGCATTCAGCATAGGAATTATTTTCTGTCTGGTCGCCTTTGCCTTACCTGCCCTCATGGCAAGAATCTCATATCGTTGGGGACCAGAACTCCAGAGAACACAGGCTGAAATGAATAATCAGGCCCTTGATCTTGTTGGCGGTATGCGTGAACTGCGGATTTTCGGACAGGAAGATGCAGCCACGAAGCGTTTCCTAGCGGCTGAGGATGTTTTCTATACAGCGCAACGTCAACAAGGACGTGCTATGGCGCATGTCCACGCACTGTCTCTGTTACTAACTCGTTTAGGTGTCATATTTGCTTTAGCGGGGTGTGCTGGTTTCTTCTTCCCAAAAGAACAAGCAGTCATGGGAATTACCATTCTGTTTGTTGTCATGACCGCTCTCGACAATATTGTAGACCTCCCGAGAGCCGGCTTGCTGTTTGGTCGTATCCGTCATGCGGCAGAGCGTGTCGTGGAAGCTACGATCGTTCCTGACGGAACGCCGAAGGAAGGAACAGAGCCTGCGCCTAATGGGCATGAAATTGAAGGAAAGAACATCACCTTTGGCTGGCTTCCAGATAAGACCATTCTGCACAATGTGAATTTCAGAATCCGGGAAGGGGAAAGAGCAGCATTGATCGGACCTTCTGGCGCAGGAAAGTCCAGTCTTGCGGCTCTGCTTCTTAAGGTGGTTGCTCCTCAAAAGGGGAGTATCACTCTAGGTGGGCATGATATCGTTTCCATCCAGACTGAAGCTCTGCGGAGCAAAGTTGCGTGGCTCTCACAGTCAAGCCATCTTTTTGATGATACAGTTCGCTCCAACCTTTTGCTGGGGAGAGATGGCGTCTCCGAAGACGTTATATGGGCGGCTCTTGAGCAAGCCCAGATTGCCGATTTCGTGCGCTCCCTGCCTGATGGGTTGGATAGCTGGATTGGTGAAAATGGATCACACATATCTGGAGGGCAGGGGCGTCGTATTGCTCTGGCTCGTGTCCTACTCTCCGATGCTCCGGTACTGATTCTTGATGAACCCGGTTCCGGGCTTGATATGGAGACCGAGCGCGCTTTTCTGGCAACCCTCAATCAGTTGGACCGTTCCCGTACTATCTTGCTGATCACTCATCGCCTTACGGGGGTAGAGCAGCTTGACCATCTGTGGACGATTCAGGATGGCACCTTAACCTCCCACTCTCTTTGAGAAGAGGGGCATTTTTACTGTTATTGAGCGCTGGGCCATATTGACCACAGAGCAAAGCACGGGCAGTTAAAGATGAGGTTTTTTATCGCTGATGAGAAAAGGGGCTCCCATGAAGAAGGTTTCTGCTTTCATGCGTCGTCTTGCTCCCGTGGGGGCGACTTCCCTCATGGTAGCCGGGCTTCTGGCTGGCTGTGTTTCGCACTTACCGCGAAATGATTATGTCATTTTCTTTGATACAGAATCTGTGACGCTCACCCCTACGGGGAAAGCTATCATTGCTAGTGCTGTAGAGGCAGCTCATAAGCGTCACATTTCGCATATCACTGTGGCCGGCTCTGCCGGGAAAAGTGGCGATGCGGATGTGTTGAAAAAAGTGGCTGATGCGCGGGCAGATACCGTGATTGATGTGCTGGTGCAGGATGGCATCAAACGTGAAGACATCCGGAAGGAAACTTTCATCCCGACAGATGTTGAGAATTCACGCGTTGCGTTCCGCCGTGTCACGGTTCATTTGGCCGACCATTGATCCAGTATCATGATCAGCGTGACGGGGAGCTTTACGAAGGGATAGGTAACCCGATCGATCATTTCACCCGCCACGTTGGCGAATCTCCTGAAGAAGTCCTCCATAAAGTATTTGGCTTTACGGCTTTTCGAGGACTCCAGGAGAGTGCGGTTCAGGCCGTTATGAATCATGAGGATGTTCTCGTCCTCATGCCTACAGGGGGCGGTAAGAGCCTATGTTATCAGGTTCCTGCTCTCTGCCGTAAAGGGGTAGGACTCATCATCTCGCCTCTAATTGCCCTGATGGAAGATCAGGTCGCTGGGCTAAGGCAACTCGGGGTAAGGGCAGCCGCCCTGCACTCTGAAATGGATCATCAGGATCAGCAGACAGTCCGGGAAGATCTAATCTGTGATCAACTTGATCTTCTTTATATTTCGCCAGAACGGCTATTAACCCCGTACAGTCTCAATCTGCTCAAACGATGCAGCCTATCCCTCATTGCGATTGATGAAGCTCACTGCGTCTCTGCTTGGGGGCATGATTTCAGGCCGGAGTATCGGGAACTGGCTAATCTGAAGGAACTGTTCCCCGGCGTTCCTCGCATTGCGCTAACAGCTACGGCAGACCCTCGTACACGTAGTGATATACTCTCTGCGCTGGACATGCCGCAGGCCCGCATCCTAATGGGTAGTTTCCACAGAAATAACCTATTTCTTCAAGCGCAGCCAAAACTCTCCGAGACACGGCAAGTACTAGATGCTTTGAGCCGCCATATGGGGCAGGGAGCGGCCATTGTCTATTGTGGCAGTCGAAAAAAGACGGAATCATTAGCCCGGCAGCTTCGTGAGAAGGGCTATACAGCTTTCTCATTCCACGCTGGCATGTCTCCAGCAGATAAGAAAAATGTTCTTTTACGGTTTCGCTCTGGCGAACCAATGGTTGTGGCCGCCACTATCGCCTTTGGTATGGGGATTGATCGTCCCGATGTCCGTACTGTTATTCACCTGGATATGCCAACATCACCAGAAGGATATTACCAGCAGATAGGACGTGCTGGCCGTGATGGTGAACTTTCGCATACGTTGTTGTTATATAATGGGGAGGGGGTTGCCAGAGCCCGCTATTGGCTCGAGGAAGCGCAAGTTCCTGAAAGTGAAAAACGGGCGATGCAGGGACGCCTAGAAAGCATGATTTCTCTGACAGAAACGACAGGTTGCCGAACACAGGCTGTCCTCGCCTGTTTTGGAGAGGCACTGCATGAACCATGCGGACATTGCGACAACTGCCTGCATCCGCCTTCTACTTTCGATGCAACTGAAGCTGCCCAGAAGGTTCTTTCTACTATCTACCGAACAGGAGAACGGTTTGGAGCTGTACAGCTTATTGCTGTTCTGAAGGGGAAAATGACCGAAGCTGTAGAACGTCATGCTCTTCAGCATCTTTCAGTCTTTGGTATTGGTAAGGATAGAACGGATGTTTGGTGGCGAATGGTTATTCGGCAGCTCATAGCCCGTGGTGCCATTGGAATGGTAGGAGATCACGGTGGCCTAGGGCTGAAACGGGAAACGGCCCGCCCCATCCTACGAGGCGATGTTGCTGTTAGTTTGAGGGAAGATGCAACATTACGCCATCTAGCCAGCATGGGGAATACTACACCGGGCTCCCCCTCTGAAGAGCTTTCAGAGGAAGAACATCGTTATTTTCTGGCGCTAAAAATGTGGCGACGAGAAGAGGCCTATCAACAAGAGATTCCGCCTTACATCATCTTCCGTGATGCCACACTACGGGATATCATCCGGGCCCACCCTACCAGCAAGCAGGAGCTAGGCGAGATACGGGGAGTTGGGCAAAGCAAGATCGACCGTTACGGCGATGCTGTTCTGGCGATTCTTCAAGAAGCACCTTGAAGGTTTATTCCTTCAAGGGCCGACGTGCTTTTCTTCCACGATGGGCTGCATAGTGAAGGAAGCAGTTACATCACCAACATCTTGAAAATGGAATGTGAAATCCAGCTTGTTACCTGGCTGATAAGGAACTTTCAGCCCGTGGCAGATCAAATGATAACCACTGATAGGAAAGACGAGTGTTCCTTCATGCGGGACAGCCATACGCTGGAAAATATCGTAAGTCTGCCGAGGAGACTGAATCGCTACCTGACTACTCCGGTTTGATGTGACAGAGTTGCAGCCGGGGGAAGTGATACCACGAAGCAGCATGTCCGTTACGCCATGATTTGTCAGCGAAAACGTACCGAAAATAAAAGGGGCTTCTTTATACCGTGTATGCAGGGCGGTATCACTGATAGTGATGCTCTTTATAGAAACTGGTGGGGGCGCCGCATCGTTACCCACTGCAATGGCACTTCTTCCTACACTCTGACTGATTAGCAAGGCCGCCACTGTCAAGGTGTTGCGTATCGTCCTATTCATCATTCCTGCTCCCGCTTTTAAACTGAGGGAAAATACCGGGCAATCATAAAGAAAAAGACCCTTCCATATTCCTCAGTGCCGCCATTTCCGATAGACTGTGCACCATGCAGGGTCAAGGAAGACCATGCTTTGGTTGCTTTTCGGATTATGTCATGTACTGCCCTTTTTGTGGAAATCAGGAAACGCAGGTGAAGGATAGCCGCTCGGCGGAGGATGGTGCTGCTATCCGCCGTCGCCGTGTCTGCTGTGCTTGTACCCAGCGCTTTACTACCATTGAACGTGTGCAGCTGCGAGAACTGACCGTCATCAAGGCGGACGGTAGGCGTATTCCATTCGATCGTGACAAGCTGGCCCGATCCATCCGTATCGCCTTACGGAAACGGCCGGTTGATGATGTAAGGCAGGAACGCCTGCTTAACGGACTTGTCAGGCAGCTGGAATCATCTGGTGAGCAGGAAATCCCATCTTATAGGATCGGAGAACTTGCCATGGATGCACTACGTGACATTGATGACGTAGCTTATGTCCGCTTTGCCAGTGTTTATAAAGATTTTCGGGAGATTGAGGCCTTCTCCAAGATACTTGTTGATATGAATATGGACAAGCCTGCCAATCCCCCCTCTCAGGAGACCCCATGACTGAACCGTCATCCGCTACCCCCCGCAAACGCAGCCGGACCATTGCCCGCATGGCGGCAACTCAGGCCCTGTATCAATGCGAACAGACCGGGGCCAATCCTGAAAGCGTCATCATGGAGTTTATCCGGCACAGGCATATTGCTCCTACAGCCAGTTTTGAAGACGGCCATATTCCTGATGCAGATCTGAATTTGTTGGAAGAGATTGTTCGCAATGCTGTTCTGAAACAAGATGCGATCGATAGCACATTAATCAGTCTTCTTCCGGAAAGCTGGCCGATGGATCGACTTGACCCAGTTTTACGCTCCTTATTGCGGACAGCCATCGGCGAGATGATGGCAGGTCTTCCTGCTCAAATTGCCATTAATGAATATCTGGATGTTGCCCATGGTTTCTTCAGCGGTGACGCCCCAAAGATGGTTAACGGGATTTTGGATAAATTTGCTCGCCAACAAGGCGGAGAACAAAGCGTAAAATAAGGCGGCAATTAATGGGAGAGTTTGATTTCATTGCGCGGCATTTTCGGCCACTCGCTGGCCGGGGTGCTATGGAGCTCCGCAATGATGGAGCGACTATGTCCCTTCCAGAGGGAGGGGAGCTTGTCCTTTCCAGCGATACCATGGTCGAAGGGTTACATTTCCTCCCAGATGATCCACCCTACACTGTGGCCCAGAAATTGTTACGTTGTAACCTTTCTGACTTGGCAGCTATGGGTAGTCGCCCACAGCACTATATGCTGAATGTCAGCGTCCCATCTGGTCGCCATTATAATGAAGACTGGTTTACACGATTTGCCGCTGGTCTGGCAGCGGATCAGAAACAATATGATATTTCTCTGTTGGGAGGGGATACAACTGGTAGCCCCTCTCCTTTGATGTTGAATGTCACCATCCTTGGGTCGGTTCGTCAGGGAGAAGCTTTACGACGTGACGGTGCCCAGCCGGGGGATGGCGTCTGGGTTACTGGCAGCCTCGGTCGAGCTGCATTAGGTTTGCAGGTTCGCCTAGGTAAACTGAATGGTGGGAAAACGTCTCTTGTAGAGGCATATCGCGTACCAACACCCCGCATTGGCCTTTCCTTATATGGTATAGTCAGTGCAGCCATGGATATATCGGACGGTCTGTTACAGGATTGCGGACATATTGCCGAAGAGTCTGGTGTCGGCATCACTCTGTTTGAGGAAGAGTTGCCTTTTGCACCTGAGGTTATGGCTCACATGGAAACGCATCGAGAAATGATTCTTCTTGGAGGCGATGATTATGAGTTGCTCATGACCTGTCCTGTTACTCAGGAGGCGGCCTTACAGGCCCATTGCAAAGAGCACGATGTCCCTCTCACTAAAGTAGGAACGGTGAGGGAGGGGCGAGGAGTAGCCATGTTGGACAAACAGCGACGCCCCATAAATTTCTCACGGACAGGTTGGCAGCATTTTTGAGCTGACTACTCAATAACCATATTAGAGAAATACGCCTTCTTTCCTGAAAATTTCAGGAAAGAAGGGTCTTTTCGTAGAGGCGGTGCGTCTTATGAGGATGGGGTACGAGAGATTCGGCTAGATTTCTCATCGCTGCATCACTCTCTAGGACCCAGCCCAGCTCAACCCATTTATAAGGCAGTGAATTCCCTCGGCGCATTAGCTCCACGATAGCAAAAGAGGGAAGTAGTGACCCAAGTATCGTTCCCCGCATTTTGCTGGAAACACCAAGCAAAATGACACGAGCGGAATGGAAACGATGCGTGGCTAACCGGTAACCAAGGCGTAGCCAACCAAGAGGTGAGGGTGCTCCCCCTAAATCTCCCGCAATATCATAAAGATTAGGCAGAACCATCGCCATGGCGACTGGCTCACCATTTTGGTCAATTTGGACATAATGCTCGGGGCGTAAAAGCGGCTTAATTTGCTCAATCATCGCCGTCATTTCGTAATCCTGCATAGGCACGAAATTATATTTATGCGACCATGCATCATTATATAGCTTCCGCAACACTTCACCTTGAGCGGTGATCTCCTTTTTGGAAAGATTGCGGGTGGTTATCTTGCTGAGACGTCCTTCACCGAGTCTCATATCACCAGGAACTCTGAAGCGCTCTTCCATGTTACCATCAAGTTCTAGGCGGTAACTCAGTAGATCCTGAGCCTTCTCATACCCGCACTGGCGGACAAGGGCATCCAGACCTTTAGGGTGCCATGGGATGGCAATCATGGGGGCAGAACGTTGCCCCTCTACCATGGTACCACTCTCCGCATTTCCACTCAGCGTGACAGGCCCACGTACCTTAGATATCTGCCGTTTTTGAAACCATTTTTCCGCAGCCTGTAGAAGGGCTGAAACGACTTCCATTTTAGGAATAGCATCGAGTGCACCAAACTGCCCGATAACTTCCTGCCAATGCTCAATTGCCTTATGATCGACGATAGCGGCGATTCGACCAACAGGACGATCTCCATGCCAAGCAAGGAAATACTGTATCTCCGCATGGCGGAAAACTGGTGATTCCTTAGGGCTGAGCAAATGTCTTTGCTCCATATCCAACGGAGGAACAAAGCCGTCCATTCCTTTGTAGATATGGCGTGGAAGTGTGATAAAACGACGTAAATCTCCCCGTGTGTTCACGGGACGAACATCGACCTTGGCAGACTGAGAGTTTGGCGCTTCACATTGCATAGCAATGGCTATACTCGTACACGAGCCTTCCCGCTAGAGGGCAAAAATGAAAGGGGCTTCATGTCCAGACCAGAAAAAAACTCAACGATGCCTCGGCATCACATCCTCATAACTGGCGCTTCTAGTGGCATTGGGGCTGCTCTGGCGGAATATTATGCCCGGCCCGGCGTACATTTGACACTATGGGGACGGAGTAAAGAACGGCTAGAAAAAACGGCGTTCGTGGCACGCACGAAGGGCGCTAGCGTAGATACGCTTAGCATTGACCTAACAAAGGCTGACGAAGCGTTAAAAGCTCTGGCCAGTGCAGATGACGCTCTATCTATTGATATTTTGATCCTTTCGGCAGGCATGGCGGATATTCGTCCCCATAATGCTCTAGCCGAATCAGCTGAGACAGCTCTCAAGATGTCTATGGTTAATTTTGCTACGCCGGTAGCTATGGCAACCGAGATGGCGAACCGCATGGCCGCCCGCCGACATGGTCGTATCGCTCTTATGGGGTCCGTAGCATCCTTCCATGATCTACCACTGGCAACGGTCTATAGCGGTTCCAAGGCTGGGATAGGCCGTTTCAGTACCGCTCTTCAGGCTGCCATGACGCCTTATAACGTTCGTGTCTGCCTGATTGCTCCGGGCTTTGTAGACACACCTATGAGCCAGCGTTTGGATGGTGACCAAGCGTTTCTCGTGCCAGTAGATAAAGCCGCCCGTAAGATTGCGCGCTGCATCAATCAGGGTAAAGGTGTGCTGGTATTCCCTTGGGTGTTCCAGTTGACCCGCCTTCTGGAAATGGTTTTGCCTAGGCCGATTGCACATCGCATCCTGCGTCGTCTGGATGTTATGCAGCATCCGGAAAATGAAAAAACCACTAAAGCCTAATTGCGAAGAGCCTCACGGGCTAGGTGCTTGCAGACACGATAGCGGCGTGGGAAAAGGGGCGACACATCTCTCTGCGTACTGAAGGAATAGACGTATGAAGGAAATTGTTGCCGTTGATATCGGCGGAACCCACGCCCGCTTTGCCATCGCTGAAATCAAGGATGGTCATGTGGTCTCTCTCGGAGAGGCCACCACGCTGAAATGTGCAGAACATGCTTCTCTCGCACTGGCATGGGAAGCATTCGGTCGTTCATTGGGAAGACCTATACCGCGGGAGGCAGGCATTGCCGTGGCCTGCCCGATTAACGGTGAAATCCTGAAGATGACCAACAACCCGTGGATCATCCAGCCTGCACAGCTTGGTAGTCGTCTAAAGCTGGATGATTTCGCTCTGGTAAATGATTTTGGCGCGATCGGTCATGCAGTGGCTCAGGTTGGCCCAGAATATATGAACCATCTGTGCGGACCGGATGTTGATCTTCCTACTAAGGGAACCATCACCATTCTAGGCCCGGGGACAGGGCTGGGAGTTGCGACTCTCCTGCGGGGCGAGAAGGGCTATCATGTGATCGAAACGGAAGGAGGACATATGGACTTCTCTCCGCTAGATGCCGTTGAAGATCATATTCTCAGAGCCCTACGGGATCGTTTCCGGCGTGTTTCGGTTGAACGAATCGTTTCCGGCCCCGGCCTGACCAACCTGTATGAGGTTATTGCGGAGCTTCAGGATCGTCCTATCACCATTAAGGACAATCGTGCCCTATGGACCACAGCGATGGAAGGAACGGATACTCTAGCCGCCGCTGCCCTAGAACGCTTCTTCCTGAGCCTTGGTGCAGTGGCCGGGGATCTTGCTCTTGCCCATGGAGCGCACGGTGTTGTCGTAGCTGGTGGTTTGGGACAGCGTCTGGCCCATATCCTGCCACATTCAGGTTTCTCCGAACGTTTCATCGCTAAGGGTCGTTTTGAAACCATGATGAGCGAGATGCCGGTGAAAATTATCACCCATCCTCAGCCGGGACTGTACGGGGCTGCTGCTGCTTACGCCAGCAAGGCAGCACGTGCGGAATCAGCTATAGGTTAACATGACAGCGAAAAAGGCCACCCATGCATCGCATAGGTGGCCTTTTTCCTAAAAAAATACGAAACAAGAGCAGGCAACAGCACTTACGGAGCTTGTTTCAAAACGATACCCCCCAAAAATACCCCCAAAATTGCGGGATACACCGGGTCTTATCGGTACTAATTGGGACGGTTGATAACCCGAGAATGGCGATTTCTCAAGGGTTTTGGGATGCATAGGGATGTATGGGAATGGTACACTGGAGGTCTGGGCGGGAATCGAACCCACATACGCGGATTTGCAGTCCGATGCATAGCCATTCTGCCACCAGACCTCAGGTGTGCGTCCTTAATAAAGAATATTGCTCACAGGTCAATAGGGGAAAACGACATGTGCCATTTTTCTCTTATTTTCAGTGTGATTCTCCCTTATAGTCCTCTCTGGCAACTTTTTAGAAACAGACAGTCAGATCGGCAGATCCACAAACATGAAACAAGCGTCCCATTTTTTTTCAAAAATCCGGAAATCAATGCAGATGGGGATGAGCCTGTGTGTCGGTACGGGGCTGCTGTGCCAAAGTGGCTTTGCCCAAACTGCTGTTACAAACCCCAATGGTAATCCAGAGTTTATACCACATACTCTTAAAGAAGCACTTTCTCTGGCTTACCTAACCAATCCACAATTAAGAGAAGCACGAGCGCAGTTACGAGCCGTAGATGAGCAAATGCCTGCAGCAGAAGCAGGGTGGCGACCAAACATTACAGCCAGCGGTGCTCTGACCTATTATAAGGGAAGTAGCAGCTATACACAGCAGACCACCATTGGTGGCCGGGTAATCAAGTTACCCAATATTCAGCGTTACAGTAGCGGCGGCTATAATACGACAGTCTCGCTGACCCAACCCATCTATCAAGGGGGGAAGACCGTTGCGAGTACGCATATGGCTAAAAACCAGATATTTGCCCAGAGAGCACGTCTGATCGAAACCGAGCAGGAAGTACTTTACAGTGCTATGAATGCTTATATCCGTCTGGTTGCCAACCTACAGCTCTTACAGGTCAGCATTAATAATGAACGTGCTCTAAGGGAGCAGCTGGATGCAGCAAACAGGCGATTCCGCCTAGGGGAGCTGAGCCGCACCGATGTGGCACAGGCTCAGGGCGCACTCGCCACGGCAACAGCTGACCTTCATCAGACAGAAGGTGCCGTACAAGCTGCACAGGCCAGCTACCTTCAGGTTATAGGAGTGCCAGCTCCTCCGAATCTGGTGCCCCCACAGCCTTTAGCGCTGCCGGTCCGCACCGAGCAGGAGGCCGTAGCGGAAGCCATGCGCAATAATCCCAACGTTATTGCGGCACTTTTTAATGAAGCCCAACAAAAAGATAACATTTCTGTGCAGATGGCGGCCATTTTGCCTAAAATCTCCGCTGGAATTGCTTATCAGCGGTCGAAAGATCAAGGGCAGGATAATTCACTGCAGGATAACAAATACGCAACTCTCAGTCTGCAAGTGCCTCTCTATCAAGGTGGCAGTGAGTATGCTGCAGTCCGTCAGGCTCGTCAGACCGCCATTGCCGCCCGCAATGAAGTGGATGTCCAGCGCAGAACCGCTCTAGAGCAGACATCAGAGAGCTGGCAGCTCTATATGTCGATCAAAGAGACGCTACGCAGTCATCAGATAGCCGTTTCTTCCAATGCTGCGGCCCTTGCTGGGGTAGAGCGGCAGGCTCTGGTTGGCACAGCCACAACGCTTTCTGTTCTTCAACAACAGGAAACATTGTTACAGTCCCAGCGAGCCCTCATCCAGAGTGTAACGTCTCTGGTTACATCATCCTACGATATTGCCCGTGCTATGGGACATCTGACCGCTGTGGACCTAAAACTGAATGTTCCGTTGTACGATGAGAAGGCCTATTACCGGGCCGTTAAGAATCGTCTCTGGGGCATTGGAGACTATCAAACAGACCAGCCTGGTCGGTAAGGGCGGGGGAGTTTTTCATCTCCACCTATCGGCAAGTTTTCACGCCGATGATATGAACGACACTACCTAACACGATTGACTTAATACCCGGGAAACCATGTCCGAACAGAACGCACACATCTCTCTGGCTCCCTCCGCTCTGGAAAAAGCCTTCATTCCTGCTGACTATGAAAATACACTTTACGCTGCCTGGGAAGAGGCCGGAACATTCGAGGCAAAGCCCGGAAAAGGCGGTACGCCTTATTCCATCATGTTCCCACCACCGAACGTCACGGGTACGCTGCATCTTGGACACGCTCTGACCTTCACTCTTCAGGATATCCTCATCCGTTGGCAGAGAGAGAAGGGGGCTAATGTTCTTTGGCAGCCCGGAACAGATCATGCCGGTATCGCCACACAGATGGTTGTAGAACGGGCACTGGACAAAGAAGGCATCAATCGCAAAGAACTCGGCCGCCCTGGCTTCATGGATCGTGTCTGGGAGTGGAAGAATGAATATGGCGGCACTATCATTACACAGCTGCGCCGTCTCGGAGCTTCTGCTGACTGGACGCGTGAACGCTTCACAATGGATGAAGGATTGTCTCGTGCTGTTCGCAAGGTATTCGTTCAGCTTCACAAAGAAGGGCTGATTTATCGAGACCGCCGTCTGGTTAACTGGGACCCGGTATTCCGTTCTGCCATTTCAGATCTTGAAGTGGAGAACAAGGAAACAAAGGGGTCAATGTGGCATATCCGTTATCCTTTAGAGAACGGTGGAACCATAACGATCGCCACAACCCGGCCGGAAACTATGCTGGGTGACGTTGCTGTTGCCGTCAATCCTGAAGACGAGCGATATGCCAGTATGATCGGCCAGACCGTCATCCTGCCTTTGACAGGACGACACATTACTATCGTAGCAGATGAGCATTCAGACCCTGAAAAAGGCACTGGAGCTGTCAAAATCACTCCAGCTCACGATTTCAATGATTTTGAGGTTGGGAAACGTCATAATCTACCAGCACCAACCATTCTGGATGAAAGTGCCTGCATTTGGTTGGATGAGATCCGCCCCGAGTTGGCTGATTATGAAGGCGTGAGCGATACAGGGTTCGTACGTTCTCTAGAAGGGCTTCACCGTGATGAAGCTCGTAAAAAGATCGTTGAACGTCTGGACGAAATGGGATGGCTGGAAAAGATTGAGCCTCATGTCCTCCAAGTTCCTACCGCGGAACGTGGCGGCGCCATTGTAGAGCCCCGCTTGACATTACAATGGTACTGTGATGCCCCCAAATTGGCCCAGCCTGCCGTGGATGCTGTCACATCGGGTGATATGGTTTTTGAACCCCGGCAGTGGGAAAATACCTTCTTCGCTTGGATGAGAGACCTGCAACCATGGTGCATCAGCCGTCAGCTCTGGTGGGGCCATCAGATACCAGCTTGGTATGGTTCCGATGGGAAGACCTACGTTGCAGAAACAGTAGAGGATGCCCAGAAACAGGCAGGCCCCTCTGTCACTCTGACGCAAGATGAGGATGTGCTGGATACATGGTTCAGCTCGGCTCTCTGGCCGTTCACAACGCTGGGCTGGCCGGATAAAACAGAGGCACTGGAATTCTATTATCCGACGAGCACTCTAGTTACTGGCTTTGACATCATTTTCTTCTGGGTATCCCGGATGATGATGATGGGGCTCCACTTCATGGGCAAGGTTCCCTTCCGCAAGATATTGATCCATGGACTTGTCCGAGACGAAAAGGGGCAGAAGATGTCCAAGTCTCGGGGGAACGGTATCGACCCATTAGATCTGATTGCTGATTATGGTGCTGATGCCACCCGCCTTGCCATTGCCGCTGGTGCTGGCTTAGGACGAGATATCAAGCTAGGACGCAATCGCGTTGAAGAGCATCGGGCATTCATCACAAAGCTTTGGAATGCCTCCCGTTTCCTTCAGATGAACGGTGTGGAGCCACAGCCTGACTTCAACCCGTCCAACGTCCAATCCACTCTAGCCCGCTGGATTCTAGAAGAAGCCCGCAAAGCGGTAGCTCAGGCAGATGCTGCGCTAGAAGCATCCCGTTTTGATGAATACACACGCTGCTGCTACAATTTTGTGTGGAATATTTTCTGTGACTGGTTTGTAGAATTTTCCAAGCCAACCTTCCGTGCTGGAGGGTCCGAGGCGGACGAGCTGAAGGCGACCGGGGCGTATGTGCTTGGTATCATTCTGCGCATGATGCATCCTGTCATCCCATTTGTAACTAGCACGCTCTGGCAGAAGCTGGGTTATTCCGGCCCGTTCGGGATCAGCAGCTGGCCTGAAGTTCCCCTGATTGCTGGTGCTGAGGATGCCGCTGATGAAATTAACTGGGTCATTCGTCTGATAAGTGATGTTCGGACAGTCCGTGCAGAAATGAACGTTCCACCATCTCAGAAAGCACCACTACTCCTTCGTGATGCGTCTGACCGGACAATTGAGCGTGCTCGAAAATGGCAAGCCGCCATCGACCAGATGGCTCGTGCTTCCGATGTTTCCCCTCTGACGGAGGAAGCACCAAAAATGGCTGCTCAACTTATTTTGGATGAAGCTACTATCTTCCTGCCATTGGAAGGGGTGATCGACCTTGATGCTGAAAAAGCTCGCCTTCAGAAGGAAATCCTTCGCCTAGAAGGAGAGATTGGCAAAGTTGAAAAGAAACTCAGCAACGAAAATTTCGTTGCTCGTGCCAAACCTGAGGTTGTTCAAGAAAATCGTGATCGGTTAGATACATTCCAGCAAGAGCTTACCAAACAGAAAACAGCTCTGAGCCGTATTAGCTAACCGCAACCAACCTTCTACACACAAAAAAGCCTGCCTTTTTAGGGCAGGCTTTTTTTATTGGGAACTCAATGTTTCCCTTAGCGCTTCTTCACAACAATCTGGGAAAGGTCACGCACCGCTCCATGTGCGGCACTGGTTGTCATGGCCGCATAGGCCCTCAGAGCCGTTGAGACAATACGTTCACGTTGAGGCTGCCAGCCAGCTGGACCTTTTGCATACATAGCAGCACGGCGATCCTTCAACTCAGCTTCTGTTACATCCAGATGTAGCAGCCGTTCGGGAATATCAATGACGATGATGTCACCTTCTTCTACTAACCCAATCAAACCACCTTCGGCAGCTTCTGGTGAGATATGCCCCACCGAAAGGCCCGAACTTCCCCCAGAGAACCGTCCATCCGTGATCAAAGCACAAGATTCTCCCAGCCCCATGGATTTGAGATAGCTAGTCGGGTAGAGCATTTCCTGCATCCCTGGACCGCCTTTGGGGCCTTCATACCGAATGACTACAACATCACCCGGGACGATCTCTTTACCCAAAATGGCATTTACAGCGGCATCTTGACTATCGAAAACCCGGGCACGGCCTTTGAACTTTAAAATATGCTCTGCCACACCAGCCGTTTTGACGATGGCTCCATCTAGCGCCAAATTACCATAGAGAACAGCGAGCCCTCCATCCTGCGAAAACGCATGCTCCCGGTCCCGCAAAACACCCGTACCCCGATCTTTATCCAGCTCCTTATAAAGACTGTTTTGGGAAAAGGCCTTAACAGTCCGAACCCCGCCGGGCGCTGCCCGGAACAGTTCTTCCGCTTCACTACCTTTTTGGATGATATCCCAGCGTTTTAAAGATTCTGCCAGAGTGGGAGAGTGAACGGTCGGCGTACTTGTATCAATCAGGCCAGCACGATCCAGCTCTCCAAGAATAGCTGGGATACCGCCAGCCCGATGAACATCTTCCATATGCACATTGGCAACAGAAGGTGACACTTTGCAGAGATGAGGAACCTTCCGGGATAGGGCATCGATATCACTCATCGTGAAATCGACCTCAGCCTCTCGTGCAGCTGCAAGCAGATGCAGCACAGTATTGGTAGACCCCCCCATGGCAATATCTAGCGTCATAGCGTTCGCAAAAGCAGCCTTGGTAGCAATACCACGGGGCAGGGCGGTCAAATCATCCTGCTCATACCACCGTTTAGCCAGCTCTACGCTTAAACGACCTGCGTTTAGAAAAAGCTCTTTTCGCTTGGCGTGTGTTGCCAACAGTGACCCATTGCCTGGGAGAGAGAGTCCAAGGGCCTCTGTTAAGCAATTCATGGAGTTTGCCGTAAACATGCCCGAACATGAGCCACAGGTCGGACAAGCAGAACGTTCTACACGCTCCGACACGTCATCACTAACACGATCATCAGCTGCGGCTACCATAGAGGTCACGAGATCAACGGCTCGCTCGATCCCGTCCATATCTGCTTTACCGGCTTCCATCGGTCCGCCAGATACAAAAACGGTGGGAATATTCAGCCGCAGAGACGCCATGAGCATGCCCGGCGTGATCTTGTCGCAGTTACTGATGCAGACCAAAGCATCAGCGCAATGGGCGTTAACCATGTACTCCACGGAGTCAGCGATCAGCTCTCGTGAAGGTAGAGAATACAACATCCCCCCATGACCCATGGCGATACCGTCATCTACGGCAATCGTATTGAACTCTCTGGCAATGCCGCCTGCTTCCTCAACAGCAGATGCAACAAGAGCCCCCATATCTTTGAGATGAACGTGTCCGGGCACAAACTGGGTATATGAATTAGCAATAGCAATGATGGGTTTATTGAAGTCATCATCGCCCATGCCTGTCGCCCTCCAGAGCGCACGGGCCCCTGCCATATTGCGGCCACGGGTGCTTGTATGAGAGCGATAGGCAGGCATCTAAAGAACCTCTTCCGAAAAGAAACGTTTTATGGCGTCTTACAGTAAGAAACGATAATCTAAAATAGAAAAATTGAAAGATATGAAAAGCCTGCCCGTCACCCCCTAGCCGTGTGCGCCTCTGAAGGCCATATGCAGGACTTTCATGACTGTACATGAACAGGATCAACTATGACACGCACATCATCTATCATTCTCGGGGGCGGCTGCTTCTGGTGTGTTGAAGCCATCTTCAACGGCCTTCGGGGGATCATTTCAGCTAAACCCGGTTATGCTGGTGGTCATACTGAACATCCCGATTATAAGGCCGTCTGTACAGGTGAAACAGGCCATGCCGAGGTGATACAAGTTGTATTCAACTCTACCGAGATCAGTTTGGAAGATATCCTGCGGGTCTTCTTTACAACCCATGATCCGACTCAGCTGAATCGACAGGGCAATGATATTGGAACTCAGTACCGGTCCGTCATTTTTGGTGATGATGCCCAACAAGCTATCGCCCGGACCATTCGTGATGAGATTGCAGAACAGAATATCTGGGGAGCGCCGCTTGTTACATCTATTGAAGGGCCTGCCCATTTCTGGGAGGCGGAAGAAAGCCATCATGACTACTTCGCTCGTAACCCAGAAACAGCTTATTGCGCAGCTGTTGTCGCTCCTAAAGTCGCCAAGGCTCGAAAGCTCTATCGTGACCGCTTAAAATAAACATCACAATCAATGACATACAGTTTGAAGGAGCTGACGGGCTCCTTCATTCATCATATTCTAACAAAACACGATCTGTTTCTTCATCATAGCCAAACAGATTGGCATAGCGTGCCCATGAAATGGCCGTATTAAGTGTCTGCCGCGCATAAGTGGTCGACATGGTATCTTCTAGTTTGCGTCGGAAAATGTCGGCATCCATCGCATGATTACTCCGCTCATCCAGCGTTCCACGGATCAGCTTTAATAAAGGAACGGAATGGAGCAGAGCTGTCCGCATAATGTCCCGACGTGCATCTGCATCGCCTTCTACGAAAGTACGCCCCGTACTGGTAAGCATAATGTCGCCATCTTCCAGCTCCGCAAAATCAAGAAGCTGCAAGGTCTCACCAAGAGGGAAGAGGTCATCCAACGTCATCTGGAGCTGATTGGCTAATTCCGGCAAATCAGCTCGACCGGAGAGCGGGGCATGCTCAAGGGATTCCATCAGACCAACTAATAGTTCGATCGAAATATCAGGTAGCACGCTGAAGGAATCGCTTTCATCCTGCACATCACCTTGTTCAGGCACAGCAAGATCAGCCTCAGAAACACTCGGGGCTCGAAGTGTCATCAAGGTATATATCTGGTCCACAAAATGCCGGAAATCATCATCCTGACGGTTTCTGGGATGTGGGAAAGGCACAACAATTTCGTGTGTAATGCGCCCCGGTCCAGACGAGAAAAGCAGGATTCTGTCGCACATCAACACAGCTTCCTCAATAGCATGTGTTGCCAGCACCATAGCCTTGAGCGGTCCTAACCGATGCTCCTGCCACAGTTCAATCAAGTCGGTTCGTAAATTTTCTGCACTCAGATGATCGATATTGAGGAATGGTTCATCAAGCAGCAAAATTTCAGGCTGTCGGGCCAGAGCACGGATCAAGGAAGCTCGTTCCGCCAGAGCATCAGAAAGTTCTCTCGGATAGGCACCTTCATAGCCATCCATATCAAGAACCTCAATGATGGCATCGGCGATCTTTTCACGCTCTTCTCGTGGCTGACGTTTAGCCTCCAGTGCTAGCAGAACATTTTCTCGAACCGTTAGCCATGGAAAGAGAACATCATCCTGTAAGATGATGGACACTGCTTCCAGCGATTGTGCTGTAGCACGACCTTCTCGCCAAAACACTTTCCCTTTTTTAGGTGCTTCTAACCCCGCCATGATCTTTAAAAGGCTGGATTTACCCGACCCTGAACGTCCAACAAGCCCCAGAATCTCACCCTCACGGACTTCCATATTGACCTGTTCAACAATCGGGACATCCTGATTGCGGGCCTTGTGTGCAAATTGTGCGCAATCAGCTAAGCGTAAGATAGCACTCATGAGCTAGATCCTATAACGGTGCGCCATACGTTCCTGCAGCGGGATACAAAGCCCCCACCGAACAGAGATGGCCATTAACGTCATTAGACACAGAAGAACACCCTGCACTCCATAAGCGTGTGCCTGAAGAATACGGAGATGAAGCGTTTTTCTCTCAAGCAAAGCGGCTAGATAAACATTATCCCAAAAGAACGGGAGTGCCACGATGATCGCTTGCATCAGTGCTGGACAAAGCAGGGGGATGCGAACCTCTTTCCAGAATGACCAGAGGGGCAGACGAAGATAATGTCCCATAATGATGAACTGACGCCCCACTGCATCATATTCCCGTAGGAAAGCCCAACCAACAAGTCCCATGATAGCCAGAGTAGGTACAGTCACTAAGGGAATAGGAAGAGACAAGCCCAGCCAGGCCATAAAAACAGGGAAGAGGGCCAAGACTAGACAGCATTTCCGGATACGCTTTTGTACTATTGTGGGAAGCCCTAGCAGTAGCCCGCCGACCCAGCCCCAAACTCCACCAATCAAACAAATGGCTATAACCAGCGTTCCTAAAGGACCTGGCACACCCCAAAAGCCACATGCCAAGAATAAGGTCAGAACAGTACCGATCGCACCAAGTAAACAGCGAGTTCTCCAAGATAAAGAGTGATCTTCTGATCTACTTTTCTGCACCTGATCACAGACCGCATAATGACGCCCATATCCCCGCAGAGGGTCAATGAGACCATGCTGAACCAGGAAAATAGGAATTAGCATGAGGATCAATACAACACAGGCAGATAATTCCCCATTGCCGCCAGCCATGAGGGATGAGAGAAGGGCACCTCCAAGCCCGGAATCCGGAGGAAGAAATAGAGCCATCATCAGCTCCCCCCCCAGAATACACAGCCAGAAATCAGGGAGGTCCCGCAGGACAGCCCTTACTAACTCGGGAAAAGCGAAAGGAAGATGAAGCCGCCAGAATGTCTGCCAGCGACTCAACCTTAGAGCTCTGGCAGTTTTCAGGAAACTAGATGGGATACCGGTTTCCGCTTTTAAGGTGGCATGAACACTTCTGACTAGCAAACTGAGAAACGCTACCGTCAGAACACTCCAGAAGGGCGGAAAGATAGCGCAGAACAATCCCAGAAGGCAGAGAGACGGTATTTCGCCTAGGATGGCTGTTACCCCAATAAGAATCCGCCGCAGCACGGTTGAACAGGCCGCTAGAGATAGCAGAATCCCATGACCCATTATTGCCAGTAAAAGTGCAGCTACACTTTTACCCAATGTCCAGAACATGTCTTCCCACGGGGATGGAAAGATCGGGGTGGATATGAGGTCACAATTTCGAAGAAGACCGTACAGGGCCCCAGCGACCAGAATACAGCAGGACACCCCGCTGCCTCGATACGCAAATAGCCAATGCCTGCATCTTTCTCCCCAGCTAGAAAGATGAGCAAAGGGCCAAGTATCTCTCCTCATGACTGGCCCATGGGTAAATGAATATTCATGACCGGCCCTTTAAATGTCAGCCTTTGGGTATGGGGAAACTGTCAGTGACCGGTACTGCCGAAGCCACCATGCCCACGGTCAGTTGTATCAAGGCTGCTGCATTCCTGCCACTGCATTCTCACGACGGGAGCCAGAACACCTTGAGCAATCCTCATGCCACGTTCGATGACAAACTCCTCTGTGCCTGCATTGATAAGAATAATGCGAATTTCTCCACGATAGTCTTCATCAATGGTACCGGGGCTATTGGGAACCATAATACCATGCTTCAACGCCAATCCCGAACGAGGACGTATCTGCAGTTCATAGCCTTCAGGGAGAGCAATACAAAGTCCTGTCGGTACCAAAGTACGTTCCCCCGGCTTAAGAGACAAAGGTGCCTCTACGGCGGCCTGAAAATCCACTCCTGCCGCACCGGCTGTACCATAAGCGGGTAAGTCCAAACCTTCAGAATGAGGAAGGCGGAGAATACGGACATTCATAATGTTCGACATGGCTTGGCAACCCCTCAAATAAGAATGGGTGACTGTTAACCCTGTTTCTGGAAAAAGGCTACTACCTGCTCAGAAAGACGTTCTGCCAGAGCGGATTTGTCCATTTCAGGCCAATCTTCCGTGCCCATTTCCGTTAGGAATAGAACCTGATTGCGATGTCCTCCAAAACGATGCTTACTTACATCATTAGCGAGAAGCCAATCACAGCCCTTGCGACGTCTTTTCTGTTCTGCATGCTTCCGGAGATCATCCGTCTCTGCTGCAAAGCCAATAACAAGAGTAGGGCGCTCCTTCATCTGAGACAATGTCGCCAGAATGTCAGGATTTTCACGAAGTATTAGGGTTGGAGGACCGTCAGCAGACTTCTTCATCTTTCGATTGCTGACACTCTCTGGCCGCCAATCGCTGACCGCTGCTACACAAATGGCCGCATCAGCTGGCAGCTGCTCAAGACATGCTGCTTTCATGTCTTCTGCTGTCCGCACATTAATCCGCTGTACGGACGGCGGGGTAGGCAATGAGACCGGACCACTTACAAGCCGAACATCTGCACCTTTTGCCGCCAGAGCACTCGCAATGGCATATCCTTGAAGACCTGACGAATGGTTGGAAATAAAGCGCACCGGGTCAATCGGCTCAACGGTCGGACCAGCCGTTACGATAATACGGCGACCAACCAGATCAGTTGTTTTTCCCAAAGATGATCTGACCGCTGCAAGAATCTCATCAAGCTCTGCTAGCCGCCCTGTACCAGTTTCCCCACATGCTACATTACCATGTGATGGCCCAACACAACGGACACCACGCTGTTGTAGCAAAGAAAGATTTGCCTGAGTGGCAGGATGGCCCCACATATGCGGGTTCATGGCGGGAGCTAGGAGAATAGGGGCCTCTGTAGCCAGAAGAAGGGTTGTTGCCAAATCATCAGCCATCCCATGCGCTATACGGGCTATGAGATTGGCTGTCGCCGGGCAGACTAGCACCATATCAGCCGAGCGAGCGAGTGCTATATGCCCGATTTCACTCTCTTGCCCGGGCCGAAACAGTTCATCATGAACAGGATTGCCGCATAATGCTTCCAGTGAAAGCGGCGTTACGAATTCTCGTGCTGCTTCTGTCATCACGGGAATGATCTCCATTCCCTCACGCCGCAACTCTCTGGCAAGATCTAACGCCTTATAGGCAGCAATCCCTCCTCCCAAAATGAGAATGATACGAGACATAAATCAAAGCCGCCAACCAGAATGAATGGCCACAATGCCCCCGGAAAGATTCTGATAGGACACACGCTCCATTCCGGCAGCTCGCATCATACCAGCCAACGTTTCCTGATCAGGGAACATGCGGATACTCTCAGCAAGATACTGGTAACTCTCTGCATCGCCGGCAATCATCTGGCCCATGCGAGGTAGAACCTGAAATGACCACAGATCATAAATGGCGGACAGAGCAGCAACATCCACTTTCGAAAATTCAAGACAGAGGAAACGCCCCCCCGGTTTCAAGACACGCCGTACCTCACGCAGGACAGCCTCCTTGTCCGTACAGTTCCGCAATCCGAACGCCATAGAAACACGATCCATAGACGCATCCGGGAAGGGAAGGGTTTCAGCATCGACAACGCAGACATCCATCTTTCCGATTAGCCCTGCCTTGATGGCACGTTTCCGACCAACCTCTAGCATCGCTTCGTTAATGTCTGAAAGAACAGCATGACCACCACCACGTCGCAGCCAACCAAATGTGATATCACCCGTTCCACCGGCCAGATCGAGTAATTTATGCCCTGGCTGTGGAGAGAGCATGGTCACGAAAATACGCTTCCAAACCCTGTGAATCCCCAGAGACATAGCATCGTTCATGATGTCGTATTTACCGGCAACACTTTCAAACACCTGCCGGACCAGCGGTTTTTTTTCGCCCCGTGGCACATCACGATAGCCGAAATCAATCGTATCAGCCTCAAAATCAGCTGACGAAGAAGAGGAGGTATGGGAAGAATGGTTCTCAGTCATACATCCTCGTTATCTCATTGCGGATATTTATGCCAGAACTCCCGGAAGTTGAAACCATCCTCCAGAGCATGAAATCAGTCTTGGAAGGGCAGACCCTATCATCCATAGATGTCAATCGGCTGGATTTACGCCTACCTTTCCCATCAGGGCTGTCCACCATACCGCTACATCAACCGATCATACGGCTGCGACGTCGTGCTAAATACATTCTTATTGATTTCCAACATGATTGGACCATCCTCATACATCTAGGTATGTCCGGCAGACTGTTCATTAACCATGCAGGAGAGAATCTTCCCCCTCGTAAGCATGAGCACCTTGTTCTTTGGACGGGAAACAAGTGCCGTATTGCTCTCGTTGATCCCAGACGGTTCGGCATGGTCTGTCTCTTTCAAACAAAGAAGGAGGGGCAACAGCCACAGCTGGCTCATCTGGGTATCGAACCACTCTCCAGCCACTTTACGGTACAAGCTCTTGCAGAAGCTCTTGCCACAACCCGCATGCCCATCAAAAACGCCCTGTTAGACCAACGCCGTATTGTTGGGCTGGGAAATATTTACGTTTGTGAAGCCTTATTTAAGGCGCACATTCATCCCCAAAGAGCAGCGAATAGTTTGGACAAAAAAGAAATGAAGCGCCTCCATGGTTTCATTGTGGAGATACTTCAGGCCGCTATTGCAGCGGGAGGTTCTACCCTCAGGGATTATGTCCACACAGATGGCCAGCCCGGCGCCTTTCAGAACTTACACCTCGTATATGGCAGAGAAGGGGAATGCTGCCCAATTTGCCTAACAAAAGGACGCTCTGTCCCTGTGCAACGCATAACACAAAGCAGCCGATCCACGTTTTTCTGTCCACACTGCCAGAAAAATCCGCATAAGTGATCTATCATCGTTATCGAACATAAAGACAATGCTTGACGTAATGCTGGCATGGGGGTAGAGGAGCAGACATTATTTTTTAGCGAACTATCCGCAGGAAACCTGAAGCCCATGGCAAACAACGCATCTGCCCGTAAACGCATCCGTCAGAACGAGCGCCGCCGTCTGCGCAACGCTTCTCGTCTGTCCCGTATGCGTACCTTCATCAAGAATGTTGAGAAGGCTATCCTGTCCGGCGACAAGACAGCAGCAGCTGAAGCACTGCGCGCCGCTCAGCCTGAGATGCAGCGTGCAGCTGGTAAGGGCGTGATTTCCCGCAATACGGTCAGCCGCAAGATCTCTCGCTTGTCTGCCCGTATCAAATCCCTTGCCGCCGCTGCCTGATCAACTGATCAAAGCAGAATGGCCCGCTTCGTCAGGAATGATGAAGCGGTTCTGGGCGCGCCCGCTGGGCGCGTTCTTTTTTTGCCGCCCGTAGGGAACGAAGGTAATGCAACCCTGAACAGGCTTTCCCTTCCATGAAGGTTAAGGTAGTGTGACGGGATATCTACCACACCGGCAAAAACACTTGATTACCCCTTCCAGCGGGTTCTACCCTAGCTGAAGGTTTGCCAGACTACAAAGTACGGAGATCAGAAGTGGAAAAAGCTCAGTCCCAGGACGCTGCTATGGCCTCTTCTGATGGTTCTTCCCTCAAAATATCTTGGTTACGCATCTGCGACCGTCTGAAAAGTGAGGTCGGTGATGTGGAGTATCGGATGTGGATCCAGCGCATCACCTTGGGGCCGCTGGATGATGATGAAATCACACTCTACTTGCCGGAACGTTTCCTGAGAGATTGGGTCCGGGCACAATATGGCCAGCGTCTTCAGTCTTTGTGGCGAGAAGAAAACCCGGTTGTTCAGCATGTCGAACTCCGTATCGACAAAAAGGCACAACGTGCGGCGGCTATGGATAGTCTACCACAGGCTAGTGGTGACGGTGTCGCTCGCAGCTCTTCCATCAGCGCTATAGCCAATGAAGACGCTGCCGCTTTGGAACGTGAAGAGGCGACTATAGCTGCGCCCACTTCAACAAATGAAGTTCGGAACGATCTGGCTGTCCCGCTGGACCGGCGTTTTACGTTCGATAATTTCGTTGTCGGCAAGCCTAATGAATTTGCCTACGCCTGCGCAGGGCGTGTAGCTGACCATCCAGCTAGCCCTGGCTTTAATCCCCTTTTCCTTTATGGCGGGGTAGGTCTTGGCAAGACGCATCTCATGCATGCTATTGGTCTTAAGTTGATTGAACGGGGGAATATTTCGGTCGCCTACATGTCCGCCGAAAAATTTATGTACCGTTTCATCGCTTCCATGCAGTCCAAATCTCAGATGGAATTCAAGGAGCAGCTCCGGTCGGTCGATGTGCTGATGATCGATGATCTGCAGTTCCTGATTGGGAAAAACAGTACGCAGGAAGAATTTTTCCATACATTTAATGCGCTGGTAGATGCTGGACGGCAGATCATCGTTAGTGCTGATAAGAGTCCCTCAGATCTTTCTGGTCTGGAAGACAGGCTCCGCACACGACTTGGCTGCGGTATGGTGGCGGATATTCATGCCACAACGTTCGAGTTGCGAATTTCCATTCTGGAAGCGAAAGCCAAAGCCTCTGGAACGCCAGTTCCCCCTAAGGTTCTGGAGTATTTGGCCCATAAAATTACCACCAATGTCCGGGAGCTGGAAGGGGCCCTAAATCGCCTCATTGCACATGCCGATCTCGTTGGTCGCCCTGTGACACTGGAATCGACACAGGATGTCCTGAAGGACATGCTCAAAGCTCATGAGCGCCGTGTTACGATTGATGAGATTCAGCGTAAGGTAGCGGAACATTTTAATATCCGCCTGACGGATATGTCCTCTGCTCGCCGCGCTCGAGCCGTAGCCCGTCCTCGGCAAATTGCCATGTATCTGGCTAAACAACTTACAAGCCGGAGCTTGCCAGAAATTGGTCGTAAATTTGGTAATCGAGACCATACAACCGTCATGCACGCTGTAAACCGCATTTCGGAATTAATGGAGCAGGACCCCGGGCTAGCCGAAAGCGTTGAACTGCTTCGCCATATGCTAGAAAGCTGAAGATGGCTTTTCAAACATGTTCTTATTTTGCTAGAGAGACATATTACTCTTCCCGATAAGGCTTTGGGGTTGTCATGAAGTTCACGGTTGATCGCGCGCCGCTCCTGCGTGCATTGTCTCACATTCAGGGTGTAGCTGAAAAACGGAACACCATCCCCATTCTCGCCAACGTGCTGATGGAGCATGACGGTGAAGTTCTACGTCTAACAGCAACGGATATGGAAATTGCCGTTGTTGAGGAAATTCCTTCTGAAGCCACGCAGGCAGGCTCAGTCACCGTTCCTGCTGCTGTCCTTTTTGAGATTGTCCGTAAACTCACTGACGGTTCATTGATTGAGTTTACGCAGACAGATGCGGAGAGCCCCCTACAGTTGAGGGCTGGACGGTATGAAACAAGCTTGAATGTTCTACCTGTAGATGACTTCCCAGCCATGGTTGCTGGCGATCTTCCTCACCATTTCACCATTCAGGGAGGTGATCTAAGGGGGCTGATTGACCGCACTCGCTTTGCCATGTCTAATGAGGAAACCCGTTACTACTTAAACGGCATCTATCTCCATATTGTACTGGAGGGGAAGAAAAACTACCTGAGAGCTGTTGCCACCGATGGGCACCGGCTGGCCAAGGTTGATGTTCCTGCACCTTTTGGTGTCAAAGAAATGCCAGGGATCATCGTTCCACGCAAAACAGTTACAGAGGTTCGGAAATTACTGGACAATGATGGAGCTTCTGTAGAAGTAGCTCTGTCCGAGACACGCATACAGTTCCGCATCGGCTCCATTCTTCTGACGTCCAAATTGGTGGATGGCACTTTCCCGGAATATAGCCGAGTCATCCCCCAGTCCAATTCACGCCTCTTGCGGGTTACCAAACAGGACCTCGCAGCAGCTGTAGGGCGGGTAGCGGCCATCAGTCAGGAGCGTCATCGCCCTGTTAAACTGACCATCACCAAGGATCATCTAACTCTTTCAGCTACCAGCCCCGATCAGGGGATCGCTCAGGAAGAATTGGATGAGAATAGCGTCACTTATGGTGGTGATGACATGGAGATTGGCTTCCAAGCTCGGTATCTGACAGATATTACGGATCAGATTGATGTTGAGGCCGAATTTGCCTTTGCAGATAGCTCGTCCCCAACATTGATCCGCGATACTAGTCAGCCAGCAGCTCTATACGTTCTTATGCCCATCCGGGTTTAAACGATTTCCTTGAACCTGCAACGTCTGACATTAACGGATTTTCGTAATTACAGACGTTGCGTCTGGGAGCCATCAACAGCCCTGTCTGTCCTAACGGGGGAAAATGGCAGCGGCAAAACCAACTTTCTAGAAGCTCTCTCTCTACTTGCTCCGGGGCGAGGGCTTTTAGGGTCACCGGCTCATGTACTGCCCCGTTATGGGGCAACTCATTGGGGTATCGCCGCCCATCTTGATAGAAATGGACAACAGTTCCAATTATCTACTGGTCTAGCAGAGGGGCGGGGACGGCGTATCTTTCTCCTTGATGGTGAACGGACCAAAACACTCTCAGAAATTGCCCATTTATATTCTTGCGTCTGGTTAACACCGCAAATGGAGCGCCTCTTTCTGGAAGGCGCCTCCAGCCGTAGGCGTTTTCTAGACCGGTTAACCGTGGCGCTTCTTCCTGATCATACCCAACAGCTTATGGCCCATGAACGTTCCGTCATGAGTCGGAACCGTGTCCTTTTAGAACAACCCCACGAAACCGCTTGGTTGACCTCATTGGAGGAATCTATAAGCCGCCATGCCGTTGCAGCTACTGCGGCTCGTCTGCACCTTGTCGAAACGCTGGCTGAAACCCCCTTCGGTAATGAATCCTTTCCTCAAACCACTTTGAACCTACATTGCCCCGTTGCCGCCGCTCTGAGGACCAGTCCAGCGCTGGAGGTCGAAGACAGGCTACGTCATGCCTTGCAACAGTCACGGGAGCAGGACCGATCCCGTAAAAGCACATCTATCGGGGCGCATAAGGCAGATATAACTCTGCAGGATTCCATGACTGGCCGTGAAGCATCTCAGTCTAGTAGTGGACAAAAGAAAATTATGCTCCTCAGCATCATCCTGTCGCACGCTTATGCCATCAGCAGAATTTGGGGACATGCTCCGGTCATCTTATTGGATGAACCCTTAACCCATCTTGATGAGCGTCGCCGTATCATTCTGATGGAAAGTCTTTCCGCTCTGCAAACAACAACCATCTTGACTGGAACGGAAGCAGAACTTTTTGCTCCCATCAAAAAAGCTGCCTCTTTCTTTCACATTCATGATGACACTCTCCATCCAGCATAACTGAATGGGGATACGGCACTTTTCTTACGGTTTTCGGGATAACACGGGCGACAGCACTGGTCAGGAAAGGGTTCTGACAGTATATTCGCTTATCAGAGCTCTCAGCTAACCGGAGTAATGCGCAGGCATGTCAGAATCCCATAACCAGCCGGAAATCCAGTCTTCCGATCATGAGGAATATGGCGCCTCTTCCATCTCTGTTCTGCGGGGATTGGATGCTGTTCGTAAACGGCCCGGCATGTATATCGGTGATACGGATGATGGCTCCGGGCTGCATCATATGGTCTTCGAAATCATCGATAATGCTGTTGATGAAGTTCAGGCCGGTTTCGCTTCCTATTGCATTCTCACCCTAAATGGAGATGGCTCCGTCACTGTCCGGGATAACGGACGGGGTATTCCAACAGACCTGCATGAGGAAGAGGGCATCAGTGCTGCTGAGGTTGTTCTTACAAAACTACATGCTGGCGGTAAGTTTAACCAGAATTCCTATAAAGTCTCCGGTGGTCTACATGGCGTGGGGGCTGCAGTTGTTAATGCACTCTCCGAAACTATGGATGTCCGTATCTGGCGACAAGGGAAGGAGCATGCCATCCATTTCCGTCACGGTGAGAGAGTGGCTCCACTGGAAATCATTGGCGACTCAACCGAGGAAAACGGTACAGAGGTTACCTTTAAGCCTAGCGCAGAAACATTTTCCAAAACCGAATTCGAGTTCAGTATTTTAGAACGCCGCGTCCGTGAGCTGGCCTTCTTGAACTCTGGCATGAAAATCATTCTCCGTGATGAGCGTCACAGCGAACCACGAGAGGTGGTTTTCCATTATGAAGGCGGGCTGACTGCCTTTGTTCAATGGCTCAACAGCTCCAAAACACCCTTGATTGATCCTCCCATTACTGGTGAGCTTCAGGATGACGCTTCTGGTATTAAGGTGGAATTTGCGCTCTGTTGGAATGACAGCTTCCACGAAACAATGCTGTGTTTTACCAACAATATTCCCCAGCGTGATGGCGGAACACATCTAGCAGGATTCCGGCAAGCTTTGACACGCGCTGTCGGGAAATATGCTTCCATGCTGGGCAATAAGAAAGAAACTAACAACCTTACTGGTGAAGATATGCGGGAGGGACTGTCTGCGGTCCTGTCTGTTAAAGTGCCAGACCCCAAATTTTCTTCCCAAACGAAAGATAAACTGGTTTCTTCCGAAGTTCAGCCTGTCGTACACGCCATTGCAGCTGACATGATAGGCCATTGGTTTGAAACACATCCCAAAGAAGCTCGCACCATTATTGCCAAAATTGCAGATGCGGCTAATGCCCGAGAAGCAGCCCGTCGTGCACGAGAGTTGACACGCCGCAAGGGCGTGTTGGATGTGTCATCCTTACCGGGAAAATTAGCTGACTGTCAGGAACGCAACCCGGCGGGGGCTGAGCTGTTCATCGTAGAGGGGGATTCTGCTGGTGGAACAGCCAAGCAGGGACGGGACCGCCGTTTCCAAGCCATTCTTCCCTTACGTGGTAAAATTCTCAATATTGAACGAGCCCGGTTCGACCGTATGCTAGGCTCTGCTGAAATCGGCACATTGATTACAGCACTAGGGACAGGTATTGGTCACGGCCCTGCCGAGCAGGGGGGCTTTAATATTGATAAGCTCCGCTACCACAAAATCGTCATCATGACCGATGCCGATGTTGATGGGTCTCATATTCGAACCTTGCTGCTGACCTTCTTCTTCCGTCAAATGCCCCAACTGATTGAAAATGGTCATCTCTATATCGCCCAGCCGCCGCTCTTCCGGGCTAAACGTGGGCAAGAAGAACGTTACCTCAAGGACGAGCCGGCACTGGACAGTTACCTACTGGATAAAGCCCTGAATAATGCAGCTTTGACCTGTTATGATGGGACTGTTTTAGAAGGCACGGCTCTTCGTGAAATAATCGACCGTTTCAGCCGGATTGCGCAGGATATGCGGGCACTCTCAGCCCGTGTTCCACTTTGGATTGTAGAACAGGCCGCCGTCAGTGGCATTATTAACCCTGATACCACAATCAGAGAAAAAGCCATTGATGGTTTCGTAACCCGTCTTGATGCCGCATCTCCCGAAAGTGAACGAGGCTGGAGTGTGGAGGCTGATGGGCAAGGTGTGACCTGCCGTCGTTTCCTTCGTGGTGTTGGCGAGCGTTATACGTTTGAAGGAACACTTCTCCGTTCTAGCGAAGCTCGCCGCCTTCAAGCTCAATCTCAGTGGTTGGCCGATTTCTTCAGTAAGCCTGTGACACTACGGCTTGATCAAAAAGATTTTGAATTTTCTGGCCCAGGCATGATGATGGAACAGATATTGACACAGGGACGTCGTGGTCTGGCCATCAACCGCTTCAAGGGGCTGGGAGAAATGAATGATGAACAGCTCTGGCATACTACGCTAGACCCAGCCAGCCGTACTCTTCTTCAAGTGCAGGTCGGCGATGTAGAAGAGGCGGGGCAGGTTTTCTCAACTCTCATGGGGGACGTTGTAGAACCTCGTCGTGAGTTCATTGTGGATAATGCACTAAAGGTGGCAAATCTTGACGTTTGATACGCCTTCCATCCGTCGCTTCGCCATCAGTGGATGCCTCACTAGCCTGATAATGGCTTCTGCCTGCTTTTCTGGAAGAGCAGGGGCCGCTACTGATTCAGCAAGGCCACCTTCCGTACCAGTGGCACAGCAAAGATCTGCAGCGGCGTCAGCACCTTCTGCGCAGAACATACATCTTCGATATGGCGTTTTCGTTCACGGTTATCATGCCCTTAGTGCTGATGCAGATTATGTTCTTCAGCCGTGGGGATACGGTGTAGAAACACATCTTTATACCGTTGGCCTTGCCAGCTGGTTTCTTACACTAAACTTGATGAGTAGCACCCAAGGACGTTTCAATGGGGATGATGTAGCACCAATTTCCTTCAACAATAGTGGCTTTGCTCACGGTGAGGAGGAAACGACGCATATTGATTTTGATCTATCTGGTCCTCACGTGACTGTCCTTTTACCAGTTGAAAAGCAACGAGAGCCACTACCTGAGCCAGAGCTGAAGCAATCCATCGACATGCTCAGTTTTCTTGTAGAGCTAACACATCGCCTTTCTCTGAAGCATGACTGCACGCTCAGTAGGCCCATTTTTGATGGTGTCCGGTTATCCTATCTGGAGGTCCATGGCCCCAGTCAGACGACCATCCCGAAGGATCATGGCTCTTATTTCAAAAGCGATGCCTTGAAGTGCGAGTTTACAGGCCGACAGATCGGCGGTTTTTCTCTTAGCACACATTTCAAGGCGGCTCAGTCTTCACCACACCAAGGAGCAGTCTGGTTCGTCCATGATCAACAAGGTGGGTTTATCCCGGCTCGTGTCGAGTTTGCTCACTACAAACTAGGGCAGATTCTTGTTGTCTTACAGTCCGCACCGAAGATTTCCACTGTAGTGCGCCCCCAAACACATTGAAGATTTTTTACACGCTAAGCCTGTTCAAGTACCCTAAGGAGACCTGACCTATGAGTTCTACAACTACTGCCGTCATTTTGGCTGCCGGTATGGGAACACGCATGAAGTCTCGGCTCCCCAAAGCCATGCAGCGTCTGGGAAATCGTCCCATGATCTGGCATCTCATCGAAACAGCCCGACAAATTGTTGATCGTATTGTTGTTGTCATCGGGCCGGGCATGGATGAACTAGCCCAGCAAGTTTCTCCTCACGAGACAGTCATTCAGTATGATCGTTTAGGGACGGGCCATGCTGCCAAAATAGGCGTGGATATACTGCATGACGGTAGAGCCATTATTCTGTATGCAGATAATCCCCTACTAACAGCAAATACGATGCAACGCTTGCTAAATGCTCATGACGAGGGGCATGCCTTGTCACTCTTGGGTATGCGCCCTGTAGTAGCAGGTCATTATGGTAGGATCGTAACGAGAGTAGATGGGCAAGTAGAGCGTATTGTTGAGTTCAAAGATGCTTCTGAAGCAGAGCGCAGTATTACGCTTTGTAACGCTGGCATGATGTGTGCAGATGTTACTCACCTTAAAAACTGGCTGAACAACATTACTCCCGAAAATGCCCAAAACGAATACTACCTGACAGATATTGTTGCTCTGGCAGCTAAACAAGGGCCGGTCAGTTGCGTAGAAGGAACTGAAGAAGAACTGGCGGGTATTAACTCTCGTGCCGAACTGGCACAAGCAGAAAACCGCCTTCAGCAAAGATTAAGACAGAACGCCCTAGAACAGGGGGCAACTCTTATTGACCCCTCAAGCATCTTCCTTGATCCTGATACAATCATTGCTCGTGATGTCGTGATTGAGCCCAATGTGTTTATCGGGCCGGGCGTTACTCTGGAAGAAGGTTGCGTAATCCGTGCCTTTTCCCATCTGGAGGGCTGCCTTGTGAAGAAGGGAGCTACGATTGGCCCCTATGCCCGGTTACGTCCTGGCACAGTTTGCCGTGAAAATAGTCATATCGGTAATTTCGTGGAACTCAAAAACACCGATCTAGGCGTTGGTAGCAAAGTGAATCATCTGACTTACTTGGGTGATACTAAAGTAGGAAAGATGAGCAATATCGGAGCTGGTAGTATTACCTGCAATTATGATGGTGTCTTCAAACATAGAACCACCATTGGCAACAATTGCTTCATCGGCTCTAACAGCGTCATGGTAGCACCGGTTCAAATCGAAGATGACGCCATGACAGCTGCTGGTAGCGTCATTACACAGGCCGTGCCATCTGGTGCTCTTGCATTCGGGCGGGCACGGCAAGAGAATAAGGCAGGCAAGGGGAGAGCCCTTCAGCAGGCACTCCAGAAAAAGAAGGAACAGGGCTGATGTGTGGTATTTGTGGCGTCGTTGGACACCGTCCTGCTACTCCGATTATCTTTGAAGGGCTCCGCCGCTTGGAATATCGTGGCTACGATTCCTCCGGCATTGCGACTGTAGAGCATGGCCGCCTTGCATGTTGCCGTGCTGCAGGGAAGCTAGATAATCTGAAAAATGCTCTAGAAGACACGCCCCTTGCAGGTACAACAGGCATTGGCCATACTCGTTGGGCTACTCATGGGGCTCCAACCACTAACAATGCTCATCCTCATAAGGTTGGTCAGGTAGCCATTGTCCATAATGGCATTATCGAGAACTTTGCAGATTTAAAAAAAGCTCTGGAATCTAAGGGCCGCACCTTCAAGACGGAGACTGATTCAGAGGCTGTTGCCCACCTTCTAGATGAGCATATGCAACAGGGCATGTCTCCAAAAGACGCCGCCTTTGCAACAATCCGTCAACTCCAGGGAGCCTATGCCATTGGCATGATTTTTGAGGGCCATGACAATCTTCTTATTGGCGCTCGTCATGGTGCTCCTCTGGCCATCGGATATGGCGAAGGCGAAATGTTTCTTGGTTCCGACAGTCTGGCACTAGCACCACTGTCCAACCGGATAACCTACCTTGAGGATGGAGACTGGTGTGTCCTAACACAGGATCATGTTGAGATTCTGAACGGGCAGGGTAAAGTCGTCGAACGTCCTGTTCAGACAACTTCTTTGACAACAGGCCAGATTGGCAAAGATGGATACCGGCACTTCATGGAGAAGGAGCTTCATGAGCATCCTGTTGCCATTGGCCAGACTCTTCAGCGTATCATCGACCCGGTAACACGCCGCGTTGCGCTACCTGACATGCCATTTGATGTTGCTACACTTTCTCGTGCCACTATTACAGCCTGCGGTTCGGCTTTTTATGCTGGTATGGTTGGGCGTTATTGGCTTGAGGAGCTTGCTCGGTTACCGGTGGATATTGATGTTGCTTCGGAGCTGCGTTACCGCAATCCGCCACAGCCGGATAAGGGTCTTGCCCTGCTGATATCGCAGTCTGGTGAGACTGCCGATACACTCGGTGTGTTGAGAGAACTTAAGGGAGCAGGGCAGAGTATTGTCTCGATCCTAAATGTAGAACATTCCACTATGGGCCGAGAAAGCGATCTTGTTCTAGGTATGGTGGCTGGACCGGAGATATCTGTTGCCTCTACTAAGGCCTTTACAGCTCAATTGTCTGTTCTTGCGGCACTAACCATTGATTTTTCCCGCCAACGTGGACTGCTTAGCGAGCAAAAAGAACGGGAACTGACGGACAATCTGTTGGACCTTCCTTCTCATGCCATGGAAGTACTTGGCCTTTTCGACCAGATACGTACTATGGCTCGTGTCATTGCCCAGGCCCGTGATGTCCTGTATCTGGGGCGTGGTATCTGCATGCCTGTAGCACAGGAAGGGGCACTGAAGCTTAAGGAAATTAGCTACATTCACGCCGAAGCCTACGCCGCTGGAGAATTGAAACACGGTCCTATCAGCCTGATTGATCCAAGCGTGCCTGTAGTAGCCATTGCTCCGTCTACCATCCTGTTCGACAAAACGCTTTCCAACCTTCAAGAAGCCCGTGCTCGTGGCGGGTGTATTCTTGTCTTCACGGATGCAAAAGGAGCCGAGCGACTGAAGGATATTGCTGAGCATATTGTCATCCTTCCGGATGTCAGTGCTTTTGCTGCTCCCATTCTCTACACTATTCCGGTTCAGATTCTGGCCTATGAAGTTGCCCTGCTGAAGGGTACGGACGTAGACCAGCCCCGCAATCTGGCCAAGTCTGTTACTGTGGAGTAAAGGTCACTTTCCGTTAATATCCCACTGGAGATGGAAAACAGGTAATGAACCCCTGTAAGGCTTGCCTGACAGGGGTTTTACGCTTACTCTCCGACCAGAATATCAGAGGGTGAGAAAGGGGACATCAGATGGAAATAGGGCTGGCAGCTGTTCTTCTGACCCTTGTTTTCCTCCTTTTTCTCATCAGCTTTATTCCGCCTCTGGCCAAGAAGATCAATCTACCAGAAACGGTCATCATTGCCGTTCTGGGAATAGGGTTAGGGGCGGCGTCATCTCTCATTAATAATTCCATGGGGCTAGACCTGCTAGAAGGGCCTGCAGGGGCCTTGCTGTCTTTTCCTATAAGCAGTGAGGGCTTCCTGCTTATCTTCCTGCCGCTTCTGGTCTTTCAAGGAGCCATGGGAATTAATGTCCGTAGTCTGACGCACGAAATTGCCACGGTTCTACTACTGGCCATCGTGGCGGTCATAGTCTCCACAGCAACAATCGGTTTTGCTTTATATCCCTTTGCACAGCAGAGTCTCATCGCCTGCTTACTCCTTGGTGCTATTGTTGCCACGACAGACCCTTCTGCTGTAGCCAGCATCTTCCGGGAAATCGGTGCCGCCGCTAGGCTAAGTCGTTTGGTGGAAGGGGAGGCATTGCTAAACGATGCAGCCGCCATTGCTATCTTTACTATTCTTGTTGCGGCCATTACGGCTCATCATCAGATCAGCTTCAGTGAAGCTTGTATCGACTTTCTGACCAATTTTGCTGGTGCCGTCATCATCGGTGTCGCCGTGGCACGGTTGGCCCTGATCATGATTACTGCCATTAGCGGGTTTCCTGCCGCCGAAATTACACTTTCCCTCGTGTTGCCTTACGGGGTGTATATTCTTTGTGACGATATTCTGGGATTTTCTGGCGTTGTAGCGACAGCTTCTGCTGGTCTGACCATCTCTGCCTTCGGCCCGTCCACATTTCGTCCGCAGACATGGCGCTTCCTTCGAGAGCTATGGGAACAGATAGAATTCTGGGCCAGTACACTTGTTTTCATGCTGGCTGCTATGCTTGTCCCTCGCATGATGATCGGCATGACGAAATGGGATTTATTCCTAATCCTCATTGCCAGTCTGGCCGGACTCATTGCAAGAGCGGCGGTCATTTTCGGTCTTCTACCACTTCTGATCATTACCAGACTTTCACCGCCTGTGCCTCTGCGTTTTAAAACAACCATGGCATGGGGAGGGCTGCGAGGAGCTATTACACTAGCCCTAGCGTTAGCCGTAAATGAAAACCCCCATATTAATGATTCCATTACCCATTTTGTGGGGATTGTGGCGACAGGATTCGTACTAACGACACTTCTTGTTAATGGTACGACCCTGCGTTCTCTCGTTCTCTTCTTGAAACTGGATAGACTGTCTCCTGTTGATGAAGCACTGCGAAATCAGATCATTGGTATCGGGTTAAGTCATGTCGCCCAACGTGTAGCCCATGTGTCTGATGAACTTAGCTTTGGTGCCCGTACACGAGGGGGAGTAATCAGCCGACTGGAGCAACGTGCTGAAAAAGAAAAAGCCAGCAACAACTTTGAAACTGCTCTGACTGACAAAGACCGCGTTAACATGGCGCTGCTCACTATTGCCAATCAAGAACGCTCTCTATTGCTGGACCTTTTCCGCGTTCAGGGAATGTCTAGTCGTCGGGTGATTGAGACGTTGTTACGTGCGACTGAAGCTATTGTGGATGCGACCCAGCTGGAAGGACGGTATGGGTATGTCAAAACACGCCGTAAGAGTCTTCAACCTTCATGGCGTCTTCGTCTGGCCCAAATGCTACATAGACGCTTCCATATAGATCGCCCCCTGACAATCTGCATGATGGAGCGTTTTGAGACACTAATTATTTCTCATCTGGTCTCAACATCCCTAATCCGTTTTGTTCGGGAGCGTATGGAACCGACCTTAGGGCTCCGTATTACCGAGATCGTATCTGAGGTATTAGGCAGACAGCGCAAACTTTTGGACGACGCCCTAGCAACCTTACGTCTCCATTATTCTGGTTATTCCGAAGCCCTAGAAGGGCGTCTCTTACGCCAAATTGCGCTACGTTTGGAAGATGAAGAATATGCTACACTTGCAAAAGATAATCTCATCTCTCAGGAACTGCATCGTGAGCTTCACCAGTCCATTGAGCGGCAGAGAAACCGACTTGATACTCCGCTGCGTTTCAATCTCCGCAGTGGTATCGAGCAGCGATTAAGATCATTCCCAGCCTTTAATGGTGTACCAGATGCAGCTCTCCACGATTTGGCTGGGCGGGTGTTTATCTGCTTCCTTTCACCAGGGGAGATCCTGATCCGTAAAGGTGAACGTATTCGTACCATTTATGCACAGGTTGCTGGCCTTGTTGAATCATCCACCAGTTCAGAAACACAAGAGATCATGTTGGGAGCAGGGGACCTGATCGGAGCTAATAGCCATATTCAAGGACAAAGAGCCCATAATACTGTTCGCTCCCTACAGTTCTCCCATATGCTGGCTATTCCAAAGGCTGATTTTGATAAGCTTCTCCAACGTTTCCCTATAGTAAAGCGTCAAATCATGAAAAGGCATAATATGCGACTGAATGGTTCTCTTGAAGCTAATGTGGTAATTACCAGAGATGGCAACACTATTTCTCCCGTCCACGAGGCCGGATTCATCATTTCACCTATTGTGGAGAAACGCTGACGTCCAAAAGAAAGATTAGGACGCCGTCGTAGAAAATAGGCGGCTACTAATCCGACTGGACGCCATTAACCCAAGAGTGGAGAGTAATGCCGCTCCTGAATGAAGGGACCAGAATGTGACATCTGGAATCTGATGTAACATTCCGGCTAGTTTACCGACCATTAAATTCCCTAGGAAAATATGAAGCGTAAAACAGGATATTAATGTTGTATTATGCCGTTCTGGCGCATAACGGGAGAAAAGTGCCATTCCAATAGGGAAGGTCATCCCACAACCAATATCGTTGATGGTATGGAAAGCCACACCCCACCATAGGCTTATTTGATGAGAAGCTGGTTGGAGATACTCTCCTGCAATAAGGAAAAGAGGCCCTGCTGTAGCAATTGCACTTCCGATGATGATCTTCATCATGTCACGAACTGCACCATATCGGTAATCATACCAACGCCAGAACCATAGCACTAGAAACCCTGTAATCATGCTTATTATGCTATCTAGCGATACCAGCGTGCTCACAGGGCATGTAATTCCGAGTACTGTTAATTGATAATGCTCTTCTCCCCAAAGAAGATAACCATCCATAATTTCTTGGTTAGGAAGAATACCAAGCGCAAACAACCCGACCAGCCAAAGTAAAAAAAAGATACGTTGTTTTTCTATCTTTGAACAGCTTCTGACTTGGATTGTTTGTTTTGTATTTGAATGACTTCTTTCTATTGGAAGATAAGTTCGCCCCATAAGATAGCCGACCAACCCCATAATCATACCGCAGGTTGTCGCCATAAATGCCCAACGCCAAGCAATTGTTCCTAGAAAAGCGCAGAGTAGGGGAGAGATAATAGCCATGATCTGTATGCTCTGGCTGTAAAGTTGATAAGCATCAGAGCGACGGCGATCCTCAAGATCATATAAGGCTCCAACCTGTGCCTTCAAACTTCCTGAAAAACCAACCCCAGCAAGGAACAACCATAGTGCTAGAACAAAACAGGTTTCTTCCTCCATAAGAGCGAAACTAACTGTCAGTAGGCTGATACCTATGATAGCGGAACGTGTTCTACCAAGGCCACGATCGGTTATAAAGCTTCCAATAAATGGAGCAGCAAAAATGACAGCCATTATAAGACCTGAAAGGCTACCAGCCGTGGCATCTAATCCTTTAGGTGCATAAAAACTATGATTAATAGCTAAGAGGGAGGGGAGCCCTATGATTTTTTTAGCTCGTTCAGGATGTTGGAAAATGTCTTTTAAATATAGCACTAATATGGAAAGCATTCCGTATTGTGCAAAAGAGAGCCAACCTTCCGTCCAGAATAGGACCCATAAACCTTTTGGGTGTCCCAGTACGTTAGAAGTAGGCTGATGTTCGCTGCTGGACAATATGTTAGCCGAATCTTCGTTCATGAAGGTTTTATAGCATTATAATCATTTATACGGGAGGATTGTTCGTCCATACAAAAGTCGTATAATATATATTATGCCAACTTATAGATGCAAAACCACCCATAACATTATGATACCTTCGAATAATTAAAATGATTCAAAGGGCCACGTGTCACAACAAGCTGCAACTCATTAGCTGTCCGCAATGTCTGGGTTACATAATTCTTTGCCAACCCGACAGCATCCTGCATTGTATGATCTATCAAGAAAAATGCCAAAGCTGATGCCAACGTACAACCTGTTCCTCGGTCATGAGATGTAACAATTCGTTCTACCTCATACCAGCGCCTGGTATCATCTTCAGTTACTAATAAATCAGAGCTTACGTTTTCAGTAGAAAGATGCCCCCCTTTTAATAAAACATTGGCTATCCCCAGCTTCCGTAAAGCCTCTGCCTGCAAAATCATTTCATTTCGTGTCTGGGCTACATCTCTCTCTAACAACCGAGCAGATTCAGATAAATTGGGAGTTACCAAGCTAACATACGGAAAAATATGTTCTCTCATTATGCAAGAAACAACATCATCTGCGAGACACTGTTGCGTACTAGCCTGTAAAACAGGGTCTAGTACAACAATAGGGCCTGACTGTTTCATTTGCATTAGAAATGACGATACAGCCTGTACGCTCTCTACTGAAGGTAATAATCCTATTTTAATCGCATCAATAGGCATAGCCTCTCGAACGGCTTCCAGCTGCGCAAAAATCATCTCTGCCGCTACCGGCAACCGCCTTAATACCCGGTAACTATTTTGGGCAATGACAGCTGTCACAACGGGCAGTGCATATCCGCCGAGAGCTGAGATGGTTTTTACATCTGCTAGAATACCCGCACTGCCTGTCGGATCTGTTCCGGCTATAGTAAGAACAGTAGGACTACGATCCGTCATATATTTGCCCCCTCCCCTACTACTGATGCTTAACAGCTAAAAGAGCTAGGCTTTTATACCCCTGTTGATATAGAAGCACCGCCGCTCGTGCAGCACGAAGGCCACTCTGGCAGCAAAGAACCACTCTCTTATCCTTCGGCACATCCACGTTCTTTAATCTAATCAGATGATCTAATGGTACGGGGTATAGATTCTTATGCGATATGGTCGGCTCTTCTCCGACAGAACGAACGTCTATAACAACATCATCATCCCGCAACTGCTTAAGCGATAAGAAAGGCCAAACTTTATCCGGTTCCTGCGCATTGCGGAAAGAAAACGAACTCATCCGCATTGTTTTTGCGTCCCAACGATACAGCTGTCCGGCTGGAGAGGGTATCACTCCAAGAATATGCGATAGGCATAGCTGAGCCTGCAACATCCCGATTAATCCAACGACAGGCCCTAAGACACCCGCTGTTCGACAGTCCTGCACATTCTGACCTATATCAGGGAAAACTGCCCGGTAACTAGGCACTTCAGCACAGAAGATCGCCGCATACCCCATCCAATGTATGGCTGATGCACTAATGAAGGGATACGTCATACATTGGCAAAAGTCGCTCAGCATATAAGTGGTGGCAAAATTATCAGCCGCATCCAATACGGCCAGATACCCCTCACCTCCACTTGTTGCATACAATTCTTCCATGACTGATGCCACCGTATCAGCTTGTGCACTAACTGGATGGGCTTTAAGGGAGACATCAGGATTCAAGTTCTTCAAACGGGATACGGCCACAATCGCTTTATTGCGACCTATATCCTCCATGCTATAGAGCGTCTGCCGATGCAAATTGTCTTCTTCGATCACATCATCATCCATGATATGAATGTGACCAACACCAGCTCCAACCAGCATGGGTAAAAGAGTCGAGCCAAGCCCCCCTGCTCCAATTACTAGAAGTCGTGCTCGCTTTAATCTGGCTTGCCCTGTTTCGCCGATTTCCGGCAAAATCATTTGACTGTCATAACGGGACATCAGGCCCCTCCGCTTTTCAGACATTCCCGCCAATGCTGAATCTGGGATACTGGATCACCATTACGGAAAATATCACTAACAGCGGATACCGCTGCAGCTCCCGCCATACGACAAGTCGGAGCTCGTTCTGCTGTAATGCCACCAATTGCCACAAGGGGCATAGGGTTCAACAAATCAGACCATAGCTTCACACGATTTATCCCTTGTGGACGCCACGGCATTACTTTCAGCGTGGTTTCCCAGATGGGACCTAGTGCAATATAGGCTGGCTGAAGAGCACGGGCTTTTCCCAACTCCATATGATCATGAGTGCTAACCCCCAACTTCACACCAGCTCGATGAATACGGGCTATATCTGCTGTTTTCAGGTCTTCCTGACCAAGATGGATGTAAGGAGCCCCCTCCTCCAGAGCTATTTCCCAATGATCATTAACTACTAGCATCGCACCAAAAGATGTGCAGCTTTGCAATGCGGTTCGAATCTCTGACCTTAAATATGCCTGATCTTCACTTTTGTTGCGCAGCTGAATAAAACGCACGCCAGACCTTACCGCTACGGTAACTTCAACGGCAGTACTGGCAATCGGGTAGAGCTCATCAGGAAGAATATTCATGATAAATAGGCCCTCCCGATCATGGGACTGGAAGGCATAGCCCCTTCGTAAGGCTCAATCGGGCCAGCTAGATAAGCGTCCCGCCCTGCCCTCACGGATTGTCTAAAAGCTTGCGCCATTAGAACAGGGTTTCCAGATTTTGCCACTGCAGAGTTTAAAAGCAGAGCATCATACCCTAACTCCATTGCCTCAGTGGCTTGAGATGGACGGCCTATGCCAGCATCAATGATAAGTGGAACAGTTTCAAAATGCCGCCGATAAGCTTTTAAGGCATTACGGTCAGAAAGGCCCTGTCCACTTCCTATAGGCGCAGCCCACGGCATGAGTAGATGACAACCCGCCTGCATAAGACGCTCACCGACACCCAAATCTGTTGTCGTATATGGGAATACTTTGAAACCATCCTCATTCAGAATACGTGCAGCTTCCACCAAGCCAAATACGTCCGGATTCAGAGCCATATCATCGGCAATTACTTCCAACTTGATCCAGTTCGTCCCCATGATTTCACGAGCCATATGAGCTGTTTTCACCGCTTCACGAACTGAATGACAGCCAGCTGTATTAGGCAATACCCGTGCCCCGCTCTGCTGAATAAGCGACCAGAAGGACTGCCCTGCCCTCTGCTCGTTTTGTAACCCCAAACTTTCCCGCCGTAGAGAAACTGTTACAATTTCTACTTTCGCTGCCTGAATAGCCTCTTTCAACATGGCAGGAGAAGGATAACGGGCCGTACCAAGAAGAAGACGTGATGAGATGTCACATCCATATAATTTCAAAGACATCGCATCACCCTCCCTGCATTGGGGCTAGAATTTCAACCTGATCCCCTGCTTTTAATACGATCTGCTCTCGTTGCCCGGCGGGGATAAAATCTCCATTGAGTGCCGTGGCTACAACAGCCTGTTCCAGCCCAAGTTCTGTTAGAAGGATACTGAGAGATGGTACCAGCGCATGGACCTGCCCATTGACCTGAATCAGACTCATGCCACAGCCCCTTCTTGTGCTTGAATCTGCTCTACAACCTTACGAGCACACCATGGTGAAAGAAGAAAACCATGCCGATACAACCCGTTAGCGTAAATGATCCGGCCGTGTTGCTCGATATCGGGAATATTATCTGGGAAGGCGGGCCTTACACCAGCACTAGCCTCGATGATGCTGGCTTCACCCAAAGCTGGATGAAGCCGCTGGACGGCTTCTAACAGGTCGTAGGCAGACCGTACCGTAATAGGAGCCTGACAATCAGTTTCAATACTCGTTGCACCAACCATCAGGATATCTTTATCCCGTGGCACTACATAAACAGGCTGTCGCGGATGAAGTAACCGAATGGGCCGTTTAAAATGAATATCCCGTGTTTGAATACGGATCATTTCACCACGAACACCTCTCAATTTTGGTAGGTCTGTCCGTGCTGCAAGACCGCGACAATCTACGATGATATCTTCTTTCAACTCTTCTGCTTGAACTTCGACATCACGGCTAACCACTCCCCCTGCATTTTTTAAGCGCATCTCTAGAGCCGGAAGAGCCAGACGGGGGTCGATATGTGCTTCTCGAGGATAGAACAATCCTTCCTGAAAGCGACCGCACAAATCAGGCTCCAGCCTGTTTAGGCTGTCCTCATTTACGGTTTGATGCTCTTGTGTACAGCGACCAAAACGGATGACCTCACTCCGGTCACGTGCTGCTGAAAGAACGAGACTACCGGCTTTTACAGTACCTTCATAATGGCGTTCCCACCATTCTAAGGCCTCTACTCCACGATCTCGTATGATATCGTCTGCACCATCACGCTCACACCATGGAGCGATCATACCACCTGCAAACCACGAACAAGTGCCCTCACCTAAATGTTTTGTTTTTTCATAAAGATGAACAAAATATCCTTTTTCCTTTAAAGCAAGAGCGGTTATGAGACCAGCTATACCAGAACCAATTATGCCAACTGAGAGGAGAGATTCAGACTGTCTCGACATAAAGCTCTCCCCCCTGCTTCCGGAACTCTTCCGTCTTCTGCTCCATACCTTTCAGACGGACAGTTTCCTCTTGGATATCCTGCGAAATCTTCATGGAACAGAATTTTGGCCCGCACATGGAACAGAAATGAGCCGTTTTATGAGCTTCCCGAGGCATTGTCTCATCATGGAAGGAACGAGCTGTCTCAGAATCTAACGCCAGATTGAACTGATCCTCCCAGCGAAAAGCAAAACGGGCACGGGAAAGTGCATTATCATGCTGCTGAGCAGTTGGATGACCTTTGGCTAGGTCCGCCGCATGAGCAGCCAATTTATAGGTAATCACCCCAGTTTTAACATCATCCCGATCTGGCAAGCCAAGATGTTCTTTAGGTGTGACGTAACAAAGCATTGCCGTACCAAACCACCCGATCATGGCAGCTCCAATGGCAGATGTTATATGGTCATATCCTGGCGCAATATCCGTTGTAAGCGGACCAAGCGTATAAAACGGAGCATCTGCACAGAATTCCTTCTGTTTTTCCATATTTTCATGGATCAAATTCATCGGTACATGACCAGGTCCTTCGATCATGACCTGACAGCCATGCTTCCACGCAACCTGGGTCAGTTCTCCTAGTGTTTTTAGTTCCGCAAACTGGGCCTCATCATTGGCATCAGCAATACTCCCCGGGCGCAAACCATCCCCAAGAGAAAGGGCAATGTCATAACGGTGACAGATTTCACAGATTTCATCGAAATGTTCGTAAAGAAAACTCTCACGATGCCCACTCAGGCACCACCGGGCAATAATTGACCCGCCACGACTAACGATCCCTGTTACGCGCTCGGCTGTCAAAGGGATATGGGCCAGCCTCACCCCAGCATGAATAGTGAAATAATCCACCCCCTGCTCAGCCTGATGGATCAACACATCCCGAAAAACTTCCCAGTTCAAGGCCAGTGGATCATTCCCGACACGTTCCAGCGCCTCATACAGGGGCACGGTTCCAATCGGTACGGGAGCGTTCCGTAGAATCCATGAACGGACTTGCCGGATATGGCGGCCTGTTGAAAGGTCCATGACCGTATCTGCGCCCCAACGGGTCGCCCAAACCATTTTCTCCACTTCTTCCGCCACGCCAGGCGTGACAGCCGAATTGCCAATATTAGCATTAATCTTCACCAGAAAATTGCGCCCAATTACCATTGGCTCAAGCTCTGGATGGTTGATATTAGCAGGCAATATGGCCCGACCAGCTGCAATCTCATCACGGACATACTCCGGAGTGACATAGTCTGGCATGGGCGCCCCTACACGCTGGCCACGCTGCGATGCTGCTGTCCCCACTGGTTTCGCCGCCTGGTGACGCTCACGTCCCAAATTCTCTCGCCATGCTGCATAAATCATTTCTTCGGTCACGATCCCAGCACGGGCATAATCCAGTTGAGTGACATGTTGCCCTTTTATCCCCCGTCTCACCGTATGCGGTGCCGGACAAAAAGGAATATCAGACGTAGATAGCTCGCCCTGTCCCTGCTGATGGCCAAATTGCCTACCTTCCAGCCAACGTTCCCTTATTTTAGGTAAACCTACATCCAGTGCCGTACTGACATTCGGATCGGTATAAGGACCAGATGTATCATACAAACGCTGCACAGGCTGGGACTCATCAGCGAGCATGACCTCCCTGAATGGAACCTGAATGTCCGCCCTCTCCGGCGGATTGCTATAAATTTTACGGGAGCCACAGAGAGGTCCTGTGGTAACAATGAAGTCCTGCATTGATCTTCTCTCCACATGCTAAACGTGAGAAAAGATCCGGGAATGGATGACGATCTATAAGGAGTTCAGACAGAGGGCATACACGCCCCCGTCTACATTTTCCCGTTCCTTCGCCGGCATGACCCGGATCAGGTTCAAAGGGTTCGGCATTTGCCGTCTCAGCCCTGCTTGAAGACAGGACACCCCCCGGAACATCCTTCTGCGTATCTGGCCTAAGCCACTTCGTCAAGATGGAAAGGAGGCGGCTTTCTTAATCTTGATAGCAACGATCAAACCGATAACCAAGGGATGTCAGCACCTCATAACCGATCGTACCAACATGATCAGCCACCTCGGCAATATCTTGCTGCGGCCCGATAACGGTCAGCCACTCCCCTTCCCGCGTGGCGTCATCAGGCAAATGTGTGACATCGACTGAAAGGCTGTCCATAGAAATCCGCCCCAGTACAGGCAAGCGTATATCTCCCTTCCAAAGGGCTCCATTTCGAGCAAAAGAACGAAAGATACCATCAGCATATCCAATACCTACGGTCGCCACACGCATGGGCTTTACGGCACGATAGGTCAGGCCATATCCAATACGATCTCCTGCTTCAATGGTACGAACCTGCAGTATCTGGGCTTCAAGCCTTACGGCTGGAGCAAGCGGCTTGCTCTCTTCGTGAAGCGGAAGACCATAAAGCGCAATACCAGGGCGGACCATTTCAAAATGATAATCGGGGCCTAGAAAAATACCCGACGAAGCTGCCAATGAACGTGGTACACCGGGAAAAGCGACACTCATAGCCAAAAAACGCTGGCGTTGCTCTTCATTGGAAGGATCATCAGATTGATCTGCGCAGGCTAGATGACTCATGACAAGAACGGGTTTCAGCCCCCTCACCACCTCATCACCCAAATCGTCTTCCGAAATACCGAACCTGGACATACCCGTATCCAGCTGTAAGGCCGCAGGATGGTCCGCACCCTCCCGCTGGCAGAAGGCTCGCCACTGCCGCACCTGATCCAAACTATTCAGCACCGGCACCAGTCCATATTCCGCCATCATTTCCGGCCGCCCTGGTACGAAACCGTGCAATACAAAAATCTTTTTCTCCGGCAACAGTCGGCGGAGCTGGCATCCTTCTTCTGGCTGAGCAACAAAAAAAGTCTGAACGTTGTCAGCCAGACAGGACGCAATCTCCTGCATACCAAGACCATAAGCATCTGCCTTCACAACAGCAGCACATTCCGCTCCCCCTACACGCTTGGCCAACCAAGCATGATTCTTCCTGATGGCGGCAAGGTCTACCGTCAGGCGAGCGCTTGTCTGCTTGCAGAAATGCATCTTCTCTGGCCTCTCATCCTTATGCTGCCCTAAGATTAGGAGGGCTGATCTTACAGGAAATACCTTCCTTGGAAATTATTATTTAATGATAAAATCTTCCGCACTTTTTTCCCGGTTTTCCGGCCTTTTCGCCTAGGTTTTAAGGCTGTTCATGGAGTTACTTTCTTAATATCTACAATTTTGTCAGCGAAAATCATGACATATGCTTGAGGCAGAGGGGTATTCTGTATTAGAGACAGGGCACAGCAATGCTGCTTTGCCCGTGCAGAGCGGCCTTTACCCTATGAACAGGGGTTAAGTTTTTTTGATTTCGCAGGGGCCTCAGGATGTTCAATCCGATGGTCCAAACGGAGCTAGTCCAGGTTTGACCGAGGCCAATCAGAAACCCAATCCCACTCTCTCCATCACACCCAGTCGCTCTGGTATAGAGCGCCGCTATGGAGATTTCCCAAGCTTTCCCGCTGCCCTTGATTACGCAGCACAGGGAGCCAGTGGCTTCAATATCTATTCTGGACGGGGAGACCTACTTGAAGTCCTTCCCTACAGCAAGCTACGGCAACAAGCCCACGCCACAGCCCGCCGCCTTCTCGGAATAGGGCTGCAACCAGGTGATCGGGTCGCCATTGTTGCGGAAAGTGATGGCGATTTCGCTCGGATCTTCTTTGGTTGCCAGTATGCAGGCCTCGTTCCTGCACCATTGCCTTTGCCAGTCGCTTTTGGCGGTAAAGACGGTTACATCAAGACGCTTCGTGGAATGATCACAAGTGCCGATGCTCGGGCTGTTGTCGTTCCAGAGGTCATTGGTGGCTGGACGCCCGATATCATTGCCGATTTCCCTCTACTGTTCGGCGGATCACCTGCCGAACTAATGGCCCACGAGGAAAAGGACATCCCTCTTCCAGAAATCAAGGAAGATGCCCTCTCCTACCTCCAGTTTTCTTCTGGCAGCACACGTTTCCCTATGGGTATCAGTGTGACGCAGAAAGCGGGCATGGCCAATGCTCATGCCATCGCTCAGTACGGCCTTCAGGTTTATCCTAGCTCCGATAAGCGTGATGACCGTTGTGTATCGTGGTTGCCTCTTTATCACGATATGGGATTGGTCGGTTTCTTCCTGACGCCAATGACCTGTCAGCTATCTGTCGACCTCCTGCCTACGCGGGAATTTGCACGTCGTCCACACATCTGGCTGGAATTGATCGCCCGGAACAAGGCTACTATGTCTTATAGCCCCTCTTTCGGCTATGAGCTCTGTGCTCGACGTGGCGCACGAGAGGATATCGACCTATCCTCATGGCGTGTTGCCGGCATCGGTGGCGACATGATCCGTCCGCACATCATCCATAACTTTGCCGAAACCTTCGCTAAACGAGACTTCAACAAAAAAGCCTTCGTTGCCAGCTACGGTATGGCTGAAACCACACTGGCCATCAGCTTTGCCCCTCTCAATACTGGACTGCGCACCGATACGGTCGATCTCTCGGTCATGGAACGAGAAGATTATGCCCAGCCAGCTGAAGAAAGCACAGAAACGGCCCGTGATTTCGTTCTGTGCGGTGTCTGCCTCCCCAACCACCAGATTGAAGTCCGGGACAGCACTGGAAGCGTACTGAAAGAACGTCAGGTTGGCACCGTTTATGTCCGCGGCCCCAGTCTGATGACAGGTTACTTCAGACGGCCGGAAGAAACGGCCAATGCATTTTCTGGAGATGGCTGGTTGAACACCGGCGACATTGGCTACATGTTGGATGGTCAGATTGTCATCACCGGACGAGCCAAGGACCTCATCATCATTAACGCTCGGAACATCTGGCCGCAGGATCTGGAATGGGCGGCCGAGCATGAGGTAGCTTCTCTCCGTTCTCGCGATGTGGCAGTATTTTCTGTTGATGACAGTCAGGGAGAGCGTGTTGTGGCCCTAGTACAGTGTCGCTACACAGATGAAGAGCCTCGTAATAAGCTCAAAGAAGAATTGGTTGCCCTCTTCCGCCGTCTACATGGTATTGATGTAGATGTGGTTCTGGTGCCACCACGGTCTCTACCCCAAACTTCCTCCGGAAAACTGACCCGGGCTCGTGCTAGGGCCATGTATCTTAACAGGGAATTCACCTGAAGGCTGAAGGGGCTATTCCCCATCAAGGGAGGATCATGTAGGTCTTCCCTCTTCGCTTGGTCGCAAAGGGACAAGACATGACAGACAGTGTTGCTGATATCTCTCACATGATTCTCCAAAAACTTCTGGAGAACCCAAAAGTACCACGCGACATTTCCGAAGACAGCCGGATTGTTGAGGACTTGGCCTTCGACAGCCTTGCTGTCATGAATTTTGTAATGGAGATCGAAGATACGCTTGATGTCTCCGTACCTCTCGATAAACTTGCAGACATCCGCACCATTAAGGATCTGGCAGTCTGCCTGCATGCCATCAAGGCAGAACAAGCATGAGTGCCGGAATTTTTGACAAATATGCCACTCTGAAGGGAAACTATGACTCCCTGATGGCTACAAGCCCGAGAAACCCTTTCGGTGTTGTGATAGAACGTCCCCTTTCAGCTACGGTAGGCATTATTGAAGGACGGGAGACGCTCCTCTTCGGGACCAATAACTATCTGGGCCTCAGTCAGTCCACAACGGCGCAGGATGCAGCCATCCATACAGCAAAAACCATGGGGGTCGGGACAACAGGGTCCCGTATTGCCAATGGTACGTTTGGCCTGCATCAGAAACTAGAAAAAGCTCTAGCCACCGTCTTTAGAAAAAAACACGCCATGGTTTTTTCGACGGGCTACCAAGCTAATCTAGGGACGATTTCAGCCCTTGTGAACAAGGATGATATTCTCTTCCTTGACGCTGACAGTCATGCTTCCATTTATGATGGAGCTCGCCTTTCCGGTGCACAGGTCATCCGTTTCCGTCACAATGATCCAGCTGATCTGGAAAAACGTGTCGCTAGAACGGACAAAACGACCGGGGCTCGCCTGATCATCGCTGAAGGTATCTACTCCATGACGGGGAATATCGCTCCCCTCAAGGATTTTGTGGAAGTCAAGAAACGTCACAACATTCCTCTCATGGTTGATGAGGCTCATTCCTTTGGTGTACTGGGCGATCATGGTCGTGGCGTTGCAGAGATGCAGGGATGTGAGGATGACATTGACTTCATTGTCGGTACATTCTCTAAATCGCTTGGAACTGTTGGGGGCTATTGCGTAACAGATCATGATGAGATTGATCTCATGCGCCTTTGCTCCCGCCCTTATATGTTCACGGCCTCCCTACCGCCTGAAATCATTGCAGCAACTTTAGCTGCGCTGGAGGAGGTTAAAAATCGCCCTGAGCTGCGTCAAAAACTTCAGGAGAATGCGGCTCGTCTACATCAAGGCTTTAAATCAGTCGGGCTGAATACGAGTAACTTCATTTCCCCTGTGATCGCCGTTACTCTGGAAGACATTCCACAGGCCATTACCTTTTGGAATGCCCTTCTAGATGCCGGGGTTTATGTCAATCTTTCTCTACCCCCGGCAACTCCCGACAATAGACCGCTGCTGCGCTGTTCTGTTATGGCGGCACACTCCGCCACCGAAATTGATCGGGCAGTAGAAACCTTCGGCACAATTGCCAAAGAACTAAAAATCGTCTGAGTTTTTGGACAAATAAAAGCCTCTGGAAAATAATCTTCCAGAGGCTTTTCTATTGCTCAATCGTCCAGAAGGTTAGTGTTGCATTTTCCTAGACCGCACATGCCGGGTTCTCCATAAGAAGAGCGGAAGGGTGAGGAGCGGATGCCTCTTCTCAAAAGCCGATACATGGATAGCTTTGCCAGTATGGCGCTGTATCTTCCATAAAAGATACGCCACACCATCTCTAAACGTAAACGCCGCCTTGATAAGACGGGCTATGTTCAGAGGCTTTCCAAAAGTATGCACTTTTCTCCAGTTCCTTGAGGCCTTACTCCGAGCAGATTCAGTAAGCTGAGGGTATAACACCCCTCCTTCACTGCGATAACTCAGAGAGGCCCTGCGCCAAGCCGCTTTTAGAAGAGCTCCGTAACGCTCTTCTTTTCCAGCCAAAAGGTTGTGGCTGCGTCCCTTCTTTTCCACACGCAACTCTGCGGCATAGGTATGGGCAAACAGATTGTGCCAATATTGTGCTGCCCCGCCTTCTTCAGGCCCTAGAAGGGCAGCCCAACAGGAAGCTGTAATCACACATTGACTAATCGCCTGCAAAAGATGATCGGCACTTGCTCCATCCCGTACCCAAACCATACGAACAGGCTGGCAGAAACGGGCCCATATAGTCGTATCCAATGTAAAAAGTGTGCTTCGCCCCAGGAATTGCTTAAGAGATAAAAAAGCTACCTTAGCCCGTAAGGTCGTCCCTCCCTCTGTTTTATGCTCCATATAATAGACATTGGGAGGAAGCAGACGATTAGCCATGCGAGCCAGAACACTGCCTCCCAGACTCTCTGGTCGGTCGGTAATGACATAAAAATCAATTATGCCCTCAGGATCTACATCACGAAGAACTGAGCCGTAAAACAGGATACCCAACGGCTGCCTATCTAACCTACCAGCAATAGACTCTGCGAACTGTGCGACTTCCTCAGGAATAGCCGTTGTCAGCTCATCGATCAGTGTCTCTCTAATGATGTCAGACATGCACAAACCGGAAAGCCGGCCCCTCTTCCAACATCAGCCGTCCACTAGCAGATGCCGGGAAAACCTCACCATCCAAGACAAAATCGCTATCCGTCTCAAGCTGCATCTCCTGCACGGTTGCACTTACATAATCCTCATGCGACCGCAGCCATTCTGGTGCCCGCCCCCTCAAAAGATTAAAGCAAGCCCTTGGCAGAGCTTTCGGAAATGCATGAGCATCAAGAAAATGGAACCCACTTCCGCCATTCCCTGTGCTCCAGAATGGCCAAATGCCGTGAGAAAGTTTTTCAAGCGCTGTTACCATGAACAGAAAACTGCGCCCGTCTCTACTCTCTCGAGGAAGATCTTTCCCCTGTGCCGACCAAGATAGTCTGTCCCCCTTCATCCATGAGTGACGACTTCGGCGAAAAAGAAGACTCGCCATGCTAGTAAAAAGCGTGAAAAAAACAGCGAGATCATGAGGGGCAAATTTCAAAACATTCGGCGAATGGGCAATACGCACCGCCCTAGCATACCCCGTACACCCTCCGAACATGCCCAATACTGCAGGCCTTTCTTCATCGGGCCATGACAACCTAATTGGCGCACGGATACAGCTTTTCAAGCCTTCAGGTCGCAAAAGACGGTCAATTGCTGCATCACCATGCAAGCCAAATCCAACATCCCCCGCTATGAGGTTGGTGTTACCTGAAGGGAGAATAGCCACAGCCGGCAGAGGGCAGTCGTGATAAATAGCTGCAATTGTCGTCAAACAAGCACTAACCGTACCATCTCCGCCGCTAATGACAATCAGATCCACACCCTTGCTCTTCAGTTCAGTCAGATGAGCTGGCAGGTGACTGTCATTCAGGGAGGAAACACAATAATCTCCCAACTTCTGCCGTGCCATACGCAGGAAATGCCCTTTATCCTGAGCATTTTTGCGACTGTTGGGATTATGTATCAGGGCTGGCTGTACAACGTTCTTCAATGTCTGCATCTATCTACCACACATCCGCCCAGAAACATAAAAATGCCAGACTGTTTCCCAAGCTGGCCGAACTCCTTTAACATGGCTATGCTAAGGGGGCCAGCAAGGAGTTATCCTCCTGATAGATCGCCCCCGTCATGGATATGGTGCCATAATGCTTTCCGACCCGTCCGCCACTTCAGCTCACCGGCGTGACTCTTCTGTCTGTCTAGCCCATATGTCAGACCCGCATCTGCCTCCTCCCAGCATCGCATGGTCTGCTTTTCTCAACAAACGTCTGCTTAGCCGCATTCTCTGGCTCAGTAAAAGACGTCATGTTCTACGCCCCTCCATCACAGCTGAACTGCTTGCAAACGTCGCATCCCATAAGGAACTTTCTGGACTACTGATCAGTGGAGACATCACCAATTTCGGTACCAAGGAAGAATACGGTCAAGCAGCTGCATGGCTATCAACTTTACCTCTAACGCCCGTGGTCGTGCCGGGGAATCACGATTTCATGGCTCCAATCTCTTACGAAAACAGTCTATCCCAATGGGAAAAATGGGCGGACAGTTCTTTCCCATTTGTCCGTTTTTTCGGAAAAGTTGCCGTTATTGGGCTCAACTCCGCTTTACCAACGCCGCCTTTTACCGCCTATGGCCGTATTGATCGGAAACAACGCCAGAAATTAGCAAGGCTCCTTGCGGAATTGGGTGAAGAAGGATACTGCCGGGTTGTCATGATTCATCACCCCCCCCGTAAAGAACTGTTGCCCTATAGAAAATCCCTTATCAATACACCTGCCGTATCCGATATCTTACGGACGTATGGGGCAGAGCTTGTTCTTCATGGGCACTCCCACGATGCCACTCTGACCACTGTTGAAGGAACAGACATTCCTCTTTTAGGGGTCGGAGCCGCAGGCATGGACAGTCAAAACCCTCAGCGTAAAGCATCATGGAATCATCTGACTTTCACCCCTCATCATGAGGGCTGGCAAATCAAGCTGATGCGCAGGGACCATAAAGGCCATCTTTTTTCTCGCATGGAATGGCTTTCCACCACTCCTGTAAGGCAGATAGTATGTTAATACGAAGCAACCTGCCAACACTGGACCGTTATTTGCTCCGGCAGATGGTCCCGCCTTTTGCAGTTGCGCTAGGGACCATGCTGGTTACTCTCTTGTTGGAACGACTACTAACACTGTTCAACCATTTGGCGAGCAGTGGCAGTTCGATTGCAACCCTGATTACACTCCTTAGTGATCTCCTGCCGCATTATATGGGGCTAGCCCTCCCAGCAGCGCTCTGCATTGCGATCTTCATGACCGTCAATCGGATGAGCGAGCATAATGAAATTGATGTGCTGTGCGCCGCTCACATTTCCCTGCTGCGTATCAGTCAGCCCTACATCAAAGTTGGCGCCATTCTAGCCGTTCTCAGCTTACTTCTTTATGGCTACATTCAGCCAATCGCTCGCTATGACTACCGAGAGGGGTTCTACTTCGCCAAACATACAGGCTGGGCTCCCCACCTGCAGTCCGGCATGTTTGCTTCAACATCATCCAGTACGATGCTGACAGCAGATCGTGTTGATCATGGCGGCTCCCACCTGAAGAACATTTTTATCCGTAACCTAAAAGAGAATGGCAACATCGAGCTGATAACGGCTCCTAGAGGGTTGCTGACCCTTTCCGAACGAGATCAGGCAACACAACTTGATCTCTGGGATGGGCAAGTCGTCCATCTGAACAAACCGGCCATACCTGACAATCACGCCACCATCATCCATTTCGAACATATCGCCCGTGTGATCGAACGCAGTAAAAATCGGCGGAGTTTTCGTTCCAGAGGGGATGATGAACGAGAAATGACCACACCTGAATTGTTTCAGGCCCTCCGTCATGGATCTCCACGCCTGCCCTATATCGTTCTTCGTTCAGAGATGGATTTCCGCCTAGCACGGGCTATCGGCATCATGTTCATTCCCCTACTAGCCATCGCCTTTGCTATTGGGAGAAAACGGCGGAAATCTGTAATTGGACAGATTACGCTCGCCCTCATTCTGGTTGGTTTTAATGAGGTACTTCTGTTCGGACACAGTATGGCATCTAGCGGAAAAATGTCTGTCTGGCTGGCAATCTGGGTACCCGAAACCCTTTTTTGCCTTGGGTGCACAGCCGCCCTGCTCGCACGCTCCCAAGTTTCTTGGCGTAACAGAAAGCCGACCTTACTGAACAAGGCATCTTCATGAGTTCTCCACTGGCAACACCAACCCTCCTGAAGATCTTTCTTAAACCGCTTCTTAGTAAAATTTTGCTCTGCTGCGGTGTTCTAACGGCCCTTCTTGAAATTCTGGCCCTGCTAGATGATGCCTCTACTATTCTGGACCGACATTTAGGGATCAACGGGCTATTCAAATATATAGGCCTGCACCTGCCAACACTTATGGTAGAAATCATGCCTCTGTCTGTCATGATCGGTGGCTTGTTTACTCTTCTACAGATGGCTCTTTCCAGCGAGATTGCCGTATTAAGGGCTGCTGGCCTTTCTACCCTCAACATGTTCCGGTACCTTCTACCCATTCCTCTACTACTCGGTCTTATGTGCATGGTAGTGCAGTTATGGGCCGTCCCCCCCTGTGAACAGGAACTAAACCGTTGGTGGAATGAAGGGGCAACTCAAGCTAATGCAACAGATGATCTACACAGTCTATGGTTCCGTCTCGGGCAGGACATCATTCACGTCGGCACCATCAGCCATGGTGGACGCTCCCTTACCGAAGTCATTTTTTACCACCGTCAGTTAGAGACCGGAAACCTGATTGGCAGCCAATACTTTAAGCACCTAACCTATGAAAATGGACAATGGGTCAATCATGGCGAGGCCAGACAGCTTGTCATTCTCAAAGAACAAACCCAGGCGCAACTCAACAGTGAGGCAGCCCCCCCCATCCTAAAAGCCACTCCGCAGGAAATCATCAATATGACACTGCAGGGTGTCTATTATACGCCACATCAATTCTGGAAAATTTTCTCGGGGAAAGCGCCTTCCAATTTACCTAGGTCAAATTATTTGATGGCACTATGTGCCATACTTATGCTGCCGGTACAGATGGCTGTGATGCTTCTCATCACTCTACCCATCACCTATATTCCGCCCCGTGCGGGATTGCGGAACCCACTGCCGGTGTATGTCATGGCGGCTGGTCTGGGAGTGGTCATTCTCCAGGGGATGATTTCAGCTCTGGGAAATTCAGGTTCCCTTCCCATATTAATCGCTATAAGTTCAGGCCAGATCGTGGCAGCCCTGTTTGGTCTGGCATGGATACTGCGGATGGAGGAAAAATGAGTACGTTCAAACAATTTTTCCAAGGCACAACTCTGATGCAAAAAGGCAGGAGTTATGACTTGGGAAAAATGAATCTTTCGCAGTTATGGGCGGCTTACCTCACTTACCCGACGATCCTGCTGTATTTTGCTCTGATCATTGGTACAGCCGTGCTCAGCCTGTACCTGCATCATAGCTGGTGGGGGGTCATCATCCCCATCCCTGTCATCATCGCTGTGTATCCAACAGCTTGGTACATCATTCACCGTTACATCTTGCATGGGCGTTGGTTCTATCGGAACCCGATCACAGCCTCCATGTGGAAACGCATCCATTTTGATCATCATCAAGATCCCCATCTTCTAGAAGTGCTATTCGGGTCACCGTTGAACACTGTTCCAACCATGATGGTCATCACCATGCCCATAGGCTGGCTGATCGGTGGCTGGGGTGGTGCCTTTTCTGCACTCTCCACGGCTCTGGTCATGACCTGCATCTATGAGTTCTTCCATTGTATCCAGCATTTGGCATACAAACCTCGCTGGCAGTGGGTTGTGTATATCAAGCAGCTTCATGTCCTACATCATTTCCACGATGAAGATGGCAATTACGGTATTACCAACTATCTGCCGGACCGGCTAATGGGCACCTTCTATCGTTCCGCCAAGGAACGTCCCCGTAGCCCGTATGTCTTCAATTTGGGCTATACGGTAGAAGAAGCAGAACGTTATCCCTGGGTTATGCGGCGGACTGGTGCTCCGCCTCGTGATCGGCCCGATCCTGCCCGTGCACCTAAAAACGAAGAGCTTTCCAAGAGCGCATGAGTATTTCGGTACTGATCCTCGCTGGGTCACGGGATGGTGAACGTGACCCGCTAGCACGTATGGGCAATGTATCTCATAAAGCACTTTTGCCCATTCAGAATATCCCCATGATCGAACGTGTTCTCCATACGCTGGAACAAGTTCCCGAAATTGGGCGAATATGGGTGAGTATCGAGCAGCCTGACCTGCTGGCGTATTTAAAGGATCGCATCACCCTCTTACAGGCTGCCCGCTCTCCGAGTGAGAGTGTCGCTCAAGCGCTCGACCTTATCGGTACCCCCTGCCTCGTCACTACAGCAGACCATGCCCTACTCCGCCCTGAGTGGGTTACGGAGTTTCTCACAAAAAGTCAGAAAGCTGATGTCGATCTGACCGCAGCTATCGCCCTGAAAAGCACCATTTTACGAGACATACCCCAAACAAAACGAACCTATATTCGTCTTTCAGACATGCATTTCTCGGGATGTAACCTTTTCTGGATGGCATCTCCCCGATCCAAAGCGGTTGTCACGCTTTGGCAGCATCTTCAGCGTTATCGGAAGAAACCTCTCCGTATGGCTATGATATTGGGCCTGCCCATTATTCTGCGCACTCTTACCCGCACACTCAGTTCCAAACGACTTGAGCGGCGTATCCATACCCTCACGGGTGCTAAGATACAGCTCATTCCTCTTTCCGATGGTCGGGCTGCCGTTGATGTCGATAAACCTGCAGATGCTATCCTCGTAGAGCAACTACTTAGTCAAAGTTAAAGTACCCATGCTGCCTGTGAACGGACAGCATGGGGAAAAAGCATATATCTTATTTAAAAACTTGCTGTTTTAGATTGAAGAGAACTGGCCCCAGGCCGCGCCGTATTTTCTTGAAGTCAACCAAAGTGACATCCCCCGCAGCAGAGAGCGTGTGCATACCATCCGGATAATCCTTAATTTCCGGGACATGCAAAGGAATGGAATCACCTCCGCATATTGAAGGACGTCCTTTTTTAAAGCCGCTGATCCGGAGCAAGCGGATACCACCGCCATAAGTCTCTGAACAATCCTGAACAGGCAGAACAACCTCACCATCTTCTATGAAAGGCGTCCCCCCCGGGCGAGCACCGCTACGATCAATCAAAAAGTGGCCCATATCACACCACGGACCTGTCAGTTCCTCTGCCAACGCAATATGCAATGTGCTTTGACGAGCCAATTTCGGGGTGGGTGGCGTCCAAAATAGCCACCAACGCCCCGCATGATGAAGCGGCGTTGCATCAATCGCCCCGATGGGAAAATCAAACGTAGGGACACGTTCCCACTCATAAGGAAAGGACGTGGCTTTGTAGAGGGTCAGGCGTCCCGACTTGTAGGCCTCGGGCAGCATGTAAACGCATCCCTCATGCTGAAACACGTAGGGGTAAGACAGATGCCACTCCTCACTCAGTACACAGCGCCGTTCCTGTAAAGCAAAATGCTCATCATAAATGAGTACCTCAATGATACCCTTCCCCTGAGCATAATCATAATATTCCGCAAAAACATGCAAATGCCCTGCATGCCACAGGCCAAAAGGATCTGCCAAAAATCCTTCTTTTCCGCAGGATGGCAGGAAGGTCATGTCGATGTCATCCAGACTATTTTGTCGGATAATCTGCTCAAAAGGCGCATGCAGAATGGCTGAACGCCAGTAATCCATTTTAAACAGTTTCATCTCTTATCATCCTAGGGATACATGTTCATAAAATCACTACGTAGCATATAGAGCCATCTTCTCCAGTGGAAGAGCTCGCTTTTTCTCTACCTACAGCTGACAGTTAGACCGTCTTTCTGTAATTTCCTACTTTGATACCTCATCTCACCACGGCCTAAGGATTTCATGAATGTCCATCTCATACAACGTTGATACCGCTATCAATATTCGCTTTCATGCAGCCCTTAGCCTGGTCAAGGAAGCCTCAGCCCTTGCCTTAAAAATGCAACCTGAACCCGGAAAACCTGTAGCTGACCTTAAAGGCCATCAGGATTACGTCACGGAAGCAGACAAAACGGTGGAACAATTTATCACCACTCGCCTGAACTCCCTTTTCCCTGAAGATGCCTTTCTAGGGGAAGAGCATGGCGGCACTTCGACAGGGCTTTTCCGATGGGTAATCGACCCCATTGATGGAACATCCAACTACGCCAGAGGGCGTAATCGCTGGTGCATCTCCCTTGGTCTTATGTATCAGGATATCCCCGTCGCTGGCATCATAGAGGCTCCTGCCATTGGGGAGACTTTTACAGCCAGAAAAGGAAAAGGGGCTTTCCTTAATGGACGTCCCATCAAGGCCTCCGCTACCGAAAACATGAGGGAAGCCATGGTAGAAATCGGCTGGTCACCTTATGTTCCCGAAGGATGGTACCCTGAAAAAATGCAGGCACTGCTCCATAAAGGCGTCATGCCTCGTTCACTGGGCTCCGGAGCTCTAGCTCTAGCTGACGTTGCCTGTGGCCGCTCCGATGGATATCACGAATATGTCATTTTCCTATGGGATGTTGCTGCAGCTCTGGTCCTTCTTGAAGAAGCTGGAGCTCGTGTATCACCCTTCCTAAAAATGGGAGGCCTGACACAGCGCACGACCATTCTAGCGGGAGCCCCCATGATTGCCTCTACCCTTTCCGACATACTAGGCGTTACGCTGGATTAAGTTTATAATCCTTGCGTGCGCATGTTTTCAGCTCACAGGAGATCCCCCAATGTCCAAATCATTTTCCTCTATATTGCGAACAGCTTCTATCACTGCAGGAGCAGGCCTACTCGCTCTAAGTGCCTACGCGAGTGATGCAGCAGCAGCCAAAGCCTCCAAGCAACAGGCTCTGGTAAACAAAGCTACTTTCGCTGTACAGTCCGCCCTTCTTGATTCCAAAATTAAGGAAAATACGGCCCATATTCTTCATGAAACAAAGGCCGTTGTAATCTGCCCTGATGTTACAAAGATGTCCCTCGTCTTTGGTGGAAGCGGCGGCCGATGCGTTCTGCTAGCCCGTGGTGCTAACAACTCTTGGTCTGATCCAGCTTTCTATCACCTGAGTGCTGGCTCCTTTGGTATTCAAGCTGGCTATCAGCATAGCCAGTTGTTCTTCTTCGTTACATCTCAAAAAGCTCTGTTGAACCTCATGGATCATGAGTTTAGCTTTGATGCCAGTGCCGATGCTGCTTTCGGGAACAATAGCAGCAGCACGCAGAACACCCCCAAAGAGGTCTATGCTATGCAGAAGACAAAAGGGGTTTCCGCTGGGGTATCTCTTGGCAGCAGCAAACTAAAACCAGATAGCGAAGCAAACCGCGCTTACTATCACCAGGTTGTTGGGCCGGAGGACATTGTCGTCCGTATGCAGGTTAATAACAAAGCTGCCGATCCGTTGCGTCGGGTCGTAATGAAGGCTTTTAACCAGTAACACTCGTCAGGAGAGCATCATTCTACTTCAAATGATGCTCTTTCCTTCGTGACCTATTACACTGAATCGAAATAGAACTACGGGGAAAGAGCTTTTTTCACCCGCCGGTAGGCACGTACATGATCAGTCTGCTCGGCAAGCGTCCGGGCGAAACTATGCCCTCCGTGTCCTGTTGCTACAAAATACAAAGCATCTCCCATAGCCGGATGAGCTGCCGCTTCGAGGGCTTCACGCCCCGGAGAACAAATAGGCCCAGGCGGCAGACCTGAATGAAGATAGCTATTATAGGGGCTATCAAACTGTAGGTCTTCATGAGTTAAGGGACGAGGCAAAGTACCCTCTCCATCACTCAACGCATAAATGACTGTGGGATCTGTCTGAAGCTTCATACCCTGTTTTAGCCGGTTCAGAAAAACCCGTGCAATCTGCGGGCGTTCCTCAGCAACGGAAGTTTCCCTTTCTATGAGGGACGCAAGAATTAATAACTCTTCTGGTGAAGTAATAATCCCCTGCAAAGCGACCTGATCACGCCCCGCCCACACATCTTGAAGCGTCTTCGTCATCAGACTCGTCATATGTTGAAGAAGCACCTGACGTTCCATTCCCCAAACATAAAAAAATGTCTGCGGCGCTACCTGCCCTTCTGCAAAAGCGGGTAGCTGCCCCTGTAAGGCCGGAGCTTGCATCAGTACTGTTGTTATATGTTTGGCTGTTAACCCCTCTGGGATCGTCAGGCTATGAGTAACCGGGCGGCCATGCCGGAGAATATCCAGGCTATGTGCCATGGAGACTTGCTCTGGGAATCTCAGTTCCGCTGCATGAATACTTCCCTGCGAGCGGGTGACATACATGGCTATCTTAAAAAATAGGGACGACACCGCCCCACGTGCCACGACACCATTGTCCTGAAGCGCAGCGACAACCCGATCCACCCCACCCTTAGGGATAATGACTATACGCTCAGATTGTAGAGGCCCCGGATCTGTGTAGTGACCATACCCTGCAAAGGCAGTTCCACCAACTGCAACTAGAAACAGGGTAAAAAGTCGCCCCTTGGTCAGAAGGCGAAAGCGTTTCTTGACCCCGCCTTCCTTCTCTCCATCGGGAGCAGGAGTCTCCGATGAAACGTTAGTGCCTTCGCATTCTGATACAGGTTCCTGCGCCATAGTCTTACCTCAAGCTAACAAAAATCTGCATCAGACGATCACATCAGTCTTTAAACCGTTTCAAGATAAGGCTGGCATTAGTCCCACCGAAGCCGAAGCTATTGGAAAGGGCGATATCCACCTGCTTCTCTTTCGCCTTATGGGGAATACGGTCCATGACACTCTCGCTGGATGGCTCATCCAAATTAAGCGTTGGTGGCAGAATACCATCACGCATAGCCTGAAGGCAGAAAATAGCCTCCACGGCACCAGCAGCTCCAAGCAAATGACCAATTGCGGACTTTGTAGAAGACATGCTCGTTCCAGCAGCAGCATCGCCGAACAAGCGTTCTACGGCACCAAGCTCCAAATCATCAGCCATAGTAGATGTGCCGTGAGCATTGACATAGCCAATATCGGCAGGAGCAACCCGAGCATCCTTCAATGCGGCCTGCATAGCACGGTAGGCACCTTCATGATTCTCAGCCGGAGCCGTAATATGGTAGGCATCGCCGGAGAGGCCATAACCACCAATCTCACCATAAATCTTGGCACCACGACGCTTTGCATGTTCGTACTCTTCCAGTACGACCACACCAGCCCCCTCACCCATGACGAACCCATCACGTTCCTTATCCCAAGGACGAGAAGCTTTTGTCGGGTCCTCATTAAAGCCTGTTGAAAGGGCACGGGCTGAACAGAATCCGGCAATCCCAAGCTCACAGATGGCAGATTCTGCACCGCCAGCAATCATAACCTTGGCATCGCCATGCTGGATCAAACGAGACGCATCACCGATTGCGTGCGTACCAGAGGCGCATGCTGTCACCACTGCATGATTCGGCCCTTTGAAGCCATAGCGAATGGACAGATGACCTGCCGTAAGATTAATCAACGAGGATGGGATGAAAAATGGAGAAAGACGGCGAGCCTTACCGGCAGCCACAGCCAGAGAATTATCGTAAATCGTCTTCAGACCGCCAATACCAGAGCCGATCATAACGCCAGTAGCACAACGATCTTCCTCTGATTCTGGCTTCCAGCCAGAATCTTCTACAGCCTGAATACCTGCTGCCAAACCAAGATGGATGAAACGATCCATCTTTTTCTGTTCTTTGACAGGAACCCAATCAGAAAGGGTCAGCCCACCTTCTTCAGTCGAACCGGAAGGAACTTCCCCCGCAATCCGAGCTGGAAGGCCAGACGCATCAAACTGCGTAATCGGACCAATACCAGACTGCGAATTGATAAGGCGCTTCCATGTCAGTTCTGCACCAACAGCCAACGGGCTTACTACGCCTATTCCCGTAACGACCACACGTTTTCTGTCCGTTCCAGAGCCGCTCATCGCCGCCTTACCTCACAATTCATAAATACGCATAAAGCGAAACGGGTATGTTCCGCTTCGCTCTTTCAGGACGGAAGCGAGCCGATACCCGATCAGCCCGTTCCATCATCCAATCCCTCTATAAGGAATTAGGCAGCTTTCTGCTTGGTGATGTACTCGATAGCATCATTCACAGTAGCGATCTTCTCGGCAGCATCTTCCGGAATCTCAACAGAGAATGCTTCCTCAAAAGCCATGACCAGCTCAACCGTGTCCAAGCTGTCAGCACCCAGATCGTCAATGAAGGAAGCATCCGGCTTCACCTGATCCGCATCGACGCCCAAATGTTCTACGACGATCTTCTTCACCTTATCAGCGATTTCGTTGCTCATCTGCCTTAAATCCTTGCTACCCTTCCCGGGTGTTTCTAAGAAAAAACCTGCCTGCTTTTCAGCTTCTGGACATCAAAAAATGTCCGGCAATGAAGCCATACTCTGATCCTTGGTCAGGCCAAGCAGGCCGCGCTTAGCATGTTTTTCTGCAAACGCCAACTTTTTCAGACCATGGCCATCCCACCATTAACATGCAGCGTCGTGCCCGTCACCCATCCAGCCTCGTCTGAAGCCAGATAAACCACAGCAGCAGCCACATCTTCCGGGCGGCCCATGCGGCCCAGCGGAATATTCCCCAACAGCTTCTCCCGCACGGCCTCTGGCAGCACGTCTGTCATGGCAGTTTCTACAAAGCCCGGTGCCACAACATTCACTGTGACGCCACGGCGACCGACTTCCTGAGCGAGAGATTTGCTCATTCCTACGATACCGGCTTTAGCCGCAGCGTAATTAGCCTGCCCCGGATTACCAGTCGTTCCCACAATGGACGAAATGGAAATAATGCGCCCACTACGCCGACGCTGCATACCCTTCAGAGCCGCACGGGCCAGACGAAACGGGCTTTCCAGATCGACTTTGAGAACCTGCGCCCAATCATCATCCTTCATCCGCACAGCAAGCGTATCCCGTGTCAGGCCAGCGTTATTGACGAGAATATCCAGCGGCTGACCAGCTACCTCTTCTGCACGGCTGACCAGCTCATCTGCCTGTGCATCATCCGACAGATTAGCAGGAACGATATGTACACGCTCACTACCCAGAGCTGCTGCCACATCCTGCAGGGCACCTTCCCGTGTCCCGCTCAGCACAACAATTGCACCACGCTCATGCAACTGACGAGCAATAGCGGCACCAATACCACCGGAGGCCCCAGTTATCAGGGCCAATTTACCAGAAAGAGAAAACATCAAGACTACTCCCTTAGAGGCTCTTCAACATTGTTTCGATTTCTGCCGGGGTTCCAGCATAGTCTGTTCCCAGATCTGGCACGATGCGGCGAGCCAACCCAGTCAGTACCTTCCCAGCTCCTAGCTCATGCTGGCATGTAATGTCCTTACCCGGCATGGAAAGCACCGTTTCCCGCCAACGCACACGCCCGGTGATCTGCTTAACCAACAAGTCCCGAATTTCATCCGGCTGAGATACGCTCTCTGCCATAACATTGGCAATAACAGGAATACTGGCCAGATGAAGTTCTGCACTGGCCAGAGCCTCTTGCATCTCTTCCGCAGCAGGTGCCATCAAAGAAGAATGAAAAGGTGCTGATACCGGCAATTTCACCACACGACGGATCCCTCTATCCTTCGCTGCGGCCATGGCACGGTCTATCGCATCCATGTGCCCGGAAATAACGATCTGCCCGCCACCATTATCATTGGCAACTTCCAGAACCTCACTTTGTGCACATTCAGCACAAATCTCTTGCGCCACCTCAGGCTCCACGCCAAGAAGCGCGGCCATACCTCCCTGGCCAACCGGAACAGCCCGCTGCATCGCCTGACCACGCAACCGCAAAAGCCGAGCTCCTTCGGCAATACTCATGACGCCAGCCGCTGTTAGAGCGGCATATTCGCCAAGAGAATGTCCAGCCAGCAGTGAGGCCTTATCCTTCAGGGCAAAACCACCCTCATGCTCCAATGCCCGAACGGCTGCCATAGATACAGCAAACAGAGCAGGCTGAGTATTTTCTGTTGCTTTCAGCTCGTCAGGGTCACCCTCAAAAATTAGATGAGAAAGCTTTACCTTGAGCGCTTCGTCTACTTCTTCAAACACAGCACGGGCGACAGGGAAAGCCTTGTACAGCTCCAACCCCATCCCGACAGACTGACTGCCCTGACCGGGAAACACAAATGCATGACGAGCCATGCAGACACCTCCAACTTACAATTTATCAACGTTGATACTGAAACAGTTTCAGCGAGGAATCAGACGCCCGCGCTGCCATGATTCCGCAGCCTCTCCCGGACTCATTCCATCAATACTGACTGCATAATCAAGGGCACTCATGACCTTGTTGCTCAGCATCATGATGGAAAGCTCATCAAGCAGGTCTTCGTCCACCTCATCGCGGAGCCCTTTCCGAAGCACCAGTCTGGCTGTCTGCACTTCTCCAGCAAGCAAATCCCCATCTGGCAGTGTCTCCAACATATCACTATGAAAGATCGCATGAGGCTGCCACACCGCAACAAGAGGGCAGTGCCCAGCATCCTCCGCCTGCTTCAGACGTGAAAAGACTTCCTCTGTCGCCACAACATCCAGCGGAAGTTCTTTAAGGTCTGGACGCTGTCCAAACATCTTCTCCACAAAAGGAAGAGCATTGGCTGTGGTCAGAAGAGATGTAAAATCCCCCGCACCCCAGCCAGCACCTTTACCAGCAGTTCTCAGAGCAGAAAATTGCAATTCAGGATGATAAAGACTGCCGATGACCTCATGCCCGTGAGAGCGGATCACCTCATCTTGCGGGAACCATGCGGAAACCAGAATATCAACTTCACCATCATCTAAAGACGGAAGGCGTTCATCACGGCTCAAATCAGCATAGGCAACCTCTTCACCATTCGCCTCGATGACACGGGCCACGCCGCTAGCACAAGCGGCATGCAACGCCGTGTAAAGATGACCAATCGTGAGATATGACATGAGACAGCCTCGCATGATGAAAAAACAAACCCGGGATAGCCACAGCCCGGCAGTTTGTGAAGCCCTGCTCCCACTTTTCCATCAGTGAAAACAGGCTTGCTCTGGGGGTATTTCCTCCCCCGTTACCAGATTTTGACCCGCTGCTCCGGCGGCAGATACAGCTTATCCCCTACCTTCACATCAAAGACCTGATACCAAAGGTCAATATTATGAACCGGCATATTAACTCGACTGGTTGCCGGAGCATGTTCATTAGACAGTACCTGACGCTTCAAAGCATCCGGTCTGTCTTTTTCACGCCAGACCTGTGCCCATCCCAAAAAGACCCGCTGATCTCCTGTCCAACCATGCAGGGGCGTATCTACCCTGCCATGTAGACTATCGTGATAAGCCTGTAGAGCCAGATTCAACCCACCAAGATCGGCAATATTCTCCCCCATAGTCATCCGGCCATTCACATGTAAACCGGGGAACACTTCCTCTGCGTCATACTGGGCACCGAGCTTTTTCGCTCTTGCTTCAAATGCCTGAGAAGATGCGTTGCTCCACCAGTCATGCAAGCGACCATACTCGTCATAATGACGCCCCTGATCATCAAAACCATGACTCATCTCATGCCCAATGACGCCACCGATCCCACCATAATTGACGGCCATATCCCCCTTTGGATCAAAAAAAGGCGGTTGGAGAATGGCTGCCGGGAAGACGATTTCATTCTTTACTGGGTCGTTATAGGCATTCACGGTCTGAGGCGTCATATCCCATTCATCCCGATCCACGGGACGATCCAGCTGATCCAACCGATGATGCCAGTTAAAAGCAGTACTGCGAACTGCATTGCCGTAAACATCACCCGGACGGATATCCAATGCCGAATAATCCCACCACTTACAGGGATAACCGACCTGCATGGCAAAATGGTCCAACTTGATAAGCGCAGCCTGACGGGTGGGGGCGTCCATCCAATCATTATGCTCCAACCGCCAACGGAAGGCTTTTTTCAGCTCCTGAACCAGACCGGTGATCCGCTCCTTGGCCTCTGGCGGGAAATAACGCTGCACATAAAAACGCCCCAGTGCCCACCCCATGGCCGCATTTGTAGCACGAATAGCTCGTTTCCAACGCACAGGTTGGGCCGCCACGCCTGTCAGCACCCGGCCATTAAAATCAAACGAGGCATCTGAGAACTCGTGCGACAAATAAGGAGCTGCATTATCAGCCAAATGAAAAGCCAGCCATGCCTTGACCGTTTCCTTATCGGCTCCAGCGATGATCCGTGTCATGGCAGCGATGGACTTCGGTTCCCGAACATCCACAACACGCTCCACCAAGCCAGCCTCTGGCAAGCCCATGGTCCGTAGATACGTCACCCAGTCCACATCAGGCGCTAGAGCAATGAGCTCCTTCACCTTCATTGGATTAAACATCTTTAGCGGATCTCGTGTCTGGTCACGGGGCGTTTCCACTTTAGCCAGAGCCGTCTCCAGAGCTACAACAGTCGAGGCCTCATTCACAGGATCGGGGCAATCCAACAAAGCCAGCATCTTAGCAACATAGCCACGATAGGCATTCTTCTGTGTGGCCAGAGCTGGATTACTATAATAGCTGATATCTGGCAGCCCAAGACCACCACTAATCCCGATACTCATGCCCTGATCCAGCATCAGCATGTAATGTGTCGGGTCCTGCTGGTTCTGTTCAATATCCAGAGCGAAGGGACTATACATTAAAGAACTAGCAGCGAGCCCGAACAGATGCGCTAGAGATGATCTATCATCCAGATTCCGTATCTGCTCCAGTTCTGCCTCTAAAGGAGTGCCGCCTTTGGCATCAACGGCGGCCTGATCCAGAAAACTACTATAGTAAGTCGCTAACTGACCCTTTTCATTCCCTACTTCAGCATAAGGTAGCAGATCTTCCAGAAGGGCTTTCTGCCTCGCCTGTGTCAGCTCGGCAAGAATATGAAATGGGCCATAACTGCTCATGTCATCAGGAATCTTCAGTTGCCTGATGTAACGGCCATTCGCATAAGTGAAGAAATCCCGCCCCGGTGACACTGCCGGGTCCATACCGGGCTGATCGAACCCCCAACCATTTTCATAGGCATGTACTGTCTGGGCCTGAGAGTGTCCGATACTTTCTCCTCCCATGACAAGTCCTGCCCCCAGGGCCATGAGGACGCTGCACTGCTTCAATGCGGCACGGAATGATGGAACTTTCATGAAAACATCCAGACTAGAATGAGGACAGGATAATGCAGATCAGTTCAGGCTTGCTGAAGCTGACGAGCGAATGATTTTTGTTTCCAGGCGATTAGACCATGCATTCCCTTAGCTAGCCATTGCTGCATACGGGAATGAGGCGTCAGACCGGATGTCTTCAGGATCATGGCGGTAACACGGTCAAGATGCCTCTGCTGATAAAAGGATAGAGCGCGGGCCATATATGCGGCAATACAGCTTTTATGATCGTAAGACTGAAACTGCTCAGAGTTAGTGATATAAAAAGCCGTAGCGAGCTCGTCATCCTCACTTTCCATCACACGACTCAATGCAATGCGTAGGCGGAACCAACGGCCTAATTTCTCTCGCTCCAGATAGCGATGCATATTATCATAGAACAGTTTGAAATGCCGGTACTCATCCGCCGCAATCTGCTTACAAACGGCCTTCAGAACGGGTTCCTCCGTAGCATCTGCCAGTGCCGTATAAAAAGAGGATGTACCGGTCTCCACCATACAGCGGGCAATCAGCTCTCCTGTCCGAGAACCTCGGATGGATGAAGAAACATCTGTATCTATCTTATAGGCTTCCCGATAACGCTCGAAAGCTGCGGCATAATCCCATCCCGGATCTGCCAGCATAGCCCATTTACCCAGCGCATCACCATGCTGAACCTCCTCTTCTGCCCAGTTCTGTGCGGCATCCCGAAAACCGGAATCATCATGGAAGACATTCTGAAGGTAGCAAGTGTAGTCGCGCGCATTTCTCTCCACCACGGAGGCTGCTTTTACAAGGGCTAGAATGTCAGGGTTCACTTTTGTCGCATCAAAAGCGGCCCAATCCATTTGATCAATCTGCCAATGTTTCATAAAGACATCCCCATTTCCCGCGATGGCATTAACACTTCATGCATTTACCATACTTTTCAGATGGCATAGCGTCCATCTTTTGGGTAGGTGTAGGCGGCCAACTCTGGAGACAAAAGCTAGATGACTGAACAGACCTGCCCCTTGCCTCAGACGGCCACGCTCCGGCACGACTGGACACGCGAAGAAGCAGAAGCCCTGCTTGCGCTGCCCTTTCCGGAGCTGATCTTCCAAGCACAGCTGGCACACCGACAATTCTTTGACCCTACAAAGGTCCAAATTTCGACCTTGCTTTCCATCAAAAGCGGTGGCTGCCCGGAAGACTGCTCTTACTGTCCGCAAAGTGCCCATCATGACAAGCGCATGGCCGCCGAGAAACTCATGCCACTGGAGCGTGTCATCGCTGATGCGAAACGCTCCAAAGAAGCTGGTGCCGGGCGGTTCTGCATGGGGGCAGCATGGCGTGCTCCAAAAGATCGGGATCTGGACGCTGTCTGCCGCATGGTCGAAGAGGTCAAGGCTCTCGGACTAGAAACCTGCCTGACCATCGGGATGCTGACGCCTAGTCAATCTGCCCGCCTAAGAGAGGCCGGACTGGATTATTACAACCATAATCTTGATACGTCAGAAGATTTCTACGGCAAAATCATCACAACACGCACCTATCAGGAACGCTTAGATACTCTGGCTAATGTGCGAGATGCTGGCATCAAGGTCTGTTGTGGTGGGATCATTGGCATGGGTGAAGACACGCAGGATCGTGCAGGACTACTGACGACTCTGGCCAATCTACCAACCCATCCAGAAAGTGTTCCCATCAATCTTCTCGTCCGTGTAGAGGGCACGCCGCTGGCTGATGAAGAAGCTGTGGACCCGATCACGTTTGCTCGTGTCATTGCTACAGCCCGCATCATGATGCCTGCTAGCCATGTCCGCCTTGCCGCAGGACGTGAGAATATGTCTGAATCCACACATGCACTTTGCTTCCTTGCGGGTGCGAACTCTATTTTCTGGGGTGAGAAACTGCTCACAACTCCCAATCCAGCACAGAACAGAGATACGGAACTTCTCTCCCTGCTGGGTATGAGCCCTATGATGCAGAACACAGCAACGGCCTGACCTTCTTGCCATGCTATGACGAAAACGCCCCAGAACTTATTGCTCTGGGGCGTTTTTTTGAGGCTAGTCTTACTGCTTAGCCTGTTCCCGATTACTATCCCTGAGCCGCATCAGGACATTCTCGGCAGCCTTTTCTCGTCCCATGCCGCGCAAGGCTCTAACTTCTAGACGCAATGCCCGCCGCATAGCCTCATAATCCGTCTCTTCTCTGCGAGCCTTAGCCAGTGATTCGGCACTATCAGCAGCGGACTGCCAGTTTTGATCCATGATCAGACGCCAGATAAGAAGCTCTTTGAGATCAGTCTGATCTTCCTCATCTCTACTGGAGGTAAGATAAGTAATAGCCTCTTCCAGACCAGCCCGATCAGACATTGCTGCAGCAACAAGACCGCCCAGCGCATAGGCTCTAAAGCGTGTCCTCTCATCTAGGCTGTTTCTGGCCAGTCGTGCCTCAGCTGCAGCGTCCTGCCACTGGCCCTGACCATAGAAAACAGAAGCACGCACAAGGTGCAAATCAGTCTGTTGCGCCTCAGTCCACCCTCTTACCGTCAATGCGTCCGATACTCTTCGAAGGGTTTCTAGGCTGGCTTTGTAATCCTTCAAGCGTAAATCACTGGTGGCTAGGTTGAAACCAGCATCATGAATTCCCTGGGAATCATCAACTAGGAACGCCCGATCCAAAGCTTCAGCATAATGCTGCTGAGCCTGTTGGACATAACCAAGGTTAAACACACTGTCCGCAGCTTCCATTCTAACGGCGTAGCGCTGATCCTCCCACTCACCGGAGCCGCTTGAGCATCCCCCAAGAGATCCTACGAACAGCGATAGAGGCACAATGATATGATGAAACCTCATGGTCGTACCTCATGAGCCGAGAGCCTACGATTAGGCCTGTGCTTCTTTCCTCCACTGCCGCCCAGCAACCAGAGGCCTCGCAACTGATCACTCAATTTACGTAAACTGTCTGCCGTAGCTTCAGCTTCTGCCAGAACAGCAGGAAGTTGCTCGGTCGCATCGGCTACATTACGGATGCTACGTTTTACCTCCGGTCCAGAATCTTTCAGTCCGTTGGTCAGATGATGCACGTTCCGCATCACGCCATTGGCTTCATTCAACGTAACCTGCAGCTGACGCTCCAACGGCTGTACGCTCTCAATCGCCTTGTTTAATGATGCCAGAATCGTGTTGATACGCTGGGCAGTCTCTTCCTTCGACAACAAGGCACCGGCTGTCCCCTTACCCGCGTGCAGATCCACCATAATATCTTTGGCCTGCTTCGTAATTTCTTCTACATTATCCATGGCCGGGAGCAGCCTAGCACGCAGGTCTAACAATGTCTGAACAATCATATCCGCCGGATTAGGCTCTACTCTGGTATTCAGCACGGCATAATCCCAATTCAGCGGCTCGCCCTGCCCGCGGGTAATTTCAATATACCCCGCACCTGCCACAACAAGACGACGCTTGATAGTCGCTATGCTATCACTACGGATATAGCGTTCAAAATGAGGTTCTATAGTCCCTTCCGCATACATACGGCCTGATTCATTAAGGTCTAGCCGACGGATCTCTCCGACACGAACCCCCATAACCTCAATATCATTATTAACGGCCAGACCAGCTACACCGCTTTCCGGCAAAACAAAATGAAGACGCCCTGCTGGTGTCAGCCACTGCTTGAGAAACCCGGCTTCAACCAAAACGGCGGTAAGAATGACAAGAGCCAGCAAAACAAGCAGCCCTACCCACTCATCCACGAAAGAGCTCCTAAATAAAGGAGCCGCAAGACCGGAACGCCGACGTAAACGTAAAGGACGCATCACATATCTCTCACTTTACGAGACCATTACTACCAAGGCGAAAACGTTGCATCCCAGGTCTGGCATAACCAGCCCAAGCGGAACGTTCCGAACCGATCCATACGACGGCACACCCCCGCTCCCGTGCCGCGGTCAGTTCTGTCAAAAAGGCATTATACAGCTCTATCGGCCCACCAAGATTGATAGGATTTTCCAACAGAAGCAAGGAGGGCCTGTTCATGAACGTCCTCACATACTCCGAACGCTTCCTGTCCAACAGGGAGAGTTTTTCCGGTAGCTGGGTAGGCAGGCCAGGCAGACCGAATGATTCGGCTAGATGAACGGCTTCCAACACAAGTTTATCGTAAGATGTGCGGCTATGATGCAGGCTAGGCCATAGGATGTTCATGTGCATTTCATAGAGGTCGATCCAACCACTATCATCCGTTATGCGGCCAATCCGTCCCCGTAATGCCTGCGCCCGTTTCTCATCCAGCTCTGCCCAATTCAAACCCATGCAACTGACCGTCCCCTGTCCTTTACCCGTACTAGGGTCCGGCTTGACCGGTAGAAGACCAACACAGAAATCCGTGAACTGAGCAGCGCGGAAACTATCACGACACTCCACAAACACACATTCACCGGGTTCAAGGGACAGATTGTACTTTACCGAAGGCAGCCCCGTGGAATCAGAAAACGGAACGGCATCATCCAACTTCAGGACAAAGCCATAATCCCCCCCCTCTGAAAGAGTCGCATTCTCTACCATCAGAGGCTCCCCAGAATGATATCAATCAGCACATTGATAACCAGAATGGACATAATGCCACGTGAGAAACCACGTGGCATGAACGTGGTTAGATTATCCTCTGCTGTTACATCCATGCCAGACAAACAGCAGCACAAACCAACACTTGCTCCACTGAGAAGGAATTTCAGAGGAATGCCGACATAGTCACCCGGTTCCATACTGTTGATCACATCAAAGATGAACGACCAGATTGAGGATGTGACAATCCCTTTCATCCAGCAGGCCACATATCCCATACCCAGGGCAATAACACTGAAAATCGTTCCCAATGTAATCCCGCTAACAGTCGTAGCGATGGTACGCGGCACCACAAAAACTAGGAAAGGATCAATCCCCATACCATTCAGGGTATTGAGCCGTCCGCTAGTTGTCAGGGTGCCCATTTCTGTCAGCATCAACATACCAGAACGCCCCAGCAGAATGACACCGACTAGAATGGGGGCAATTTCCCGCAGCAGAACACTGGAAAGAAGGCTTCCTGTCATCTGGGCCATACCTGCAAAACCCAGCCAGTACACAGCCTGTGAGACAAGCCCCAACCCCGTGATGACGGCTACCACCACCACGCTAAAAAACCCGCTACCTACCAATTGCCGCAGATTGCGCCGGAACTCGATGATAACCGTTCGCCGCCATGAGCTAGGACGAAGCGTTTCATATACAACCCCCCACGCCGCTCCGATCATGATGAGAAAGAAGCGTGGCTGAGAGCGAGCAAAGCGGCCCAGCATGGCCAGACCACTATTGATGACAGCAAAGCGTTCTGAGAAATTCATGATCTCTCCGCCGCCGTGCTTTCACTCCGGCCTGCCAAGATATAGCTATTGGAGATACCATTATTGGGCAGGAAGAACTCCCCTCTCAGACGGAACAGGAAAACACCCTGCAATGTCTGATAGGCTCGCTCCGAAACCTGAATCTGTCCACCATCAGGGGCATTGTGCGCCAAAGCTTCGGCCATCGTGAGCCCTTCACCCCACAGGTTGAAGATATCACGCCTTTCCCCGAAATAAGCAACAAGGACGGGACCGACATCAATACCAATGCGGAACATGAGCTGCGTATTCATCTGGGCAATAACCATCAGACAAGCTTCACGAATACCGATAGCTGCCTCTGCCAGATGCACAGCGCCTTCTGCATCAATGCTCTGAGAGCAACTGCCCAAGAAGATGAAACGGTTTCCCGCTACCTGTGCCGAGAACAGACCACGTTCTCTGGCAATACCCTCAATTTTCCCGCCAAGCTCTGCAACCAACTCCAACATGGCCTGTGCCGTATCACGGTTAGAAGAATAGGCCTCGGAAAATTCCAGCACCATAATCGGCACTGTCGGGTAAAGACCCGGCATGGGAGGAACCCCATTGCCCTCCTCCTCCGGATGGATGAGAAAGCCCTCGACAATGCGCATTGGGGATCTAGCTGATCGCCCCGTAGTGCCCACCGCCGTAGCTGCGGTTCCACCCTGAAGCTGCGCCGTCTTCTTTTCTTCCTCCTGCACATGCCCAAAACGAACAGCCAAAACAGAAGCAAGCAGCGCTATAACCCGATCTGCCTCATCCAGCTGGTAGGGGTCCTCCAGCATGATAGCCCCTACGGGACGATGCTCCTCCACAACCGGCATGAAGAATAGGTGCTTAGCACCAATCATCCGCATGACCACACGCTGTAAACTCTGAAAACGCTGATCTTCCCCTGCATCCGGCAAGTCAACGTCATGCCCGCTTTCAAGACACTCAAACACACCAGGATGGCCATTTCTAGTGAGCTCCATGCCTGACCCGTGGGCATCCCTGCCTCGGTCGAACATATCCTCACATAGCAGCCTGTCCCCATCCGCCAGCAAACGCCAGACACTGGCACGACGGGCTGCTGCACGTTCGGCCAAAGCCTCACAGAAATAGGGCTGTTCTTGTTCCGGGTTCAGTAACCCCTCGGTATTGGTGATCTTCAAAAGGACGGCATTATCCTCCTTCTTCTTATCATCAAGAACCGTCAAATCCTTTTGGAGCCTTTCAACCCGCCTCCCCTGATAGATCAACCCCAAAGCAAGAACCAAAGCCAGTCCTACAATAACGATAGAAAAGTAGACCGCCTGTTTCTGTACAGCGTGTGTAAAGCTGGCGAAGTCACTTTCAGGCGCATTGAGCAACAACACCCACGACCGCTTAGCCAAAGGCATGGCTGAAGCAATAGTGACATAATTCTGCCCCCTAGCCTGCACCATCCCCGTCCCATCCCCCATGACACGGAACACGTTAAGTGCCCTGACAAAAACGGGTTGTGTCTTGGGGTCCAGATGCACATTTTCTGCATCAAAACCGGGCTTACCAACATCCATCATGTTGTGACCGGCAATCACATGGCCGCTAAGGTCCACGATCACAGCCTGCCCACTTTTGCCCACCTTAAGGCTGTTGACGAACTGTGTTAGCCGATTCAACGAAATGCTGATAGCGAACACAACATGCCGTCCATCCAGTGTCCTGAATGCCAGAGAAGCCGTCACAATAAACTGATGAGTCGAGAGGTAAGGATAAGGGTCTGTCCAAAACAGACGACGATCCGGCGCACGACTTTCAAAATGGAGTGCCCCTTTATACCAAGGACGCAACCGGGGATCGTACCCTTCCGCCGATAGCCTATCCGTGGAAATAAAACGACCATCCTTGTCGGTCAGCCTGTGCCGATAATACGGAGCTCCATCCTCAATCTGAAGTGTTGTCTCCTCGTACTGCCCATCCCGCCGGGCAGACATCCAAAAATGTCCCTGATCATCTGCCAGATAGAAACTATCCACATGAGGGATACCCCGCAGGACAGAACGCCCCAGCGTCATGAAGGCATTAGCATTTGCCTGCATGTCCGTGCTGGTGAGCATCCCACTAGCCATGAAAGAAATCCCCGTTGCCGGAGACAGATAATGGCTAACTTCCTCGGTAATATAACGCTGCTGGCTTTTAAGAAGATTTCGTGAGAGGGTAATCGCCCCTTCCCGCATGGTCCGATATGTGTACAGCGTGACGACACCAATGGTCATAATGACCAAAATCACGCCCAAAATTGGCCCTATGAACTGAAAAAGCTGCCAGCGCCGTCCTGTGGTATCAATGGCAGGATCAATGATCTCATCTGTCGGCAAGGCTCTAGAATCCCCCTTAGTCATCCGGTATCCCGAAATGATCCCTTGTATGCCATGCTGGAATAGGGTGAAGGTCCCTCTTCTGTAGCCACCACTATTATGCGGACACTGATGAAGCGCAACCATCTTTCACGCCGTGCTGTCATTTCGTTCACAGGAAATGACAAAACCAGCTTTCTAAACGGCCTTATAACCAATGATTTACAGACCCTTTCTGGGCAAGATATCATCTGGGCGGCTATGCTCAATGCGCAAGGGCGCATACAAGCATTATTTTTTCTCTGGAAAACTGAAAATGCCCTCCTCTTGGACCTTCCAGAAGATCAAGCCGAATCTCTCTTAAAAACCCTACGTCGTTTCAGACTAAGAGCCGATGTTCAGATGGAGCGAATGGAAGCCACCGTTCTGACAGGCCCGCCAGATAGCCCACGGCCAGAGAATGCTTTGATCCATGCGTCAGACCCCCGCCATCCTGCGCTGGGATGGCGGGCCATCATCCCGACCTCCTCACTGCATGACGAAGCGGCCTGCCGCACTGAGGCCGAATCCCTACTTACCCGGCGGCTGCGCCTCGGGGTTCTAGCCGACGAAGACATCACTCCCGGCCAGACACTGGCCCTAGAAGCCAACATGGATCACCTGCATGGTATTTCATGGACCAAAGGGTGCTATTTAGGTCAGGAAGTCACGGCCCGAACCCACTACCGAGGACTCATTAAAAGGCGTATCCTGCCCATCAGTACCGCCAATGGAGACGCTCTGCCCGATAGTGGGGCTATAACCTTGGACGGACAGGATGTCGGCGAAATCAGGTCACATGCCGGGCGACATGGGCTAGCCCTACTCCACCGCCGAGCATGGAACGCTACCGAACTACAGCTAAACGACCAAGCCATCACGCTGAACTGGCCTGACTGGCTGCCCAACGCCCCGGAATCATCAGAGAAACAGGACAGCTGACATGCAATGGAAACCTATTACCGAACCAACACTGACCAATCTGGTAGATCAGGTCTCATTCAATGAACAAGGGCTCATTAGTGCCATCGCACAAGATGAAGCAGGAGAAGTTCTCATGCTTGCGTGGATGAACCGGGAAGCCTTATCCGAGACGCTCTCTACAGGACGGGTCTGTTATTACTCCCGCAGTCGGGGCAAGCTTTGGCGCAAAGGAGAAAGTTCCGGACAGGAGCAGCATCTTCTTGCTGCCTCCTTGGACTGTGATACTGACTGCCTGCTTCTGACTGTCCAACAAAAGGGTGTTGCCTGCCATACAGGGCGGCGCAGCTGCTTCTATCAGGCACTAACTCCCGCCGGCCTTACAAACCTGACCAGTCCAAACATTGACCCCACAAATCTGTACGGAACAACCTCTTCTTCCTGAAGACTGAAATAACTGACAAAAAAAGCCCTTCCCACCACATAAAGGGTAGGAAGGGCACCACCATCATTCTTCACAGTATGGTCAGAGAAGACCTTCAGCATGATGTTTCAGGTGATCCTGTATGAAGCTCTGAACAAACCAATAAGAATGATCATACCCTTCATGTCGGCGCAACTTCAGGGACTGGCCAGCAGCCTTGGCCGCCTGCTCCAAACGGTCCGGTCGCAGGCGATCCAGAAACTCATCATCGTTCCCCTGATCTACCAGCAGGGTTCCCGGGTGGATTCTGCCAGAGTCCAGAAGCAGGCAAGGATCATACTGCGTCCATTCCGCCTCATACCCCCCGAAATAGCTAGCTGCCACCTTGCGGCCCCAGTCCACCTGAGATGGCGATGAAATCGGCGCGAAAGCTGAAACAGTCCTCCATGCTCCAGCATCGCCCAGCGCAATGGACAGAGCGCCCATGCCTCCCATCGAGTGTCCCATAATCCCACGATGTCCAACCTTGATGGGGAAATGTTCCTCTATCAAAGTTGGGAGTTCGTTGCGCACGTAGGACCCCATACGGTAATGCGCCGCCCACGGATCGGACGTGGCGTCCACATAATAGCCTGCGCCTGTGCCCAGATCATACGCCTCATCTTCACCAGCTACGTCAGCTCCCCGTGGGGAAGTATCTGGCGCTACCAAAGCAAGGCCATATTTTGCCGCATAACGAATGGCATTGCTTTTGATAAGAAACGTATCCTGCGTACAAGTCAGCCCCGCTAGAACATGAACAACCGGTACCTGAGTGCCGGCAAGGGCCTGCGGCGGCAGGAATAAATTAACTCGTGCAGGCAGCCCAAGTTCTTGCGACTGATGGGAGAGGAAATGAATTTCCCCTCCGCAACAGGCATGGCGTTCGATCAGCGTAAAAGGGTTATCTGTCATAGCGTGTAATTCACGACGTTACGGATGCCCTCACCACGCTCCATCATCTCGAAGCCCTTGTTGATGTCATCCAGCTTCATCTCATGGGTAATCAGGTCATCAATATTGATGCGCCCTTCCATGTACCAATCTACGATCTTCGGAACGTCCGTACGTCCACGGGCACCGCCAAAGGCCGAACCGATCCAGCGGCGGCCTGTCACAAGCTGGAAGGGACGTGTGCTGATTTCCTGCCCTGCACCGGCAACGCCGATCACACAAGAAACACCCCAGCCACGATGTGCACTTTCCAGAGCCTGACGCATCAAACCAACATTGCCAACGCACTCGAAGGTATAATCAGCACCACCACCCGTCATCTCGATAAGATGGCCGACCAGATCGCCTTTTTCACCTAGATCTTTAGGATTAACGAAATCCGTCATGCCAAACTTACGGGCAATAGCTTCACGCTCTGGATTGATGTCGATACCAATAATCCGATTGGCCCCGACCATCTTCGCACCCTGAATGACGTTCAACCCGATACCACCGAGACCGAACACAGCCACAGTGGACCCAGCCTCTACCTTGGCGGTGAACAGCACAGCACCGATACCAGTCGTCACACCGCACCCGATGTAGCAGACCTTGTCAAACGGTGCATCGGGACGGATTTTGGCCAGCGCAATTTCTGGCATGACCGTGAAATTAGCAAATGTGGAACAGCCCATATAATGATGAACTGGCTTCCCCTTGTAGGAAAAGCGCGTCGTCCCATCCGGCATCAGACCCTTACCCTGTGTACCACGAATGGACGTGCACAGATTTGTCTTGCGAGAAAGGCAGGACGGACATTCACGACATTCCGGCGTGTAAAGGGGAATAACATGGTCGCCCGGCTTTAAGTGCTTCACCCCGGCACCAACTTCGCGAACGATTCCAGCACCTTCATGGCCTAGAATGGATGGGAAAAGGCCTTCTGGATCATTACCAGAAAGTGTATATTTGTCTGTGTGGCACAGTCCCGTAGCCATGATTTCCACCAGAACTTCACCCTCACGGGGGCCTGCCAACTGAACAGTATCAACGACCAGTGGCTTCCCTGCTTCAAGGGCAATTGCAGCGCGAACGTCCATCTTTTAATAATCCTGTCTATCGCTGTTTCTTTGGTATGAATTGTGCCACAGAATGAGCGGGCTTCAAGCCCTGACATATTCACCACTCTCCATGTGAGGAATCTGCCACCTTGATCATCAAACGCCGTTATGGCCTTTCCATACTGTTCCGGGAAATCCTTCCCCCTCTGATCATCCTGACAGGGTGGGACTGTGTGGTGGTCATACTGTTCCAGATATTCCATCAAGAATGGATGGAACAGCCCGCCCTACCCTTTTCCCTCATGGGGTCGGCACTCGCCATCTTTTTGGGAATCCGCAACAATGCTGCCTATGCCCGCTGGTGGGAGGGGCGCACATTATGGGGGGCTATTACCAACAACTGCCGCTCCTTCGCACGAGAGGTAGAATCGCTCCTCGGTGGACAGCCTAGCCTTGTTCGCTCCATGGCAGCCTACCCGTATATTCTAAAATCCTCGCTAAGCGGTAATGAGCCCGATGCTGCCATTCAAGCACTGCTGGATGAAGACACTTACAGATTCGTCTTTTCCTGCGGCAATCCAGCCAATGCCCTACTCTACAGAATCGGACAAGAGGTCCACAGACTCGTCGAAGAACGACATATTGACGGGGCTGTCCACGGGACTGTGGACCGTATCCTCTCCGACCTAGCCAATGCACAGGGCGGGCTAGAGCGCATACGCAACACACCTCTTCCCGTACAATATTCACTCCTGCCGAAGGTCATCACGCATCTCTTCTGCATCCTACTTCCCTTGTCTGCCGTGCAAACATTGGGCTGGATCACCCCCTTGGGTTCCAGCATCATTGGCGTTCTCTTCCAAATGCTGGACCGCAGCGGACAAAATCTTCAGGAACCTTTCAAAGTCAGTCCTCATTCCCTGCCGATGCTGACAATGAGCCGCACAATTGAGCGGGATCTCCTCCAACCATTGGGGCAAGAGTCCCTCCCCTTACCGCAGCCCCGCTTTGGGCAGCTACCCTAATATGTCGTTATGGGAGGATAGCCCTTAGGTAATACAAGACATATTCCTGTTTTTCTGCTATCCTCCCGCCCATGAACAACAGCTTCAGAATGTCCCATAAGGGTGGTGTTACTGACGAGATGGCCCGCGCCGCCGCCGAGCACACCGCCCGTCAGAAAGACCCAGAACAGGAAAAGAATCCTTTCCGTGAGGGTGACGCCATCGTTTATGCCGCCCATGGGGTTGGCCGTGTTGACCGGATTGGTGAAGAAGAGATCGCCGATACAAAGATCGAAATGATCCAGATCTCCTTCCCCGGCAACCAGATGACACTCCGCATCCCGCTGGCCAAGGCCCGTAAATCTGGCCTGCGCAAAATCGCTACACGCGAGATTGTGGACAAAGCCATGTCGGTCATCAAAGGCAAGCCGCATGTCAGCCGTGGCATGTGGGCCCGCCGTGCGGTGGCATATCAGGAAAAGATCAACTCCGGTGATCTTGTCCAGATTGCTGAAGTTCTGCGTGATTTGCGCCGCAATGTCGACAGCCTTGACGGCAGCTTTTCCGAACGTAAACTTTTCGAGGCCGCTCAGGAACGTTTTGTTGCCGAGTTGGCCGTGCTTGAGAACAAAGATCCGGCCACGGTTCTGGAAGACCTAACCCAGACCATGAAGAACGCCTGATCTACCATCCCCTCCCTTACAGACCTATCTTTCCGGGAGGGGGTGCTTCCTCCAAAACCCTGATGGGAAAGGTAGAGGTTATGTCCACAACGTCATCAAAGCGTTTTGAAGGCCAAAAAGTCCTGATCACTGGAGCTTCCCAGGGGATTGGTGAGGCTGCTGCGCAGTATTTTGCTCGACATGGCGCCCAGGTTGCCATCAACGGACGCAAGGAAGAGAAACTGCGGACGGTTCTGGAAACTCTGCCCAAAGTTTCTGGTGGAGAGCATGTCATCGTCGCCGGTGATGTCTCACAGGAAGAGTCTATCGACAAAATCTTCCAGAAAAGTATCGAGACCATGGGCGGGCTGGATATATTGATCTGCAATGCAGGTTATCAGATTCCATCCCCCTCAGAAGATATCACACTTGCTGACTTTGAAGGCGTCATGGCTGTCAATGTTACAGGTGTCATGCTTTGTTGTCGTGCAGCCCTGCGCTATTGGCTAAAAGCTGGTGTAAAAGGTCGAGTGGTTGTCAATTCCTCCGTCCATCAGCTGATTCCTAAACCACATTATCTGGGTTATTCTGCCTCTAAGGGAGCAGTGGACAATATTGTTCGCACGCTGGCCTTAGAATATGCCTCCCGTGGAATCCGGTTCAATACAGTGGCACCCGGCGCCATTGTCACACCGATCAATGATTCTTGGGTCAAAGACCCAGAACAGTATAAAGCTGTCGCCAGTCACATCCCCATGAAACGCCCTGGGGAAAGCAGCGAAATTGCTGATGCTATGGGCTTTCTGGCCTCCGAAGAGAGCAGTTACGTTACGGGGCAGACACTTTATGTCGATGGCGGCCTAACGCTGTATGGTGACTTTGAGAAGAACTGGTCTTCATAAGACACCAAAGCTTCCTCCTCTCTAAAAGAGGTCACCGACTGAATACACAGGGCGGTAGGGGGACATCACCCCTGCCGCCCTGTGTGCTATCCGGGGTGATTGTTCCAGGAATAAGGCAAGCTCCCCTTCCTTGACGGCTAGAACCGCACATTCTCCCCTGAAGCTATCTGTTACTTATTGTTCGAAGCTGCTGGAGCAGGAATATCCTGTTTCTCAAAAACACCAGCGATCCGCAGTTCTACATCATCGCTAACATATGGTACGAACATTTTGACACCAAAGTCACTACGCTTGATGGTTGTTGTCGCATCAAAGCCGACTGTATATTTCTTGTCGAGCATATTGACCCCTGCGCCGATAAAATGAACGCGCAGTGTCTCCGGGTAGGTAATACCATGCAGAGTTAGATTACCCGATACAAGTGCATCATTCGGCCCTGTCTGCTTAACACTAACAGAAACAAACTCAGCCTTTGGGAACTGATCAGCTGCCAACCACTGGCCACCTTTCAACTCTTCCATCAGCTTACTATTTGTCGTCAGCACAGATGAAACCGGGATGGAGACAGACAAGCTAGACGATTCAGGCTGACTAGGGTCCAAGCGAAGTACACCCGAGGCCCCAGAAAAAAGCCCCTCAAACACAGAAAAGCCAAAATGTAGCACCGAAAAACTAACCTGCGTATGCAGCGGTTCCACCTTGTAATACCCAGGCTGAATCTGGGAAGCATCCGTCACGACCTGTGCGGAAGCTACCATCGGAGCCGCACAAGAAAGAGTAATAGCTGCTAAAGCAGCTCGTAGTGAAAAATGCATGACAAATCCTTCCCCTATAACAGACATCATGACAGCATGTTGTATCTGTACTTTCTGTCTACAGTAGAAAACATTAATAATCTATCCCATAGGACAGCCCAACACTGGAACCCGGGTCATTCTCAGGAGTTGTAAACCCCGTTACCTGCCCACCTGTACCTACAGTAGTATTAAGCTGTAAGCGTTTTGTCAGATCAACTTTTACCTGCGCCTGCGCTCCCTTACCGGACAATCCCTCTTTAGCGCCGACATAAACGCCCTTCATCACATATTTCCCGGCTTCCACGCTGGCAGCACCCCGCCCTACGCTGTTGCCTCCACCAATGGCCAAATGGTCCAGCCCTAACGTACTACGGACCTTCCCCATCGGGTCAAAAGTAGAACCGCCGCCAATCTGCACAATAGCCAGCCCAAGAGACGCCAACTGCGTTGAAGAGAGAGAGTTTCTATCCGTCCCAAAAAGCAGAATAGACAACACCTCATCACGAGGGCGGCTTGGATTGGAGACAAAATCAATCTTCGGATCGCTGGCATAGCCTCGGACCAACAAGCTCGCCAAGGTACCATTAGCATTACGGTCCGCCCTGAAATCAATGGTCGGATCAAGCCGGTGGGCCGCACTACCACCATTGAAACCAACCTGCCCATTCGTGAAGTTGAGGTTGATCCCAGCCAGATTAAAGTTACCTCTCTTCAGATTGATACCACCTGTCAAAAGGGGTGCCGTACTGATACCTCCTATGTGCATCTTCCCCTGCATCTCAGCAAATAGGCCGTGACCTCTCACAAAAAGTCGTCCCGGAGATGTGAAGTCGATATTTAGCCCCACTATCAGTTTGGGTGCCGGTCGAACGACTTTCTTTGCCTCTTCCAACGTAATGACCTCTAGCTGAGGCACCGATGCGGGCATAGAATCAGGCAGAGTGATGGAGGCCTCCGGCACTGTAATGTCGCCTTCAACATCAATCCGGGTCGTAGCCTGCCCATGAATATGTAGATGGCTATCAATCTCTTCCGTCAGCATATCACTCTGTATCGGTTGGGCCTTATCCATAAGGAACTGAAGGTCAACCGGCACTCCCGGGCGCAGAATACCGACCTGCCCTGTCATGCCTAGCGTCCCTCGCCCGGCCCGAGCAGTAAAATGATCAAGAAGCAGATTATCACCATGAGCCGTCAGAACCGCATCAATAGCCTGCAGATGCACGCCCTGCGCATAATGGTCGAATGATCCATTATGCAGTTGCACCGTTCCGTTAACCTTCGGCTGCTGGATAGGCCCTTTAACCCCGAGATCAAGACTTAGCTGACCTCCCGTCCCCATACCGGCTGTTCCGAGAAAAGCATTGGCAACCGAGAGCATCAGACGGCCCTTTGCCGAAAGGTCCATCTCCCCTGTTGGGGAAAGTGGCACCTGTCCTGTTACCAACAGGCCCATAGGCTCACCGGCCCGCAACTCCGTGCGCAACTGGGCCTTCTTGCCATTCATATCCGCCTGTACATGCAGCTGTCCTGCAGGCAGTGACACCGTTGACTCACTCATAAGGCCCAGATTGGTCCCATCAAGAGTGATACGCCCCACAGGAGCCGTTATGCTGCCTTTCAGTTTCGCTGCGGCATTAAACTCGCCTTTAGCGTGAAGTGACGGAACAAATGGTTCTGCTAAAGCTGGTGTAATATGTTCAAATCGGGCATCCAGAGCCAAATCAGGCTTCAGTGTCCCATTCAAGGCCACCCATCCTATCGTCCCATGAGGGGGGCATAGCTCCAGTGATAGCTTTTCAACGGCAAGCTTCGACCCATATGTTACGCTAACAGGCGACAGAAGACGGAGCGTATCCCCTTTTACGCTAGCAGACAGTTTTTCCAGCTTCACACTCTGCAGTGGTAGATTGGCCTGCGCAAGGAGAGCGAAATGGGCCGGGGCTTCCATAACATGCTCAAAAGCACCTTCAGTCTGCACAGACAACGCTGTCTGAGGGCCTTTTACACGCAGTTTTAGGTCACCCGTAATTGCATTAGCTCGCAAGCCGGAAAGCTGAAGTGCGAGATCCGCCGCAGGGTCCTGCTGAAGATGTTGGATCTCACCTTTTAACTTCAGCATATTCACGGCGTAATCACCCATGTGGAACTGACCATCAAGTGCCAGCGTCAAGCGATCAGGCTGAGCGGGTGGTTTATCTGCTATTTGTGTCCCCGGCAGCGTATGCATCGCCAACTGGAGATGACCCGCCATAGGCCGCCCCAAAAGACGGCTGAAGCTATCCAACCGGGCGATCTTCAATTCAACATCCCCACGGGGAATACGCCGCCCTGCGAGTAGAGCCACATCTGCCTTGCCCTGCAGCTCTTTCCACTCCAGAGCATCAATGGATGCTGCCATTCCACCATCAACGTTGCGGGCGAAATTCATATGAAGCTTCAACGGGGAACGATCAAGCATACCACTCATCTGCACCGTTCCTTGAGGCTGGGACGGAAGATGGGCCACATCCAGCCGTAGATCCAACGGTGCAACAGGCAATGAAACACTAGGGTGTATGACTCCCAACATGCCACCCAGATGCGCCTGCATGGCCAAATCCGTCAGCGCACCCCCTACATTAGCTTCCAACGTGGCCTGACCGCGTAAGGCTGTGTGCAAAGCTTTCAGGTCAGATAAAGCTAATGTCAGAGAGGCAGATAGAACCTGCTTCGGGTCCAACTGACCTTTACCCTCTAACCGGAAAGAACGCCCTCCTAAAACGGCTTGATCCAGCTGCAACTGACCAGTTCCGTCCCGCTTTGCCTGAAGGTGCAGCGTTCCTTGATCCCCAATCAACGCAACAGCCTGCGCGGGGCCCTCCTTCAGGCCGAAACGCCCTTCCAAAGTAGCCACCATATCGCCCGGTGCCTGCAAAGGAATACTAAAATCCCCACCAAGATGAGCTGATCCAGCCATCTTCTGACCGATCAGGTCGGCCAGATCCGGAAATTTCTCCACATCAAGCTGCATATGCCCTGCCAGAGTGGAGTCCAAGTTCCCTGCAACAGCTAGTTTTATCGCATCGTGCTCTAAGCGTATCTGATAAGGCCTATCAGACAGATACGGCTGTATTGTGCCATCAAGAATCAGCGGGGCATCTGCCAAAATGGTTGGGACTTTCCCCGGTACCCTGACACCATCAAGACGGACAGACAGGGATAGCTTACCTGCCTCATCCTTGCCCATACGGGCCTTCCGGAAAGCTACTGCATCACGAGCAAGAAGGGCCTGCACTCCACCCGCCTGTCCATCAAATTGAACATGCACATGTTCCGCTCCGGTTCCCGACGCCATAAAGTTCGTGCCGTCAAGCTGCATGCTACCCTGAGGGTCCAGCATTGCTCCGTGGAGGGCCGCCGTCATATCCAGCTTTTCCCATCCCACATCAGGCCGAAATGCCATGGGAGGCGCATGAACAGCGAGTGTTAGGTCGTCTTTCAGCCGCACACAATCCAGACTACCCTTTACCATGACCGTCAGAGGGCTTTCCTGATGGGTTGCGGCTCGAGCATCTAGCTTAATTGCCAACGCTCGATAAGGACCATCCGCAGAGAGATCAACAGCCAGAGGGTCCAATACGGTCACCCCTCCCGGAGAGGTCGCAAAACCATGCGCCTCCTCGTCATAATGCAGCTGAAACTTCCCTCTATGCCTCTGGGTTTTTAAGTCGACCAAAAGATGGGCTGGATCATCCAGTCGCTCCGCCTTCAACCAGAGCTGGGTTGCAGGCATCGCTTTGAAAGACGGTACGTGTGTCAAACTGCTAAGGCTGCCCAGATGGGCCTTCCCCTCAATCTTCAGGCGCGCCGCCTGTCCGAACACAGTCTGCCCCACCGTCAACAAGGACAGCTCCAGATGATCAACCTGTACGCCCCAATTTGGCAACTCGGTTGAGGATGTTTCCTTAGGTTTTGGGGTAGGCGGGAAAACGGGGTTACGATCATAGGCAAGCAGTCCTGCCGAAAGATGACGCACATGAACCTGCTTATGCAGAAGGGACAGCAGGCCAAGACGCAGGTCGGCATCACGCCCTTCCAGCCATATACCCTGAGGGTCCCGCAAGACCACATGAGAGAGCACGAGATGCCAGGGCAGAATCCCACTAATTCCCTCAACCTGGACCATACCGCCCGACCAGTCCGGCAGTTTCTGCTCTACAAACCGTTTCGTTGAAGGAAGATTAACCCCCACAAGCAGGAACATCACTAGCAGGACTAAGCCTGCCAAGAAGATGAAGCCATACCGGAGAAGTCTGCGTCCCAATGTTAACATCAGAAAGTCTCCCCTAGCCCCAAATAAAGCTCCCATTTATCCCCACGGTGCGGCCTATTGATCGGCACAGCCACATCCACACGGACCGGCCCAATCGGCGTGAAATAGCGGATACCACCACCACAGCCGACACGCAGTTTCCCATGACCGGGTATCGAATTGTCACTAACCTGACCAGCATCCGCAAAGGCTGCCAGCCCAAAATTCTTTGGCAAGCGTTGGCGGAACTCGACAGTCCCAGCATCCATACTCGTTCCACCAATGGCATATTTAGTCGTGCCGTATTGTGGACCGACCCCCTGATAACGAAAACCACGAATAGAACCCGGACCACCAGCATAGAGACGTTGATCCGGTGGCAGATTCCAGGTACTCGCCCCCTGAATAGACCCCACCATGACACGCACGGCAATGATACTATTGCCCGGTTTCGTTAGGCCCACATGTGTAAGGTCAAAATAAGTGGAGGCCTGCATATTCATGGGAATGAAGAAGGATGTCTTATGTTCCATAGAAATGGAGGGCGTCACACCCAGCGACACACGAAAACCATGCGTTGCCGGTTCGATCGGACTGGAACGGTGAGTACCGTCATAATCTAGCTTCACTGGAATGGAAGCGATGAAATAATCAGCCCGTCTACCAAACTGGCGAATATGTTCCTGCTCCAACGTGACCCCGGCACTTCCAGAAAAATCTTTCCATAGTGGCCGCTCAACACGTCCCTGAACCAGAAGAGCTGTCTGCCGATATGAGTAGAGAAGCTGACGGATCGCCTCAACTCGGAGATCAAGCGCTTGGCTACGCTGTAGAAAATCCGGCTTCATGAAATCCACATAACCATCATACCCAAGCCCCTGCTGCGCCGTTCCTCCCAGCCCCGTGGCCATAGCCGCAACACGCAGCTGCTCACCCCGCCCCAGCAAATTTCTATGCAGCCACGAAACACCGGCACGACCACCCAGATCGGTTGAATACCCAACATCACCGGTCAAGCGATGACGCTTGCCCTCTGTGAAGTCAAAATCAATCGGCAATGCCCCATCAACCCCAGCAGGGGGGTGCTGCGTTACCACTTTTTTGTGGGGTGTCCGCTCCCCTTGGGGGGGTACCTTCTGTTCCGGCAGCGGCAGTACCTTATCGCCATTTTTCTGCACAACTGAGGCGAACAAACCAGTACTGCCCAGGTCAAGCCGTGCCTGTTCCAAAACAGAAGGCTGATACAACTGCCCTTCCCTCAACAGCATACGCCGCCGGATATAATCCGGCTTTACCCGTTGCAATCCGTTAAGTGCCATAGGGCCGATGACCAGCTTGGGCCCGCGCTTCATCCTGATCTGCACATCAATCTGCTTCCGTTCTGGATGCAGAATAGCTTGGGGAGCTTGCACACTGGACAGGCCATATCCTTCTTCCTGAAGGTGACCCAACAACCGGCCCTGTATGGCCAGCACGTCCGCAGCCACAGCGGGAGCCCCACTCTCCATCCCCAGACTGTCACGCTCCCCTTTCGAAAGGGTTAGAACCTTGCGGACAGCCGGCCCATGAATCTGCTGTTGCTCCCCAGCAGCCACCTCCTTGCCGTCCCCCTCATCATCCTCAACAACAATGATCTGCCCGACGGTAAACTGCTCTCCCAACACGGCACCAAGGCGAATGGTTACCGTTACACCGGAACGTATGGAAGCTAGAAAGCCGGCAAGGTCTGGAGCATGGCCATCAATGGTCTTACCTTCAGCTTGCACCGTGACCGTCACGTGACCACCATAATAGCCACGAGACTGCAACGCCCCCTGCAATCGTCCGTAATCTTCCCGTATGCGGCCCGCAAGCGCATATGGACCAACATTCTTGGTTGCTTGAAGGCTCACCAGCTGGGATGCCGCCGCCATACCAGCTGTGACATCCTTATCCGCCGTTGGCACTACCACAGTGGTGTAAGGCAAAGGGTGCCGTACGAGCTCATGCACAACGGGCATGCTATCCTCGCCCCATACCGGCATGGTCTCCCATCCCACTATCCCCGCGCATAGTAGTAGCGTTACAACACGCTCTGCCTGTTTTCCCATCCTGCCTATCAAACGATTACTCGCCATTTTCCCCACTGGTTCAGCCTAGCTCTGGCCATCCGGCCCCTTATGACAGACAGTTTTGTCTTTAAAAAGTTTCTGTTCTGTCATCTAAAGCTATTCTTCACTCTCCTAAATCAGGAAGATCATTCCATCCTGCTGATAAAGATTGTCTCTCCTCCATAAAATGCCTATCTAGACGACATGTCTGTTGCAGAGCCTCATTCAACCAGAAAACGAAACACCCAGCGGCCGGTTTTTGACCCGGACCGTCTCTTTGCGGAAGAAAGCCGTGCCTTGCAGGACACATTCCTGGACCGCCTGAGAGCTCGCTTGCGGGCCGGTGCCCTGCTGGGCTGGGCTGCGGCCGGATGTGTCGGGCAGGGCTCGTGCCTACTTATGCCGGGCAAGATGTTCCGCCGTTTCCCGCTCTTTTTCTGGAGCGTAGCCTGCCGCATCCTCAATATAGAAGTCCGTACGCTCGGAGAACGAGCAGGCTCTCTTACCCCCCGTGCGGATAAACGACGGGTCATCTATGTCGCCAATCATAGCTCATGGCTGGACGTGCTGGTACTGGGCAAGGTGCTTCCGGCCTTCTTCATTGCTAAGCAAGAAGTCCGCCATTGGCCAGTCATCGGTTATCTGACCTTTCTGGGACGAACCATCTACATCAACCGCAACCGGCAGGAAGCGGGTCAAGATGTCGAAAACGTTATTAACCAGCTCCGTAAGGGATATGACATCGCCTTTTTCCCGGAAGGTACAACATCCAAAGGCAATGGTCTTCTTCCCTTCATGTCATCACTCTTTGCTATTGCAAAACCCGTTCGCCGTCCTGGTGAGCCAAAGGCTGATGATCACCCATCCTGCATTATCCAGCCCGTCACGGTTGCCTATGACCGGCTAGAGGGGTTGCCCGTTGGCCGACATCGGCGTTCTTTCGTCTTTTCATGGTTTGGGGACATGGATTTTGGCCCCCATCTAATGGGACTTGGTAAATGGCGCTCCATGCGGGCTACGGTTATGTTCCATCCGCCTATCAAACCAGAGGACTATCCATCCCGCAAAGCGCTATCCAATGCTGCCCGAGCCGCCATCGAACAAGGCAGCGAAGAGCTACGGCAGAACCGGTTGCAGGATACTACCCACTCATGACCTGCTCTTTCCTTTTATAAGCCCGCCGATTCACGACACGAACAGACAGCGACTATCATTCATGCCAGAACAGCTTTCCAACTCCCCATCACGAGGCCTGCACATCATCACATGGGGATGTCAGATGAATGTCTACGACAGTGCCCGTATGGCGGATGTTCTGCGACCACTTGGGTACAGCCCGGTAGACCTCCCAGATAACGCAGACATGATCATCCTCAATACCTGCCACATTCGTGAGCGCGCTGCGGAAAAGGTCTTCTCCGAACTGGGGAGGCTGCGCCAGATCCGTGAGGCCCGAAAACTGGAAGGCAAGGAAACCCTTATCGCCGTGGCAGGCTGCGTAGCACAGGCGGAAGGTAAGGAGCTTCTGGCTCGTGCCCCTTATGTGGACCTCGTCCTAGGTCCGCAGACCTACCATCGCCTACCCGAAATGGTCGCCCGCATTGCCCGTGCTGGTGGCAGCGTCATTGACACGGATTTTCCTGTTGAATCCAAGTTCGACCTTCTTCCGGAAGAGGCCGCACCGCAGAATGAAGGCAACCTAACGGCCTTTCTCACCATTCAGGAAGGTTGTGACAAATTCTGCTCCTTCTGCGTAGTCCCCTACACACGCGGCGCTGAAACAAGCCGTCCCGTGGCTTCTATTCTAGCAGAAGCTGAACGGCTCGTTGCCAGTGGTGTCAAAGAAATCACCCTACTAGGGCAGAATGTGAATGCCTTTCATGGTGACTGGAACGGTGGAACAGCCTCCCTACCGGAGCTGGCCGCTCTCCTTCATGAAAAGATTCCGGCTCTCAAACGCCTGCGTTACATCACATCACACCCACGAGACATGGAGCAGGCCCTGATTGATGCTCACCGGGACAATCCTATTTTCATGCCGTACCTTCATCTACCAGTCCAGAGCGGGTCTGACAAAGTACTGAAGGCCATGAACCGAGGTCATACGGCGGATGAATACCGGGAAATTATCAGCCGCCTCCGGGAAGCCCGCCCAGATATTGCTCTGACATCCGACTTCATTGTCGGCCATCCCGGTGAGACAGACGAAGATTTTGAAGCCACCATGCAGCTGGTGCGAGATGTACGATTCGCCAGTGCCTATAGCTTCAAATACTCCCAGCGCCCCGGCACCCCTGCGGCCGGACAGCCTTTTCAGGTTGCTGAGGATGTGAAAGAAAAACGGCTTGCAGCCCTGCAGGCTCTTCTGCGAGAACAGCAGGACGCATTCAATGCGTCTCTTGTTGGCACGGTTCAGGATGTTCTTGTCACTGGGCTCGGACGTAAACCGGGTCAGCTGAATGGGCGGTCCCCCTATCTCCAGCCCGTCCATTTTGAAGGTGATCCATCCCAAATCGGGCAGATCGTCAAGGTTCGCATTACAGCTCCTTTCACCAATTCCCTTGGTGGTCACCTCCATGAACAGGAAGGCACAGCCATTTGAGCCGTTCTGCATCAACTTCCTTCTCTTCCGGTCAGGAAGGACACCGCACGACAACCCTGCGCTTTGAGGATAATCAGCGTCTGCAGAAAGTCCTCGGCGATCACGACCGTCATCTTATCCGTCTGGAACAGGGAACCGGGGCGAGGTTGGTCTGCCGGGGCAACCGTGTGGCCATTTCCGGAGAGACGGAGGCCGTCAACCGGGCACAGGCTGTCCTCCATGCCCTCTACCAACAGGTTGGTCGGGGCGTAATTCTGGATGGCGATCAGGTTGATGGTGTCATACGGCTGACAGCCCTGCCATCCCACCGGCGCGCTGCACATCGCCCTTCCACAGAAGGAACAGCCCCACCTATGGATGCTTCCTCACTGGATAATCTTCCGCAGATACAAACCAAACGTGGCGTCATCGCTCCTCGTTCCCCTGGGCAGAGTGCTTATATGAGCGCACTAGCCAGAAAGGAGCTTGTCTTCGGTCTGGGCCCAGCGGGAACAGGTAAGACCTATCTAGCCGTTGCACAGGCTGTAGCCATGTTTCAGGCAGGGCAAGTAGACCGTATCATTCTCTCCCGCCCCGCTGTTGAAGCTGGGGAACGGCTAGGGTTCCTCCCCGGCGATATGAGGGAGAAAATCGACCCCTATCTACGGCCCCTCTATGATGCCCTCCACGACATGATGCCCGGCGATCAGGTCTCGCGCCGCATGGCCAGCGGAGAAATTGAAGTCGCCCCGCTTGCTTTCATGCGAGGGCGGACGTTGGCTCATGCCTATGTCATCCTTGATGAGGCTCAGAATACCACTCCCGCCCAGATGAAAATGTTTCTGACCCGCATGGGGCCCGGTACACACATGGCCATTACGGGCGACCTCAGCCAAATTGACTTGCCCCGTGGGGTCACATCTGGTCTGCGGGATGCCGTAGCAACGCTGGAAGGTGTTAAAGGCATTGCTGTCTGCCCGCTCACGGCGGCTGACGTTGTCCGTCACCCTCTTGTCGCCCGCATCGTCGAAGCTTACGATCAGCAAAGTGCCGACACAGCACCCGATCCCTACCACTCTTACCGGACGCATGATGAAACGCCCCACCGCTCCCCACGCTGAGGTCCTAGTCTCCGATCCACGCTGGCGTGCAGCATTGGGTAACGTAGAACAGCTCGTCCAGCGAGCCTGTCAGATGGCCCAACGTCATGGGAACATCTTCCCCGAAAACAGGCCAGGCCCCTCTTTCGTTTTCGCAGATGATCGCCATATCCGGCAGCTTAATGCTCAGTTTCGGGGCAAAAATAAACCGACCAATGTTTTAACATTCGAGCCGCCGGCCCCCATGCTGGGCGGGGACATCATCCTTGCCTATGAAACCATGTATCGAGAGGCCTTACAGGCCAGAAAGACCCTCCGGGCCCATACAGTCCATCTGACCGTGCACGGCCTCCTCCATCTGGCCGGGTATGACCATCACCACCCGGGTGAAGCCCGACAGATGGAAGGGCTGGAAACCTTCATCCTTAGACGAATGGGCTTTGGCGACCCCTGGAAGCCACGTATCTATCCAAGCTGTTAAGCCATCCGGTATTACCGCATTCTCTTTCCCGTCCGCAAACAGGAACATTCCGCACCCGATGAAACTTTTCCACCGCAAGGCACGCACAAAGACCATAAGGCAGCATATTGCTGACCTCGTCCGGGAAGCCGCCAGTCTGGGGAAGACAAATCCTGACGCTCCCGAGCTGGACAGGCAAGAGCGGGCACTTATCATGAACGTGCTGCGCTTACGCACCATCACGGCAGATGACGTCATGGTCCCTCGTGCCGATATCATCGCCATGCCGGATGATCTCTCCTTTGACGAGGCACTAGGCCTGATGCGGGAGGAAAATCACTCCCGTATGCCTGTCTATCATAAGGAGCTGGACGACATCATCGGGATGATCCACGTCAAGGATCTTGTCGCCCATATCGGTACGGAAGAGCCCTTCAATCTACGCTCCCTCCTCCGCCAGCCTCTGCTCGTTGCCCCCAGCATTCCAGTACTGGACCTTCAGCTCCAGATGCGCCAACGCCGCACCCATATGGCACTCGTTATCGATGAATATGGTAGTATTGACGGTCTCGTCACCATCGAGGACCTCATCGAAACTATTGTCGGCGACATATCAGACGAACATGACGAACCGGTCACGACCCCGTGGTTCAATCGTCCTGATGGCACGATTGACCTTGATGCCCGTCTGCCAGTTAAGGAACTAGAAGAACGTCTCGGTCCCGTCCTGACACGGGAAGAACGAGAAGCAGAGATCGAAACCGTTGGCGGCCTTGTCTTCCATCTCGCTGAACATGTCCCCGCCCGTGATGAAGTTTTGGTACATCCCAGCGGGTTAGAGTTCCGGGTTATTGATTCCGATGCCCGGCACATACTGACCTTGCGAATGCGGGTGCCTGCTCATCTTCGCCGTCAGCCAGAAACAACCGAAGGACAGACGATACCTTCTGATCCATCCTCTTGACGGTACGACCTCTCTTGCCATTCATGGCAAAATAAACCGTTAATCGATCTCTTATCGTCCCCCTCTTCCAGAAGAAAGGAGCCGTCATGACCGCTCGCCATTCACTTTCACGCCGTCATTTTCTGGCCAGTGGCCCCGCCTTGCTGGCAACCGGCCTAACAGCCGGCAACCTCATCGCACAGCGTCCCGCTCTGGCACAGGCCTCTACCCCGGCACCAAAAGACCCCCGCCTTGCCCCCCGCATCATCGGCGATGCTAAGGCTCCCGTTTTAGTCCAAGAATGGTTTTCCCTGACCTGCACCCATTGCGCCCATTTTGCGACAGATGTCTTCCCCAAGGTTAAGGAACAGTTCATTGATACTGGAAAGATCCGCTATCAGTTCCATGACTTCCCGCTGGATCAGGTAGCCATGATTGCCGCTATGGTCGCACGCACCCTGCCGGAGGAACGTTATCTGCCCTTCATAAGCTCCCTCTTCTCCCGCCAGATGCAATGGGCCTTCTCCGGTGGGGACCCAGTTACGCACCTCAAGCAAGAAGCTGCCCTCGCAGGGATTGCCCCCGATGAGTTCGATAAGATTAGCAAGGACATGACATTCGGGCAGGAGCTTTATCAACTGACCCAGCAAGATGGACAGACCTACGACATCAAGGGCACACCGTATTTCCGCTTCAATAATACGCCCTTCGCTCAGGATCCCGAAACTGTAGAAAAATTCGCCGAGCTCGTCAGCAAGGCCTAATCACCACACTCAACTCCTCCATCATTACAGTCCAAACGGGGTTCAATGACACAGCATAAGGCGCTCACGACCCGCCTCGATATTATTGGCTTCAAAAGCTTCGCTGATGAGGTCCATCTGGACATCCTTCCCGGTCTTACCGGCATTGTCGGCCCTAACGGGTGTGGCAAGTCCAATATTGTCGAGGCCCTGCGCTGGACGATGGGGGAAAGCTCAGCCCGTGCTCTGCGTGGCGGCGAAAGTGACGACCTCATTTTCGCCGGAACAGGAAGCCGGCCGGCTCGCAATCTAGCCCGCGTCACCCTCCATCTGGCGGCCGCTGCCGGTCTCGCCCCGCCACCTTTTCAACAGTCTGATGAACTGGAAGTCTCCCGACAGGCGGAACGTGGCGCCGGCAGTACCTACCGCATCAATAACCGTGTCATGCGGGCCAAAGATGTGCAGACCATCTTTGCGGACCTTTCCTCTGGGGCACGTAGCTCCTCTATCATCAGTCAGAACCGTGTCAGCCAGCTCATTGCAGCAAAGCCGGAAGAACGCCGCCTCCTACTGGAGGAAGCCGCCGGCATTACAGGTCTGCATGTCCGCCGCCGGGATGCTGAACTGAAACTCCGGCAGGCTGAAAGCAATCTGGAACGGGCCGAAGAGCATCGTCAGACGCTCGATCAACAACTCAATAATCTCTCCACCCAGTCTGAGCAGGCCCGCCGCTACCGGCAAGCTTCTGAAACCATTCGTCAGCATGAACGAGCCCTGCTCATCCTCCAGCACGCCAGAGCGGAAGAGCTGGTCAGAAGTCGCCGGGCTGCGCTGGAGAAAGCCCGTGAGGCCCTGACTAAAAGCGAGAAAGCGTTTCAAGCGGCACAGAACCTTGTCAACACCCAACGAGAAAAGCACCAGCAGGAAGGCGATGAACTAGCAACCCTCCGCCGTAAGCTGGAGCAAGTCCGCATCCATGTCGGCATCACGGAATCCGCCCTTCAACACAGGCAGAAGGCTTCGGAAGATCACACCCGCCAGCGGACCCAGCTAGAAGACGATCTCGCCCGCCAGAAAGCTGAACTAACTCGGCTGGAAGAACAGCAGACCACGACCCAACAGGCCCTGAAGCAACTTGCCTTACACAGGCAAACAGCAACGGCCAAAATGCCGGAACTAGAACAACAGCTTAATGAGCTGAAACAGCAAGAAGCAACCCAACAGGCTGACCATACAGCACTTTCTGCCCGTTATCAGGATGGCACACTCCAGCATGAACGGCTCCTAAGCCGCCAGCAGGAACTAGTTCGGCAGATCGCCGATGACCGCACAAACATTGAGCATCTGACAGCCGAACTACAAATTATTGAACAAGACTGTGCTCAGAACACGATCGCCGATCAGCGACGCCAGCAGGTGGCAAACAGTCTGGAACAGGCTGCAGCCTGCGAGCACACGGCCAAAGAGGCAGAAACACAGTTTCAAGAACAGAGGCTCATCAGCGAACGTACGCAACGTGATTTACAGGAAGCACAGGCACGACTTCGGCAACTGCACCAGCGTGAACAAGAACTGACGCAGGCTATCGCCAAACAGCAAGACCGCCTGAAGGCAGATCAGACACAAAGTCAGGACGTCAGAAACAACCTGCTTAATGAAGCAGACAAGGAACAACTTGCACTTGCCCATCAGACCGCACAGGAAAAGGCAGAGCAGGCGTCTCACGCTGAAAAAGACCTGACCCAGAAACGGGAAAAAGCGGAAACACTCTGGTTGGAAGAACAAGCGGCATTAGAAAAGTGCCAGCAGCGTCACGAGTTCTTACAACAAGACATCACCCGACTCACCGAGCAGCTAAAAGAACAGCAAGAACGCCACGTTGCCGCACAGACTAATCTAAAAAATGCTCAGGCTACGGCTATCAGCGCAAAAAAGCTTGAAACAACCCAAGCGAGCCTCAACACGCTGAAAGAACGGATCACTTCACGCCTCGAAGCCATAGCGCAGGTCGAAACGCAGCATGAACATCTTCTGAAGCAAGAAGAAGAAGCACGTCATGCTCTACAAAAAATCGAGGCAGACCTGCTGCGCCATAAGGGGGAATATGAAGGGCTGCATCGCAGCCTGCACAGCAGCCTCCTGACCATCCCTCACCCCATACTAGACCAGCTAGACATCCCGGACACCCTCACCAAGGCGGTCGCCAGTGCTATAACGGACGGGCTGGAAGCATCCCTCCCTCCCAAAGGCGACATGCTGGCCGATACACCACGGCAGTGGCGTTCCCTCCCCTCTCTTGCGGAACAGGCATCAGCAAACAAAAAACTGGCAGCCTTGCCCAACCTCGCCTCACTGATAACAACACCTCCCCCCCTAGAACGAGCCTTTCGCTCTATTTTCCTTCTAGAAAAAGCTGAAGATGGCCCCGCTCTTCAGGTTCATCTCCACCCCGGGCAAGCACTGGTGACAAAAGACGGTGCTCTATGGCGCTGGGATGGATTCATTCGCCAGCCCAACACGCCTACGGCTGAAATGGTTCGTCTCCAACAGGCGCAGCGTCTTAAAAAGACAGAAGCAGTCATCAAGACACTCACCCAGAACCATGATACCCAAAAGGACATCACCCATGATCTGCACCAGCAACGTGAAGAGTTAGAGCAGACACTAGCAGAGCAGCGTCAGACCTATCAGGAGGAGCGTGACGAACAAGCGCAACAGACAAACCTTCTGGATGGTCTAACCCAACGCTATGCCTTCCAGCAGGAACAGATCACCCTTCTCCAGAAGGAGGTTTCCAGCCGTGCGGCGCAGCAAGAGCACATAAAAAAGCAGCTTGATGCCGCCCAGACAGACCTAGCAGCCCTTTCCCTATCGGATAAACCTGTGTCTGATGCCGCCGCTGCTCTGCAGGCGATCCGGGCAGAAGAACAAGCGGCTCGAACCGCCTGTGAACTCGCCCTCTCCCAGCAGCAAAAAGCCGAGGCTGAACAACAGCAAGCCCTGTTCAGAGACAATGCCCTCAAGGAACGGCTGGAGGAGCTGACACACACCGTTACCCGCCTTGAACAGGACATCAAAGAACTAACCAGGCAGAGACAAAACGTTCTGGACGCACGGGCACAGATCAACCTTTCTGCCCTTCAGTCGGATATGGAAAAAGCACAGAGTGCCCTTCAGCAGTCCAAGCAAGCAGCCACAGACGCTAGCCAGAAAGCCGACATAGCCCGCAGAGACGCCACGCTACAGGAACAGGGCCTGCAAGAGCAGAGCCGCCGACTCGCCGGTCTTCAGGCCAAGCAGGAGAGCCTTTCCCAACAACGCAAAGCCTTGCAGGCGGCTCTAGAGAAACGTCTGAGCGATGAGGAAAACTGCCAGAAAAATCAGAGTAAACTCCCAGATTTAGCCTCCCTGAAGGCACAGCTGGCTCAGATAGGAGACGAGCTGACCAAAACGAGGGACAGCCTCCAACGCTATCAGACAGACCATAACGCCCTGATGCAGGAACTATCCCTGTTAAAGGAGCGGCATGACCACCTTCAGGCTGATAGCCAAAAACAGACCGAACGCCATACCCAGCTACAGGCCCTCATCACAGATATGACGAATCGTCATTCTGCTCTAATGGCCGCAGCACCAGACAAAGCTGAAGATAACAGCCTTACCCATCATAAAGAGCAGCTCCAGCAGGATATGGAAACGCTCAAAACACTGGAAGAGGCGGAACAACTGCTCACGACCCGTCTCACCCAGACTGCGGCTACCCTACAGGAGCAACAGGCCCTTCTGGACCACCATAAAGAGGGAGGCAGCCGCTACCGTGAGGATACTATCCGCCTTGGAGAACGCGTTGAGCAGGCTGAAGAAGCACTGGCACTTCTCCGCCATGATACTCCGTTGCCAGAAAATCCCGAAGTGCCAGAAAATGTCTCAGCCGAGGCCGAGCAGACTCTACGACAGACCCTAAAACGTGCCACAAAACACCGTGATGACTTGGGGCCAGTAAACCTCTGTGCCGAAGAAGAATTTCAGACGGCTCAGAAGGAGTCCGAACGAATCGCTAAGGAACATCAGGACCTTGCCAGTGCCATCGCACGCCTACGGGGCGGGGTCGGGGCAATCAACCGTGAAGGACGGCAACGCCTTATGGCCGTTTTTGCGGATATCAACGAACATTTTCAGAAGCTCTTCACCCGTATGTTCGGTGGCGGCAAGGCGCACCTCCAGATGGTCGGCAGCGACGATCCTCTAGAAGCTGGACTGGAAATATTCGCCCAGCCCCCCGGTAAGAAACTATCTACCCTGTCTCTTCTCTCAGGCGGAGAGCAAGCCCTTACGGCCCTTTCGCTGATTTTTGCGGCATTCCAATGTACGCCCGCCCCCATCTGCGTGCTGGATGAGGTGGATGCGCCTCTTGATGATGCGAACGTAGAACGCTTCTGCACACTCATCAGGGATATCACCCAAGAAACAGGCACTCGCTTTCTGGTCATCACCCATCACCAGTTGACCATGGCCCATATGGATCGTCTCTATGGGATCACCATGCAGGAACGAGGCGTGAGCCGTCTACTCTCCGTCAATCTGGATGAAAGCATCCGTATGGTAAGTGGTTGACCTTCTGTCATTATCATCGGACAATTAGTGCCCTTTAAGGCAACTGGAGGCTGAGTTTCCAAAACCGTGAACGATCGACCTATCTTTTCAGAACCACTGCTTGACGAATCGGTCTTATCCCGCATTCGTGAGCATGGTCTTCGCGTTGTGGGAGACGTGCACGGTGATCTCAATGCTTTCCGCCATGCCATAGCCACAAAACGCTTCATCATCCAACTTGGTGATCTGGTCGATCATGGGCCGGACAGTGCTGGCGTGCTGGAGACCATGTTAGACCTGCTGGAAACCCGCAGAGGCATGTTCGTTCTCGGCAATCACGATCGCAAGCTAGGTCGTGCGCTGGAAGGGCGACGGCTACGTCGGGATCTCCCGCTGGAAACTACCCTAAAGCAGATTCAAGCCTCTACGGCCGAGGACCTCGCCAATCGCTCCTACCAAGCTATTGCTCGGGCACCGGCATGGCAGAGGCTGGACAATATGCTCTTTGTTCATGGTGGGTTCCATACGGCCATGCTCTCCGGCCCGCCACCACAGACAGGGCTTGCCGACATGTCTGCCCCCCTCTCCCGAGCACTCTTCGGAGAGACCACCAGCCGCCTCCAGCCAGACGGCTACCCAGAAAGGCGACTGAGCTGGATTAACCGTATCCCCGAAGGCACAACCGTCTATGTCGGCCACGATAGACGATCTCTTGATGGCCGCCCTCTTCATCGCACTGGTCGATTAGGAGGCAAAGCCATCTTTATGGATCTTGGCGCTGGTAAAGGCGGCCATCTTGCATGGATTGATCTCAATGACTTCTGAGCATGACACACCTCTTGATCCAACACGGCAGCTAGCGGCTCTCCGCCAGCGCATTGATAATATTGATGCAGCCCTTATCTATATGCTGGCAGAACGGTTCCGCTGCACCGCAGATGTAGGGGCACTAAAGGCATCTTTCCAACTACCTGCCTGCGATCCCGCCCGTGAGAAAGAGCAGCTCACTCGCTTGCGTACTCTGGCCAATGATGCAGGATTGGATGAAGACTTCACGAAAAAGTTTTTTACCTTCCTTGTCGGAGAAGTCATTGCCAACCATAAGGTCATTGCCTCCAAAACTCGTCAAAAATCCTCTTCTTCTAAGATAGCGGGCGAATAAGTTAATCTATTTTACCTATGGAAACCACATAGACTTAATCCATTTATCTATTTTCCTATCTCCCAGAAATGCCTCCATAGTTACGGCATGGTTTCTGCTAAACTGGAGATAGTGCCGTGTCACCATCATCTTCCAGGCCGAAGCTGGGAATTGCGAGCCTAATTACCTACGCTCTGGCTCTACTAATCCTACTCTTTGGTCTTTATTTCGTCATTTTTGGTTCATGGCTCATTCTTTTGGGTGGGTCCTGGTATTACGCCCCATGCGGGATCCTTCTCTGCATTTCTGGTGTCTATCTCTTTCGCCAAAACCCTGTGGGAGCCTGGAGCTATTTGCTCGCTTGGGCCCTGACTATACCTTGGACCATCTATGAAGTTGGCTTCCACTTCTGGGGATGGCTACCTCGCCTCTTCGGCCCCACCCTGCTGGCTATTGCCGTTGCTGCCTGCGTACCTCACCTTCTTCGTAACCAGAAGGAACACCACAATGCGTAATCAGGCTTATCTCCTCGGGGTTCTTCTGGCAGGTACCGTTCTGGGTGCCTCACTTCCCTTCCAGACGGCTCGAGCACAGATCCCGCCGTCCGTTGAGACGCCCGGCCCGGATAATGACACCCCGGTAGCGGAACAGGCAACGTCTAGCATTTTCCATGACCCGGCCCCTGGAACACCGCAACCGCCCAGCGTCAATCCAGCCAATCTGCCGGACATTGATGAACTGGCGATTGATCAGCTACCGCAGGCTGTTCCGCAGCAAAGTGCCAATCCCAAGCCGGAGGACTGGCCCGCTTACGGGCGTGACGATCAAGCCACACGCTTCTCTCCCCTGACACAAATCACACCGGAAAATGTCGGGAAATTGCAGCGGGCCTTTGTCTATCATACCGGCAGCCTCCCCCCTAAAGACAAACCCAATAAATGGGCTGCAGAAACTACGCCAATCAAGGTTGGGGATTCCTTGTATCTCTGCTCAGCCACCAACGACATGATGCGTGTTGATGCGGCTACGGGGCAGGAAAAATGGCACTTCCATGCCCATGAAAGCTATGACGCCATTCCCTACACCGCTGCGTGTAAGGCTGTCACCTACTACACCTCCTCCACCGCTGCGGAGGGACAACCCTGCCATAACCGCATCATCGAATCGACATTAGACAATCGACTGATTGCCGTTGATGCTGATGACGGCAAGCTCTGCGAGAGCTTTGGCCATGGTGGGCAAGTCAATCTTATGCAGGGCATGGGCTGGTCCGTCCCCGGCTTTGTAGCCATGACAACAGCACCTCCCATCATCAATGGCGTGATTGTCGTCAATCATGAAGTGCTGGACGGCCAACGCCGCTGGGCACCGTCCGGTGTCATCCGGGGGTATGATGCCGAAAGCGGTAAGTTCCTCTGGGCATGGGATGTCAATAATCCAAACGATCATCACCAGCCAGACAAAGACCATTATTACAGCCGTGGTACGCCTAACTCTTGGGCTGCCATGACGGGCGATAATGCTTTGGGCTTGGTTTATGTTCCCACGGGTAACTCTGCCGCTGACTATTACAGCGCCATGCGGAGCGATGCAGAGAACAAGGTTTCATCCTCTGTAGTCGCACTGGATGTCCGCACCGGTGAGCCACGCTGGGTCTTCCAAACCGTCCATAAAGATGTCTGGGATTATGATATCGGCTCTCAAGCCACGCTGTTCGACTATCACGCTGATGATGGCAGTGTCATTCCCGCCCTCATTATGCCTACAAAACGGGGGCAGACCTTCATCCTCGACCGCCGGACAGGAAAACCCCTGCCAGATTTCCCTGTCGTGGAAAAACCTGCTCCTAGCCCCGGCTTTGTTAAAGATGACCCACGGGCTCCAACACAGCCTTGGTCTGTCGGTGTGCCCCGCCTTGGCTTCCCGCCACTGACAGAAGCAGCCACATGGGGCATCTCCCCTCTGGATCAACTGGCTTGCCGTATCAAGTTCCGGCGTGCCCATTATGTTGGTGAGTTCACCCCCCCTACCATCAAACAACCGTGGCTTGAATATCCCGGCTATAATGGCGGTAGCGATTGGGGTAGCATTTCCTACAACCCGCAGACAGGCATCATGCTCGCCAACTGGAGCAGCCTGCCTATGTATGATCAGCTGGTGAGCCGCAAGAAAGCTGACAAGATGGGGCTCATTCCTATCGACTCACCGCAGTACAACCCTGGTGCAGGTGGTGCTGAAGGCAACGGGGCACAGGCACAGACACCATATGGTATTGTTGTTACTCCTTACTGGAACAGCTTTACCCAGATGATGTGCAATGAGCCGCCCTATGGGTTGATTACGGCCATTGACCTGAAAGCGCATAAGGTCCTTTGGCAAAAGCCACTTGGTTCAGCTCGTGCCAATGGCCCCTGGGGTATACCGACAGGCTTGCCTCTGACCATCGGCACACCAAACAACGGTGGGTCTGTCATGACAGCAGGCGGCGTGGCCTTCATCGGTGCTTCGACCGATAATCAAATACACGCCATTGATCTCAAGACAGGCAAGACGCTCTGGACTGATGTCCTGCCCGGCGGAGGACAGGCCAATGCCATGACCTATGCCGTGAATGGTCGGCAATATGTTGCCATCATGGCAGGGGGGCATCATTTTATGCGTAGCCCTGTTTCTGATGCTCTGGTCGTCTATGCGCTACCAGAGGGTGATAAAAAATAATTAACCAACTTACTGGCCACATGAATAAATCATGTGGCCAGTATTTTTAAAAAATTAATCTAATTTACCTATAAAATATATAGAACTATCTTATTTATCTATTTTTCTATTCCGATATTATTCCCTCATAGTCACAGTATGTTCTTTATTTTACTGGAGACAGAACTGTGTCTTTTTTCTCTTATCCGAAGAAGAAACCAGGGGTCGCCGATGTGGTCGTCTGGGTACTTGCCCTGTTGATTCTGCTCTTCGGTCTTTATTTCGTTATTTTTGGTTCATGGCTCATTCTTTTAGGTGGGTCCTGGTATTACACCCCATGCGGAATCCTCCTCTGTATTTCTGGTGTTTACCTCTTCCGCCAGAACCTTGCGGGTGCGTGGGGCTATTTGCTCGCTTGGGCTCTGACCATACCTTGGACAATCTATGAGGTCGGCTTCCACTTCTGGGGGTGGCTGCCTCGCCTCTTCGGCCCCACCCTACTGGCTATTGCCGTTGCTGCTTGCATACCTCACCTTCTCCGTAACCAGAAAGTCAGTATCGATGCGTAATCAGGCCTATCTTCTTGGTATCCTTCTGAGCGGTACTATGCTCGGTGCATCATTCCCAGTAGCACAGGCACAGGAAGCCGCTCCCCCTAGCACCGCTCATAGAGCCATCCCTCCAGAGGACGTAGCCTCCAGCATTTATCATCCGCCCGCCCCCGAAACGCCACAGGCGACGGGTGTCAATTCGGCCAACTTGCCGGATATTGACGAGCTGCCGATTGACCAGTTGCCACAAGCTGTTCCGCAGGAGAGTGCCAACCCCAAGCCAGAGGACTGGCCTGCCTACGGGCACGATGACAGAGCAACACGCTACTCCCCATTAAAGCAAATTACTCCGGAGAATGTCGGGAAACTGCAACGGGCCTTCGTCTATCACACGGGCGTTCTGGTCCCTAAGGGTAACCTCAACCGGCTGGCACCAGAGACCACACCCATCAAGGTTGGAGATTCCTTGTATCTCTGCTCAGCCACCAACGACATGATGCGCATTGATGCCACAACGGGCAAAGAGAAATGGCGTTTCCACTCTCACGAGAGTTACGATGCTATCCCCTTCACATCTGCCTGTAAGTCCGTCACCTATTATACCTCGTCCACGGTACCAGAAGGGCAGCCCTGCCATAACCGCATTATTGAAGGCACTCTGGATAACCGCATGATCGCCGTGAACGCTGATGACGGCAAACTCTGCGAGAGCTTTGGCCATGGTGGGCAAGTCAACCTCATGCAAGGCATGGGCTGGTCCGTGCCTCGTTTTGTCGGGGTTACCAGCCCGGTTCCCATCATCAATGGCGTGATTGTCGTCAATCATGAAGTGCTGGACGGCCAACGCCGCTGGGCACCGTCTGGTGTCATCCGAGGGTATGATGCCGAAAGCGGTAAGTTCCTCTGGGCATGGGATGTCAATAATCCAAACGATCATCACCAGCCGGACAAAGACCATTACTACAGCCGTGGTACGCCCAACTCGTGGACGGCCATGACCGGCGATAATGCCCTAGGGTTGGTTTATGTCCCTATGGGCAACTCTTCCGCTGACTATTACAGCGCCATGCGGAGCGATGCAGAGAACAAGGTTTCATCCTCTGTAGTCGCACTGGATGTCCGCACCGGTGAGCCACGCTGGGTCTTCCAGACCGTCCATAAGGATGTCTGGGATTATGACATCGGCTCTCAGGCCACGCTGTTCGACTATCACGCTGATGATGGCAGTGTCATTCCCGCCCTCATCATGCCTACAAAACGGGGGCAGACCTTCATCCTCGACCGCCGGACAGGAAAACCTCTGCCAGATTTCCCCGTCGTGGAAAAACCCGTCCCAACCGAAGGTGGCGTGAAGGATGACCAGCGTACACAAACGCAGCCATGGTCTGTCGGTGTGCCTCGTCTTGGTTTCCCAAAGCTCACAGAAGCCGACATGTGGGGTATGTCGCCACTGGATCAACTCGCTTGCCGCATCAAGTTCCGGCGTGCCCATTATGTTGGTGAGTTCACACCACCCTCCCTCAACCGTCCGTGGATTGAAGCCCCGGGCTACAATGGCGGCAGTGACTGGGGCAGTATTTCCTATAATCCGCAAACAGGAATCGTACTGGCAAATTGGAACAATGTTCCCATGTACAACCAGCTTGTAACCCGGAAAACAGCGGACCAACTACGTCTGATCCCAGTCGATGTTCCCCAATACACACCACGTCACGGCATGACAGCCGGTAATGCAGCACAAGCCGAAACACCTTACGGTGCCCTAGTTGGCCCCTTCTGGAACGAATTTACGAGAGTGATGTGCAATGCTCCACCCTACGGCATGGTCACCGCCATCGACCTAAAAGCTCATAAGGTCCTCTGGCAGCGTCCCTTTGGTTCGGCTCGCGCTAATGGACCGTGGGGCATACCGACAGGCATGCCGCTAACAATCGGTACACCAAACAACGGTGGGTCCGTCATGACGGCGGGCGGTGTCGCCTTCATCGGTGCTTCCAGTGACAATCAGATCCATGCCATTGACCTTAAAACGGGCAAAACACTCTGGACTGATGTACTTCCCGGCGGCGGGCAAGCCAATGCCATGACCTATGCCGTAAATGGCCGGCAGTATGTCGCCATCATGGCGGGAGGGCATCACCTTATGGGAACACCTGTCTCCGATCAGTTGGTCGTTTATGCTCTGCCAGAGCAGGATGAAAAATAACCGACTCCTTCTGGCTGTCTGATCTTCCAGACAGCCAGAAGAACGCCTTGACCAAAACGATAGGCATCAAAAAAGCGGAGACCTGCCGGTACTCCGCTTCATCATACATCTGACCCGTAGCTATATCAGACCGTGTCGTGGTCTCAGCGTGGGTTTGTCGGCGGACAATTGCAGCCTCGTGTCGGATCCGAAGAACGCCGAACAATATGATGATCTATCCATTCTGAAACCAGAAGACGGGCCTCTGGCAGAGACGATTCTGGGTGATGTATCCGATACAGGGTAGTGCAAGCAGCAAAAATGCTCATCTCACTCTGCCCCATATCATGCAGCTCCTGATAAGCTGTAATTACGGCGCGTTCGCATTTACGACCGATATGACCGGTTGCAACTTTCATATCCCATACCCTTACAATACCCTGTTCCCCGAAGGAAAAACCTTCATCGAGAAAGACAGGACTTCCTCATCGCTCCTGCCAATAACAGAATAAAGCGTCATCAATAAGGAGAATAGGCAAAAAAGGCATCTTTACCCTACCCCTCTCCCCTTCTAACGGGTAGATGTCTCCAAAGGAACCATTTTTCGAGATTACGGAGAGAATAATGCCTGCATCTGGCACAGCATCAAATCTGGGCATCCGCCCCACACAGTGGGACCGTGATGCTGCGCTGACAACGGCGCGCATTCTTCTGGAAATCAAGGCCATTAACTTCCGCCCCAGCGAGCCTTACACACTGACCTCCGGCTGGAAGTCCCCGGTTTATATCGACTGCCGTAAGATTATTTTCTTCCCTCGTGCCCGTAAGAAGCTGATGGAACTGGCCGTTGAAAAGATTGGTCGGCACATCGGCTATGAGAGCATTGATGCTGTTGTAGGTGGTGAGACAGCCGGTATTCCTTTTTCCGCATGGATTGCCGACCGCTTGATGACGCCTATGGCCTATGTTCGCAAAAAGCCAAAAGGGTTTGGCCGCAATGCACAGATTGAAGGCGATGTGCCAGAAGGTATGCGCACTCTGTTGGTGGAAGACCTGACAACAGACGGTGCCTCCAAGATCCGCTTCGCCAATGCTCTGCGGGAGGCTGGGGCCATTGTGGATCATACGTTTGTGGTCTTCTTCTATGGCGTTTTCCCCGGTGCGCAAAAGACCCTGCAAGAGATGGGCATCAGCCTGCACGCTCTCTGCACATGGTGGGACGTGCTGGAAGCCTGTGCCGATGGTCAGTATTTCTCCGCTGAAGATAGCGCAGAGGTTCGCCGCTTCCTTGAAGACCCGTGCAGCTGGTCCAAAGCTCATGGTGGCGTAGGTAGCGCAGAGGAGGCACTCGCCTTTAAGCGAGGCTAATTCATCTCCTCCACACTCCCCAGCAGGAGATGAAAGGCACTAGTCTTTCATCTCCCCTCACTGGTTCCGCCTTTCTCCATTACAGTCAGAGGCATGACCATGCCAGCACCCTCCTCTCCCCGTCTTCTGGTATTTGATTCCGGCATTGGAGGGCTGGGGGTTGTCCAAGCGCTACGCAGTCTGGCTCCATCTCTCACAATAGACTATCTCGCCGATACGGCCTTATTTCCCTACGGCGAACAGCCGGATGATCTCCTACGAGAGCGTATCACTGAGCTGATCTGCAAAGCCTCTGATGCTCTCAAACCCACCCTCATCATCATTGCCTGCAATACGGCTAGCACTCTGGCTCTCCCCATATTACGAGAACGCCTGACACTCCCTATTGTAGGCTGTGTTCCCCCTATCCGTTGGGCTGGACGGGTATCTGCTAGTCGTACCATCGGCTTACTGGCCACCAGTGCCACAGCACGCCGCCCCTATCTGAAGCAACTACACGAAGATTTCGCCGCTGACTGTCGTCTGCTCATTCACGGCTCCCGTCATCTGGCCAACATGGCAGAACGAGCTTTTCGAGGGGAACAGCTTGAGCCTGCCGAGGTGCAGCAAGAACTAGCGTATCTTTTCCAACAACCTGATGGAAAAGACATCGATACTGTCGGGCTGGGCTGCACACATTACACATTTCTGCTACCCTACTTCCAGCGGCTCGGTCCAACCGGCATCATGTGGTTAGACCCTGCCCCTGCTGTAGCGCAACAGGCCCTCCGGCGGTTGGGAGATGTAGCAGAAGCACCTCCTCCCTCCGGCCTGACAGCGACACCGGATCGCTTCTTCCTGACAGCCCCACCACAAAACAACCAAGACCTCGCCAACCATATAGCATGGCTGGGCTTCACCAATGGTTGGGAAATTTTCTCTTAACGGGCTCGCTCAACCGTATAAAGCACGGTCTCACGCAACAGATTTTTCAGCTCACTTTCCGGGAAACAAGCCAAAGCCTCCACGGCCTGCCCGACATACTCACGAGCCCGCTCAATGGTTATGCGAATGGCATCCCTCCGAGCGATGATCTCCAGAGCATGGGGCAAATCTGCCTCAGTCTGCTCATTATCTTCGATCACACGCTTCCAGAACTGTCGCTCCTCCTCCGTGCCCTGCTCATAAGCTGCCAGCACCGGAAGCGTGATTTTCCCTTCACGAAAATCATCCCCAACCGTCTTGCCCAACACCTGCTGATCGGCCGCATAATCTAACGCATCATCTACAAGCTGAAAGGCCATACCAAGACTGGTGCCATACTGCTCCAAGGCCAGCTCGGCGTCACGGTTATGCCCGGCGACAACAGCCCCAACCCGGCAGGCCGCAGCGAACAGAGCCGCCGTCTTGCCGTGAATGACCTCCAAATAACGCTCTATAGGTGTGGAAAGATCATTTTGCGTGGACATCTGAAGGACCTCTCCTTCAGCAATCGTTGCGGATGCCGCCGACAGAATCGCCATGACTTCAAGCGATCCATCTGCCGTCATCAGCTGGAAGGAGCGTGCAAAGAGGAAGTCCCCCACAAGCACAGATGCTTTATTGCCAAAAAGCGCATTGGCGGAGGCCATACCACGCCGGAGGGTGCTTTCATCCACCACATCATCATGTAACAGCGTTGCCGTATGGATGAACTCCACACAGGCCGCCAGACCGATATGGCGTGTCTCCCCTTCCTTTTCGCCATATCCGCAGAGACGAGCCGATGCGAGCGTCAGCAAGGGGCGCAGTCGCTTCCCCCCGGCCGCTACAAGATGTGCACCAAGCTGAGGAATAAGCGGTACAGAGCTCTGCATCCGATCGATGATGGCCTGATTACAGGCAGTCATATCATCGGCAAGATAGGCTGAAAGGGCCTTCAGGGCATCTTCTCCCTTGACCTCTCTACCCGCAGCCTCACCGCCAGATACAACATAGGGCTCTGATGAGGAAGAAACCAAAACGCACAACTCCAGTTCTACCCATTCCTACATGTAGGAATGGACAGTCTCGGGTAGCTGCCTCCCCGCCTTGGGGCACATTCTCTCCAGAACGAGCCATCAGACAGGAAGCAGCCTTTCCCCTTTAGAAAATACTTCCGTTCATATGATCAGCAATCCGGGCATGGTCAAGACAGCCTCAGCATAAACCCTTCAGAGAACGGGTAATTTCCATGCTTTTTCTTTCAGGAAAACACACCACTCTCGAAGGCATCTTCCCATGTCCCCTGAGTAGACGCACGGGAATATTCTGTCGCACGATTCTCAAAGAAGTTGGTATGCTCAACAGCATTAAGCATGTCATCCACCCATGGCAGCGGATTTTCCTCAATGCCATAAATCGGATCCAGCCCCAGCTGAATCAGACGGCGATCTGCGATGAAGCGAATATACTGCTCCACTTCCCCCGCTGACAGCCCTTCCACCGGCCCCATCTCAAAGGCTAGCTCAATAAACGCATCTTCGTGAGACACTGTCTGACGGCAGATTTCCACCAACTCAGCACGGAATTCTTCTGTCCATATCTCCGGATTTTCCCGGATGAAGGTACGGAATAGCCGGATCATGGACAGGCAGTGCAGTGTTTCATCACGCACGGACCACGAAACGATCTGCCCCATCCCCTTCAACTTATTGAAGCGGGGGAAGTTCAGCAGAATGGCAAAAGACGCAAACAGCTGCAGCCCTTCCATGAAGGCTCCAAACGCCGCCATGGTCTTGGCGATTTCCCGCTTGCTGTTGATGTTGAAGGACTGCATGAAATCATACTTGTCCTTCATCTCCTTATATTTCAGGAAGGCGGAATATTCCGTTTCCGGCATACCGATCGTATCCAGCAGATGCGAGTAGGCCGCAATGTGGATCGTCTCGATATTCGAGAAGCAGGAGAGCATCATCAGAACTTCAGTCGGCTTGAAGACCTGACTGTAATATTTCATGTAGGCAGAATTCACCTCCACGTCAGCCTGCGTGAAGAAACGGAATATCTGCGTAACAAGGTTCTGTTCAGCTTCAGACAGCTTGCGGTGCCAGTCCTTTACGTCCTCAGCCAGCGGCACTTCTTCCGGCAACCAGTGCAAACGCTGCTGGGTTAGCCATGCATCATAGGCCCACGGGTAGCGAAATGGCTTATAGACCGGATTTTCAACCAGAAGATTGGCCTGTTCGGCCGCTTCAGGGGCCGGCGGCAATGGGGTGCCATCTGTCATCTCACAAAACCTCTTTATTCTGAAGCTAGCCCCGTTGCCCGTCCCCTGTTCAGGCGTCCCACAGGCTACGGGGCCGCATCATTCCTCTCCAATAGGCATGGGCTCGACAGCCTGCCCATTCTGTTCCCTGCCTTACTGGCAGGAGAGACATTCTTCGTAACTACCGACACCACTCTCCGCATGGCGTGGTGTGGCCTGCGGGAGATGATCATCATCTCCCTCCATAATATCACGCTTTACAGCCACGTTGGAGACCGTATCAGCCCTCTGTATGGAAAGTGAACGACAGTAATAGAGCGATTTAACGCCCTTCTTCCATGCCTCGTAGTGGATGCGTACCAGATCCCTCTTATGCACATCTGCCGGCAAGAACAGATTGACCGACTGCGACTGACAGATGAATGGGGCACGATCAGCGGCATGTTCAATCACCCAACGCTGATCAATCTCGAAAGCAGTCTTGAAAACATCCTTCTCATCCTGCGTCAGGAAGTCCAGATGCTGCACGGATCCCTTGGTCAGAGTGATGGACGACCAGACATCATCTGTATCCCGCCCGTATTTCTGAAGCAATTTGGCAAGATGGCGATTCCGTACCGTAAAGGAACCAGACAGAGTTTTCTGAAGGAAAACGTTAGCGCTGATTGGATCAATCCCCGGACTGGCATTACCCGCAATAATGGAGATAGAGGCTGTCGGCGCAACGGCCATTTTGTTGGAAAAACGCTCTTGGAAACCATACTCTTCAGCATCCGGGCACGGACCACGTGTCTTTGCCAGCTCACGGGAAGCCTCGGCCGTTTGCTTTGAAATATGCTCAAAGAACTTCTTATTCCACACCTTAGCCATGACGCTGCCAAACGGCACCATCTTAGACTGCAGGAAGGAATGGAACCCCATCACGCCCAAGCCGACTGACCGCTCCCGCATAGCAGCATAACGGGCATGTGCCATGTCATCGGGCGCATTATCGATAAAGTCCTGCAATACGTTATCAAGAAACAGCATCACGTCCTTGATAAACTGTGGATCATCCTTCCATTCATCCCAATATTCCAGATTTAGGGAAGAAAGACAGCAAACCGCCGTGCGGGTTTTGCCATGATGGTCAATCCCAGTCGGCAAGGTGATCTCTGCGCAAAGGTTAGAGGTCTTCACCTCCAGCCCTGCCAAGCGGTGATGTTCCGGGCGAGCCCGATTCACCGTATCTGAGAATACAATATACGGCTCACCCTGTTCCATGCGTGCCGTCAGAAGACGGATCCACAAGGCACGGGCAGATACTTTACGAATGACGCTATGATCCTTAGGGGAAATCAGCGGCCATTCTTCATCACCCGCTACAGCCCGCATGAAATCATCTGTCAGCAGGACACCGTGATGCAGATTAAGTGCCTTACGGTTCGGGTCGCCACCAGTGGGGCGGCGCATCTCGATGAATTCTTCAATTTCAGGATGCCAGATGGGCAGATAAACCGCTGCAGACCCACGCCGCAGGCTACCCTGACTAATGGCCAACGTCAGGCTATCCATCACCCGAATGAAGGGAATCACACCGGATGTCTTGCCATTACGGCCGATATTCTCCCCGATGGAACGCAGATTCCCCCAATAGGAGCCGATGCCCCCCCCTTTGGCAGCCAACCAAACATTCTCATTCCAGAGCCCAACAATACCTTCCAGACTGTCTTCCGACTCATTGAGAAAGCAGGAAATCGGCAAACCACGACTCGTCCCACCATTAGAAAGAACCGGCGTTGCTGGCATGAACCAATGCCGGGACATATAGTCATAAATCCTCTGCGCATGGCCCTCATCGGCCCCGTAGTGAGACGCCACACGGGCAAACAGCCCCTGATATGTCTCCCCTTCCAACAGGTAGCGGTCATCCAGAGTGGCACGGCCGAAGTCCGTCAGACGTTCATCACGCTCCGGCGATGTACGGACAGGAGGTCGTCCCGGCAACTGAACGACATTAGGGAAGAGCTCAGGTTCCTCAGGCACACCCGCTGGGTGAGCGAACGTCTGCGCATCATGCATGGTCATGAATCGAGCCCCTCATTTCGGCGTCATTTTGAGCATAATTATTGGCCCCCTTTCCCACGGATGAAGGGCGCATTCAAGGCTTGTTTTTAAGCGGGAAGTGTGCCTCATCGCCACATATAGGGTACACCAATAGGCGAGAGGCACTATATATTGTTACAGCCGATTAGCCTTCCGGCTGAATAACACTGTTTTTCAAAGCCATCCACACTGGGCATGGTTGCGCAGAAGCTGGTCTGCCAAAATACAAGCCATCATGGCCTCAGCCACTGGCACGGCTCGGATGCCGATACAGGGGTCATGCCGCCCTTTGGTCCGAACCTCCACAGCCTCACCATCCCGCGTAATACTTGGAACCGGAAGCAGAATTGAACTCGTCGGCTTGATAGCCATTCGTGCCACGATAGGCTGGCCTGTAGAAATACCGCCCAGAATCCCCCCGGCATGATTACTCAGAAAAGCAGGCTCCATCGGATTACCCGAAGGGCGAATAGGATCAGCGTTCTCTTCCCCATGCAGGGAAGCCACTCCCATCCCATCACCAATCTCAACAGCTTTCACACCGTTGATGCCCATCATGCCACCAGCAAGCTCGGCATCCAACTTGCCGTAAACAGGTGCACCCAGACCGGCAGGCACGCCCTCTGCTACAACTTCCAGCGTTGCACCGACAGATGAGCCAGACTTCCGTACCGCTTCCAACTGTTCACTCCATGCCGGAATGATTTCAGCATCCGGCGAGAAGAACGGATTCTGCTCCACTTCTGCCCAATCCCAGCGGCTTCGGTCCACAGACTGCCCACCAATACCCGTGAGAGCACCACGGATGAGCAGCTGTGGGCCAACCAGTTCCCGCAGGATAACCCGAGCTACAGCCCCTGCCGCAACACGCATGGCTGTCTCCCGAGCAGAAGACCGACCACCACCACGATAATCACGGATGCCATACTTCAGATCATAGGCAATATCGGCATGACCGGGACGATACTGCCGAGCAATCTCGCCATAGTCGCGAGAACGCTGATCCGTATTCTCAATCATCAGGGAAATAGGTGTCCCTGTCGTCTGACCTTCGAAAACGCCGGACAAAATCCGAACCTGATCCGACTCACGACGTTGAGTCGTATAGCGAGACTGCCCCGGCCGCCGCTTGTCCAGCCAGGGCTGAATATCGTCCTCAGACAGTTTCAGGCGTGGTGGGCAACCATCAATAACACAGCCAATAGCTGGACCATGACTCTCCCCCCATGTCGTGACACGAAGAAGACGCCCAAAACTGTTTTCAGACATTGGTCCTTACTCCCCTGATGCAAGGCTCATATCGGGAGCGTCCGGGTTCTTCATACCAATGATATTATACCCGCAATCAACATGGTGAATCTCACCCGTCACACCGCTGGAAAGGTCAGACAACAGATACAGGCCAGACCCGCCAACATCTTTTAGAGACACATTCCGTTCCATCGGGGCATTGACCTGATTCCAACGCAGGATGTAGCGGAAATCACCGATGCCATTGGCGGCCAGTGTCATGATCGGACCAGCGGAAATACCATTCACACGGATATCATCACGCCCCAGATCCACCGCCATATAGCGGACGGAGGCCTCCAGTGCTGCCTTAGCCACACCCATCACGTTGTAATGAGGCATGACACGTTCAGCACCCAGATAGGTCAGGGTCAGCAGGGAGCCACCGGCATTCATCATAGCTGACGCCCGGCGAGCCACTGCAGTAAAGGAGAAGCAGGAAATATCCAACGCCTGCAGAAAAGCCTCACGAGGGGTATCCACATAACGCCCACGCAGATACTGCTTATCAGCCCAGCCGATGGCATGCACGACGAAGTCAATCTTGCCCCACGCCTTTTCAACCTCATCAAATGTGGCATTGATGGCATTATCATCACTTACGTCACAGGGCAGAACCATGGAGGACCCCACGCTCTCCGCCAATGGGCGAACACGCTTGCCCAATGCTTCACCCTGATATGTGAAGGCGATCTCAGCACCTTGGTCGGCACAGGCTTTAGCAATGGCCCAAGCGATGGAGTTCTTATTCGCCACACCCATGACAACACCGCGCTTACCGGCCATAAGTCTACCCTTGGCCGTTTCCTGCTGCGTGTGCGCTTCCGTTTCTGACATGGTCAGCTCCCTTGAGGATAATCCTGCATCTATAAATTAAGTGGGTCATCTCGTTGCACAAGGATGCCCATCTCGGCAAGGCCCTCCTGTCCTGAGGAAAAATTTTTTACCCTTCCTCCTATATTGTAACAAAGAGATGATGCGAAAATGCACCACATGCGCCGTATGGGACGTTCAATGCGCTGTTGCCCGATTTCAGCTTCTCCATCTGATCCCCTCCTCCAGTTATGGTCACTGATCGGCCACATAGCCATGCCGTGGCTCCGCCGCCATGCACGCAAAAGGCTTCGCCAAGGCAAAGAAGACGGCACCCGCCTCCCTGAACGTTTCGCAAAGCCGGGGGTAGCACGGCCGCCCCACACCCAGACTCTCCTCTGGATACATGCTGCAAGCGTGGGAGAAAGCCGCTGCATTCTCCCTGTTGCTGATCAACTCCTGATGGACTGCCCGGACCTAACCATCCTTATGACGACCACCACCTTAACCGGAGGGGAAACGGTGGCGGCTCATACAGCCAGTCATACAGGACGACTGATCCATCAGCTCATCCCTTATGATGCGCCACATCTTCTTGAGCGTTTCATAAAATATTGGCGGCCTATCGGGCTGGTCCTCACCGAAAGTGAGCTCTGGCCGGGCCTCCTTGGCCTGTGCCGAAAAAAACAACTCCCTGTTATGCTGCTTAACGGGCGTTTCTCGCCGCAATCTGCTGCACGCTGGCGACGGGCAACCCCACTGCTGCGCCATCTCATGAAACCCTGTAGCTGGATCATGCCCCGAAGTCTGGCAGATGAACGAGCCTTTACCCGATTCGGTATCGGACCACTCCTTCCCCCTGCCGACCTGAAGGAAGATACACCGCCTCTACCGTTTGATAAGGACGAAGCCGCAGCCCTCCGCAGACAGATCGGACAGCGACCCGTTTTTGTGGCGGCCTCAACACATCCGGGCGAAGAAGACATCATTATAGAAGCAGTGCGAAAAGCCCGAGAAAAACAGTCCGACCTGCTCGCCATCATCATTCCCCGCCACCCTGAACGGGGCCGGGAGTTAGCCCGATACCATCAGGCCCCACAGCGTTCCAAGCAACAGATTCCCCACCCACAAGACGATTTGTGGATCATTGATACGCTGGGAGAGGTTGGACTTTTTTTTCAACTGGCTGACCGTGTCTTCATCGGCAACTCTCTCACTCTCCCTGGCGGAGGGCATAACCCCTTGGAATCTCTCCATTTCCAATGCCCTACAGCCATTGGCCCCCATATGCAGAACTGGGCAGACCTCTGTTCCCGCTATGCCGCTTCGCTTCATCGCATTAACGATGCCACCACTCTCGCACATTGGTTGACTATCCCGCATCTGCCCATTCCCCATCCCCCCAAACGGAATCAGGCCAGAGCATGTGCGGTTCGCCTTATTAAGGACACAGTTTTGCCTAATAAGGCATATTGATGAGACTGATGGCCCCCTCCTTCTGGCAGAACCCTGCCCCAACCACGCTATCCAACCTCCTGCTACCCTTCAGCAAAGTAGCGGGATTCCTCACCCGTCAGCGGCAAAACCAGCCCTCTCTCAAGCTGCCGGTCCCAGTTCTCTGCTGCGGCAACATCACCGTTGGGGGGACTGGGAAGACCCCCATGGCCCTGCATCTACTCCAGCAACTAATACGGAGAGGCCGTACCCCTCATGCCATCACCCGTGGTTACGGCGGGCGTTCCAAAAAAACGGGGCTGATCCATCCTGAATTGGACAAAGCCATTGATGTCGGAGATGAAACCATATTACTGGCCCGCCTTGCCCCGACATGGAGGGGGCCAGACCGGCAGGCCAACGCCTTACAGGCCATAGCCGCAGGTGCGGACTGCCTTGTGATGGATGATGGGTTGCAAGACCCCTCTCTCCATAAGGATATGTCCATCCTGATCGTTGACGGCCCTGCGGGGCTAGGTAACCAGCGTTTACTCCCCGCCGGGCCATTGCGGGAATCCCTTTCCGACATTCTACCCCGGCTGCAAGCGGTCGTAATCTTCGGTAAAGACCGCCAGCATATTGCCAAACAGATTCCCCAGTCTCTTCCTGTTTTGAAAGGGATACTCTCCCCCGGAACAAGCATCCACAAACTGCGGGGGTTTCAGATTATCGCCTTTGCCGGGATTGGCCGCCCGCAGAAATTCTTTTCTACCCTTCAGGATGCCGGTCTCACCTTACTGCGGACTCTCACCTTCCCTGATCACCACATCTATTCAGACCGTGAACTAAAGCAGCTCGCCCAACTTGCTCATGCGCCAGACACTATGCTGGTGACGACTGAAAAGGACTACGTCAAGCTGCCCTCCCTTTTCCAAAATTTCGTCATCAGCCTTGACGTTGAACCCAGATGGAGCAACCCCGCTATAGCCGATGAGCTTCTTGATCATTTTCTGGCAAATGATCGCAGAGAATAGAAACCATTATGAAGCATCATCTTGAAGCATGGAGCCTGAAGGGACTCCTGTGGTTTGCCGGTAAAGTGCCAGCCGCTCTCTCCTCCCAATTAGGGGGGGGCATTGCCCGCCATATTGGCCTGTTTCTCCCCTCATCCCATATTGCAGACCTGAATCTACAACGAGCCTTCCCAACGCTAGAAAAACAAAGCCGCAAGAAAATCATCCAAGGCTGCTGGGAAAATATCGGCTCCACACTGGCGGAACTCCCTCACCTACCCACTCTCCCCTCAGATTCAGAAAGGGGGCCGGGCTGGCGTGTCCTAAACGACCATCTTCTGCATCAGGTCCGCCAAAGCGGACGACCTGTCATTTTCTTCTCAGGCCATCTCGGTAACTGGGAACTCATGCCCCTGATCGTTGCCCGTTATGGGATGGGATTCTCTCCCTTCTATCGAGCCCCCAATAATCCGTTAGTAGACCAGCTCCTCTGCCAACTCCGGCGTCGTATTGCCGGTGTGCCAGTCTCATTCTTCCCTAAGGGAAAACAAGGCGCACGAGAGGCCGTCTATCATCTTGCCAAAGGCGGATATCTCGGAGTTCTAGGCGACCAGAAAATGAATGATGGAATCGAGGTTTCTTTCTTCGGCCATCCCACCATGACTGCCCCAGCCGCTGCGGCTCTTGCGCTACGGTTCAACGCTTTGATTGTTACGGGCTATGTCTGGCGGGAAGGTCCGGCCCGTCTGGTGCTTGAGGTGACCTCTTCCCTCGATCCCCAGACTCTCATCAAACCATCCCTGTCCCGTCATGAAATGATCCAGCATCTCACCCAACGCCTGAATGACGAATTGGAACAATGGATCACAAAACGCCCGGAAAACTGGCTCTGGCTGCATAGGAGATGGGCCAAGTCCTATTATCAGAATAAGGAAAAGTAAATTTTTCTCCTAGCCATGCACAGAAAACATGGTAGGATTGCAAAATAAGAGCAAGATCATAGCAGCCAAGCCTTCCTGTTCACTTTTCAGATAGCGCGCTTCGGCACTCATGGGTTGTTCGGATGGTAATGCGACAGGGGATTTCCCTGTTGCCATGAAGGAGATTCTGACATGGCTCAAAAAGCGTTTTGCGTGGCAAAGCACGCCACAGCCCCCTCCTCCAACGCCCGGGATCATGCCGCCGGTATTGTCGTCCCATTCCGCCAGAAGCTCCTTCCTCACCACCGTCATTATCTCGCTAAATGGCTCGCTGCCAGCGAAAGAATGGGCGTTCTTGATGCCTCTATTGAGGCCGCACCAGAACAACGCACAGATGATGCTAACCTGGTGGTCATCTGGGTTCGGGAAAATACTAATCCTGCCTACATCATCAGCCTGAGCGGCCCTGAATGGATCCTGACAGACTGCCTGCGAGACAATGAACTCGGGCGGTACCGGAATCTTTCTGAAGCCCTACATACCATTCGGCCCGTCCTTCCCCTGCACCAGACTGATGCAGCTACCAGCTAAGGCAGAAGCCCTTCTTTTCCTCAAAGAAAAACCCCGCCGATCTCCTCGGACGGGGTTTTCTGTTAAATCATTCTGATACCGCATACGCCATCAAGGCGTTGAAAGAGCATCACTTCTAACCGCCGCATGACGAGACGGAGACCAAACAGCAACATCGGAAGCCGCTGTCGAAGGAGCCTGCACAGCCTTAGCCTGCACTGCTCCTGATGACGTCGCTGCCGCCTGCTGCCCCGGCACGACACTCCCAGCAGGTTGGCTAGATGCTGATGCTAGGTCCCGAGATGCGGGGACAATCAGTTGGCTCCCCCCACCGGGGGCAATCTGATAAATGCCCAAAGCACGGGTCATCCGGCCATCTGGCCGCAGGTGGAAAAGGCCATTCACCCCAAGATACCCCTCCCGCTGGGTCAGTGTAGCCACATCCAGTTTATTCTGACGGATCAAAGCACCAGCAAGGGCGGCTGCGTCATAAGCAAAATCAGCAACTGGGGATGGTTTCTGCTGATAGGCATTCTGATAGCTCTGCACATAGCCACTACGTTGCTTCTCATCAAAGGCCACATACCAAGCACCCCGCAGGTCCCCCAGCTTGGCGTCAAAAGAACGCCAAAGCATCGGCCCAAGAATACGCACCTGCGGGACGAGAAGCTGATTAGTCCTCAACGCATCAATCACACGAGCGAGATCAAGCCCCGTATCGCCCAGAAGAAGCGCATCAAAAGGCGGGGGAGCAACCTCAGAGGCTCCTCCAGTTGGCTGTTCCGTATGCTCCGACTTACCTGCAGAAGCCCCTATCTCATCACCATCATTCAACGGATCAACAGCCGAAGGGCCACTCTCTGCTCCCGGAGAAACCTGCGCAGCACCCGCTCCCCCTGCTGACGGATGATGGCTCAACTGTGCCATCTTCTGGGTAATGTCGTTGGGATCACTGCTATGAAACGCAATTTGTGGCGTCTCAAGCCCTGCTTCCTGACAAGCAAGCGTAAGCCCCTCTCCCATGGAATGACCCAGAGCCGTATCTGGCAGAAAAGCTGCGAACCGTTTCCGGCCATCCAACCGGGCTGCATCCACGAGGCGACGAACCTGCTGCTCTGGTGTTAACCCCATAACCCAGACCCCCGGTTTGGCCTGCGCTACATCACTTGTGAAAGCAAGCTCCGGGACACTAACCGGTTGCAGAACAGACGCTACGGCCTGTGTATCCCCTGCCGTCAGTGGCCCCAGCACGATCTTATCACCAGCTGCCAAAGCCTGCTGTGCTGCATGAGCCGGACCTTCTGGCTGGGCACTATCAAATACATCCATTGGAGGAGTCTGATTTTCCGGCAGTGCCAGTCTGGCAGCATCCCGCATACGCTGGCCAATAGCTGCATGAGGGCCACTCAGCGGAACAATCAACCCAATACGGGCCGGTTTCTCCACCGGCACTGGCGCAGTCGCCACCGGGGATGTTGCCCCTTCATGACCATTTTCTCCGGAGCAGGCTCCCAGAAACATGAAAATACCAACAGCCAAGGCGGTCCGGCTGCTTCCTCTCTTGCCGTGCCCCTGCCCATCACGGCTATAAGGGCCAGAGCGGCTCATTGAGGATAACGATGTCTGAGAAACCATATACTCCCCCCGATCACGGATCACTCTCTTCTTCTACCGGGCAGCTCATGCTGGTGGCAACGCCTGTCGGTAATCTTGCCGATATCAGCCAACGTGCCCTTGATGCCCTGAAGATGGCTGATGCCATATTGTGTGAAGACACACGCGTTACCACAAAGCTGTTACGGCATTATGGCATAAGTAATCAGCTTTTCCCCCTGCATGATCATAATGAGCAGGATCGCACCCCGGCTCTCATAGAACGCCTCCGTCAAGGTCAATGTCTGGCTCTGGTGTCCGATGCGGGGACGCCCATCGTTTCAGACCCGGGCTATCGCCTCGTCCGGGCAGCGCAGGAAGCCGATATCGCCATCACCTCCCTGCCGGGTGCCAACGCCGCCGTCACAGCCCTGACACTCTCCGGCCTACCTCCTATTCCGTTCATGTTTCTGGGGTTTCCACCTCGGGGTGAAGCCCGCCGGCACAGCTTTGCAGCCCTGCGTGCCGCCGAGCAAGCCGGTCTTGCGGCCACACTCATCTGGTATGAATCGCCTCATCGGCTCCTGGAAACGCTAAAAACCCAACAACAAGTGTTCGGTGCCGATCGTCCCGCTGCTGTAGGACGTGAACTGACAAAACATTTTGAGGAAATGATCCGGGGCAGTCTTGCAGACCTCATCGCCCATTTCGAAGAAACCGCCCCTCGAGGAGAAATCACCTTACTCCTCGGCCCGCCAGCCGCAGAAGATACGGGGGCTCAGGAGCTGGATCAAACCTTGCTAGATGCCTTGAAGACACATTCCGTCAAGGATGCCGCTGCCCTCGTGGCAGGGATTGTGAACCTGCCCAAGCGTACCGTCTATAATCGGGCGCTTGAGCTGGCGAAACAGAAAAGAGGATAACTAATCCTCATCCTTCGGCAGAACAAAACTTGAGGCCGGGATGCTAACACCGGTTTTCACGTTGGAGAAATGAACCACTGTTCTGTGTCCCTGTGCATCCAGCACAGTCCATCCCTTCAAGCTGAGCGGATGAGTGGCAAAGAACAGTGTCATCTCGCCCTCGCCTGGATTTTCCGTTCTGGTCACCTGAAGCTGTATCTCATTACCCTGCTGCTCATAACCCAGAATGGAAACATCCCCTGAAAAACGGGGATCAGGACGCAAGAGCAGACCGAGCGGCGTATGGTCCAAAGGAATCATAGTGACTTGGCCGATGCTATGATCTTGGAATACGACCTTACCCTCATTAGCGACCAGAAGAAGCGGGCTGGGTGGATCATAAGAGAACCGCATCTTCCCCGGCCTCTCCAGAAGAACCGTCCCTGTGGATGTTCCGTTCTGCTCAGTCACTTGCTCAAAACGGGCCTGAAAGGTTTTTGTTGCGGCAAGGCTGGCCTCGATCTTATTCACCCATCCCTGCTGAGATGATGTCAGATTAACACCAGCTACAGCCTGATGCAGTGGCAAGACCGTCCCACCCAGAGTAAGAACCACCCCACATGCCACGAGAATACGCCGCATCATCATCTGCCTCTTCTCCTTACAGAGAAATATCCGCTTCCCGGAAAATATGCCGGACATCACCCTGCCAGACCCCATGATAACGCTCCAACCACCGCTCGGCCTGCGTCTTGGCTCCGTCAGCAATTTCATAGAGCGGGGCAAGGTAATATTCTTCCCCATATCCACGCTTCTGAAGTCCCTGCTCGGCTAGTTCTAGAATCCGCTTTGCCAACGCACGAAGCCCCCCAGGGAACGGGGCATCCATAGCCTGCTCAACGACAAGCTCCGCCAGAGACTGATAGGTCAGCCACGGCTGTTCCTTCACCACCCGTTCCGCTTCAGCCAATACATCGGGGTCATACAAGAGCCCAACCCAGAAAGCAGACTGTGCGACCATCATATCCGGACGGCCAGCATCCGCACCTCGCATCTCAAGGAACTGCTTGAGGCGAACATCCGGGAACAGAGTTGTCAGATGATCCTCAAAATCACCAACCGTTGGCCGCAGCCCTGCTAATGGTTCCTGTTCGACACCATCCAGCCATTTACGGAACGAGCATCCCGCTGCATCAACATTCCGCCCATCCCGATTGACGAAATACATCGGAACATCCAGCGCCCAGTCCACATAACGCTCGAAACCGAAGCCTTCCTCAAAGAAAAATGTCGGCTGGCCACTACGCTGATTGTCCGTATCCAGCCAAATATAAGCACGATTGGAGAGACGACCTGTCGGCTTACCTTCAGCAAAAGGTGAATTGGCCATAAGAGCCGTGATGAGAGGCTGAAGCGCAAGAGACACCCGCATCTTACGGGCCATATCTGCCTCACTGGAGAAATCCAGATTCACTTGCACCGTGCAGGTCCGTGTCATCATATCTAACCCACGACGCCCAACTGTGGGCATATAACGGCGCATGATGGCATAGCGGCTCTTGGGCATCCACGGCATGGCCTCACGGGCCCAGAGTGGTTGAAAACCAAGTGGGGCAAACCCCAAACCAAGCTCCCGGGCAGGCCCTGTGATCTGCTGGAAGTGGGCGATCATTTCCTGCTCGGTTTCCTGAAGGGTCCTGACAGGTGCCCCAGAAAGTTCGAACTGCCCGGCTGGTTCCAAAGAGATGGACCGCCCCTTATGCGGGCCTGCACCTTTCAGGCCGATCAGGTGCCCATCATCACGGATAGCCTGCCATTCCGGCCCCTCCAGTGCAGCAAGCAGAGCACCAATACCTTCAGGCTCGTAAGCAGGTGGAGCAAAAGGCTTCAACTCTCCTCTGGCACGTTCTGGCATACGAAAACCAAATTTCTCGTGCTCCGTGCCAATGCGCCACTCTTCCTGAGGTTTGCAGCCACGCGCTAGCACCTCGACTAGCTGCGCTCTGTTTTCAATCAGTGTTGTATTGCTCTCACCTGGATTGGACATGTACAAAACCTTACCGGCTAGAATTCACCACGAGATGCCGCAGGACGTTCAGACTGTCCGTAAGCCAGATACCCCTATACTAGGGGGCAAATTTACTTTCATTCAAGAGAACCGGCTCATATTCAGGCAGTTATCGGGTTTTCATGGCTGCCTATTGGTAGCACTAATCTGGGCCAATGCCGCACAAGCCGCCGTATCTGCCCGCAAAATCCGAGGGCCAAGAGAAAAAGACTGTACAGCCTCATGCCGAGTTAGCCGCTGCACTTCCTCCTCGGCAAAGCCTCCTTCTGGTCCAATCAACAACGCATCGCAGCCGCTGGGAGGGCCACCGGTCCCCTGACGTTCTAACGCTACAGCCATCTTCCGCCGAGCAGGCCAACGAGCCAGAACAGCGGCCAACGGCTCCAGCGGCATGAGAACCGGGATGTCCAACCTTTCGCACTGTTCTGCTGCTTCCTGTGCAATCAGACTCAACCGTTCATAATTCAACCGATGTGTATTTGTCCGAGCTGTCAGGACGGGACGAAAACGTGTCACACCCAGCTCCGTGCCCATACGGATGAGCAGCTCCGTTGCATCCCGCTTAAGCGGAGCAAAGAGTAGCTCTACCCCTTCCGTATCCTGCTGGGGGCGCAAGCAAGACGATAGGCGCACTGTAGCCTGTTTCTTTTGCAGCCCCTCCACAACGGCCTGCCATTCTCCATCCCGGCCGTTAAACAATACGACACCATCCCCTGGCTGAAGACGCATGACCTTACCCAAATAATGGGCATGGCCAGCAGATAAGGGCAGCAACTCCCCTTCCTTCCAGGGAGATGAAACATCGGCGATGAAAAGGCGTGGATCGGTACGGCTCATGATCTGGGCATACCTCTTTCCCCTCTCATTTTCCAGCATGTGCGATAAAATATTGACCTCTTTCCATTTCTGTCCAATCACTCATCCATGCCTCAAAAACACCCCCATACCGACATCCGTAGCAACGGCCTTATCGGTCGCCTGCCAGAGCCATGGCATTCCTATGCTCTTCTCGCCCGGCTGGATCGCCCTGTAGGAACATGGTTACTACTGCTCCCCGGCGTGTTCGGCATCTTTCTGGCTCCCAATGGCCCACCCCTAAAACAACGGCTCCTTTACACGGCATTATTCGCCATTGGCTCGCTTCTCATGCGGTCAGCCGGTTGTGTCATTAATGATATCTGGGATCGCAAAATTGATGCCCAAGTTTCTCGCACGGCGGGACGCCCTCTAGCCAGTGGTGCGCTCAGCTTAAAGCAAGGGCTAGGACTGCTGGTAATTCTGCTGCTTGGGGGGCTAGCTATTCTACTGGCTCTACCACCAATCTGCTGGGCTCTCGCCCCTCTAGCCATGATTCTCGTTGCCTTCTATCCCACCGCAAAAAGACTGACATGGTGGCCTCAGCTTGTCATGGGGTTCACCTTTGGGTTCGGGGCGCCCATGGGTTATGCAGCCAGTGAGCATACTCTGGACCTGCCTGGAATCCTACTCTATGGCGGTGTTATCGTCTGGCAACTCGGATTTGATACCATTTATGGCTTTCAGGATATGGAAGATGACACACGCATTGGCGTAAAATCCACATCCCGGCTTATGTTGAAACACGCCCGTCTCTTCATAGGCAGCTGCTATGGGGCAGCCTTAACCCTCTTCGCCCTCGCAGCCATACAGGCGGGCCAACTCCCCCTTTTCTGGCCTCCCTTTCTACTAGCCTGCTTCCTTCTGATCCGTCAGACAGTTCGCCTTTCCCCATATGATGCTCCGCTCTGCCTCCATTTCTTTCGGCAGAATGTCATAGTAGGGTTTGCTTTGGCAGCGGCCTTTATTCTGGGAGCGGTCGGCACTCTCCAGTTCTAAAACAAAGATATCAGGGAATGCTCTCTACCACCCCGTAGAACGGCTTTTTAAAAGACCGTTCTACGAGGCATTAGCACATTATACCGTTTTAGCAGGCCGAGACTTGAAGAGAGTCCGACCCGCACTCAAGGCGGCACCACAGAAAGCTACAGCTGCTGCTGCGCCAAGGCAGATGAAGGCAGGATGGGGGAACAAAGTGAACAGCCCTGCGACCAACAGAGCCCCTGTTGTCTGACCGGACAACCGAGCAACGGAAAGCATTCCACTAGCACCACCCTCCCGGCCGGGAGGGGCCGTCACCATGATGGCCCGATTATTCGGGGGCTGGAAGAAACCAAAGCCCATACCTGCCACAAGGGTTCGCCAAGCAATGGCTGTATTGTCTGCATCCAGCGGTAGAATGCAAAGCAGGATGAAGCCAACCCCTGTCACGATCAACCCAATGGATGACAGCAGCGCCGCTGGAAACCGGTCGGCAATCTTGCCAACGGTGAAAGACATGACAGCAACACCGACAGCCCACGGCGCAATCAGTAGCCCAACCGTTGCGGGATTTTTGTGAAAAGCAACGGTCAGTGTAAAGGGCATGGCAACGATATAAAGATTCGATGCCACAAAACCACAGAAACTGATCAAACACGCCAGCAAAAACGGTACACGCTTCAACAGGTCCAACGGTACGATAGGTTCTGGCCGTTTCTTCTGCCAACGCAGAAGCAGCCACCAACTAACAAGACTCCAGCCCGTCAGCCCAGCTCCCCAGCCTAGATCACCATGCATGAAGCTATCCAGCCCAATCCCTAGCAGGGCAAAGGACGCCACCGTAAGAACTGAGCCAAAGATATCGACCTTCACTTCACTCCGTGGCGTTTTGGGCAGGGCTTTACTGGCCAATAGAATGGCAATACCCCCTAGCGGCAGATTAACCCAGAAGATCCAAGGCCAAGAAGCCACGGACAGGATGAAAGAACCGATCGTTGGCCCCAACGCCACGCCTAACCCGATAAACAACCCATTAAGAGCAATCCCCTTACCTATGAGCTTATGCGGGTAGATAAAACGGACAAGCGCAATATTCACGCTCATGATGCAGGAACTACCGACACCCTGAAGGGCACGGGCCAACGTCAATTCCAGCATATTCTGCGACACGGCACAGGCTACGGACGCAACAAGGAACAAAACAATGCCCAGCTGGCTCATCCGCCCAAATCCCACCCGGGCCCCAATAGCAGCCAGTGGCAGGAGACAAGCCAGATTGGCCAACTGGTAGGCATTGATAACCCAGATCGCCTGTGATGCGGAGGAATGGAGGTCTGTTGCGATTGTGGGCAAAGCCACATTCGCAACAGAATAATCCAGAATTGAGAGCATCAATGCCAGAATGACAGACGACATCGCCTTGAAGCGCTGCATCCCGTAAAGGCCTGCGTGCCGTTCCGGGTCGTATTCTCCCTCAAGGCTAGGATCCGCCATCTTACTGCCCATTATTCTCTGGTTCCCCCAATTTACGCAGGGGCACCCCTGCAAAAAGATTTGCCTCGATCCGCTCCAGCGAAGCACCCTTCGTCTCCGGGACAAACCCAAGAGTGATGAGTACGAACAGACCATTAAATGCCGCAAAGAGGATGAAGGTCCAGGAGGCCCCCATAGCCAACATCATCAGCGGAAATACGCTGGACACAACCCAGTTGGCCACCCAGTTGGTCACCGTGGAACAGCCGATCCCGAAATCACGCCCACGTGTCGGCTGGACCTCCGAACACAGCGCCCAGACAAGTGGTCCCTCACCAATGGCAAAGCCAGCAACAAAAAGAAGGATCAAAGCGCAAAGCAGAATGGCCGCCACCAGACTATCGCCACCAATAGCCAAAACAGCACCCACACCAAGCAAGGACGCTCCGACAACGATGCAACTTGTCAGCAGCAGCGGGCGGCGTCCCCATTTATCGGCATATCGGATGGCCACACCCGTAAAGACCATATTCGTCAGCCCGACAAGCGTTGTCGCCCATACGGCAGCATTCGTCCCGAAATGGGCAGCCTCGAACACACGCGGCGCATAATAGAGCAGCGCATTAATCCCACTCAGCTGCTGCATGATCTGAAGGACAATCCCCAGAAATACAGACCGCCGGAAATTGGGATTGCTACGGAACAGCCCATACCCGGCATCACTGCTCTTGGAGAGACGGTCATGGATATCGGCAAGCTCTGCCTCCGCCACTTCCTCATCAGAGCGTAAAATACGCAAGACCTTACGGGCACGCTCCTTATCGCCGCGCATCATCAGCCAACGAGGACTATGTGGAAGAATCAGCACCACGATCAGAAACAAGACAGCCGGGACCGCCATAATCCCGAGCATCCAACGCCAATGCCCGCCCGCAGATAGAAAACTATCGGACACAAAGGCCAGAAAAATCCCGAGAGAAACCATCAGCTGATAGAAGGAAATCATGGCACCACGGGCTGACTCTACCGTGATCTCGGAAATATACAGGGGAGCCGCAAAAGCAGCGACACCCACAGCCAGCCCCAGCAGCACACGACCAACGATGAGCAAGGCCACTCCCGGAGCGAACGCACAGAAAAACGTACCCACTAGGAACAAGATACCGGCCCCCAGCATGGCCCCCGGACGCCCGAATGAGACAGAGATACGCCCGGCAAACATGGCTCCGAACGCAGCACCTGCCATCATGGAAGAAACGATCCAGCCCTGCATGGCTGCACCGGCATGGAAATCACCTGCAATAAACGGCAAGGCACCGGCGACAACGCCTGTATCCAGCCCAAACATCAGCCCAGAAAGGGCTGCAAGAATCCCCAGAACAGTGGCACGTCCTGTCGCCTTCTGCGACGAAGAGGCCCCACCCTCACTTCTGGCTGCCGGCGTTACTCCTACCATGATTACTCCTTATCCATGATCTTAAAACGCCCCTCCCGGCACGGGACTGGGAAAAGATTATGGACGTTATTATTCCAATTTCAATCCATTAACGTTCGTCTTGCTTCACAAATGGGTTCCTGCTTCCCCGCAGCAACAGCCGGATCGGCGTACCGGGCAGATGGAAGGTCTCCCGCAGTCCATTTATGAGATATCTCTTATAGCTATCTGGCAGCTGCTCTGCCCTTGTTCCAAATAAAACAAAGGTAGGCGGACGACTTTTGGCTTGGGTCATATAACGCAGCTTCAACCGGCGTCCATCGACCAACGGAGGCTGATGACGCTCCACAGCCTCTTCAAACCAACGGTTCAAGTCGCTCGTGCCCACACGGGCATTCCAAACCTCACTTGCCCGCCGAACCGCTGGCAGAAAGCGATGCAGCCCCTCACCAGTCAGAGCCGAGAAGGTCACGACCTCAATCCCACGCATCTGGGCCAGAGAAATATCAATACGATCAGAAATAGCCTTGCGGGTCGCCTGACGCTCCTTAACGGCATCCCATTTATTCAATGCTAGGACGCAAGCCCGCCCTTCCCGCTCGATCAAACGAGCGATTTGGAGGTCCTGCTCATCAACACCACGAGACGCATCCAACACCAGCACGACCACTTCCGCCATCTTCATAGCTTCAATAGACGCAGAGACGGAAACACGCTCCAGTCCTTCCTGAACGCGGGCACGCTTTCTCATTCCGGCCGTATCAACGATCTCAATCGGCCCGGCCTCATCTTCCAGCATGACACTGACAGCATCCCGTGTCAGTCCTGCTTCTGGGCCGGTAATCATCCGCTCTTCGCCTAGAAGGCTGTTCAAAAGCGTAGATTTCCCCGCATTGGGACGCCCGATAATGGCGATGCGCAGTGGCTTTTCGCCATCCTTTTCGGCTAGTGTTTCCTCATCAGGCAACAGACTGACGATCTCACTCATCAAGTCAGCCAGACCTTCACCATGCTCAGCTGACATGGCAAGTGGGGTTCCGAGGCCTAGAGAATAGGCCTCCATAGCAGCCTCGGCCCCAGCACGCCCTTCCGCCTTATTGGCTACCAGAAGAACAGGACGATTCTGCCGCCTCAGCCAATTAGCAAAATGAGCATCTGCCGGTGTGATACCTGCTCGGGCATCAACACAGAAAACGACCAGATCGGCTTGAGCAATACCCTGCTCCGATGACGCCCGCATACGGCCGAACAGCGTCTCCGGGGCGGCTTCTTCAAGTCCGGCCGTGTCTACCAGACGTACGCGGCGACCACGCAGAAGGGCCACGCCATCCTTACGATCCCTCGTGACCCCGGGCTCATCCGACACGATGGCCTGCCGTCGTCCGACAAGCCGGTTAAAAATAGTGGACTTCCCCACATTGGGACGTCCTGCAATCACAACGACGGGCAATCTACCCATCTCAGCAGCATTAACCATAAGCGCGTAAGACACCATCCTCGCTCAGGACAAGCAGCTGACCGTCACAAACGATCGGCTGCACCTGACAGGACGATGGCGTCTCTATCTTCCCTTCTTCCTGCCCCGTTCGGGCATCAACAATCACCATACCGCCACGGTCCATGCTGGAGAGACAGACCAGCTTATTATTCAGCATGATGGGGCCTATCCACTGTATGGGGCCTTTCTCCTGCTCTGGCTTTCTATACCGTGCCAGCTGTTTAACCCAACGCACTTGCCCCGTTACACGGTCAAGGCAAGCAAGCTGTTGGTCCAGAGAAATGAGATACAGCCACTCCCCACAGACACAAAGCGGTGACTGACCACTAACCTCACGCTCCCACAGACGGCGCCCAGAGCGCATATCGATCGCCACCAGCACACGGGAAAGAGAAATGGCATAGGCAGTGCCACCAACAACCACCGGGCCACCACGTACGCAGGCAAAGTCCAACATGGCACCTAGCCCGTTACCGCCGCCAAGGCTGTCACTCCAGACAACCTCGCCTGAGGCCGCACGCAACGCCACCAGATCACCACTACCAAAGCCCGCCACCACAATATCATTAACGATAGCAGGAGCTCCGGCACCGAACATGGTCGTACTGACATCAGTAGCCTGATAGGTCCAACGCTGCTGACCAGTTGCAGCATCCAAGGCATACAGGCGAGCATCAATAGTCGTGAAGACCATTAGACCACCAACAACCGTTGGAGCCGAACGGCCCGGCGTGCCAGTATCTACAGCCCATTTCTGCCGCCCTGTTGCCGCATCCAGAGCCAAGGCCTGCGCTACGCCATCAACAACATAGAGCGTCCCGCCTGCCAAAGCGATACCGCCGCCGATATTGGTGGAACGTGTCTTGCGGGCTGGCTGACAATGCCAGAGCGGCTGACGATCCGGCCAGCTCCACGCCCGGATGACACCCTGAGCATCAACTGTGAACATGCGCCCATTGCCAATCACGGGCGGAGATTGCAAGGCTCCCTTACGGTTGGGCACGAAAGCCACCATGGAGAGCCAGCCCACTCGATTAACGCCGGAACCAACTGATGTGCTCCAGAGCTGGCGAGTGCCGTTCCATGCCGCATTAACGCCCTCATGTGAGGCTACACGCCCCTCCTGCTCCCAAGCTGTAATAGGCTGTACGGCAGGCAGCATGATGGGGGCTTTATTGCGAGGGTCAACAGCCAGACCTGCCCCGGTCGACAGCACATCAATCCGACGCCCCGGCAGGATGGTTTTTTTTGGATCATCCGAAAAAGCACCACAGCCGGCCAGACCCGTCATGGCAGCAAATGAGCAGGCACCCTTGAGAAGAGACCGACGGGAGGTTCTTACAGTCCCATCCCCCAGCAATGAAGAAAAATGATGGTTCATCCGGCCTCTCCCAAAGTCTGCAACAACATCCCGGCCCGCTGCCGTAGATCATCCGTACTATCCGGTGACGCCTGAACCTCCAGAAGAAGACGCCGTGCTTCTGCACGCTCTTCCGGTTTGGCATCATCCCGCAGGTCCAACACAGCCAACCCTTCCTTGGCCAGCGGGGTCCAGCTTCCTCCTGTCTGTACAAGGGCCTGATAACCACGCCGCAGCTCATCCCTTGGAGCCGTTGTCATACGGCCATTCAGGACACGATACTGTGCCATCATCCGCAAGGATTCATCAGAGGCGCCATCATCTGCCACCTGCTGCCACAAAGCCAACGCTGCCTGATGATCGTGGTCCTGCTCTTTAAGTTCGGCGAGATACATCGCAGCATAGCTCCGCACGCCCTGCGGTGCTGACTGAGCTAGGTCTGAGAAAATCCCTTCGGCTTTCTGGCGTGCATCACTAGCAGTGGAAGGCGGGCTATTCAGATCACCGAGAAGCTGCATAGCCTCAAAATAGCGATCCGAAGCCGCAGCCTGCGCCGTATGCAGCCGGTGTTGCTGCCATCCCCATACGCCACCGGAAATGCCGGCCAGAACCAGAAGAACCGCAAACACACCACCCACACGGAGGGCTATGGAACGAAGCCGCAACAGGCGCTGCTCTTCTTCCACTTCCTTAATCAAATCGTCTGACACGCCATATCCTTGCTGGACCAATCACGATAATTCTGACACCCCTATAGCATGACGGACGAACAGCAAACATCCTCCTTGGCAAAAATTACCGCTTCAGGCCGCATCCCCCTCATCAACGTTATGATAACAAAGAAAAGGGGCTCCCCCTAACTAGGAAGAGCCCCTGACGCTTCTCAGGGCTGGAAGCTAATAGGCTGCCCCGCATTACGGGTTACGATTTCATCATCCTGCATCACGATCTGCCCCCGGACGATAGTTCCCACAGGCCACCCCGTAACAGTTTTGCCGTCATACGGTGTCCAACCGGCTGGGGAAGCAATCCAATCATTTGTGATGGTCCGTTGCTTCTTCATGTCTACAAGGGTGATATCAGCATCAAACCCGACTGCCAGACGCCCCTTATTGGGCAGCCCATAAACACGGGCAGGACCAGCGGCCATCACATCTACCAAGCGGGTCAGGCTCAACCGCCCTGCATTGACGTGATCCAGCATCAGCGGAACGATCGTCTGCACACCTGTCAGGCCTGACGGACATTCCAACCACGGGAGTTCCTTAGCATCCTTAGGATGCGGTGCATGATCGGATGACACCACATCAACACGCCCATCACGCAGAGCCGCCCAGCCTGCTTCAAAATGGCGGCGTTCATTCCGCAGAGGCGGGTTCATCACAGCCTTACCGCCCAGACGTTCATAACATTCAGGCCCTTCATTGGTCAGGTGATTAACCAGGACCTCCACCGTGGAGTGACGGCGATTTTCACCCAGAAGGATGAACTCTTCCTCCGTTGAAACATGCAGAATATGGATGGGGCGACCCGTCTTGCGGGACAGGGCCAAAATACGCTGTGTCCCCCGGATAGCACATTCCGCATCCCGCCATTCTGCATGGCAATGGTAGGGCTGGCCCGGCTCGAACAGCTTCCGCCGCTCCCGCAGACGGTATTCATCTTCTGAATGGAAAGATACGCGGCGATGACCGGAGCGCAAAACAGCTTCGATCCCTTCATCATCCTCAATCATGAGGTCACCGGTAGAGGAGCCGGCAAATACCTTTACCCCGCAAACGCCTTCTTCCTGCTCGAACTCAGCCAGAAGCGGTGTGTTCTCACGGGTTGCACCAATATACATGGCGACATCAATATTCGCTGTATCGACAATATGTTGGCGCTTCCAGTCCAACATCTTCTTATCCGTGATGGTCGGGTTGGTATTCGGCATATCAAAAACAGCCGTAATCCCTCCCAGAGCCGCTGCCCGAGTGCCTGTCTCTAACGTTTCTGCCTCTGGTTTGCCGGGATCACGCAGATGCACATGAGAATCGATCAGGCCGGGAAGAACGTGCAGCCCGGTAGCATCAATGACACGATCTGCCTCATCATGAGCAGAGACAGACAAGGAAGCAATCCGTTGGTCCCGAATACCAATATCGGCCTGCGCCTCTCCCCATGGGAATATGCAACGTCCGTTACGGATTATGAGATCAAAATGCATGATGCCTCCTTAAAAAATCTGCCATCGTTTTATCACAGTGGTAAATAGTTCTTACCGCTCTCTGGAATGTTCATAAAGAGCCACAGCGACCCGATTAACGTCTTCCGCACGCAGACGTGTCATGTCCCCCTCTCCCGGAGGGCCAGGAGCCTCAATCACCTCCACCCAGCGGCCCGATGGACTATATTGCGCCGCATGGCTGGGGCCAAATAGCCCCACCGTTGGTACGTCCAGTGCTGCAGACAGGTGCATCAGCCCCGAATCACTCCCCACAAACAGCGAGCATCGAGCCAATAGAGCGGCCACCTGTGCCAGGGCGTATCTCCCCCCCATGTCCAGAACTTCTGGCATGGCCGCCCGTGCAGGAGCAGCCAGCCTGTCTTCACGCTCACCCGGCCCATAGAATAGAACTGGGCACAATCCATGCGTCTTCAGCCGCTCGGCAAGAGCCGCAAAGGCTTCAGCTGGCCATATTTTCGTTTCCGTTCCCGCTGTCGGGGCTAAGGCCACCCAACGGGTATCATCAGGCAAAAGACGTACCGCTTCTGCCTGCTCTTCCTGTCCTAACCAGACATACGGACGGCAAGGCTGTTCGAACCCCAGAGAGCGGGCCTGCTGCTCTAGCTTTAATCCCGCCTGCCTGCCCCCTCTGACAACATGCCGGGCACGGCTCCAAACCGCATAGGCCAAAGGTGATGACCGTAGATCGACCACTGCTTCCCAGCGATACCTCACAACCTGCCACCATAAATCCAGCCAGTGCCGATTATGAGACTTCTTCTCCACCACAATGATGCGATCACATCGCGGCATATAGCGGAATAGGTCCTGCACAGCCGGGCCACAGGCGACAGTAAACCGGGCGTGCGGATAACGCTTCATCAGCCCACCCAAGACCCCCATGGCAATCACGGCATCCCCGAGACGATGTGCCGTGATGAAGAGGACCCTCTTCACTCCTTCAACCAGATCGGGTCGGACAGACTATTCAAAAATTCAGCATGACGAGCCAGAGTAGCCTCATCTGGCGGCGGCATAGGGCGTGCCTTACGGCCCGTCACGGCCTTGCGTTTCCTTACCCCGCCAGATGTAGAAGACTGCTGCCGATCATTACTCAGCCCGAGACCACGCTGCCGCCCGCCTATCAACTCCACATAAACATCAGCCAGAAGGCGGCAGTCTAACAAGGCATTGTGAGTACCTCGTTCGGAGAGGTCGATCCCGAAACGGCGACAGAGAGCATCCAGATTGGCGGGCATGCCGGGAAACTTCTTCCGGGCCATAATGACGGTATCAATAGCACGGCTCTCATAATCCAACGGTTCCCGCCCTGCCCGCTTCAACTCCGCATTGATGAATTTGAAGTCAAACGGTGCATTATGAGCGATCATTTTTCCATCACCGATAAAAGCCAGAAACTCATCGGCGATGTCAGCAAAAAGAGGCTTCCCCTCAAGATCAGCTAATGTGATCCCATGAACCTTTGTCGCCTCAGGCGGAATATCTCGCTCAGGATTCACTAATACGTGGAAATAATTCCCTGTCCGCAGGTCGTTCACTAACTCCAGAGCGGCAATCTCAATCACCCGGTCCCCAGTATCCGGGTCTAATCCTGTTGTTTCAGTATCAAAGAGAATGGAACGGGTCATGTCATTGTCTTTCACGCAACAGGGAAGCCAAAAGGGCACGCACCTGACGGACCGCATAGGCCCGGGAGAGGCCTGTTTTTATCACGATATCCGCCCGACGTCGCCTTTCTCGATCCGGCATCTGCCGGTTCAGCAGAGCTTTTGCATCAGCCTCGCTCATCAGGCCGCCCCTTCTATATCGCTGCCGGATTCGGGACAGACGGACAGACAGCGGGGCTATCGCCACCATAACCAGAGTGCAATCTCGGTCCGCCCCTATCTCCCATAAAAGGGGTATATCCAGAACACACAATGGCACCTGACGGGACCGACAGCGTTTCAGAAAAGCCCGTCTTTCTTGCCGAACGAGCGGATGGATAATGGCTTCCAACCGGGGAAGAACGGTTGAATCAACAGCAATCAGGCGGCGCAATGCCGCTCTATCCAGCACACCATCATGCACGATGCCGGGAAAAGTCTTCTGCAAAACTGGGATAGACCGCCCGTGAGGTGCCTGAAGCTGACGGACACAAGCATCCGCATCGAAAACCGGCACACCGGCCTTACGGAAAAGAGATGCCACCGTACTCTTTCCCGCCGCCATGCCGCCCGTCAGCCCCAGAACCTTCATAAACAGGCTCCGCTCATCACCATCTCAGGAAGGACCATATTAAGCGAGGTCCTGCGCCAGAAGAGCAAAACTAGCTTCATCAGCCTCGGGCAACACACCGAACCATCCCTGAAACCCAGCCCGCGCTTGGCAGATCAGCATACCCAACCCGTCCACAGTGCGAAATCCATGCTTCTGCGCTGCCTTCAACAAGGGTGTTTGCCGTGGCGTATAGACAATGTCTGCCACGCTCAGCCCTGCCTGCCCCGCCTGCAACAGTGTGGCCCAGTCCATATCCTCACGGCCACCCATACCCAACGATGTTGCATTGACGAGCAAGCTCATCTCTCCCAATCGGCTCGGCCAGTCTGCCCAGTCCAGAACAGTTCCGGCACCCAGAGCTTGCACCAATGCCTCGGCTCGGGCTGTCGTGCGATTGGCAATGAAGACCTCACAGCCTCGATCCTGCAAAGCAGCGGCTACAGCCCGGGCGGCCCCACCCGCACCAAGAACAAGAGCTCTCCCTTCTAACCTGACATCGTGCGCCGAAAGATTATCACAGAAGCCAGTCCCATCCGTGCAATCACCGATGATCCGCCCCTTCTCAAAACGCAACGTGTTAGCGGCTCCGGCCCGGCGAGCCGTTTCTGTCAGTTCATCACAGAGGCGGAAAGCCTCCTCTTTGTGCGGAATCGTAACATTCACCCCTCGAAAGCCCGCTGCGGCCAGTCCCCTCAGGGCTGTTTCCAACTGTCCCGGTGCGACTGGCAAAGGAACATAAGCACCATTGACCTGATGCACCCGGCACCAGTGATTATGCAGCAAAGGAGAACGGGAATGTTCAACTGGCCAGCCAATGACGCCAGCCAATCTGGTTTTTCCATCTATCGTCACGCCATGTCCTTCCGTCTTTCCCAGAAGCAAGGCAACAAACGGGCCAGACGCTCCGCCCAGAGCCGCTGCCCTGCCCCATCACTAATGAGGTCCTGCCTTATCTCGATCTCAAGAGCCGGTAAATTCCGCCGTCCGGCATGATACGGTACGCTATATTCATTCTGGGTATTCAGGACGTAAGGCTGATTGTCCCCTACGCAAAGATTACCTTCGCCTTCCAGAAGTTCCTTCATCAGTCGAGCTGAATGAGGGTCATGGTCATGCAGAAGACCGATATGCCATGGGCGTGCCAGCCCATCCTGCATGGCAGGCGTAAAGCTATGCAGAGACACGAACAAAGTCTCGTCCAAATTTCTCTGGCTCAAATGGCGTTCTATCTCATCATGATAAACGTGAAGAATGGCATCTTCCCGCTGTTGCCTCTCTGCTGCTGAAAGGCCCTGATTACCCTGCACCGGCGCACCATCACTGACAGGCGGGATAGAAGTTGGATGCCCTGCGGCCCGATTACAGTCGATCACAAGACGAGAATAAACCTGCTCCACAAGTAGGCAGCCAAGAGCCTGCTGAAGATGCCTTCCCACCTCCCGAATACCGATGTCATAAGCGATATGCCGGTCCCATTCATCCGGTGGCAGCCCTAGATCACCTAGCCTCTCCGGTACCATCCGGCCAGCATGATCGCTAATCATGACGAAGGGGCTATCCTCTTTCCCGTGATGTACATGATAAGGAGGCGCTTCACCCTCATCCAAAAGGGGCCCTATCTCATTCTGCTGGCTCATCATGACAGCCCCTTATTCCACCTGTTGAAGAAGAGAACGGACCGTGCTGGCCGCACCAGTCTCTTTCCAATCCACACCGCCATCGGAAATGGAACGGACCTGCCCATGCGCATCAATCAGGAGTGTCATCGGCAGCCCGGGTTCTGAAAGGCTCTTCAGAAACGGCTCCACATTCTGGCGGTCTGCTGTCCAAACAGGGAGACCTTCAGCATGAAGACGAGGCAGGGCCGCCTGCACTTTTTCAGGAACACCACTATCCAGCGCAACGGGGATAACCGGTATATCAGGGTTCTTATCAAGAAACGCTGCTAGCTTGGGCAGTTCTTCCCGACAGGGCGTACACCATGTGGCCCAAAGATGCAGCATGTACGGCTTGCCTGCTCGTAGAGGCAGGATTGCCTTTGTTCCCCCTACTCCCGTCACGGGGAGCATAACGGGAGCGGACAAGGCCGGTTCTGGCTCTAGCTCCTGGAGACTCTGTAAAGCCTCCGCCTGTGCAGAATTGTGCCACAAGCCTGCAGCGGCTACACTTAGCCAGCCCGCCAGAACGGCGCACGTACGAATCTTTTTCCAGTTTCTGATCATATCGGTCCTCATGACACATAATAGTACCAGCAACGCCTCCCCTGCAAACCAGTCCACCAAGGCTGAAGCCGCCAACCCACAATGGGGTGGCCGTTTTGCCAGCGGTCCAGCAGCCATCATGGAAGAGATCAACGCTTCCATCGGGTTCGACCAGATTCTATGGCGGCAGGATATCCGGGGCTCCCTCGCTCATGCCGCCATGCTCCGCAAGGTTGGCCTGCTGACAGAACAAGAAGAAGCTGAAATCCAGCAGGGTCTGGCAGATATTGCCAAGGAAATTGAAGAAGGCCGTTTTGCCTTCTCCCCAGCACTGGAAGATATTCACATGAATATCGAATCCCGCCTGTCCGAACGGATTGGCGAAGCTGGGAAACGTCTGCACACAGCCCGCTCCCGCAATGACCAGATCGCCACCGACTTCCGTCTCTGGGTTCGTGATTCTATTGATGGCATCGTAGAGCAAACCGAAGCCCTAATGCGGACCCTAGCCCGTCGTGCGTTGGAGTATCACGATACTCCTATGCCGGGCTTTACTCACCTTCAGGTAGCCCAGCCTGTCACCTTCGGTCATCATCTGCTGGCCTATGTGGAAATGCTTGCCCGGGATGCCTCCCGCCTGCGTGATGCCCGCCGCCGGATGAATGAGTGCCCGCTCGGCTCCGCCGCCCTTGCTGGTACGTCCTTCCCCATCGACCGGGATATGACAGCTCAGGCCCTCGGCTTTGATCGCCCGACATCAAACTCACTGGATGCCGTCTCCGACCGTGATTTTGCACTGGAGTATCTGTCTGTCCTCTCCATGGAGGCCATGCACCTCTCCCGCCTTTCTGAAGAGATCGTGCAGTGGGCATCTGCGGCCTTCAACTTCGTGCATCTTTCCGATGCCTTTACCACCGGCTCCTCCATTATGCCGCAGAAGCGCAACCCAGATGCTGCCGAGCTGGTCCGTGCCAAGGTTGGCCGCATCACTGGCGACCTCATCGGGCTTCTAACGGTCATGAAAGGCCTGCCATTGGCCTATGCGAAAGATACACAAGAAGACAAAGAACCCGTCTTTGATGCCACAACAGCTATCACCCTGTCTCTGGCAGCTATGGAGGGGATGATCCGGGACCTGAAGCCCAATAAGGAGCGTATGCGAGAACTGGCTGGGGCCGGTTTCTCTACCGCTACAGACCTTGCCGACTGGCTGGTACGGGAACTGCGCCTGCCCTTCCGCACGGCCCATCATGTTACGGGGCGTCTTGTCAGTCTGGCAGAGCAGAAAGGCTGCGATCTCGCCGACCTCTCTCTTGAGGAGATGCAGGCTGTAGAATCCGGCATCAACGAATCCCTCTATAATGTGCTGACTGTAGAATCCTCCCTTGCTTCCCGCACCAGCCACGGCGGTACAGCTCCGGCCAATGTTAAGGCACAGGCCACAGTATGGCTGGAACGTCTGGCCCAGCCCGCAACGGAGAAATGACCATGTATTCTCTTAAGTCATCCATCATGACGAGGGTCATGGTGGTTCTCATGGGGGGAATCTTCCTGCTAGGGCTGAGTGCCTGCGGGCGGCCTGGCAGCCCCAAACCACCCGGTCCTTCTGAGAAAGTGACCTATCCGCAGATTTATCCGCCAGAATAAGACGCCATTACTATCTGCGATTTATTCTCAAAAAGGTGGGAGCTTTGATGATACGCTTCCACCTTTTTTTATGTAAATCTGCGCCATTACGCTGAATTCTCATTCATAAAATTTACTGAAAACAGTCAGAAATTCTTCCCTCCATTCATGTTTTCTACAGACTCTCTCCCTAGACTGGCCTCGTAATTCGTATTTTTGGAATTGAAGTGGCCATGATGGTACCGTTGACAGACATCACTCTGGAAGATCCATCCCGTTACGGAGATATGCAGGCTAGCAGCACCACTTGTTACTGGATGCCTCCAGCCGTCAGAACTGAGCTGCGTCTTACTACACCCTCCGGCACTGCCATTCCCTGCCAGCGTCAGAACGGAGGATGGTTCAATTTTGTCCTACCCGCCGAGACGCCGCATGTCTGTCTGGATATGACAGCCTCGGGGCTGTGTGATCACTCCATCAAGGAGTTGATCCTTTTCGTGGGAGCTCAGGAATGGTCCTTACCGATCCCTCCCGCCCTTGCCTCTTCTTCCAAACAGGACAATCAGGCGAGAACAGCCCTTCTGACTCTCCCGCCTATACCTCACTGGGTTCAGGGACTGTTATGCATTCGCATGGAACCGGCGGAACAGACAACAATCTGGCAGAATGTCGCCTAGAGGTATTCCCTTCTAGGCCTTCAGCACCATCCCATCCCATGCGGGTCGGACATCTGCGGGCAAGTCGTTGCATAATGCGCCGTAGTCCATGTCCGGCCCCATATGGGTCAAAATAGTGCGCTCTGGCTGGAACCGTTCCCGCCATTCCATAACACGCCCGAGCCAACCGTGGGACGGATGAGCCTCCCGCTGGAAACACCCCACGACCCAAAGGGGCACCTTCTGAAGAAGTGCCTCTGATTCCTCGGGGAAACTTTCCACATCCGTGCAATAAGCAAACGAGCCGAAACGTAGGCCAAGGCTCGTAGTCCAGCCGTGTTTCTGCGGAAAAACATGTCCTTCTAACGGGCCGATTTTTATTGGCCCGCAATTCGGGACTTCCTGCACATCGAAAGAAGGCCGGTAAAACGTTCCCCCCTCCCAAGGGCGGAAAGCATAGTCGAAACGCTGCCGCAATTCCGCCAGCACATCCGCACTGGCCAGAAGTGGAAGCGGACGACCAATCACACGATTGATAGCCCGCAGCTCATCCAGCCCAGCGATATGGTCGCTATGAGCGTGCGTATAGAACACAGCATCAATATGAGTCAGCCCATTCGTCAGCATCTGCTGCCGCAGGTCAGGGCCACTATCGACTAAAAGACGGAAACCTTCATGCTCAATCACGATGGAAGAGCGTAGACGATAATTGCGCCGGTCTGTGGGGTCGCATACCCCCCAGATGCCCGTCTCTGCTCCTTCCTGCCCCCCGATCATGGGGACACCAGCGGAGCCACCACAACCGAGAATCGTGATTTTCATACAGCTACCCTTGTGAAAAGACGCCGTGTATTAGCCTGCGTAACCTCCACCAGCCGCTCCTCCGTCAGGCCACGCTCCTCAGCCAGACGGGCCGCCGTGTGAACGACATAACCGGGCGTGTTCGGCTTGCCCCTTTTGGGCACGGGGGCCAGAAACGGACTGTCTGTCTCCACCAAAATACGATCCTCGGGTGCATGACGGGCCACATCACGAATTTCCTCACACTTCTTGAAGGTCAGAAGCCCAGAGAAACTCAAATACCCGCCCAGCTCCAACGCCGCTGCTGCCAGCTTGGGGCCAGAGGCGAAACAATGGATCAAGAAAGGAAAGGCACCCTTTCCATGCTCATCCCGCAAAATAGCGATGGTATCATCATCCGCCTGCCTCGTATGGATGACCAATGGCAGGCCTGTCACACGGGCAGCCTCAATATGACGGCGGAAAGACACATGCTGGGCCGGTTTCACCTCGTCCGTGCCATGAAAATAATCGAGACCCGATTCACCGATGGCGGCCACACAGGGAGATTCAAGTTCGGCCAGCATGTCATCAAGGCTGGGTAAAGTCTCTTCATGGGCGTGGTCAGGGTGCGTGCCCAGTGCACACCAAATGCGCAGGTCCGGGCTATCATGCTCTGTCAAAGCTTTCTGCTTTGCCCGTTCCGACCAACGTGTACCAATGGTGATCATACCAGCTAGACCAGCCTGCCGGGCAAAATCCAGCCCGGCGGGCAGGTCTTCCAACCTGTCCAGATGGCAATGTGTGTCGATCAGCCCCTTCATGCCTGTTTTTCTTCCTCCACGAAGCGAGGGAACAAACCCTGCGGCTTAGGCAGGGTGCGGCCACCGGGAAGCAATGTTTCCAAAGCGGCAATGTGGCGCTCACCCGTCTCCACACCGAGCTGATCCAACATCTTCTCCATTGTATCCGGCATGTAGGGCTGGAGCAGCGTGGCCACGGTACGGATTACATCCACCAGAACACGTAGGACATCTGCCATACGAGCGGGGTTCTCTTTTTTCAGGACCCACGGAGCCTGACGGTCAATATAAGCATTAGCCTCCCGGATAAGCTTCCAGATGTCTTCCAACGCATCACTAATAGCCAACCGCTCGATATGACGACGGGTCAGATCGGGTAGCAACGTTGCTTGAGCCAGAATCTTCTCATCATCTTCGGTCAACGTGCCACGTTCCGGCAGAACACCCCCCAGATTACGGGCCACCTGACTGAGCGTCCGCTGAGCAAGATTACCAAGGTCATTGGCCAACTCGACATTCATACGGGTGATGAGAGAACGCCGGCTGAAATTAGAATCACCACCGAAGGGCACTTCCCGCATCAGGAAGAAGCGCAGCTGATCCAGACCGAACTCATCGGCCAGAGCCTTGGGGTCCAGCACATTACCGAGAGACTTGCTCATCTTCTCGCCCTCGACTGTCCACCAGCCATGAGCAAAAACCCGCTTCGGCAGAGGCAGGCCAGCCGCCATCAGGAAAGCCGGCCAGTAGATGCAATGGAAGCGGATGATCTCCTTACCCACCACATGCACATCGGCAGGCCAATGCACATGCCGAGGATCCTGCATATCCGGATAGCCAACAGCTGTCAGATAATTTGCCAGCGCATCGAACCAAACATACATGACGTGGTCCGGGTCACCCGGTACCTCAACGCCCCAGCGAAAACTTGTCCGGCTAATGGAAAGGTCTCGCAGCCCTTGCTTCACGAAGCTGATAATTTCCCGTTTCGGACCATGAGGGCCGATAAAGTCGGGGTTTTCCTCATACAGCTTTAAAAGCCTGTCCTGAAATTCAGAAAGACGGAAGAAGTAGGAAGGCTCCCGTACCCATTCCAGCGGCGCACCGGAAGGTGCTGTCCGGCTGCCATCTGGATGTGTGGTGATTTCATCCTCACCGACAAACATCTCATCACGTGTGGAGTACCAGCCTTCATAGGCATCAAGATAGATATGGCCGCTCTCGGCAACTTTTTCCCAAAGAGTCTGGGCCGCCTTCTTATGCCGGGCTTCCGTCGTGCGGATGAACTCATCCGTCTGGACGGCCATGTCCTTCTGCATCTGACGGAAGCTCTGGGAGATTCGGTCTGCAAACTCCTGCGGCGGCACGTTCTGCGCTTTTGCGCTCTGCTCCACCTTCTGGCCGTGTTCGTCCGTCCCGCTAACGAACAACACGTCATTACCATCCAACCGATGGAAACGAGCAATCACATCGCACGCAATGGACGTGTAGGCATGGCCGATATGCGGCGCACCATTCACATAGAAAATAGGGGTCGTGATGGTGAAACGCCGTGTCATAGTCTGTCCTGTCGTCCAAGTGTTTCCAAAATACACATTCAGTCCTGCCGCCCTTGTCGGGCTAGTGCAAGGGCTTCCCGGATAGCCTCTGCCTTGTCAAGGTTGAAGCGTTCACTCTGTACCCTAATTTGCCCTAGCCGAGCCGTACGCTCCGCTAAGATGGCAGCCCGGGGTAGATCCCCCGCAAAGGCAGCATCCCGTGCCTGATCAGCCAGTGCTTCGCTTAGCAGATCGCATAATAGCGCAAAACTATCTGCTTCACGAGCAAGCTGGCTGATGGTCATCCAATTTTCATGATCCAACTCCCCCCCTGCCATCGCCTGCGCCACAAGCTTCGCACAGACACTATCCCTACCCCGCGCCAGAAACAGCGCACGACCCGGAGAGCCATGAGCCCGGCGCAGGACATCATCGGGCAATTCTGGCAGAACGGCCTTCATTTCCTCATCCTTCAGCCCGGACAAGGGCAATGAGCGGCAGCGGCTCCGCAATGTTGGCAGCAACCCGCCCGGTGCTGAACTCGTCAGAAACAATATTGCTTTGGGTGGTGGCTCTTCAAGAATCTTCAGTAGCGCATTGGCTGCAGAACGGTTCAAGGTTTCCAGCCCATCCACAATTACAACCCGCCAGCCACCTTCCGTAGCCGTATGATGTAAGAAAGTCTGGACGGGCTGAACATCAGAGATCGTGATCCCTCCTCGCAACTGCCCTTTCCGTGGGTCTAGTTTACGGGTGATCGTCAGCAGATCGCCATGTGTGCCAGCAGAAATACGCCGACCGACTGGGCTATTCAAATCGCTACCGCCCAATACACGACGAGCCAGATGAAAAGCCAGTGTCGCCTTACCGACACCAGCTGGACCAGAAATCAGCCACGCATGATGCAAACGCCCAAAAGCACAAGCCTCTTCAAACTGCCGTATCGCCGCCTGATGCCCATACACATGAGGGGCCAGACGAGGTTCCGGGGGATTTCCGTTCACGCAGTTCTACCCGCAAGACGCTGCTGCACGAGATCGTACAAATGATCCTGCACATCCTCTACAGACCGACTAGCATCAACCCGCACGATACGAGCTGGGTCCTTTTCAGCAATAGCCTGGAATCCAGCCCTGACACGCTGATGAAACTGCATATGCTGCCCCTCATACCGGTCCAGCTTACCGCCACGCTGAGCCATACGCTGACGGGCCAATTCGCAAGGCAGGTCTAGCCAGAATGTTACGTCCGGCTCTCCCCCAACAAGCTGACGCAGCGAGCTGATATAGTTCAACACCTCGGCCTGCCCTTCCCCGATTCCATAACCCTGATAGGCCCATGTGGAATCATGAAAACGGTCGCAGAGAACGATCTTTCCCTCTGCTAAGGCTGGGCGGATCGCTCTGGTAAGATGATCAACTCTGGCGGCCATATGCAACATGATCTCAGACTGCCAGCAAAAATTTTCCTCCCCGAAGAGCAGGAAATTCCGCAGAGCTTCAGCGGCTGGCGTACCGCCCGGTTCCCGTGTCTGGTACACCGAGAAACCAGCGTCCTTCAGTCGTTCGGAAAGGCGGGCTACCTGTGTAGTCTTGCCGCCGCCTTCCCCTCCCTCCAGCGTGATGAACACTCCGTTAGACTTACTGCGGGGCATGGCCAAACCGTGCCATGAGCCGTCCTACAAACCCGAGTTCAGCAACCGGCGACACCGTATAAAGCGATGCATAAACCCGTGGCTGCCCCGGAAGGCCAACAGAAACATGGCCAGACTTCTGCCCAGCTACCACCGGTGCCGGAATGGGCGACGGATAATCAACACTAATCTGCACCTTGGAAGACCAACCAATAGGAATAGTCAGGCTGACATCATCCGCAACAGCTAGACCGACACTCCGATGTTCACCATTCCACACAGCGGCATTCGGCTCCACAACCTGCCCCTTGTGTAGAAGCTGAACCGTCTCAAAACTGGAAAAAGCCCAGCTCATCAATCGTTCGCCTTCATGGGCACGTTCATTCGTGGAGGCTGTCCCGTTGATGACAACGATAATACGGTTTCCATTCCGCTCGGAACTAGCACACAGACCAAAACCGCCCGCATCGGTATGGCCAGTCTTCAACCCATCAGCCAGCCCCTTATCCACCAGAACATTACGATTTCCCTGACGGATATGATTGAAGGTGAACTCCTTCTCCCCGAAGAAGCCGTAATAATGCGGAAAATCCCGGATAATATGCTGGGCCAGCATAGCTACATCCAGAGCACACATATAGTGCCCCTCGGCAGGCAGGCCAGTCACATTCATGAAGTGGGAATTGTGTAGGCCGATGCGGTGGGCCGCCTCATTCATCAGAGCAACAAAGCGTTCTTCAGACCCGGCAATGCCCTCGGCCAGTACCACACAAGCATCATTACCAGACTGGATGAGCATCCCACGGATCAAATTTTCCACGCTGACAGAACTACCCAGCGGGACAAACATGCGGGAGCCTTCCATCTTCCATGCCTTGGAACTGACAGGAAACTCCTGTTCTAGCCGGATGCGGCCAGATGCCAGAAAGGCAAAGACAACGTAGGCCGTCATCATCTTGGTTAGAGATGATGGGGGCATGCGCTCTTCCGCATTACGGCTGAGCAGCACCGTCCCTGTCGTGCTGTCCAAAATATAGGCCCAGCGTGCGGAAGTCGGCATAGGGCCCATTGGGGTTATGGCATCACCTACAGCCGAATCGACTGTCGAACCAACTGGCTTTGCCTGCCCGACCGGGTTGGCACGCCCCTGCCTGTGCAGCCCAGCAGCCTGCCCGACCCGTGATGATGCCAGCAGGGAAAATGCCGAAAAACCGGCAGCCCCCCCCATGAGAGAACGTCTTGTTTGCACGTCAATCCCCGCACTGCACGCCCCGCCACAAGAACGGAACCTTTATGAAAAAAACTGCGATACCCGGCCTCCCGGCGATATACCGCCGGACACTAAGATTACCGAGCTATCCTATCGCCCAGAATCCCGACCGCCAATGCATAATAGTCAGAAGGATTATAGGCCCGTATGACACGGAAATTATGATAAACAAGGAAGGCCTGTCCACCAGGGCCATCTGGCTGGATAAGACTACCCGATGCCTGTGGTGCCTGGAAACCAGAAGACTGGATGGGCCTTACACCCAAGGCCTGCCATGTGCTGACAGGATGCACCGGGGCATGTTTGGAACTTGTTGCAGCAATAGAGGTAAATTTACCATTATTGCCCAGAGGGACCGCTACTTCCTCACCCCATGGCTCCCCACGCTGCCAGCCGGACCGCCCGAGATAATTGGCAATGGAAGCAAAAACGTCCGCCTCGGAGCTCCAGATATTACATTTACCATCGCCGTCACCATCTGCAGCAAAACGTAGATAGGCACTCGGCATGAATTGAGGCTGCCCCATAGCCCCAGCGTAACTGCCCAACATATTAGCCGGACTAATAGCCCCTTGTGCCAGAATCTGCATAGCTTTGATCAGCTCGCTGCGGAAAAAAGCAGCCCGGCGGCCATCAAAGGCCAAAGTCGCCAGAGCCTCTATGACGTTGAACCGGCCCTGATGTTCCCCAAAGCCGGACTCCAACCCCCATATGCCCATGATGGCATTATCATCACACCCAAACCGTACCCCCAAAGGCGAGAGCGTGCCCCGCACCCGTTGATAGGCCTGCTGCCCCTTGCTTTCCCGAGCGGAAGAGATGACACGAGTCCGGTACTGCGCCCATGTAAGAGTGAATTCTGGTTGATGCCGGTCCAGCCGCAAGACATCCTGATTGGGGGCCTGCGCCAGAGCTAAAGACTGCTCCACAATGGATGACGGCACACCAGCTGCTAGTGCCTGCTGCCGCAGACCGCTCAAAAACGCCGTATAGCTAGCGGAGGACCGTCCAACCACAGCACGACTAGCCGCCCAAGCGGGATTGGGAAGGCCGGTCATCGCCAAGCCACCAGCGGCAGCGACCAGAAAATTGCGTCTCTTCATCATTCCATTTTCCGTCATGACCGATCTCCCTCCATCTCAACAAGGAGCGCCCTGTATATCCGGTGTCGCCGATTGCAGACAGGACCATTTCGTGGCACATTCCCACCCAACCACAGCCAGGACCGTTTATTTGTGATCCGTATAAGTGCTATCATGGCGTCTCAGCCTGCTTGGCTGAAAGCCTTTTCTGTCATCCTTGGTACATTTATCCTCGAAGATGTTGCAACCGTTCTGGCAGCGATTGCAGCCAAAGGGAACCAGCTTTCTATCCCTCTGGCACTTGGTAGCCTTTATGCTGGGGTCGCTCTGGGTGATATGGGCCTCTATGCCCTAGGGCTAGCGGGTAGCCGATGGACATTTCTGCGCCGTTTCCTCACCCTTCCTAGTGAGGAACAAGCCCAGCGATGGTTCTCCCGAAACATCATAGGGGTTGTTGCTATTTCCCGCTTTGTTCCGGGTAGCCGACTACCACTCTATACGGCCTGCGGTTTCTTTCGTGCTCCCTTTCTGGCATTCGCCCTAACAGCCATTGGGGCAACCTTAGTCTGGACAAGCCTGCTCTTTTTGCTCGCCCTGCATATTGGCGGGTGGCTCTTGGCACATCAGGGCGGCTGGCGCTGGGCGGGGATCATCGGCTTCATCCTGTGTATTTTCCTAATGGGCCGCTTCATCAGCCATCTACAACGCAGGAATACGTAATTCATGACGGCACCTTCAGCCCCTCATAAAACGCTGTCCCTCTTTGAGTTCTGGCCCGACAGCATTTTCTATACCCCCATCGTCATCTATTGGATTCTGATGGGGTTGCGTCATGGTGATCTTAGCATCTCCACGGCTGCCAATCCCCGTATTGAAACGGGCGGCCTCTGCGGGGAAAGCAAAAGCTCCATTCTTGATATGGCCGGACCAACAGCCCAAAAGGCCATTGCCCCATACCGGATCATTCATAATGGTGCTGATGCCGTTCAAGACGTGCAAACAGCCATGAAAGAGATGGACCTTGATTTCCCGTTCGTGCTCAAGCCCGATATTGGCTGCAACGGTACGGGCGTTAGATTGATCTCATCGCTGGACATGCTCCATGACGTGCTGCCTCTCTTCCCAGCAGGTATTGCCCTGATGGTACAGCAGCTCATCACCTATCCGATGGAAGCTGGTATTTTCTATATCCGCCATCCAGATGAAAAAGCAGGCCGCATTACCTCCCTGACTTACAAGGAAGCCCCTATCCTGACCGGCAATGGCCGTTCCACATTAAAGGAACTTGTCATGGCCGACCCTCGTATGCGTCAGGTACCGCAGCTTTACCTGCCCCGCATCAAGGGGCGTGAGAATGAGGTTCTCCCCGCTGGAGAGACATTATCTCTAGTCTTTGCAGGAAATCACTGCAAGGGGTCCATCTTCAGGGATGGGCGGCCTGACATTACTCCAGCCCTGACAGAGCGCATCAACGCCATCATGCTGGATATTCCCGATTTCCATTTTGGGCGGATCGACCTTAAGATGGCCTCGCCAGAAGCCCTAAAACGTGGGGAAGATTTCCAGATCATTGAGATTAATGGTGTTGGCTCGGAAGCTATCCATATCTGGGACCGGCGCACCACACTGCTCGAAGCCTATCGGGCCCAGTTCTACCATTATCGGCAGACATTCCTTATTGGGGCCGCCAAAAAGAAAGAAGGCTGGAAAAGCTCCGGCATCCTCGGGATGCTCCGCTCGTGGCTCAAGCAGCGACGCCTGCTAGGCTCCTACCCAACCAACGACTAATCAACACATCCCGCTGGAATCACCACCCGGCGGGATAGACTTCGTTACAACTTGCCTGCGCCGAAAATATAGTTGCTGATCTGCTGCTCTAGCGAAAGCAAAGGGTGAGCATCCAAAATAGTTGCCCCGGCTGCCAGTACCCGTCCTGCCTTACCCGGAAGCAACTGAAGGGCGTTATCCCCTCCAATGGTCGGGGCGGCAATGGCAACAGCTGTATCCTCTGGCAGTTTTAGGTCATCCTGCACGGCAAACAGAACATCTACAACGGCAGTTTCAGGGTTCAGTGTGATGGAGCGCACACGCCCCACTGTCACGCCTCCGAGGTCAACATCGGCTCCGTTATTCAGACCATTCGCAGAGCTGAAGATCGCATGGTAGCCCGTCATGTGCCGGTCCGGCCCTTCTAGCAAGCCCAGCCCATAGGCCACAAACCCACCAGCGGCCAGAAGAACACAGCTACTGGCAATGAATGCTCCGCCACGTCCTTTAAGGATCGCCCACATAGACACCTCGAAATTCACGCCCTTCTCTGCTAATCTGCCGATCGGAAGCGCTGATTTCATGAAAAACAACAGAATATTGCTGCTACCATATACAAACTTTTCTCACCAGCACCAGCCCGCCCTTTTCCGCCAGTTCCCTCACTCTAAGACAGATCGTGGTTCCGCATGACATATTTACAGGCCATTATTCTTGCCGTTGTTCAAGGCATTACGGAACCTTTCCCCGTCAGCAGTCTCGGTCATGCCGTTCTTCTTCCCGGGCTACTGCATTGGTCACTGGATGAACACAACCCAACCTTCCTTCCCTTTCTAACCATGTTACATGTGGGGACGTTGGTTGCTCTGGCCAATGTCTTCTGGTCGGACTGGTCCGCTATTCTTCGGGGGCTTTTCTCTCCCCGTAGAACAGCTAAAGCACGCAACAAGGCACTCTACCTGTGCAGTCTGCTTGTTATCGCCACCATACCGGCTGTCATTATGGGAGGGCTGTTCGAGCACCATTTACGACATGTCTTTGCTAACCCTTTCATGGTGGCAGGCTTTCTAACGCTCAACGGGCTACTACTAATCCTGACCGAAATCATGCGTCGCCGGTCCCTTCGGTACGAGCAACATGCCGCCTACCTGACACAAGAACTCAGCTGGAAAGACGCCTTCATCATAGGTCTCTGGCAATGCCTCGCTCTACTTCCCGGGCTTTCACGCTCTGGTGCTACCATCAATGGCGGTCTGATGCGGGGGCTGGACCACCTAACAGCCACACGCTTCTCCCTGCTCATGGCACAGCCCATCATCCTAGCTGCCACGGTAAAAGAAGCGTGGCAGCTCCGGCACGTCCACCTTTCTAACACCATGATTGGCCAGTCCCTTCTTGGGGCCGTTGTAGCTGGGATTACCGCCCTTATTTGCTCCCGCCTCCTGTTACGTTTCTTCCATGATGATAATAAAAATACCCTGACAGGTTTTGGCATTTACTGCCTTCTGGCGGGTGTCGGCAGTGCCTGCCTTCTTCATTTCCATCTCTAAAGGCAGAAAACCCCTCTCCAAATAATTTACAAATCCCCCCTGAACCGCCATGAAAGAAAACATTCCGGTATCATACCGTTTCAGGCCCGTTATGCAGGACTCGTGATCCCTATGCCCCAGCTGGAAACACCATGAACAAGGCACGTCGCAAAACTCTCTCCCAGATTCAATCTGCGGGAGAGCAACACAATTTCAAACGCAGTCTCAGTGCTACGCAACTGCTGCTCATGGGTGTGGGAACGGCCATCGGGGCGGGAGTGTATGTCATCACAGGGACGGCAGCCGCAGAATATGCTGGTCCTTCCGTTCTTCTTTCCTTCCTGATTGCAGCGGCATCCTGCCTATTCACGGCATTCTGCTACGGTGAACTGGCCTCCACTTTCCCTGTTTCCGGGTCGGCTTATGCTTATGCTTATCTCTCCATGGGAGAAAAAATGGCATGGGTGATCGGCTGGCTTCTCCTGCTAGAATACGGCATTGCCGGAACCGCCGTAGCAGCGGGGTTCTCGGGTTACCTGACCTCCCTGCTCAAGGGATGCGGTATTCACCTGCCTGATGTAATCACACAGACCACCTTTCAATCCATACCGCACTCCAGCAGCGGGCTGCTGACCTTCCACCCCAGCATCAATCTGATTGGTCTGGCGGTCATGCTCTTCATCAGTCTGGTTCTTACCCGTGGTATAGAGGCGGCAGCCCGGTTCAATACAGCCTTTGTCAGCATCAAAATTGGTGTTCTGGCACTATTTGTTGGCGTTGGCGTATTCTATCTCCATCCCGCCAATTGGCACCCTTTCATCCCGCCATCTCAGGGCAATTTCCATTTTGGAGTGGCAGGGATTTTTCGAGCAGCCTCGATCATCTTCTTCGCTTATGGTGGGTTTGAAACCGTATCCACCGCTGCGGCGGAAGCGCGCAATCCGACTAGGGATGTGCCTATCGGCATCATCGGTAGTCTCGTCATCTGTACGCTAGTTTATGTCATCGTGGCGGCTATCCTGCTGGGTATCGCCCCTTATCAGATGCTGGATGTAGCCGACCCGCTGGCCGTTGCCACAGGGCTAATCCATAAACCTTGGCTTGCCTTCCTCATCAATGCTGGTGCGACGATCGGTCTCTTCTCCGTACTGATCGGCCTTCTTTATGCCATTTCCCGCATGGTCCATGCCATCAGCCATGATGGCCTCCTGCCCCGCGTCTTCAGTGTCGTGCATCCTCATTTCAGAACCCCTTGGCTGGCCACGTTGATTCTTGGTTTCATCATGGGGCTGATGAGTGCAACCATGCCAATTGCCCTACTAGGAGACCTGCTCTGCATCGGCACCACGCTGGCCTTTGCCATTGTCTGCTTCACCGTCATATGGCAACGCAACAAGGCACCGGATGCACCTCGCCCCTTTCAAGTTCCGCTCGGCGGGATCCGCATCCGGGGGGTCTGGCTAGGGGTCACACCCATGCTCGGGATTTTCTTCTGCCTTTGCATGCTTGTGCCGCTGGGCCTAAACATGCTGCACGTCACACTGCATGGGAATATCATCCCGTTCGTGTTTTTTGTCCTCTATACAGGGTTGGGTTTTGCAACCTACCTGTTCTATGGGCGGCATAATTCCACCATGAAGCATCCACCCTCTTCATAAGCCGTGGCTGTTTTTTCTTAGGCCATACGCTACAACGCCTTCCATCTCTCGCTGACTGTTTCCATTTTCTGGATGATCCACCACTTTTATGAGCAAACATTCCTCCCCCTCTACCAGACGGCGTCGTGATCCACGGCGCAAGACCATGCATCAGATCACGGCAGAGAATGACTCCGTCACGCTCAAAAGAAGTCTAACAGCCACACAACTACTACTCATGGGGGTTGGGACGACCGTTGGTGCGGGCGTCTATGTCATGACCGGAACAGCCGCTGCCGAATATGCTGGCCCTGCCGTACTACTCGCGTTTCTGATTGCAGCGGCAGCATGTCTTTTCACAGCCTTCTGTTATGGGGAATTGGCCTCCACTTTCCCTGTTTCGGGCTCTTCTTACTCTTACGCCTATATCTCCATGGGAGAGCGAGCTGCTTGGCATGTTAGCTGGCTTATGCTGCTAGAATACGGCATTTCCTGCACCGCCGTGGCGGCTGGCCTTTCAGGCTACATGAATTCCCTTCTGGGCATCTTCAACATCCATCTGCCCGTCTGGCTAACCCAGACCAGTCTCCAGCCTGTCCCCGGCTCCGAAGGAACGGCTTTGACGGCAGGTTTCCGGCTGGACCTGATCGGCTTCATTTCTGTTTTGCTGGTTACGGCCCTTCTGGCCCGTGGCGTGGAAGAATCAGCACGTTTCAACTCGCTTGTAGTGGCCTTAAAGATTGGCGTTCTGTTCCTGTTTCTTATCATTGGCGTTAGCTACATCACACCGGCAAACTGGCATCCTTTCATCCCACCAGCTCAGGAACATTTCCACTTCGGGGTGGCGGGTATCTTCCGGGCGGCATCCATCATTTTCTTTGCCTATGGCGGGTTTGAAGCCGTCTCCACAGCCTCCTCGGAGGCCCGCAACCCGACCCGTGATATCCCAATCGGCATTATTGGCAGCCTGCTCATTTGCACACTGATCTATGTAGCTGTGGCGGCTGTCCTGCTGGGAATTGTTCCTTACACCAAACTAAACGTGGCTGATCCACTCGCCGTGGCTACAGAAGCCATGGGCAAGCCGTGGCTAGCCCTGCTCGTGAATGGAGGAGCCACCATTGGTCTATCCTCTGTTCTGCTGGGCCTCATGTATGGGCAGTCCCGTATCCTTCTGACCACCGGACGGGATGGCCTCATTCCCTCCGTCTTCAGCAAAATTCACAAACGCTATCGCACACCTGCTCACGGCACGTTCATCATGGGGGCCATCATCGCCTTGATGACGGCTACCCTTCCCATCGACATCATCAGTGACCTTGTCTCACTGGGCACCGCTCTGGCCTTTGCCATGGTCTGCTTCACCGTCATCTGGCAGCGGAATTACGCCGCTGATACCCGGCGTCCCTTCAGTGTGCCGCTAGGCGGAATCCGCATCCGTGGCTTCTGGATTGGTGTAACGCCTGTTCTGGGGATCATTTTTTGCCTGATTATGATCCTACCTCTGATCTTCAACATGATTCACGCCCTACTGGGTGGTAATCCAGTACCTGTCATTCTACTGGTGACCTACTTCTTGATCGGGGCATTAACCTACCGCTTCTACGGCTATCACAACTCTCGTATGGCCAATCCATCAGCCTCGACAGAGTCGTAAAAAATAAGCCCGTCAGCTCTAGTTAAACTAGAACTGACGGGCCATTCTTCATCTAAAGACGGTTATTACCGATCACCGCTTCCCTTCACGACCACTGCCCGGGCCCATATAACTACCCGGCGGGGGACGATGAACCGGTGGCGAAAGCAACGTATCAGGATCGGTTATATCCAACCGTGCCCCTGTCTCCGGTGAAACAAACGCTACACGCCGCCGCGGCAATGCCTGAGGGAATTTCTCCCGAATACAAGCTATGGCCTTCTCTCGAATGTCACAACGCAGGTCCCAACTCTGCATAGCGTTGCGGGCACTCGCAATGACACGCACAGACATCGCCTGATCCGTACAGTCCGACACCTGAGCATCGAACACCTTACCATCCCAGAGCGGGCAATTTCGTACAATTTCCCGCAGCATATCCCGAATCTCATCCATCGGGGCATCATAATCGAGCCACAGAAACACAACGCCTGTTATGGCAGCGGAGTTATGTGTCCAGTTTTCAAACCGATTTTCCAAAAAATAAGAAATAGGCACGATATGCCGCCGCCAGTCCCAGACACGCAGCACGACATAAGTCGCCGTAATCTCTTCCACCCAGCACCAGTCCCCGTTGATGACGACCAAGTCTTCCATACGGATGGGCTGGGTAATGGCAATCTGCACACCGGCAATCAGATTCGTGAGCAACCCACGGGCTGACAGACCAACAATCAGCGATGCCGCCCCCGCAGAGGCAAAGAGCGAGACACCGTATTGCTTGACCGATGGAAACAGCATCAGGGCCGAGGCAACGGTGATAAGGCCGATCAAGATTTCACCCAGCCGGCGAAGAACCTTGATCTGCGTCTGATGCGCACGGGCCATGATATCATCAGCATAATCAAGCCGCGCTAAACGATTCAGATAAGCCTCTGACAGCAAACGAAACATGCTGATGAGCGAAAAGCCAAAAACAAGAATCAGCAAAAAGAAGAAAAACAGCCGGAGGTTCTGCTCCTCCTCATACGAGAAACCCGTTGCGGCTGGCAGCGCTGCCAATAAGGTCAACAATGTGACCATAATCTGCATGGGCCGCCGTAGTGCACTGACAGTATTGCGAATCATGGCCCCGCTACGTGTACCGGGGATGCGTAGAATCAATGCACTTGCCCCATGCCCCGCATAGAACGCTGTCAGGCCGACGATAACGAGCATCAGAACTGACACAAACGCAGGCGGTAGCCAGGAGAGCGCATTGCTGAATGCAAAGAGAATATTTGTGAAATGTTGGGACAAAAGGAAACGGCCTCTGACTGAAGGTTCAACACGCCATCAGCGGAAAATGACAGCCCTGCCGCAGGAAGTGAATAGAAAACAACAAAAAAACATGATGATATTTCCCCACCCCTGTTGACTTCTGCCCCCGGCTGCCATAAAAGCACCCTCATCGGAAGGCAAACGCCTTCTAGAGGACATGATGGCGGCGTAGCTCAGTGGTAGAGCAGGGGAATCATAATCCCTTGGTCGGCGGTTCAAATCCGTCCGCCGCTACCATCTCTCCTCCCCTTTCCCCAAAAAATCTTCATAAAATAAGGCGTTACGTCAGGCGTAGCTTAGACGGGCCCAACGAATCATATCGCTATCCCCTGATGATGCGTAGCAGGTGTAAAAAAAGCAGGCCGATATAAACCGACCTGCTCTTCTTATAACCTGCTCGTGAGAAGGACCTTCAATCCTCGTCGTCTTGCTCCACCTCTTCTTCACGCTTCTCAGCACGCCGACGCCGTTCCGGCTGGCGACGCTCACTTGCGGGAGCCGGAGCTTCCTCGTCGTCCTGCTCCTGCCGTTCCCTGCGTTCCTGCCGGGCCTGCTCGTAATTACGCTGCCGCTCAGCACGCTCCTGCTGAGCAGCTTGAGCTGCCTGATTCATGGCATTGAGCACACGGAAATAATGTTCAGCATGCTGAAAATAAGCCTCTGCCTGCACACGGTCACCGGTGCCGGTCGCATCACGACCAAGCTGGAGATATTTCTCAAACAGCTGCTGGGCAGTACCACGAATGCGCAGATCAGGCCCGTTGCTCTCAAAAACATGATTCCGGTTCAGCGGAATCTGACCATTATTGCCACGGGATGCTCCTCCACCGCCGCCTGAACGATGATGACGGTTCCTCATTCGCTTCATATTTTCAAACCCGCAATCTTGTCACAATGGCGCTATTAGCAGCCAATCTGCCGCTTCTTCCCATATTGTCCGAAGAAACATCACTCTCAGAGGAAACGACACTTTACCGTTTGACTGACAGCCATCACTGTAATGCTGTCCATCCCCTGCATTTTCCTGTGGTAATCTATCAGGCATCAGCCCATAAGCCAACTGCTTTCCTTAGAAAAGGCAAGAACGAGGGCACGTTCCACACCGCCCAAATCCTTCCTACACTCCAGCACCGTAAGACCTTCTGCTTCTGCTAGCTCGGTGACGGCCTGTGTCTGCCCTATTCCCAGCTCCAATACGGCACAACCACCTTCTGCAAGCAAACGTGGCAGGCTTTTACATAAGATCCTATAAGCCGTTAGCCCGTCATCCCCACCATCCAGCGCCCGATGCGGCTCATACACCGCTACATCCGGCATCAGCCGGGCCATATCCGCATGTTCAATGTAAGGCGGGTTAGACAGAACAACATCAAACTGCCCCCTCACAGCCGCAGCCCAGTCTCCTGCCATAAAATCCGCCCGGTCCGACAGGCCGTTACGGCGTGCATTCTGTTGCGCTAGAGCGGCGGCGGCCGGTGCAATATCGACCCCCAGCCCCCAGGCCTGCGGATACTCGCTCAATGCGGCCAGCAGCAGACATCCTGTTCCAGTACCGAGGTCTAAGACAGACCGGACAGCCTGCCGGTCCCGCCGGTGATCTAGCAGAGCCTCCAGCAATGTCTCACTATCCCCACGGGGAATGAGAGTTTCCGGCGAGACATACAAGTCCAGCGTCCAGAACCCCTGCTCCCCAATGATGAAGGCAACTGGCTCCCGTTGACTGCGCCGTTGGATCGCAGCCTGAAATTTTTCCGCTACTTCATCCGGAACATCATCCCGCTGCATCAGTTCCATTCGGGTCCAACCACAAGCCCAACAGAGCAACAAACGGGCCTCTGACGCTGCCTCTTCTATCCCGGCCTGAAAAAGTCTCTCCCTCGCCTGTTCCAAAAGATTTATTTTACGCATAGACGCTATCCCTGATCGACCACTTTCTCACTCAGGAAGACCAGACATGACATCATCCCGTTTCCTGCGTTCTCTGCTCTTTCCTCTCGGCCTCAGCGCCTTGCTGATTCCCGCTGCGAAAAGTGAAGCCATCAACCCCATGCCGGATGGACCAACCGGAGGGAGCTTTACCGTCCATGATGGTCGGGCCTCTGATGAAGTATCAGAATCCACTCGCCTCTATCTCAATGGCCATCTGGCGGCAACATTCCGTCTTGATCTGGCCCATGCCGATGACACCGCCACAATCCCCCTACCATTGGGCCGTGTTGATATTCCTTACACACTCTGCGGCACTGTAACGGTCATGCATGATGGCCATGCCGAAACCCGGGATGTCAGCGGGGAAGGTATTCTCCACAATCCAGACGGCCATTATTTTGAAGCTGTTGGCAGTGAGAACTTCAAGGATTTCTTCCTGATGGATGAAACCGACCTATCGGCCGCCGACCATCGCAATGGTGCCTCCTCCCGCTGCGTATCCTCCACCAGCTAATCAACGGGATAGACCATCCCTCAGGGGCTACCGATTTCCTCCGCCAACAAGGCCATTTGCTCGTGATGGGTCAGAGCGTTGACAATCTCATCAAACTCACCCCCCATAACCTGATCAATCTTATAGAGCGTCAGATTAATACGGTGGTCGGTTACCCGGCCCTGAGGGAAATTATAAGTCCGTATCCGCTCGGAACGGTCGCCCGTGCCAACCTGCGATTTTCTATCTGCTGCCCGGTTGTCGTGTGCTTTCTGACGCTCTGCCTCATAGAGGCGAGCACGCAGAATCTGCATGGCCTTCGCCTTATTGCGATGCTGGCTCTTTTCTTCCTGCATAGCCACCACAACACCCGTTGGCAGATGTGTAATACGGACGGCACTCTCCGTCTTGTTCACATGCTGCCCACCCGCACCGGAAGCCCGGAAGACATCAATCCGCAGGTCTTCTTCATTCACCTGCACATCAACCTCCTCAGCTTCTGGCAGCACAGCTACAGTTACTGTTGAGGTATGAATCCGTCCCTGATTTTCCGTGGCGGGGACACGCTGGACACGATGCACACCGGACTCATATTTGAAGCGAGCAAACACACCCCGTCCGGTGATGGTGGCCATCCCTTCCCGGATACCGGACAGGTCACTTTCTGTCAGGGACATGACCTCAAAACGCCAGCCGTTGGCCTCGGCAAAACGACGATAGGCTTCAAAAAGTTCCGCAGCGAAAAGGGCTGCTTCATCTCCACCAGCAGCGGGGCGAACCTCCAGAATGGCACTACGCTCATCAGCGTCATCCCGCGGTAGAAGTGCTAGCTGCATGCTCTGCTCTAGGGCTGGCATGTCCGCTTCGACCTCTTCCAACTCCAGCCGGGCTAGCTCCCGCATCTCTGGGTCCTGCATTAAGGCCTGCGCCTCTTTCTGGCGTCTCTGCGCCGCCTGCCAAGCCCGGATAGCCTCCACGGGTTTTTCCATAGCGGCATAGTCCCGGGAAAGACGAACGAACTCCTCCCCGCTCGCCTCCCCAGAGGCCATCATTGCCTGCATTTCCTCAAAGCGGGCAATGATCTGTTCCAGCTTATGCTCTATAGCCGCACTCATGAGGCCCGGGCACGCTCCAGCACAGAAACGATATCCGCCACGGGTACCTCTTCCTGCTCCCGTGAGGCCAGATGACGCAGCTGCACAACATCCCGTGCCAGATCATCATCCCCAAGGAAAAGAGCATGAGACGCACCAGACTGTACAATGCGATCCATGCGTTTCTTCATGTTTCCTCGTGTCTCGATCGAAACGGACAGGCCACTATCCCGCAGAGAGCGAGAAATAGACGCCGCCTTAAGCAGGGCCGCATCTCCCATGGGCAGAATAGCCACATCGCTAACGTCAGCCACTGGGGCCTCAATCAGAGCAGCAAGCCGCTCAACACCCGCTGCCCAACCGATACAAGGCACGGCAGGGCCGCCCATCTCTTCAACAAGCCCCTCATACCGGCCACCAGCCAGCACAGTGCCCTGCGCCCCCAGCTTATCTGTGACAAACTCGAACACAGTGTGACTGTAATAATCCAGCCCACGGACGATCCGAGGATTTTCTACAAATGCAACCCCAAACGCCTCCAGAGCGGCTTTCAGCTCGTTCCAAAAGGTACGGGATTCGTCATTGAGGTAATCATCAAAAGCTGGTGCATCAGCCAGCAGGGCCCTGTCCTGCTCTGCCTTGCTATCCAGAATCCGCAAAGGATTGATTTCAAGCCGTGAACGGCTGTCTTCAGAGAGACGGTCCTCATGTTGACGGAAATAGGCCACCAGAGCTTCACGCCACGCCATACGGCTCGCCTTATCGCCCAGCGTATTCAGCTCAAGCCGCAGATCATCCCCCAAACCAAGCGCCACGAGAAAATCCCGGGCCATGGCGATAATCTCAGCATCACGGAAGGGGCTTTCCGCACCGATCAGCTCCGCACCGATCTGATGAAACTGACGGAAACGCCCCTTCTGTGGCCGCTCATACCGGAACATCGGACCGGTATAGAAAATCTTCTGCGGAAGGGCCTGCGTCAGGGAGTTAGAGACCAGCGCACGAGCTACACCCGCTGTCCCTTCTGGACGAAGGGTCAGGCTCTCCCCCCCACGATCTTCAAAGGTATACATCTCCTTTGAGACAACATCTGAACTTTCCCCCAGAGACCGGGCGAAAACGTGTGTATCCTCAAAGATAGGCGTTGCCCACTGGCTGAAACCATAGCGATGGAAAATCGTTTTTCCCATCCCCGTGACCTTCTGGTGGCGGCGCATATCTTCACCCAGAAGGTCTTTTGTTCCCCGTGGCGGCCGGAAGCGTGCCATCAGTGCGCTGCCTTCTCGGCGGTTCCTGCCTCAATGGCAGCCACACGAGCTTCTACCAGTTCCACAATATGTTCAATCATGTTCTCAGCAGGCATCGTATGATCCTGTTTACCGGCTGCATAGACCATGTGTCGGCCAGAGCCGCCACCTGTCACGCCAATATCGGTCATCAGTGCTTCACCCGGACCATTGACCACACACCCGATGATGGAAAGTGTCAGAGGCGTTTTGATATGCTGGAGACGATCTTCCAATGTCTGGACTGTATCCACCACATTGAAGCCCTGACGGGCACAAGATGGGCAGGAGATGATCTTCACACCACGATGACGCAAGCCGAGCGACTTAAGGATATCCCATCCCACCAGCACCTCTTCTTCTGGAGGAGCAGAAAGGGAAACACGCATCGTATCACCCACACCAGCCCAGAGAAGATTACCAAGGCCAAGTGCGGACTTCACTGTCCCTGCCCGCTTGGAGCCTGCTTCAGTAATACCGATATGTAACGGGTGGTCACAGCAGGCAGCCAGCTGTTTATAAGCTTCCACCGCCATGAAGACATCAGAAGCCTTCACGCTGATCTTGAATTCATGGAAGTCATGATCCTCAAGAATCTTTGCGTGTTCCAGTGCACTCTCCACCAGAGCTTCCGGCTTCGGCTCACCGTACTTCTCCAGCAGGTGACGCTCCAGCGAGCCAGCATTCACACCAATACGGATGGAACAACCATGATCACGAGCCGCCTTGACGACCTCACGCACACGGTCGGCACTACCGATATTACCCGGATTGATACGCAGGCAAGCTGCACCAGCCGCAGCTGCCTCGATAGCCCGCTTATAGTGGAAGTGAATATCCGCCACGATCGGCGCATTAACTTCCTCTACGATGGTTTTTAGGGCCTTGGTGCTTCCCTCATCAGGACAGGATACACGGACGATATCCACGCCAGCCATTTCAGCTTTGCGGATCTGAGCAATCGTTCCTTCAATATCCGTTGTTAGCGTGTTGGTCATGGTCTGCACCGAAACCGGCGCATCACCACCAACGGCAACATTACCAACATAGATCTTCCGTGATTTACGGCGTTCAATATGCTGATAGGGACGTAAACTGCTCATCAATAACCTCTCCGGGTCCTGACTGGACTGACCCATGATTGACGTGACCGCCTACACGAACGGTCACAGGATTTTACTGGCTGCGTTTATCCGCTGCTTCCGGTGCTGCGGTCACCCCAGTGGCGAGAGAACCATATCCATAATGGCCCTGCTCCACAGATGCCGCATCGACTGTCACATTACGAACAACCCTGCCGCGCAGCCCTAGGGGAGCGCTTACAACATTCCCCGCCTGAAAAACAACACCCCCGGCATTACCGCTGGTAACATGATAGGTCTCCCCAGCATTGCCCTGCCAGCTCTCCCCCTTCTTCAACACTCGGGCCAACAAAGACTTCCCAGAAGCATCAGTAATCTGCACCCAGCTATCTTCACGAACCAGAAGCTCGACCCGATCGCCTGCATCCTGATTCGGAGTTGAAGCTGTCTGTGTTGGCGCAGATGATTGAAATGGAGCCTTGGGGACTTCCGGTACAGGCTGCACAGAAGGAACAGAAGCTCCCGCAGGAACATCAGCCGGATGATCCCCCCCACCAGTATGGGAAACATCATTGCCCGCAGCATCAACGGTAGAAGGCACTGCTGTTGCCGATGGAGAAACGACTTCCGGTGCTGGCGGCAGATCAGGCGTATCTTTCGCCCCATCATCGGGTTTGGTCGCCGCTTCCTGCGCCCCGGTAGGTGCGGAAACTGCCCCAGACGGGACCGTTACGGGCTGGGTAGCTGGAGCCTGAGCGGCCTGCTGAGGGGCAGCCGGTGAGACCGCAGCGTGTGGAACCTCGGCATTATCGGCCAGATGAGACGGCATTATGGACGAAGCGAGCTGCCCGTGGGAGGAGAAATGATACCACCCTGCATATCCCCCAGCGATGACAACCAGCCCAATACCCAGCAGCGCCCAAAGCCCCGCCGAACGTCCTTCTTGCGGGCCGGGGAGAGTCAGATGAACGGTCTGACGCTTTGGCGTAAGAGCAGAAAGCTCACGCTTCGCCTGCTGTATAAGCTCCTCGCTCTCCATCCCCAGCAGGCAAGCATAGCTCTTGATAAAACCAAGCGCATAAACTGCGTCTGGCAAGTCGGAATAGCGGCCGCTCTCGATAGCCTGAAGCGTTGCAAGCCGTACCTTTAGATAGGCCTCAACATCCTCTAGCCTCCAGCCCAGCTCCTTACGCCGAGCCATCAAGCGCCCCCCAAGAGTGGCAGATGACTGGCCGGCCATATCCTGCCTCGTTTTATCGTCCATCACGTCACCCCCTCTTCCTCATATAACCAGACCTTCAGTCCGAAGGTAGCGTTACTGTGCAGGCTCCGCATGGATACGCCGCTCACGCCTCTGAAGCGCTTCCACAGCCTGATCCACCAGAGTATTGATGATGTCTGCTACCGGCCTGATTTCCTTAACCATTCCGACAGACTGACCGGCCATCATGGAGCCGTTTTCCACGTCCCCTTCAATAACGGCACGCCGCAGGGCCCCAGCCCAGAAATGTTCAATCTCCAGCTGAGCTGCCTCCCGCTCGATCTCTCCCTTACGGAAACGCTCGATCACATCAGCCTGATGGGTCATGAAATGGCGTGTCGCAGCATTAGAAAGGCCACGCACCGGGATAACCGGGAAACGCTCATCCAGCTGCACGGACATCACGGCATCACGAGCATTTCCTCGGCGGAAGGCCTCCTTAAAGCGTTCGTGGGCAATGCTTTCCTTAGAGGCAGCAAAGACCGTTCCAAACTGCCCGCCAGCAGCCCCCTGCTCCAGATAAGACAGAACCGCATCACCACGACCAAGACCACCGGCCACGAACACGGGAACCTCTGTAATATTGGGAAGGATTTCCTGCGCCAGAACATTCAAAGATACTGGCCCGACATGCCCGCCTGCTTCGGAGCCCTCAATAACAAGAGCTTCGATCCCCAGCTTCACGAGCCGCTTACCCAGAGCCAGCGCAGGCGCAAACCCCATGACCCGTGCCCCGCCGTCACGCACCCGCCGGATGGTAGCACCAGTCGGCACGCCACCAGCCAGCACGACATGCGTCACCTTATGGGCAAGGCAAACATCCACGAGCGCATCTAGCTTCGGGTGCATAGTAATGAGATTCACACCGAAGGGCTTATCCGTCAGTGCCTGAGTGGCGACAATCTCTTCCTCAAGGCGTTCTGGCTCCATCGCCCCACAGGCGATCACTCCGAAACCACCTGCATTAGAAATAGCTGAAACCAAATTGCGCTCACTCACCCATGACATGGCACCGCCAAGAAGAGCATAGCGGCTGCCCAGAAAGTCACATCCCGGCTTCCAAAGCTGATCCAGCGTTTCGCGTGCGTTCATTGTCCCACTCATGCCCCTGCTCCTTCGGCCGCATCCAGCCCGTAGGCCGTATGCAGCGCCCGCATGGCCAACTCCATATATTCTGCATCAATCAGAACGGAAATCTTAATTTCGCTCGTAGAAATCACCTGCAGGTTGATTCCTTTTTCTGCCAATGTCCGGAACATAGTGGTCGCCACACCCGTGTTGGAGCGCATACCCACACCGACCACACTGATCTTTGCAACATTCTTGGAAGTATTCAGGTCCCCATAACCAATCTCGGGGCGCATTTCTTCCAGAATCTGGCAAGCCCGGTCTTCATCTCCCTTGCTAACAGTAAAGGTCATGTTCGTGCTACGATCCGCACCGATGCTCTGCACGATCATATCCACATTCAGTCCCGCAGCGGAGAGGGGTTCAAATATTCTTGCTGCAATGCCCGGCTCATCAGGCACCTGCCGGATGGTGATCTTCGCATCATCCATGGAATACGCAATACCGGTCACCAGCTTCTTTTCCACGCTTTCGTCCTCATCCACTACAATGGTTCCGCTGTTCTCATCCGTCTCCACGAAGGAGGACAGAACACGCACATGCACCTTTTCCCGCATGGCCAGCCCCACGCTGCGGGTCTGAAGAACCTTGGCACCGACAGAGGCCAGCTCCAGCATTTCTTCATAAGTAATCTGCTCAAGACGGCGGGCCTGCTTCACGATACGCGGGTCGGTCGTATAGATACCATCCACGTCCGTATAAATATCACACTGATCAGCCTTGATCGCAGCAGCCAGTGCTACAGCAGAAGTATCGGAGCCACCCCGCCCCAGCGTGGCAATGCGCCCTTTGGCATCCACGCCTTGAAAGCCTGCAATCACAGGCACGATACCCTGATCCATACACTGGCGCAGAGCCGTTCCATCTACATTCTCGATAGCGGCGCAACCGTGCATCTCATCAGTCAACAAGGGAATCTGCCACCCTTGGAATGAACGAGCCGGCACGCCCAGCGCTCCCAGAGCGATAGCAAGCAAACCACTTGTCACCTGCTCGCCCGAGGCCACCACGGCATCATATTCCGCCGGGTCTGCCTGCGCATTCAGCGTGCGGCAATAATCTACCATCTGGTTGGTCACGCCTGACATAGCGGAAACAACCACCGCCACACGCTGACCTTTGGCTCTTTCCTTCCGGACCTTCTCCGCTACAATGCGGATACGTTCTAGGTCTTTGACGGACGTCCCGCCAAACTTCATTACGACCGTACGGGGGGCCGACCGACCTGAGAAAGCACTATCAGCAGATCGTGCTGCATCATCCGAACAGTCGTGTATAGACATCGGGCAGAAAGCTCCAAGAATAAGGCTATCATTACATAAATATCCGTTTCACATAGCTCTCCTGCTCTTTCACGTCTAGCCACAACATGGCAGAAAAGCACCATGAAAGCCGGGAGGAGCGTCAGAATGCCTGTTTCATCACCTTCACCATCTAGCGAGCCACACAAAGAAACATCATCTGTTATCGATGATGAAATCAATCAGTTCAGTGCGCTTGCGAAAGACTGGTGGAATCCAAAGGGTCCCATGGCGCCACTCCATGCCATGAACCCCCTACGAACCTCTTGGATCGTCAAACATCTTCCCACTTCACTGTTTCAGCAGCCCGAACCACCAACCCTGCTAGACATCGGTTGTGGGGCTGGACTGGCAAGTGAACGCTTTGCCTCCTTAGGGTTTGACACACTAGGAGTTGATGCCAGTGAAGATGGCATACAAGCTGCTAAGGCACATAAGAGCCTCCATCCCCTCCCCCCTCAGGCGGCTCCATTGCATTATCTATGTGGCAATGCAGAAACCCTTCTTGATGAGGGGCGGCAATTTGATGTGGTCTCGGCACTAGAAGTCATTGAACATGTGAGAGACCCTCAGGTCTTTCTTTCCCTACTGGCGAGGCTCACCAAAAAAGGTGGCTATGTTGCCGTCTCTACTATGGACCGTAGTCTGCGTTCCTTCCTCATGGCCAAGCTAGGGGCAGAATATGTGCTGCGCCTCCTCCCTGTCGGCACCCATGACTGGAGAAAGTTCATCCGCCCGGCAGAGCTAGACAGCATGGCCCGACAAGCGGGGCTTCGGCTACTAGACCTGAAGGGCCTCTCCTACCGCCCGCCACACTGGCGGGAAAGCCATGATACCAGCATCAATTACATTGCCCTCTTTCAGAAAGACTGACCAAAAAGAAAGGCGCCACAAACGGGCGCCTTTCCTTTGCTCTATCGACCTCTGAAACTGATCAGGAATCAGCCACCATAAAAGCGAAGGTCGTCGGGCTACCAACAGCAGTAAAGTGATTGGTGAAGACCGGCTTGCCTGTCTCACGGTCCACACGGAAAGCCGTGACGGAGTCAGACCGCTGGTTGGCACAGAACAGGAATGTCCCGCTCGGGTCGAACATCATAGCACGACCGTAGTCGGCATGCATCCAGACCTCATCCTCCAGCGTCAACGTACCATCCATGCCCACAGAGAAAACGGCCAGAGAGTCACCCAGACGGTTGGAAACATACACAAACCGCCCACTCTCAGCGAGGAGGATCTCAGCCGCCAGCGTAGAGCCCCGGAAATGAGACGTTACAGTGCTGACAGACTGAATCTGCGTAATGGCGCCTGTCTGCGGGTCAAACTTGGACACCACAACCTTAGAATTCTGTTCACAGAGGTTGTACAGCACACGGCCTGAGTGATCGAACACGAAGTGACGCGGTGCAGAACCCGGCTCCATCTCATAGAACGGTGTTTTGGCCGGAATCAGCTTCCCTGTGGCCAGATCAAGCGTCCAGACATAGACACGGTCCAGCCCGGCATCATCCACCAGAACGAACTTGCCGCTCGGATCGGTCGCAACCATGTGCGGATGAGCGCCAGAGTGGTCGGAAACAGCGAAATTACCTTCAGGATTATCCGCAGCACGCTCCGGCTGTTTCGGGCCGCTATTACGGACAACATCTGTTGCCTTACCCAAAGAGCCATCGGCATGAATAGGCAGAACAGCTACGCTGCCGCCCACATAGTTAGCGACTAGCAGATACTTCCCGGATGGATGGACGCTCAGGTGAGCCGGCACAGCCCCGCCGGAGCTAACACTATTGATCTTAGCCAGTGTTCCGTTGCGTGTATCAACGGAGAACGCCGTCACAGAACCACTTCCGGTCTTATCAAAATCATCAATCTCGCTAAGAGCGTAAAGGAACTTCCGGTTACGGCTCAGCGTAATGAAAGACGGGCTGGGAATGTCCATAAACGTGGCGACCGGTGTCAAAAAGCCGGTATCACGATCCATCTCAAAAACAGAAATCCCCTTGCCGTTGCCTGCGCCACCTGGAGGGGCATGTTCCGTATAGCCACCAACAAAGCACAGAATACGGGGTAGCGGTCCCTTCTGGGCCTGAGCTGCTCGCAAAGGCGACAGGGCCGTAGCAGCCCCCAGTCCGGCAAGCCCCAGAGCAAACTGACGCCGGGAAAGATTCTGTGACATAGTGTAGTTATCCTCCTTCAACTTCACCCCTATGGGAAGAACGGAGTGACGCTACCAAAAAACACCGTCCCCCATAAGAGTTATTCGCAGTTTGGAGGCAAAATGACATGGAAGCCAATCACTTTACCTTCATGCGGCACTGCTTACCGATTACCGGATTTGCGATACGGCTCCATGTCTGCGTCTCACCAAATAAGCTGAGGCCAACATACCCACGCAACTTCAGGGTATCCCCCTTCCCGGACCACATGATGGCCTGATATGTCCGGCCAGTCCTCGGGTCCAGAATCGTACCATGCCACTGCCCGCTCTTATGGCGTTGCATGTTGCTGATGATCTCCAGCCCACATTCCGAACGGCCCCAGACATCCTTCTCCGGTTCGGCCTCCGTATAATCCATGCCGACCAGCCAACCACAGAGGCGGTCACCATCCGATGGGCAAGAAGCAATGTTAAAAATCCCATCCTTTTCCGCCACCAGCCACATTCCCTCAAGGTTGGATGGTGTTCGGGCTTGCCCCTGCGGAACCGCCATAACAGCCCCGACAAGGACAAGAAGGGATAGTGAGAGCCTCTTCTTAACGATGCCCAAGAAGCGCATCAAGCTGCCCGTCCTGCTCCAGCTGCATGAGCTCACTGCACCCTCCTATGGATTTCCCATCAATGAAAATCTGGGGCACCGTTGTTCCCCCGCCTGAACGCTCCCGTGCTGTCTCCCGCTCGGCAGAGCCACGAGGGGCATGGATTTCCTCAAAAGGTGCGTTCTTGGCCTGAAGTAGGCTGATAGCCCGGACGCAATACGGGCACCCCGGCTGCGTGTAGATTTCGACTTTTGACATATAACAGTCCTTTCTGATCCAGAAGGCCGGATGTCACGTCAATGTCACCCGGGCTGTTACAAGAATATCTACCGAAACGCATTCATGCTCAAGTAATGCTTTCGCACAGGCCTCAGCCGTGGCGCCGGTTGTCAAAATATCATCAACTAGCACGACAGAACGGCCGCGTAATAAATCCCGGTAACGAGGCCGCACTGTAATGGCACCAGCCATCTGCTGGTACCGACCATGTCGGGAACGCCCTGCAAGAGCAACCGTCTTGAACCGGCGATGCAAAGCGGTCGGGTAACAAGTAAGGCCTCTTCTACGGGCTAGATGGTTCGCTATCAATGCCGCCTGATTGTAGCCCCTCTGCCACAAACGCCCACGATGCACGGGGACAGGCACCAATACCACCGCCCTAGACATCAGCAGATCATCACCTGCTTGCGCCATAAAAGAGGCCAAGGCGGCGGCACGTTCAGTCCGCCCCCCATATTTCAGCCCCATGAGAAGAGTGCGTGCCTGTCCTTCATACAAAAAAGCCGCTCGCCCTCTATGCCATGCCGGCGGACGGATCTCACACTCCTTACAAAGTGCCCCACGTTCGGCCATCTCTTCTTGCGTGATGGGTACAGCGCACACATCGCAAAAGGGAGCGTGGACAAAGCGAAGCCCTGCAAAACAGCTTCCACACAGAAAGCCACCATGAACGGCTATTTCTGCACCACACGAAACGCAACTGGGCGGAATGAGCCAGTCCAGCACATTCCGCCCAAGCTGTTTACCTCTACTAAGCCAGTCCATCTCTTAGAACATCAGCCATCCCTAGCCGGGGAAACACTCCCCCGGCTATGAACGCATACGGCCCGGACACACTGTAATCAGTGCCCAGCGGCTGCGGCCTCAAAGTCAGGCGCTTGAAGCCCAGACGCTTCCAGCTGACTAACAAAAGCCTTTTTCAGGCGGGCCAACCCCTCATGGGACTGTGCCTCGATACGCCCAACAAGAACTGCCTGCGTATTGGAGGCACGGAGCAACCACCAGCCATCAGCCGTATTCACCCGCACACCATCCACAGAGGAGACATCAGCCCCTTCCTTTTTCAGACGTTCTGCAACTTCCTTGATGACATCGAACTTGCGTGTATCCTCACAGGGGAAACGCAGCTCCGGCGTATTGACCATCTGTGGCAGGGCCTCTCGCATGTCGGCCAGCGTGCCGGGCAGACGAGCTACGATACCAAGAATCCGGATTGCCCCGTACAGCGCATCGTCAAAACCGTACCATTTATCAGCAAAGAAGATATGCCCGGACATCTCACCTGCCAGAGGAGAGGATGTTTCCGCCATCTTGCTCTTAATGAGAGAATGGCCAGTCCGCCACATAAGCGGTTCACCACCAGCCTTGCCCACTTCATCGAACAGAACCTGACTAGCTTTAACATCCGCAATAATAGTGGCACCCGGATGTCTCTTCAGCACATCACGAGCGAGTAGAACCAGAATCTGGTCGCCCCAGAGAATCTCACCCTTGCCATCTACAACGCCGACACGGTCTGCATCGCCATCAAAGGCCACGCCAATATCGGCCTTCTTTTCCCGAACCGTCTTGATCAGATCCTGAAGATTGCCCTCAACAGTTGGGTCAGGGTGGTGATTCGGGAATGTCCCGTCAATCTCGGGATACAGTACCGTATGCTCACCCGGCAGCTTCTTCACCAGACGTGCCAGCACATCACCAGCAGCGGAGTTACCATTATCCCAGACGACTTTGAGCGGCTTTTCACCGTCATAGTCCTGAAGCAGACGCTCAATATAAGCCTCGGAAGGATCGATCGTTTCGACCTTTCCCTCTGCCTTGGGCACAACATCCCCTGCGGCTGCCAGACGGCCAACTTCACGAATCTGCTCACCAAAGAATGGCTTGCCCTTCAACATCATCTTAAAGCCGTTATGGTCGGGCGGATTATGGCTGCCGGTTACCATAATGGCACCATCGGACTTCCCCGTAACAGCCGCATAATAGAGCATGGGGGTCGGCCCACGCCCGACACGGCGCACTGTCACACCGGAATCGACAGCCCCCTGAACAAGGGCCTTTTCCAGCTCCGGTGAAGAAAGGCGGCCATCATAACCGACCGTCACCACACTTCCCCCATCACGGCGGATCATGCTCGCAAAAACACGCCCCAACGCATAGGCATCCTCGGGGTGCAAGGTTTTGCCCACAATGCCACGGATGTCATACTCGCGCAGGCTGGTAGGCTCAAAATGATGCTTAAACCCGGTCATGACCTTACATCCTCTCTCAAAGATATTTCTTCAGGAAGGCACGGACATCACCGGCCAGATCGTCACGCTCCAGAGCCATAGCGATCTGCGCCTCAAGGAAACCCAGCTTGCTGCCACAGTCAAAGCGCGTGCCCTCATAACGCAGACCATGGAACGGCACCTTGCCAATCATCTCGGCCATGGCATCCGTCAGCTGGACTTCACCACCAACACCCTTCTTCAGGGCAGACAGAGGCTTGAGAACATCAGCCGTCAGGACGTAACGGCCGATAATAGCCAAATTAGATGGTGCAACGGCCGGGTCCGGCTTCTCAACAAGCCCCTTGACCTCTACCTTGCGGCCATCATCCTCACCGATTTCCAGCACGCCATAACGGTCTGTCCACTCTTTGGGAACCTCATCAACCGCCACGACATTGCCGCCTGTCTGATGATAAACATCAGCCAGCTGGGCAACACAGCTACGCCCACCCTTCACGATGTCATCCGGCAGAAGAATGGCGAAAGGATCATTCCCGATGAAGTTACGGGCACACCAGATGGCGTGACCAAGCCCAAGCGGCACCTGCTGACGAACCGCCACAAGAGACCCTGCCTCTACGCTGCTGCTTGAAAGAGCCTCGATAGCAGACGTCTTCTGACGTTCCCGCAATGTGCTTTCCAGCTCATAAGCAATATCAAAATAATCAATCAAATTGTCCTTACCGCGAGCCGTAACCAGACAGAACTCCTCGATACCAGCAGCGCGAGCCTCATCAATGGCGTACTGGATCAGAGGCTTGTCCACGACAGGCAGCATCTCCTTCGGCATAGCCTTTGTCGCCGGGAGGAAACGGGTCCCCAGGCCTGCGACTGGCAAAACAGCTTTTTTCAATGGCTTGATCATCTGAGCTCTCTCTTCAATTCAAGATATACCAACGCACTACGGCTCCCTCTTAGGGAATGCAGGCCGCAGGGCAAGGTGTAACCCAAAGTACATCTCGGATACAGAGTCTATTCCGATACCGACAATCAGTTTTTTCTGAAAATGACGTAACATGGTGTTTCAACCATGTTAACTAACCATCTCTCTACCTATCTAGGGAGAGTATGGTGCGGCCGAGAAGACTCGAACTTCCACGGGGTTTCCCCCACAAGCACCTCAAGCTTGCGCGTCTACCATTCCGCCACGGCCGCCCCGTGGTTCGCAGTCTCGTTTCCTCGTCTGAGGCGTGACCGCTTCGGTGAAATGGCCTATAGCCCATCAAAACAGAGAGGGCAATGGTCATGACACAGTTTTATAAAGAAATTATCTGGCAGACGGATAAAAAACTCTGCCCCTACCCGGAAGCTCTCGCTTTCATGCGCCAGCAAGTCGAGGCCATACATCGTCAACAAGCGCCCCAACGTATCTGGCTGACAGAGCACCCACCCCTTTATACGGCAGGCACCTCGGCCAAGGCTGAAGACCTCATCAACCCACATAATTATCCGACCTTTGAGGCTGGGCGTGGGGGACAGTGGACTTATCACGGCCCGGGGCAGCGTCTCGCCTATATCATGCTGGACTTAACACGCCAGCACGGCCCTCTCCCCCCTCGAGATATCAGGGCATTCGTCCAAATTCTGGAACTTTGGCTCATTATGAGCCTTCAGGACATGAATATTGACGCCTTCACACGGGAAGGACGCATTGGTGTCTGGTGCTTTGATGCTCAAACTGGACAAGAAGCCAAAATCGCCGCTCTAGGAATCCGCGTCACACGCTGGGTTAGCTGGCACGGCATCTCGCTGAATGTTTCACCGTCACTTAGTGATTTTGAGGGAATCATTCCTTGCGGCATCCGTGACTATGGCGTGACCAGCCTACAACGCTTCAACCCGTCCCTGCACATGCAGGAGGCCGATGCTGCTCTTCTGAAGAACTGGACAAGCCTGTTCGGCCCGCCAGCTCTGCCTTCCGCTACTCCGGCAGGATGAAGCTATCTTCAGAAACGGGCTGATTCTCCTGCACATCGAACAGGGAAAGACCAAAATGATGATTCCGGGCATCAACACCCTGTATGCCTACGAGTGTCAGCTTACCATGCACATCTGCAAACTGGAGGGTCAGCAATCCTTGAGAAGGATTGTTGGCCTCCGCTACGGATATCTGAATCGATTCAGCACCACGGGAGACGTTGGTAACCTGAATATCCCCATCGAAGCTGACCGGACGACGGAGCAACAACCCAAGCGGATTTCTCTTGAGGGATAGGTGCGTTACCGCACCATTATCGGCATTACGCAGGACAAAATGTCCATCCCGGGCCACGGCCCGCATGGCATGGGGCACTTCGTACACCATCTCGAAGCGGCCGGGCGTATAAGTGAAATGCCCATCACCCTGCTGGGCTGGGCCGGTCTGCACAAATGATGCCTGCAAAGAGGTCAACCCGTTGAGATAACTTTCCACCCGGTGGATGTCGTGCTGGTCATTCGTGACCAGATGATCATAACCGGATGTAGCACATCCTGTCAGACCTACAGCACCCAGCGGACCAGCCACCACACCCACCCAGAGCAGCAGGCTACTGGCAATCATACGCCGCTTCATGGCTGGTTTTCCCCTTTCAAAGACAGAGAGAGAGCGTGAAGTCCTGTCTTAAATTCTTCAGCTAGAAGGTCATGCACAAGCCGGTGTCGGACCAGAGTTTTCATACCGTCAAACCGACTGCTGACGACATGCAGGTGATAATGTGTTTCGCCTACCTGCGCTGGTCCTCGGCTCTGCTGAGCCTGAGTCTGCATGGCAGCATGGTGACGATGACGGGCACTATCATCCCGAATTTCCAGCACGGAGGGATGCAGAGCATCCTCTAGCACCGCCTTTATGCGGTCGCCTCTTTTCATTGGTTCTCTTCCACGCTTATTTACAGAGTTACAGGCTCCGTCTGTCATATTCATAACAGGAATCTTTCTCTCCTGAGAGAAAGGATGCTTGCATCCATGCCAGACCTCCCCCCATATCGTCCATTATGCAATGCAAACCACCCAGACATAAAGCCTTTGCACCGGACCCGGACGCTCCCCAGCAATGCTGCGACCATCCGGATTGTGACAGGCCAGCAGGTTACCGTGCTCCCCGTGGGCGGGATAATCTGCGCAGCTATTACTGGTTCTGCTTAGAACATGTCCGCCAGTACAACGCCAACTGGGACTACTACCGAGGCATGACACCGGGGCAGATTGAACGCCACCTGCGGGAAGATACCTCATGGCAGCGTCCTTCATGGAAAATGGGAACCCCAGGCCACGATTCCGCGCGCGCATCCTTCGCACAGGATGATCTGCATGACCCGCTGGATATCCTGAGAGGGTACAAAGCCCGCACCTCTCGAGAGGCCGAAACGAGGCAGCATGCTCCCGCCGCCCTGCGTGAGCCGCTAGCACAGCTTGATCTTGAGTGGCCGACTACGCTTGAGATTGTCAAAACCCGCTATCGTGTTCTCGCCCGCCGCTATCATCCAGACGCCAATCAGGATGATCCCCGAGCCGAAGAACGCTTCAAGGTCATCGGTACGGCTTATGCATCATTGCGGGATCATCTCACCCATAGCATGGAGCAGGAAACTGCCGATGTCGGATAGCTGCCCTGCCTCTACTTCCTCTTTTCATGACCGGGTGATTGTGTAATCGTACTTACCCGGTCCTTAATAGGACAGACAGTTCTCTAATAGGACAGACAGTTCTCTGATTGTCCATACCACCTTACTAATGACAGGAATCATGTCATGGCTCTTCCTTCATCACAGTCCCTCTCCGAAACACTGCCCCAGACACCTGATAGTCTGAAATCCGCCCGGGAGCTGTTCGGGCTTGATCTGGACCTTGAAGTGCCTGTCTGGTCGCAGAAGACCGACCATGTCCCTGACATCGACCCAGCCTATCAGTTCGACCGGGACACAACCCGTGCCATCCTCGCTGGATTCATGCACAACCGCCGCGTGCTGGTTCAGGGGTTTCACGGTACCGGGAAGTCCTCCCACATCGACCAAATCGCCGCACGGCTGAACTGGCCCTGCGTCCGCATCAATCTGGACAGCCACATCTCCCGTATCGACCTCATCGGCAAAGATGCCATCACGCTGGAAGACGGCAAACAAGTCACGGAATTCCGTGAAGGACTTCTGCCATGGTGTCTTCAGAATCCATGTAGCCTGATCTTTGATGAATATGATGCCGGACGTCCCGATGTTATGTTTGTCATTCAGCGTGTTCTGGAAACTGACGGCGCCCTGACGTTGCTGGACCAGAACCGTGTCATCCAGCCACATCCCTCTTTCCGCCTCTTCGCCACGGCCAATACGGTTGGTCTGGGCGATACGACCGGGCTGTATCATGGCACACAGCAGATCAATCAAGGCCAGATGGACCGTTGGAACATTGTCACCTCCCTAAACTATCTGCCCAAGGAACAGGAAATCCGCATCATCAAGGCCAAGATGGGCGATGCTCTGGAGGAAACCCTCATCGGTCAAATGGTGGAGCTGGCAGACCTTAGCCGTGCTGGCTTCATGAACGGGGATATTTCCACCGTGATCTCCCCTCGGACGGTTCTCTCGTGGGCTGAGAATATCAGCATCTTCAAGGATGTGCCTTTCGCTTTCCGTCTAAGCTTCCTCAATAAATGTGACGAAGCCGAACGCAGCATCGTAGCTGAATATTATCAGCGCTGCTTCAACGCCTCACCATTGGGTTAAGTCTGATGTCTGATCCGCACGAACTCTTCCGCAAGGCAATATTTGCCACGCAACGCGCCCTGAGTGGTCATCAGGATGTCCCTATGACGCCCGCTCTGGCCTCTCTGGAGCGTGCGGCTCTAACCCCTGAGGATAAAACTTACATCCGGGGTGCCACGGATGCCGTGGCTCTGCACCAACGCCACCATGACCCGAAGAAGCGCATCACCATTCCCGATGCTCAGACCCAGACCATCACTGACAACATGGAACAGGCCCGCTGCGAGGTTTATGGTGCCCGCCATATGGCTGGGGTTCAGGCCAATTTAGAGGATTATCTGGGGCGGCGTCTCCATGCCCTCAACAGTGCGAAAATGATTGAACGGGATGACATGCCCGTTCCCCTCGCATTGGAGCTCCTCACACGGGAAGCCCTCTCCGGCCGGAAATTACCCGAGAACATAACCGGCCCCGCATTGGAGCAATGGCGTCAGTCTCTCAGCCCTAAAGCCCGTGAAGCTCTGGCCAAACTGGCTGACGTACAGAATGACCAGACACTCTTCAATCAGGCCTCCCAGCGTTTCGTGAAGGCCCTCACCACAAAGGAGAGTGACGAAAGAACGGAAGAGCCTGACCCTTCAAAATCCCGTGGGCAGAGCCAGGATGACAACACGGAAGGTGAATCTTCCGCTCCTGATCCACAAGGACAGGACGAAGAAGACGGCAGCACAGACGATACTCAGGCAGCCCTGAGTGATGATTCAGACGACTCTGCTAGCCCAGACGGTTCATCGTCTGATGAAATGGAAGCAATCCTAACAGAAGGCGAAAACGGGTACGAACAGCCTGCTGGTCCATCTGCCCAACCTGAAGAAGAAAGAGAATGTCCCGTAAAGGGTCTAGGGGGCTATCACGCCTATACGCAGGAATTTGACGAAGAGGTCCACGCTCATGACCTCTGCGACCCTACCGAACTAGACCTCCTCCGGGAAAAGCTGGATGAGCAGTTGCAGCAAACACAGGGCTTTGTCTCCCGTCTGGCCCACCGCCTGCAACGTAAACTGCTAGCCCAGCAACAACGGCATTGGCATTTTGATCAGGAAGATGGGATTCTTGATGCCGCACGCCTACCCCGTATCATCAGCAATCCTTCCTTGCCCCTTTCCTACAAGCAGGAGGGCGATACCAATTTCCGTGATACGACCGTTACGCTGCTCATCGATAACTCGGGCTCCATGAGGGGACGTCCGATTACGACCGCCGCCATTTGTGGGGACATTCTGGCCCGCACATTGGAACGTTGCGGCATCAAGGTCGAGGTTCTGGGCTTTACAACCCGAACATGGAAGGGTGGCGAGAGCCGGGTGAAATGGACGCAAGCAGGCAGACCACCAGAGCCGGGTCGCCTGAATGACATCCGCCATATCATCTATAAATCAGCAGATACGCCATGGAGACGAGCCCGGCGCAATATCGGGCTGATGTTGCGAGAAGGGTTACTGAAAGAAAACATCGATGGTGAAGCCCTGCTTTGGGCATGGAAACGCCTGAAACACCGCCCAGAACATCGCCGCATCCTCATGGTTATTTCCGATGGGGCGCCGGTGGATGACAGCACCTCCTCCGCCAATGGTCCTGAATATCTGGACTTGCACCTCCATCGTGTCATCCATCAACTGGAGAATGACCATGCTGGGGAGCTGCTGGCCATCGGTATCGGGCATGATGTCACACGCTATTACGCTAACAGCGTGACCATCAGTTCCGCCGAAGACCTTGGCGACACGATGGTTGCCCAACTCACTGCCCTGTTTGCACCACCTACTACCCGAAAAGGGCGGAGGGGATAATTTTCCCTCCCCCATTGCCAGACCTTTCAGACTCCGCCACTCTTCGAGGCATTATGCTACATCATCCTGCCCGTTTTCTCCGTATGCTAGCCAGTACAGCTGGTTTCTCCCTACTGGCACTAGGCGGTCTGACTACCCTGCCTGCCGCCTCGGCTGATACATTGCCGCACCTTTCAGCAGAATGTTTCACCTACTCTCCCGGGCAGGTCATCAAAACTGGGCATGGTGTCACGATCAAAGGCATGCAGGCCGAGCTAACAGGTACCCAGCACCGCATCTCGGTCACCTCCACCACAGCAGTTGATCACAAGAAGAAATTGGATGCAGCCGCCCTAACCCGCCTCAATGCGGCGGTCGCTTATGCCGCACTGACGGCTTATCACCGGGGCATGACAGATGTTTGCTCTACCCAGCCTCTGCCAGAAATAGAAGAAGTAAAAAATACCCTGCCAGAACTACACTGGGCCGGCATCACCATGACCCGTCCAGACCGGGTCTCCACGGCCAGCTCAGCGCATGTCAATGTTCTCAGCACCACGCCGACCATTCATGTCGTATTCTCTGCAGAGGGCCTTCATTCAGCTGGGGCGATTCTGCTTCCCCCTGCCCTCTCTGGCGATGTCAGCTTCGTACCCGCCGCAAAACCACCTTATCATCTGACCATTAACAGCCTTCAGACCGCTATCAATGGCAGTGATATAAAGGGGTCGGGAACCGTTGTTGCTGGCGAGGGGACCAAGAACCTCCAAGCCAATATCCACCTCTCCATTGGTCGAATTGGCAAGATGATTTCTCAAGTCCACCAGCTAGCACCGGCCAAGATCCAGGCAGCCTTAACTATTGCCCGCATTTTTAGCAAGGACGAGCCAGACCATCATGTAGGTTGGCACATCAGCGTGAATAAAGGGACCATCACGGTCAATGGTATTAGTATCCCCATCGCATTCTAATGCCTAATGCGAAAAAGTCCCGCCTCTCTGGCGGGACTTTTCTTTTTCAAACCTGTTCCAACTTTTTGATCCCCTCCAACGTGTGCATCTGCTCAGCCAGACGGGGCGTAACACGGTAGAAACCTGGTAACCTGATCTCAATAGCCTGTGTTTCCTCAACTGTCGGCAACAGCACAACACGCCCTTGCCCGCCTCGGACATCATTCAGCATGTCATGAAGGGGGGACAAAGCGACCTCATTATCAATCCAGATACGCAACTCCCCTTGCTCATTGGCAGCTGCTGTTTCTAGGTCCTGCACGCTATTCGCCGTGATACGCAGGGCGTCTCCATCCAGCTTCAATTCCGCCTGCACGAGTACAGCCTGACCCGCCACAAGCAAATCCCGGCAGCTCTGCAATGTTTCGGAAAATAGCGTGACCTCACAGCCGCCGGTAGCATCCGTCAGTGTGACCCACGCCATCTTTTTGCCTGTTTTTGTGGGACGCTCCTTTTTGTCCACCACACACCCAGCAATAGAAACACGCATCACGCCTTCATGCGCCTTGCTCTCCAACTGAAGGGCTGGCGTAATCCCCAATCGGCGCAACACCTGCTTATAGGCATCCAACGGATGGGCGCTCATATGAAAGCCGATAACGCTGGCCTCATGGGAGAGCCGCTCAAAATCTGGCCACGGACGAACCTTCTTCAACCGCAAAACTTCCCGTAAGCTGCTATCTACGCCACCGCCAAAAAGCCCCGCTTGTCCTACTTCCTTCTCCTGTGCACGGGACTGCGCCCGGCGCAGAATGATTTCCGCACTAGCAAAAACCGTGTGACGGTCCGGCTCCAGACTCTCGAAAGCTCCTGCCTTAGCCAGACTCTCCATCTGTATCTTGTTGATGTGCCGGGAATCACACCGTTCTGCAAAATCGGTCAGGTCACAGAATGGCTTCCCTCCTCGGTCCCGCACCAAACCTTCCATCGCTACGAACCCAACCCGCTTGACGGCAGCCAGAGCGTAACGGATGCCCAGCTGTCCATCTTCCATTTTCTCAATGGAAAAATCGGCCTGCGATTTATTAATGTCCACCGGCAGGACGGGAATCCCCATCCGCCTAGCTTCCTGACAAAGAGCCGCCAGCTTTTCTGTCTTTTCTCGTGCCAGAGACATACAGCCTGCAAGGAACGCCACTGGATGGTTCGCCTTCATCCATGCTGTCTGGTACGAAACAAAGGCATAGGCTGCTGCATGGGATTTATTGAACCCATAATTGGCGAATTTAGCCATGAGGTCGAACACCTCTTCGGCCTTCTCCGCTGTAATGCCCCGCTTCGTAGCACCTTCGCAGAAGATGGCTCGCTGCTTTTCCATCTCCGAGGCGATCTTCTTACCCATAGCCCGCCGCAGCAGGTCAGCACCGCCCAGACTGTAGCCGGCCATCTTCTGGGCAATCTGCATCACCTGTTCCTGATAGACCATAATGCCGTAGGTCTCTTCCAGGATTGGGCGGATCTCCTCATGCGGCGGTTCCCACGGTGCACCGTGTTTGCGGCGGCAATATTCGGGAATATTTTCCATCGGGCCGGGTCGGTAGAGCGACACACCGGCGATCAAGTCTTCCAAACGACTGGCCGCCATCTGCTTGAGCATGTCCCTCATACCCGCCCCTTCGAACTGGAACACGCCCGCCGTGTCCCCACGGGCCATCATCTCGAAGGTCTTTTTGTCATCCAGCGGAATATGGGAGAGGTCCACCTCCTCACCCAACTGCTTCAGGAAATCGACACCCCGCTTGAGGATGGTCAGCGTCGTCAGCCCCAGAAAGTCGAACTTAACCAGCCCGGCTTGCTCCACGAACTTCATGTTATACTGGGTAACCAGCATCTCACTTCGTGGATCGCGATAGAGCGGCACAAGCTCTACAAGATCACGATCACCGATCACTACACCAGCTGCATGGGTCGAAGCATGACGGTACAGCCCTTCCAGCTGCAGGGCGATTTCCAGAAGGCGGCGGATCATCTCATCCGTATCCCGCATCTCCTGCAGGCGAGGCTCTTCCTCAATAGCCTGTGCCAGAGGGGTCGGCTTAGCCGGATTATTCGGAATCAGCTCCGCAACACGGTTGACCATACCGTAAGGCAGGCCCAGCACACGCCCCACATCGCGCACGGCTGCCTTGGCTTGGAGCTTCCCAAAAGTGATGATCTGCGCCACACGTTCATGGCCATATTCGTTCCGAACATAGCGAATGACCTCATCTCGCCGATCCTGACAGAAATCGATATCAAAGTCCGGCATGGAGACACGTTCAGGATTCAGGAACCGCTCAAACAGCAGCCCGAACGGAATAGGGTCAATATCCGTGATGGTCAGCGCATAGGCCACCAGCGACCCTGCACCAGACCCACGCCCCGGCCCTACTGGAATATCATGTGCTTTAGCCCACTGGATGAAGTCCGCCACAATGAGGAAGTAACCGGGGAAGCCCATATCGGCGATGATTTTTAGTTCGGTTTCTAACCGATCCTCATACTCTGCCCGATGGGATTCACCGTCCTTCATAACGGCCAGTCGCTTCTCCAGCCCCTCCCACGCCATGGCCCGCAGGGTTTCTTCTTCTGTACTCCCCTCACGAACCTTCGGGCAGACCGGCAAAAGTGGCTTGCGGGTATTCACCGCTACGGCACAATGGCGGGCAATTACCAACGTATTGTCACACGCTTCCGGCAGGTCGTGGAACAGCTTCCGCATTTCCTCTGGCGTCTTGAACCATGCCTGAGGGGAGACACGCCAGCGGTCTTCCTCCGCCATGGTGCGCCCCTGTGCAATGCAGAGCAACGCATCATGCGCTTCATGAAGTTCCGGCTTTGGGAAGAAACATTCATTGGTTGCCACAAGAGGCAAGTCCAACTCATCCGCCAGAGCGATTAGCTGCGGCTCGGTGATCTCCTCTCCGGCTTCATCCAACCGGTTAATCTCAACCGCTACATAGCCCTCAAACGCTTCCTTGAAACGCTCAAGCATCTGCTTTGCAGCAACCTTCTGCTCCCCTAGCAAAAGCCGGTTAATCGGCCCCCGGTTGCCACCTGTCAGCAGAAACAACCCGCTGGCACGGCTGCACAGCACATCCAGCGGCATGGACGGATCGGCCGAATCTCCATTCAAAAAGCCCTGCGTGGAAAGATATTGGAGATTCTCCAGCCCTTCTTCTGTCCGGGCTAGAACGACCAGCGGCTCCGCTGGGACACCGGGCCTACCCGAAGCTGATGGCAAGGCCAGCTGGCACCCAATGATGGGCTGCACACCGGCCTTGCGGCAGCTCTGGGAGAACTCCAACCCACCAAACATGTTGCCGCTATCCGTCAGAGCCACGGCAGGCATGGCATTCTTTTTCGCCAGCTCTACAAGTTCGGAGACACGGATCGCTCCCTGACTAAGGGAGTAAGCGGAATGATTGCGAAGATGAACAAAGCTGGCATAGGACATGGACTATATTTACCATGCTCCCACTCCAGTTCGGAATAGAAAACACCCCTATTCCTGAAAAGGAATGATCCGCCCTTCATACAATGTGACAGTACGGTCCATCGCTGCGGCCAGAGCTTCATTATGAGTAGCGATCAAAGCTGCTACGCCTTCTTCCCGCACAACACGCATCAGCTCAGTAAAGACGAGATCAGCCGTCTTTGTATCCAGATTGCCCGTCGGCTCATCAGCCAGCAGCAAACTGGGCCGATTTGCCAGTGCACGAGCAATCGCCGTCCGCTGCTGCTCCCCGCCAGACATACGCCCCGGCAAGGCCGCCAATCGATGAGACAAACCAAAACGGCCCAACAGGTCTTCCGCACGCTTCCGAGCCTCGGCGGGTTTCACGCCTGCCGCAAGCTGAGGCAGCATGACATTTTCTACGGCCGTAAATTCCCTCAACAAATGATGAAACTGGTACACAAAACCGATTTCATCCCGCCGCAGAGCTGTACGCCCCGCCTCGCCCAGTTTGGACGTAGACTGCCCTTTAATGAAGACCTCACCCCTATCAGGGCGCTCTAGCAGGCCAGCCAGATGGAGCAAGGTAGATTTACCCGTTCCGCTTGGTGCCACAAGCGACACCAACTCACCGCTCTTCAGGGCGAAGTTGGCCCCCCGTAGGATATGCAGCTCTTCATCACCGGAATGAAAGGACCGCCCCAGTGCTTCAAGCGTTAAAACTGTGGTCTGCTTTGTCTCACTCATGCCGCAGAGCCTCCACCGGGTCGGTCTTTGCCGCACGCCATGAGGGATATAGCGTAGCCAACAGCGAGAGAACCAATGACAGCACGGCGACTTCCACGACCTGCGACCAAACTAAGCGGGCTGGGAGCCGGGCAAGAAAATAAACCTCTGGATTGAACAGGTCCGTACCCGTTAGGGATTCCAGCACGTGTCGGATCCGCTCGATATTCAAGGCGAAGCAAATGCCTAGCCCTGTTCCCACAACCGTTCCCACCACGCCAACGGATGCCCCGCACATAAGGAAAATCCGCATCACACTGCCCCGACTGGCCCCGAAGGTCCTTAGCACAGCAATGTCCCGTGTTTTGTCCTTAACCATCATGATGAGCGAGGAAATCACGTTAAAGGCCGCCACAAGAATGATGAGCGTGAGAATGAGGAACATCACATTCTGTTCCACTGTCACGGCATCCAGAAAACCATTGGCACTTTGTGTCCAGTCCAGCACCTGAAGACGGGGATCATTCAAGGCCTCCGTAATCTGACGGCTGATAGGTCTGACATGCAGCGGGTCGGACGTGCTGACCTGCATCAACGAGACCCCATCTCCCATCATTAGGAATTTCTGGGAGGCCGCCAACGGCATGAGAATGATGTTGCTGTTATAATCATTCCAGTTGGCATCGAAGATCACAGCCACATGCAGTTTCCGCACTCGTGGCATCGTGCCGAATGGTGTGGCCTGCCCGTTGGGAGACAGGATGGTCAGTGGCGAACCGACATGCAGGCCAGCACGCTCGGCCAGCGTAACCCCCACGGCCACAGCAGAATCACCCTGGAAGTCATCCAAACTGCCTTCCATGATTCCATCACTAAGGGCTTTCCAGCTCCGCAAGTCATCCTGCGCCAGCCCTTCCAGCATGGCACCCGTGGAATAACGCCCCGCTTCTGCAAGGACCGTGCCCTGCGTCATGGGCAGAACCTGCGTCACACCGGGAACCTTCCGGATCAACGCCGCATCATCCTTGTATTCCCGGATGACCTGCCCATAGGCATAGACGTTCAGGTCCCCATGCAGACCGAGAATCCGCCCCATCAGATCGGCCTTAAAACCGTTCATCACGGCCATGACGATAATGAGCGTCGCTACCCCCAGAGCGATCCCAACAAGGGAAAAGAGCGCAATGACGGATGCAAAGCGTTCTCCCTTACGGGCACGCAAATAGCGCAGGGCAACTGTCCGCTCAAATCGCCCGAACATGATCAGGCAAGCCCCAGTTTCGCCAGAGCCTCATCCAGAGGCAGTTCGCTCCGCTCGCCGGTAGCACGATGCTTCAGCTCCACCATGCCTGCCTTAGCCCCACGGGGACCGACAATGATCTGCCACGGATGACCCATCAGATCGGCATCATTAAACTTCACACCAGCACGGTCGGAGCGGTCATCATAGAGCAGGCCTTCTGGGTCACGGCTATAAATGCTCTCGCAAAGCTGGTCACACAATGCATCACCGGGACGGAGATTGAGTAGAGCCGCACGATAGGGAGCCACTTCTTCCGGCCAGATAATGCCAGCGTCATCATGGGAGGCCTCAATGATGGCCCCAACCAGACGGGACACCCCGATACCATAAGACCCCATATGAGGATGCAGAGGCGCACCATCAGCACCACTCACTTCTACCCCCATAGATTCGGTATATTTCGTACCGAAATAGAAGATGTGACCAACCTCAATCCCACGGCCACCACGGCGGCGATCTTCCGGCACGTTCTCCCATGTGGAAAGATCGTGCTTTTCATCCGTAGCAGAGTAAGTCGTCTTTACGATCTCACGCAGCTTCTGGAGGTCCTCCTCCTTCTGCGGATCGAGGCCGATGCTATCCCAGTCGATCTCATCCCAGCCAGCATCATAAAAGACCTCGCTCTCCCCAGTCGGGGCAAGAACGAGAAATTCGTGGCTGAGTTCACCACCAATCGGCCCCGTATCGGCTGCCATCGGCACGGCCTGTACACCCAGACGGCGGAAAATCTTCAGATATGACAGCATGATGCGGTAATAGCTCCGCACAGCATCATCGTAAGAGAGATCGAAGCTATAACCGTCCTTCATGTAGAATTCACGGCCACGCATCACACCGAAACGAGGGCGGATCTCATCCCGGAATTTCCACTGGATATGATAAAGCATCTTCGGCAATTCACGGTATGATTTTACCGTACCGCCAAAAAGATCCGTCACCATTTCCTCATTGGTCGGACCGTAGAGCATCTCACGATCCTGCCTATCCTTAATACGCAGCATCTCCGGGCCATAGGCATCGTAACGACCAGAACGCCGCCATAGCTCGGCCGACTGAACGGTTGGCATCAGGATTTCCTGCCCGCCAATCCGGTCCTGCTCCTGCCGCACAATGTTAGCAATATTCCGCAGGACACGCAGACCTGCGGGCAGCCATGTATAAATGCCCGATGAGGACTGCCGCACAAGGCCAGCCCGCAACATCAACCGATGAGAGGCAATCTGCGCCTCCGCCGGAACTTCTTTCAGAGTGGGCTGGAAAGCCTGACTTAACCGCATGTTCTTTTTCCTCAGACGCGCAGGAGATGGACATCAACCAGCGGACGCTTCCGCAACTTCCGGCCTAGAGCCCGACGCAGGGCCGTGCGTGCTGCATCACGGAACGCCTGATCATCCTGCCGGAATTCATCGGGAATCTCATCAATGGCATACGCAAATTCTTCACGAATACGCGTACTTTCAGGGTCATCCCGCTCCAATAGGCCCGGCGCACTGATGCGAGGCTCCCCGATGACGTAACCTTCATCATCCACCGCAAAGCTGGCCAGCACCATACCGTTAAAGAGCATCCGGCGACGGGCAGCCAATACACCACCCGTCATAGGCAGGAGGCGATCACCATCTAGAGCCAACAGGCCCGTTGGTGCCGTATCGACCACCTCGACCGGTCCCGGCCCCAGATTGAGGATATCACCATCTTCCAGCAACACAGCCTCTGCGCCACATTCACGGGCCAACGCCCCATGCGCCGTCAGATGGCGCCATTCCCCATGTGTAGGGATGCTGTAACGGGGCCGGACCAGACTGTAGAGGTGACGAATATCACCACCAGTTGCATGACCGGATGTATGCACCATGCCATCTTTATCCGTCAGGACAGTTACGCCACGGCGGGTCAAGTTATCCTGCACGGTCATAACGGCCTGCTCATTCCCCGGAATGACACGGGAACTATAAATGACCGTATCCCCCTCACCCAGCGAAATCGTAGAATGAGTATCACAGGCAATGCGAGACAGGGCAGAACGTGCCTCACCCTGACTACCTGTAATGATCATCAACAGATTCTCATCCGGAACATCCTTGATGTCATATTCCGTCAGGAAGGGCGGCAGGTCCGAGAAATAACCACATTCACGGGCTGCGGCTTCCAGATTGCGCAAGGAACGCCCAACCACCATGATCTCACGACCAGAGGCCAAACCAGCCTTAGCGATGCTCTCCACACGGGCAACGTTACTGGCAAAGCATGTCACGGCGACACGCCCTTCCAGCTTTGCAATCATTTCCGTCAAACCAACACGAACATCGGCCTCAGACTGGGAACGTCCTTCCTTCATGACGTTTGTGCTGTCACCCACCATTGCGAGGACACCCTCATCACCCAGCGCACGGAACGCATCCTCATCCGTTACTGGGCCAACCAGTGGTGTCGGGTCCAGCTTCCAGTCCCCCGTATGGATAATAATACCATGAGGAGTGCGGATGGCCACGGACTGGGCTTCCACAATGGAATGGGTCACCGGAACGAACTGAAGATCAAACGGCCCCACATCAAAGCGGGAACCCGGCATGATAATATGAATGACGACCTGATTCTGAAGGTTCGCCTCGCTCAACTTACGCCGCAGCACAGCCGCAGTGAATGGGGTGGCATAGACCGGACAACGAAGCTGCCGCCAAAGATGGGCCACAGCCCCCACGTGGTCTTCATGAGCGTGAGTGATGACCAGCCCGTGCAAACTCTCCCGCCGCTCGGCAATGAATGTCGGGTCGGACAGCAACACATCAGCTTCCGGTGTATCATTACCAGAGAAGCCAATACCGCAATCAATAGCCAACCAATGTTCTTCTCCATCCTCACGTAGGCGATAGAGATTGAAATTCATGCCAATTTCGCCCGTCCCCCCAAGTGGAAGGAAGGCAAAATCACTCTTTTGTTCTGTCATAAACGCATCATATCCTGTTCAAGCGTTATCAGGGTGCCCGAAGGCGGTATGGGCCTATTGCCCGGAAAAATCGGTAATGAAACGATCCCTATTCTGCTCGGCCAGAAGACGCAGTCCTTCCAGCGTGAGGTCAGGGGCCACTTCATCAAATAACGTCGTCCCCTCAGAGAAGAGCGGGGCCAGACCGCCCGTTGCCACAACTCTGGGGCTCTCCTGCATTTCACCAGCAATGCGGTGAACAATTCCTTCGACCAGTCCCACATAGCCCCAGAAGAGGCCTGATCGCATCGCAACACTCGTGCTGCGGCCTATTGCTTCCACAGGTCGCCCGACACTGACACGGGGCAGCCGCGCCGCCGCCTGATGCAGTGCATCCATCGAGAGATTAACCCCCGGGGCAATCGCTCCACCGCAATAACGGCCCTGAGCATCGACAACATCGAACGTTGTCGCCGTTCCAAAATCCACAACCACCAACGGGCCGCCACCATAAAGCTGACGGGCAGCAAGGCCATTCAACAGCCGATCCGCTCCCAACTCCGCTGGGGTATCCACCAGCACATCCATGTGCCAGTCCAGCTCATCATTAGCCACAAGAGGCTCCACATGCAGCCAGCAACGGCATAAACGCCTCAGATCATACAACGCAGCCGGAACTACCGTCCCAATAATGGCCTGCGTTATACAATCCGGGCTCAGTCCTACACGCTCCATCAAGCTGAGCAGCCAGACAGCGTATTCATCCGCCGTTCTACGGTCATCTGTCGAGATACGCCAGCGGCCTACCCATGTCCCGCCATCATGAATGGCAAAAACCACATTCGTATTGCCAGCATCAATGACGAGCAGCACATCTCCTCCCTTACTCACAGATCACATCACCCGTCACAACCGAGGTTACAGTACCACCGTCCAGTGCAAGCAAAAGATGTCCCTGCGCATCAAGCCCGGCAAATTGTCCTGTCTCTTCCCTACCATGCCTTCGAAGGATCAGTCGAGTGCCCAGAGGGTGGGCACGCTGCATCCAGCCATCCCATACCACGCTCTGCCCCTCATGCTGCCAACGTTCCATCCAGCTATCAAAAGCCTGCACGATGGCTCTGGCACAGGCTGGTGCTTCCGGTGGCGAGCAATATTCAGCCAAGGCTGCCAGGTCTCGACCTTCAACATGCGGAGCCATACGCAAGTTCGCTCCCATGCCGATCACTGCCCAACTGGTGGCCTCTCCCCCTGCACTCGTCAGAGGGCCGGTCTCAATTAAAATACCGGCCATCTTGCGACCAGACAGCAACAGGTCATTCGGCCATTTCAGCCTTAATATGGAAGGATTCTTCTCGGGTAGAGCCGCAGCAGCAACCAGCCCATCATAAAGGGCCAACCCTACCAAATATGGTAGAACGCTACGCAGATTCTGATTCTCGGAAAAATGAAAAAGGAAGGAAAAAGCCAAATTTCCTTCGCCACTATCCCAATTACGCCCTCGGCTCCCGCGGGCAGCACTCTGTCGCTCTGCTATTACAGCCAGCCTATCTCTTTCGCCGGCTTCAGCCCGTTCCCGACAGAGGTCGGAAGTGGATGCCAGCGTTTCATATTGTTCGAAACGCCAGGTCATAGAAAACTTAATATAGGGTGGTGGGCAATGACGGGATCGAACCGCCGACCCTCTCGGTGTAAACGAGACGCTCTACCGCTGAGCTAATTGCCCGCCCCGAGTTATATGCAAAAGCACCTCGAAGCGCAACAGGGAATTATCATTTTTTTCAAAAAATTATCTTCCCCGTTGCTACGATGCCAGCCTTACTTGCTGACAGCGTCCTTCAGGCCCTTGCCCGGCTTAAAGCGCACGGACGTGGAGGCCGGAATATCAATCTCTTCGCCAGTGCGCGGATTGCGGCCCTTGGCAGCCTTACGAGTGGCTGTCACGAAGCTGCCAAAACCTACCAGGCGAACTTCCTGCCCCTTAGCAAGGGTCTTCTCGATGGTGCCGAACACGGCATCCACGACATCACCAGCCTTCGCCTTAGGAAGATCTGCAGCCTCGGCAACAGAAGCAATGAGTTCCTGCTTGTTCAGAGGTTTCTCCATGGTAAGCCTTTCCAATGGTTGGGTGAGACGGCCCCAGAAAGGGGCCAGAATCACATATTGCAATTTACATCTGCACTATGAAGCGGTTTTCGTCCGCGTCAACAGCCGGAGGGCAAGAATACCCCCACTTAGTGCCGAATTGAGCGAGAAATTCCTTCCCCGTTCACTTTCTTGCCGCTTCTGCCCGCCACCGGCCCTGTTGCCAAGGCTCTGGGCGGTTCTGTCAGCGCAACATTCAGCACCTCATCCATGTGCTGTACAGGGATGATCTCTAGGCCTTCCTTCACATTCTCCGGGATCTCGGCAAGGTCTTTGACGTTTGCCTCCGGGATCAGAACCGTTTTGATCCCGGCCCGAAGAGCTGCCAGTAGCTTCTCTTTCAGCCCGCCGATCTCCAGCACACGGCCACGCAGGGTCACCTCCCCCGTCATGGCGACATCATGCCGGACCGGGATACGTGTCAGAACGCTGACTAGAGATGTCGTCAGTGCTGAACCGGCTGAAGGACCATCCTTGGGCACCGCACCTTCCGGCAGATGCACATGAACATCCGTCTTCTCCAGCACGGCAGGATCAATCCCGAATGTCTCAGCACGGGACTTCACATAAGAAAAGGCCGCAGAGACACTCTCCTTCATCACGTCACCGAGCTTACCAGTATGACGGATCGTCCCCTTACCCGGCATGGTCAGACTCTCGATGGTCAATATCTCACCACCCACCTGTGTCCATGCCAGACCGGTCACAATCCCAACCTGATCTTCCTGGTCTGCCTCGCTATGACGGTAACGTGGCACGCCGGCGTAGGTCTCCAATGTTTCTGGCGTAACCTCGATCTTATTCACGGTGCCAGACAGAATCTCACGCACAGCCTTGCGGGCTAGACGAGCGATCATCCGCTCCAGACTACGCACCCCTGCTTCCCGTGTGTAAGAACGGATAAGGGCCAGAAGCGCTTCATCGGTTACATGCCACTCATCGGGACGCAGGTTATGTTCCTTGGCCTGTTTGGCAAGAAGGTGCCTTTTGGCAATTTCCAGCTTTTCCTGCTCCGTATAGCCAGACAGACGGATGATCTCCATACGGTCCAGCAACGGCTGCGGCATATCGAGGGAGTTAGCCGTCGCAATAAACATGATGTTCGAAAGATCATATTCGACTTCGAGATAATGATCCCCAAACGTGTTGTTCTGCTCTGGGTCCAGCACCTCCAGAAGAGCCGAAGACGGATCACCACGCCAATCGGAGCCGAGCTTGTCCACCTCATCCAGCAGGAAGAGCGGATTATTCACCCCAGCTTTCTTAACGCCCTGAATAATCTTACCGGGCATGGCTCCAATATAGGTCCGCCGGTGACCACGTATCTCGGATTCATCACGCATACCACCAAGGGACATACGGACATATTTCCGCCCCGTCGCTCTGGCGATGGACCGGGCCAGAGAGGTCTTACCAACACCCGGAGGGCCAACCAGACAGAGAATCGGGCCTTTCAGCTTCTTGGCGCGGCTCTGGACAGCCAAATACTCCAGAATACGCTCCTTGATCTTCTCCAACCCGTAATGATCGGCCTCCAGAACATCCTCGGCTTTCTGAAGAGACTTGGTCAATCTGGACTGTTTCTTCCACGGCAGAGCGACCAGCCAATCCAGATAGCTGCGGACTACTGTACCCTCAGCAGACATCGGGCTCATGTTCCGCAGCTTCTTCAGCTCACCACGGGCTTTGTCCTTGGCCTCTTGGCTCAGGCCCTGCGTCTCGATCTTTTCTTCGATCTCACCGAGTTCATCACGACCATCTTCACTCTCACCCAGCTCCTTCTGGATGGCCTTCATCTGCTCATTGAGATAATATTCCCGCTGGGTTTTCTCCATCTGCTTTTTCACACGGCTGCGGATACGCTTCTCTACCTGAAGCACATCGATTTCCGCTTCCATGCCGGCAAAAATACGCTCTAACCGCTCCTCAACAGAGAGGGTCTCCAAGAGTTCCTGCCGCTCAGGAATCCGCAAATTAAGATGGCTAGCAATCGTATCTGCCAAACGGGAGGGGTCTTCCAGATGGCTGACGGAGGCCAGAACCTCTGGGGCGACTTTCTTGTTCAGCCGGGCATAATCCTCAAAGCGTTTTACAGCAGAGCGGGCCAGTGCCTCACGCTCTCCCTCCCGAGCACCCAGCTCATCGGGAAGATCCTCCACAGAGCTCTGAAAATACCCGTCCTGCTCCTTCAACTCGACCAGACGGACACGACGCATCCCTTCCACCAGCACTTTTACAGTGCCATCAGGCAGTTTCAGCAGCTGAAGAACGCTGGCAACCGTCCCAACACGGAAGACGTCATCAACGGTCGGCTCATCCTTGCCTACATCTTTCTGAGAAACAAGGATGATCTCACGGCCATCCTCCGGCATCTGGTCCAGAGCATGGATAGACTTTTCACGTCCCACGAAAAGGGGGACGATCATATGAGGGAAGACAACAATATTCCGCAAGGGCAGCACAGGCAGGACAGGCCGCTGCTCTTTTTTACGAGCCACCTTTTTTTCAGTAGCGGCCTTTGCCGGCTGCGCCTTACTAGCAGCTACCTTTTTACGTGGTGCCGTAGTCTTGCTCGCTTCGCCTTTAACAGCATTGGAAGTCGTACGCCGTGTACGCCCCGCATTTCCGCCGCCGGAAGTCTTCGTATCGGCAGTCTTGCGGCGACTTGTTTTTGGTTTCTTTTCGTCACTCATGCTTCAGGATCTCCATAGCGGACGATCAAACCCACGCCGCCCTATAAAAATGGCACGGCGAGGGTTCTTTCAATTAATGTCTCTATGTGGGGTATCAAGGCATAAGGGACAATACCCCGCCATAGCAAAGCACTGACAGAAATATGACTCTACCAGTACTTTTTTCTGTCAGTCCGCCATTTTCTTTTCATCATCCTGCTGACCGTAGACATATACCGGTTCAGCCTTGCCTTCTGCGACATCACGATTGACAACGACCTTCTCAACATTCTTTCTGCCGGGAAGGTCAAACATTGTTTCCATCAGAATCTTCTCCATGATGGAACGCAGACCACGAGCCCCTGTCTGACGCTCGATGGCACGGGCAGCAATCCCCTTGATGGCGTCTTCCTCAAACTCCAGCTCAACCCCTTCCATCTGGAAGAGACGCTGATACTGTTTGATTAAAGCATTTTTCGGCTCTGTCAGGATCTGGACCAGAGCGGCTTCGTCAAGATCATTCAATGTCGCAATGACGGGCAAACGACCAATGAACTCCGGAATCAGACCATATTTCATGAGGTCTTCCGGCTCGATATCTTTAAGAATATCTCCCAGCTTGCGGTCATCTTCGGAGCGCACATCAGCCCCAAAACCGATCCCGCTGCCCTTGCCCCGGGCACTGATAACCTTATCCAGCCCAGCGAACGCGCCACCACAGATGAAGAGCATGTTGGTTGTATCAACCTGGACAAACTCCTGCTGCGGATGCTTGCGCCCACCCTGCGGAGGAACGGACGCCACAGTCCCCTCCATCAGCTTCAGCAAAGCCTGCTGCACCCCCTCACCCGATACATCACGAGTGATAGACGGATTCTCCGCCTTACGAGAAATCTTATCGATCTCATCAATATAGACGATGCCACGCTGAGCGCGTTCGACATTATAATCACAGGCCTGAAGTAGCTTGAGAATGATATTCTCAACATCCTCACCCACATACCCGGCTTCTGTCAGCGTTGTGGCATCTGCCATCGTAAAGGGTACATCAAGAATACGGGCAAGCGTCTGGGCCAGAAGGGTCTTCCCTGTACCGGTCGGGCCGATCAGCATGATATTGGCCTTGCCGATTTCGACATCCCCGGCCTTCTCGGCCTGCTCCAGCCGCTTATAATGGTTATGCACAGCCACCGAGAGCACCTTCTTGGCTTCGCTCTGGCCAATGACATAATCATTAAGGATCTGGCAGATCTCACGTGGGGTCGGGACCCCTTCACCACTGGTTACAGGGCCTGCACTCCGCTCCTCACGAATGATATCCGTGCATAGCTCGACACATTCATTACAGATGAACACGGTCGGTCCGGCGATGAGTTTTTTCACCTCATGCTGGGACTTTCCACAGAATGAACAATAAAGCGTATTCTTGGAATCGCTATCTTTTCCGCTCATTACAGCTCCTCAAACCCGTATGGGAAACGGGTATGTTCAGACCCCTGAATACCCTGTGAATAATCAGATCAGGCCCTCTTCTTCTCCGCCGGGTGTCGTGTCACGACCTCATCGACCAGCCCGAATTCCTTGGCTTCCGTAGCGGAGAGATAACGGTCACGCTCCAGCGCTTCTTCAATTTCTTCCAGAGCACGCCCTGTATGCTCACGGTAGATCTCGTTCAGGCGGCGGCGGATCTGAAGGATTTCACGAGCCTGAATCTCAATATCCGAAGCCTGCCCCTGCGCCCCACCGGAGGGTTGATGAACCATTACACGGGCATTTGGCAGACAAAAACGCCGTCCCGCCTCACCAGCAGCCAACAGCAGCGACCCCATGGAAGCTGCCTGACCAATACAAACCGTACTGACCGGCGAGCGGATATACTGCATGGTGTCGTACATAGCCAGACCAGCCGACACAACACCGCCCGGGCTGTTGATGTAAAAGGAAATTTCCTTAGTCGGGCTAACGCTCTCAAGGTAGAGCAGCTGCGCACAAATCAACGAAGAGACCTGATCATAAACCGGGCCTGTCAGGAAAATGATACGCTCCTGCAGAAGCCGGGAATAGATATCGAAAGAGCGCTCACCCCTTGAGGTCTGCTCCACCACCATTGGAACAAGAGTATTATTGAACACGTCCAGAGGATTACGATCTTCAATGCCCATAGGTATTTTCCTTTACAACTCCCCCTAGCCTAGCACACACCCTGAGCCCCTGTCTCTGTGTGGAGTGGACTTATGTCAGAGGAATTTTCCTGCCAAGAGCAAAAAAAAGGGGCAGCGGCTGCTGCCCCCCTTCTTCCTTCAGGTTCGGCAATCAGTCGGCATCTGGCATGTCTGCCAGTTCCTCGGCTGTCACTTCCTTATCTGTCACTTCAGCCAGCTCGATCAGATAATCGACAACCTTGTTCTCAAGGATCGGGCCACGCAGGCTATCAATGGCCTGAGGGTTCTTCGTGAAGAACTCGAATACGGCCTGCTCCTGCCCAGGATAACGGCGTGCTTCCTGCTGCATAGCGGAAAGCAGCTCTTCCTGAGAAATCTGGATGTCCTGTTTACGGCCAATTTCAGCCAGCAGCAGACCCAGCTTCACCCGGCGCTCAGCAATCTTGCGATAATCGGCACGCAGGGTTTCTTCGTCCTTAGCAGCATCCTTCTCATCAAGGCCGCCATTCTTGCGCTCTGCCTCGATACGGCTCCAGATCTGGCCGAACTCAGCATCAACCATGCCCTGCGGAGCCTCGAAATCAACCTTCTCGGCCAGAACATCCAGCAGGTCCCGCTTGATACGCATACGGGAAAGCTGATTGTACTCTGATTCTGCCTGCTCGGTGATCAGCTTACGCATCTGCTCGACGCTCTCCAGCCCCAAGGACTTGGCGAACTCGTCATCAATAGCCGGGTTAACGGGCTTCTTGAGCGCATTGACCTTGATGTCGAAGGTCACTTCCTGGCCAGCCAGTTCCTTGGCCTGATAGTTCTCCGGGAAGGTCACTGTGATCGTGCGCTCTTCACCCGGCTTCATGCCTTCCATCTGCTCGGCAAACCCGGGGATGAAACCAGCACCGCCGATCTCAACATTGACATCATCTGCCGTACCGCCATCAAACGGCGTACCGTCTTTTTTACCAACGAAGTTTACGTTCAGGACATCGCCCTTGCCAGCCGGACGATCTTCTTCAATCGTTTCGAACTTGCGGTTACGCTCAGCGACTTCGTTAAGAGCTTTCTCGACAACCTCATCAGCCACCTTGGCGGTGTAGCGAGTCAGCTTCGTGCCAGACATGTCCGGTGTCGGAATTTCCGGCAGGACTTCCATTTCCAGCGTGAACTCAAGGTCCTTGCCGTCCGTACCAGCGGAAACCAAATCAACTTTCGGCTGCATAGCCGGACGGATGTCACGCTCTTCGAGCAGGGACTTCACACTCTCCTGCACCAGCTTCTCAGTTACTTCCGCCTGCACAGATTCACCGAAGCGCTGCTTAACGACAGAAGCCGGCACCTTACCCGGACGGAATCCCGGCAGCTTCACATCACGACCCACCTCAGCTAGACGGGCATCACAACGGCCCTGCAGGTCAGCAGCGGGGATAACTACGGTAAAGGACCGCTTCAGGCCCTCTGTGAGTGTGGGCGTAACCTGCATGAAACCGCTCTTCCTTCTCTATGATAAGGGGATCATCAACATCGTTCTATTCAGGAGGAGACTGCCTTGGTGCGGGCGGAGGGACTTGAACCCCCACAGCTTGCGCCACCAGAACCTAAATCTGGCGTGTCTACCAATTTCACCACGCCCGCATAATCCATACGGCCTGCTCTCCAGTATCTGTCCCTTCAGCTAAGTAGGCACAGACCCTTCACTGGTCTGCGGATTTAGCGCATGAAATCGGCATCGGCAAGGGCTTGTCTTTGCAAATATGTTATTTCTGCCAATATAATTTCTCTTCTTCCGCATAAGATGCCGCAGAACGGGCCACTCCCAGCTCTCCGAAAAGATCTTCTGGCACGATCCAGCCCCCTTTCTTTACAGCGGCACGCCGCCCTGCCTCGCCGTGAATCCACACTGCGGCGGCAGCAGCCTCCCATGCTGGCAATCCCGCCGCCAGAAAAGCACCGACAAGTCCACTCAGAACATCCCCAGCCCCCGCAACAGCAAGAGCGGGTGTAGCATGCACGTTGACCGCCACACGGCCATCTGGTGCAGCGATAAGCGTATCGGCTCCCTTAAGCACGACCACGGCCCCAAGCTGGTTGGATGCCCGCTGGACTGCTTCCAAACGATTTTCTTCACACGGCCCAAAAAGACGGGAAAACTCACCCATATGCGGCGTTATGACAGACACACCCCGCAACAACTCGGGATGTCCAGCGGCCCATGTCAACGCCCCTGCATCCGCCACAATCTTCCGATGAGCTCGCAGGAGAAGTGGCAATGTCCGCTCTACCTCCTCTTTTCCCAACCCCGGACCACAAACCCAGACATGCCGCCGCTCGTCCTTCAGTGCCTCTTCTAGGGGGAGCGTATCAACAATGGCCGCTGGGGATGCGAGTCGATACAACAGAGCGGATTCATCAGGTACCGTTAGCCGCACCAACCCAGCACCAACATGACGGGCTGCTTCAAACGCAAACAAGGCCGCACCATGCATCGCCGCACCACCACAGAGGCTCACAACACCCCGCTTATATTTGTGATCTTCTGCCTGCTGCACCGGCAGAGGCCACAGTGCCGGCCCATTTTCCCACAATGCCGAATCTGCCAGCCCCTCCATCACAGCGGAAGGAATGGCCAAATCAACACAAACCACATCACCACAAAGAGACCTACCCGGTTCCAACAGGTGGCCCGGCCGTTTACGGATTAAAGCAACCGTCATCAAACAGGGGGCAACCCGCCCCTTGCAGGCCCCCGTAGCACCATCTAGGCCCGATGGAACATCAATGGCGATAATTTGTCGTGCTGCCGCAAAAAACTGCTCAACCACTTCTGATAGGGGCCGATTCATCCCGGCTCCAAAAACAGCATCAATGACCAAATCAGCACGTTTGGCTTCTTCCGCCGTGAAAGCCACTACCGGCCCCTGCCAACGCTGCGCCATCATCTCGGCAAGAGTGCCACCCCCTGGCGGATGCAACACTGCTACGGAGACAGGCCAGCCACGCTCTGCCAGATAACGCGCCAACACATAGCCATCTCCCCCATTGTTGCCCGGGCCACAGGCCACCAGAACCCGACAAGGCCGGATATGCTGGCAGACGGTCCGTGCAGCCATCATGCCCGCTCTCTCCATGACCTGCGGCAGAATCGGAGCCATGGCACGGTCCATCAGCTTCGTATCATCGGGGGTCAGAAGAACCTGTGACAATGCTCTCTGAGATGGAAAGCAGGACATAACGGAATCTTCCCTCTATAAGATGTGACACCGATCATTCAGTTACACTTCATGGATTGACTATGACCAGTTCCATTCTCTGGGGGCTCATCCTTGCCCTTCATCTCCTCTGCATCACCTACTGGGTTGGTGGGACAGTTTTCTGCCTCCAGTCACGCCGCACTGTCCGCCTGCTAGAGGCACAACAGGCCAGCACGGTTATACTCCAGACCTATGGCCGCTTCCTCAAAGCACTTTGCCATGTAGTGCCTGTGGCTGTTCTGACCGGAATCGCCCTCATCATCCACGCAGGGGCCTATCTGCCATGGCCGTTCCATCTCATGGCGCTTTGTGGGGTGATCATGATCGTTATTTTCCTGAGCATGCTGTTCGGCCCGCTGCGGGCTGCACGCCGTGCCATCCGTCCGCAACCACAGCTCTTTACCTCCCTACACCGGCGGGCAACACTCATGGCTCTGGTAGGCATCATTGCCATCATCGCTGGGGCACTTGGTGGCGGAGCCTGATTTCCCGCCTCCTTACACTATGAACTGACGGCCTATATACCTTGCCAAAAATGGCATTTAACGATAACGGATATTAACGAACCGGGGAGGTTGGGCCCCTTCCTCCCCATTCAGCTTCCGTCTGCCCAACAGGGTACCGGGCAGCCTGATCCGTAACCGAGATATTCCGAGAGTCATTTGAGCAGTAAACCATCCTCTGGTCCGTCCAAGACCCGCAGCAGCACCAGCCGCGTGCGGAAAACGTCCTCTACCCGCACGAAGACACCCCGCACCGGGACAAAAACCGGGACAGAGCAGCCAGCGGACGATACTGTGCAAGATGACGCCGCCACTGCTACCCGTAAGACAACCACACGACGCCGCAGTACTACGGCTGGCACCAGAAAAAAAACTACGACTCCAGCAGAAATCACAACGGACGAAACGACAAACACTGTCGAAGCCGCAGATACTGCTGAAAAGCCGAAACGCACGACACGACGTCGCACCGTAAAATCTGCCCCAGAAGAGACGACCTCCCATGAAGAGGTGGACGCTTCTGCCCCAGCAGAAAAACCAGTCAAACGGACACGCCGTAAAAAGACTGTCACAGAAACTGAAGAAGAGGCGGTAAAGGACGACGCCACGCCGGCTGCCGAGCCTAAAAAGACCGCTCCTAAACGCAAACGTACAGCATCCACCCGTACGGCCCAGACAGCCGAAACGGAAACCTCAGATGCCAGCACAACCAAGGCGAAACCGGCCGCAGCAACACGGACACGTCGTAAAAAGACTGTGACGGAAGAGGCTGCTCCCAAGGTCAATGAGGCAGAAGGCCCCGAAGCCTCAGTAGAGACACCAAAGCCGGCTCGACGTCGCACAACGACTCGCCGTAAAAAAACAGTAGAAGAGCCAACCGAAGCTACAGTGGCGGCCCCCTCCTCCGCTGAAGCTGAAGAGGAACAAGTCGCTCCAGCCAAGCCGGTACGCCGTCGCCGCAAAACCGTGAAGAAGGCTGAGCCGGAAACGGTGGAAGCTCCCGTGCAGGAAACAGCCACTGATGAGCCTGAGAGCAATGAGACGGAAGAGCGTATCCGTTTCAGCGATCTTGGCCTTTCAGAGCCAATCCTCAAAGCTGTTACAGAAATGGGCTACACGCACCCCACGCCCATTCAGGCGCAGGCTGTTCCGGAGATTCTGGCAGGGCATGACGTGCTAGGCGTAGCGCAGACAGGAACTGGTAAAACAGCCTCCTTTACTCTGCCTATGCTCGAGAAACTTTCAAAGTCTCGTGCTCGGGCCCGGATGCCCCGGTCACTCATTCTTGAGCCGACCCGTGAGCTTGCCCTTCAGGTGGCCGAAAACTTCAAGCAGTATGGTGCTCATCTCCGCCTAACCCACGCCCTGCTGATCGGCGGTGGCAAGATGAACGAGCAGCGGGAATTGCTAAACCGTGGCGTTGATGTCCTCATCGCTACACCGGGCCGCCTGCTTGATATGTTCGAACGGGGCGGACTGTTGATGACACAAACCGATCTGCTCGTGATTGATGAAGCAGACCGTATGCTGGATATGGGCTTCATCCCAGATATTGAGCGTATCGTAGGTCTGTTGCCCAGACGCCGTCAGACACTTTTCTTCTCCGCTACAATGGCACCGGAAATTCGCCGTCTGGGCGATAACTTCCTGAACAGCCCGAAGGAAATCACCGTTGCCCGCCAGTCTTCTATTACCAGCACCATCACGGAAGGTCTGCTGGTTGTAGAGAAGAAAGACAAAAACCGGGCTCTCTGCGCTCTCCTGCGGCAAGATGGCGTGCGGAATGCCATCATCTTCTGTAACCGCAAGCGTGACGTGGATATGCTGGAACGCTATCTGACACGGCAAAAATTCTCAGTCGGACATCTGCACGGCGACCTGACGCAGGACCTGCGCTTTGAAACGCTGGAACGATTCCGCACTGGTGATATTCAGATTCTCGTCTGCTCCGATGTGGCGGCCCGTGGCATCGACATTGGCGGGCTTTCCCATGTCTTCAACTATGATCTTCCCTTTAATGCGGAAGATTATGTCCACCGCATCGGTCGTACAGGCCGTGCCGGTAAGGAAGGCAAAGCCTACAGTCTGGCCACACCGGATGAGCAGAAACTGCTTGAGGCAGTCGAGACCCTAACGGGCAAGACGATTAATCCGCTGACGATTAAAGGATTCCGGCAGCTTGAATGGCGTGGCGACGAAGACGCTCCTTCGGCCGCCGCCCCAACAGAAGCCAAAGATCGGCCGCAAGATAGCGGGAATAAGAAAACCGCCGATGCCAAGGCAGAGAACCGCCCGGCCCGCAAAAAGCAGCCAGAACGTGACCCGCTGCCCGAGGCTCGCAAGCATGACCATAAACAGCGCTCTGGCCGGGCTGAACTTCTGCCGCCTGTACCGGAAAAGAACGGTATTCAAGATGGCTTTGGCGAGAATGTCCCAGCCTTCATGAAGGTTAGCTTCCTGCCGGAACCTCGTGACCCGTCCGAATCATGATGGAAGGTTCTACGCAGGCTCATGCCACTGTCGAGCAGCTTGGCCGCTCGGGGGATGGGATGGTGCGCCACAATGGGCAGGTCTGGTACATTCCCGGCACATTACCGGGTGAGCAGCTGCATCTACGCTTTCATAATGGCCAGGTAGAGCTTCTGGAGCGGGAAAGTTCCTCTGCCGAACGGGTAACGCCCCCCTGCTCTCTCGCTGATCGCTGCGGAGGATGTGCCCTTCAGCATATGGATTCAACCACCCTACTGGACTGGAAGAAAGATCAAGTCGAGCGCACTCTTACGAAGAGCGGCTTTACTGATCTACCAGAACCCTCCCTGTATCAGACACCTCCCCATAGCCGTCAGCGGCTGGATGTGGCTTTACAGCGTGTACCGGGTGGGATGGTTCTAGGATTGCATCAGCGGGGCGGTGACCCGGTGGACATGACTGAATGTCCCCTTATCCGACCAGAGTTGCTAGCCCTTCTCCCTGCCCTCCGCCAATGTCTATCCTCTCTCGGTGCGCTAACAAGCTGTGGCAACCTTGCCATAAATCTACTGGAAAGCGGACCTGACCTAACTCTGGAAACATCGGCGCCTTTAAGCGGCTCCGACCGGGAAAAGTTGGCCGCTTTTGCACGGGAGCACCACATCCCCCGCATCACATGGCGTCCGGCTCCGGGAAAAATGATGGAAACAGCAGCTCAGTCTGGGCCGGTCTTTCATCATTTTGGTGGTGTGAAGGTCTCTCCACCACCTGCCAGTTTCCTTCAGGCTACCCAAGAAGGTGAACAGGCCATTCGAAACGCCGTTCTGGCTGGTCTTCCGCCGCTGAACCGAAAAGATCGAATCATCGAACTTTATGCCGGTTGTGGAACACTAACCTTCCCACTTGCACAGCATGGATTCGTGCTGGCCTATGAGGGCGAGAAAGCCGCTATTGAAGCCCTACGTACTGCCACGCATGGAAGTCGGGCTGAAGGTTTTGAGCGAGACCTCAACCGTCAGCCACTCCTCCCACCGGAACTGAATCAGGCTCGTGTTGTCGTTTTAGACCCGCCTTATGCTGGTTGCGGTAAACAGCTCGCCTCACTGCTGCGCTCCAAAGTGCAGGACATGGTATATGTAAGCTGTAATCCAGCGGCTCTTGAAAAAGAACTTCCTGCCATGAAAGAAGCCGGTTTTGCCGTTCTTGCATGGACCGTGATTGATCAATTCCTCTGGTCCACAGATGTGGAAACTGTGCTGGTTCTTTCCAGAGACCTCAAGCGCATCCGCAAGGCCGAAAAAAAGCGGAAGGGATAATCCCCCTTCCGCTTCATCGTTCCCGGATCAGCCCCACAATCAAACGTGGAAGCTCTCTCCACAGCCGCAACGGCCTTTTTCGTTGGGGTTGGTGAAGGTAAAGCCCGATTCCAGCTCCTTCACCTCATAATCCATAACCGTTCCAATCAGAAAAAGTGTTGCCTTGCTATCTACCAGTAGGGTCAGGCCATGATCTTCGATCCGCTCATCACCTTTCTGGATTTCCGGTACGAAGTTCATCTCATAAGACATGCCAGAACAACCACGCTTACCAACGCTGATACGCAGGAATTTGCCCTGCTCAGCTCCTTCATACAAGGCTTTCAAGCGGGCGGCGGCACGGTCTGTCATGGTCATCAGAGGTGGCAGACTGCGTTTTGGGGCAGTGTCTGTCATAGGGAGTACCCTCCTGATTTTCAGTTTCCAGCGTCTTCGATCAGAACATATTTAGGGCTAGACGGGCATTATCACTCATCCGGCTCATATCCCACGGTGGATCCCACACGACCTTGACGGTTACTTCCCGTACGGTCGGGACAGACAACACAGCATATCGCACCATCTGGGGTAACTCCTGCGCACTAGGGCAATTCGGAGCCGTAAGGGACATCTCGATATCCACACGCCCATCATCGTGCAGGTCGATAGCGTAGATCAGCCCCAGCTCGTAGAGATTGACCGGAATTTCCGGGTCAAAAACCGTCTCGATAGCGGCGATGACCTCATCCTGCTGCGGCGGGGCATCTACAGGCGGCGGGACAAGCTCTTCTTCTCCCTCGTAAGCCTGCTCCTTTGTCGGAACAGACGGCCCATCGGGAATGGTCTCGTCCACAGCGGGAGAAACCGCTTCATCTCTGGTCTTCAGGTCGTCTGCTTCTGTCATGACATCCTCACGCAAGTAAGGCACGCGCACGCTCAATGCCATGGGCCAGAGCGTCTATCTCGTCACGTGTCGTATAAATGGCAAAACTGGCCCGGGCAGTGGCCTGTACTCCAAGCTCGTGCATCAACGGTTCAGCACAATGCTGTCCTGCCCGAATGGCAATTCCCTGTTGATCCAGCAGCACGGCTAGATCATGGGGATGGACCCCCTCTACTTGCAGCGAGAAGACTCCTCCCCTCTCCACCGGGTTACCCATGATGCGCACCCCATCCGTCTTTTCAAGAACCGTCTGGGCATAAGCAATCAGGTCACGTTCATGTGCTTCAATTGCCTCAGCTCCCAAGCTTTCCACAAAACGGATAGCGGCCCCTAGACCCAATACTTCCAAAATAGCAGGCGTACCGGCCTCGAACTTATGCGGAGCCTCGGCCCATGTGGCTTTCTCGAAAGAGACGGAACGGATCATGTCCCCCCCTCCAAGGAAAGGCGGCATGTCTTCCAATAGAGGCAGCTTTCCCCACAGAATGCCAACCCCTGTTGGGCCATAAAGTTTGTGCCCGGTAAAGAGGAAGAAATCCGCTCCCAGAGCCTGCACATCCACCTTGCGATGGACAATAGACTGAGAGCCATCAACAATGATCTTCGCACCATACTGATGAGCGAGCTTTGCCAACGTCGTTACCGGCGTGATGGTCCCCAGCACATTGGACATATGCGTGACCGAAACCAGAGCAACGCAGCCATCACTCAGCAACTCTTCATATGCGGCAAGGTCGATATCGCCAGCCTCATTGATCGGTGCAACACGCAGCTCAATCCCCAGCCTGTCCCGCAGCATAAGCCACGGCACGATATTAGCATGGTGCTCCAGCGCAGAAATCAGCACGGCCTGCCCGGGTTTCAGCTGACTGCCCAGCGAATGGGCTAACAGATTGAAACCTTCCGTGCTGTTTTTGGTAAAGACGATCTCCCGCCGATCCGCCGCATTGAGGAACCGGGCCACATCGTCCCGCACGGCTTCATAAGCCTGCGTGGTCCGATCGCTCATGTCATACAGGCCACGATGAATATTAGCGTAACAATGCCGTGCCGCTTCACTCATGGCGTCGATGACGCACTCCGGCTTCTGGGCAGAGGCCGCACTGTCCAAAAAGACCAGCGGACGACCATGGGCCGTTTCGGAAAGAATGGGGAAGCGAGCACGTACATTATCAAACATGGCCGGGCAACGCCTTCAGCAGATAGTCACGCAGGCTCTCGTGCTCCACAAGTTCCACCGTTTCCAGCAGAAAGGCTTGAACCAGCATGTCACGGGCCTGCTCTTCCAACACACCACGGGAGCGGAGATAGAAAAGCTGGTCTTCATCTAGCGCACCAACAGTCGCCCCGTGGCTGCACTTGACGTCATCAGCGTAAATCTCAAGCTCCGGTTTGCTGTTCATCTGTGCTTTTTCAGACAGAAGAAGAGCCTGATTCATCTGGTAGCCATCAGTCTTCTGGGCGATCTGGTCCACCAGAATCTTACCCTGAAACACGCCCTGCCCGTTCTCGGACAAGACTGTCCGCACTGTCTGACGGGATGTGCAATCTGGCGAAGCATGATGAATCATGGAAGACAGATCATTCAGCCGGCTACCATCAACAAGCTGAATGGCATTGACGTTCGTGTTGCTAAACGGCCCAGAAAGCTGGCTAACCACTTCTTGACGAGCCAACGCACCACCCTGATTGAGCGTGAAGCTGTCGTAATTGCTCCGCTCACCAATGCGAGCACTGATGATCCCCAGTCGAGCCGCCTCACGGCTTTCTGCCTGATGCGTAATATGGCTGAAATGAGCCTTATCTGCACAATGGACATCCATCTGAGGATTGGTCAGATACTGGCCCTCACCAAGCTGAATATCCAGCAAGCTCAGCCGTGCATCTTCCTCCAAGGTGATGCTGTGATGCAGGTGGGTCGAAACACCGTCTCCCTCTGTCAGGCTGATCATAACGATCAGGCCAGCATCCGTCTTGGCAGGCACATGTAGCCGCGCCCCCGGCTGCCGCAGAGCTGCATTCAAACCAGCGGAAAAACGCCCCGCCAGCAACGCTGGCACAGCAGCACCATCGCCATATTCCTGCACATCCATGCAGGCTGGCAGATGGGACAGGCTCTTGCAAAACCGCCCGTTGGCAAAGACCAACAAGCCGTCATGAGCTGGCAAATTCAGCGCATCGACACGCTGTTTTACAGCGGCTTCGTTAAGGGCTGGAGCGGCCTGCCAAGCGACCCCGTTCAGCGACTGAAGCGGCGTGTAATGCCATGCTTCTACCCGCCTTGTCGGCAGCCCTTCCGTCCCCAGCAGGGCTGCACGCTCCCCAGCACGACCCGTTAGGGCCTGCCAGGCTGCTGCATTGTTCTCACTCACGCTGCTGCCTCAAGAAACTGTTTGTAGCCCTGTTTTTCCAGCAGGGTGGCCACTTCCGGCCCACCACTATGGATGATGCGCCCATGCGCCATAACATGCACACGATCCGGCACGATATAATCCAGAAGACGCTGATGATGAGTGATCACCAGAGAGGAGAAATCCGGTCCACGCAGGGAATTAACGCCGTCAGCCACAATACGCAGGGCATCAATATCCAACCCGCTATCTGTCTCATCGAGAATAGCTAGTGAGGGCTTGAGTAAACGCATCTGCAGCACTTCGTTGCGCTTCTTCTCACCACCGGAGAAGCCGACATTCACAGCACGCTTGAGCATCTCGCCGGACATGGAAAGACGGCTCGTTTCCTCCCGTGCCAGTTTGAGGAAGGACACGGCATCCAGCTCTTCCTCACCACGAGCCTTACGCACAGCATTTACGGCTGTCCGCAGGAAGTTGGCATTATTAACACCCGGCAGCTCCACAGGGGATTGGAAAGCAAGGAACACGCCCAGCGCAGCACGTTCTTCCGGCTCTAACTCCAACAGGTCTTGCCCCTTGAAATGAGCGGAACCACCCGTCACCTCGTAATCCTCACGCCCTGCCAGAACGTAAGACAACGTGGACTTGCCGGAGCCATTCGGCCCCATAATAGCGTGAACCTCTCCCTTAGGGATTGTCAGGTCCAGACCCTTCAGAATTTCCTTGGGGGTTCCGTCAGCATCGATCTGGGCCTTCAGCCCTTCAATCTTCAGAAAATCACTCATAGCTTAACCCACGCTCCCTTCCAGACTGATCTGAAGCAGCTTCTGTGCTTCCACAGCAAATTCCATCGGGAGTTCCTTGAGAACCTCCCGGCAGAAACCGTTCACGATCAGGCCAACGGCTTCCTCTTCTGAAAAACCACGGGACCGGCAATAGAAAAGCTGGTCCTCGGAAATTTTAGATGTTGTCGCCTCATGCTCGATGCGTGCGCTCATGTTGCGGCTCTCAATATAAGGGACCGTATGGGCTCCGCACTGATCACCAATCAACAGACTGTCACACTGCGTGAAGTTACGTCCATTGCGAGCCTTGGGCTGCATACGAACAAGCCCTCGGTAGGTACTATCCGACTTCCCAGCGGAAATGGTCTTGGCCACAATGGTGGAGCGTGTATCCGGGGCAAGATGGATCATCTTCGTACCCGTGTCAGCCTGCTGATGCCCGTTCGTCACAGCGACAGAGTAGAACTCACCGACCGAACCCTTCCCTGCCAGAATGCAGGACGGATACTTCCATGTAATGGCCGAGCCGGTTTCAACCTGTGTCCATGAAATACGGGCACGGTCACCTTTGCAAATGCCCCGCTTGGTCACAAAGTTATAAATGCCGCCCTTACCGTTCTCATCACCCGGGTACCAGTTCTGCACCGTGGAATATTTGATAAAGGCATCTTCCATCGCCACCAACTCGACAACAGCAGCATGGAGCTGGTTCTCATCACGCTGGGGAGCTGTGCAGCCTTCCAGATAGGACACAGTAGCCTGATCTTCAGCAATGATCAGCGTCCGCTCAAACTGCCCCGTATTACGGGCGTTAATACGGAAGTAGGTGGAAAGCTCCATCGGACAGCGCACCCCTTTGGGTACATACACAAAGGAACCATCCGTAAAGACGGCTGAGTTCAAAGCCGAGAAGAAATTGTCTGCCACCGGTACGACCGTACCCAGATATTTCTTCACCAGTTCTGGATGTTCGATAATAGCTTCAGAAATCGGGCAGAAAATCACACCCGCTTCGGCCAGCGTCTTACGGAAAGTTGTCGCCACAGAGACACTATCAAACACCGCATCCACGGCAACGGGTGTCTTTTGTCCTGCTCCTTCGACACCGGCCAACATCTCCTGCTCATGCAGGGGGATGCCGAGCTTCTCGTAAGTTTTCAGAAGTTCAGGGTCAACTTCATCAAGGCTCTTGGGGCCAGCCTTTTTCTTGGGCTGAGCGAAATAGTGAGCATCCTGATAATCAATCGGCGGATGCTTGATCTTCGCCCAATTCGGCTCGCTCATTTCCTGCCATGCACGGAAGGCCTTCAGCCGCCATTCCAGCATCCATTGCGGCTCTTTCTTGCGGGCGGAAATCAGCCGGACAATGTCCTCGTTCAACCCTTTCGGGGCGAGGTCCATCTCCACATTTGTCTCAAAGCCCCATTCATAATTGGACTTGGCCAGTTTCTCGACGGCTTCACGGGTTTCCGACACAGCCGGCATGGCATCCTCCCTGTTCCTCAGGCCTATGCATTGTCGCTTCCGCCGGTGTGGCAGAGGACGGATCGAATTTCAGCTCTGGGTTGGCCATATCAGCCAGAGTAATGGTCTCTAGCACCTGCCGGACCGCCCCATTCACCATATCCCACTGCCCGGACAGCCCACAGGTCTCTCCGTGGGCACATTCCTTACCATCACAGCAGGCCGTCACACAGATGGGCCCATCCACCACGCTGATGACCCGCGCCACGGAAATGTCCTTCAACTCTTCCGCCAGTCGGTATCCCCCCCGTGCACCACGATAAGAGACAACCAACCCACCGGCGGCCAGTCCTTTTAGCAGTTTGGCAACTGTGGGCTCGGGTACGCCGGTCTCCTGCGCTAGAGAGGCAGCCGTGGCTAGGCCACCACGCACGCCAAGACGCACAAGAACAACAGTCGCATAATCAGCCAGTTTGGACAGTCTCAGCACAATGAAAAACCTACAGCCTACATCAATGATTCTCTATTTAAGACCTAACAGGTCCCCATTCAAGGAAGTGACCCATATTTTCCTGATGGTCAAGCTTTATGTATGGTTGTAGCAGGCTGGTTTTTTAATTTTATATTAAAAAATACCACTCACGGCACAAAATAAGCAAGCAAGCCTTCCAGTACAGCACCTATCGCAAAACCAACCACAGTGCCATTAACCCGAATATAGGCTAGGTCTTTCCCAATGCCAGCCTCCAACCGGGATGACAGACTTTCTGCATCCCAACGCCCAACGACACGGGCAATCATTCCCGCTACATTATGTTGCATCTGTGGTAGGGCCTGAATAACTGCCTGACGCAGTGCCTGATCTAACTGAGCAGCTAGCTCCGTCTGCTGCGAAAGCATATTAATCAGCTGCTGATAGGCTGTTGTCAGTGCCTGCATACTCAGCCCATCATCCTTCTGGCTGTCCTCCTCCACCATAAGGCAGAGCCGCCGCCATAGGCCCCCGCCCCACTCCTTCACGCTATCGTGTGCAAAAAAGGTGGCGATGCCATCCATAAGCTGATGAGCGGTCTGCGGGTCTTCATCTAGGGTCTGGATTTTCCTTCTCACCCAGCGTGTAAAACCATGCCGAATTTCGGAATCCATCGGGTCCACACGGCTTAGCTCGGCCTTCAATGCGGTCAACACCTGCGTGGCTACTGACGTGCCAATGGCCCAACCAATCAGACGCCCGCCCTGCTCCCGCACACGCTTCTCCACAAAGCGGTGCATGTCATCTTCTTTCTGGCTAACCAATTCTTTGAATTGTGCTAGGAAAAATGAAAAAACCTCTTGGTGAATCTCCCCATTCACCATAGCCCGCAAACCACGAATGACGAGAGCTGTCACATCATCTCTTTTCATCAAGGTCGGGAAGAGAGTAACCAGAAAAGAGCTACCCCGCCCATCGCCGACACGCTCCAGCACTGCTGGGGCCAGTCCTCGCAGATGCTCCAGCACCCGCCGCTCTACCTCCTCCTTCTTCAGAAAATTTGCTAGAACGGCTGGCGCATCGACCCGCTCCAGCAGGCGCAGTATTTCCTCTTCAGTCAGAAAATGTTCCACCATGAAACGCCCAAGCGCTTCTCCCAGCTGGGCTTTGCGCTGTGGCAAGATAGCCGTATGCGGAATGGGTAGCCCTAGCGGATGCCGGAACAGGGCCGTAACGGCGAACCAATCGGCCATGCCGCCCACTACGCCCGCCTGACTTCCAGCTTGTATCATTTCAAGCCACAGTGAGGGGCCAAACAGTTTCTGCCAGACACTCAGTCGGCTGACGACAGCCAGCACAGACGTGCCCACCAACAGCAGACCGGCCCAGAGAGAAACCTTATTTTTCCGCACCGGGACGGACATGGCGACAGACTGACCTCATCATACACGCAAGTAAGGAGCGGGCTGTAGCTCCCGCAAGCATCCATCCTGCGAAAAAAATCCAGCAGAACAGACCTGAATCACTTAGTTAACAACACTTGGCTCATTAGCATAATTAAGCCTATACAGGAACGACCGTGCCGGTAATGATGCTACACTCTTCCCGGCTGATATGAGATCAAAACAAGCGAGACTGTTCCCCATGCCTGATTGCGCCTCCCAGACTGACGCATCGCCTGCTGAACTGATTGAATCCTGTGCCACAGTGCTGAAACGCACGCCACATGACCTTTCCAGCCTGATTATTTCTATTGCGGAAAAAACAGGAGCGGAAAAAGGCCTGGAAACAATCGGACAGGCTATACGTCTGTTACGGGATCGCAATTTCATGACCCGGGCCGATGCTCTACGCCGTTATGTTGGGCTGGAGCATGAAGGCACCATTTGCCCACCAGAACCTCGCCTGCGCAAGGTGGCCGAACAGCTAGTCGCACAGGCCCGGACACCGGAAGACCTCTCCGTGACCGGTTTTGCCGCCGTCTTCACGGCTCATCCGACCTTTGCCCTCGCCAATGATGTCTACGAGCTTCTCGCCCGCCGGGCAGAAGACCCAGCTTGCCCGGTGCCTTCCCTACCGACACATCGCCGCGCTACACCGCCAACACTGGATGAAGAGCAAGCACTAGCCCTTGCCGCTATCACTCGTGGGCGTGATGCGCTGGACAAACTCTCAGCTGAAATCCTTCAGGCCGCACAGCGCCGCTGGCCTGATTCTAAAGAACTGACCCCAGCCCCTGTCCGACTGGCCAGCTGGGTAGGTTTTGATACGGATGGCCGCAATGACATCGGCTGGTGGGATACAATCCGCATCCGTCTGGGTCTCAAGATCGCCCAGCTGGAGCGTCTGCTCGAAGGACTGGAGCGGATTGGCCTAAAAGACTCTACCCTTGGCAAACGGGTTATCTCTGCTCTGCAGGCCACACAGCAGCAGCGGGAGGCCTGCCCCCGTTCCATCCCCGGCCAGACTATGAAGCCGGAAGATATTGCCCGTTTTTCCCATACTCTGATTGACCTGCGGGAAACGGCTCTCCTCAACGCTAAAGAGCTACTTCCCCTCTTCGAGGCAGAAGCTGCCGGTCTGGATGATGCAACAGCTCGTCAGCTGGATGTCATCCGCACGGGCTTCCTCAACCATGGGCTGGGACTGTCTCACATCCACACCCGTCTCAATGCGGCGCAGATTTACAACGTGGCCCGTACAAGGCTCGGCCTGACGGATGACCCGACATTGCCTTTCCATCGTCGGGCTCTGCTCTCTCACATTGATGCCGCCATGGACGATCTGAAGCCGCTGACCATCGACTTCGGCGCTCTGCTGGTAGAACCTAGTGCAGCATCACGCCTGATGATGACCATGGCGCAGATCCTCAAACACGTTGATTCTGGGTCTCCCATCCGCTTCCTGATCGCCGAGACGGAAAGTGGCTATACGCTGCTTGCCACACTATGGCTGGCCCGCCTCTTCGGCATCCGTGATGATCAAATTGAAATTTCCCCGCTTTTCGAGACAGAGAGCGCTCTGGAAAACGGCGCAGAAATTCTGGAAGAAGCCTTCCGCTCTCCACACTGGCGGGCCTATCTCCGGGCTAATGGGCGTCTCTCCCTCCAATTCGGTTATTCAGATTCCGGGCGTTATGTCGGGCAGCTCGCAGCTGGTCCCATGGTCGAACGCCTCCGCCTACGCACTCTGGAACTAATGAAAGAACATGGGCTGGACGATATCGCCCTGACCATGTTCGACACTCATGGCGAAAGCATTGGCCGTGGCGCTCATCCTTTCAGCCTAAAAGAGCGTTTGGAATATTTCTCCCCAGCCAACACACGGCAGGCTCTGCGCAAAGCAGGGATTACAAGCCGGGTCGAAGCGGCTTTTCAGGGGGGAGATGGCTATCTCTCCTTCGGAACGGAGAACCTTGCCGCCTCCACCATTGCAACACTGGCTGAATTCGTTGCGGCACAGGGGGAACCCATTGCTGCAGAGGCACTGAATGATCCTCTCTTCAGCAAGCCCGATTTTGCTATGGATTTCTTCTCCACCATCGCCCTGAAGATGGGGGATCTGGTTGATGACCCTGGCTACACTGCCCTGCTTAGTGCCTTTGGCCCTGCATTGGTGGACAAAACCGGCTCCCGCCCTTCTGCACGTCAATCCGACACGGCACGGGTGACACGCATCACTCATCCGAGCCAGATCCGTGCTATTCCCAATAATGCCATTCTCCAGCAGCTTGGCTGGTGGGCCAATGTTTTGCACGGCCTTGGCGGAGCTGCCCGCCGTCATACGGAACAGTTCGAGCAGCTGCGTCACAGCTCTCCCCGTTTCCGTCAGCTCATGGATTTTGCGTCTCAGGCTCTGAAACATTCAGACCTTGATGTTCTACGGGCCACTATTCATCAACTGGACCCCGGCACATGGCTGAACCGTGCAGCTGACTGCGATAATGCTGATGATCGAGTGCATTTCCTCAGCATTGCCCGTGATCTGGAAGAGCTAGAGTTTTGGAAGAGCGTTCCGGCTCTCTTCCGCCGCATCCAGCGGGAGGACATCTCCCTACGTTCCGTATGGCCGGAAGCCCCCCGCATGGATGTGGACGAGAAGCTGCTGCACGTCATCCGCTTTGCCTTGATGGACCGTATTTGGACACTGGGGACACACATCCCCTATTTCGGCCCCCGTGGCACACTGACCCGGGAAGCTATCACAACCCTTATCCTCTGCCTTGATGTCCCACGGGCATTGCGCCTACTGGATGACCTCTTCCCCATCACAGCCCCCAGCATTGCCGACCTCGATTTCGGCGAACCTGGCGGTGCTGGTGTGGCACAGGGCTTTGCCCGTGAGCATCGGGAAATCTTCCAGCCGCTACGGGAAGCGTTCGACCTACTCCGTGAGGTCGGTGTCGCTATCATGCACGCCAATCACTGCTTCGGCTGATGACGCCCTCTTAACAGAGACACTATAGAAAGGGCCTCTTTCCTTCCCGGGAAGAGGCCCTTTTTCAATTCAAAGCTGATCTTCTTCTTTCCAGACACCTTCTCTTGTGCGACGCAAAGCTATATCTGGCACAAAATCAGGCCGCCATATTTTAGGTACCCCTACCTTCTGGGACAAATAAATTCCCGTATGGCCAGAACAGAGATAGGCAACAAAACAACCTGTGGCGTAATAAACGATATTTGTCCCGCCAAAAAGTTCTACTCCCATGATCGTACAGGCCAGAGGGGTATTCACGGCACCACCAAAAACAGCCACCATACCCACAGCCGCCAGAAGATCAGTAGGAACACCCAACACTGGCGCAAGGGCATTCCCCAAGCCAGCTCCCACAAAGAATAGAGGCGTCACCTCTCCTCCCTTATAGCCTGTAGCGAGAGCAATGACGGTAAAAACTAACTTCAGCAACCAGCTCCAATCATAATGGGCTGTACTGAAGAAATTGATGATTGAGGCCCCCCCGGCCTCTGGAGCCACAACACCAAGCCCTAGATAATCCCTTGTACCCAAAAGCCAGACCAGCAGAATGGTTGCGATGCCGCCGATGGCAGGTTGTAACCACGGTGTCGGACAAATTTTCTTAATAACCGGACCAAGCCGATAAACACCTTCTGCAAAAGCACGGCTAGCAAAGCCGAACATCACGGCAGCAACGGCTACTTTTGCCCACAATATAGCATCAACATGGAAAGGTATCTGCCCCGGTGAGGCCAGCCCCTTGAAAGTAACTGGATAAACAGCGTGGTGGATACCCCACTGATGACATGTCCAATCGGCAATGATAGATGCGACCGCCACAGGCAATAGTGCCGAGTAATCCAGCGCACCAAGGGTCAGAACCTCCAACCCAAAAACAGCTCCTGTGATGGGCGTGCCATACACAGCCCCTAGACCGGACGCTACACCAGCTGTCAGCAAGATACTCGTGTTGCGCTTATCCAATTGGAAGAATTTGGCAAAACTACTGGCAAGGCTCCCGCCTATCTGCACGGCCGTCCCTTCACGCCCAACAGAAGCGCCAAAAAGATGACTGATTACCGTACCAATAAAAACAAACGGTGCCATACGCAGCGGCACGCCCTCTGATGGATTATGAATCTCATCAAGGATGAGATTATTACCACCACCCGCACGGCCGCCCCACCAATAATAGGCCAAAGCCACGGCCACACCGGCAAAGGGCAGACCATACAAAATAGCCGGATGAACAAAACGGTAGTGCGTTACCCACTCCAGCATCCAGAGAAAGAGAGCACAGGAACTCCCTACAACCAGGGCCAATGGCACCAGCAGCCCCAACCAGCGGAGCAGATTCAACGCAAACGGCATCACATCTTTTGATGACAACATCAGAGACTCCCTCACCATCCCCTCATACAGTCTTATGAGAGGTCTTATTGGCAGGAATCATCAGCCTTTCCCGACTCCTCGGGTGGCGGTTTGGCCCAATGGCCCGGTGGTAATCCATCACCGTATATTCGTGTAAATAACACCACCATAAGATGATTTGTCAAGCGGGGATGGGACAAAAGAAAACCCTCCGCCAGCGAACTGACGGAGGGCCTCCTTAAAGAATGATCGCTACAGGGCGTATTAGGAACGCTCTGCGATGATCTCATCCTGCACGTTACGCGGTACCGGCTCATAGTGATGGAACTGCATGGTGAAGGATGCACGACCCTTCGTAGCAGAACGCAGATGAGAAATGTAACCGAACATTTCCTTCAGCGGCACCTGAGAACGGATCAGAACGGTGGAGCCAGATGTCTCCTGGTTCTGAATGATACCACGGCGGCGGTTCAGGTCACCCACCACGTCACCAACGTGATCGTTCGGGGTGGTGATTTCCACATCCATGATCGGCTCCAGAATGACCGGACCAGCCTTCTTCATACCTTCACGGAAGCAAGCCTTAGCGGCGATTTCGAAGGCCAGAGCCGAGGAGTCAACGTCGTGGTACTTACCGTCTTCCAGAGTGAACTTGAAGCCCACCGTCTCGAAGCCAGCCAGCACACCCGTCGTGGACTGCATACGCACGCCCTTATCGACAGCCGGGATGTATTCCTTCGGCACAGCACCACCGACGATCTTGTTCTCGAAGATGATCTCTTCGTCACCCTTCTCCGGCAGCGGCTCGAAGGTGATCTTCACCTCAGCGAACTGACCAGAACCACCGGACTGCTTCTTATGGGTGTAGGTCTCGGTGTGGGACTGGGTGATCGTCTCACGATAAGCAACCTGCGGAGCACCGATGTTAGCATCAACGCCATATTCACGGCGCAGACGGTCCACGATGATGTCCAGATGCAGCTCACCCATACCGGAAAGAATGGTCTGACCTGTTTCCTGGTCTGTCCGCAGATGCAGAGACGGATCTTCAGCTGTCAGCTTCTGGAGAGCCAGCGTCATCTTCTCGACAGCATCCTTGGTCTTCGGCTCGACAGAAATATCAATCACTGGAACCGGGAACTGCATACGCTCCAGAACAACCGGGTCAGCTGCATCAGCCAGTGTGTCACCGGTCACGGTGTCTTTCAGACCAACGAAGGCAGCAATGTCACCAGCGCCGACAGACTTCACTTCCTGACGCTTGTCAGCGTGCATCTGGAACATGCGACCAACACGCTCCTTGGTGCCCTTTGTGGTATTCAGCACGGTATCACCCGTATTCAGCACGCCACGATAGACACGAACGAAGGTCAGTGTACCATACTTATCGGAGATGATCTTAAAGGCGAGACCAGCGAACTTGCCTTCCGGGTCAACCGGGATGATCGGCAGGAAGCTCTCGTCAACTTCCTTATCTTCCGGCGGAGCAATACGAATACCCTCAACCTCATCCGGAGCCGGGAGGTAGTCAATCACAGCATCCAGCAGCGGCTGCACGCCCTTGTTCTTGAAGGCCGTACCACACAGGACAGGGCGGAACTCACCAGAGATCGTACCCTTCTTAATGCAGCGCTTCAGAGTGGCGAGGTCTACTTCGCCCTTCTCGAAATACTCTTCCATAGCGGCGGTATCGACGCTCAGAGCCGTATCAAGCAGGTTCTGACGTGCTTCTTCAGCACGCTCCTTCATGTCGGCCGGAATTTCTTCGTAGTGGAACTTAGCGCCCAGCTCACCACCTTCCCAGACGATGGCACGCATTTCCACCAGGTCCACAACGCCGACCATGTTCTCTTCGGCACCGATCGGCAGCTGAAGCGGAATGGCCACGATGTCCAGCTTCTCCTTCAGTGTGCTGAAGGCATAATCGAAGTCGGCACCGGTACGGTCCAGCTTGTTGATGAAGATGATACGAGGCACGTTATAGCGGTCAGCCAGACGCCAGTTGGTCTCGGACTGCGGCTGCACACCGGCCACACCTTCGATCACGAAGATGGCACCATCGAGCACACGGAGGGAGCGGTTCACCTCGATGTTGAAGTCGATATGGCCAGGGGTGTCGATGATGTTGATGCGGTGGCCGTCCCACTCACAGGTCACAGCAGCGGAGGTGATGGTGATGCCGCGCTCACGCTCCTGCTCCATGTAGTCGGTCGTGGTGTTCCCGTCATGCACTTCACCGATACGGTGGGACATACCGGTGTAATAGAGCATGCGCTCTGTCGTCGTCGTCTTACCGGCGTCAATATGAGCGGTAATACCGATGTTGCGAATCTTTGAGAGAGCGGACTTCGCGCCCTGAACGCTGTCGTCGGTCACGGGAAACCTCCAAAATGCAAGGAAAGGTGCCACCGCCTGCGCCGGGGCACCCTCATCAGACCCTGTATGAATACCAGAAAAACGGACTGTGCCGGCAGAGTCACCCCGGAACAGCCGCCCGCCCTATACTAAGGACGGGCTCAGCTACCTAAATTAGGCAGCTGGCTGGGCAGCCTTACGCTCCTGAACGCGCAGGATACGACGCTTGATAACAAGAGCCTCCGGCGTCAGTTTCCGGTTCGGTGTACCCAGCAGGAAGGAATCAAGTCCGCCATTATGCTCAACTGTACGGATACCCTTAGCGGACAGGCGCATACGCACCGGTGCCTCGAGGATATCGGACAGGAGCGTGGCTTCCTGAAGGTTCGGGAGGAAACGGCGACGGGATTTGTTATTGGCGTGGCTGACGTTATTGCCCGTCAGCACCCCTTTGCCCGTGACATGGCAACGGCGAGACATAGAACTTCCTCGATACTGTGATACGCAGAGCCGCAAAACGGCTTGGCGTGTTCCGTAAATAAGGCGGGCTTATGACGTATAGACGCTGATACGTCAAGTCTTTCCTGCCTTTCATACCGACAGAAGTAGCCCGCTACCCCTCTACAACCGAATGACTTTCAACGGAACCCCCTCTCGCCTGTAATCTCCACATTCCTGCGTAAATACCTTCTTTTTCCAACAGGTCATGATGGGTTCCCTCTTCCATCACCTTTCCACCCTCCATAACAAGAATATGGTCAGCACGCTGGATCGTAGAAAGACGATGGGCAATCACAACCGTTGTCCGGCCGGACGACAAAGCCAAAAGCTCCCGCTGTATGGCGTCCTCCGTTTTAGTATCCAAAGCACTGGTTGCCTCATCCAGCACGAGCAAGCGGGGGCTACGCAATAGGATACGAGCAATGGCCATTCTCTGCCTCTCCCCGCCAGAAAGGCGCACACCTCGCTCTCCGACCAATGTGGCGAACCCATCCGGCAATCTCTCAATAAGTGGCCCTAACTGAGCAGCTTCGGCAGCCTGTCGGATTTCCTCTATTCCAGCCCCTACCCGTCCATAGGCAATATTTTCAGCAATCGTGGCATTAAAGAGTGATGTATCCTGCGCCACCACGCCAATCTGCGCCCGCAGGACGTCAAGCGACAGATCAGGAAGAGCCACGCCGTCCATCAGCACCTTTCCTTCCTGCGGATCATACAGACGACTGATGAGCTTCGCTAAGGTCGATTTACCAGACCCGCTACGCCCCACCACTGCAAGCATTCTGCCAGCTTCCAACCAAAAGCTAACATCCCGTAGGATCAACCTGTCCGGCTCATACCCAAAGACAACATGCTGCATCTCTAACGTGACGCCTCCGGGATGCCCTGTAGGCAGTGGCACAGGCTCTGGCGGGGACTGTATCTCCGGCTCCAAAGCCATAAGCTCTAGATAGGCCTCCATATCCACACGAGCATTACGCCAGCTAGCCCCAACATAATTCAACGCCCCGACTGAGGCATAAACACTGCGAAGATAAGTGCCCATCAGCACAAACTGTGCAACACCGATTCGATGAGACTCAATATCCAGTATAGCCATCCCCAGTAACGAGGCCGTTGCTAAAGCAATCAGAATATTGCGAATGGCCTGAGAACTCCCTACAAGTTTCTGCAACCGTGCTTCAGCTGCGCTCAAAGACTTCCATATCTTTTCCTGCCGCCGGCTTTCATAAGCGGCATTACCAAAAGCCCGGACAATATCTGCATTCAGCAAACTATCTACAAGATGACGGTGTGCATTGCTGTTTGCCCGATTACGTTCCCTACGGGCCTGCATCCGCCAACGCGTGAAAAGAAATGATATGCCCGCATAAAGAAGCAACGTGCCGCAGAGCAGCACCAAGTACCAACCATCAAAAACATGCAGAACCACAAGGAATGTCAGCCCCAAGCCCAACAGGTTTGGCATGACATTAGAAAACGCCATATCCACGATCGTGCTAGCCGCATCGGCGCCTCGGTCGATGATGCGGGTCAAAGCCCCGGTCTGCCGCTGCTGGTGAAAACGGGCACTGAGTTGATGAATATGTTCCAATCCCCGCAGGCTAATCCGTTCCCGCAGCACCGTTCTTATCGGCACCATAAGCAGACTACGCACTGGCCCTGCTACTGCCCCCAGCATACGCAGGACTGTATAGCTTGCCAGTAGAAGCATGATGGCCACCAAAGCAGTCTCATGCCCTGAAAGCCGACCGACCATACCACTGAACAGCCAAGGCGTGGCAACGGCTGTCACGCTCTCCAAGATCAGAAGAATACAAGCGCAGCAAAAGCGCAAAGACCAACCTTTCAGGGAGGGAGGACGCACTTGCTGCCAGAAGGCCCGCATAGACAAACGTCCGTTTTTTATTGCTGCCATAAAAACCTGATAAATATTCCACTGATGAGCTAAGAGCCGTCCCTAGAAGAACTTTACACCCTCCCGTCCTTTCTGCCAGCATCTGCCTGTTGACAATGCCGCTGGAACGGATGCGTCCCTGACGCCACCGCCCTCATCTCCACATCATGAATGAACATTTTTGAGAACCTCATGCTGTCCTCCGCTGCCTCTCCTTTCCTCCGCCACATCGAACGATGCCGTAATGTCACCCTCCCAGCAGGGCGTCTCCCCCTGCTGCATAACGGCATAACCATCGGCCTAGTAGACCCCACTTGCCTGAGTTGGATGACCGACCCTGCATGCGCTGACCTACTGAGGGTGAATGGAGACCACATCCTCCTCCCAGACGGGGAGAATCTACGGCAAATCAGCACTATTCTGGCACAGCAGGAACGTTATGTGCCGTTCAAGGAGTGGTTTGATGTCCGCTCTTCCGAGGGGCAGATCATCGGACAGGTTGACCGCGGCTTGATCCCGGTCTTCGGTGTGGAGGCTTCTGGTGTCCATTTGAACGGCCTTGTCCAGAAAAATACGGGCCTGCATCTCTGGGTCGCCCGCCGCAGCCCCCACAAGCGGCTAGACCCCGGCAAGCTGGATCATCTGGTGGCCGGAGGCATGAGCAGCGGCCTCACAGCAAAGGAAACAGTCATTAAGGAAGCTGAGGAAGAAGCGGCCATCCCGGCCGACCTTTCCCGTCAGGCCCGCCATGCCAGTACGCTCCATTATGCCATGTCCCGCCCAGAAGGGCTGCGCCGTGACCGACTTTATTGTTACGACCTCCTACTCCCGGAAGATTTTATTCCCCATATCAATGATGGCGAAGTGGAATCCTTCCATCTCATGCCGGTTGAGGATGTATTTCAGCAGGTGAGAGACACGGATGATTTCAAATTTAACGTTAATCTTGTCCTTCTGGACCTTTTCCTCCGGCTTGGGATGTTCGATAAGCAAGACAGCTCAATTCTGGCGGAGAATTTACATGGGCAAGTCTAATTGACCACCCTTTCCGGACCGCCCCACAGCAATGTGACGCCCTTCTTCATTCTGGCAAGCTGACCGAGACACCACACACTATGACCACTCCTTCCGACAAGGGTACTCCACAAATCAGGCTTACCCTGCCCTCCAAAACCCTACAGAAACGCGCTCGCGGTTTTCTTGCGTTATTCTTCATCCTTGCTGCCCTCTGGACACTAAAAGGCATGCTGCCGGCCCTGCTATGGGGCGGCATCTTCGCTATCGCCCTCTGGCCGCTTTACAAGCGGTCGGTAAAGCGCTTTGGCCAGACCATCTGGCTGCCGCTACTCTTCACCGGCGTGCTGGCATTGGTCTTTCTAGTGCCCGTTTCCTTCATCAGCATCAAAACCGCAGACGAGGTCCACTCTGCCTTTCTGTGGCTTGATTCAATCCGCCACCAAGGGCTACCCGCTCCCGCTTGGCTGGATCGTCTGCCTGTAGCCTCTGGACAGGCCAAGGCAATCTGGACAGAGCATCTCAGCAACCCTGATACCCTGAACGAACTCTTCCATTCTCTGAATGTCGGTCACAGTGTTGCCGTAGGCAAACAGTTTGGATCAGAAATCCTGCATCGGGGTATTCTGTTCGGCTTCTCGATGCTGACACTTTTCTTCCTACTCAAAGATGGCGACAGCATCATCCGTAAATGCATGATCGGATCGCAGCGTCTTTTTGGAGCACAAGGGGAAAGCCTGGCACGGCAGATCATCGCTTCCATTCATGGCACGGTTTCCGGGCTGGTTCTGGTGGGTCTTGGCGAAGGGGCCATCATGGGCGTGTGCTATGTAATCGCCGGTGCACCACAACCGCTTATCTTCGGTTTGGCAACAGCCATTGCCGCTATGGTGCCCCTACTGGGCTGGATCGCCGTAACAGGGGTCTGCCTGCTGATCGCCTTCAAGGGCAGCATGCTAGCGGCAGCCATCGTATGGCTAATTGGTGCGATCGTGCTTTTCGTAGCCGACCACTTCATTCGCCCTGTCCTAATCGGCGGCAGTACGAAGGTGCCGTTCCTCTGGGTTCTGATGGGTATTCTGGGGGGTGCAGAGACATGGCAGCTGATGGGCTTGTTCATCGGCCCGGCCATTATGGCAGGATTGCACCTACTATGGACACTATGGACCAGCAATAAGGTCTCTGCCCACCGTGCACCACATAATGTAAAGGAGTGAAACCGCAGGAGATGGTCGGGCAGGCGGGATTCGAACCCACGACCCCCAGTCCCCCAGACTGATGCGCTACCAGACTGCGCTACTGCCCGTCGTCCTGCGGTGAGGAAGCTCTAGCAGCCTCGGACTATTCTTGCAATGGTCCGAGGCTTTTTTTTAACATTTTTCAGAAAGTAAGGTCTTTTTCATCCCGGCTAGTTCACCGAGGAGATCACGCAAGAGACCATCCAACTCGCTTTTCCGCTTGGCCTGAAGACGGCTATCCATCTCCTGAGCAGCCAACCTTTGCTGGAGGACAACACCCTCCCCTTCCAAAGCCCGGATCCGTTCCAAAGATTCCGCATGCCGCTCACGCTCTTCGGCAAAACCGGCTTGTTCCTGCCGCAGCTCGTCATTCTCCGCTTCGAGGCGTTCCACCTTCTCAACGATGACAGCTTGCGCAGCCTGCTTTTCTTCGCCTTCTTTCAACGAACGCTTGAGGCGCACATTTTCATCCTCAAGCGACTGCATGATTAAGACAGACTGCTCCAGCTTCCGTACGAGCTCCTGCCGCTCCCCGCTCAAGGTCTCTAGTTGGCTGGTAAGCTTCTTATGCTGAAGGGCCTCTTCTTGCTGCAACGAGTGAAGCTGTTCTTGCTCCGCCTGCAACGCCGTAAACCGACCATGCAGCTCATCAAACTCACCTTGTTTGACCTCTGCATTTTGCAGCTGCTTTTCCACTTCAGTTGTCAGACGCTCAACTGTCTCCCTCAGGCTGACAGTCTCTTCTTCCAACGTCTGATACCTAACCTGCGCAGCTTCCCTCTGCTTTATGTCAGTAGTACGCAGCGTTTCATTTTCAGCTTCCAGAGCATGGCAGCGTTCTGCCTCCGCCCGAACCTCCTCCAGTTCTTTGGTCAGCTCCTGAACCCGCCCATGCTCGACTTGCATGTCCGCCAGCTTTCCCCTTAGCCCTTCAAGCTGGGTCAGCCGCTCCTTGCGGGACTCTGCCTCTCTCTGATGCTCTTTTGCTTCAGACCTCAGCTGCTCAATCGTCTTCTGCAACTCGTGATTGCGCTCTTCCAACGTCCGACCACGAGCTGCCTCTATTTCACGCTGTTTCTGCCCCGCTGCTCGCAGAGCCTCATTCTCAGATTCGAGGCGTTGAGCACTGGCCTGCACAGCTTCCAGCTTTTCACGCAGGGCTTGTGCTTCCTCACGCTCCGTCTCTCGCTGTTTCTGCCCTGCTAACCGCAGAGCCTCATTCTCAGATTCGAGACGTTGAGCACTAGCCTGCACAGCTTCTAGCTTTTCACGCAGGGCTTGTGTTTCCTCACGCTCCGTCTCTCGCTGCTTCTGCCCCGCTAACCGCAGAGCCTCATTCTCAGATTCGAGACGTTGAGCACTGGCCTGCACAGCTTCTAGCTTTTCACGTAGGGCTTGTGTTTCCTCACGCTCTTCCTGCAACCCGGCCAGTTCCGAACGCAACTCATCAAGCTGTAATTGTCGTTCTTTCTCGCCAGCTTCTGCCTGTTGATGCGCCTTCTTTTCTGCCGTCAGACGCTCAACAGCCTCTTGCAAAACAAGATTCTGTTCTTCAAGCTCCGCCAAATAAGCTTTTTCGTCTTCCTTTTGAGGCACAGCATCATGGGCTTGCTCAAGTGCCTCTTTCAAAGAAGTGTTTTCATCTTCCAATGTCTTAAGAGACAGAGCAATGCGGCCAAATTCTTCAAGACGCTCATTAAGCGTCTTATTTTCCTGCTGAAGTTCCTTCAGTTGATCAGACTGCAGCGACACACCCTCACCGGTCGTCTCCTCACTCCCATGAGACGATGATACGGTGTCGTCACCGATAATCCCCTCACGCTTCAGCTGTGGGACGACCTCATGACTTCGGGCACCATCCTGATAAAGCAACCGGGCAATATTCCGCACGATCATGACGGCCCGCTCGTCATAATAGCTCTGCCCATCCCCACGCTGCTCCGTCTTAAAAACGGGATAGAGACTTTCCCACGAGCGCAGACGGTACAGAGGCAGGCCCAGCTCTTCGGCAACACTGGCTGCCGTCCTCAGAGCATCATGCTGAGATGAATCAGTGGAAGTCATTAGGGGCACCCTGCGTTACTGATCTACCGTTAACACTCTCCCGCAACAAACGAGACGGACGGAAAAACGGTACACGCCGTGCCGAGATGACGGCTTCCTCCCCCGTAAGGGGATTCCGCCCCAGACGAGGCGCTTTATCCCGCACGGCAAACGTTCCAAAGCCGCTGATTTTCAACGACTTACCCTGTTCAAGCGTCTGGACAAACAGCTCGAACATTTCCTCCAGAAACAGGATGGCCTGCTGCCGGGAAAAGCCATGCTCCCCCTGAAGGAGCTCTATCAGATCAGCGCGTGCAATTGTCTCCATAATGAGAAAACGTATCACGAGCCATCTAATTAGCACACTGAAAAAACGAAATCCCCTGCATATAAATCAGGGGATCTCATAAGTATCTTACCAGAAACTGAACAGTCTCACATTCTTATGAGTGCTGAACCCCATGTAAGACCACCGCCCAGAGCCTCCATCAGGACCAGATCACCCTGCTTGATCCGCCCATCCCGCACAGCTTCATCCAATGCCAATGGAATAGAAGCAGCAGAGGTGTTGGCGTGGCGATCCACCGTCACTACGACCCGATCCGATGGCAAAGAAAGCTTCTTGGCCATGCCATCAATAATTCTTAGATTCGCCTGATGTGGCACCATCCACTGAATATCTGTCCCCTTAAGACCGTTAGTCTCCAAGGCTTCATCAACAGCAGCAGCCAGATTGACGACAGCATGACGGAATACCTCCCGCCCGTGCATCTTCAGAGCTACCTTGCCGGATGTACAGCCAACGGCCCCATCAACATAAAGGAGGTCCCCAAGCCGCCCATCTGCATGAAGGTGAGTCGACAATATGCCTTCACCCTCATCAGCGCCTGCCTCTAGCAGGACAGCGCCCGCACCATCACCAAACAGAACGCAGGTAGACCGGTCTTCCCAATCCAGCAGACGGGAAAACACCTCCACGCCAATCACCATAATACGCTTGGCCTGACCCGAGCGGATCATGGAATCACCAATCGTCAGAGCATAAACGAAGCCGGAACAGGCCGCACTGACATCAAAACCAAAGCCCCGTTCCATACCCAGAGCCGCTTGAACACGCACAGCAACTGACGGGAAAACCTGATCCGGCGTTGATGTCGCCACAATGACGGCATCAACATCGCTAGCTGCTTTACCGGCGTGATCTAGGGCCCTCTGCGCTGCCTTATGAGCAAGTGAAACGGCCGTCTCATCCCCTGAGACGATATGACGCTGCTGGATTCCCGTTCTGGTCCGTATCCACTCATCTGATGTATCAAGATTGAACTCAGCAGCCAGCTCGTCATTACTGAAAGCACGCTGCGGAAGAGCACTGCCGACACCTATCAGACGGGCACCCGTTACCTTGTTCCGGGACTGTTTATCCTGCGCCATATGAAGACGTCACTCCTGCTCTTTATTCTCTCCAGACTGCCCCAGCATACCCAGCTGGTCCAGACGGTGGCGGATCTTGTCGTTCAGACGATTCTCTACAGCGTCTATAGCGACATCCACAGCAGAGGCGAAACCTTCCGCATCGGCTCCGCCATGTGACTTCACAACGATGCCATTCAGCCCCACAAACACAGCACCGTTATAGCGACTGGGGTCAATCCATTCCTTCATCCGGCGCAAACCGGGGCGCACCAGAATATAACCAAGTTTGGTCAGCCAGTTGCTCATGAACACACTTCTGAGCAATCCGAATGCCAGCTTTAGCGCACCCTCACCCGTCTTCAGTGCAACATTGCCCGTGAAACCATCCGTCACGACAACATCGGTCACGCCTGCAGTGATATCGTGGCCTTCTACGAAGCCATAAAAACGATCCGACAGAACGCTGTCCCGCAGCCGCTCTGCAGCTTGTTTCAGACGCTCATCACCCTTCAGCTCTTCCGAACCGACATTAAGCAGACCGATACTGGGTGCTTTGAGGGACAAAGCAGCCTGTGCAAAGGCCTCGCCCATGATGGCGAACTCGACCAGATTACGAGCATCACAAACGATATTTGCACCAAGGTCGAGCATGACGACATCGCCACGAGCCGATGGCTGAACCGCCGCCATAGCTGGACGTGAAATACCGGGAAGAGCCTTAACAATGATCTTTGCCAGCGCAAGCATGGCACCGCTATTACCGGCAGAAACAACGCCCCGCGCTTCGCCAGAAGCTACAGCTTCCATGGCAATCCGCATAGACGATCCCCGTACACGGAGGGCCGCAGTAGGCTTCATCTCCATAGGGATACTCTCCGGCGCATGGCGCACGGTGCATAGAGCTGAAAGTTTAGGATAATTCGTAAGCGATGCGTTCAGCACCTTCTCATCACCGATGAGAAGAATCCGGATTTCTGGGTGACGGATAGCCGCCATCTCCAATCCGGCAAGAACGATCCCGGGGGCGTTGTCTCCCCCCATGGCATCAACGGCCAGGGTAAAAGGAGCTGGAGAATGTGCAGTCTGTTTTTCGACTCCACCCTCAGCTCTAACGCCAGACGCCTCCGTCATGAGTGCAGCCCCCAGAAAATCCTTGTTTTCCTGCCTAAGCAGGACACAAAAAATGCAACCCCGGACTAAAAGTCCGGGGCTTTATCCAATTAAGGATACAGACTATCAGGCGCGGACAGCTGTCTTCAGGGCACGGCCCTCTGCGCTGACAACCTCACGGCCATCATAATGGCCGCAATGGCTGCATACATGATGCGGGCGCTTCATTTCGCCGCAGTTTGCACATTCAGCGTGCGCCTCAATACGAAGAGCCTGATGGCTGCGACGCATGCCACGACGGGACGGCGTAGTCTTTCTCTTGGGGACGGCCATGGGTTTCTGCCTCTCACTGGGTTGCGTATCCGGCTTCTGCTACCGCACGGCGCGGCCTCAAGCCAGAGAAATCTCACTAGGTGTTCACCACCGCCATAAGCCACGGTGCTCAGGCGTGGGGCTCTAGCAGAGAGAATAACTCTCTGCAAGCCATCAATGCCACTACGGCATTGCTCCTTGCCTCCCGCCTTTAACAGAAGGCTAGAGGAATTACCACTCCCTTACGGCTCTTTCCGTAATTTTTTCAGTACATCAAACGGATTTTCTCGGGCAGTATCACGGCGTGCATCCAGCTCATCATCAGACGGCGTGACCTCTACAAATGTCTCCAGCCCAGCCCCTGCCCGGCGGGGATAAGGGGTGAGGCATAAAGCCAACTGTTCGGCTGCCGCCTCGCCTAGGTCAATCATACGGCCATCGTAGGGGATATCATCAGCATCCTCCTGAAGGAGTGCCTCAATATCAATATCCTCATCATCAGGCATCTCAGAGGCTGGAACGAAACGCAGGCTGAAAGGCTCATCAATCACTTCTTCCACCGGTTCACCCGTAATGATGCAGGCCTGTTCCAACCGCGCCTGAATATGCCCCTCTGCCAGAACGATATTCTCGGCCCCCCGCTTGAGGTCAAAGGTACAGGAAAGCCGGTCCAGAGACAGCAGACCAAAACGCTTCCGCAGCCCCTCTCTCTCCTCCGCATTAGCTTCCACATGCTCCCTGAGGGGACGGCCTGTCTTTGCCAAAGGAATGCGATGCGAAAATTCCGGCGTACTCTTTCCTTCAGACTGTGCTCCAGCGTCTGCTTTTCCTCCAGATGACATGATGACCTCCCGGTAATTCCATAATGTGCCTCTTTCAGAAGGAGGCATGGCTGTGAAGTCAAGGTAAAACTGTGTTGACTGAAGTGCTTAGGGATGACGGACCACGAAAAAGATTGACATACCGCCCTCTCTGAGGCACCGGAAAGAGCACGTACGGCTTGCCCGCATACTATCAGGACAGTTTGCCCTTCATGACCAGCTTTTCTACTGCCGCCACCTCGGACAAGAGCACCCGTTTTCTCCGTCTGACCCGCCTCATGGCAACGCATCGCCGTTGTTGGACGGGCCTACTGGCTGGGGGAATACTCATGCTCAGCGGTTGTGAAGCCATCAGCCCCCCTCCTATTCCTCGTGGGGCACTGATTGAGAAACTGGATTATGACCAGCTTGTCCTCAATTCCAGCACTCAGAATGATGCGCTGAGCATTCTAGGCTCTCCAACGGCGCATGCGACCTTCAATGACAACACATGGATCTACATCTCCATGACGAAGGACCTTGTCCCGCTGGCTCATCCTGTCGTGGATAAACAACAGATTCTGGTGCTGAACTTCGACAACGCGGGCGTTCTCCGCAAAATGAATGTGCTGAATAAGCACGATGCCATCCGTGTCTCCATGGCGGGCGGTGCTACCCCAACACCGGGAACGCATATTTCCGTTATTCAGGAACTGCTGGGTAACGTTGGCCGCTACAACCCGATGAGCAGCATGGGCAGCACGTTCGGCGGGCTGGGAGGCAGCGGTATGGGCGCTGGCCCGATGAGTGGTCAGGGAACCGGTAACGGTGGCGTTGGCAACTCAATGCCCTGATTCCCCAGCGGGATAACAAAGCACAGGGAGGACGAATCCTCATCCAACGAGGCCCCCCTCCCTCTCCTACAGCCCATCAGGAAGCTGACTAACCTGTTCGGCGGCACGGAGAACTCGGCGGAAACCATCAACGGCATTGCCATCAACCTGCCGATAAGCCAGTGTCAACACTGTGCGGATGGCCATAAAGAGCTCCGCTTCCAGCCGTCTTCCTTCATTTGTTAAGAAAACAGGCCGTTTGCGCCGGTCAGCACCGTCTTGCCGTTGCTCGACTAGCCTTTTCCCCTTGAGCTCCCCCAGTGCCCGCCCCAGTGACTGCTTGGTAATGCCGAGACGCCTGCAAAGCTCACTGGGCAACAACCCCTCATGACTGCCCAACAGGAACATAATCCGATGATGGGCGGGCCCTAGACCATGGGCATCTAGCCCACTCTCACACGCAACAGAAAGGGAACGCCAAAGCGAGAGAAAGCCTTCAAAAGACTGCCTGATGGAATGTTCTCTCAGGTACAGATGCGCATCGACCATGGTTCGTGTGTCATTCTGTGCCACCGTCTTGCTCCTGCTGTTTTTCACACGCTCATCCACATTCAGCATACGCTTCCCAGCCATGAGGAGCCATCAAACATACGAAATAATCCACAGATAAAGTAGCTCTTCAGTATTTCCATCTTCAGAAACTATTGTCTCACGTTTTGGAGTATGATAGGCCACTTCACACTGTAATCGGATCCGCGTCCTTCAATGGGTGATGCTACAGACACCGCTCGGGAAGGATCAGAACCCCAAAGGAGATGACGACACCGTGCAGGTTCTCGTTCGTGACAATAATGTTGATCAGGCGCTGAAAGCCCTTAAGAAGAAAATGCAGCGCGAAGGCGTCTTCCGTGAGATGAAGCTCCGTCGCCACTTTGAAAAGCCGTCCGAGCGCCGCGCTCGTGAGGTTGCCGAGGCAGTCCGCCGCGCTCGCAAGATGGAGCGTAAGCGTCTGGAGCGCGAAGGCTTCTAAGTTTAGCCTGTTCGTACTTTACGAATGAGAAAGCCATCCATATCGGATGGCTTTTTTCATATCTGCTACTTTTCTTACCGCTAAGGCTTACTGAACAACCCAGCCAGAAAGATTGTGTCTTACTTCCAATGAATAAAGCCGCAGGGGATGCCCTCTATCTTGTCTCCAGAGAGACCCTACTCCCGGCCTAGCTGGCCCGTAATGTTCGTCTTTCAAGTATAGAGCTGTTCCGGCCGTCTTCTGGGGCAAGCCATTTATATAGCCCCAACGCGAATCTCTCCCAATCAATGTAAGACCCGCCGGTTTCTGAAAGGCCAAAATAGAGGCTAGTGCGTAATCATCCGCTACCAAAAAAGGCGTGCCGACTGTGCGAGCCTCTCTGACCAAATCCTGCGCCATTCCGTCCCAGCCCGCCCCCAGCCTCGCTATGACATTTAGATGCGATGATAACGGCAAGCATCCTGTCAGACACTGAGTATAGACCAGTGCTGTACAAAGCCCTCCCACAATCACCGCCCCTTTAATCCGTTGCCCATAAGCAGCGCCTGCAAGAATTAGGATAGGGTACAGCACCCACACCCAATTAGGCTGTATGCGCTCCCCCGTTACATTCACTAGAAACAGTACTATCGCAGGGACAGACAACCACAGCAGCACACGCTTTTCATGGCGGGCACGCCATAATCCCACAGCACATAGTGCAGCGACCCAAGGCGTCAGAAGAGCCAACTGTCCGGCAACTAACTCCCCTAGAAATTGCCCGGCCCGGCTAGGGTGCCACTGAGACGCTCGACCGCCCTGCTTTAAAAGCCCAGCCCATCCATGATGATCATTCCAAACAAGCGTCGGTATCACCACCACTGTAGCGCAGATACCCCCCAGCCAAGGCCCTACCGTGCGCCACAAGCCACGCCCACCGAACAGCACAAACCCAACAAGGCCGACACCCCACAGCAAAGCCGTATATTTAGAATCGACCGCCAGACCTAGGCTGATTCCGCATAGACACCACCAACCACAGGCGGCGTAGCCTTCCCGTGCGTACAAAGCCCCAGATAAAGCCCACAGTGCTAAACAGAGGAACACAAACAGAGGGCTATCGGGCGTGGCAGGGACAAGCCCCACGGAGGCCATCAAGGTTACATTCAGTAACAGAATCGCCCGAAGCCCTATTCCCTCATGAAGGGGGAAAAAACGCCTTGCGGCCAGAAATAGCCATATATTGGCTAATATAAATCCCACCAGACCACAGAACCGGATACCAAACGGCGTATCCCCCCACAGGGCCGTCCCCAACCAAATCCACACAGCCACCATAAAGGGATGATCCAGATAGCCTCCCTGTAAATGCCGAGACCAAAGCCAATAATAGGCCTCATCCGGCACCAGCGGCATCTGTGCAGCCATGAGCAATCTTACCATGAGAAGCAGTCCGGCAACACAAGGCACTATATAATGCGGGCTCCAGTACCTGAAACTGCCAGACTTAATCATGGTTTAACCCTCAAAGAGGAACGCCGGCCCTCTCGCAGCTCGTACGGATCACCTGGAAGGTCTGTACACGCACGACATGCGCCACTTCGATCAGGTCCCGTGTCAGACGATTCTGATGTTCAGCATCTCGGGCCATAAGGCGAAGTAGAAAATCCTCACCTCCCCGGATCATGTGACATTCCCGTGTTTCTGGCCATTCGGCGACCAGAGCCTCAAACTCCGCCAGTACCGCCCCTTTTTGGCTGTCCAGTCCGACCAGCACAAAAAAACTGATGGACCATCCCAGCATCGCCGGGGCCAATGTCGCATGATACCCCTGAATGAGCCCCATCTCTTCCAGTCGTCTTACACGGCGCAGACAAGGCGGCGCAGAAATTCCGACCCGCCGGGCGAGTTCCACATTCGTAATGCGTCCATCCTGCTGAAGCTCAGCCAGAATGCTGCGGTCAATATCATCAAGGTCTGCAATGCTCATATGATTCCCAGCAACTCTGCTCACGGGGGCCTCCCAACGGCCCAGAAGGGGACAAGCATGCCCGCAGAGGGCCTCTGCGCCTGCTTGTATAGACTGATCTTTCTTATGTGAAAACTCTTCCGGCGGGAAAACGCAATATTATTTCGTTTCCTTTGGTATAATCATTTTTGTCGAACTCTTTCATATACTATATCTATTATCCCCGAGCCGGCGGCGACCATACTATCGGCCCGCCCTTAGAAACCATTCCTTTTCCCCATAAGCCGGGTCACATCCCTTTATCATGGAGCGTTCAATGGCAGAGACACATCATACCGACATGCTGATCGTTGGGGCTGGCCCGGCAGGTTACACAGCAGCCATTTATGCGGCACGGGCGGGCATGAACCCCATTCTAGTTACCGGAATGCAGCCGGGCGGCCAGCTGACCATCACCGATGAAATTGAGAATTTCCCCGGCTTCGCACAGCCTGTTCAAGGCCCGTGGCTGATGGAACAGATGAGAGAACAGGCCGAGCATGTCGGTACAAAACTCATTTATGATCTCATTACGGAAGCTCCCCTCAAACAGGGGCCAGATGAGGATGGCTACTTCCACCTGAAGGGTGATTCCGGCGACCAGTTCCGTGCCCGTACGGTTGTCATTGCCACAGGAGCACAGGCCAAATGGCTCGGCCTCGATTCTGAAAAAAAATATCAGGGTGCGGGCGTGTCGGCCTGCGCAACATGTGATGGCTTCTTCTACCGTGGCAAAGAAGTTGCCGTCATAGGCGGTGGCAACACAGCCGTGGAAGAAGCTCTATACCTGACCCATCACGCCTCCACTGTGCATCTCATCCACCGGCGGGACAGCCTGAAAGCCGAACGCATCCTACAGAAGCGTTTGCACGACAACCCCAAGATCAAAGTTCATTGGAACCGGGCTGTCCGTGAAATCATCGGCGAAGGCTCCCCTGCTGTCGTAACAGCTCTCGAACTCACCGATACCCAGAACAGCACCAACACGGAGCGGCTCGCTGTAGATGGCGTGTTCGTAGCCATCGGGCATAGCCCCAGCACAGGCCCTTTCCGGGATGAAGTCCTCTGCGATGAGGAAGGCTACATCACGACACAGCCGGGGACAGCCACAACATCCATTCCCGGCATCTTCGCTGCTGGTGATATTCAGGATAAAATCTATCGTCAGGCCGTTACGGCTGCTGGCACAGGCTGCATGGCCGCTCTGGAAGCGGAACGTTACCTTGCCGAAAAAAAGTATAATAGCTGAATGACATAACAAAGGGGGGATAGGATATATTTCCATCCTCCCTTTCCCTGAACGGTAAGCTACCCCTCTGAAGGTTGGATTGCTACAAGATAAAATGGACAGCACTAGTCCTTTGTTGGGCCTTCTGCCTGCCTTTTAATAGAGCACCAACCAACTTTGACGCCATTCTACTCTTGACCGATCGTTTCTTTTCGGGAATTTTTCATAAATTAGACATACGGTTAAGGTTACGATGCGGGGCGTTATGAGCAGAGCAGGCCATGATTATTGCGAAGGGGCATACGGGAATCAGAAAATGGACTGGGATAAACTCCGTATCTTTCACACCGTAGCCGAGGCAGGCTCTTTCACTCATGCAGGCGACCGCCTTAATCTAAGTCAGTCAGCTGTATCCCGGCAAATTTCTGCTTTGGAAGAAGTATTGGGCGTGCCCCTCTTCCACCGCCATGCCCGTGGTCTGATCCTAACAGAACAAGGCGAAGTGCTGCACCGTACCGCCCGAGAGGTCTTCTCCAAACTGGCCCTGACACAGGCTTTTCTGAGTGAAAACCGGGAGAAAGCAGCAGGGAAGATTAAGGTCACGACCACATCGGGTTTTGGCCTCTCATGGCTGACCCCTCGCCTGCACCACTTCATGGAACGACACCCCCACGTTGAGGTCACGCTCCTGCTGGAGGATTCTGACCTCGACCTGAGCATGCGTGAAGCTGATGTGGCCATCCGCCTACATCCCCCGACCCAGCCTGATCTCATCCAGCGTCATCTGGCCAGCTTCCATATGCCCATCTACGCCAGTCGGGAATATCTGGAAGAACACGGTACACCCAAGACACTGAAGGACCTAGCAGACCATAACCTGATCGGCTTTGCAGGCTGGCATCTCCCTCTTCCCCATGTGAACTGGCTGATCGAACGGCTTGTGAAGGACAAAATTATCCTTCAGCCTAAGGTCCCTCTCGCCGTCAATAACATTGCCGCTGTTGGTCTGGCTATTGCGCAAGGCAACGGTATCGGCACCCTGCCCTTCTATACCGCTTCTGCTCACCCCAATCTCGTCCGTATTCTGCCAGACGTACATGGCCCGCTAGCAGAGGCCTTCTTTGTCTATCCTGAGGAACTGAAAAGCTCCAAACGTATTTCCGTTTTCCGTGACTTCCTACTGGAAGAACTCAACACGGCACGCACAGGCAAGGATGTTCCGTCACATAGTGCGGAGCCGTTCATTTCTTCGGCTGATTAACCCGCTCCCGCAGGTCCTTCCCTGCGCGAAAAAAAGGAACACGCTTAGCCTCCACCGCTACGGACTGCCCTGTCCTCGGATTTCTTCCCTGATGGGCAGTGTGCTGGCGTGTTCCAAAACTACCAATCCCACGCAATTCAGCTCTATTGCCCGCCGCTAAACCGGCAGCAATGCAGGAAAATACCCCATCTACAGCCTGATCGACCTTATCTCTGGAAAGACCTTCCAGACGGGAGGCCAGTAAAGCGACAAATTCCGAGCGTGTCATCCGTACTCTCCGTCACTGATTACCCACCTAAGATTGACAAGAGGAAACCAGATACGTCAAGAAAAAACGCTCAATTATGGAAAAAGCCGGGCTTTAACCCGGCTTTTCCATACCTGCTGTTAATAAATAATTTTACTTTTTCTTTTCAAGCTCTCGTTTATTCTCTGCAGAAACACCAATATTGCGTCCAAGTCCAATTGTTCTGGCCAGCTCGGAACGGCGTGCCGCATAAGCTGGTGCCACCATGGGGTAATCCGAAGGCAGACCCCATTTCTCCCGGTACTGATCTGGTGTCATATCGTATGTGCTCTTGAGATGGCGTTTCAGCATCTTGAGCTTTTTTCCATCTTCCAGACAGATGATGTAGTCAGGATAAACCGACTTACGCACAGGAACAGCAGGCTGCTGCTTGTTCTGTTCTGCTGCAGTCTGGTTGTCATTCCCCTGTCCTGCAAGTGCTTCGTAGACCTGACGGATCAGTCCTGGCAAGCTATCTACAGCAACATCAGAGCCAGCTAGCTTTGCAACGACAATATCAGTCGTCAACTCAAGCAGTTTTCTCCGCTCTTCATTCGGAGAGGCCTGGGTCCCTCCGGCTGGGGTATTGTCTGTCATTGAATAACCTTCACAGCTACAAGTCTTCAGTAGGATTTTCAGAAAAGTTTTACTATTTTTCCTTTAAACAAAAAAGCAAAATATTCCATGTCCATGAAAAAACATGACCTCCGAAAGCATTATGATATTTTTGTTCAATTATAAGTGTTACCCCTCGCATATGTGAGCAAAGGGCAGTAATCTCCCCTGCCGGAAGCCACTGGATGCGCAATGATTACCCGTTTTCTGAACTTCAGGACCCCGTCCTTTTTCTACTGGATATTCACCCCTTCTTTGGATGGATTCCTATTTGCCCTGCGCACCACTATTGCAGCGTGTTTGTCTCTAGGGATCGCCCTGTGGTTGGAACTGGATAGCCCCATCTGGGCCCCCATGACGGTTTGGTCCGTGGCGCAACTTTCCCGAGGGGAAAGTCTTTCCAAAGCCCGCTGGCGCATCATCGGGACATTAACTGGTGGTGTGGCGGCCTTGGTATTTGTCGGCATCTACCCGCAGGCCCCATGGTTGTTCTTTCCACTCATTGCCTTATGGATCGGCTTATGTAGCGGATTGGCGACCTTTGTCAGTAATTTCCGTTCTTATGCGCTCGTTCTGTCTGGCTATACATGCGCCATCATCTGCATGGACGTGGTCCCATACACGGGCAGCATCTTTATGTTTGCCGTCTCCCGGGCCAGCTATATCATTCTCGGTGTGTTATGCGAAGCCTTTATCGGCCTTCTCTTCGCTTTCAATCAAGATCGTCTAGCCCACTTAAAAATACGGCAAAAGCTGGAAACTGCCCTCACTCTGGTGGCCGACACGCTGGGCCATATTCTTCAACGCGATACCAGTGCCCTAACAGAAGCCCGTAAGCTATTCGGAACCATTCTTTCCATCAACGATCAGATTGAATTTGCCGAGCTAGAAATGGGTGCTCATGGGCATGAAGGCGACCATGCCCGGGCTGCTCTGGCAGCGGTCTCCGCCTTACTATCCCGCAGTTTTGGTATGGCGACACGGTTGGAACTGCTTTCCTCCAATCACCAAGACTTTGATACGGTTGCCAAAGCATTCCGGCAGCTCCTCCAAGGCTTTTCAACGCGCCTTCCCAAAGAGGAAGAAATCTCAGAACTCCTTGCCGAACTCCAACACCTTCGGGACATCTGCCGCCGCTACGCAACGCCCCATCGGCAGAAAGTCATCTCCACGCCCGGTCAAACCGCAACGCCGGAAGAGAAAACCACCATCATTACTCATTCAGCACTGGATGAGCGTATTCTCTTCTCATCCCTTGGGGATCTGATCGGTGATCTGGAAGAAGCTATTACAGAATATCACGCCAGTACCCACAGCGTGCGGGGCGACCACTTCCAGTTCCAACGCCACACATATCGGGATGGACGGCTTGCCTTTAATAACGGCTTTCGAGCAGCTCTGACAATTCTTGTCACATCTTTCATTTACGAGATTACGGCATGGTCCAACGGCAATACGCTCATCAGTATTACTGCGCTGATTTGTGGGCTGTTCGCCACGAAAGAGAATCCCGTACTGGGAACAATAAAATTTCTCAAAGGGCTCGCCGTAGGATGGTGTGTGGCTTGGGTTCTCTGTTTCATCTTTATTCCCATGGTCACGACCTATGAACCGCTCATCCTCATTCTATCCTCCGTGATGATGATAGGTGGGCTTGCGCGTGCTAATCCGGCTACGGCCCCGGCTGCCTCGGCCTTTAACCTGCTGATGCCTCTTATGCTGGGTATCCAGAATCATCATGTCATTGATGAAGCCAAATTCTACAACACCAATCTTGCCATCATACTGGCCGGCGTAACGGCCGTTCTCATTTTCCGCAGTATCCTGCCCTTCAACCGCAAGGCCGAAGAGTTCCGGTTGCGCCGTGCAACATTGCGGGAACTGCGTAACCTTGCCAGCTTACACAGTAATCCACAAATCAGCGCATGGATCGGCCATAGTACAGACCGTTTCTCCCGTCTTCTAAGCCACGTCACTACCATGACACCACGTGTGGAAGCTGGGATTCAAGGTACGTTGGCCACCCTGACATTGGGGCTGAACATCATCCGTCTTCGTGGTCTTCTCAACCGTGAATATCTACCCGAAAGTGCCCGCCGCCCCATCATGTTGGTGCTTCATCACATCGAACATGCCTCACGACACCACGGCAGAGCTGCCCGCATGACCCGCGCTGCCATCCGCCGCCTGCGTGAGCTGGACACACAAGACCATGAAGCCATTATCCGGCTGGAAATCACCCGTGCCCTGACCCATCTTGTGGTGGTCGAGCACACTCTGCGCACGAATGAAGACTTTCTGGATGCAAGCAAACCCTTCCTTGGAACGGGTTTCTCGGTCTCCCCCGGTCATGAACCACCCCATGAAGCTGTTCTGGAAAAGGCTTGATCTCCTGATCTTATAACGCCAGAGTTACGAAACCTTTTCGTTACTGAAGACCCTCTGCTTCATGAAGATCCATTACCTCGTCACCAGCCTGGAAACAGGCGGGGCCGAATTTACCATCCCCGACATCATCAAAGCACTTGAACAGTTCGGTCATCAGGTTGATGTCACCGCCTGCGAAGCCCGTGATATGGGGGCAGCTCCTTATCTAGAACGTGCAGGCATTCCCTACCGGCTGCTTGACACGGAACGCCGCAATTTCTTTCTCACCCTATTCCGCATCCTGCGCCTGCTTATCAAAAACCGCCCTGACATCATCTGGACTTCACTAAGCCGCGCCACGCTTTTAGGCCAACTTGCCGGGAAAATCCTCAATATTCCAGTTGTAAGTTGGAAGAACAGCGCCAGCATACGCTTCACAACAACAGTGGGACGCCCCTTCACCCGGCTTTGGGTTGCAGACTCATACTATGTCGCACGGTTCCTGCATGAAAAAATGAACATTCCGCCAGAGAAGATCACGGCATGGCCTCTTTATGTTGCGGCGCCCAATACGCACCCCGCCCCTGACTGGAATGGCCAGACACGCCTTCACATAGGCAGCACAGGGCGACTTCATGAAGTAAAGAACTATCCTCTCCTCATTGAAGGTATAGCCCTATTCCGGGAACGCCATCCTCAATGGGCAGACCTTGTTCATCTCTCTTTTGCCGGTGATGGCCCCCAGCGTGCCGAATTGGAAACCCTCATCCAGAAGTATGGGCTAGAAAAACATGTCTCGCTGAAAGGCTTTCAGACAAATGTTTCAGCCTTTCTCAGCACGCTTCAGCTTTACGCCCAACCATCACGCTATGAAGGCATGTGCCTTGCCGCCCATGAAGCCATGAACATGAGCCTACCCGTGATAGCAACACCTGTCGGAGAGATGCGCAACAGCGTCCAGCCCGGCAAAACGGGCTTCCTTCTCCAGCCTGACAGGATTCCAGAAACATTCTGCGACATACTCGCCGAAATCTTCCAGAATCCCAGCCTGCTTCACCGCTATGGTGAAGCAGCAAAGCAGCATATCCAGCAACATTACAGCCGAGAGGTCTTTCTGCAACGCTGCAAGCAGATTTCTGAAAGACTACTCGGTGATCTGGAAGAAACTATTACAGAATATCACGCCAGCACCCACAGCGTGCGAGGCAATCACTTCCGGTTCCAACGCCACACACATCAGGATGGACGGCTTGCCTTCAATAACGGCTTTCGGGCAGCTCTGACAATTCTTATCACATCTTTCATTGCTAATTTGTGGGCTGGTTGCCACGAAAGAAAACCCCGTACTGGGAACAATAAAATTTCTCAAAGGGCTTGCCGTAAGATGGTGTGTGGCCTGGGTTCTCTATTTCATCTTTATTCCCATGGTCACGACATATGAACCGTCATCTTCATTCTATCCTCCGTGATGATGGGAGGTGGGCTTGAGCGTGCTAATCCGGCTACTTTCGCAGCATCCTGACCTTTAACCGCAAGGCCGAAGAGTTCCGGTTACGCCGTGCAACATTGCGGGAACTGCGCAACCTTGCCACCTTACACACTACCCCACAAATCAGCGCATGGATCGACCATAGTACAGACCCTTTCCCCCGTCTTCTAAGCCACGTCACTCCCATGACACCACGGCAGAGCTGCCCGTATGACCCGCGCTGCCATCCGCCGCCTGCGTGAGCTGGACACACAAAACCATGAAGCCGTTATCCGGCTGGAAATCACCCGTGCCCTGACCCATCTTGTGGTGATCGAACATACTTTGCGCACGAATGAAGACTTTCTGGATGCAAACAAACCCTCTCAAACATCATCCGATGCAGGTTCAATAGACACCACACTTCTAGGGCAGGCCTAAACTGCAGCCAGAATGTAAAAGAACATGGTAATCACTTCGACCTTATAAAAGCTCTTTGATCTTTTCAGAAACAATGTACCCACGTTCTTCATAAAGAGAGCTACCATATTCATTCATTATGTACTCTCTCGACCTTTTGCCGTACTCATAAACGAGGTCAGGATTCGCAAATATGTTACTCAATGCCGCAGAAATACTCTGAGGAATGTTCCCTTCCAGTATGAAACCCTGCTCTCCATTCCTCACACTATAAGGCAACTCCCCAACAGGGGTTACAAGCATCAGCAGGCCAGCATTCATAGCTTCATGCGCCGCTATGCAAAAACCTTCAAACCGAGAGGGCTGCACATATACATCAAGCCCTCCCAGAAAAGATGGAATATCCTCAATGAATTGCCCCAAGCTGACAATATGTTGCAGATCATAACGCTCTACTAGAGACGCAAGCTCGCTCTTTAACGGGCCATCACCGGCAATAGAGAGCCTTATCATGTCCTTATATTGAGGGTTGGTCTTTCGGAAATGAGCTAACCCCTCTAGCAATAAGTCATAATTTTTTACTTCGTGTAACCGGCCAGTACTCCCAATATGCAACGGTCGCTCTGCATTCCATGTATGGGCCACAGGGTATGCCTCTTTTGCCACGAAAGGCGGCCAATTACATATCTTAGAGGGCGTTATATTCATTTTCGTGGCGAGAAAATCGCATACAGACGCAGAGTCCGCTATCCATACCTTGGGTATGGCTTTTCCTAACCACGAACTCCATTTCAAATCTGCACTATTCTTCCAACTGACAACAGGGATTCCTAATATTTTTCCCGCCAACTGGCCGATTATCGAAGCACGACTTAAAGAAGTTAAAATAACATCAGCCTTAATGCTGGAAACAAACCTTATAACGTCAAACAGTTCTTTAAAAAGGCTTCTCTTCTTCCCCCCTAAAATGACATAAGGTATTGAATGTTTTTCTAGAAGATGCGCTGTCCCCATATCTCGTGCCTGACAAGATACGACCGTGACATTAAAGTTATTATTTTTCAGCGACTCAATAATCTGCGGCATGGAAAAACCAGCTCCGCCACCTTCCATGCTCGTAATAATATAACATATCTTAATTTCTTTATTCATATTAAAACCTTACGCAAAGTGTCCGTTATAAAAATGGTTAAATATCTCGCAACACTGACATGCCCAACAGCTTGTAGGCTTGCTTGATAACGCTATGTTGACACCATAACAAGGCAGAATACAGAGCGGATATACACCACGAATTTTCCTTATCACCCAAGAATATTAATGCAATGAATACCCCTCCCTCTTTGCATATATAATCTTCCCCGCACTGTCGTTGAGGAAATTTAAGGCATAAACATCATGACAAAACTCTGCCGTTATCGCCTGAATGGCCACGAAAAGTCCGGTTTGGTCGACAGTTCCGGTACATTGCGTGATCTGTCCAGCCTCTGGGATGACCTAACACCGGATTGCCTAGCTCCACACTCCCTAGGCAAACTGGCCGATATTGACGTTTCCTCTCTACCGGCCGTCAGCGGCTCTCCCCGCTTCGGGATTCCTATCAGCCATGTCTCAAAATGTGTCTGTATCGGGCTAAACTATACCGACCACGCAAAAGAAGCAGGGCTGCCCATCCCGCAGGAACCTATCGTGTTTCTGAAGGCACCTTCAGCACTCTGCGGTGCTTATGATGCCATTCCCATTCCGCCCCATGCCTCCAAGATGGACTGGGAGGTTGAGCTGGGCGTTGTCATTGGTAGCACGGCACGTCATGTCAAAGAGGCCGATGCCCTGAAACATGTCGCCGGTTACTGTGTTATCAATGATGTTTCAGAACGCAGCTTCCAAATGCAGTCATCACAGTGGGATAAAGGGAAAGGATGCGACAATTTTGGCCCTGTCGGTCCTTTCCTCGTAACGGCAGATGAGATCGCTGATCCGCAAAACCTGCACCTCTGGTTAGATGTAAACGGTGTCCGGCGTCAGGATGGCTCGACATCCACCATGATTTTTTCCGTGCGTGAAATCATCGCCTACCTCAGCCGTTACATGACACTCCTACCCGGCGACATCATCGCTACTGGTACGCCGCCCGGTGTCGGAATGGGGCACAACCCGCCCCTATGGTTGCAGGAAGGTGATGAAATACGCCTCGGTATTGATGGCCTAGGCGAACAAAAACAGACACTAATCCGCTGGCGTCACGACCTTCCAACCAAATAATTGCCTCCCCATACATCCCATGATCGGGAGTGTTCCATATCCTGCAAGGCAGCCTCAAAATCCACACTACATACGAGGCTCTAAACCCTCGGGCAGGTGATACAGCTACCGTCCTAGCGGATATGGAACACTGGTTTTCTGACACCAGAGCAGAACCAACCCAGTTTGGGTTCATACCTCTAGAAGGATAAACACACCCTTCATTCCTCGGGAGCTTCCACCTTATCCGCGATAGGCTCGACAATCAGACTTAGACGTTCCACTTCAAAGTCTATGTGATTTGTCTCTAGCGAAGGCAGATTTTTGTTAACCTTGGCTGAAAGCTGCCTAAAACGGTCCACCCTGCCATAGAGGCCCTGCTGACCAGCCAATGCCGTAACTGCACTGTTATAATGGTTACTTGCTGTATTAAGGGTGCCTCCCAATTTGCCTAACCGCTCAGCAACCAGGCAGACTGAATTATAAATATCCCCTGCCTTTTCACTGATTTCACGAGCCTCCGCATTGCTTCGCTCGATCATCCACAGATTAGAGACAGTCCGCAGGATAGGAATCAATGTTGTATGCGAGACCAGTACAATGCCTTTCCTGTACCCATATTCAAACAAGTCTTTGCTCATCTTGAGCGCATCAATATAGGCTGGTTCAATCGGCATGAACATGAGAACGAAATTAGGGCTCCGAATACCAATTAGATTGGTATAATCCTTCGATGCCAGATCATCGATGTGCCTGCGGACAGCCTTTACATGCTCATTCATGGCGAGCTGATAGTCTGCGGGGGTTTCTGCACCAATCGCCCGATCATAGGCATTTAGAGAAACCTTGCTATCAATGATGATATGTTTGCCATCAGGCAGCTTGACCAGATAATCGGTCTGCTTCTGGCGGCCCTCCATATCCTTAAAAGAACTCTGCACTTCATAATGAGCGTCTTCCACTAAGCCGCTCATTTCCAAAGTACGTTGGAGCTGTGCTTCACCCCAAGCACCACGCTGCTGTGAATCCCCTTTTAGCGCAGAGGTCAGATTATTTGCCTCTTTGCTCATCTTCAGGCCAATTTCCAGAACCTTCCTGATCTCGGCATTTAAGGTACTGTTTCCCTGCAATGAGGCATCATGAACTTCATTAACCCGTTTCTGGAAACCTTCAATCTGCTCCCGAAAGGGCTTCAGCATAGCGGCGATATTGACCTGACTGGCATCCGCAAAAGTCTTCCCTTTTTCCTCGAATATCCTGTTTGCCAGATTTTCAAATTCTTTTCCCAAGGCCTGGCGAGCTTCACCAAGCTGTTGCATCTGTTCTTTAAAATGCTCTTCTTTCCGCTCCAGCGTTGTTCTAATTTCTACGTGGTCATTTTGTAAGGCGGTATATTTCTGAAAGAGAGCATCACGCTGCTTTCCCAGCTCCGTCACCGTTTCCCGGCTTTCAATCAGATGCTGATTCAGCACCTTATTTTCTGCCTGAACAGAGCCTAGCTGCCGCTCTGCGCTATGTTGCTGCTCTCGCACAATCTCCAAAGACTGACGAACCTCTGCCAACTGGTCTCCCCGTTCCGCCAGTGCCTCATCCAGCTGCTTCACTCTATCATGAGCATTCAGTAACTGCGTACGAGCCGTATTGTCCGACAGTTCTACTTCATGCAATTTTCTTTTAAGGGCCGAAAGCTCTTCATGCGAAACGTCATTCTGGCTACTGACCCGCTGGTTTTCAGCCTTTAACTGCTGCATCTCCATCACAAGATCAGCACTTTTCCGGCCTGTTCGTCTCATCCCCAACAGATACCCCAGTGCCCACGCCAAAAAGGCGACAATCACGATAATCATCGCGCAAATCATTAATGCTGGTACCTGCATATTCCCCCCAATATCCGCATTATACGGTATAAATCTCATAGAGATAATTTCTTCTCAAAAATGTAGTGTATTTAGTAAATTTATGCGAACACAAAGAAGACAATAAATACCACCAGCCACGAAGAGCATAAAGCCACATGCTCAGCCTAAACTCTCTCTTGAGAGCTAGTACCTATTCGGTAACACGTCGCTATCTGGCAAAATCAATCCCTCTGATCCTCTATAGGATCAGAACACACTGTTCATCAGGGACGCTATATTTTGGCGGAGAGAGAGGGATTCGAACCCTCGGAACGCTTGCACGCTCAACGGTTTTCGAGACCGCCCCAATCGACCACTCTGGCACCTCTCCGGGGCTTAGGATGAGAAAAGTACAACATCTCATCACCAGCGAATGCGGCTCCTTATGACGAAATTTTATCAAATTAGCAAGAGGCTGCATCCCTTCTCATCCCGTTTCCAGATCATAATGCCTGCTTTTTTATTGACGATCCTCAAACAAGGCGGTAGAGAACCCCTCTGTTCCTATGGCTTTCTGATTCATGCAGGGAGCTATCTGAACCAATGACAAAAAGCGAGCGGGGTACTTCCTTTGTCTGAAAAGGCACAAGAAGGACCAGAGGCTTCGGTAACATAAAGAGAGTTTTGCATGTTTGCAGTCATCCGCACGGGCGGGAAACAGTATCGCGTCGCCAAGGACGCCATCCTGAAAGTTGAGAAGCTGGATGCCGAAGCTGGCAGCACAGTCACCTTCTCTGACGTTCTGATGGTCGGTGGCGAAGGCAGCACGAAGATCGGCGCTCCGCTGGTTGAAGGTGCAAGCGTAACTGCTGAAGTTGTCGCACAGGACCGTCTGCCGACCGTCATCATCTTCAAGAAGCGCCGCCGTCAGAACAGCCGCCGCAAGAATGGCCACCGTCAGCCGGTCACCGTTCTGCGCATTACCGCAATCAACGCTGCGTAATTTCGCCCGTTCCTAAGGAGACACAGTCATGGCACAAAAAAAAGCAGGTGGTTCCAGCCGTAACGGACGCGATAGCGCCGGCCGCCGTCTTGGTGTGAAGAAGTTTGGTGGCCAAAGCGTCATCGCCGGTAACATCATCATCCGTCAGCGTGGCACAAAGGTGCACCCGGGTGAGAACGTTGGTATGGGCCGTGACCATACCCTCTTCTCTCTGGTCGATGGTCGTGTACGCTTCCAGCGTCGTGCTGGTGGCAAGGTGCATGTTTCCGTTGCACTGGCAGAAGCTGCCGAATAACGCACTCTGCCTGCCTTAATAGGCACAGAGCATGAACAAGGGTCGGCTCCATCACTGGTGCCGGCCTTTTTTCTTCTTACCTCCCTTTACTGTGGCGGCCTCCCCATGAAGTTTCTTGATCAAGCTAAAATCTATGTCCGCTCCGGTGATGGAGGAGATGGCGTTGTCGCCTTCCGCCGGGAAAAATATATCGAGTTCGGAGGCCCGGATGGCGGCGATGGTGGCCGGGGTGGGCATATCTATTTCCGGGCCGTACCCAGCCTTAACACGCTGATCGACTTCCGCTACACGCAGCACTTCCGTGCACGCAAGGGTGGTAATGGGGCTGGCTCCAACAAAACTGGAGCCGGAGCTGACGATGTCATCATCGATGTCCCAATCGGCACGCAGATTTTTGATGAAGACCGTGAAACGCTGCTGGCAGACCTTGACGAAGAAAACAAGGTGGTCTTGCTGTGTGAGGGTGGTGATGGCGGCTTGGGTAATGCTCATTACAAGAGCAGCACCAACCGTGCTCCCCGTCGTGCTGACAAGGGTTTCCCCGGTGAAGAACGCTGGATCTGGCTCCGCCTGAAGCTGATTGCTGATGTCGGGCTTGTTGGGCTACCTAATGCAGGCAAATCCACCCTACTCTCCGTGGCTTCCCGTGCTCGGCCTAAAATTGCCGACTATCCCTTCACAACCTTGCACCCACAACTTGGTGTCGTGCGCCTCAATGCCGTGGAAGAATTCGTCATTGCCGACATTCCCGGCCTTATTGAAGGGGCCAGCGAGGGTACTGGTTTGGGCGACCGCTTTCTTGGGCATGTAGAACGCTGTGCCGTTCTGATCCATCTGGTTGATGGGACGGATGAAAACTGCGTCCAAAACTGGAAGCTCATCCGCAAGGAGCTGAAAGCCTATGATGAAGGGCTGGCAGCCAAGCCGGAAGTCCTCGTTCTGAATAAATGCGATGCTCTGCTGCCGGAAGAAATCGAGGAGCGAAAGGCTGCTCTAAAAGCTGCTTCTGGTGCAGAAGTTCACCTACTTTCAGGCGTCAGCCGAGACGGCCTGCCAGAACTACTGCGGTATCTACAGGACCGTGTAACGGCTTCCCGGAACGAAACTTTCTAAGCCATAAAAAGGGCCGTGCGATATCGTATCGCACGGCCCTTTTTTCGTCCTATTCTCCGAAGCCATTAGGCCCAGATGACGGACAGACTCCTCACACCCTGTGCCCCACGGATAAGGACACCCTGAATATCAGCCGTGGCAGATGGGCCACTCATCAACACGCCATAGCCCGCCGTCCGAAATTCCGAACGCTCTTGATAGGCATTGTGCATATTGCCCACTAGCTCATTCTTCGAGAGCAGAACGATCAGATGCTGCGCCAAATGCACATCAGCCAGATGATCTTTTAATTCCACCTCACTCAGAAAAACGCCGCCAGTTTCCGCCACACCAAACGCAGCCCGCACGACCATAACATCAACCTTGTCGGCCTGTTCGTGCGTTTCTAGGTCCTCAATCCGCAGCGTCCCTTCTACCTCTGGCACGGCGGTGCAGAGGTTGCGCAGTTCCGGGAAAGCCCGCTTGATCGCCTGCTCAATCCCTTCTCCATCCTGCAAAGGCAGCATCTTACCGCCCATCAGGGCCAAACTGGCCTCGAACCGTTCCGGGCTGGCATCCTGATCCCCCAATGTCACGACTGGCGGCAAAGGATGCGCCCCTTCCTGCGGGGACTTCTTTGCCTTCAGGCGTTGCATGATGACATCACGGGCACTCATCGTCTCATCGCTCATGCCTGTGCCTCCTCACGCTGTGCCTTGGGCTTATTCAGACGGTTCTTCTTATACCAGCTATGGAATGTCTCCTTCACCGGATGGGGTAGCTCACGATGTTTGCCCCATGGATTTAGGTAATTATACAGCGCAAAGCGAGGCATGGTCTTCAGGGCTACTTCCGTCCCGCTAATAGCTAGACGATACATGGTCGGCTGGGCCAACAGTCGGCCAGCCATCTTCATGATCTCCCGTTTAACGAACGGAATTTCATGCCGTTCTGCCAGAACACGCCGCCATTTATAAAGCTGCTCGTGAATGTCGATCTTCACCGGGCAAACATTGGTACAGCTTCCATTCATTGTGGAGGCAAAAGGCAACGTGCTGAACTTCTTGGCATTAAAGGTCGGGTCGATAATCGCCCCGATCGGCCCGGAATAAACAGACCCGTAGGATTGCCCACCAGAACGGCGATAAACCGGGCAAGTATTCATGCAGGCACCACAGCGGATGCATTTTAGCGAGGTCCAAAAATCATCCATCCCTAGACGTTCGGACCGGCCATTATCCACGAGAATGACATGCATCTCCCCACCCTTCTTGGGCTTACGGAAATGGGTCGTATACTGGGTAATCGGCGAGCCAAGCGCACTACGGGACAATAGCCGGATGAACACGCCGAGGTCTGCCATCCGAGGAACCAGACGTTCAATCCCAAGAGTAGCAATGTGCAGATTCGGCAGATTGGCACTCAGGTCCGCATTGCCCTCATTCGTGCAGACGACAAAACTGCCCGTTTCCGCCACGAGGAAATTACCGCCCGTCATGCCCGTATCACCGCTCAGCAGAACAGGACGAGCCGCATTACGCTGCGCCTCTGCCAAAGCGTGCGGGTCATCAATATTCGGGTCTGTATGGTAATATTTGGCGAAGGTCTTCGCTACATCCGTGGTCAACTTCTGGACCGCTGGCACTACCACATGGCTAGGCAACTCATTGTCCAACTGCTGGATGCGTTCGCCAAGGTCCGTCTCGGTAACACTGATGCCTTTTGGCTCCAGATATTCCCGCATCTCGCACTCATCAGTAATCATCGACTTGCTCTTGATGATAGATGAGTGGCCATGATCCTTGAGGATTTGTTCCACGATGCGGTTGTGCTCCGCACCATCCCGCGCCCAATGGACATGAATACCATTACGGCGGGCATTTTCCTCAAATTGCTCCAGATACTGGGGCAAATGGGCCAGCGTATGCTCCTTCAGCCGGGAGGCCTGCTCCCGCAGCTCCTGCCATTCCGGCATGATATGCATCTGCTCATCACGCTTCTGGCGCATGTCCCACAGACGTTCATCATGGAAATGACGGTGAGGCTCATCTTTCAGAAACTCCGCCGCCAACTTGGCATGAGGGACCGGTTTGTTACTCATGCCCGGGCTCCATTCAGAATCTCTGCAATATGGATGAAGCGAATAGGCACGCCATTACGCTCAGCGCAGCCCTGCTGATGCATCATGCAAGATGTATCGGCCGATACTATATATTCCGCCCCGGCCTCATGATGGTCTGTCACTTTGTCCAGCCCCATGCGGGCAGAGACGGCTTCTTCTGTCACGGAATAGGTACCACCAAAGCCACAACATTCATCTGGGCGTTTCGGTGTCGCAAAAGAAATGCCCTTCACAGCGGAAAGAAGGGTCTTAGGTTTAGAGAAGAACGGCTCGCCCAATTCGGACATGCTGGCCGTCCGCAGGGAGCGTAACGTGGCGCAACTATTATGCAGCCCGACCCTATGAGGGAACTCCGCCCACGGGAATTCACGCACCTTCAAGACGTCATGGATGAACTCGACAAGCTCATACGTGTTCTGCCGTACATGCCGAACCTCATCCGTCTGCTCGATAGCATCGAAATTATCCCGGATATGATGGACACAGCTTCCCGATGGGGAAACGATCACCTCATATTTCGAGAAGTTGCGGATGAAGAGAGCTTCCGTCTCCTTGGCATCACGATTGCAACCAGAATTCGCCATAGGCTGACCACAGCAGGTCTGATCCATAGGATACTCGACCTCATGCCCCAGCTTTTCTAGCAACTCCAACGTTGCAATACCCGTTTGGGGATAGAAAGCATCCATGTAGCAGGGAATAAATAAACCGATTTTCATAATGAGGTATCCTATGAAAACACCTCGACAACATCAATAAAACAAAACGTGACTGACCTATTCAAACCCACACTGCTAAGAACCTGAAGGTAGGATTGAAATATAAATGATAATTACTCTCAATTATCCAAGAACGATACAAAAAGGGGACGTCAAAAGACGCCCCCTCTTCTTTATAGTCCTACCTCATCAGATGAGGATTAGACCGCCTTACTTGGAAAGTTCCGGCAGCGGGTTCATCAGAGCCGGGTTATCGGCATAGTCAACCGGCACGGCGATTACCACCGGACCCTGTGTCTCCATACCCTCACGCAGAGCAGCCTTCAGGCCATCCACGCTATTAACATTGATACCCTTGGCACCACAGGAACGGGCAAAGGCAGCAAAGTCGATCGGACCGAAGGCCACGGCAGCATCACGCCCGTATTTCTTTTCTTCCTGAATACGAACCATGTTGAAGTGCTGATCTACCCAGATGATATGGATCAGATTGCTCTTCAGACGAACAGCCGTTTCTAGGTCCATGGAAGACATCATGAAGCTACCATCCCCAGAGACGGAAATAACCTTCTGGGATGGGTTTACAATGCTGGCGGACATAGCCCACGGCAGGGCAACACCCATTGTCTGCTGGCCATTGCTGATCAGCATCTGGCGGGCGCGGAAGACCTCAAGGAAGCGTGCGTGCCAGATATGGAAAGACCCCATATCCAGACAGATCGTGATGTCCTGCGCCACGATATCTTCCATCACCTTGATGACTTCAAGCGGATGGAGCATCCCCTGCTGGGTGCTTTTTGCCTTGGCAAAAGCGGCCTTCTGGGAAGCGCGATAGACTTCCAGAATCTTATCCAGCGCAGCACCGGATGTCAGAGCCCCCGTTTCACGGGTCAGATGCTGCATTGTCAGAGCGATGGAGCCGATCAGCTCGATCTCGGGATTGAAGGCGTTATCCAACTGAGCCGGAACAACATCAATATTGATGATCGGCCGGGTGGCCTTCAGGTTCCACAGGCACGGATCATATTCGATCGGGTTGTAACCAATGGCAATGACCAGATCAGCCTCATCCAGCAGGTAATCACCATACTGGTTATGGAACAGACCAACACGCCCACCGAAACGGGAAACCAGGTCCTTGGAGACAGCACCAGCAGCCTGATAGGTGCCCACAACCGGCAGGTTTGTCTTCTTCAGAAATGCACGGATAGCCTCAGCATTTTCCGGCTTGCTGGCTTTCATGCCCAACAGGACAACCGGCTTCTTAGCCTTCTTCAGCGCAGCGGCGGCCTCCTTAATGACATCTTCTGGAGCCGGCCCCTGCTTCACAGCGTTACGGTTGCCCATCACCGGATAATCTTCGGTGATCTCAGCATTCAGCACATCCATCGGCACGCTGACAAAAGAACCACCCTGACGGGGGCTTTCAGCGGCACGGAACGCATTAGCAATGACCTCTGATGTAGCAGCCGGTGCCCCGATTTCTGCACTATATTTCGTCACCGGGCGCAACATGCTGACTGTATCCATGCTCTGGTGGGTCAGCTTCAGCAAGTCGGCGCGCCCAACAGCACCGCCGATTGTCAGGACCGGGTCGCCTTCAGATGTTGCCGTTGCCAGACCGGTCGCCAGATTGGAAACACCGGGACCAGATGTTACAATAGCCACACCGGCCTTGCCCGTAATACGACCAATACCACCGGCCATGAAAACAGCGTTCTGCTCATGGCGGGCAACGATCGTGCGGATGGGGGAATCTTCCAGTGCCTCAAAGAGGCGGTCGATCTTTGCGCCGGGAATACCAACGATATGATCAACACCGTGAGCTTCAAGATTGCGGACGATCAGATCGGCGGCTGTCTGTGCTGCCTTGTGAGATTTTTTCTGTGTCATGATGCTTTTCCTGATCATGCCCGCCCTGAAAACACCAGACGGGCCTGTATAGTCTGTCTCAACCTAGGGACGGAATGCTTAGCCGCCTTCTGCCGTACGGATGGCCTCGTGCAGACCAGCTGGCTGAAGATCAGCCTTGGCAAAATCTTCCGTCTTCGGGAGGGAAATCTCCAAGTCGGAAATGCGGGCAACTTCCAGCTTACCGGACTTCACACGGTAATCTGTCACATGGCCGCCATGCTTGCGGTCGTCACTAAGGACATGAAGGTGATAGCCAGCAACATTGATCCCCTGCATGTAGGGAGGGGTACGAAAACCCAGCATCACGCCGCTGATCTCACCCATGCGGAATGTCGGCTGTTTAGCAACAACCTCCAGCATCCCCGGATAAGGCTTGTGCTGGCAGAACACTGTACGAGTATCGACTTTCTCGAACTCTCCCGTAAAGCGCACGGCACCAAAAAGATTGGGGTTGTCGATAAGCCCATTGACGAGCTCTTCAAACTCTTCCTTACCCATGGGCTTATCGATTGTAACCGTTTTTTCCGGCTCAAAATAAGTCACACAGGCAAACGGTGTCTTCATGTCCGCCGTTGTACCAGAGGCAATCCCCTCGGAGCGGAACTGACGAACCTCGCCTTCCGTCACGATCATTTCGCCGTCCAGAGCATCGAATGTCCCCAGACCGAAATCACCATGCTGAACCAGCTCGCCCAGCGTCATCTCCCCATCGTAAACTGCATCCAGCAAGGCAGCCATCGTTGATGTCTGGAAGAGACGGTTTGGCTTTACACCTGAAGGTCGAGTCATATTGCCCCCTGCGTTGTGAATGCTCCCTTCTGTAAGGCAGGACATAAACTCCCACAAATATATAGTTTTCATTGTCTCCATATATTTTATATATGGCTTATGGATATCCGTCATTTCCGCTATTTCGTCACCATTGCCGAGACCGGCAACATCACAAAAGCTGCTGAAAAACTTGGCATGGAGCAGCCTCCCCTTAGCCAGCAGATCCGCCGACTGGAAAGCTCTCTGGGCGTCTCGCTCTTCCGCCGTCAACCCCGCGGGGTGAGCCTGACAGAGGCTGGCCTTGCCCTCTTGCCTCATGCACGGCTAATCCTCGATCTCCGCCGCCAATTCATTGAGGACGCCCACGGGTTGGCCCAAGGCAAGAAGGGCCACCTCCGTATCGGATTGGCCGGAGCGGTTCCTCTCCTGCCCAGCATTCCCTTCGCTATCCGGCAGTTCAGCAACATTGCGCCGGGCGTTACCCTCTCGCTAGAGGAAAGCAACACACCCGCTTTATGCGAAGCCCTGCTTTCTTACCGCATGGACATCACAATCTTGCGGCCGCCCGTCCCCGATCAAGCCAATGTACGGGTCATCCCTCTGCTGGACGAACCGACCCTGATCGCCCTACCCAAGGGTCACCCCTTCACAAACCTACCAGAAATACACCTCAGCAGACTGGCTGCAGAGCCGCTCATCATCTTCCCTCGTGAGTTGGGACCGGGCTTTTTCGATGCCATTCTCGCAGCCTACAGAGATGCCGGAATTACCCCCTCCCTTGGCCAGCAGGCACCGCAGATTGCTGGTACTATCCCACTCGTCGCCGCTGGACTGGGCGTATCCATCGTTCCGCAATCCCTGCACCAGCTTCATACGGGAGGCGTAACCTTCCATAAGATCGCCCGACCAGCCCCCCATGCTGCGCTCGCCATAGGCATACGAATGGGCGAACAGCCACCGTTGATCCATCACTTCATCACTGTTCTTCAACAAGCCTGCAAAACCCATATGGAATTGCCTGCCTGACAACCGCATAAGCCACACAAAAAGAAAGCCTTTCTCTGCGGGCTTGTTGAACCAGCAGAGAAAGGCTTTTCTTAATAACGAACCAGAAAATAGGTCCTCTTACATGCCCAGCGCACGGCGGTAGATGTCCAGCAGCGTCTCCTGCTCTTCCACCTCGGCCGGCTCCTGCTTACGCAGCTTGAGCAGCTGCTTGACGACCTTAACGTCAAATCCGGCTGATTTTGCTTCTTGGAACACATCACGGATATCAGAACCAAGCGCCTTGCGCTCTTCTTCCAGACGTTCGACACGGTCGATGATAGACCGCAGACGATCCACCGCAATACCGCCCGTTACGGCCCCTTCGTCACCACTTCCCATACCCATAACCATACTCCTCACTCTGCTCAGACACCGGGTTACAGGGCGGCTTATCGCTCCCTTATGGGCATGGTCAATACCATGCCACCGCAAAGACGTTTGCTTGATACGCCACGCAAGCGAAAAACACCCCACTCGGGCACCAGAAAAGCCGCAAAGTGGGAAAAACGCAAATGTGAATACATGGTTGCAGACTATCCAACATCCTATCCGCCCGCCCCTTCCTGCATCACCCCGCTGCCTACTGCGCCTTTTTTTGAGGCTTCAAGGATATTTTTCCATCCGTTACAGCCTTCCATTCCTCCGGTTATGGCTTGAATGGGACATGAGACAGGCTCTAAAAGAAGAGCAGAAACAAGACTAGAGACGGACTTAATGTCTCACCAAAGTTTCCAGACAGGAAAGGTACGCCTTATCATGGCCCACTCTCAGCAGACCGCACCGTTTGACTACGTCATCTTCGGCGCCACGGGCGATCTGACGATGCGCAAACTGCTCCCGGCCCTCTACAATCAGCTCCGTATCGGGCATGTTCCGGAGGAGGCCCGCATCATCGGGACCGCCCGCTCTTCCCTGTCCCGTGATGAGTACATTATCCGGGCACGTGAAGCTCTGGAAACCTTCCTGCCAGAACAGCATAAAGATGCTGAGCTGATCGAACGCTTCCTCAAAAAAGTGCATTATGTCACGCTAGATGGCACAAAGAGCGACCACAACTGGGACGACCTGAAGGCCGTTCTGGACCAGTCCCCGGCTGATCGCATCCGTGTTTTCTACTACTCCACGGCACCGCAGCTTTTCGAAGCCATCAGCGAAAACCTCCACCGTTTCGGTTTCATCACTCCGCAGTCCCGCGTCGTGCTGGAGAAGCCAATCGGAACGGACAGTGCCTCCGCCAAAGCTATCAATGATGGCGTAAGCCGTTTCTTTGATGAAAAGCAGATCTTCCGCATTGACCATTACCTGGGCAAGGAAACCGTGCAGGACATCATCGCCCTGCGCTTTGCTAATCCTATCTTCAATGCCATCTGGTCTGCCGAACACATCCAGAGCATCCAGATCACCGCTGCCGAGACTGTGGGCGTGGAAGGCCGTGCCGCCTATTACGACACATCCGGTGCCCTGCGGGACATGATCCAGAACCATCTGCTTCAGGTTCTCAGCCTCTGCGCCATGGAAGCCCCAGCGGACCTTGAGGCAGATACTGTTCGTGATGCCAAAGTGAATGTCCTGAAGGCCCTGCGCCCCATTCCAGAAGACAAAGTGGCTAGCGAGACGGTCCGTGCCCAGTATGTCAAAGGTGAGATGAAGGGTAAGCCGGTTCCGGGGTATCTGGAAGAACTAGGCGAAGACAGCCACACCGAGACCTACGCCGCCATGCGGGCCTATATCGACACACCACGTTGGAAGGGTGTGCCCTTCTACATCCGCACGGCTAAGCGTTCGACCAAAAAGGTTAGCGAGGTCATTGTGACCTTCCGGAAGTCTGCTTCCTCCCTGTTCGGCGCATCTGCTGCCTCCAACCGTCTGGTTATCCGTCTTCAACCGGATGAAGGGTTTGGACTTGCTCTGAACATCAAGAATCCTTCTGCTGCCGGGTTCGATCTCCAGCACGGCGCCATGTCCGGCAAATTCGCCCCGGCGGATGGCTCCCTCATCCCGGATTCCTACGAACGTCTCATGCTGGATGCCGTCCGTGGTTATCCGGCACTCTTCATCCGTCGTGATGAGGTAGAAGCCGCATGGGCATGGGTCGAACCGACACTGAAGACATGGGCTGCCAACAAAGTGCCGATGGCTCATTATGCTGCCGGGAGCTACGGGCCGGAAGAAGCCCGCCGCTTTATCGCTACAACAGGCGATTCTTGGCATGAGGACATGGCCGACTGATCCTGACCGGATCACATCTGGCCACTCCGCCATATGGCTCCTAGAACCGTCCTGCCTCCTCGGCAGGGCGGTTTTGCCTATCCGGCCTCTGTATTCTTCATCACACTCATGGGGCAGACCTAAATCATGACCGAACCAACCACCCCTCCCCGTCTCGGCCGCCGCCGCCCGAAGCAACCCCGCTCCCTAAAGCAGCATATCATCCGGCGGCTCGTCGTTCTGGTCCCAGCCTTTCTGCTCATGTTCTTTGTCGTCCGCACAGGAATGTTGGACAGCCTGTATGACCAGTTCACCTTCAGCAAGCTAAGCTGGTTCGACAATACCGCCCTTGTGGAACATCTACGGACCATCATCACCCGCAAAGGGCTGACCCCTCTGCCCAGACGCTGCCTCGTCATGGTTGTCAATGGCGACAGCAGCGTGAACACACCCACGATTGACGTCTTGGGACGGCATGGGAACGGGTGCCCTGGGGATAAACCTTCAGCAGAGCTGCTCTTTCATGTCCGGGTAGATCGTGCAGGCCAGAGCATCATGACAGATGCAGGCTCACCCGACATGTACCACCTTCTTACACCCTAATGATGTCACTCATCCTGCCCACCGCTTGACCCGCCCCCAGCAGGCAGGCATAAGCACCCCAGCCAGATGGTCGGGCGATCGCTGTGTTCCTTACGGAACAGGGAGGAAAGTCCGGGCTCCACAGGAAAACGGTGCCGGCTAACGGCCGGCGGGGGCGACCCTAGGGACAGTGCCACAGAAACAATACCGTCCGCCTGTTTTCTCCTTATAAGGGAGATAATGCGGATAAGGGTGAAACGGTGCGGTAAGAGCGCACCGCGCGGCTGGTAACAGCGGCGGTCATGGTAAACCCCACCGGGAGCAAGACCGAATAGGAATGACAAGCCAGAAATGGCTGAGGGGTCCTGCCCTGTCATTCGGGTTGGTTGCGTGAGGTGTGTCGCAAGACACATCCCAGAGGAATGATCGCCCCACCTCATTACATGTGAGGTAGGACAGAACCCGGCTTACAGACCATCTGGCCCTTTTATTTACAAAGCCTCCCCCTAGACAAAAATACATTTGATACCTTGCAAAAAGCCTTCATTACACCTCACCCATAAGGCTATACTATCAAGATAGCCCCCTTTGTCTGTCAAATCATCGAACTTACTGCCCAATACAAGGCAATTTTATAAGACATAATATAAAGAAATATTTTTTTAATAAATAACAGCACAAATCGTGCCTATCTGGAATACTACACAATAAAACGATGCCTTGATGCCATTTTCCATAATAAAACTTTGACGTCCCATAAAATCCCATGATACCCCATGAGTTCCCACCATAAAGGTGCAGGAGTGTGTCCACCCATGACAGACAGGGAGGGGGAAACGTTTCAGACCATGACCATGTTTCTCGGAACCCATGCCAGCCGTGTCGATGCCAAAGGACGCATTTCCATTCCCTCCCCTTTCCGTGCTGCTCTACGTGAGCAAGCACGCCCGGGTGAGGCCCTAATGATCATCAGGCCGTCCCACCTCCATGATTGTCTAGAAGGCTGGTCCGCCTCCGCCTTCTTCGCCTTCTCTGGTGCTCTTGATGAATATGACCCCTTCTCAGCAGATCATGATGACCTGGCGACCAGCCTCTACGCTGATGCCTATCCGCTAGACTGCGACAAAGAAGGGCGGGTCAGCCTACCAAAAGCACTGAAGGAACATGCCGGATTGGAGGACGATGTCAGCTTCATGGGGCTAGGCCGTGTCTTCCAGATATGGAACCCCACCCTCGCAGAGGAACGCCGAAAGCAGGCTCGTAGCCGCACGCGGGAACTCGGCCATCGTAAACACGCCGAGACCAAAGAAAGAACAGCACTATGACTTACGCCTACCAAATTGCTGAAGAAATGCGGCAGGAGGGTCATTTCCCGGTCATGCTACCGGAAGTACTGGAGAGTCTGAACCCGCAGGATGGCGGTGTGTATCTGGATGGCACATTCGGCGGTGGTGGCTATAGCCGTGCCCTGCTACGTGCAGCGAACTGCACCGTCCATGCTATTGACCGTGACCCTGATGCCATCAAACGTGGGCAGCCACTAGTAGCAGCCTCCGAGGGGCGACTACACCTTCATCAGGGCACCTTCAGTGCCATGAGGGAGCTGGTCGGCCATGTCGGTCCGTTCAATGGTATCGTACTGGACCTCGGCGTTTCCTCCTTCCAGCTAGATCAGGAAGACCGTGGGTTCTCCTTCCGCCATGATGGTCCGCTTGATATGCGCATGAGCATTGACGGCCAAAGTGCAGCAGATATCGTCAATGGCGAAAAAGAAGGCGTGCTGGCCGATATCCTCTATCATTATGGGGAAGAACGCCGCTCCCGCCGTGTTGCTCGGGCCATCGTTGATGCGCGCCAGAGCGGCCCAATCCAAACCACGGGGCAGCTCGCTGAGATCATCCGTAAGGCCGTACCAAAAGAGCGACCTAATTTTGACCCGGCCACCCGCAGCTTTCAGGCCCTCCGCATCGCTGTGAATGATGAACTCGGCGAGTTGGAACGGACGCTCATCGCTGCGCCAGAACTTCTTGCGCCGGGAGGTGTCTTCTGCATCGTAACCTTCCATTCATTGGAAGACCGGATGACAAAACGCGCCCTTGCCCGTCTGGCTGGCCGTACAGCTGGCCCCTCCCGCCATACTCCCCTTTCCATGCAGCAGACAGAAGCTCCGTCTTTTGAGCTCCCGCACACACGACCACGCGCGCCGACTGATCACGAACTGAACCTTAACCCCCGCTCCCGCAGCGCACGCCTGCGTGCCCTGCGACGCCTTCCCGTTCATGGAGCTTCCGCATGATTCGTTTTGTCACCCTGCTCTGTGCCGCCATGGCAGCTGGTTCCGGCCTCTTCCTTTATACGAAGAAACACGAAACTCTCGTGCTGAATCAGGACATCAGAAAAACCATTGAAGATACACGTCGTATCCAGCAGCAGACAGCCATCCTGCGCACCCAATGGGCCCTGTTAAACCAGCCGGATCGCCTCAACGCTCTGGCACAGCGGGTTCTGCCGGAAATGAATCAGGTTGACCCCACACAGTTCGTTCAGCTGACAGACCTGCGGAAACGCCTTCCGGCTATTGATCACCGCATCATCCCCATGGCACCGGGCAAAGGCCAAGCTCAGAAGGAGCTAGCAGCGCTCACAGCCCCAGCCCATCAAGCTGCCACTGCTGCGATGGTGCATTCTCTGCGGGATACTACGGCCAGTGCCGAGCATCCAGAACACAAGGTTGCGCACCTCCATACCCGCAAGGATGATGCGGGCGAAGCGGATCGCCAGCTGGAGCGGAGTCTGGCCCTGCTTAGCGCACAGGATAGCGGCACTCTGCCCCGGCATCACCTGCATGGCACTGCGGATACCACGGCCCTTCCAAGCCATCGGAAGCCCCACCCGGCACCTGACCATCTGCACAACGAGCCAACGGAAGATGTGGCCTGGCACCTGCCTGCCCGCCAAGCCGCAAAGCACAGCCGTATGAGTGGAATCCGCACGGCCTCGGCTCCTGCGAACGAACCTGCCCCGTTGCCTCCGCCTGTCCCTCTGGCGGACTGATCCATCCTTCGGCGGCCCTCGCCTACGTTTAATCCTTCCTTATGCCGAGCCTACGCCCCATGGCCTCCAGCCCGTCCCGCAAGACCAATAAACCTGGACCAGACCATAAAAACGGGCCGGCAAGAAAACCGTCTTTGCTAGGCCGTATCAAAAACTGGTGGATTGAATACAGACAAAACCCCATGAGCTGGCTGGAGAAAAGTCGTAATAGGCTGGTCTATCTCGGCATGGGATTTCTGTTTCTCTATGGTGGCGTTGCCATAAAGGCACTTTTTGCGACCATTCTGGCCCCTATGGCCCCTCTGCCTAACCAGATTGGCAACACCATACCGGAAATCCCCCACCCGGACCCTAAAGCTATAGCGGGCAATGGTTTCGTTCTCCCCGACATCAAACGTGCCAGCATCGTAGACCGCAACGGACAACCGCTGGCGCTCTCGCTCCCGGTTGTGCAGGTTTATGCCAACCCCATGGAGATCATTGAGCCGGAGGACGTTGCCAAAAAACTACGAACAATCCTGCCCAACCTCAACGTGGCCGAGACCGCCCGCCGCCTGAAACAGAAAAAACAATTCGTCTATCTGGCCCGCAACATCGCCCCAACGGACGAACTGGCCATTAATAATCTGGGAATCCCCGGCATTTATTTTGAAAACGGCGAACAGCGTCACTATCCACTAGGGAATGTTGCCGCCCAGATTCTCGGCAGTGTGGATATCGACAATCACGGTATTGCCGGGATAGAAAAATTCTTCAATCAACGTCTGCTCGCAGACCATACACCGCTCCGTCTTTCCATTGATGCCCGGGTGCAAGCAGCCGTCCGGGATGAACTCAATGAAGCGAAGCTGCGCTTTCGGGCTATTGGTGCCTCAGCCATTCTGATGGATGTCCATACTGGGGAAATACTGGCCATGGTCAGCCTCCCGGATTATGACGCCAACGACTTCGCCCATGCCGCAGACGATGCCCGCTTCAACCGGGCCGTAACAGGTATGTATGAGCCGGGTTCCACCTTCAAACTTCAGACAGCTGCCATGGCTCTGGAACTCGGTGTGGCCCATCCTTGGGACCAATTCTCTACCGTTCCCATCCATGTTGGCCGCTTCACGATATCCGACCTTAAAACGGACCATTTTGCCCCGTGGTTGGCTCTCCCTTCCGTTATGGCTTACTCCTCCAACCCGGCTTCCGCCCATATTGCGTTGGATGTTGGGCGGGATCGCCAGCATGACTGGTTAAAAAACATGGGCTTTCTGGACCGGGTGCCCGTCGAACTTCCCGAGGCGGGGCGGCCTCTGGTGCCATCTCTCAAAAACTGGGGAGAGACCACCGTCATGACGGTCGGCTTTGGTCATGGCGTGGCGGAATCTCCGCTGGCCATTGTCAGGGGGACGGCCTGTACCGGCAATGGGGGGTATCTCGTCACACCTACCCTACTAGCTCATGATCATCTCAATGATGATGTCGTCATGGCCGAAGATCAGAAAGGGCCGCACCTGATTTCCTCCAAGAACTCCGAACTACTCCGTCGTATTCTCCGGCTCGTAGTCACCAAAGGAATCGGTAAGAAAGCCGAAAGTCCCGGCTATCTTGTTGGTGGGAAGACTGGTACCGCAGAGAAGATCGGCGCACATGGGGGCTATCTTAAGCACGTTAACATTACGGCCTTTACAGGCATGTTCCCCATGAATAACCCTAAATATGCTCTTTATGTCATGCTGGATGCCCCGCAGGGCACGGCAGAAACACACGGCTGGACAACGGCAGGCTGGATTGCCGCCCCCACCTTCTCCCGCATTGTGACACGCACAGCCCCCATGCTGGGGCTCTTCCCGCTGGAGCCAGACAAAGCCCAGCAGATTGATGACCAACTCGCCTTATCGCTGACGCCGCCGGTGCCACCCGGTGTCCGTCATCCACTTGGCCCCGGGAATGATCCGGGAGCGGTCACAGTCAACCGTCTGGCAGCCAAGCATAACGCCAAACATACGCACTAAACCAGAATTCCGTTACTGCCCCCTCATGAAGGCACACCCATGAAACTCTCCTCCCTGCTCCACCACCATGGTCTTACCTCAAACTTCGCTCACGACCCGGAAATTTCCAGCATCACAGCTGATAGCCGGAACGTAGGAACAGGCTGCATTTTTGTGGCCCTAAAAGGCACGAAGCAGGATGGGCGCCACTTCATCCCCCTCGCCGTTGCTCAAGGTGCTGCTGCGATCGTACAGGCCGAAGAGGCAGGTCAGCACTATCCATCGCAGCAAACGGAAAATGGTCACACAGCCCTCATCATCACACTGCCCGACCCGGCCCGTTTTCTAGCTCGCTCTGCGGCTCTCCTAGCTGGCCCACAGCCGGAGCACATCGCTGCCATTACCGGTACAAACGGCAAGAGTAGTACGGCAGATTTTCTCCGACAGCTCCATCAACTACGCCATGAAAAAGCTGCTAGTCTCGGCACTCTGGGGCTTATTAGTGATGTCAGCCTTCCCCCTCTGCCTTCCCTAACCACACCAGATGCCGTTACTCTTGCCAACACGCTCGCTGCCCTCAAGGCTCATGGCGTCAATCATGTGGCACTAGAGGCCTCTTCACATGGGCTTCAACAACACCGGCTAGATGGTGTTGCCATCACAGCCGCCGCATTCTCCAATCTCACACGGGACCATCTGGACTATCACCACACGCTGGAAGCCTACCGACACGCCAAGTTACATTTATTCGAGAAACTACTGCCTGAAGGGGGGCTGGCTGTCCTCAATAGCGATATGGACGGCGAAAGCTATCAAGCCCTCTGTGAGATTGCTACACGCCGGAAACTGAACCTCCGTACGGTCGGGGCAACGGGAAAGACCATCCGCATTGTTGAGGCTATCCCCACCCCGCAGGGCATGGATCTAACACTTCAGCTACATGGCCGCACCCTGCCTTCGCTACATTTCCCGTTACCGGGGCGGTTTCAGGCAGAAAATGCCCTACTGGCAGCGGCCCTTTGCTGGGATGATGACAAAGAAGCCGAAGCCATCATCAACCTTCTGCCACAACTGAAAGGCGTGCCCGGTCGTTGTGAGCCTGTTGCTCACCTACCCAACGGGGCCTGCGCTTATGTAGATTATGCCCACACGCCCGATGCGTTGGAACATGTCCTGCTCAGTCTGCGCCCTCATGCCAGCGGGCGGTTGATTGTTGTCTTTGGGGCGGGCGGAGACCGGGACAAAGGCAAACGCCCTCTCATGGGGCAAATTGCCGCCCATCTTGCTGATGAAGTCATCGTCACCGATGACAATCCCCGCAGCGAAGATCCCGCCACCATCCGGGCCGAAATCCTCGCCACAGCCCCGCAAGCAAAAGAGATCGGTGACCGTAAAAAGGCCATCCAGACCGCCCTTGCTGGACTAAAAGAAGGCGATGTTCTCCTCATCGCCGGGAAAGGCCATGAAACTGGCCAGATCATCAAAGGGGAGACGCATCCCTTTGATGACCGCACCATCACCGCTACCCTCGCAAAGGAGCTTGCCTGATGCCTGCCAGCCCTACCCTCTGGACCAGCCAAGAACTGCGTGACGCCACACAAGGCCAGCTTCCCGGTGAGGTGAAGGTTCATGGTGTCTGTATCGATACACGCACTCTACAGCCCGGCGATCTTTTCATTGCTCTGATCGGTCATAATTCGGACGGACATCGCTATCTGAAGCAGGCACTTGAGGCCGGAGCCAGCTGCGTGATGGCCCATGATAAAACCGCCATCGCCGAAGCTGGTCTGGCAGATGACCCCCGCCTGCTACAAGTCGATGACACCATGCGGGCACTGGAAGATTTGGGGCGGTACAGACGTAGCCAATTCACCGGCAAAGTTATCGCCATCACGGGCAGTGTGGGCAAAACAACCACCAAGAACATGCTGGCTACAGCCCTCGTACCTTACGGGCAGGTCCATGCCTCCGTGGCGTCCTTCAACAACCATTGGGGCGTGCCTCTCACACTCGCCCGCCTGCCAAAAGAAGCCAGCTTTTGCATCAGTGAAGTAGGCATGAACCACCCTGGTGAGATCGCCCCACTGGCCGCCCAGATACGACCGAATATCGGCGTTATTTCTACCATCGGTAACGCCCATCTGGGCCATATGGGCAGCATAGACGCCATTGCGAAAGAAAAAGCTACCCTTTTTGCCGCTCTGCCCGCCTCTGGCATGGCCCTCTGCCCGGAGAATTCGCAGGGTCTTGCCCGTTTGAAGGACGCTCTGCCCGCTGGCACACCCCTCTGGCAGGTGGGCATGACAGAGCAGGCTACTGTTCAGATAACAGACCTCGCCTGTACGGCAGAAGGCAGTCATTTCCATCTTGTTACGCCACAGGGGGAAGTCGATGTGGAACTCAAGCCCCCCGGCCCGCATTTAGCTCGCAATGCAGCTCTGGCTCTTGGCGTCATCGCTGCACTGGGCCTCTCCCCAGCAGCTGGTGCCAACGCTCTGCGCCATTTCCTCCCCGAGGCCGGACGAGGCCAACAGCGTCTGTTACCCGGCAATGTCACACTGCTGGATGAAAGCTACAACGCCTCCGGGCCCAGCATCTGCGCCGCCATCGAAACGCTGGCCCTTATGCCAGCCGGACGCCATCTGGCCGCTTTGGGCGACATAAGGGAACTGGGCCAATTTGCCGATGCCGAACACCGTGCCCTCGCCGAGCCATTAACAAAGCATAATATTCTAACATTCTGCTGTGGTTCGCATATGAAATCCCTTTACGAGGCCCTCCCTCCTTCCCTACAGGGAGGATATGCTGAAACTTCAGCCCAGCTTGCCTCCCTACTGCAACCCGCCCTGCGAGACGGGGATGTGCTGCTCGTAAAAGGAAGTCTGGGCAGTAACATGCGTACCCTCATTGCGCTGCTGGAGCAGCCTGTACCTGCAACACCCCACGCCCCAGAGTCCGCCTGATGCTCTTCAACCTTCTTGCTGCACCTTCTTCCTCCCATGGCGGCCTGCTCAATCTGCTGCATTACATGACCTTCCGAGCTGGATGCGCCTGCCTCACAGCACTGGTGATCTCCTTGCTGCTCGGCAAACCCTTTATTGCCCAGCTTAAGCGCATTCAGCGGCAGGGGCAGCCCATCCGTGCTCTCGGACCGGAGCGACACATACTAGAAAAAGCAGGCACCCCCACTATGGGTGGTGGCCTTATCCTTTTCTCCCTAGCCTGCTCTACCTTGCTCTGGGCTGATCTATATGACGGGTTTGTCTGGGCTGTATTGCTTACGACATTAGGGTTCGGAGCCATTGGCTTTGCGGATGATTATCTCAAACTAGCCAAGGGTAATAGTAAGGGCGTTTCCAAAAAAATCCGACTAGGAGGAGAGTTTCTGATCTCCTGCCTCGCCGGTATCGCCATGGAAGCCCTTACACCACCCGACCTGCGCAACGCTGTTGCCTTCCCTTTCGCCAAGACCTTCGTCCTTCATCTGGGCTATATTTTCCCACTTTTTGCGATGGTTACGATCACTGGCTTTGGCAATGCCGTGAATCTGACAGACGGGCTGGACGGGCTAGCCACAGTTCCCTCCATCATCGCAGCCTTGGTCTTTGCTTTAATCGCCTATCTGGTTGGTAACCATGTCTTTGCGGACTACCTCCAGCTCCATCATGTGCCCGGTACTGGGGAGCTGAGCATCTTCTGCGCCGCACTGATTGGAGCTGGGTTAGGTTTCCTCTGGTTCAACGCCCCACCGGCTGAAGTTTTTATGGGAGATACAGGCTCTCTAGCACTTGGTGGGGCTTTGGGTGCCGTAGCCGTGGCTGTAAAGCACGAGCTAGTCCTCTGCCTCGTTGGCGGGTTGTTTGTGGTGGAAACCATCTCTGTCATCATTCAGGTTTTCTGGTTCCGCCGCACGGGGAAACGCATCTTCCTCATGGCTCCCCTACATCACCATTTTGAAAAGAAAGGCTGGCAAGAACCGAAGATCGTTGTCCGCTTCTGGATCATCGCCATCATTCTAGGGCTGTGTGGTCTCGCCACACTGAAGCTACGCTGATGACACCCTCATCCCCTTCCCCCACAGCATGGCCAGCTACCTTGCTGGCTGGTCAGCGTTACGCTGTCTGCGGTCTGGGCCGCAACGGGGCTGCCGTTGTGCAAGCCTTGCTGGATATGGGTGCAGCCGTGCAAGCATGGGATGACAACAAGCCGGAGCTACCCGCCCCCCTTGCCTCCCACCCACGCTTGACGCTCGCTCCCCTTACAGACCTAACAAGCGTGGAGGCCTTAATCCTCTCGCCCGGTATCCCCCACCACCTGCCTAAACCGCACCCCACAGCTCTACTGGCACAGAAACAACATGTGCCTATTCTCTCAGATGCGGAGCTACTCTGGCAGGTCGCCCGCAAAGCAGGGTCTCAGGCACGGTTTGTCTCCATCACGGGAACAAATGGAAAATCCACCACTACGGCCCTATTAACCCATATCCTCACACAGGCGGGTATTCCGGCCTGCTGCGGGGGCAATTTTGGCACAGCTTCCCTTGCCCTGCCCTCCCTAGGAAATGATGGCGTCTATGTCATCGAAATGTCGTCCTACATGCTGGAACGACTACAGAACTACCACGCCTGCGCCTCTGCTCTCCTAAATCTAACACCGGATCATCTGGACCGGCATGGCTCCATGCAAGGTTATCTGGACGCCAAGGAGCATGTTTTTGATAACATGACCAAAGGCGATCTTGCCATTCTGGGAGAAAATGCCCCATGGGCAGAGACCCTGTGCCAGCAACTGGAGGCACGAGGTGTTACGGTGCAAACGCTTGCCATAACGCAGGCCGTGCCAGAGGTAGAGGCACCATTCCTACCGGGGCAGCATAATGCCCAAAATATCGAAACCTGCCGAGCCATCGCCCGCCATCTGGGCCTCCCGGAAGAGAAGATCAGCCAAGGGATCAAAAGTTTTTCCGGGCTCGACCACCGCCTCCAGCTTGTAGCTCAAGCTGGTGGAATCAGCTTCATCAATGACAGTAAGGCCACCAATGCCGAGGCCAGCTTCCATGCACTTCGGGCTTTCCCCGCAAGCCTGTGGATTGCCGGAGGCACCGCCAAAGAAGGCGGCATAGCCAGCCTTGCACCGCTTTTTGGCCATGTACGCCGAGCCTTTCTTATCGGGCAGGATGCGCCGATGCTGGCCGATACGCTGGCAGCGCATGGTGTCCCCTTCGAGATCAGCGAAACGCTGGAACAAGCAACCCGTGCCGCTTGGGCCTTCGCCCAGACGCAGGAGGCTCTACCTATCCTGCTCTCCCCAGCCTGTGCCAGTTTTGACCAGTTCCGCAATTTCGAGGAACGGGGCACAATCTTTGCGACATTGGCCCGACATCTCTGTGCGGAGGAACCCTGCTGATGGCCCTCACCGACCGCACCGACAGTTCTCAGAAAGCCCAATGGTGGCGCAGTCTCGACCATGTCAGCCTAAGCTGTGTCGGCGCACTTATTGCGCTGGGATATATCCTTATGCTGGCTGCCAGCCCTGCCGTGGCGCATCGCATCGGGGCTTCCCGGAACATGTTCATCCTCAAGCAGGTGGTCTTTCTGACCCTTGCCGGGGCGGTCGTTGTTATAACCTCACGGCTCACTCCCCGTATGATTGGCCGAATTGCTGTCATGGGAGGAATCGTAGCACTAGGGGCTACCTTCCTAACACTCGTCCACGGTATGGAGATCAAAGGGGCCAGACGCTGGATCGCTCTGCCCCTGATGTCTGTCCAGCCCTCTGAGTTTCTCAAACCCTGCTTCGCTGTCGTAACGGGTCTGTTGTTGAGCCTGCGTCATACCCTGCGGCTCTCCAACGGATGGCGTTTTCCGGGGAGGATAGTAGCCTGCGGGGTCTATATCGTCATTGCCGCCCTGCTGCAGGCTCAGCCAGATATCGGGATGCTTTCAGTCATCAGCATGGTGTTCATCACCCAGCTGTTTATTGATGGCCTCCCCATCGTCGTGTTTGGAATGCTCGTCTCAGCGGCTCTGGGTGCCTTCGGGGTGGCTTATTTGGTGTTCGACCATGTCCATTCCCGCGTGCAACGCTTTCTCCACCCAGATGTGGGGGATCATTACCAGATTGATACCTCCATGCGGGCCTTCGGCAATGGTGGTCTGCTAGGCCGAGGACCGGGTGAAGGCCGGGTGAAAGACCTATTGCCCGATGCTCATGCTGACTTCGTCTTTTCCGTAGCGGGTGAGGAATATGGCTTTGTGATGTGCCTCTTCATCATCGCTATATTCACTGTACTCGTGTTTTCCACGCTCAACCGCCTTTTGGAAGAGAAGAAACCCTATATTATCCTTTCGGCAAGCGGGCTAATCACTGGGTTCGGCCTACAAGCCTTCGTCAATATGGGGTCATCATTGCACCTCATTCCCACCAAAGGTATGACGCTGCCTTTCATTTCCTACGGGGGGAGTTCAGCCCTCTCCGTAGCCTTGACCATTGGCATGGTTCTGGCACTAACCCGCCATCGTATGGAGGCAGGCCCCTTTACACCTGAGCCTTCTCCGATGGAAACAGCCCCCCGTCTAACCACGTCATCCTCAAAGGATCGCATCTGATGAAACACGCAACAATCCTCATCGCCGCTGGCGGTACCGGCGGCCATTTTTTCCCTGCTGAAGCACTAGGAGCGGAACTTCAACGCCGGGGACATCAGACCATTCTCGCAACAGATGACCGCAACACCCGGGCAGCGCTGGGTGCGTTTGCACACTGCCCCCGCTATGTTCTCAAAGGCAGTGGCGTGGCCGGGAAAAAACCTCTCGACAAGCTCAAAGGCATAGGTAGCCTACTCTGGAGCTGCCTTGGCGGTCGCCAAATCATAGCTGGATACCAGCCAGCTGCTGTGGTCGGATTCGGTGGATATCCATCCATTCCTCCCCTGCTGGGTAGCCGCCTGAAAATAGGCAAACGCCCCGCCCTCATCATCCACGAAGGCAACGCCATCCTAGGGCAAGCCAATGCCCTTCTGGCCCGTTTCAGCGATGCCATCGCCACATCCTACCCACGGGTCGCTCGCCTGCCAGCAGGCCGGAAGGTCATGCAGACGGGTATGCCAGTCCGTCCCTCCATCGAGGCTCTGGCCGATACGGAATATACCACCCCAAATATGTTCAGTAACGAACCAATCAATCTTTTGGTTTGGGGTGGCTCACTGGGGGCAGAAATTTTCAGTTCTGTTGTTCCTCAGGCACTCTGCAACTTGCCGGCGTCTTTCCGCTTCCGCCTCCATGTAACCCAGCAGGCTCATGCGGACATGGTCCCTGTTCTGTCCGGCATTTATAAGCAGGTCGGCATCAAGGCGACTGTTACGCCTTTCATTGACGATGTAGCCGCCGAACTGGAAAAAGCCCATCTCGTCATCGGGCGTGCCGGTGGTTCCTCCGTAGCAGAGCTGGCTATGGCAGGGCGTCCCTCCATCCTCGTACCGCTCCCTATCGCTGCCTCTGATGAGCAAGGCGTCAATGCGCAAGCCATGGAGCGGGCTGGTGGCGGCTGGATGGTCCGTCAGCGTGACTTCTCCTCCTCTGCACTGTGCAAGCATCTGACCTATCTCTTCAACCACCCTGAAGAGCTGAAGCGAGCCGCAGAAGGTGCCCGCAATCTCCAGCAGCGTCGTGCTGCCGAAAAACTGGCTGACCTGGTTGAAACGACCATCAAAGCCTGATTATCTGCCCTCTATCCCATCCTCTGCCGGAGTTCCCCCTAATGCGTGCATTACCCCTCAATCTTGGCTTGATCCACTTCGTTGGCATTGGTGGCATCGGCATGTCCGGCATTGCCGAAGTACTGCATATGCTTGGCTACAAGGTTCAGGGGTCCGACATTGCCGAGAATGCCAATGTAAAGCGGCTGCGCAAATCGGGGATCCAAGTGCATATTGGCCATGATGAAGCCAATCTGGGGGAGGCACGGGTCGTTGTCATTTCCACCGCTGTGAAGCGGGATAATCCGGAGGTCATGGCCGCCCGTGCCCGGCTCATTCCCGTTGTCCGGCGGGCGGAAATGCTGGCCGAACTGATGCGCCTGCGCTGGGCTGTGGCCATCGGGGGGACACATGGCAAGACAACCACGACCAGCCTCGTGGCCTGTGTGCTAGAACAAGCCAAGCTGGACCCAACCGTCATTAATGGTGGTATCATCGAGGCTTACGGCACCAACACCCGTATGGGGTCCGGTGACTGGATGGTGGTAGAAGCTGATGAGAGTGATGGCTCCTTCCTCCGCCTCCCTGCCATCATTGCTGTTGTCACCAATATGGACCCCGAACATCTGGACCATTGGGGGTCCGATGAAGCGATGGAGGCCGGTTACCGGCAATTTGTTTCCAATATCCCTTTTTACGGGTTTGCCGTCCTCTGCGTGGATCATCCACGTGTGCAACAGATGATCCCTCAGCTTTCCGACCATCGTGTCGTGACCTACGGCTTCAGCCCGCAGGCAGATGTCCGGGCTGAGATCACCGGGGCGGATAGTCAGGGCGTAAATTTCAACGTCACCATCACAGACCGAGCTACCAACAGCCAACGTCTGGCCGGACCGTTCCACCTCCCCATGTTCGGGCACCATAATGTCCTCAATGCCGTGGCCGCCATCGCTGTGGCGCAGGAAATGGAAATTCCCGATCACGTCATCGCCGATGCCCTTGGCGGCTTCCGAGGGGTGCAGCGGCGCTTTACCCTGACAGGCACTTGGAATGACGTAAAGATCATTGATGACTACGGCCATCACCCTGTCGAGATCGCCGCTGTGCTAAAAGCAGCCCGACAGGCTGGGGCAAAGCACGTCATCGCCGTCATCCAGCCGCACCGTTATTCCCGCCTCAATGCACTATTCAATGATTTCTGCACCTGCATGAACGATGCCGATACCGTTATCGTGGCAGATGTCTATGCCGCAGGGGAAAGCCCCATCGATGGCATTGGGAGAGATCAACTCGTCGAAGGGTTGCGGGACCGTGGGCACCGCCATGTCCTGCCCCTCGCCTCCTCGGATGATCTGGCCAGTGTCATCGCCGACATAGCGGTGCCGGGTGACTATGTCCTTTGTCTGGGGGCTGGGTCCATCACCCACTGGGCACAAGCCCTTCCCGAACAGCTGGCCAGCCTCAAAAAGGACGCATCATGACAGCTGATGCGCCTTTCCAACATATACGGGGACGGCTGAAGGCACACGCTCCTTTAGCCACACGCAGCTGGTTTCGAACCGGCGGGGCTGCCGACTGGCTCTTCGTCCCACAGGATGCCGAAGACCTCGCCACCGCCCTGCGCCAGTGCCCATCCGACCTGCCGGTGACAGTTCTTGGAGCCTGCTCCAACGTCATCCTTCGGGATGGTGGCCTTCCGGGCCTGACCATCCGCCTTGCTGGAGGATTTGCGAACATTGAAGCGGATGGCGACGGCTTGATCGTCGGAGCTGCCGCACTAGATAGCAGCGTAGCCGAAACAGCCGCCCGGGCAGGAATGGCCGGTTTTGCTTTCCTCTCCACCATTCCCGGCTCCATTGGCGGAGCCGTCTGCATGAATGCGGGAGCCTATGGGGGCGACATATCCACCCTGCTCGACTGGGTAGAGATTCTGACCCATGAAGGCACGCTCCAGCGTCTGCCCGCCTCGGCACTAAATATGCAGTACCGCCACACCTCTCTGCCGGAAGGTAGCATCGTCCTACGTGCCCGCCTAAAGGCGCATGGCGATGAAGACCCTGCCGTTATCCAGCAAAAGATGCAGGAAATGCGTGCTAGCCGTGAAGCCAGCCAACCCCTGCGTGCCCGGACCGGTGGTTCCACCTTCCGCAACCCCGAAGGGCATAAGGCATGGGAGCTGATTGATGCGGCCGGATGCCGGGGGCTGCGGCATGGAGGAGCACAGATTAGCGAGAAACACTGCAACTTCATGCTCAACACGGGCAATGCCACCAGCACCGAACTGGAAAAACTAGGCGAAATGGTCCGCAGCCGTGTTTTGGATAAAAGCGGCATCGCCTTGCATTGGGAGATCAAACGGCTGGGCCGCCCTCTTCCCTCTGTTTCTTCCTCCTCATAGTGAGACATCCGGGCATGACAGACACATTTACCCTTCCTACCTCCACCCCTCTTTCCATTGCTGTACTGATGGGGGGAACATCCAGCGAACGAAGCGTCAGCCTCTCCAGCGGCAAGGCCGTGATAGCCGCCCTGAAGGAAGCCGGGCACCATGTCCATGCCATTGATGCAGGGCCGGACATTACCGCTACCATTCAAGCCCTAAAAGCCTGCAAGCCTGATGCCGTCTTCAATGCGCTTCATGGTCCCGGTGGGGAAGATGGCGCCATTCAGGGCGTTCTAGAATGGCTGGACCTGCCCTATACTCATTCCGGCGTGCTGGCTTCTGCCATTGCCATGAACAAGGCCAGTACCCGCATGGCCCTTCAGGCGGCTGGACTACCCGTAGCAGACGGCTGTCTCATCACCCCCGATGAGCTGAAAAAGCAAGCACCATTAGCAGCCCCCTATGTGCTGAAACCCGTGGCAGAAGGATCATCCGTCGGGGTTCATATCCTCCATAAGGATGATGCAGAACAGCGGTGCTCCATTGCCAATTCATGGACATTCGGCCCTCAGATTCTCGCCGAGCGTTTCATTCCCGGTCGTGAACTAACAGTCGCCGTATTGGGGGATGATGCCCTCGCCGTGACGGAAATTCTCCCACAAGAAAGCGGTGGTTTTTACGACTTCGCTGCCAAATATCAGGCCAATGGGTCCCGCCATATTATTCCCGCTCCCCTGCCAGCACACATTACAGACCAAGCCCTTACCCTAGCCCGCAAGGCCCATCAGGCTCTAGGTTGCAAGGGAGCCAGCCGGACGGATTACCGCTATAACGGTGACAATGATGAGCTGATCATTTTGGAGGTCAACACCCAACCGGGTATGACGGCCACATCCCTACTACCCGAGCAGGCAGCAGCCCGTGGCATCAGCTATCCCCTGCTCTGCCATTGGTTGGTGATGGATGCACTAGGACAGGCGCAGCCGCTTTCCCTCCACCCTGTACCCCTGCCAGACAACCGCTAACACATCATGGTGTCTTTCTTCAGAAAACGCCCTCAAGAGCCTTTCGATCCCTACGGGGATCGTCCTTCCAGCATGTCCCTTTTCTGGCAGCGGCAGAAGATATTTCTCCGGCGGCTCAGCATTCTGGGAGTGGTCTGTTTCCTACTTGCCGGTGCTGGCTGGCTGGCCTGGAGCAGCCAAGGAGGACACAGGCTAGCCGACAGCCTACGCTCCCGCCTAGCAGCATTAGACCCGCTACGCATTCAGCACATCATCATCACCGGGCGGCATCTGACTGATGAAAGCGAGATCATGGAAGCCTTAGGAACAGGGCTGAACCGTTCGCTCTTCAGCTTCTCTGTCGAAGACGCACGAGAGCGCATTGATGCCCTACCCTTTATCGACCACTCAACGGTCGAACGTCATCTGCCAGATACCATCAATATAACGGTAGAGGAGAAAAACCCCATCGCCATCTGGCAGATGGAAGGTCATTTCGTCCTCATCAACCAGAAGGGAGATACCGTCTCCCGGCAAGAGCTGACAGCTCACAACAGTTCTGTGTTCCGCAAGCTACCCCTTGTTGTCGGTGCTGGGGCTAATCTGGAAGCGAATACCCTCATTACCCTGCTCGACCAATTCCCCGATCTTAACAGCCATACTTTAGCCCTCATCCGCATTGGGCAGCGACGCTGGAATATCCTCATGCAGAATGGCACCACCCTCATGCTGCCTGAAGGCGCCGAGGCCGCTGCCCTCTCTCGCCTGCATGACTATCAACACGATTATCAGCTCCTAGACCGTCCTTTGAAAACCATTGACATGCGCCTGCCCGACCGTATGGTCATTCACCCTACCACGTCTCCGGGAGCCGATCAGGAAGTCCCACCTGTACCTCCGCCCTCTGAAAACTGATCCATCATGTCCCGCTCCGCCTCTCAGCATTCCCCCGCTATCCTTCAACAGAACCGAGCAGTTCTTCCCATTCTTCCCTCAGAAGAGCAGCAGGGCTTTGTCTGGACGCCGGGGCTGAAGGCTGTTCTGGACATAGGCTCCACCAAAACAACCTGCCTAATTGGGCAAGGGCTGAAAAATGGCGGCCTGCGTGTACTGAGCTGGGGGTGGCGGCGGTCTGAAGGGGTGAACTCTGGGGCTATCGTAGACACCATTCAACTAGAGCGGGTCATCCGAGCAACAGTTGGGGATGCGGAACGCAAAATCAGCCGCCGTATTCGGGACGTGACGGTCAATCTCGCCTGCGGCAATCCGCGCAGCTACCATATTGATACCTCCATGACCCCCAATGGGCGGGAAGTCATCAAGGAGGATATTCTGCATCTCTACGGGCAGGCCCGCCATGACGCTGCCGAGCATGACCGTAGAATTGTTCAGGCCATGCCTCTGGGCTTCAATATTGACGACAGCCTCACTGTTCTAAACCCCTGCGGGCAACGCTGCGAAAAGCTGGTCGGCAAGTTTCACCTCATAGATGCTCAGACAAGCGCCCTGCACACGCTGGATGCCGTCCTGCGTAAAGCGGAGTTGCGGGCTGTCGACCTACTCTCCAACCCCTTCGCCTCTGGCCTTGCCGTGCTCGATCATGATGAACGAGACCTAGGGGTGACTGTTGTCGATATGGGGGCCGGAACAACCACTCTTGCCGTCTTTGCCCGTGGGCGGGTCCTTTACACACGGCACATTAAGGTTGGCGGGCATCACATCACTCGTGACATCGCCCAGTCCCTGTCCATCCAGCTTGAAACCGCAGAGCGGCTAAAAACCCTCTATGGGGTCGCTTATGCCTCGGCAGATGATACCTCCATCCCCATCGCCCTCCCTGTCTCTCATCGCAATATTGTTCGACAAATCACCCGGGCCGACCTCGTCCGGGCTATTGCCCCTCGTGTTGAAGAGACGCTGGAAATGCTCCGCTATGAGCTTGATGGCGCCGGTCTAGGTCGTCCAGCAGAAGGGCGTGTCATCCTGACGGGCGGTGGGGCGTTACTCAATGGGATAGATGCTGTAGCGGCAGAAATCTTGAACCGTCCCGTTCAGGTTCGCTCTCCCACGTCCATACGTGGTCTACCGGAATCAGATCATCCTTCCATCTGGGCAGGATTCTCAACAGCAGCGGGCTTGCTCGCTTGGGCGGCTGGGGCAAAAGACCGTTTCTGCCTCTCCGAGACTGAAGCAGCCCCACGAGGTATTGCTTGGCGTCTTGCAAATTTCCTACGAAGGAAGACATAAACAGGCTTCAGCCTCGATATTTCAGATTACATCTTTCATTACAGATGTTACTCTACCGCCGAAATCTGTTTGCTGCAGGACATCTGTAGTTCCCTTTATAGTCCACCCCGGCCGGAGCAAGACCATTATGTCATTGAACCTGACCCCGACGACCCCTGGTGTTAGCGCTGTCAGCCCCCCGCGCATCACTGTCATCGGGGTTGGCGGCGGTGGGGTCAATGCCGTCAATAACATGATTGATGGCCACCTACGAGGCGTCACCTTTATTGCTGCCAATACGGATGCGCAGCAGCTAGCTCTTTCCAAAGCAGAAACACGCCTCCAGCTTGGCCCAACTCTGACACGAGGGCTAGGCGCAGGAGCCAAGCCAGAGGTCGGGCGTCAGTCCGCCGAGGAGGTGGAAGACGAAATCCGCCAACATCTGGAGGGTGTGGACCTTGTCTTCGTTACGGCTGGCATGGGCGGTGGTACCGGTACAGGGGCAGCCCCAGTCGTAGCACGGATCGCCCATGAAGTCGGAGCCCTGACGATTGGTGTCGTCTCTAAACCATTCGACTTTGAGGGGTCACGCCGCAGTCGGGCAGCAGCGGCCGGCATCGCCGAGCTGGAGAAATACGTTGATACCCTGCTGGTTATCCCTAACCAGAATCTCTTTGGCAGTGCCTCGCTGACGACCTCCCTCGTGGAGGCCTTCGCCATGGCTGATGATGTCCTATACAGCGGCGTCCGCAGCGTGACGGATCTAATGGTGGAAGCCGGATACCAGAATCTTGACTTCGCCGATGTCCGCACCGTTATGAGTGGCATGGGCAAGGCCATGATGGGCATTGGTACAGCCTCGGCAGAAGAAGACGGTGAGGATTGGGCTATTACCGCCGCCGAGCGAGCCATCTCTAACCCGCTTCTAGAGGAAACCTCTATCGCCGGGGCACGGGCACTGCTCGTCAACGTCACGCTTGGTCCAGACATGAGCCTGCTGGCTTATAACCAGATCATGAATCTCATCCGTGAGACAGCCAACTGTGAAGATGAAGAAATCAACAGCGGGTTTGTCGTCAATGAGAGCATGCAAGGCAAGGTACAAGTTTCCGTCATCGCTACGGGGTTGAATAGCCAGAAACGTCAAGAGCCTTTTGAAGAACAGCCCGCCGAGACACCCCATCGTACGCCTTCCACCGAGGAAACAACTCCCCCCGCAGAGGGAAATCAGGCTGCGGAGCATGAGGCAGGGACCACCGGGCATGACGGCTTTTCCGCTGGGGCTGGGGCTACGCCTGAGGGTGAGACCCCATCCGAGCCAGAGCCGGAGAGCCACACCCCTCATATCCCCAATTACGACCCCCACCTCGGCCCTAATCACACCCCCAGCGGTATCCCGCCCGAGCCAATCCGCCCACGGGAAGATGCGGGACAGACGGGTGGTGGACTGTTTAGCCGCTTCTTCCGTTCCCGCCCCGCACCGGAACATGACCGCCGGGATGTACCGCCTGTCTCTGGTGAACGGAAACCGCCACAGAGTGACGGTCTGACAACACCTCCCGAGGATGACGAGCTGAGCATCCCGACCTATCTGCGCCGTGGCCCGAAGTAACTCGCTCTGCCTATAGGCCCTCAGCCTTTCTATAGGCTGGGGGCGTTATCCACCTCTCCCCCTTTATGGGGGCGCGCCCTGCCTCATCGGGTAAGGTCGCCCATGCCCAAGCACCTGCCCTCATGACAGACGCCTCATACTCTCGGCCATCACCGGCACCTCTTCAAATGCAAACCTCATTGGATCGTGCCATCCAGTGTCAGGGTACAGGGCTACATAGTGGCAAACCCGTTTTGGTTCATCTTGTCCCGGCAGGGCCTGATACGGGTATTCAGTTCCAACGGTTAGATGTAGCGACCTCTCCTGCTTTCCGCCTGACGTATGACTGCATCATCTCCAGTCCACTGGCCACGGTTGCCTCCTCTCCACTCACACCCGGGCTGACAGTTGCCACAATGGAACACCTCATGGCGGCCCTCCATGCCTGTGAGGTGGACAATCTGCTCATCCAGCTTGATGGCCCAGAACTACCTATTCTAGATGGTGGCTCCCGCACATTTCTTTCCCTCATAGAAGCCGCTGGCCGTAGCCGCCTGCCAGTGCCACGCCGAACTATTGAAGTTCTTCGCCCCATTCATGCAAAGGGGCAGAACGGCGCTTATGCCAGCTTACTACCGGGGAGGCCGGGAGAGCTTGAACTCTCCCTCACCATCGATTTTCCCGCCCCAGCCATCGGGAAACAATCTTTCCAGATGGTTCTCTCTCAACATAGTTTCGAGCATGACATCGCCCCATGTCGCACTTTTGTGAATCATCAGGATATCACCATGCTTCAGGCGCAGGGGCTGGCTCTCGGGGGTTCGCTGGAAAATGCACTGGTCATTCAACATGACCGTATCCTGAATCCCGATGGGCTGCGCTTTGATAATGAATGTGTCCGCCATAAAATGCTGGACGCTATCGGTGATCTTTACTGTGCTGGGTTCAGACTTTCAGGCCAGTTCGAAGGCCACAAAACAGGCCATGCACTAAACAATCAGCTTTTGCACACCCTGTTCGCCTCATCCGAGAACTGGCGTTTCTCTGATGGCAGCCCGCCCATCATTCCTTCATCCGGTTGAGAATATCATATCCGGACGCAAGAACCCCCTTTCCCCTGAACACTCCCATGCTATAAGAAAATCATGGTCAGCAGCATCCTCAAATCCCACATGGTTTCATACCGTTTCAGTCTTTCGGCTCTTGGCGCACCGGCTCTACTCGGGCTTGCCCTTCTTACGGGCTGCTCCAGCTCCGATGCCGACATACAGGCAAAACTGCCACGCACGGCAGATGCCGAGACCCTCTATAACTACGGGATTGATGCCCTGCATGGCGGGCATTACAAGCTGGCCAGCAGTGAATTCGAGCTCCTCCAGCAGAATTTCCCTTATTCCGGCTATACGGGCAGTGCCGAACTGATGGAAGGTTACGCCTACTACCTACAGGGTGAGTATGCGCTTTCTGTCCAGCAGCTAGAACGCTACCTTCAGCTTCATCCCACCAGCCCGGATGCCGCTTACGCCTATTATCTGCGTGGCCTCTGCTATTACGAGCAAATCGGCGATGTTTCCCGAGATCAGCTTGGCACGCTGGAAGCTATGGATGCTCTTCAGGAAGTCATAACACGCTTCCCTCAGACTTCTTATGCGCGTGATGCCCAGCTGAAAATTGACCTCTGCCGTGACCATCTGGCCGGTAAAGAGATGTATGTTGGCCGCTACTACCAGCGGGAAAAAGACTATCAGGCCGCTTATAGCCGTTACCAGCGGGTGATTCAGGACTTCCAAACGACCAACCATGTGCCGGAAGCATTGGAGCGTCTGGTGGAGGTCAATCTGGACCTCGGCTTGCCAGATGAGGCTCGTCAGGCCGCAGCTGTCCTCGGTTATAACTCACCAGATAGCCGCTGGTATCGTCTCGCCTATGACAAGCTGAAATATAACAATCAGCTTACGCCACAACTGCCAAAGCCCTCTCGTAGCCAGCAAAAGCAGGAGCGGCGCGCAAAGAAACACCATAACGTGGCACCGCCGCCCGTGCAGAAGAAGGCGCCGACATCTCCAGATGCTGTCATTGTACAGCCTGTCTCTACAACACAGTCTGCACCTGTTGATTCTGTCGAGATTCCCCCCGTACCGGCTGCAGCCTCTGGCTCCAGCCATCAGAATAATGGAAAGACATCGCACTAAGGCGGGTTCGTTATTGCCGTACTCGTGTCGCAATTCTTTCTGAAAAGTAACATGTGAGGCTGGAAATATCTGGCCTCACAACGTTTCTCTTTGTCCGGCCGGTGCAACCACTTGCACGGATCAAGTTTCTTCCTGACTATCGGGCACCGCATTTTCTGCAAACCCTAACAGAAACATGGAACGAGTGTTTCTGCCGGTTCTGGAGGCTGCATTTATGCTGACACATCTCTCCATCCGTGATGTTGTACTGATAGAAAAGCTGGACCTCCCGTTCCACGGTGGTCTGACAGCCCTGACGGGCGAGACCGGGGCTGGGAAATCTATCTTGTTGGATAGTCTCGGTCTCGCTCTGGGTGAGCGGACCAGCAGCCGCATCATTCGAGCCGGGGCATCCCAAAGCAGCGTAACGGCTACCTTCACGCTGACCTCGGGCCATCCTGTTTATGAACTGCTCCAGGCCAAAGGCATTGCCTCTATCAAAGAAGGCAAACCCCTTGTCTTGCGCCGGATCGTCCCAAAAGAAGGACGTTCCCGGGCCTATGTTTGCGACCAGCCCATCAGCATCAGTATCCTACGGGAAGTCGCCTCCCTTCTTGTAGAAATACAGGGCCAGCATGAGCAAATGGGACTGGCTAATCAAAGTGCTCACCAGACATTGCTTGATGCATTCGGGGTTCCACAGCATCTACGGCGGCAAGTCGCCCGTTGTTGGGATACGTGGCAAAGCACACTGTCCACCCTGAACAAGACCCGCAAAGAGGTAGAGGAAGCCAGCAAAGAAGAAGACTGGCTACGTCAGGTCGTGGACGACCTCTCCGCCCTCGCCCCCAAGGAAGGCGAGGAAGATGAGCTCGCTGCCCTACGCATCAAGCTCCAACAGGATGAACGCCGAGGCGAAGCTGTCGCCGCTGCCCTTGCAGAACTGACCCCCAAGGACCGCCGTACAGCCACACCTGCCACGGCACTTCGCTCGGCCAATCGTGCCCTCTCCCGGCTGCTACCCTCCCCTCTGGACAGAGCACAAGACGAGGAACAAGCAACACCATCCGCCCAGCAAGAACAGGCACAGGAAGCTCTCACCGCTTTGGAAAAAGCAGAGGAATATCTGGCCGAGGCCGAGACCCTGCTTTCCCGTCTAGCCGTAGATACGACCGTTGATGTCCGCCTTCTGGAAGAAACAGAAGAACGACTTTTCACCCTGCGTTCCGAAGCCCGCAAGCATAAGATGAGCGTCAGTGAACTGCCCTCATTTCTGGAAACACTGAACCAACGGCTTGCCAGCATAGATTCCAGTGCAGAGGCCCTCGCCCAACTGGAGGAGCGAGTCCACGAAAGCCGGGCTGCCTACGAGAAAGCTGCCCAAGAACTCAGTGCAGCCCGCAATAAAGCGGCCCATCAGATTGAGGCTCGGGTCATGGCGGAGCTGGTGCCTCTTAAGCTAGAACGGGCACGCTTCATCGTTGAACTCTCCCCCCTGCCTGCCGAACAGTGGAATCGTCATGGCATGGAACAGGTAGCTTTCCTCATCGCTGCCAATCCCGGCCAGCCCCCCGGTCCTCTTGGCAAAGTGGCCTCCGGCGGGGAGCTTTCCCGCCTTATGTTGGCTCTCAAGGTCGTGTTGGCAGGACGCTCTTCCCTCACCACACTGGTCTTTGACGAGGTAGATTCTGGTGTTGGTGGAGCCACTGCCTCCGCCATTGGGGAGCGGCTTAACCGTGTGGCAAAGGATGTTCAGGTGCTGGCCATCACCCATAGCCCTCAGGTCGCCGCTTACGGGAACCATCAGCTTCGCATCGCTAAGCAAGTCGTCAATAATCAGACACAGACCAGTGCCACCCCTCTAACAGACGAAGAACGCCGTGAAGAGCTGGCCCGTATGCTCGCTGGTGATACCGTAACCGATGCCGCCCGTGCAGCGGCGGATAGCCTTCTTGGACCCACAGCAGAATGACCCGTACTCCCACTCCCGCCCAGCGTCATGCCGAACTAGAAGAAAAGATTGCCCGCTGGAATGAAGCCTACCATGGGCAGGACAATCCGGAAGTCTCCGATGCCGAATATGATAATGCTCGGTTGGAACTGGTCATGCTGGAGAGGCGCCACCCGGAACTAAAACAAAAGGACGGCGTTTCCTCACAGGTCGGGGCAACGCCCAATCCTGCCTTTGGCAAGGTAAAGCATCGTGCCCCCATGCTCTCGCTGGATAATGTGTTCAACGAAGATGAATTTGCCCAATTCATCAGCCGGATCGGGCGGTTTCTTGGGTTGGATGAGGCCCAAACAGACGGGCTAAAATTTGTAGCGGAACCGAAAATTGACGGTCTTTCCATCAGTCTGACCTATGAAAATGGTACGCTGACTGTTGCCACGACCCGAGGGGATGGCACGACCGGGGAAGATGTGACCGCCAATGTGCGGACCATTAGCACCATTCCCCAGACACTCCCTGCTCCCTTTCCAGAGCTTCTGGAAATCCGGGGCGAAATTTTCATGAGCAGGGCCGAGTTTCTGGCTCTTAATCAACAGCAGGAAAAACGAGGAGAAAAACCCTTCGCCAACCCACGCAACGCCGCTGCTGGATCTCTCCGCCAGCTGGATGCATCTGTTACAGCCCGCCGTCCTTTGGGGTTGTTTGCCTATGGGCTGGGTTATAACACGGGCGTGACCGTCACCACCCATCTGGAATGGCTAGAGCAGCTGAAAAAATGGGGCTTTACCGTCAATCCGCTCTCACGAGCCATCAGCCACGCTAGCGATGTGCCCGCCTATGTAGAGAGTCTCGCCAAGGAGCGGCCTGACCTTGATTACGATATTGACGGCATCGTTTTTAAAATTGATGTCATAGACCTCCAGACACGCCTTGGCTTTGTGGGCCGTGCCCCTCGATGGGCCATCGCTTGGAAGTTCCCAGCGGAACAGGCCATCACCCGCCTAAATGACATCGAGATTCAGGTAGGGCGAACTGGCGCCCTCACCCCCGTAGCGCATCTAGAACCCATCAATGTCGGTGGCGTCATCGTCTCACGAGCAACCCTGCATAATGAAGATGAAATCCGCCGTCTGGACGTCCGGCCCGGTGATCTCGTGCGCATCCAACGTGCTGGGGATGTTATTCCGCAGGTGCTTGGTGTCGTAGAGGATGAAAGGCCAGACCGAGCCGAGCCCTTCCATTTTCCCGACCACTGCCCCGTCTGCCATGCCCATGCCGAGCGTATTGGCGAAGAGGCTGTGCGCCGCTGTTCTGGAGGGTTGACCTGTCCGGCCCAAACAGTCGAGCGGCTCATTCATTTTGTGTCCCGCAAAGCGTTCGATATTGATGGGCTGGGTGAACGCAGCATTCGCAGCTTTTATGAGCTTGGCCTGGTCCAACGTCCGGGCGATATTTTCCGCCTACACGAGCACAGGGAACGCCTCCAAAAGCTGGAAGGCTGGGGGCCGCAGTCGGTAGATAAGTTGCTTCAGGCTATTGATGACCGCCGCACCATCAGCCTACCTCGCTTCATCTATGCACTTGGCATCCGCCGCATCGGGGAGCGTAACGCCCAGTTACTCGCACGCCATTATCAGACATTCTCAACCTGGCATGGCGCCATGCTCGCCGCTATTGAAACGGGTAGCGAAGAACGAGCTGCCTTAAGTGCCATCATGGGCATTGGCCCCGCCATTGCTGAGGAAGTAGCTGCCTTCTTTGCTGAAGAGCATAACCGGGACGCCTTGGATGACCTAACACCATCCCTGACCATCAACGAAGAAACCGGTCCCGTTACTGATGATGAAGGCTCTGCTCCTTTGAGTGGTCAGATCATGGTGTTCACAGGGTCGCTCACCACCATGTCCCGAGCCGAAGCGAAAGCCATTGCTGAACGGCTAGGCGCACAAGTGACGGACAGTGTTTCCCGCCGCACGACATTAGTTGTTCTGGGTGAAAAAGCTGGCTCCAAGGCCCAAAAGGCCCATGAGCTGAATATCCGTACTCTTAATGAAGCTGAATGGCGTACAATGGCCGGCCTGCCCGAGGCAAGCTAGATGCTGCCAAAACAAACAAGGGCAATGCTAACCCTCTAACGTCTTCATAGACTGGGCCTACATTCTCTTCTGGGGGTTTTTCTCTCAGAAGAGAATGTGGAGCACATGAAAGAATATCGAGATACGTTACTACCATCCCTGAGCTGACCGCTTAGGCTTTATCAATTTTACTCCACATAAAGCCACAGATCACCTTAGGTAAACTTTGTCTAATCTCCTCCTTCACCGAGGCGACTAGTTCCCGATATTCTAACCTATATTTACTTGTCGTCTCAGGGTCGGGATGATCCCACGGCTTAGTATCTGCTACAAAATGGAATATGGACGCATTGTCCTGTGCTTCTTTCACCTGCTGTTGTATATTTAATTCAAAATCAAGGTGATTTGTATCTACATATTCAGCGTAAAAGTTCCAGCACTGTTCAAAATTATAAAGTGAGTCCCTAAAAACATGATTCAATATTGATTCATCATAAAAGGGCCATTTTTTATTGATACATTCGATACAATATGAAGAATCTGATTCCGTAATAATATCCATATTAAAAAGAACTAGTCCGCTATTTATGTAACGACATGGATCGGCCAATCCCAGCATATTTCTGCTAAATTTATTAAAATCTCCATAATCATCATATTTTCTGTAATTCCGTATCATACAGCGAACACCGCCAATTTTCTTATCCGAAGGAAGTTCCTGAATAATCTTCAGGATGTCATCCCTCACCAACACATCGACATCAATGCTCAATACTCGGCTAAAATCTTTAAACAGCGTAGGAATAAATAAGGGGAAATAAGTTTCCAGAGGGCGGTTCTCGTTATTGGAAAATCTTTGTTTTTCCAAAAATGAAGAACAATCAATAAATGAGATAACACTCCCGAAAGAAAAGACAACACGCTCTACAAGTTGTATCAGTGTTTTATCAAGGTGCTTATAGAGTACAAAGAACTCGATCTTGCTTGTATCAGAACAAGTGTTCAGTATGGATTTTATCGTGATGAGTGCCGGTATCACATATTTTTTATCGAACGAAATAACTATTGGAAAAGCACTCATCATTCCCTCATCAAATCACATTCTACATCGTGTGAAGCTTTTTATAATAATTTCAAAGACATGTCCTGTAATATATTCTTTACCTCTTCAAAAAAGATCTCTTCCTTAAACATTACCCAACCTAAAAAAATTATTTCCTGCTAACTGCATAAAGCAATTGAAACCTGTACCAACTCCATTATCATGCCGCCAATAATCGCTGCCTTGGCAGGGTGGCCATAGAGAGAGCATATGCCCACCACATCATCCAGTCACCATTCCCTCATCATGCTGGTCGTTGGCCTGCTAGTCACCGTTGTACTGATCGGGGTCTCTATTCTTATTTCCCTCTCGGAAATCTCTTTTGCCGCAGCACGAGAAACCCGTATGCGGGCTCTGGCTAAAGAGGGTGACAGAAGGGCACGAGCTTTCTTACGTCTCCGCCGCAATAGCGGACAGGTGATGACAGCCATACAGATATGCCTCAATGCTGTTGGTATTCTGGGCGGTGTTGTCGGGGATGCTCTGTTGAGTGAACCTTTCGCTGCTGGCTTCCATTATCTGGGGCTATCTGCTCCTCTATCGGACAAGGCGGGGTCTTTTACCTCATTCATCCTCGTGACGGGGCTGTTCGTGCTCTTTGCCGACCTTCTCCCCAAACGCACAGCCATGAATGCCCCTGATAAGATTGCTCTGGCTGTAGGCTGGTTCCCTGCCCTGATCCTAAAGCTGCTTTATCCCGCTGTATGGGTCTTTTCCCATATCGCCGACCTAGTCCTAAAGCTGCTGCGTATTCCTGCTACAGCCACAGTAGAGGCTGTAACACCGGAGGATCTCCGGGCCATTCTTGCCGCAGGAACAGCCTCCGGCATCCTGCTGGAGCAGGAACACCAGATGATCCAAAATGTTATGGCCTTACAGAACCGTTCCGTAACTTCTGCCATGACCCCACGGGACGAAATTGTTTATTTGGATGTTAATGAAAGTCTAGAAAGCCAGCGTGATAAAGTGCGTGTCCGCCCCTATTCCCGCTACCCATTCTGTGATGGATCGCTGGATAAAGTGGTCGGCTCCATCCGTGCAGAAGACGTTCTGGTCGCCGTGGTGGACGAACCGGCCACACTAACCAATCCACAGAAGGCCCCTCCTAGACAGATATTCAACATGCGCCGAGATGTCCTGTCTCTGCCTGATACGCTGAACCTCTGGGAAACTCTGGCTCAATTCGATACTCACGGGGCCGGATTTGCACTTATCTTCAATGAATATGGACTTGTAGTCGGGCTGATCACCTATAAAGACATTATGGGAGCCCTTATGGATGGGCTGGCCAACCCCTTTGAGGAACAGGCCATCGTTCGCCGTGATGATGATTCATGGCTTATTGATGGAGCGGCCCCCATTCTGGATGTCATTCGTGAGCTGGATATTCCCCTCTTCCACGACAATGCCGAATTTGACACGATCGCCGGCTTCATCACACACCGCCTGCGCCGCATGGCCCGTAAAGCAGACCGTGTCGAAATTGCCGGTTTCCGGTTTGAGGTCGTGGATGTCGAACGGTTCCGCATTAACCAGCTTCTGGTGACCCGCATGAAGTCCGCCAACAAAAACGGATGAATTCTGCCCTATCATGACCTCCCATCCTCCCCTGCTCCCTGATGCTATCACCCAGCGGGATGCTCTGCTCATTATTGATATGCAGAACGACTTCATGCCGGGTGGGGCTCTCCCCGTCTCTGGTGGGCCGGCATGTCTGCCAACTATCAACCGCCTCACCCAATACGGCTTTCGTGCTGTCATTGCCTCTCAGGACTGGCACCCGGCGCAGCATTGTTCCTTTGAAGAACAAGGCGGGCCTTGGCCCATACACTGCCTTGCAGGCTCATTCGGTGCTGCTCTGGTGGAGGGGCTGAATCAACAGAACATCACCCACATCATTCGTAAAGGAACGGCCCTAGCGGCAGATGCAAACTCTGCCTTTTATGATGATCATGGCACGAGCACAGGCCTAACCGCTCTACTGCGAGGGCTTGGCATCACACGGGTTTTTCTATGCGGTGTAGCCTTGGATGTCTGCGTACTTGCTACAGCCCGCCATGCTGTCCGAGATGGCTTTGAAACATATATCCTGCGGCAGGCCTCAGCAGGGATCGGCTCCCTACCCGCCTCCCTGCATGAAGAACGGCTCATACTCTACTGAGCAATGCCAGAGAGCGCCGACATCTCGCCCATACCTTCTAAAAACCGTTATTGTTTCCGGAACCCCGCCAGATGAAGCCCTTTCTGGAGGTAAGCATTCTTCTTCATGACCTTCCAGACCAAGCCGCTACGTAGATTTTCTATCATCAGAAGAATGGGGCCCTGATCAATCCCCAACTGCTGATTATCGACCCAGAAGCTATCTCCATCGGCAAAACTGGGATTGAAGGCATCTAAAAAGCCATACTGGTTGTAAACCTTACTGCCATAGCGGGCCTTCATTGCCTGAAGCGCTGGCAAGGCAATTTCTGGTGCAAAAGCCACAGACCCACCCGCCGCCGTGGGGGCGATCGTTCCATCATCCAGCACATAATCCCGCCCAGCCCCACGGGCACTATAAGCAAGAAAATGGCGACGCTGGCCGTCCACGTCCCTATAAGCATCCCCCGGGCCATCCGAAGCCGTCAGGCCCCAGATTTCTGAACTATAGCCTTTCCAGTGCCCCGGATTATGGCGTGCATATTCACGCTGTGCGTAAACCGCCCTGCGACTGTTCTGGAAATACGTATACCCCCGCTGACGGCTCGCTTTATCCAGAAGATAACGGAAATCTACCCAACATTCACTATATTGATGCCCAAACAAGGGAGCAAAGTTAAGCATGTCATGCCCGTAAAAGTTACCCTGCTGCCCCTTATGTGTTTCTGTCCAGCGGTCCCATGTATCAGCGGGCAAAGCATGAGTGGGTGAGCCGAGTGCCAACAAATAAAGCATCAACCCTTCATTATACCCTGTCCATTGTGAAGACAGGAAATGACCCGGCGGCATCCAACCCATACTCAACCATGAGCTTTTACCACCGGTCATCCACTGCCAATCCACCCGGCGATAAAGCCCATCTGCCAGTGCTCGGATTTCCTGTTCCTGCCGGTTTGAGCCATCATAATAGGACTGAGCAAACAACACCCCACCCATCAACAGGGCTGTATCTATGCTGGAAAGTTCCGACCAGTCCGCTACCCGCAATCCTGTTTCAGGGTCCAGAAAATGATAGAAAAATCCGTGAGTGCCTGCCGTGCCGCTAGCCGCATCACCCTGAGGCAATGCTGTAAGAAAACGTAACGTAAGAAGGGTCCGCTCCACGGCCTGCTGCCGTGTGATATAGCCCCGCTTTACCCCAATTCCATAAGCGGTCAGACCAAACCCCACACTGGCTATGCTTGCAGCCCCATGCGGCAATGGCGCACGATCCGGCACAAGCCCATTACGGGGATTGGCTGTCTCCCAGAACCAGTTAAAGGTCCGATGCTCCAAATCATCTACAAAAATGCGTTCTTTAAAGGACAGGGGATAGGCGGTCGCCTTTACCACCGGCATAACCCCGGATATCGGCAGAGCAAGGGCAACACTTACAGTTCCTACCCATAGGGTTCTAAGAAAACGATATACGGGCCGAATCATTTTCATGGAAAGTATGCCTCCCCGCCTCTTGATGAGCCCCTAAATTAACACTCTGGTATTGATGATATTAGTGTTGCGCTTACTATAATGCGTCTCTTTCCCCACAGGCTCATGATGTGCCGCATTATCCTCAAAAATGGTATATTCGATACCATTCGAGTAACTATGAATCTGCCTTACGCTATCTTCATACTGCTCACGATATTCGTGAAGCACCATAGAATACAGTAGAGGCCCGGTCACACGCAGAATACCGTAGGCCCCCACCCCATGAATAGCTTTCTTATAAAGGGCAATACTGCACATAACCTGCTGGATGATGCGGCGCATTAGAGGATGGCCCGCTGCGCAAACTATATAATACTGCTCGTATTCACCATAAGGGATATGTTCAACCTCCCTATGCATACGGGCCCCATGATACCAGAAGGAAAGTAAGAACCGATCATCTGGGCGTATAACCATATCCAAGGGATAGGACATACTGGTTTTTAGGTCGAGATATACACCACCAACTGCATATAGACACAGATAACGGAAGAGATCAGCTCTGGCTGCCAGATAATCAGGGCTAATAGCCTGATAATATTTCAGAAACTCGTCGCCATAATGCTCTTGAATAAATTTCTCTATATCGTAATAACCACCTTCAGACCAAAAATAGAACGTATAGTTCTGGTTTAGAGAAACAATATTATTTCTATTTTCTATAAAGGCACTCGGATACACACCCGGCGATTTAGGGAAAATACCGATCTGATGGATTTGATGAGCAATTTGGTCCTGCTCGGGAAATTTCGGTACTGGAGGCGGCAGCATGTCAGGCTCGATAACACGGAATGTTTCGCACCGCTCCATATGAGGATGATAGACATCAGAAAGGTCAGGAGAGGCAGAAAGATACCCCTTACCCACCTTAAAGACCCCTACCCGGGTAACAACCTGACGATGGATCTCAAACCCCGCAGCGATGAGATCATCTTCTGTCGCCGGTACAGGGGCATCATCCTCATAATATTCACAAAGAAACTTCTGTACAATCTTGCAATCAACAAGGGCTAGATAGGTATTGTAACAAGAAACGAACATGCAGCCCTCAAAACGCTATATCTTTAAGACGCTTAATGCGTATATTATACTGTTTATCAGATACGAAGCCTGCGAAAGAAAAAGTTGCCATGTCGCCTTTTTTCATGCGGCCTATCTTCGCAAAATTATCTAGATTATCCAGAAAACTGATACGCTTCCTATCCAGAGAGGCAACAAACGGCTTATTATCTCCCGGAGAGAGAAAGTACAGACCAGATATCTCCGCATTGTCATTATGGCAGACAATATGACTTACACCGGGGTCTGTAATTGCCAGAAGCCCCATATAAACATCATAAGGAAGGGGGCAAAACAATTCCCAGTCTGCTATACCTCCAGCAAAAGTGGTCTTATTATTTGACGGATTGATGCTGAGATAGTCGCCGGTTTCCTCACTACACAAAGCTACCAGCCCCCTATCCTGCGGACATATTCTAAGGGGAGCTAACTCAACCGTCATATTGAAAATATTACGCCATTGCGGCACAAAATTTTGTGGAAAGGGATAGGGGCTAGCCACAAAGCCACTGACAAAAGCCCCCTGAAGCGGTACCCGGGCCAGTGCCTTACGATGGGGCGTATAGCATAAGACATGCCCAAAACAGTCCATGAACCAGACTTTATCAAACGAGTAAGGTAAAACTTCCCCGGGCATCACCCATTTCCTAAAAACAACATCAGGTCACCTGAAAATCTCTTCGCCTGAGAGTTATTGGTGTGCAGATGACAGGTCTATGTAACAGAAAAAAATCCCATCCCTCTTGAAGAAGGATGGGGCAAAAGTCTTACAGTTCTTTTTCTGAGCGAACGATAACCAGCTCGGCCACATCGCCATGCGCGCTGACCAACGTTACCTCTACAGACGCACCCGGTGCCGTTGTACCAATCTTGGCCAAGTTCTCTAGATTGCGGGTGATGGAGAAAGCAAAACCACCCAGCCACGCAAAATTGCCAATATTCTCGACCACAGAAGGCCAGGTAAGAGGCGGAACAGGCTGTCCGTTCATCTCCACCTCACCATAGGAATGGTCCTGCAGGACAGACAGACCATCCAGCATTTCCTTGGTCAGGAGAATGAAACGCTCCCAGTCATATACGGCCGGAGAGTTCCAATGCGTATCATGGTTCCGTGGATTGATCGAAAAATACGTCCCGGAATCCTGGTCTTCAAGAGCCACAAGATTCGCACCTGCCTCCACAAACTGGGCATCCGGCAGGTTATGCGCAACGCTCGAGGTATGACGGAACATGACACGGGTTGGTGTATTCAACGGCCACGAAGCCAGTATGAATGTATCCGGGTAAGAACCAGGGGAAAAATAACTACGGATCAGAGGACCATCTTCAGAAGGCTGCTCGATCACATGACCAAACCAGTCCATGACCCAAAGACGCTGCAAACGATTCTCGCTCATGGTAACACCTCATTACATCAGGGTATAAGCTGCGTTATAACAGGATAGAAAGAATGTAAACATCCCCTCACGAGAGAGAAATTTACAAATAAAAATAATAAATTTAATTTATAAAGTTAAAAAATAAAGAAGTGAAACAAAATTTAGGCAAAGTTATTCTAATCAAAGTAAATATTCAATTCAAAGCCGAATTAAACACCAACCTTCTAAGTGCTATCTCTTTAATTTTTTTCTTCACAAAATAGATATACTCTCTTCTAACCGAAGACAGACAGAAAGAACGCCTCAAAAGGGTTAATACCCTTGTAAGAAGAACAATTCTATTAGGAATAACGTGGAATTGCATGGTGCGCCCTGCTGGATTCGAACCAGCGACCCACAGCTTAGAAGGCTGTTGCTCTATCCAGCTGAGCTAAGGGCGCTCTCGCCTTGCTGTGCAACGTGGTCGGGGCGCCCGGACTCGAACCGGGGGCCTCCTGTACCCAAAACAGGCGCGCTACCAGGCTGCGCCACGCCCCGACGACGTGAAGCCCTTCTTAAAGGGACTTCCTTTTACAAGCAAGAGACTTTCTTGCCTAAAAAAAGTGTTTTTTCAAAAAATTACGCTTTATGGCTCCGATTTAAAGGAGCAACAAACTGCGGTGCCATATCCCACGGGAACAAAACCCACGTATCTTGCGGCACTTCTGTTACAAAATGGTCCGTATAAGGCCGCCCATCCGGTTTGGCATATAAGCAGGCAAATACGGCTTTAGGCAGTATCTCCCGCACATAACGAGCCGTTACCCCTGAATCCACCAGATCATCCACGATAAGGAAGCCTTCTCCATCGCCTGCGGCTTCAGGAGCTTTCAACAGTTTAGGTTCCTGCTGGGTCCCCTCCTCCCCTGCGTAACTGGCAACAGACACACTCTCAATCAAGCGGCACCCCAATTCCCGCCCCAGAATGGCTGCAGGAATCAACCCACCCCGTGTGATCGCAACAATGCCACGAAACGGCCGATGTTTACGCATCAGTTCCGCAGCCAAAAACCGAGCATCCCGGTGCAGCTGATCCCACGTTACCGTCGCATAATTGATACTTTGTGAACCCTGTGTCTCTACGCCACCTGTCATAGTCTGCTCTTGCCCTTCACGCATGTTTCAATCGTATCTCTCCATACGATAAGGCATGAAAAAGCAGAACCACAACATGCTGATCTTTATATGCGAAAGGCATAAAAAAAGGCCCACACCTTCACGGCTGGACCTAAGAAAAAAGCTGGCTCCCGAAGTAGGACTCGAACCTACGACCCAGCGATTAACAGTCGCTTGCTCTACCAACTGAGCTATTCGGGATCAGCTGAGGTCTATCTACCCAATCTCTTCCGGCAGGTAAAGCCCTTTTTTTCAATAGATTGGAAAATAATTAGCCATAAAAAAAGGCCCGCACCTTTACGGTCGGACCTAAGAAAAAAGCTGGCTCCCGAAGTAGGACTCGAACCTACGACCCAGCGATTAACAGTCGCTTGCTCTACCAACTGAGCTATTCGGGATCAGCTGAGGTCTATCTACCCAATCTCTTCTGGCAGGTAAAGCCCTCTGAACACATTTATCGGCAAAAATCTTTCATTAAACGTCCAACTCTTCCCGCCCCTCGGTCGCAAGCTGGTCTACACGGTCATTTTCTGCGTGTCCGGAATGGCCTTTCACCCAGTGCCACTCCACCTTATGCCGTTTGGCAGCTTCCAGAATACGCCGCCACAGATCCATATTAGCTACAGGGTCCCCTGATGCATTACGCCAGTTACGCCGCACCCAGCCCGTATGCCAACGGGTAATGCCATTCCGCAAATATTCACTATCTGTATAAAGATTGACCATACAAGGGCGTGTGAGGGTTTCCAACGCAACGGCGGCAGCTGTCAGCTCCATGCGGTTATTGGTCGTTTCCGCCTCTCCACCTTTCATGGTGCGTTCATGCCCCCGACAACGGAATAAAACCCCCCACCCGCCAGGGCCCGGGTTCGGCTTGCACCCGCCGTCTGTCCAGATTTCCACCTGTGTTGTGGGAGTTGACGTCCCCTCATCCGCTCTTTCAGACATCGGATACCTTCTGGAAATGATGAAGCCGCCGCTGATAAGCCCACGGATCCTTCTTGGTCACCAGAGCACCCGCTGGCGTATGCACCCAATCATACAGGCGGGTTAACAGAAAGCGCATGGAAGCACCCTGACACAAAACCGGCAACATCTTATGTTCTGCCGCAGTCAATGGGCGCACCTGCTCATACCCCCGCAGAAGAGCCTCTGCCCAATCCTGCCTATAATGACGCTCATCTTCAAAGCACCACGCATTCAGGCAAATGGCCAGATCGTAAGCAAGAAAATCCGTGCAGGCAAAATAAAAATCAATAACGCCAGAGAGCTGCCCATCCCGAAAGAAAACGTTATCCATGAACAGATCGGCATGAATCTGCCCACGTGGCAGAGCATCCGCCACTGGCCATGACTTCACGATAGAGGAAAGTGCCGTGCGGGTCTCGGCAATTAAGGCCGCTACAGCTTGATCTCCGCCATCCGTACAGCGGGAGAAAAGCTCCACCCACCCTTCCGGGGCCAGAGCATTGGCCCTTTCGGCCTTGTAGCCCCGTCCCGCTTCATGCAGATGAGCCAGACCACGCCCGACCTGCTCGCACGCCTGCGGCGTCGCAGCCTCAAGAGACCGCCCCTCCAGAAAACTGACCAGAATAGCCGGACGCCCCGCCAGCTGACGGAGGGAGGCTCCATCCTTCGCCACGATAGGCTGAGGACACGCAATGCCCTGCTCAGCTAGATGGGTCATCAAACCCAGAAACCAAGGCAATTCCTCCGGTTTCATGCGTTTTTCAAACAATGTCAGGATAAAACGGCCCTGAGTAGTCTCCACCAGGAAATTGCTGTTCTCAATCCCTTCCGCAATTCCGATGAAAGAACGAAGCTCCCCTACCTCATAAAGAGATAGGAAGCCCCGCATATCTTCCTCGTGCAGTTCCGTATAAACCGCCATGAGGTATCAGACCGCATCAGAGAGCGGATGAGGAAGTCGGAAATTAATGTTCTCCTCCTTCACGATACGCTCTTCAATGGTAACATCATAACGAACAGACAGCTGTTCGATCATTTCCTGCACAAGGCTCTCTGGCGCAGAGGCACCAGCACTCATGCCCAGCGTTTTCACGCCTTCTAGTTCGTTCCAGTCCATATCGGAGACCTTCGGAACCAGCAGCGCCCGCTTTGCGAGGGAACGCTCTGCCACCTCACGCAGCCGCTGCGAATTGGACGAATTCGGCGAGCCTATGACGATGACCAAATCACATTCCGCAGCCAGTTCCTTTACGGCCATCTGCCGGTTCGTTGTGGCGTAGCAGATATCCTCCCGGCGAGGCCCCACGATATTGGGGAAACGGGAGCGCAGAATATCCACGATCTCTGCCGTGTCATCTACAGAGAGAGTCGTCTGCGTAATAAAGGCCAGACGGTCCACATCCTTGGGCTGGACCTCAGCGGCTTCTTTTGCATCATTAATCAGCGTTACAGCACCCGGAGGCAGCTGCCCCATAGTGCCGACAACTTCCGGATGCCCAGCGTGACCAATCATCAGAATATGACGCTGCTCTGGCCCACCACCGGCGAAATGACGTTCTGCCTCCCGGTGGACCTTAGATACAAGCGGACATGTCGCATCCAAATAGAGCAAATTACGCCGCTGCGCTTCTGCCGGGACGGATTTGGGCACACCATGAGCCGAAAATACGACATGGCCATCCTCCGGAACCTCATCCAGCTCCTCGACAAAAATGGCACCCTTGGCTTCCAGCCCTTCCACAACTGTGCGGTTATGCACAATCTCATGGCGGACATAGACAGGAGCCCCATAACGGCGCAAAGCCTCCTCAACCACCCGGATGGCACGGTCGACCCCGGCACAGAAACCGCGTGGCCCAGCTAGCAGAATCTTCAGCGATGGCTTAGCCGCCGCCGAATCTGCTCCGGGGACGGCAGAGTTAGAGGTTACAGGCGTCGTCTGTTCTGACATAATCTTCCCCAGGCAGGCGATGAACGATACGATATTGAATGATCCGGTGATGCTCCATACAAGATTATGGGCTACCCTGCACCACCACTCTGGGCCCTTATATCGTCCGTATTGCCGTCTGCTGCAATGTCCTGCACCATTTTCTTGTGGAGTTTTCTGAGTCCGATGCCTGCATTCTCCCCCTCTTCCCGCATCTTTTCCCGCCTTGCTGCGGGCCTCGGCTCCCTCATGCTGGTTGGTCTCCTCAGCGGATGTGAAGATGTAGATACTACTAATACCTTCGCTCCGGCCTGCCCTAAGTTCGATGTGCCGGGCCAAGTAGCGGACCGTATCACTTATGATGGAAAAGGGCTTGATGCCGCCCACCGTCTGACCTCCACCCATATTCTGGGTGTTCAGGGCGACTGCCGCACCGGCCCGCAGGATGAGCAGAAACGCCCCATGACCCGTGTCCGTGTCAGCCTGAATCTCCAACTAGAACGGGGTCCGGCTGCTAACGACAATACGGTGACAGTCCCCTATTTTGTCGCCATCCTTCAGGATGGTTCCATTGTGGACAAAAAAGTTTTCACCGAAACGGTCAAACTACCACCGACTGTCTCTATCAATCACAGCAGCACGCCACTGCGTTTCATCGACGTTCCAACAGGCAACAACCCGCAGATTAGCCCCTACTCCATGGAAATTGGACTGCAGCTCAATCATGCCGAACTGGATTACAACCGCAGCCACCTGCGCACAGCCCAGTTCCATGAGCATGTGCAGTAAATAATCTTATCATCTGGCAAGCCGTAAAGAAAAAGCCCTCCTTACATCTGGAGGGCTTTTTCTGTGTCATATCTGATGCAATGGGATGCTGCCGCACCGTTCCTCCACTAGAGGATCCAGGACATAGCGCCACTCTTCTTTCAAGCGGGAGGCAACATCAGCCTCCTCTATCATATCCAACAGAGCAAGAAGCCGCTCCTGCCATGCTTCACGCACGATATTTTCAGCCTGAGCAACCGCTGTGATGCGCCGTAAGCTCGCCATTTCTTCCAGCAAACCATCAAGACGAATCAAGATATTCTCATTCTCTCCGTCATACGGGTCATTCAACTGGCAGATAAAGGCATTAGCCCAATAATCTGCATAACGTTCCACACCAAAAGACATAGCGCCATCTAGCCCGCTATTACGAGCATATTTCCAGACCCATTCAATGATCGACTTATAATAGTAGTGCGAGATGTAAATATCTGCACAACTATCATAGTCAGCAAAGGCAGGATCCGCTCCGATACCGGGCGGCGGGTTGCGGTAGCTATGAATGGAGCCATCCGACAGCCTATAGGCAAATTTTTCTGCCTGTACCCAGATCGGATGATGAGGCCGAGAGTGAATAGCTCGCCCCGGACGCACAGCAGATTTAACAAGCCGCCAGCCTTCCCCGATCCCCCCACGAGAGACAATGCTGCGGTTCCGCTGTGTCAGGGGTTTGGTCAGATCCGCTAATCCGTCCTGATTGACCTCAGAGGCCACGAATTTCCAGTTCACAGCAATAGCATCACTCTCCCAACGGGAGGCACTTTCCAGATACTCACCGACAGTCCGATAAGATGGTGACAAAGTAATGAATTCATCACCATCGAGAATGAAGCACCATTCATAGTCAAGAATATTCGGTAGAATATTCAACCCGTGCCCATAGGCCTTCATCTGGGCGGACATACCCGGCTGAACGGGATTCTCGATAAAGGTAATGATCCCTTCATCATGCAATGCCTTCAACAGAAGATCGGAACGATCATTATTGTCATTGCTATAAATAAAGAAATGCTCGACCCCTATGCTCCGGTGATAGGCGATCCACTCCAGAATATAGATTCCCTCATTCCGGATGGTGGACATCATGCAGACACGCTTGCGGGGCACCACGCTGGCCCGAGCCGTATGCAATGTCGCCTGAGCAAAGCCGGCCAATGCATCAATCTGACCATAAGCCAGTATGGCATCACTCAGCGGGCAGCCCCGTTCTGCAACAGGGTAGCTATCCCTATTATCAAGCCAACGGGCGAGATACTGCCAGCCATCCCGCCACGGGGTTTCCCCCACCTGACGGAAAAAAGCTTCACGAAGCGGAGTCTGATTCAGCAGCCGTTGCCCTATTTCACGGACAACAGACCAAGACGCCACAGGAACCATAGCATCCAGCAGCCACGTCAGATGACTGCCCGCATATGTAATGATCAACTGCTCCAAATAGTCAGCCGATGGAAACGCCCTGAAGTGCGTAACCATTTCCTCACCAAGGCGCCGCAACCTATCTGTCGCCGCTACTGCACGAAGCTGGAACTCCTCCCAGTCGAACATCTGGTTGCAGTCCCCGAGAAGCTCATTAACGCCTCCCTGGCTATTCCAAGGTTGGGCTGTACAACACTGGCTAGGGCGAAAAAGATTACGCAGCCCGACACGCCCCTTATTCTTTCTGCTCTCAACACGAAGAAAAGGTAGAACAGCCCCCCGATAGGGAAAATGCTTTATCCAAAGAAGCGGCGCCGCTTTCTCCCCAGAATCTACGACAAGAAACACATAGTCAGGATAGTCCGGTAGTGTCATCGCCAATAAGGGACAGTAGAGGGGATCACCATTCTCATCCCGACGGGTCATTTCATCAGACCGGAGATGGCAAATACCACCCCCGACCCGCTGGACTGCCAGCCAGCCCTGATGTGACGTTTCCAGATAATGAAAAACCACCTCAGCCACCACATGCTCTCCTGGCATCATGTTGCCTACCCTTCATGATGCCCTTATAGTCCGTAGGACTCTGTTAAATAACTTGGCCTGTCTATGCAAACCGTTCTCCCTCCACCCGCAGAATTCATACCGGTTGCCCTCCCTCTGACGGAACATAGTGCCCCTAACGCCTATGCTTCTATTCTCTCGGGGCTTAACAACCTTCTCCCGGGGGTGAAGCTCGCCCTCTACATGCTGCATGAGGGCTTACCGGAGGAGACCGTAACCGCAGGTCGGCGTCTTTTTGATGGCAGACATTCACAAATCCACTTTGTGGATGTTTCGGAGTGGATGCAAGTTTACAACCCGACCCACCTCGAAACGACAGACCGCAAAACTTTCTACCGTCTCGCTGTACCAACCCTTTTTGCTCAGTTCCAGCGTCTCGTTTATCTAACCGATGATATATTGCTTCGGGCCTGCCCTAGCCTGCTTTACTACAGCATCCCCGCTACAGCCCAGATCGGGGCTACACGAGACCTGCTCCTTATTCCAGCACAAACCAATGGGTTCCGTCTACCGCAAGCTATTGCTGGTGCCCCTCTGCTGGTCGATTATCACCGCGGCGCACTCGGGGTTTTGGATTCGAATAATTATTTTCAGAATGGTGTTCTGGTCTTCAACCTCGCACAGATCAGCTCTGCCCAGGCAGAGGAATGTGGCCAGCTCTGCAACACGCTTTTCTGGATGAACGACCAAGATATTCTCAACCGTATTTTCTTCGGTAAAGTCCATTTCATCCATCAGAACTGGAATGTCTGCTGGGGGCCGGGTTGTGTTGAGGCCAGTGAAGCACTTCCAGCGGAATGGAAGAAAATCTACGATGAAGGGCTGTCTAATCCCTTTGCTGTCCACTTTACAGGCTTCCCAAAACCGTGGACAGGCTGGGATGGCCCGTATACGGAAGATTTCCGGCGGCTGATTGCTGATGTCATGAGAGCCTTTGCGTAATTCCGTAGCATATTTTCCTTGAATACAGACAAACTGGTGAGGCGTTTCATGGCTGGGAAACTGGGTATCGGCATCATTACCTATAATCGCAGGGATACGCTCAAGGAGGTCATCGCTAGCGTCCAGCGTTACACCTGCACGTCATTCGAGTTCGTCGTGGCTGATGACGGGTCTAGCGATGGCACGCCAGATATGCTGAAACAGATGAACATCCCCTGCGTTACCGGGCGGAATAAAGGCATCTCGTGGAATCGCAACCGCATCCTCTGGTACCTAAAAGAGGAAAAACAGTGCGACTGGATGATTATTCTAGAGGATGACTGCTTCCCCACCTTCTTCGGCTGGGAACGCCCTTGGATTGATGCCATTGAACGCTATGGCCATATCAATTTCATGCCAGAGATCACCATAGAGATTGATAATGACATTTCCTCTGGCAAGGGCACGCCAGAGGACCCTTATATCGCTCCTATGCATCAGGCGTTCTGTATCGGTTATCACGCCAAAGCCCTCTCCTATGTCGGGTATCTGGATGTCCGGTTTGAACGGTATGGGGAAGAGCATGTCGAACATACCCAGCGTTTTCTCCGTGCTGGCTATGGTGGGCTGGCCCAGCATCTTAGCCCGGAACGTGGACAGCTCTTCTATCTAAGAGGTGGGCTAGACACCCTGCCCTCCCACAGCCACGGTAATCATGAACTGGCCATGCGGAATCAGGCCATCCACGAAGCCATTCGCTATGACCCGCTTTATCGGCACCCTTGGCGAACTGATGAACAAATGTTCGAGTTCCGTGAAGAAATCGCTGCGGCCCTATCCCGCCCCTCTCCCGAACCACAGGAAGAGGCACAGCAGTTCGATAGCATCATCTCACTAGGTGGTGATGAGGTTGTCAATCAGGCAATCGAAAACAGCTTCGGCCGCCCCGGGCCGGGCCTATTTGGCCAGTTCATGGCACCATTCCACACGCTGGTTTCCCTATTGCAGCATGACTTCGCAGGACTACTTTCAACAAACTGCCTTTATGGGCTTCATAATGCCCTGCGCTGCCGTGACACGCTGATTACCTACCATAACTGTCTGGAAAAATCGGCTGGAGAACATGCCAGCGTGGAGATGTTCCACGAACAGCTCCCCATCCTACGGCATCGCTTCCACAGCATGATCCAAGAGATCGACACGCTCTGCCGTACATCCCAGCGTGTTCTCTTTGTCCGCAGCTGGCGGGATAACCTCTTCTATGCGGGGCAGCACCGTCCTGCCCACACCGCCCAAGCCAATTTCACGGCCTTGGTGGAGGCTATTGCCGCCCGCTATCCTGCACTTGATTTCAAAATCCTGTTTGTCAATTTCGGCGATGCCAGCACTGCTGACAAGCGCATGATCTTCGCCAATACACAAACACCGGATGTCTGCTCCAAAGACGAAGAACTGGCAGGGTGGAATACCATGTTCTCCGCCCACAAGATCACCTTGTCTTCCTAAAGATGAAAGAACCCTGCCTTTATAGGTTCACCAGATAACGCCACGCGTGGGCCTCTTCTGGCAGGGTTCCCAAGGTCTGGCCGATGATGTAATCGGCCACAGCGCATTCATTAAAAAGCGCATAATAACGCTGCCACCCCGCCCGGGCGACATCCTTACGATATTCCGGTGCGCTGTGATACTGGCCTATCAACTCCACCAACTCATCCAGACTGCTAAAGAAGGCCATCTCCTGATCAGAGAATATCCTATCGAACCCGGTCTGACGTTCCATAAAAACAAGCTGGCCGTTGCCGATCATCTGAGCCAAACGATCTGAACTATACAGATAATAATCAGCCCGGCGACTGATGTTCAGCCCCATGGCTGTCTGTTCCAGCAGAGAAGCATAGGCTGCCCCGCTGACATAAGGTTGCCCCCGCACACCGGCGTAGGCGAAACGGACTGACGGCGGCAACCTTTCTTCCAACGTCTCGCAGAACTCGTTCATATCCCAGTCCCGCCCGCATATGGTTCGTAGCCGGGCAGGATTACCGCAGGAATAGAAAATATCTGCCTCCGGGTAGGCCAAAGCAAAAGCCCGCCCCCTTTCCACGCTGCGGTCCACCGGATTGGGCAAATACCCGACATGCCCTTTATCCCCGATCAATTGCCGTACGATTGGCCCCGCCGTAGAAATGAAACTGGCATCCACAACCTGATGCCGGGCCGCAAAATCTTTGGCATTGGCCTCTACAAACAAGGCGTCAATGTTCCACTGCACCACCGTCATACCGGGCTGCTGCTGGCGTATCTCATCAATAACGGAAGGGGGAATCATGTACCCATGCCCTAGAAGAAGGATATCCGGCGCACTAAACGCCAAAAACTCCTTCAACGCACGGAAGAGATGCCGCCGCCCCATCCTACGGCTACCAAACCAGCCACTGGAGCGAGCCACATCTCTATAAGAAAAGTCGATGACATGGTGGCCATTCCGTATCAACCCGTTGGAGAGCTTACCCCCCACACTGAACTGACATGGTGCCTTCTTCTTCAGGCTAAAGAAAAAATCCCCGACATGAACAATCTTCAATGGGCGGGACGCCTGCCACTCACTCCCGTACCAGATTCTGTCCGCCATCTCCGCAACCCTATTTTTTACTACCAGATAGCCCCAACATGGCAGTAAAACGTGCGGGCATCATGGCAGGTCGATCAGTCCCTCCACCATTGCACAGGTTGCTGACCTTCGTCATCACTCTCAACAGGGGCAGCCTGCACCTTGGCCGGGGTGGCAGCACGACGTACCTGCTGTTCTCGAGCCTGATGCAACTCCGCCCGAAGGCGCAGAATATTTTCATCACGCTGCTGGATGACCTTTTTGCCTTCTTCCACCTGAAGGCGCAGATGCGTCATCTGGGTATTCACAGCGCGGATCCGCTCATTCAGCACCAAAAGCTCTGCTTCCATATCATGGACGCGGCGTCTTTCCCGGAGCAAACTCTGCTTGAGTCTTTCCTGCTCCTGCCCAGCTTCGGAAGCAGCAGATACACGGTTTGCAGCCCGCTTCTGCGAAGAACGACCAAGGGACTGATGCTCCACAACAACTGTGTCATCCCCGGGGAGGCGACGGCGACGGGTCATCTGCTGGGCTGGCCGGGCACGGGAGGTAGAACGTCCACCAAAGCCATGCCCATGAGGCTGTGGCCCGTCAGCATTACCAGACGCCTGCCCGCCCCCCATACGCTCCAAAGCCTTACGAATGGAACTCTCTGTTAAAGGCGAATCGTTCTTCATTTCTATAATTCGTCAATCTTGATAATACGACACAACAAAGACCACCCTATTTTCTGCTCAGACCATTTAGGCCTTTCCCAACGGAAAGATAAGACCGCTAGGATATTTGTGCAGAAACTACCAGAACGGGTCTTTTACTCTCGATAATTGCACGCTGTAACACACTACCAAGAAAACGTCAAAATTATGTTATAATATTGCTATTCTCCGACAGACCGCCCGTTACGCCCTCCACTGACGAAACTTACCGGCGAATTAAACCAGCGCCCTGCTGCTGGCTACGGTCCAAGAGATCCAACGCAGACCCTGCCAGACTCTTCATATCCGCCGTGCTGCCATTCTTCTTCGCTTGCGTCAGGGCTGTTCGCTCCTGTGTTGTGAAGGAATGGGTCAGAATATACAGCAATGCCCTATCAAAAGGTCGTCCATATGATTTCCCCAGCCTGACCAACCGGCTCTGCTGGGCCACAGGCAATGCGCCGGCCAATGTGAGCGTATGGGTATCGGCTACTTTCTGTGCCGCCGTGCGAAGCGCATCGTAATCTTTGACCTGCTGCGCTGCAAAACCCTTGATGAGTTCATCCTTACTATGTGTTGCCGCCAAATCAGTAGCCGTCTTCATATAAATGGAACGGAGGCTAATCTTCTTTAAAAGCACGATATCATCAACAGCCAGTGTCGGCGGTGCCATAGGCCCTTTTGGTAAAGGGGGCACCGGTGGAGCTGGAGGTGGCGTAAGACCACAGCCCCCCAGAGACAGAAGTGCCGCACAGATCATAAAACGAAATTTCATACAGCGTCCCTCTTCTCATCTTCCCGGGTACCTGAAACAATACCCTTATCCTCTTCCAGCTGGGTTATAATAAATATGCAGCACCATGACAGGCCACTTTCGCCCCAAACAAGCTGTTTCTTAAAAATCCTTTTCAGCCTAGGGGCCATTTATGCCAGTCTAGCTGTTGCTTGTCAGGCAGCAGCGACACACTTGCCCGATACGGCCTTCCCCGTGCCCAATGGCAGAAGCATGATGCATATGGCCGCTGATATCGCACTCTGGCACGGCATTGCCCTCTGCGCTTTGACACTGGGCAGGAAACACCTTCATCCGCTGCGTCTTACCATTGGTTGCACTGGCTTAGCGCTTGGAACAGCGCTGTTCAGCATCCCCGTCACACTGCATGGCTTCGGAATTCTCTTTCCAGCACGACTAGCACCGACTGGAGGGACGCTGCTCATCCTCTCATGGCTCTGTGTGGCTTCTACGCCCTTCACCCGCTCTACCGAGAAACATTCCTAACGGCGACGGAAGCGGCCTATAATCCACAAACCTACAAGCTGGACTAACAAAGCTAACAGGAAGCAGCACAGAACAATCCCCATGAGGATCAGCTGCTCCCGCCCCAATGCGGTTTCAATATGGAAGAGGCCGTAAAGCTGCTGCCAGAGCGAGGTCCCAACAATATGCTGCATGAGATGAGTCGCCGGCTGATAGAACCTCACCAGCAGCAGAAGACAGAACGTCAGCCCTAACAAAACGACCATCCTCCCCAATGTCGAGAGGACCGAAACCTCCTTCCGAGGGGAGGTAGAAAAAATTGGCCGTTTCCGTTTCACCACAAGCATACCGTCCTTATCATACTCGGCCTCCCACCCTAATCAGGAGATCGTGAGTTATCAAGAACAGCCCGTCCCCTATGGCTCTATTTAACGTCCTGTTGTTACCTTTACGCTAACAATAAGAGACGAATTCTCCATAATCTCTTTGCACTCAGGAGACATCATTATGCGTTTTAATCACTCTGTTCGGGTAATTGCTTGTTTAAGCCTCGCACTTTCTGCCTACATAACACAGGCACAGGCACAGGCACAGGCACAGGCACAGGCACAGGCACAGGCACAGGCACAGGCACAGGCACCTTTACCGGATATCCGAAAAATCACTACCATCACTCCAGCTCGTGAGCCTTACCCCCCTGCCGAGCTCGCCAGCAAACAAGTGCATGAGGCCTTTCTAACAGCCGCCAAAACAAACCGGCGTGTCCTTCTGGATTTCGGCGGCAATTGGTGCCCGGACTGCCGTATTCTTGCCGGCATTTTTGCTGTGCCTTCCGTCAGCCAATGGCTGGACGAGCACTTCGTGATCGTTCCCGTCAATGTCGGGCATCTCGATACCAACATGGAACTAGCCCAGCAGTACGGTGTCACCATCAAGGCCGTGCCGACCGTTCTGCTGCTCACCCCACAAGGACGCCTGTTGAATCCTGATGGCGCCCTCGCCCTTGGCTCTGCCCGCCAGATGGCCCCACAATCCGTTGTCACGCTGCTAAATGAATGGAACCAGCGTCCCTAAAATGAAAAAGGCCATTCCTTCTTCACTTGAAGGAATGGCCTTTGGGATCAGTCCGTGATCCCCTGTACGAAGGTCGCCAACCTTTGGCAGGCTTCTTCCAATTCTGCATCCGATGCCGCAAAAGAAAGCCGTAGATGCGGCCCGTACCCAAAGGCTGAGCCCGGTACGGTTGCTACATGGGCTTCCTCCAGAAGTGCCTCCGCAAAGGCCACATCATCGTTTAACACACGCCCACCAGCAGACTTTTTCCCGATCAGAGCCGACAGACCAGGATAAGCATAAAAAGCCCCCTGCGGTATGGCACAACTCAGCCCCTGAATCTGCCGCAACGCACCGACTACGAGAGCACGCCGCCGCTCGTAGGTCTCCCTCATAGCCCGCACCCCGGCAATATCCTCTTGAAGAGCCGCCACAGAACCGCCCTGCGCCAGCGTGCAGATACCCGATGTCGTGTTACCCTGAACCTTAATCATCGCCTTGATGAGCGGCACAGGACCACAGGCAAAGCCGACCCGCCAGCCTGTCATGGCATAGGCCTTGCTCATGCCATTGATAATGAGAATGCGATCCGCAAGGTCCGGTGCCACATTCAATAGGGAAAGATGATGCCTGCCATCGAATGTCAGATGCTCGTAAATCTCGTCACTCATCACCATGACATGCGGAGCATCCCGTAGGACAGCGGCAATGGCCTCCAAATCAGCCCGTTCCAAAATGGCACCGGTCGGATTGTTGGGAAAATTCAACACAAGCCAGCGGGTCCGGGGGGTGATGACCTTCCGGATAGCTTCAGCCTGCGGGCGGAATCCATCCTCTTCCCGACAGGCAACCTCCACTGGTACACCGCCAAACATCCGGGCAATGAGTGGATAGCTAACCCAATATGGTGCCGGGACGATCACCTCATCCCCTTCATCCAGCGAGGCCATGAACGCATTGAAGATAGCCTGTTTGCCGCCATTACAAACCATCAGCTGATCAAGCGACACTTCCAGCCCGTTATCCCGCCGAAACTTTTCGGCAATCGCTTCCAACAGCGGTTTTTGGCCGGGAATGGGCGGATAACCAGTATGACCAGCCTTTACCTCGGCCACGGCCCCATCAAGAGCCGCCGCAGGAGACGGAAAATCAGGCTGCCCCAGAGCCAGAGAAATGACCGGCTTGCCCTGTGCTTTTAACTCCCGGGCACGGGCCGCCATGGCAATTGTCGCTGGCGTGGGCAATGTGGCGAGACGTTGAGATGGCTTAAACATTAGACCAGCCCTTCACAGAAACGAGCGATACGACGGCAGGCTTCTTCCAGAAGCTCCGTACTGGTGGCGTAAGACACCCGGAAATACCCCGGCAGCAGGAAGGCCGTGCCATGAACAGCGGCCACTCCGACCTCTTCCAGCATGGCCTTCACGAAATCTTCGTCACTTTCCAGCACATGCCCGCCTGCCGTGCGCTTGCCTAGCAACTGCTGCACAGACACAAACACATAAAAAGCCCCCTCAGGCCGGGCACAAGACAGCCCCGGAACGGCGGACAGAGCATCCACCACGAGATCACGCCGCTTCTGGTAAACGGCGACCATCTCCCCAATGAAATCCTGCGGGCCAGATACCGCTGCCAAGGCTGCCGCCTGAGCAATGGAACAAGCATTGCTCGTGCTCTGCCCCTGCAACTTGATCAGCTCCTTTGTTAGGGATACGGGGGCGGCAGAAAAGCCAATGCGCCAGCCCGTCATGGCATAAGCCTTGCTGACGCCATTCATCGTCAGGGTCCGCTCCCGCAAGCGAGGTTCCACCTGTACGACCGTACAGGCTTCCCGCCCTTCATAGGTCAGCTTAGCGTAAATATCGTCTGTTAGAATCCAGACTTGCGGATGTTCCAGCAAAACATCTGTCAGAGCCTTCAGTTCCTCACGGGAGTAAGCACTGCCTGTCGGGTTGCAGGGGGAGTTCAGCACAAGCCAACGTGTACGAGGTGTGATCGCCTTCCGCAGCTGTTCCGCTGTCAGACGAAACCCTGCCTCTGGAGAGGTCGGCACGATAACCGGCTTACCATCCGCCAACTGTACAATATCCGGATAAGAGACCCACGCCGGAGCGGGAATGACAACCTCATCTCCCGCATTCAACGTTGCCACCATCGCATTATAGATGACCTGCTTGCCCCCCGTGGACACGCAGACCTCCTCTGGCCGGTAATCCAGACCGAAATCAGCATTCAGCCGTTCTGCCACAGCCTTGCGAAGAGCAGGCGTACCAGCAACGTCAGTATATTTTGTCTCGCCACGCTGAATGGCCTCAATCGCTGCTTTCTTGATGAAATCAGGCGTATCAAAGTCCGGCTCACCAGCAGAGAGGCTGATGATGTCCCGCCCCTCCGCTTTCAAGGCTCTAGCCTTCTGCGTGATGGCAATGGTCTGGCTTGGCAGGATACGCCCCATCCGTTCGGCAGCGAGTGACATGTCGTTCCTCTTACATCTCAAAAAAAACGCCCGCCCGTGAGACACAGGCGGGCGCATGGCAATTCATAGCACAATCACCCGGAGATCAGGCGAGTTTCTGAAGTTCCTTCAGCACAGCTTCGCCCATCTCCGCCGTGCTAACACGGCTCTCACCGGCAGCAGCGATATCTGCCGTCCGCAGCCCAGAGGCCAGAACGTTAGAAACGGCCTGCTCGATCAGCTCGGAATCCGCACCACGATCCAGCGAATAACGCAGCATCATAGCCAGAGACAGTATCTGTGCCAGCGGATTGGCAATGCCCTTCCCGGCAATATCCGGCGCACTACCATGAATCGGCTCGTACAGAGCAGCCTGCTTATCCGTTCCTTCCGGCGTGCCCAGCGTAGCAGATGGCAGCATCCCCAGAGAGCCAGTCAGCATAGAAGCAAGGTCTGACAGCAGATCACCAAACAGGTTCCCCGTGACCATCACATCAAACTGCCGGGGATCACGCACGAGCTGCATGGCGCAGTTATCCGCCAGCATGTGCGTCAGCGTCACATCAGAGTACTCACGCTTATGCAGGTCTGTGACCACCTCACGCCAGAGCAGGCCGCTCTCCATGACGTTGCCCTTCTCCACGGAACAAACACGCCCGCTACGCAGGCGAGCAAGGTCGAACGCCACGCGAGCCACACGCTCAATCTCGGCCGTTGTATAGACTTCCGTATTCACGCCACGCTTTGTGCCGTCCGGCAGGGTCTCGATTCCACGAGGTTCACCGAAATAAACGCCACCCACCGTCTCACGCACGATCATCAGGTCCAGACCCCGCACAACGTCCGGCTTCAACGCAGAAGCCGAAAGCAGCGGGTCGAACAACTTGGCCGGACGCAAGTTAGCGTACAGATTCAGTTCCTTGCGGAGGCGCAAGATAGCCACCTCTGGGCGGCGATCGAATGGCACGTCCTTCCATGCTGGATCACCGACAGAACCGAACAACACGGCATCAGCAGCCTTCGCCTTGGCGATGACCTCATCCCGAATGGGAACATCATACTTCGCTAGCGAAGCCCCACCGACCACATCCTCGGACAGCTCAACATCAAGACCACGCTCAGCCTTTAGCCAGTCGATGATTCTAACGGCCTGCTCCATGATCTCTGGGCCAATGCCATCACCCGGCAGCAGCAGGATTTTCTGTTTTGCGCTCATGCCTGCTCTCCTTTGGCACCAATGACGCTCTGCGGACGTCCCGGCTGTTTTGTGGACGGAACCCATGCACGGGATGGCCGGGCCTCGAACTCACGAATAGACTGCTCGTGATTCTTCAGTGTCTGGGCCACATCATCCAGCCCTTCCAGAAGAACCTGACGGCGGAATGGGTCCATCTCAAAGGAAATGACCTCACCATCCGGGCGATGAATTTCCTGCTTTTCCAGATCAACCGTCAGGCGGGCATTTTCGCCACGACTGGCGTCTTCCATCAAAGCAAGGCACTGCTCACGAGGCAAACGGATCGGCAGGATGCCGTTCTTGAAGCAGTTATTATAGAAAATATCTGCAAAACTCGGAGCAATCACGCAACGTATACCGAAATCCAACAACGCCCAAGGTGCATGCTCACGGGATGAACCACAGCCAAGGTTGTCCAGCGTGATCAGGATACCAGCCTTGCGATAGGCTGGCTTGTTCAGCACGAAATCAGGATTCTCATTCCCCTCGGCATCGTAACGCTGACCAGCAAAGAGATGCTTACCCAAGCCGGTACGTTGAATGGTCTTGAGGAAGCGAGCCGGAATGATCTGGTCCGTATCCACATTTTCCTGTGGCAGAGCGGCAGCAACGCTTGTCAGACGGGTGAATTTTTCCATGATCAGGCGGCTCCTTCTGCCATTGTCGGTTCCAGCAGGTCCCGTGCATCGCACAGTGTCCCCGTCACGGCGGCAGCGGCGGCCATAGTGGGGGAACAGAGATGGGTACGGCCATCCGGCCCCTGCCGTCCCTCAAAGTTACGATTGGATGTAGAGGCTGAACGCTGCCCGGCACTCAGCTTGTCGGGATTCATACCCAGACACATGGAACAACCAGCCTCACGCCATTCAAACCCGGCATCACGGAAAATCTTGTCCAGCCCCTCCTGCTCCGCAGCATAGCGAACAAGGCCAGACCCCGGCACAACCATAGCCCGCACACCTTCTGCCACCTTGCGGCCTTTCAGCACAGCTGCAGCAGCCCGGAGGTCCTCAATACGACTGTTCGTGCAGGAACCAATAAAGACAACATCAACCGGAGTACCAGCAATTTTCTGCCCAGCTTCCAGCCCCATATAAGCCAACGTGCGGCGGATGCGCTCAGCCTTGGCGGGGTCTGCAAAATCCTCGGGGCGGGGCACGGTGCCGGTAATGGGCAACACATCCTCAGGGCTGGTGCCCCATGTCACAGATGGGCTGATCTCGGCGGCATCCAGCACCACTTCTTCATCAAAATGGGCACCTTCATCCGTAGCCAGCGTCTTCCAATACGCAACGGCCTGCTCGAAAGCCTCACCCTGCGGTGCAAAGGGACGGCCTTTGACGTAATTGAAGGTTGTCTCATCCGGGGCCACCATGCCCGCACGGGCACCGGCTTCGATGGACATGTTACAAAGCGTCATGCGCCCGGCCATATCCAGCTTACGGATAGCTGAACCGGCGAACTCAATCACATGGCCCGTTCCACCAGCCGTACCAATACGGCCAATGATGCTGAGCATAATATCCTTTGCGGTCACGCCCGGAGCAACATCACCCTCCACCCGCACACGCATGTTCTTGCTGCGCTTCTGAAGTAGGGTCTGAGTGGCCAGCACATGCTCCACTTCGGACGTACCGATACCGAACGCCAAAGAGCCGAAAGCCCCGTGCGTGGACGTATGGCTATCACCGCAGACGATTGTCATGCCCGGCAGGGAAACGCCCTGCTCTGGCCCAACAACATGCACGATGCCCTGCTGGCGGGAACGCAATGGGAAATAAGGAACGCCGAACTCCTTGACGTTCGCTTCCAGCGTTTCAATCTGGAGGCGGCTCTGCGGGTCTTCTACCGGCTGGGAGCGATCAGAAGTCGGGACATTGTGGTCTGCCACGGCCATCGTGGCATCAGGACGCCGTACAGGGCGACCAGCAGCCCGCAGACTTTCAAAAGCCTGCGGACTGGTCACCTCATGAAGGAGGTGGCGGTCGATGTAGAGAAGGCTCGTTCCGTCCTCAAGGGTTTTCACCACATGATCGTCCCAGATCTTGTCATACAAAGTTCTAGGGGTAACCGGATTCTGCATTCTCTCTCATCTCCTTATGAGAGCTGAAAAATCAGCCCTCCTTCTTGATATCGCGCGGACGCTCGGCAATACGAGCGGACTTACCAGAGCGGCCACGGAGGTAGTATAGCTTCGCACGACGAACCTTACCACGGCGAACAACCGTAATATCAGCAATTGCCGGGGAGAAAAGCGGGAAAACACGCTCCACACCCTCGCCGTTGGACACCTTACGCACCGTGAAGCTGCTGCCCAGACCGCGGTTTGAGCGGGCAATCACGACACCTTCGAAGACCTGTACACGTTCACGTGTACCTTCAACAACGCGCACGCCGACACGCACAGTGTCACCAGCGGCGAATTCAGGAACGCTACGAATAGCGGAAAGACGCTCCATTTCGCGCGCCTCATACTGCTGAATGATGTTCATGCTTCAAACTCCTGAAAAAAACTCAACTCTGTTGCTGCTGCTCGTAGACGGCCCAGAGGTCCGGGCGGCGTGTACGGGTTACAGCGATGGATTTCTCATCTCGCCAACGGGCGATTTCCCCATGATTGCCAGAAAGCAGGACGGGCGGAACATCCCTCCCCTCCCATGTGGCAGGCCGTGTGTATTGGGGATATTCCAGCAGACCAGCAGAGAAGCTTTCCTCCTCGCCGCTCAAAGCGGACCCCATAACACCCGGCAGAAGCCTCACACAGCCATCAAGAAGTGCCAGTGCCGGTATTTCTCCCCCAGAAAGGACGAAATCACCCATGCAGACCTGTTCGATCGCATGTTTCTCCAGTACCCGCTCATCGACTCCTTCAAACCGCCCACAGAGAATGACAACGCCTTCTCCCTGAACGTAGCGTGCAATATCCTTCTGCTCTAGACGATGGCCCCGTGGTGTCGGATAGATCACCGGGCGTCCATCATCCGCCTGCCTTACGCTGGTCAGGGCATCATCCAGCACATCCGGCCGCATGACCATCCCCGCACCCCCACCGAATGGGGCATCATCCAGAGCCTTATGAACGCCCCGCCCAAATGGACGGAGGTCGTGCGTTCTGCAGGCCCACAGATTCCGCTCCAAGGCACGCCCCGCAAGAGAGCAGCCCAACGGGCCGGGGAACATCTCCGGAAAGAGGGTCAGGATATCAGCCTGCCATGTCATGACCGGACTTCCACCTCACCAGTCAGATCCCCTTCTACTTCCACCGCTTCCGGCGGAACGACCACGAGGCGTTTTGCCTTCATGTCCACTTCTGGCACGCAAGCCATAGTGAAAGGAATCAACTGCCCTGCTTCCAGCTCCAGACTAGTGCCAGCCCCATAATCATGGACACTAACAACACGCCCCACAGTTTCCCCAGAAGCAAGAACAGCCTCCATACCGATTAGATCGATATGATAGAACTCATCCTCTTCTACTTCCGGCAGAGCCTCACGAGGCACATAGAGCTTGCGGTTCACCAGCTTTTCTGCCGCTGTCCGGTCTGGCAAAGGCTGGCCGTCCTGTCCCAGAACGGCAGCAATGCCCGGTGCCTTCCAGCGTATTTGCCACACAGCGCCCGTCTCATCATAAAGGCGCCCGAGTTCTTCAAGCGTCTCAGGATGTTCTGTTGCCGGGTGTAGGCGCACAAGACCCCGCACGCCGTGCGGACGGCCTATCGTGGCGACCAAAACATCCGACTGTGAAGGACGGTGTGACAAGAAGAAATCTCCCGCTTAGACCTGATTAGGCCTCGGCTTCTTTAGCAGCTTCAGCGGCCTTAGCTGCACGCTCCTGAGCCTTCTTCTTCGGAGCGGACTTCTTGGGCTGCTCACGGAAAGCCGGCTTCGGTGCCAGACCAGCATGGCCGAGGAAACGAGCGACACGGTCGGTTGCCTGTGCGCCCTTCTCCAGCCAGTGCTTGATGCGCTCGTCATTCAGGCGCACGCGGTCAGCGTGGTCGGACGGCAGCATCGGGTTGTAGGCACCCACCTTCTCAACAAAGCGACCATCGCGCGGGCTGCGGCTGTCAGCAACCACGATGTGGTAGTACGGACGCTTCTTCGCACCTGCGCGGGACAGACGGATCTTCAGGCTCATAATAACTCCTGCATCATCAGAACATTACAAAAAGACAGACAGCCAAGAGGACACTCAGCCAAAAGGTGGACGTCCTCCCGGACCTCCCATCCCCTTGAACATATCGCCCAGACCACCGGCACCCCCCATGCCACGCATCAGACCAGTCAGACCGCCCATCTTATTGAGACGCTTCATCATGGTGGACATCTCACTGAACTGCTTCAGCAGCCGGTTGACTTCCGGAACGCTCGTACCAGACCCAAGAGCGATGCGCTTCTTGCGTGACGCCTTGATGATCTCCGGTGTGCTGCGCTCCTGTGCAGTCATGGAGGAAATGATCGCCTTGTGACGGTTGAAAATGGACGTATCCAGATCTTTCCCCGCCAGCTTATCCTTCAGCTTACCCATACCCGGCAGCATACCTAGAATGCCGGAAATAGAGCCAAGGCGATTGATCTGATTGATCTGCGAGACATAGTCATTCAGATCAAACTTACCGGCGAGCATCCGCTTGGCAACACGCTCACCTTCTTCCTGATCGAGCTGCTCGGACGCTTTTTCTACCAGCCCGGCGACATCGCCCAGCCCCAGAATACGCCCAGCAACACGCTCGGGATGAAACTCTTCGAGAGCATCCATCTTTTCACCGGAGCCGGTGAACTTAATGGGTTCTCCCGTTACAGCCTTCATGGAGAGGGCGGCACCACCACGGGCATCACCATCCATGCGGCTCATGATGACACCAGTCAGGCCGATCTGGTCCTTAAAGGACTGTGCGGTATTGACGGCATCCTGACCTGTCATGGCATCGACAACCAGCAGTGTCTCTACCGGCTTCGCCACATCACGGACCTGACGGACTTCATCCATCAGGGCCTCATCAATAGCCAGACGCCCTGCGGTATCCAGAATAACGATGTCGAAGCCTTCACGACGCCCTGCATCCAACGCACGGCGGGCGATGTCGACAGGCCCCTGCCCCTGTTCGATCGGCAAGGACGCAACCAGCCCGTTCGTGCGTCCGCCTACCTGCTCGGCAATCTGCTGAAGCTGAAGCTGGGCGGCCGGACGCTGCACGTCCAAGCTGGCGAGCAACACCTTCTTCCGCTCACGGCTGGCAAGACGGAGGGCCAACTTACCGGCGGTCGTGGTCTTACCTGCACCCTGAAGGCCGACCAGAAGATAAGGAATAGGAGCCGGAGCCGACAGATTCAGCGGTACCGCACCAGCACCCCCCAGAGCCTCAATCAGCGCATCGTTAACGATCTTCGCCACGGCCTGACCGGGAGAGACGCCATCCAGCACCTCACCACCGACAGCACGCTCCTTCACCTTACTGACAAAGCTGCGTACCACGGGCAGAGCCACGTCGGCCTCCAGCATGGCCAGACGGACCTCGCGCATGGCCTCGGTAACGTCACCCTCCGAAAGCCTTTCCCCACGGGAGAGACCTTCGAAAACTTTCGACATTCTACCAGAGAGCTGCTCGAACACGGGCTATCCTTAATTCCATGACAAACGCGCCACTGCGCGAACCCTCGCGGAGTGACGTGTCCGTAAACTTCCTACGCCTTTACGGCCTCCACCGCCCCCCGTCAAGAAGATTGTAAGAACACAGGCCCTGCTCCAGAGCCGTTGCCTCCCCCTATATGGGAGCGTAGCCTACCGAGAGACAATTTCCCCGCATCAAGCAGAAAGGTCTGTACCGTGAATGTCCTTCTCGTCCTTGCCCATCCTGAACGCCACTCCCTCAATAGGGCCCTGGTGGATATCGCCACCCGTGAACTAACCTCCCTTGGTCATGAAGTTCAGCTGTCCGATCTATACCGCATGGGCTGGAAGGCCACCGTTGATCAGGCTGATTTTCCTCATAGTGCGACCGACCCACTGAATGTCGCAACCGCTTCCGCACAAGCCTATGGAGCGGGACAGCTAACAGAGGATGTGAAGGCAGAGCAGGAAAAACTTCGTTGGGCCGATACCGTCATCTTCCAGTTTCCTCTTTGGTGGTTTTCGGCCCCGGCTATCCTAAAAGGTTGGATTGAGCGTGTCTTCTCTGCCGGGTTTGCCTACGGCACAGGCAAAAGCTATGGCGATGGCTGCATGAAGGGCAAACGGGCCATGCTGAGCGTAACGATTGGCGGTACAGAGCATGACTACTCCGCCCGAGGCATCTGTGGCCCCATTGAAGACCTCCTCTTCCCCCTCACACACGGAACACTCTTCTACACTGGCTTTGCCACCCTGCCCTCTTTCCTCGTGTACAGTGCCGACCGGCTGGAAGAACGTGGCGAAGGTTTTTCAGACCTTGTGGACCGCTACCGGGAGCGTCTTGCCACGCTGGAGACAACAGCCCCCATTCCATTCCGTTCAGCAGCTAGTGGCGATTACGCCCCCAAAACGAGAGAGCTGCGCCCCGGCTTGGAGACCCCGAATACGGACGGATTCAAACTACATCTGAAAACGACTTCATAAATCCGCTTACCCTTCCCCAGAGCCATTCCTCCCTTCTCGTTTCTTCTTGAAAGGCACCATCATGACCACACACGACATCACCTGCCCTCACTGCCACAAAACATTCTCACTAGATAATGCGGGCTATGCCGATATCGCCAAACAGGTGCGGGACAAGGAATTCTTCAAGCAACTGCATGAAAAGTTAGAAGCGGCAGCGCAGGAAGAACGACTTGCCGCAGAAAAGGCCAGATTCATTCAAGAGCAGGAAATGAATCGAACCCTTCATGAACGTGATACTGAAATACAAACTCTGAAGAGCCAGCTTGAACGACACGAGTCTGACCGTCAGGCAGCCGCCCGCCTCGCCGAAGCTGAAGGAAAGGCACAGCTACAGGAGGCCTTACAGGCCAAAGAGCGGGACATTCAGGCTTTACAGGCAAAACTCTCCGCCAATGCCGTAGAAAATGAGCTGGCCATCACAAAAGCAGTTGATGCCGTACAAAAAGAACGTGATGCCCTGCAAAGCACTCTCAAAGAAGCCGAACTGAGAAACAGCATCGCCGCCAACCAGCTGAAAGAGCGTTACGAACTCCAACTAAAGGACCGTGATGACCACATCGAACGGCTAAAAGACATGAAGGCTCGCCTCTCTACCAAGATGGTTGGTGAAACGCTGGAACAACATTGCGAGGTGGAGTTCAACCGCACGAGGGCTATGGCTTTCCCACGGGCTTATTTCGAGAAGGACAATGACGCCCGCTCCGGCAGCAAGGGTGATTATATCTTTCGGGATACAGACGAAAGCGGAACGGAAATCATCTCCATCATGTTCGAGATGAAGAACGAGAATGACAGCACCGCTACCAAAAAGAAAAATGAAGACTTTCTGAAGGAGCTGGACAAGGATCGTACGGAGAAAAAATGCGAATACGCCGTGCTCGTCTCTCTCCTAGAGCCTGAGAGTGAGCTGTATAATACAGGCATCGTGGACGTGTCCCACCGCTACCCGAAGATGTACGTCATCCGCCCGCAGTTCTTCCTTCAAATCATCTCCTTGCTCCGCAATGCGTCCACAAAGGCACTAGCTTATAAGCGGGAACTGGAACTAACACGCCAGCAAAATATCGATGTGACCAACTTCGAGGAAAAGCTAGAAACGTTCAAAAACGGCTTCTCCCGCAACTATGATCTCGCACACAAACAATTCAACGCGGCCGTTGAAGAGATAGATAAATCCATCTCCCACCTTCAGAAAATCAAGGATAACCTCCTGAAGTCAGATAACAACCTGCGCCTAGCCAACGACAAAGCGCAAGATGTCACGATCAAGCGGCTCACCCGGGGGAATGCGACGATGAAGGCGAAGTTTGAAGCCCTTGATGCGCCCGAGACTAAGAAACCATGAGGTAAACGTCGCCTCTACCGGTGGAACTGGAGATACTCTCCTGCCATAGCATGGTGTTAGAAAGGCCGCTCCATAACGGTGGCCTTTCTTCTTGCTCCCCACCCATAAGCACCAATCTCCTACTCCACCGCTTGACGCACCACCTCTGAATCAGTATCAGAAGCCATCCTTACTTTCCTTACGGTAAGGTCGCTGGTCTCAGCTTAGGGAACAGACAACGGATGGGTGTCCGAGCGGTTTAAGGAACTGGTCTTGAAAACCAGCGTGCGTGGAAGCGTACCGTGGGTTCGAATCCCACCCCATCCGCCATAAGTACCTCAAAAAATGGCAGTTTCCTGCGCCTTTTGGGGTAAACCTCTTTTCCAGTCCTTACTTTAGACCATACTTCATGCAAACGCATGACAGTTTCCGATTCTGTCCCTGAAACGTAACCGCCTCCCACATGTGAGAGCACCACGCGGGAAATGCCCTAGCCTCATTCCCAGCCCTCAATCTGGGCAGCGGCCAGCTTAGAGAAAGCCAGATCATCGCCCTGCTTTTCATCGCAAGCCCGTATCAACCGCGCTTGTCGCGATGCTTCGCGGGTGAAATCAGGACGCCTTGTATCAGGCACCCAAAGTTGAACAGGGCGCATACCGGCCCGCTTCATCACTTCCCGATGTTTGCGGACACGTTCATGACTTCTGGTTGTCGATGCCATAGCTTCCTCCCGTTACATGTAACAATAGAGGGGAAGGACCGCCTCTTACAAGGCCGTGAATCTATCCGCTTATCTGGACAGAATGGACACGTCCACACACGCGCAAGACCGGCCCGCCTTTTGATTGTTGATGATTTTTTATCAAGTGGCAGTGCCTGCATCCGACAAAACCAACAGGCTCATGCACGCTCTGAGATGGGGCATTTAAACAGTACACGCGCGCAAGGGCAGAACGCCGGGCATCACATACTTAAGTAAGCAGTACGTGCACATGCGCCTGCAATAAAAATAGTAAGACAGTCAAGACCTAAAATAGGATGGTTAGAGCCTTACAACGAGGAACCAAACTGAAACGTTACCAAAACGCCCTTAATATATCTTTATTTGAATCTAATTCAAAAAGGTTAGGCCAGTTGGACCATGCAGAAAAAAAGGCAGTTTTCTGCTGGCTGTAGCCCTGTCCCAACGTTGGGCCATAGTTGGGCCAACAATATGCAAATATTAAAATGTTAGACCAGTTAGGCCAATGTTAGGCCAGCTATAAGCCAGCTTTCTCTAAGGCTGTCCTAACTGGTCTAACCGGCCTAACCTTTTTAAGTAAAATATATAAAAAAATAATCAGTTACAGAAAGTTAATGTTGAGGCTGCCTGATAAATGCACAAAAAAAAGGACAGAACGAAGGATCGCCCTGCCCTTTAACGGCTTGGAAGATGTGATGCTATCTTTCAGCCCGTAACCATATGGTTGAATTGCCAGATATAGAAACGCCCGTTGCCTGTCCGTTGCCGCTGTTTCTCACCCCCTAAATCACGTAGGATATTAGAAACTCTCATTTCCATTGCACGGCTCATAGGCAACGATAGCGCTCTGATGATGCTGGCTACCGTAAAGCCCCCTTTACCGTCTGCATCGGGCAGGGTATCGCCCTTGATGAGGTTAATGACAGATTCTTCCAGAATGTCACTGACCATGCTTTCCCGTCTGATCCGTTCAATTTCTCCTTTCAGGTATGAGGGCTCACAAGTCTCAAAGGCGGGGTCATAGCAAAAAAGCTGGTAAGCCTCTGCCCAAAGCTGGTCCCTGTTTTCTGCCAGCCAGCCAAAGTCAAGGCAGTGTGAGCCTATATTGATAGGCATGAAGCGGCGGTTACCTGTTCCGTCTGTCAGAAACTCTTCCTCATTGGTCGTGCCAATAAAGACGCATCGGCGTGGATAAGTCTGCAATGTACGCCCATAGCTAGGACGATACTTATCTACCATAGCACTCAGAAAGGCTTTGATAGCCTCATTCTCTGAACGCCTTAGAGACGTTAATTCCGATAGCTCTACCCCCCAAACGCCTTGCAGTTCCTGCTTGGCGTCCTTGTCTGCCAGATTGGCGGGCAAGCCTTCTTTATTCCACTCTCCAAAGAGAATGGCAGAGAAAGTGCTTTTCCCGTTTCCCTGTCCGCCTATCAGAACGGGCAGCCAGTCGAACTTGTAGGGCTTATGCCCTGTAGCCAGAGCGCGGCCAATGGCTGCCACCATCCAGCGCCTGCCAATCTCTTGCAGGTAAGCTGTATTCTCCAAAGAGAAAGAACGCGCCCATAAGCTGGAAAGACGTTCTGTGCCATCCCACTGCAAGCCCTCCAGATAAGCCCTGATGGGGTTGTAGGTGTGATGGTTGGCACTCACCATCACAAGGGCTTCCAGCGTGTCCTTGTTAGCTTTCAGGCCAAAGCGGCGCATCCACGCACCGAGTAGCTGGACATGGTACTTTTCTAGCAGGATGGGAAAACTGCCCGCATGGGCAACGGGCAAAGAAACGGATGAGAGCTGTGGCAGCTCTTTGGTGATGACGTATTGCAGTGTCAGTTCATTAAAGCGAAAGACACCCTGTAAGTCTGGATGACGGTTTATGGTGTGCTCTAGGGCCTGTTCGTTTGTTAGCTCTTGATTGGCAACTTTACGCATGAGTTCTGCCATAAAGCTATCATCTGGAAGGTATCCAGCGCTTAGAGCCTCTTCGACTATGGCACCGGCCTGCACTAAATCATCAGGCAAATCAGCCATTATGCTGCCCTCCCTGTTACTTGTTTCTGTTCAAGGACTGGCAGGGCATCGGCAATATCCCACCCTTTAGGAAAATAATCAGGCCACCGGATGATCTGGACTGTCAGTGCCCCTGCCTGTCTGGCTAGCTCTGCCACGGTATGAGCATAGGTCTGCCCGGCGCTGTCATTGTCAGGGGCTATCAGTACCTCTCTGCCTGCCAGCGGTCTCCAGTCGCTTTTGTGTGCCCCTTCTGCCCCACCGGATGAGGTTGTCACAGCATAGCCCTGCCAGCTTTCCGCAAGAGCGGCTTTATTGGCGGCTTTCTCTCCCTCGACAACCAGAACAGGCGCCCCCGCTTTTCCAAGCAGGTCAGGGAGATTGTACAGCATCCGCGGCGGTGGCGGTGCCCGGAAATGCCAGCGTGGCAGGTCTTCCCCTTCTAGCTTGCCATAAGTCAGCCAGCCAAACTGCTTGCGGGCATTGGGGGGATCGTAGCGGAAGGTGGCAAAGCCTGTTAGGCCGTCACCATCATCATAACAATAAAACCCCGTAACAGGCGCCCGCTTATACGTCCTAGGATGCGGTATAGCTGCACTATGCTCTAAAGACACCGGAACGGGCGTAAAGTTCATAGACGGCTTTCTATGAGCGTCTAAGCAACTACCACCCACTAACGGGGGGCCGTGTTTTTCTTCATCAGTGAGTGGACGGAATATGTCAGTCATGACCTGACACCTCCATCCCCATCATCCGGGCAAGATTGCGTGCCCCTTCCAGCTTACTGCCTCCAGAGAGAGCGGCGGCTAGATCAATCAGATCACCTTTCCATCCTGTGGCAAAGTCTGCCCCAATACCCTTACGGATGTTGAACTTGAAGGAACCGACATGCCTGTCAGCCCGTAAGGGAGAAAGGGCTACATATTCGCCACTTTTGACATACCCGCCGGGCGCAAGCCGGGACAATATCGCTAGGGTATGAGCTGGCAGGGCAGTTCTTACCCCCTGAAACAGACCCTTATTTTTGTTTGCGCTAAGGCACGCTTGCCGTATATGCTTCCGCATAGGCACTTCCTTTTAAATCTTTGTGTGGGTGCCCATTTGCCGGAACAGTTATACCGCCAAGTAAATATCGTTTCGGCAAAATAGAGCAAGAGGCCGCTGCTGGTTGATTCTGGCAGCGGTTTCTTTTTATGACCTGTTATATTTTCCCCGTGTCTCCATCTTGGGGCAAGAGGCAAAGAAGTTCTTTGCATCCTCTAGGGAAATACGGGTCACACGGCCAATCTTGCGGGCCTCAATCTTCCCATCTGCAATCATGCGATACAGGGTAGCAGCGCTCACGCTGTACATTTCACAGAACTGCTTAGGGGAAAGATATGTAGGGAGTTGATGCATCAAGCCTTCTGCCTTTCTTGCTGTAAGTTGCAAAATGATTATTTCCCGCCCATCTCGAAAGTTCAAGGCTTGTTTTTAATCCCGTACTGTGTCTCGGAAGAATATGTGACATACAGTCACATGTGCAGGTGTGCACATAACCTGCACAGATCGCCTTTTGTAACATTTTATGTTACGTAATATTTTACGCAATCCAGAGTGGAACGGGTCAGTATTTAACCTTCCATGTGTGACCATCACACATTTACTTTGAAAGATAGTCTTTCAGCCCACGCCTCCATCAATGCCCGGCGCTTAGCGAACATATCCCCCCGGCGATAGGCCCGCTCGACTGTACTACCTACCGTATGAGCAAGGGCTAGTTCTGCCGCTGTAGCGTCATACTCTGTTTCTTCTGCCACCCAATCCCGAAACGTGGACCGCATCCCGTGGACGGTCGCTTTCCTATCCCCTGTCAGGGGGTATGCAGCGTTCTTGAGAGCCTTACTTAAAGCCACATCTGAAAGAGCCGCACCTTTGTTATTGGGGAAAACCAAAGCATCCATGCGCCCATCATAAAGAGGCTTAGCTAATTCCAGCACTGACATAGCCGCACGGGACAAAGGAACACGGTGCTCCTTGCCAGCTTTCATACGGTGCGCCGGGATCGTCCATACGGCGTCCGTTAGGTTAATTTCCTGCCAGCGTGCCCCACGCACCTCTCCAGAACGGCAAACCGTAAAGGCACAGAAACGAACAGCCAGAGCGCCAACACTTCCCACGTGCTCAAGGTGTTTGATGGCCTGCCCCAATAGCTCAACTGTCAGGGCATAATGTGGCTGCTTACGATCCCGTATCAGCTTAGCTGGTTCTGGCAGGATATGAGCAAGGGGGCCGTTCCATCGGGCCGGATTGTCACCTTCCCGCCAATGCAGGGCAGTCGCATAATCTAAGACTTGTTCTATGCGGTTACGGATACGCCGGGCCGTTTCTGTTTTGCTTTCCCAAATAGGAAGCAGAACGGCTAACACATCATTCTGTGAGATGGCCGCAACGGGCTTTTGGCCTATAATCGGGAAGGCGTATTGCTCTAGCGTGTTGAGAAATGCAGAAGGAGCTTTGGGGTCTCTCCATTTTACTTTTTGACGCTGAAGGTAAGCCTGCACAGCATAGGCAAATGTCTTACCTACCCGGCGCAAATGCTCTGCTTGTTCGCATTGCCGTTCTTCCAGCGGGTCCATGCCATCCGCAATGAGCTTCCGGGCATGAAAAGCCTTCTGCCTAGCTTCCCGCAAACTGCATATTTCCAGTGAGCCGATGCCCATTTCTCTGATACGGCCAGTGACCGGGCTTTTGTACCGAATGTTCCAGAAGCGATGCACAAGATCACCCTTCACCCGGATACGGATATACAGATTTCCACCATCGCTATGATTGCCTTCCGGTAGCGATTGAATGGTTTTGTCTGTCAGCTTGTATAAACGCCGGGCCATGTATCCTTAACATCCCATTCTCTGTCCTTCCTTCACTCTTGCGCTATAGAGGAAGAAAATGAAAGAGGGAGAAAAAGAACATTCTCATAACTGGCTGTTTTCAGGGGGTTTTTTTATTTTAAGGAAAAAGAAAGGATCAAAGGTTAGGAGTTCACCCCATCCGCCATAAGAACCTCAAAAAATGGCAGTTTCCTTCGCCTTTTGGGGTGAGCGGCTGCGGCTATACTGAGTATTACTTTGGGGGCTTCATAGGGACCTAGACTTGGGCCATCCTATAAAAAAGGCCTGCCCTCCCCACCGGAGACGGCAGACCCTAAAATCGTATGAACCCATAGAATCAATCAGCCCCTGTGGTCATGCTCGGCACGCTTGCCAAGGGCCGTAATCTGGGCAGCCTCTAGCCCTTCGGGGTTGTGATGGGCCTTCTTGGCAATTTTATGCTCTTCTTCGGTGGCGTGCTCGCCACTTTTCAGAACATGATCCGCCAGACGGATGATCTCCTCCTTTGTCAGCAACTTCGGCGTATGAACGGCCTTACGGGCCAACTCATGCAAAGAACTACTGGCGCGCGGTGCTTTATGCTCATGTGATGCTGTTGTCGGCATTTTTCTGGCCTTTCACTCTAAATGACAGACCCTGTCCTAAACAGGGCCGCTATCCCCTGTTGGAGAGAGACGCCATACGCCTCGTCTCCACGGTGAAAGCCCGCCATGCAGATAACAAGCGCACTTCATGCAAGGCTGGCCTGCGTATCAGCTCGGCATACGACCAAGCAGCATCAACATCCCTGCCGTACGATCTGCAGGCGGGACACGGCCCCGAAAAGAGCCGGATGCATCCAGCAGCGTTCCATCCTGAAGAATGCGCCCAGCCGGCACCCTATTAGGACCATAAACTGCCCCATCCTGGTCAACATTACCGATAATGGAACCCTGGTCATCAGACAGGTAGCCGCCCTGACTGATACGCCCTACACGCCCTCCATGTAGATCATATAGAAAACCATCGCTATCCATATGGCCAACCGTCATACCGTGAGCATCTGTAAGGTATCCGTCCCGACCTACGCGCCCAGCCGCTTGCCCACCAACACCGTACACATCCCCTACCCGGTCCCGCCCAGACCCTGCCGGGTTCTGATAGTCATACGGCGTTGCTGTCGCATCATGAAACGACATGCCCATGATGCCGAGCCAAGCGGTCATCATCAAAATTCCGAAACACCTCATGAAACACTCCCCACTATCACACGATAGCGATCAGAATTATCGGGGAAGACGGTTCAGCAGGATAAGGGCTCCCGTTGTCCGATCACTTCCAGAAAGCGATCCCCCCATGCTGCCCTGATCTATACTCCCCACAGAAGAGCCGTTCCGATCACGCAGGATACCATCCCTATCTATGCTCCCAACGGCAGAGCCGTTGCGGTCCCGCACAGTACCATCCCTGTCCAGACTGCCAACAGAAGAGCCATTGCGATCACGCACGATACCGTTCTGATCCATACTCCCAAAAGCAGAGCCATTCCGGTCACGGATAATACCGTCCCGCTCCAAGCTGCCGATGGAAGAACCGTTACGGTCCCGCATGATGCCGTCCCCGTCTATACTGCCGACATAGGAGCCGTTCCGGTCACGCACATCACTAACCTGCCTGATCTGTCCACCATAAGACGCCGCCTGCGCCCCTGTCAGGTTCGATATGCCAAGGCCCGTTGCACCTAACCATCCAATACCCATCAAAATGCCAGTGCGTTTCATCATACGTCCTTCCAAGTAAATAGCTTCCCGTGTACAATCATAACTACACTATATTCCATGGCCAGCATGTTACGTCACCATGAATATGCCGTAATAACCTTCCGCATTCTTTTATCATTCCGGCACACCCCTTCACCTTAGAAGAGTCGCCCACTCCTCAATGGACTGCCCACTCTGGAAACGGTCATCTACTTTGCCATCCAGCATGACGGTCGGAGAGACATGGATACTATTCTCTCTGGCGTAGCGGGTGTGGGCCTTCATGGCATCTGTCACGCTTGCCAGATGGAAAGGTTTTGCCAGAGCAAGACGAGTATAGACTTCCAGACGAGCTATCAGCTCATCTGGTGTAGTCTGCATATTCGCCCCTTCGCAATGATGGAAAAACTCAAACTCTTCCCGATGATCCCCAATCGCTCGCAAGGTCTGCCATGCTTCATCCCGGCCGGCCGGCAACGCCGCCGCTGCCAAAATGCACCGCATCAATACCCCAGAAAACAAGTGCCATGGCTGAGAGTGCAGCACTACCTGAAGGGTCAGTACATCTTCCCCTACATGCTTTAAAAACGGCATAAGTTTGCGAGAAGCACGGACGCTGAAAGGACAAGTCGGTTCCAGAAAGAACGTCACTTCCCGAGGGCCATGCCCCCAGATCAAGTCAGCTGGCTTTGTGATTTTCGTAATACTCATGGGGTAACAGCTCCTCCATCATGGCTTTTCCTCTATTTTATGTAGGCATGGCCCCATACAGAAACAGCCCCGCGAAATGCGAGGCTGCTTATCAGTGCAAACATGCCGGCTGAATCTTTAAGAAAACCGCCGCCGCCTGTTCCTAGCACCACCCTGTCCGGCCCCTGCCGAACGAGACCCAGACTGCTGGGAAGAGCGTCCCCGCCCGCCGCCTGCACGGCCACCACCGCCATTGCGACCACCACGTCCGCCACGGCCACCGCCGAGGACGGGCGGCGGTAGGGTAGAATTCTGTGCATCGGCAGAATGATACGGATGATCCGTAATGACCGGCACAGCCTTACCAATGCGCTTTTCAATATCCCGTAGCCATGCACGCTGTTCGGCATCACAAAGAGACACCGCCCAACCGTCCCGTCCAGCACGAGCCGTCCGCCCAATACGATGAACGTAAGCCTCTGGCACGTTAGGCAGGTCGTAATTGAAAACGTGGGACACTTCATCAACATCAATGCCACGGGCAGCGATATCTGTGGCCACCAGCACACGCACGCTGCCATCACGGAAGCCCTGCATAGCCCGCTCACGGGCACCTTGCGACTTGTTGCCATGAATAGCAGCTGCCGGGATCCCATTTTTACTGAGATACTCTGCAACCTTGTTGGCCTCATGCTTCATGAGCGTGAAAACAACAGCCCGCACGACACGGTCACTATTAACCAGCATCATCAGGGCTTCTTTTTTCTGGGTCGAGTCCACAAACAGGACAGCCTGACGAATACGATCCACCGTGCTGGACTCTGGCGTGACCTGTACTGTCTCCGGGTCCTTCAGCAAGGAATGTGCCAACTCACGAATGGACGATGGCATAGTTGCAGAAAATAGCAGCGTTTGCCGCTTCTCCGGCAGGCGAGCCACAATCCGGCGGATATCATGGACAAAGCCCATATCCAACATACGGTCGGCTTCATCCAGCACAACAATTTCTAGCGTGGAAAGGTCAATATGCCCCTGCCCTACGAGGTCTAGCAGACGACCGGGAGCCGCAACCATGACATCGACGCCACGCTTCATAGCCTCGACTTGTCGATTCTGCCCCACACCACCGAAAATCACGGCGTGAGAGAATTTCATATGGCGGGCATAGGCGGCAAAATTGTCACCAATTTGTGCCACAAGCTCCCTTGTCGGAGCCAAAACCAGAACACGGGCACTGCGTGGTGCAGCCTTGCGGGGGTGTTCCAACAGGTAGTGAAGGATAGGCAGAGCGAACGCTGCTGTTTTCCCTGTCCCTGTCTGTGCCAGACCGAGAAGGTCCTTCCCCTCCATGAGATGGGGAATTGCCCCGGCCTGAATGGGGGTTGGCGTCGTGTAGCCTTCTCCATCCAGGGCCTGCAAAATGGGGGCCGCCAGACCGAGAGCTTTGAAACTGCTCATGATTCTTCCTCAAAACCGGCGTTATTCCAGCAAATCCACCTGGCAACACCGCATAAAATGGACGTTTGAGCCTCTCCCTAACGATGGGCTCCGCTCGCCTCGTCCGAAAATAGGACTCTATTTGTCTTATAACAAGAGGAAAAACGCACTGCCCTTCTATCGCCTTATTTAGTGATAGGAGCAATTTTCTTCCATCTCGCAAAAAGCAAAGGAAAACAGAAGGTTATTTTTTGGTGTTCTACCTTATTAACGTCTCTGCAAATTCCACGCTTACCTTACCTTTTACGGCGCAGAAGAAACAGTCCCTGTTCACCGAAAAGGTTAGCTAAATGTGGCGAGGCTCCTGCCAAACGGGATTGACGATTGCCATTCACCACCATCCATTTGCAGACCTCGTACCCGTCTTCTTCGCACAACGCGAAAAAATCATAAATTGTGCAAGGATGGATATTGGGCGTCTCGTACCACGGTGTCGGCCAAACGGACGTCATTGGCATACGCCCCGTCCGCAACAGATGCCAGCGTAGCCGCCAATGTCCGAAGTTAGGGAAAGAGACCAAGGCAGAGCGACCAATCCTCAGCATATGCCGCAAGACATCCCGTGGACAATCAACGGCCTGAAGCGTGCGTTGCAACACGACGTAGTCGAAAGTTCCATCGGGATAATCGGCCAACATGTCATCAGCATCCCCATGCATGACAGGCAGACCATGCGCCACAGACTGCGTGACTGCTTTCATATCCAGCTCCAGCCCCTGAGCATCGCAGTCTTTTTCCCGCGAGAGATAGCCAATCAAGCTTCCATCACCGCAGCCAATATCCAAAACCCGACTATGAGGTGCTACCATGCTGGCGATCAGTTCTTGATCAAACCGCATTGTCACACTCCCCTGCTGACAATCCTGCCTGCCGAGCCATTCCGTTTAGAAATCCCCGAATAGTTCTATCAAAGTCCGGCTCTTCCAGCAGAAACGCATCGTGCCCTCGATCGCTATCTATCTCCACAAAGGAGACATGTCCCCCGGCCTGATTGATCGCCCGCACCAAAGTGCGAGAACGAGATGTTGGGAACAACCAGTCCGAACTAAAAGACACGACACAAAAACGGGTTTTTACGCCTCGAAATGCAGCTGAGAGATTGCCCTCATGTTCACTGCCCAGATCAAAAAAATCCATAGCCCTCGAAATCGTCAGGTAAGAATGAGCATCAAAACGCCGTGTGAAATTGGAGCCTTGATACCGCAGATAGCTTTCCACCTGAAACATCCCTCCAAAAGGAAGGGCCGATAATGGATCACCAGAAGATGGTACGGTTCCGGGCCTGATCTCCCGACCGAATTTTCTGGTTAAGGCTTCTTCAGAAAGATAGGTGATATGGCCGACCATCCGAGCCACCGCCAGCCCACGAGCCGGGATGACACCGTGGGCCTGATAGTCTCCGCCATGCCAGTTCGGGTCACCATAAATAGCCTGACGGCTGACTTCATTAAACGCAATATTCTGTGCGGACTGAAACGGTGATGTCGCAATCGGCATGGCGGCAAAAACCCGGTCTGGGTAATCTGTCGCCCATGTCAGCACCTGCATACCACCCATCGACCCGCCGATAACGGCAAACAGCCTATCAATGCCAAAATGATCAATGAGTTTCACCTGAGCCGCAACGATGTCGTGCATGGTGACGGGTGGAAAATCCTTCCCCCATGGCCGCCCTGTACCAGCTCGCTCACTTGTTGGCCCTGTTGTTCCCATACATCCGCCCAACACATTCGTGCAGATGACAAAAAAACGGTCCGTATCAATCGGCAAGCCCGGCCCCACCATACGAGACCACCAGCCCGGCTTCCCAGTAACGGGATGTGGGCTGGCAACGTACTGATCCCCCGTAAAGGCGTGGCATATAACAATGACATTATCCCGCTTGGGAGACAAAGTGCCATATGTCTGATGGGCAACCCGTAACGGAGCAACCTTCTCCCCACATTGAAGGGTTATACCTTCAGGAAAGGTTATGGACTGAACTTCCACCATTGGCTCCGGCTGTTTGTAATAAGAAGCCCATATACAAACACTGCCACACCCACAGTTTCAAGGCAGAATAAGCACGAGACAACAGATATCACCCTGAAATTTGCTTATTCTGCTGCTTCCATCATCTCTGGATAATTATCCTGTGCCAATGCAGGCATCGGCATCTTCTCTGCAACTGCCTGCACCTTCCCACGCACAGGCAGCCAATACCCATAAGCAGCCAGTGCCGAACCAAGATGCATCAGAGCCTCTCCCAGCTCAGAATGTAACACCTGCTCTTCTGGTGCATTCTGCATATCGGCTAGAATATTGAGAAGATGCTCTTCCGTTGCTGAATATTCCAGCGAAGCCGTCCCGCAGACAGCATGCAGGAAAAGCGCCTTGAACCGCTCTTGAAGGCGTTCTGCCTCCTGCCCTAACAACCCGGACAGAGACATGGAACGCCGCCAGCAGCTTGGCCCCAAAAGATACCGCAGTGCCCACAAGGCTGTCTGCTCCTCCCGGGCCAGTGTCTTCATGGATGCGCCATAGCCGTTACGCCGGTCTGCAATCTGAATGATATTCATGAGGCGTCTCCCTCTCTCTGCGAGTTGCTTCACGAATGACGTTAGATGAGAACTCTTCTCACTTTCAATAGAAAGATCATGAACAATGCCGCCCTTTCCCTGACGGGAAACATAAAGAGCCGAGAAAACAGCGCATTATTTGTGTTATTAAAGTTTTTTATAAGCCGCCGACTCTGAGGCGTAGGAGCCACAATATCCTGTGGTTTTACTGAGCGACTCACACAAGATGTCGTTTCCTCCTACGAGAGACCTCCCTCTCCTAGGCGGCGACATTTTGAATTTTCCAGACCAACAACAAGTAACGGCTCTCTCGAAGCCTGAAAAATACACCCTCAATCCCGTCTGATTACGCTTCATGAATTAATACAGATAGCTGTCGTGCACTTCCATGATAACCCGCTTTTCCGCTCGCTAGAACGAGCAACCTCAGCAATAGAATCAACTTTATCCTATATTTACAATTAGCTCACCGACCACATTGAGAATAATTATAAATTATTTAACATTTTTTCTCTACAAACCACCAATGCACGGCAGAAAAAAATGGTCTCTTGCGTCAATCTGGAGGAATACGATGAGATACCATCAGAAAAACATAATTAAGGTAATGATTTTACTACCTCTTTTAATTGTATCCACTCTCCAGACGGCTCACGCCTTTCCCGATGGTTTTCCGTACGTAAGAAAACACATGCGAAAAAAAGTTGGAAAGATGTTGGATAACATCAATAAAATGGGGGGCAGCTCGCCAGCTTGCTCGACCATTCTGTGCCTTGCTCCCTACGTTGGTATGGGGACGTCTGGCGGCCCCGCCTGTGTGGGTCCTAATCAAATATATTTCAATATCAGAGTATTTGATCCGTGGTCTGGATATGATGCCGATTTAACAAAGGCTGTGCGCGGTGCCTATCTGAAAACGTGCCCTGATGCAGAAAATGCAGCTCTAGCCATGATTGAAAATAATGCCGTGGGAACATGGTTTTCAGGGCAGTAGAAACAAACTACCATGATCGTCCTAATTAACTGCCTAACGACAAAGGGTAGTCCCTGTCTGCTCATCACAGATGAAACAATCTATAATAGAATAATTCCCAAAACTCGAAAATTAAAAATAACATCGACATAAGTGAGACGCTTTTTTAATTTATATTACAAAAATCCATGAAATTATATTGTATAAAAATGAAGGCGACATGAATATACTTCAAAAAAAATACCTTGATCATCTCAGATAAAGGCCAAAGCAACACCCTGTTATCTCTATTTTAATGCAATAAGACCTAAACTACCCTTCTTCGGATAAGGCAGGGTTCAGATGTCAGACCGCACACAACATGATTACTTCTTAAAACAAGTAAGAGCGAGGAGCCGACAGCCGGAAGATGGACGTCATCTGGAAGAAAACTCTCGACAGGGACTGTCCACTCGACCGTCATGCTCCCTAGCTCCAAAACCTGAGGATGGCCTGACTACGGGAGATCGTAAGTTCGTCTATGACAACGAGGGGGGTGACCCAAGTCATCAGTTGAATGGTTATTACCCTGGCGGTCCTTCCTCTGGCGTAACAGTCGGCCATGGTGTGGACCTAGCGCAGCATACACGGGAGGAATTCAAGAAAGCCGTCAGAGCCGCAAAAGATGTTCCTGAGGAGTTGCGTACGAGAGTAGAGAAGGTACTCGACAGAATACCAGATATCCTTTTTGCGGCAGGCCATGATCATAAGGGGCTTCATGGCCAAAAAGCAGGTAAATATATGCTCTCCACAGAACATTCTCTTGGTCTCAGTCCAGACGAAGTGGACTGTCTGTCCAATATCACCTTCAATCAAATTACGAACAAGGCCCAAAAACGGTTTGACAGAAATAGTCAGGTTCCTCACGCCTTCGATGACCTGTCTGAGCCTGTCAAGACGGTCCTAGTAGATCTGTCTTATGTCATGGGACCAAACTTTGGACACCCCAACGACAAGCAGCAGAAACGAGATCTCTATCAGGAACTTCTCGAAGGGGAGATCACTAAAGCGGCCGACGACATAGAACGCTACTTCCCGGGCATCATTGGGAAGCAAAGGGCTAAAAACGATGTGCAGGTCCTCAGAGGCGATACCAGTCTTCTAACAAAAGAATCAGGAGAAAACGCATGCATTGCACCGTCCTTCGTTCCAAAACGCTCCTTGTAATAACCGCTCTTCTTGCCTTGACCAATGTCACGGCAGGAGCTTCAGACACACAGGTCTCATGTCGTTTTGAACATCCAGACCACATGCGCGACAGACTCATTAAAAAAAAAATAGAACCTAATTCAACAGATATTCTAGATTATCCTCAATATGTCCGTGTATTAGAATACACTGATAAAAAAACCAACGTCAGGTTTATGGAATGCGAAGAGAGTTTCAAAAAATCTGCCAGGTTCCGTGCTCTCAACAAGAAACTTCAATCATATCTGATAGAAAACTACAAAGCATCAATCTCTGGCGTTAATATTGAAGGCGGCGATTTGCGTAAGGGTGATTTCCTGATGTTCTCATCATGCCAGCCTCACGCCTGTGTCACTAATGTCCATACCGATATCTTCGACAAGGATGGGAACATGGTCAGCGTGATCCTCTACCAGTATCCATCCGACGCCGAAGGTGGAGCAGCAGGACAAGCCTTTGCCGACGTGCTGAGGGGTAAACATTCCATAAACTACTACCCCCTTGAAGCTTGGATCTTCATCCGCAAGGGGTATGAGACACCGGGACTACGCAGCTTCATCGAAGATGCCGTTCCTTATTTCAGGCAAAATAGTCAAACGACAATCCTTGATGTGCATGATATCTCGGACTGACAATCACGAGACCACTGTTGAGCACCACCACAACGGAAGCCGGTCACGCCACCGGGAAAGATATTTTCCTCCGGTAACGGACCGGCTTTCACCATGTCACCCTAAAGATTTTCCAAACCTACTGGCCGCAATCTTTTCCTTGATTTCCGGACGCCTGAAATAGATGGGCACGCCACACCGCAAGGGACTAGCCCCCCGCACGACAACAAACGCCTCATCAACACGGGTATTGTTCAGCAGCTCCTCACGACGAATGAGCGGGCGGCTCATTTCACTGTAACTGACATTCGTTCCATGGGACCTGCCGCCACCCCCCAGCCCTTTGCTGGAGCTACCCTTGTTACTACCGCCTGATGTCGCCACGACGCCGTAATTCCCGAACGTCTCTTCCAGCTCCTTAGCGGTTTCAAGGTCAGAAATGGCCACATACGTGCGGTGCACCGCCGCATCATACCAAGCCCTCTTCCCCTCACGCCCCCACTGTTCTTCAAGCTGGCCGACGGACTGATACAGGAGGCGCAACGTTATGCCATATTTCCGCCCCGCATCACGGGCTGTCGCCATAATACGCATGGGCCCAAGGCGGGCCACTTCATCCAGCAGAAACAGCACGCGGTTTTGGATCCGGCCATCCGCCTCATAAACAGAATTGAGCAACGCCCCTACGATGGTACGGCCAATTTCAGGCGTGTTTTCCAGCGCACGCAGGGGCAGTTGAACAAAAACATCCATCCCGCCATTCATGATATCTGACGACCGAAAACTGTTACCAGATACCAGCTCGGCAAACGCCGGGTTTGACAGCCACGACGTCTTATCATCCGCACTGCCATACACCCCTGAAAATGTCTCTTCCACAAGTCCCATGACAGCTCCTGCTATCTGACGGGCGTAGGTAGAGGCACTGGTCTCATGAATGATCTTCAGAAGGGCCCGCACGTCATCCTGTGGCATGCTAAGGCCACTGCGAAGCGTACGCAGCGTTTTCTGCTCCGCTGGCAGGTCTGGATCATACAGCATATGCGCCAGAAGGCATGTTATCAGGTTGCGTCCCTGCCGGTCGAAGAAATCACTGTTGGAATCCTTCTTGCCTCCACCACTCTCCCGACATATCCAAGACACAACATCCTGAATGTTCGTGATGGCCTCCGGGGAATTGATGTCGATCCAATCAAGGACATTGAAACCTATTCCCCCACCCAGGTTCAGTTCATGAACCTGATGGCCAAGCGACTCCCTGAATGGCCTCAGCATCGGCCCCAGTTCCGTACTGGGATCAAGCACGACCACGGACCCAGTCCACATCGTTAGCGTAGTGACTGCCGAGGTTGACTTAAAGGACCCCGGCCCGGCGAAAACCAAACTATGCGTTGAGCCACTCTCACATGGATCAATCAGAAGCGGTGCATGTCCCCCCATTCCCCACGTTTTGGAATCCTTAGGCATAAACGGCAACCGTGCTCCCTTATCCTCATCCACACGGTAGGCCTCCCCAACGACAACACCACCATATTCGGGAGACGGCCCGGGGAAGAGCATCCGAGCGAATTTCATGGTCATCCATTCCGCATGGCCATGATTTCCCGTCACACCCCTGACAGACGCCCGCACGCCACCGCCAGACAGGGAAGAACGCCGGAACAGCTGGGCCATGCTGCGGCGGGCAGCAGCAGCGATGACCACAGCCATCACTAGGATGGCGGTGCCGCCTGCTCCCGCCCCGATCTTCAGCCAGTGCACGACGACCGGATTGTCCCGCCCATAATAGAGATAGAGCCACCATTGATAGAATGGATAATCAAACGAGCTGAACAGCCCCGTCCCTGCAAGAAAGACAAGGGAAGCAACAACCGTCCATCCCGCAAATGCCAGCACGATGCCAACTATGAGCCGGACGGTCATCACAGGAGACCAGTTTGCGAAAGCCATGCCCTATCTCCCTTCAGTACCGTGTCAGCAGATCGGCCACGGTCTCTTTGTTGCGGCGTGCATCAGCAGCGAGCCAGACCTCTCCGATGGAATAGACCTCACCCGTCGTTTCAAAAGGCACGATCACATCAATGGCCGATGACAGCATGTCCACGAGGGTCTTGTCCTCAAGGGCCGCCCCCTGCGGCGACCCCTTGATGAGTGAAAACAGCTTCTTGAAGGCCTGAACCGGATTGGCCCCGTGAATGGTGGAGATGGAACCCGGATGACCGGAAACAACCTCATTAAGGTATGTCCATGCCGCATCATCACGCATTTCGCCCAGCAGGATACGGTCAGGCCTCATGCGGAGACTGGCATGCAGGAGGTCTTCCGCACTGACGGAATTAATGCCTGTCCCTGATTTTGAATAAAGCAGTCGCACATGGTTCGGGTGCGGAATGATGAGTTCCGGTGTATCCTCAATCGTGATCGGCCGCTCATGAAGTGGTATTGCCGAGATGAGCGTCCGGCTCATCGTGGTCTTGCCAGAACCCGTGGCCCCACACAGCAGCATGGTCAGACGGTTGCGTACACAGGCCGCTAGAAATGCCTCCAAATCTCCGCTGTCATAATAACCCAGAACTTCTTCATGCCGCCTTTCTTCGGCTTCCGTCCTGTTCTGCCAGCGGTTCCATCGTGAAATATCATACCGTTTCGTCACTGAAGCGAGTTCAGCCACCCTGTTACTCGGCCGGCGAATGGTTAGACTGACTGTCCTAGCCGGTACCGATGGAGGCAGGCATATCTGAAGACGTTCACCACCGGGCAGTTCCGTTGAGCACAACGGGTGCCGCTCCCCTACATCCTGTTTGCGCAGTGCCCCGGCCAGAATAGCGATGTCTTCCAAGTCCTCATATGAGAGTGGAATCTCGTACTGGGTGAACGTGCCCCTCTGGCGGACGAACACCTCACCCGGCCTGTTGATGCAGATCTCCTCCGTTGCAGGGTCCTCAAGCCATACCGCCAGTGGCTTCATCAGCCAGCGGAGCTGGACTGCCGCCTCACTGACCATAGCCACCTGCCGTTGTCCGCAGCTCGTAAATTCCCGAGAAATCTAGGTCACGCGCCACAAAGATCGCCACGGTCTTGCCCTGAGACTTCTCACCCGTGGGCTGGATATTGAGACCGGCCTGAAGTGCGGAGTTCGCAACCGTCTGTCCGTTCGACTGGAACGAATTAAAATAGGAGCCGCCACTGCTGCCGGAGGCACCAATGCGTGACGCCGCCTCCACGCCGACATCAAGCGCACCCTGAATCACGCTGAGGAGAATGGCACTGCCAAAACGCTTCCACCAGTGATTGTTCACCGTCACGCCGATACCACTTTGCCCGAGTTCATCCGTAGCCGGCGAATCAAGCTCGATGACGCTATGCTCAGGTGTTTCGGCACGATCCCACACGACGAAAACTCGATCCTCACCCTGCAACAGGCCGTGCTGCATTTCGCCCGTCACAAGAGTTCCCTTGTCGAGCAACACAACATTGCCTGTCGTGCTGCGGATATCCATCGGGACCACGCATTTCGTATAGCCTGCCAGCTGGGTATTCAGGCGAGTCTGCAAAATGCAGGGAATGATCGTCCCCTTCGTGATGAGAAAATCCGGATGCGGAAGCATGTGCGCCCGCGCGCCTGCAAGAAGGGTCGGCTTCAGATTGGCGGCCAAGGGGCTGCCCTCTGCTTCACCTGCCGGCTTCTGGAACTGTCCATCTGAACCCGGCCCCTGCTGTCCACCCCCACCCACGACCGACGGAGCAGAAGCAGGCGCAGAAGCAGCCCCTCCCGCTTCGCCTGATACCGCAAAAATCGGACTTTCAGCCGGGTTCATTTCATGACGGGTCGAGCGGGGAGTTACCAGAGGCATCCGCTGCAACTGGGGCTGAACAGGCATGGGCACGGGCGGTGGCGGCGGGGCTGGTGGGGCACTACGCAGGTGGTACCCGGGCGACACCGTGGCCCGCTGAACAGCCACCTGCTCAGTCTTCTTCGGTCCATCGCCAGCTCGCAGCCAGACGAAACCCAGCATAACCACCGCCACTAGGGCGGCGATGCCTACCTTCTGCCACGATGTCAGTTCCCGACGGGTCTCATCGGAAACCATGGAACCACCCTGATTGATGGATTCAGGGCTGTCATGATTGTCTTGCTTGTCGCTCATTGTGCCCCCTCCTTCAGCACCCGCCTGACATTCGGGCTAATCGTGTTTGTTCCAGGATTATGACCAACAGGGTCGAACGCCTTGTTAAAAAGGCACAAGACGGTATTGCCATCACGCAGACGCCACCGGGGCGCAACATGATCCGCAATAACTAGGGTGCCCCAGCCTGCCGGATCGTTCTTCACGCTGTAATTTGCCGTGGCCTCATGCCCGTCAGGACCGATGAAGAAAATGGAGGGCAACCGGACATTGCCGGGGAAATGGAACACCGTGACATTGCCGTTGTCCCACATCTCGAACGGAAGCAAAGAACGGTCCCCCTGCCCCACATACTTCCAGTTCTTTATGCCAAAGTCGGGGTCTCTGGTTTCACGCTCCATCCGTTCATGCGCCAACTGTGTCTCGAGCTGACGAGTACGGGCCTCGACCTCCTCCTGTTCCCGCTTCTTACGGGCGGCGGCCTCGGCCCGGCGTGCGGCAGCCGCATCCCCCGGATAGGTGAACTGGACGCTGTAATAAATGCCATCAGTCGAATTGGCGAGCGTTTCGGACGGGACGGTGGCCACCTCAAAAACATAACGGCGGGCACGGCCCTGATCATTGCGTGTCAGGACAATGACCGGCTGGAGACTCAGCCCATTTGTCGCCTTGAAGAACAGATAGCTGCCTGCCGGAGCCGCCTTCAGATGGATGCTGTCACTGACAGCAACCCGGTCAACAGTCTCGTGCGCTCCGAAACCGACAACCAGCGTTGCACCGACCGATGTCGAAAGATGCACCACCTGATCCGGAACATACGGCACGTACCGCATTCTAGTATCATGACGACTGGGCAGTGGGTCCTGCTCCGCATGGGCCGGGACGACAGACAGGCCAGCCACGAGACCCAGAACAACAACGGCAAGACTCTTCATTGTACGCCATCCTCTGACGACTGATAGGACGAGATAATCACACCACCCGGGTTGCTCAGACGGGCCTTGGGGGGAATATCCTGCACCTTCATGATCTGCACCGTTGCGATCCAGGTCGTTTCCACCGGTTTGGCACCCTCCATCGACACCCGCCGCCGGAAACGCACCTGAATGACGTTCCCGCCAATCGGTGCCATCGACAGCTCCTCGACATCAATCTGGCCCCTCTGACCCACCGTGACTTGGGGGCTTCTCGGATTGGGGAAATTGAACCAGTTCTGATAGGCGTCCCGCACCGCATCCGTGCTCATAAGTGATACGGTGTCATAGGCATATTGGGCAGTCGCATAGGTGTAGCCTTCACGAAGCCGCACATACTGCCAGACGGCAGCATTGACGACCGCATCATCCATAGTCTTCGGCAGGCGTGACATAGAGATCTCGCTGTCCACGGTTCCATCCGGGCGGACCCAGAGCGGCATCGGAACAAGCTTCTCCAGCGGGAAAAGAGCCACCACGGACCAGACCAGACCAAGATTGGCCAGCATTGAGAGTGTCAGGCCGACAACAAGAAACTTGTTGATGCGGGTGACGGCCCGTGCCCGTGCCTCTTGGAACGTCTCGACCTTTTCATAATATTCGGCGAGCTTCTCTTTCGGGACGGGCGGAACAAACAGGTCCTTGCTCATCAGCGGCTCACCCTTTCCTGTTTCGTCAGCTCCGCCGGCTGCGCTTTCCAATGCCCCGTATTGAGCTGGAAAACAGGCCCCTTACATTTCGAAACCGGATCATGTCCGCTACAGGCCGCCAGAGCCAGCAGCATGAGAACGACAGACCCTGTTCTGATGTTCAACATCAGGATAACTCCCTTCCCAACTTACAAGTATCCAGTTTTCTTTACTTAAACATCCGGCGCGCAATATTGTTCGCCATCCTGCTTCCTGAAGACGAACCTCCAACAACACTACTCATTGCTGACCCAGCCGACCTGACTTCTATCCCACCACCAATGATAGCGGCGATGGCAGGAAGAAGATTGACGATAGACGCGCAGATCATCACGAAAATCGTTGCATTGAACAGGGCTCCGGTCGCAACGGCTCCCAGTCCCTGCTCGACAAGCTCTTCCACACCAACCTGGCTGAGGTAATGGGTGATGCCCTGCGCAAAGACCATCACGGAGATATCCACCATGGCCGACAGAAGAATCAGGCCGACCATCTGCCCGATCCATCTTTCCGCAAAGCCACGCGTGGCCTCAAAAAGGAAACCTGCAATCACAAACGGCCCGATGGTCAGCACGACATCCATCACCACCTGTGCGCAGAGATAGATGGTGAAGACCTCACCGAGCATGAGACCATTACAGGTATCAACTATGGCCAACTTCTGATGATCCGAGACCTGCATCACGGAGAGAATGGCCTTGATCGCAGCCGAACTTCCCGAGAGGCTGGCCATGATGTCATCTAGCAGTTCCGGCGTGCTCAGGGCCTGACCGGACGTGATGGTGGAAGCAATCCAAGTTGGCAATCCATTGCGGAAGAACTGGACAACGTAAGTGTTATACACACCGGCCTCCAAGATGAAGGCCGACACAAGGGCGACACGAATGATCCGCGTGATGCCACGCCGCACGTCTATGTCCCCACGCATGACAAGAATACCCGTCACGATCACCCACAGGACGATCAGCGCACTGAAAGGTGCAGCAAGTGCCCCCAGCGTCTTGCTGACAAGCACATTCATCTTGTTATCGAAATCCAGCACGATCTGATCATTAACAACTTCAAAAATGTCTCTTGCGTATATCCTCATCGACCATTCACTCCCCCGATGCCCCCAAGCAGAACCTTCTCACCGTCCGGCCCCATCATCACCCTCTTCACCCAGGCACACCGTGCCTAGACCGAATGTTCCTTTCCCCGGTGGCTAGTGCCCCTTCTTCCACCAGTCAGCCGCCTTGAGTTCATCGGCACGCCCCTCTGCCCTCTCCTGCAGCTGCTGATTTGCCATCTGCGCTTGGGACAGCATCTGCAGGTTCTGCGCGGTCGCCAGCTGCGCCTGAACGGCCTGAGATTCAACGGCAATCCGCCCGTTTATGGCCGAAATTTGTGTGATATCTGTGGCGTCACTCAATGTCTCCTGCATCTCATCCAGCTTATTCAGCCGCTCATCGAGTGATGTCAGGTTCTGCATCGCAAGACCTCGAATATTGGCAAGAGATGCTGTTCCCTGCCGCAGAAACTGGCTGATCGGATCCTTGTCCTGATCTGACACCACATAGCGATTCAGACCTGCAAAACGCTGGCCATACTCGCTCACCTTGCCGGTATCCGCAGTAATCTGATCAACAATATTCCCAACATCTGGAAGCGGATGCTGCAGGATTTGCCGCTTGAAATCGCTGAGCATGCCATTGAACACATCCGGCACATGTGTGAACATCTTATACTGGTCGACCATCTCATTATACTGCTGGGTCAGCTGAGCAACTTCCCTAGCCGTATTGGCGATACTCTGTGTAATACTGCCATTATCCATCACCATGATCTGTGCCCTGGCAGAACGCACATTGACGGTCAGAACCATGACCGTGGCCAGCATGACCGAAGCCAGACAGACAATCTTTCCCACCACCTTATTCTCCTTAGTCTCTGGCCTCGTGATAACGGGTCATGAAATGCTCAAGCCACTGGCTTGGATCGTTGCCGTATTTCATGCGCAGCTGCTCGGCGAAGTTGGCCCTGTTCGCCCGTCCCGAAAGCACGGCGATATATTCCGGCATAGAGGACAGGTCGAACTCGCATATGACGCTGCCATTCTCACGCTTCATGAGAAAGCGTTTTGGATCTCCCACCATCCCCTCACGGATGGCAGCGTACTCACCTTCCGTACAGCTCAGCCCTGTCATATAGGCCGCCCTGTCTGCCGTCGGAGACGGGTACAGAATCTTGGTCATGCACTGCGCTACCAGAGACGCACCCAGCTTTGATTCCAGCACATGCTCTGGCTGCTGCGTTGCCAGAATCAGCATTCCGTTATTCTTCCGGACCGTCAGCAGGAACTTGTCGATGACCGCCGCAAATTTTGGATCCAGAAGATAAGCCCTGAACTCGTCACAGCTCATGAGGAAGCGGCGTCCATCCACCACCTTCTCGATCCTGTAGAGCAGATACGCCGCCGTGGGGGCGCATATCTCTTCGTGATCAAGGAAAGCGGTCAGGTCAAAACCCGTGATGGCACTGGACAAATCCACACTGTCCTCATCGCCATCAAACAGCCACCCCAGAGCTCCCCCACGGCACCACCGTTCCAGCCGTGCCCCGGCTCCCTCCGCAGGACCATGCATGAGGAACTGACGCACCCCCGCCAGAGACCGCATCTCAACCGGATAGCTCATCTGGCGGGCGATACCACGTTGGAGCCGCTTGGCATCCTCCGACGATATACCGCCCTTGCCATCACTTTCGATGAGACCGGTAATCCACTGCCGCAGGAACTCGACATCATCCGCATCCCCACTCAGGCCACGCATCGGGGCAAGGCCGCAGGACACGCCCCGCTTCAGCACGAGATAGGTGCCACCCGTCGCCAGCACGAGGAGCTGACCGCCTCGATCCTTATCAAAGAACACGACAGCACCGTTCACGGTGGAGAGGGCCTGTTCCATCATCGCCATGATGTACATGAGAATGGTGGTCTTCCCGGAGCCAATTGGACCGAAAATGGCCGTCATCCCGACATCCTTCACATGCGGGACGTAATCATACGGTGTCGCACCATCAGTCCTAAAGCGGGCAATGGCGGTTCCCCAATGCCCTGCCCTAGCACCGGCCGGGAAGTTGTCAAACGTGGAAAGGCTGGCAAAATTGCTGCTGTTTATGCTTCCGGCCCGTGTCCTGAACTCCCAGTTTCCCGGCAGTTGCGACCAGAAGGCTGCCTCCAGCGCCATGATCTCCTGCACAACCACGGCCCCTGCATCGGTAAGACGAGCCCGTGCCCGGGCACTTCTTTCACCTAGATCGGCCAGGTTGTCCGCATACACGGCAAGCGAGAAATGATGCGTTCCAAAAACAAACTCGTTGGAAATGAGCCTATCCACGGCGTCCGTCAGCTGATCCATCTGACTGGATGCCTTGTCGCCAGAACTCGCCATCTGGTTGGTCTTCAGCGTCAGTCTTTCATCGGCCTGCGCTCGTGTCAGAAACCCGAAGGACTGACTAATTACTATGGGAAACTCGACACTCAGAAGCGTATTGAGCATTCCCGGCCGGGTTTTGGCCGGATACTCACGAAAGGAAAAAATGCCACCCACTTTACTGTGGTCGAGTGACCTTATCTCAAATCCCCGCTTCCCACAGATGACCCGATCCGTATAGAGCGAAGCTCCAAGAGACCCGGAGACCAGTGGGACGGGCATCCAAAAGGCCGAGATGATGAGGCGCAGAGCCTCACCAATTTCCGTGAACACCACATCGTTGGACTCCCGCAGTCCAAGACGGCGGACACCGTACCTGTCTAGCGCAGACGACACGACCTGCCAGATGTCTTCCAGCTGTCTTACGACTGCACTGCTCCCCTCGGCTGGTGCCTTCTTGCCGAAGCGCATCATCTTGCTGCCCATCTTGCCCAAGACATTCCGGGGGGAGACGATTACCGAAAAGAAATAATCATTCCGGTAAAGACGGCCCTTCAACACACGCTCGTTAAAAGCCCGATGCAGGTTGCGGGAAAACTCCGAACGGAACTGAGTGTCAGGCAGCTCCGGCACATCCGGGTGCCGGATGAGATGCGTGTAGACGGTGACGTTGTCATCAGCAATGTTGCGCAAGACCGTATTGAGGTTCCGTTTGCGCCCGTTCCTTACCGATATTTCTTCCAGCTCGAAGGGCACGCCCTGCACATGCCCCATGGCCATGACCGACCCGTCACGCAGCAGCACGACATCCTTGGCGATATGCCCCACATAAGGCAGGTAGATTTCACCAGACCGCTCGATACCCCCGGACTTCCCGAACATCAGACGATCCCTCTTCCACGTTTCGGAACCCTGACGGGATTGGGGCTAACGGAGGCCCCACCCCAGACCGATCTATCGATCGCACGCCCGGACGTCCTAATCGCAATATAGGCAACATTGACGGCGTTATAATCACGGGAGACGAGCACTTTTGCTCCGAACCACAGCGGCACCATCAAGACCTCATAGAGAGGGTTCTTGAGAAAAACGATGATGAAACCGGCAATCATCAGAAACAGCCCAGCCAGCGGCAGCGGCACGCCCGCCACCAATGCTGGCCGAGTAGCGGCTAGGAACAGAGTGTCTTCGTCCAGTTTTTCCACGCTTCAGCCCCCCGTGAGCATCTTCCCGAGAGAGGAAGCACCGAACATGATGATAATTCCCCCAACAACACCCGAAACGGCCATCAGCGAGGCACGCCCGAACATCCACATGAGGCCAATGGCAATGATACCGAGAATGGCAAGGCTCTGCCCGAACGCCCCAAGGATGAATGAGCAGATGTTGTTAATCATCGTTTCCGGAGACAGACCGCCCGTAACGCCAGAGGCACGTGCGACAGACGGAAGAGCGACAAGGCCCATCACCCATGCGGACCTGGCTGCCCGGATGGACCTTTCACGAAGCGCGACGCCTTTTGACAGTGACAACATGTCTTATTCCTTAATGAAGAGAAGAGAAGACCACAGGACTGTCCGTGGCCTGAACAAACAACGCAGCATCAGACGCACGCGGCTGGTCCGCATTTTTTTTCGCATCAGATGCGGAGCTGTATTCGGGGCTGCCCCACACATCCCACGAAGGGGGAGCGTCCGGGTCTGCGGCAGCCGAAACCTGCCGGGCTGGTGGAGACACCTTCACGCCATCCGACACTGAACCAACATCAAGAGCAGGCACGATCCTACGTGCAGAAGCCTCAACCTTACTCACATAACCATTTGTAAAACCACGTTGAGCATCCCCCGTATTGTACCGGGAGATTGTCACACGCAGGGCCGCCTGCTGTTCCTCATGTGTCTGTCCACCCACATAGGCATCCGACAGAATAATGGAGGCCGCACCTATCGACACGCATGGGTCAAAAACGTCACGGACCTGCAGACCAAAACGTGGCAGGTTATGAGAATTGATCTGCATGAGACCAAGATCGACCGAATGACCCGATGCAATCAGGGTTGATGCTATTTCAGCAGCCTGCCGATCATCGGCCGCCCTGAACACTTTCTGCGTATCGTTGTCATGCAACAAAAAAGGCTCGAAACCAGACTCCGTCTGCGCAATTGACGCAAGCGTGACAGGAGCTACATTTGGCCCACAACGCAAGGCAAGCTGTCCGAAATCCTTGATATCAAGCGGCTGAGCCGTAGCTGCCCCTACTTGCCACGACAGCACGCCAGACACGAAGACAGAACCAACCATCTTGAACACCCTGCCCCAAGTCAGACGTCCCGCCTGGGCAAGCGTTCCATCAGATGGTAGCCGACTTGGAAAAGACCAACGAACGTTCTCCACAGCGTCCCATTCCACAAAAATGGAAAGGACAGCCTGAAGACTGGCTGGGACCGTCTGCTTCTTCAAAACTAGAAATGGTTCCATCAAGACGTCAGGACCCCTTGCATGGCACTACACGATAAATTTGACCCGGAGAGTGAGTATCAGGAAAAAATAAATATTCTGTTATTTTTCTATATTGAAACAGAAGATAAATATGTAAATTTACTTTGTTTTTATAAGAAAATTCTATTTATATTTAGAAAATACTTTTAGTTTTAATAAAAAAACAGAGAATTATAGACGTGTCTGTATCGTGTTTCAGACACATTGCAGACTGACCTAAACAGGATGCGTCTTTCCTGTCTCAAGAAGCTCTTGAGAGTTTTGTGAAGGGGCCAACCATAACAAGAGCTACAAAAGCATAATAGAGAAAGGGCGCACTTATGACCTTTCTCATTTTTATAAAAAGCCATCCCTTCTTGACACTTTCCACTCAAGGGAAAGGATTTATGCCGCAAACGGAAGCAGATGACTTTCAGAGCTACCATAAGCAACTCTAAGCTAAATACTCTGATGCTTC